>NZ_CP013021.1:10000-1507500 GCF_001420915.1 Agarivorans gilvus | reverse complement strand
ATGGAGCTCAGCTTCATGGTGCAGTAAACGCGAGCGCTTTATCAGCGAGCTGGCTAGGCAGCTGCAAAGACCACACATGTTTCATGTTCTCAAGCGTAAGTCTATTACCCGCAATTAATAGAACTTTATGCCTAAATTGCACCCAGCTTTTCAAGTTTATAGGCCCAAATTTTGCCCCTGATGGGAGCATAGGCGTAGCTGTTTGTGCAGAACTTTCTCTTTAAAAGTTGCTTAAAACTCAGATCCGGCAAGCAGGTGTGTTGGAGCAATAGGCGCTATTGGTATCACATTATTCTGTTCGCACTTTCGGCTCGAGTTTAGTGAATTTTCTGCTTTTAATCAGAATAAGCGCAGCATTTTTTATTCTGCTAACCGTTTTTATAAAAGCCACTTTTCATGTCGTATAGCTGAGCTTACTAGGAATTGTTGTTACTTTTTGTGTTGAATAAATAGTGAATAACTAGTCGTTAGCTCGTTATCTCAATGATTCCACTTTTTATTTACTCTAATTCCAAAAACTTGAATATAAGGCCAGGAAACGAGGGTTTTTTTCAACATTTTTGGTAATGATGTTTTTTTGATGAGTTCAATGTGTCAATTCAAAGCTTAAAGCACTTTACATCAAAGTCGCCCTATTAGAGTTTAATAATACGAAATATGACATACATGCCGAGGATTGCTCTGTCCGGGTTTGTGTGAACTGCATCACTGCTACTGGTGCCTTAGTTTACATAGCGTCGAGTCTGACGGATCAAGAGTAAAATGCGGTGGCTTTACAATACTAATATTAAGCCGACTATTTATGCATGTTATCAGTTAGGAAGATGAGTTGCTTAGTCATTAAGCTCCACAACGTTTAGGGAAGTTAACAAATGAGTAGTAAAAATTATTTTATTAGTGCAGCGCTGTTAGTCGCTTCAGGCATGGCGGTGGCTTCTACTGAAGTCATCGAAACCTCAAGTTACGCTGATATTACCGCAAAGCTTGCACAAGAGCTGAAGCAATATCCAGTAGACAAAACCTTGCTGGTATTAGATATCGACAACACAATTTTGACCAGCAGCGTCGATCTTGGTGGTGACATTTGGTACCAATGGCAGCGCGGAAAACTTGATGTAAAACCAACAGATGAGCAAAAAGTAGCTTGCCTTTTTGAAGACTCTATTGGCCTATTGTACGAACTAAACCCTCAAGTATTAACTGAAGAGTCGGTTCCTAGTCTAGTTAGTCAGTGGCAGAAAGACGGTTATACCATGTTTGCCCTTACCTCTCGTTCTCCTAAGTATCGTGCTGCAACCGAGCGAGAACTACTTAGCAAAGGTATCGATTTTGACGTAACGGCACTAGCACCACAGGGTGAAGAAACTCCGGTATATCGAGAAGTAACCAAGCGTGAACTGAGTTATTCCAAAGGTGTAATGATGACCACCGGAATGAATAAAGGCACCATGTTACAACACATCTTAGACAAAACAGGCCGCAGCTTCGATAAGATTGTATTTATTGATGACTCTGCAAAAAACATCAAGAATGTTGATGCTGCTTATAAAGATAGCAAAGACGTAGATGTAAGCCTATTCCACTACACTCGCATTGAAGAACAGCGTAAAGAAAAGTTTGGCAGCGTACTGACTCAAGCTCAAGCCGATAAGATGGCAGCAGACTGGGCGCAGCTAAACGCTACTTTGAATAGCGTTTTTCCTGCTCGTGATTCAGGTAAATGCCTCAGCGTTAATTAATAGCGCCGCTTTAGTTTTATAGAGGCGGTGGAGTAAACCGCTTCTAAATAATCCCATTTATCCCTGAAATGCTTCCTTATTCATTTAAGGAAGTAGGGTTAGTTCGTCCCATGAAGGACAATTTTATTACAGGAAGTGACTATGAAACGTACCAATTTATCTCTATTAGTATGCTCGCTACTTGCGGCCAGCAGCGTTAATGCCGTGACTCTTTATCAAGGGGAAAACGGTGACAAAGTCGATCTAGTCGGTAGCTTCGAGGTGGGCGGCTATTTCGGAAAAGACTATAACGACAATGGTGAAAGATGGGAATACGACAGCTATTACACTGACGATACTTTTATGTCTTACGGTATTCGTGTTCAAACTGGACATGTCTACTCGCACCTAGACTTGGATTTTGAACGCCAGACCTGGACTAAAGAAAATGAATTCCAGATGGTTCTAGATAAAGCCTACGTAGGTTGGCAATTCGACAATGGCGACAAACTAGAGTTTGGCCGCACCGATACTGCTTACGATCACTATGACCAAATGGGTGACTTCTCCGTTGACGGTGCAGGTGAAGTGAGAGAAGCGGGTGACCAAGACGCTACACTTAAATACCGCGGCAGCTTTAACAGCTTTAAATACGGTATCTCATATTCTACTCAGGGTTGGGATCATTACAAAACAGATTCTCGCGTGGGTGAAGTGGTTAACGGTTACTTTGGTTACTTCGGAGATAACGTAGATGTATTAGTTGCTGCCGAAACCGTTGACGAACGTGGCGATATTTATTCACTACACGCAAGAGGCTTTATTGGACCTGTACGCCTCGGTGGCTTTGTGTCTCAATATGATGCCGAAGAACGCGAAGCGGACGATACCTCTGATGCTTTATTATACGTGGCTTCGGCGGGCTATGACTTTAACGACAAACTGGCATTAAATGTCGTTTATACAAAGGTTGACGTTGATACGGAAACTCGAGAGATGGGCGATGATGGCTTCCGCTTGTGGATTGATGACTCATGGGTATCTACCGGTCTGGTTTACAACTACCGCAGCAACATCAAGATGAAAGTTGAATTTGTTACCGGCGGTGAACAAGGCAGTTACGGCTACAGCAAAGTTTATTACTGGTTCTAAGTTAGCCTAAATCTGTTGTTGAACTAACAACGTGAAGTTATTCGAGGAAGGATGCCTTGAAAGGATGCATTCTTCGAGTCATATCTCTTGCGGAGAGAAGCATGAAGAAGTTTTATTATTCTGCAATTATGGCGGCTTTATTACCAGTGGTTTCACACGCTGATATTTACATATCGGAAGTAGTGGAAGGCTCAAGTAATAACAAGGCCATCGAAATTGCAAACAATGGCAGCTCGGCTGTCACGCTGGATGGCTATAAGTTGGCCAGCGAATATCGCAATAGCTGGTATAACACATACTCACTAGACGGCATTACCATTCAGCCAAATGATGTATGGGTGATTGCCCATGGTTCAGCTAGTAACGAAGTGCTAGCGGTGGCCGACGCTACCTATAGCAGTTACATGATGCAATTTAATGGCGATGATGGTCTAGCGCTGTTGTATAACGATGAAGCCATCGACGTGGTGGGTGACTTGTTCGACATGAGCTACAACAAAGATGTCACGCTACGACGTTGTGAGCAAACACTGAGTACGGTTTATACCGAATGGCAATGGGAAGTTTTAGCAAAAGACACCTTTGATAATCTTGGTCAATATAGCGAAGCTGACGCTAGCTGCGTAGCTCCGCCAGCGCCGACTGCACCCGCTGAAGGCGAGTTTACTGTAGCAAGCATAATGGAGCTACAAGGCACCGGCAGCCGCTCTCCAGTCTTGGAAGACGGTAGCTATACCTCCGATCAAGTATACTTAGTGACTGGTATTGTTACTGCGATTCAAGCCGGGCGACTCGGTAATGATTTACCTACCGGTTACTTTATTCAAGATGCCGACGGCGATGGCAATCCATTAAGTTCAGACGGGATCTTTGTTCGCGGTGAAGTCTCTGCTTTGCTTAACAGTGGTAGTGATGCGACTCAAGCACTTGCTGTGGGTGATGAGGTACAGGTTTACGCTAAGGTAACCGAATCTTATGGTTGGACTCAATTGATCCCCGAGCAGTCTGAAGGTTTTGATTTGACCTTTGCTACCGGTAACACTGGCCAAATCACCGCTACGCCATTACGTGTTTTAGCTAGTGATGAAACCATCCAAGATACCTACGAGCGTTACGAAGGTATGCTGACTCGAATTGATCAAGAGTCTGATATTGTTATCGCCCGTACTTTTGGTTTCGACTATGGCTCGTTCCGTAATAACATGATCGCTGCTCATGGTGGTTTGTTATTCCAACCTACCCAGAAGAACGCGCCTGGTAGTGAAGGGGCTCAAGCGGTCGTTGAGAGTAATGCTCAGCGTCAATTGTATATCGAGAGCTTTGCAAAAGCGCCCAACGGTGTTGTGCCTTGGTACCCCGAATTTGGTCGTGATAGTGGTACAGGAACTAGCGATAGTTACCTACGTATTGGCGCGACTTTAGATGGCTTTGAAGGAGTATTGAGCTACTCTTACGATGCCTTCCGTTTCTTTGTGACCAATGAAGTGGATAACAGCAACTTTATCTACACTCACGTGCCAGATCGTAGTGCGTCTCCTGAAGTGGACCGTGGCGATTTAACCATTGCCACCATGAACGTATTGAACTACTTCAACTCGCCGTTTGGTGGAGACGACAACCCGCTAAATGATAATCGCGGTGCCGAAGCCTTTGATGAGTTCCAAGTACAACGTTCAAAAATTGTTGCCGCCATCTTAGGCTTAGATGCTGACATCGTCGGCTTGATGGAAATTGAGAATAACGGTTTTGATACCGATTCTGCCGTAGTAGATTTGGTTAGCGCACTGAACGAACAATTGCCAGCGGCGAAGCAATACGCCATTGCTAAGCCAAAAGACGCGAAGTTTGTTGGTTCTGACGCCATTACCAGTATGGTGATTTACCGCAAAGCTAAAGTGGGGTTAGAGAAAATCGATATTTTGGCTATGCCTCGTCAGGCGGTGCCAGAAGAAGATTACCCAGTGTATTTTGATGGGGATTACGAAGATTTCCGCCCAACTACTAAATACATGCGTGATACGCTGATTCCGACTTTCCAAATCAATGGACCAAGAGAGAAAACCTTGTCGGTAGCGGTAAACCATTTCAAATCTAAAGGCAGTACTTGTTGGGAAGATTTGCAAGGCGGTTACACCGATGACAATGGTCGCCGTATCTATAAGGTCGAAGATGCCGATCTACAAGGTAACTGTGAGGCCTTCCGTACCGCGGCTGCTGATTACTTGGGCGAGCAGCTCAAAGAATATCACGGCTACCGTATAATCATGGGTGACTTAAACGCTTATGCCACTGAAGATCCGCTATTAGTTCTAACTAACCGTGACAATGCACCTGCGGGTTACTCTGTAAAAGCGGGTCGTAATGTGAAAGTGGGACGTGAAGAGTTAACCGGTAATGGCGGTGAGGTGATTGGCCATAGCTACGGTTACATCAATATCGTACCTGAGCTACATCCAGACACCATTAGCTACTCTTACAACGAAATCGTGGGTACGCTTGACCATATCTTGATTTCGCCTGATCTACATAGCTATGTTAAAGATGCGGCAGATTGGAACATTAACTCGGCTGAGTCGACTTTGTTCCAGTACGAAGGTCAATACACTGGTGACTTACCTAAATATGCCGATCCCTTCCGCTCTTCGGACCACGATCCTGCGGTACTAAGCCTAGACATCATTGATGCTATAGACAGTAACGTAAACGCAGCGGTTGTAGGTGACTTGATTAGTTTACCTGCTACTCCAGTGGGCATGCCTTCGGCATCGACTCCGCAAGATGGCGAAAGTTACCGTGCAGTCATGGACCTCACTCAAACTGGCGTTAACTCTTTAGCAGTGGGTGATATCGTGACTTTGGTGGTTTCTGATATGAATCGCAACGGTGTGGTGACGCAATCACAGGTGGCGCATGTTCAGTTGACTGAGCAGCAAATTGCCCAAGGTTGGGTTGCTCACAGCTTTAAAGCGCCGGTGGTGGGTGACTTTGTTACAGAGACTTACTACAAAGATACACAAGTTTCTGAACAACGTTCTACTGTCGCTGAAGCCGGTAGCTACGGAGAAACCAATGGCGCTGGTTCTAGTGGCCCATGGCTGTTACTAAGCCTGTTCGGTTTATTGTTGTTCCGTCGCAGAAACGCTTAAATCAAGGATGTTGACGCAGTAAGCAGCTTGGCTGCTTACTGCTGAAAAGGAAAACTATGAATATTTATAAAATTGCATTAGTCGCTGCACCGCTATTGCTAGCAGGTTGCGGAGCAGGTTCTGATAACCAAGAGAATAAGGTTGATGGTAGCTTAATCATCAACACTGACCGTAATGGCTCTGAGTTAAGTTGGGAGATTACCAATAGCCGCTTAGAGGTAGTCGCTTCGGGTAGTGGCTATGAAAGTAGCACTCACTATGAAGTGGACTTTGGTTTCGATCCAGGTGGTTACCGCATCGATTTTAAAGATGAAGGTCTTGATGGGCTGTGTTGTTCTTACGGTGAAGGTAGCATCGAGTTTTATGTCGATGGCCAGCTGGTATTAAGCGATAACGGTGATTTCGGTGAGTTTACCGAACAGTTAAGCCAAACCTTTGTGGTGGGTGATTACCAAAATAGCTATGCAGATGAGTTAGACGGTTACTATGCTGATGCCGATTTACTCGATGGTTACTTATTAAAGACTGCATTGCATAAGATCATCAAACAAGGTCATACCGATCAAGGATATGGCGGTGCATGGGATTTCTATGCTTTGGGTGGTTCAGAAGATCAGTACTACGAGCAAGATGGTTCGATTCTAGACATCTACTCAGAAGTACCTAATGGTGAAGACCCCTATAACTACACCATTGGCGATGACCAGTGTGGCAACTACTCTGGTGAAGGTGACTGTTATAACCGTGAGCACATCATGCCACAGAGTTGGTTTGATAGTGCTTACCCAATGCGCTCTGATGTTCATCAGCTTTATGCTACCGATGGTTATGTAAATAACGCTCGTGGCAATTTGCCTTACGGCGAGGTGGATGAATCTACTGTTGATTACACTTCTGCTAACGGTTCTAAGCGTGGTTTAGGTCATGACGAGTTGGGTTACCGCCAACCGGTATTTGAACCCATCGATGAGTTTAAAGGTGATATTGCTCGCGTATTCTTCTATATGGCGACTCGCTATGAAGACGTGATTAACCCCGAGGGCACTCGCGATGACTGGTTTGAGCAAAGTGAAGAAGCTTATGGAGTATTCCAGCAAAATAGCTCTGATCAAGTGTATCGTAGCTGGGTGATTGAGTTAATGATGCGTTGGCATGAACAAGATCCAGTGAGCCAAGGAGAAATCGACCGTAACCAAAAAGCGTTTGAGTTCCAAGGTAACCGTAACCCCTTCATCGATCATCCTGAATTTGTGCAGCAAATTTGGGGCAAAGAAGGCTTTGAATCAGCTAAGTTCTACTTTAACTAAGTCGATTGTGCAGTCATTAGCTGATTCATTGTTGTGCAGTTCACTACCTTGCTTTGTTGGTAGTGATAACTTGTAAAATGGGCTGGCTTGCTCAGTCCTGATTTTTCCCTGTTTGAAATGGGCATCGGCGTATCGTCAATGCCCTTTTTTTATTTAATTAGCCTGCTGATTTCTTTAGTTTCACTCCCCACAATAACGACTCCCCTAAAGAGCAATGCTTAGTCGTGCTAGGTGACAAAGCGCTATTGCTGAGCGTGTTAAAGATAGCCAGATAAAACCTTTAGTCTTACGGCTTTACTGCTTAGTTACAAAGCATTGAGGCCAAGCCAGTTGACCTCATTTTAAAGCAAGTATTAACGGTTGCCTCTTACCCAAGGGCTTACTTGTTGTTGGTAAAACTGTGCCAGTTTGGCATGTAATTCAGGGCTCAATGGGGCTAACTCGGCATGGGCGGCATTTTGCTGAATTTGCTCGGGCTTACTGGCTCCGGCAATGATGCTGGTAACGGCGCTTTGATCAAGTAACCAGCGGATCGCCGCCTGCGCTAGGCTTAAGGATTCAGGCAGTATTTCACGAAGTTCATCTACTAAGTCCAGGGCTTTATCTAGCGGAATGCCAGCGAAGGTTTCGCCCACGTGAAAGGCGGCACCGTCACGGTTATAGTGGCGGTGGTCGGTTTCGGCGAATTGACGTTGACGGGTAACAGCGCCACTGAGCAGACCACTGGCATAAGGCAGGCGAACAATTATCCCCACTTGCTTGTCAGCTGCTTGCTGCAGTACTTGCTCTAGCGCGTCTTGTCTAAAGATATTAATAATCAGCTGTAGGCTGGTCAGTTGCGGGTCGGTTAAGCAAAGCTTAGCTTCATCCATCGACTCCACACTGGCGCCGTAATGTTTAATCAGACCCTGTTGCTGGAAGTCTTGCAACCAAGTAAATATTTCACCATCTTGCATCACTGGGTAGGGGATGCAGTGTAATTGAATGAGATCCAAGGCATCGGTTTGGAGTCGCTTAAGGCTGCCCTCAATACCCTTTAATAAACCTTGTTTGCTGTATTTATCCGGGAATAAACTGCCATCGCGGCCAATTTTGGTGGCGATGGTAATATCCTGATGTTGTTGATAAAACTCGCCCAGTACACTCTCGCTCAAACCCGCGCCGTAGACATCGGCGGTATCATAAAAACGTACTCCACTGTCGTAAGCAGCACTTAATATTGCCAGTGATTGCTGTTTGCTAATGGGGCCAAAGTCGCCACCAAGCTGCCAACAGCCTAAGCCTATTTCAGTAAGCGCTAAGCCACTTTTACCTAAGATTCGATTTTTCATTGTTTGTTGATTCCATATTTACTGTCTATTTAGTTAAGTTTACTCATTTTATGTTGTTTGATAATTCATTATTATTGGAATTATTGTTCATAAATTTGGATTAATATGTATAGCGGTGTGGTTGATTTTGTCACGGTAGTCGAGAGCGGCAGTTTTACCGCGGCTGCAGATAAATTAGGCGGTTCTAAAGCTAGCATTAGTCAACGGGTAAGTGACTTAGAAGCGCGGTTGGGGGTGCAGTTGTTATATCGCTCAACCCGCAAGCTGCGCTTAACGGAGGCCGGTGAGGGCTACTATCATAGTTGCCGACAAAGTTTGGAGTTATTAGAAGAAGCCAACCTAAGCGCCCAGCAGCAGCAACATCATCTGCAAGGCAAGGTGGTGATTAACTCCCAAGGTGGGATTTTTGCCGAGCAGTGGTTGGCTCCTGCCTTGTTGGCCTTTCGCCAGCAGTATCCCAAGATTGATATTGAATTGGATCTGTCTTCGCAGCGGGAAGATCTATTGGCCGCGCCGTTTGACCTAGTGCTGCGTATGGGAGCCTTGCCTGATTCTAGTTTGCAAGTGCGGGTATTAAGTCAGCTACATACCCATGTGGTGGCTAGCCCTGAATATTTGCAACAACACGGGGTGCCAAAGCACCCGAAGAGCTTAAAGCACATCCTTGTATTTGTGGAACGGTGTCACATTGGCCCTTTGTTAAACAGCAGCAACGTTTAACGGTAGCGGTAAAAGGGCCTTTCTCTTGCCCTAATGGTCATGTGTTAAAACAAGCCGCCTTACAAGGGTTGGGGTTTATTCGTAGCCACGATATGTATCTTCGCGATGCACTGGCCGACGGCAGTCTGCAAGCGGTGTTACAAGACTGGCAAGAAAGTAGCCAGCCTTTATGGATGGTATTCCCGCCCGCTCGTTTTCGTTCTAAACGAGTGAGTGCGCTAGCCGATTGGCTGGTCAACTATGCGCAGCAGCATCCCATTTAGCTTGCCGATGCGCTCGGATAGATGCCCGCTAAGAAAGCAGCCAGTCAATGCGGTTTCATGGATGGTATTTCCACCGGCTCGTTTTCGGCTCTTCTGTTAACGAGTCAGTGCGCTAGCCGATTGGTTGGTTAACTATGCGCAGCAAAACCCAATCTAGTTTGGTGTTTATAAGCAAGAAAGCAACCAGCTCTTGCGGCTCTGGTAAGTATGTTATTTCCACCGGCTCGATTTCGGCTCTTCTGTTAACGAGTCAGTGCGCTGGCCGATTGCTCGGTTAACTCTACTCAGTAATGGCCTATTTGGGCTGGTTTTTGTTGGCTTTTACTTTACTATGTGCGCTCATTCGTCAGGCTGCCAAGCAGCATCAAGGAGACCCATATGGCAGAGCGCCAAGTCAAATTAGCTGCTGAGTATCAAGAGGCTACGGCCCGCTGGGTGAAAGACTTTGTCGTTGAATACAATATTTGCCCTTTTGCTAAGCGAGAGCTGGAGCGTGGCTCTATTTATTATCAGGTAGTGATGGGCACGCAACCTGAGGCTTTATTGCAAAGTTTACTGCTAGAGTGTTTGCGTCTTGATGAACACGCTGAAATTGAAACCAGCCTAGTTATTTTGCCTGAGCTAGAAGACTTTGAAGACTATCTTGATGTGCTCGACTGGGCAGAGCAGTTATTGCAACAGCAGGGCTACGAGGGCGTCTATCAACTGGCAAGTTTTCATCCTAACTACTGCTTTGCGGGGGCCTCGCCGAATGATGTCAGCAATTACACCAATCGAGCGCCTTATGCCACCTTACACTTAATTCGTGAGCAAACCATTAGTCGTTTAACTGCCTTGCATCCCGATCCTGAGTCTATTCCTGAGCGCAACATCGCACTTACTGAAAAATTGGGAATTAGCTCACTGAAACAACTATTGGCCGCCTGCAAAGGCTAGTTGAGCGCAAAGCTTTGCAAGTGGTCAAAGAAATTGTGTGAGTTAATTCCTATGCTTAGAGAGATATCATTAAGGAGTTGCTATGTCTTTAAGCATTACTGCGGCGGAGAAGGCCATTTTAGCGGATTTAAGTATCCCACCACGCCCTCAAGTGTTGTTAACCATTACTCAAGAAACCAAGAAGGCCGAGCCCAATGTAGCGGTGATTGCCGAAGCCATCGCTAGTGATGTGGGAATTTCCGGTGCAGTTTTGCAGGTGGTGAACTCGGCAGCTTTTCGTCGACTTAATGAAATCAAGTCGATTCATCAGGCGGTAATGACCCTAGGTATTAATCGTGTTTTTCCGATTGTTAAAGCGGTAGCCCTAAAAAGCGCCATGCCAGCTTCCAAAGTGTTGGATGCCTTTTGGCTTGAGGCCAATCTCCTCGCCGGTTGCGCTGCGGCCACCGCCGAAGAACTCGGTTACGAAAGCGCCAAAGACAACGCGTATATGCTGGGTTTATTTCACCAAGCGGGTGTTCCTGCCTTGTTACAGGCTTTTCCCGAGTATGAAAAGCAGTTGGCTGAAGCTAATAACATGGGCTGGGCGGCTTTAGCCGAATATGAGCGCCGAGAATATGGTACCAGTCATGCAACGGTGGCGGCGTTGATTGCTCAACAATGGAGTTTGCCAAAGGTCATGGTAGAAGCCATTTATTATCAACATGATAGTGCCGGATTATTTCAGGGAGAAGAGTTAAGTGCCTCGTCTTTGCTGATGTTGGCAATACTTAAAATTGCGCGAATTGTGGCTTATCGTAAGTTGGGAGTGAGTAGTGAGGAAGAGGCTTGGCAAGACAATTATGATGGTCTGTTAAACTTTTTAAATTATGAAGATCAACAGTTAGAAGATGTATTAAACGCTGTGGCTGAGGCGCAAAGCCCTGCTTAGAGTAGCAAGAGGGCTGGCCCAGGCCAGCCCTTATTTTTAGAATTTATAAGCTAAATCCACACCCCAGTTTCTTCCGGGTTGGCTGTAACGGTCTAAGCCCAAATCGTCAGCAGCATGGCCGTCCAATTCGGTGTAGCTCCAGTATTTTTGGTCCAGAGCATTAAACAAGCCTGCGCGTAGGGTTAAATCCTGTAACGGCTGGTAGTAAGCGGTCAGGTCTAATAAAGCATGGCCAGGAGCTGGGGCATTGTCTTGATTGGCCCAATCATCCGCTTTCTTCGCTGCCACCATGGTCAAGTTGATCACGCCGCCCCACAGTTGCTCGGGGTGATCGTAACCCAATCCCCATACAGCAGTCAGCGGCGCTACCGAATCTAAGCTACTGCCATCTTGTTTATTTTTACCTTGGGCGTAGGCCATGCTAAAGCGGCTGTAGCTGCCTTTAGGTGCTCCTAGCGCGTCGTCTAACCAGTATTTAGCTTTAAATTCAACGCCATAGATTTCGGCTTCACCAATGTTTTCATTAATGGTAATTCCGGCTGGGTAAGCGGGGTCACTATAGTCGGTCACCGATTGAATAAAGTTGGTGTAATCATTAAAGAAGCCGACTAACTCCATGCTGGAGTATGGAGTATTGGTTCGCAAACCCATTTCGTAGCTTTGGCTTTCTTCTGGCTTCAGCTCTGGGTTAGGCAGGGTGGCATAGCCGTGGCCAGCGTTGTCAAAGGCATAATAAAGTTCGTCAATGGTAGGGGCTCTGAAGCCTTCACTGTATTGCGCGAAGCTGCTGAATTGCTGATTCCAGTGATAAACCACACCCAAACGTTTGGTCAGTGCATCGCTAGAGTGCTCGGTAAAGCCGCTGCTGGCATCTGGCGTGGCTGTGTAGTCGTCGTAACGCAGGCCCGCGGTGAGCACTAAACGCTCATCCATTAGGTACATGTGGTCTTGAATAAAGAAGCCACGTTTCTCTGATTCGGCCTTGGGAACCTCCGGTGAGCCCGCTTCTACGGTACCGCGATCATAGTAATAAGTACGGTAATCTAATTCAAAGTCGTTATTAATAGCGCTTAGGCCGTAACTTAGTTCGTGACTGCCATGGTTAAACTCTAGCAATTTGTCGAACTGCATATCAAATTGTACAGACTGGTCCTCGCCATTACGTTCACGGTTACGGCTGCCGTAGATTCCCGTAGTGTCTAGGCTGTTATGCTCGGAACGGCTTTGTTGATGGCTAAGTTGCCAGAACAGCTGATCAAAGGCGGCGTTGTTGGCTGTCCAGGTATGGTTAAAGCCAATGCGGCTGCGTTCATCTTGGTCTTCGCCTGTCACATTGGTATAGGTGAAACCGGGCATCACCGTATAACCTTCGTTACTTAAGATCTGTACCTCTGACTCGCGCTTAAACAGCTCGCCGACCAAGCCAAACTTATGGGCGTTATTGAGTTGGTAATTCAGCTTCACCAATAAGTTGTGTGAGTCAAAGTCAAGGGGGTTGGCACGACCACGGCTACGGCCATTAATGTCGGCACCAGAAGAATGGGTCTTGGTTTCGCTGCCGTCTCGGTAGGTATAAATGGCTAGGGCTTCCCAAGCTTGGTAGCGTTTAGCTAGCTCTAAAGTGGTTTTGTAAGCTTCGTTAGCACTGGCGTAACCGGCTTTAATTGTCACATGGCCACTATCGCCTTCGTCCAAAACATCGGCTGGGTTCTTGGTGCGTAACAAGATGGCGCCACCTAGGGCGTCACTACCGTATAGGCTTGAAGCCGGGCCTTTGTTGATTTCTATGGCGCTCAGAGTATCAACTTCATAGGTATTTGGTCCCTTGTTCATCACATCGCCACCGGGGTTATAGGCGGTGGGTTGCTCAATACCGTCTACTATCAACTTAATCCGGTTACCGTCTAAGCCGCGAATGTTGAAACCGCTGGTGCCGTAGCGGCCTTGGCCGGTGGCCGTTACACCGGGTTCATAACGAACCGCTTCACTGAGGCTATCGGCTAGCTGCTGTTCCAGTTGTTCGGCGTGCACCGCGCTAACGCTAGCGGATACATCTTTAATGCTTTGCTCGGTTCGAGTCGCTGATACCACTACTTCGTCAAATAGAGTGGCGTTAGTTTCTGCATGGGCCAAAGGGCTGAGGCTAATCATGACGGCGTTGGCTATGAGTGTGCGCTTGAGTATTTTCATGGTAATCAGGCTTAATCCTTATCCTGTAAATATCGACAAGCCCTTACTATATACAATACGAATGAGAATTAAAATCATTTGTATTTAATGATTGTTGGTTTTTGCTTTATAATAATACAGTTAATAAAACGGCGAAGCCGATGGACTTGCTTTGTATAAGCTTTTAGGGCGAGAGCTAGACGGCTCTTGGTCTACTTTAGCCCGTTTAATAGCAGCTCGGAGTTAAGCCGAGCAATAAGCTCATGGTGGTGCTTATTGGTGGGTGAGTTGAGTGGGCGTAGCACCGGTTGCGGTGAAGGTCAGGTTTATGAATTAACCAGAGTTGCGGCGCGACTTGCCACTTTGACGCTGCTTCAAAGTGGCAAGTGGGTTAAAGGGCCTTAGCGGCCTTGCTTGGAACCGCGCACTAACATGAGTACGAAGTAACTGCCGCCTAATACCGAGGCTATGGTGCCAGCGGGCATTTGCATTGGAAATAACATCACTCGGCCCAACCAATCAGAAAGCAGAATTAATAAGGCACCAAGCGCGCAGGCTACCAATAATTGCGGAGCTGCTTTGCGAGCACCCAGCATTACCGCCATATGCGGTGCCAATAAGCCAACAAATGCCAGTGGCCCAATTACTGCGGTGACCACCGCACACAATAGCGCAACGACTAGCAGTAGTATTAGGCGCGCCTTATTGATGTTGAGACCGCGGGCGAGTGCAATATCATCGCCAGCAGAGATCAGGGTTAACCAGCGATTCAGTGCAAGGCTAATCGACGCTAATAGTGTTACCACAACCAATAATAGGACGACTTTGGCTGGCTCTACTCGATAGGTGGTGCCGGATAACCAGCCGAGTATGCTGTATACCTCATCGCTGCCCTTGGCCATGGCAAAGGCAACGAGTGCGTCTATTAGTGCCGCTAAAGCAATACCGATCAACACGACCATAGAAGGAGCGAACTGGTGTTTTCGCCCCAGTATTAATAACAGTGCTAATACTGCGCTGCTACCCAAAAAAGCCACTAGTGAGCCCACTTCAAAAATAGAGGCGCCGGTAAATAGGGTGGTGAGTACCAAGGCAAATGTGGCCCCTGCTGACATGCCTAGTATGTCGGGGCTCGCCAACGGGTTGCGGATCAGGCGCTGCAATATTACCCCGGCTATTGCCATAGCGGCACCACCTGCCAGTGCTGCAAATACCCGTGGCCAGCGCAGTTCCCAAGTTAGCGAGTTGCTTAGGTCAAACTGCCAACCGTGCAACGATGGTGCTAAAAATAAGGCGACAAATAACATGGCTAGTAGCAGCAGTGCTAATAGGTAAGGCAGGCCTTTACTCAGCGTTTGAGCGCCCTTGGGCAGCTCTAGGCTTTGTTGATCTTTAGCGCCTAATTTACCGCGGCTAAACCAAATTAAGGCGGGAGCACCAATTAATGCGGCAGCGGTGCCGCTGGGGATCATATTGGCGCTGTAGTTACTGGCCAGCAAGGCTAGCATGTCGGTGAGCAGTAATAATAAGCCACCGAGTAGGGCGCTGAAGGCAAGTTGGTCTCTGGCGCTTCTGGCGCCAAGGCTACGCACAATGTTGGGAGCGAGTAGGCCAATAAACCCTATCACCCCAACCGCAGTAATGGCACAGGCTAGCGCCCATATCCCCAGACTCAATAAAATGAGCATGGTGGGCAGCAGGCTTAAGCCGCGTGCCGCTGCGCCTTGCTCGCCTAGTCGTAATAGGGTCAGTGGGCGTGGAGCGAGAATAAATAGCGCAGGAATCACCCATAATTTGGGCAGTAACCAGTGCACCCAAGACCAGTCGGTTTGGCTTAAATCTCCTGCTCCCCAAATAAACAGGTTTTTGGCATATTGATCATGAGTCATCACAATGGCGGTAGCAATGGCGCCTAATAACAGGTTAATTGCTAAGCCTGAAAGAATAATCGGCAAGCCGCCTAAACCTTGGCGACCAGCAATAACCATCACCAAAGCCGTTGCCAGCATGGCTCCTGCCATGGCAAACCAATGGTCGTAGCTGCCAATGGCGCTGGGTAACCAAACACTGAGACAAACCAAAGCGAGCCAAGCGCCAGAAGATGCCCCGAGAGTCATCGGCGATAACAACCTGTTTTGGGTTAGTTGCTGAAGCAGGCTACCTACTAGACCGAGTACTGCGCCTACCATTAACGCCAAACAAAGTCGCGGTAGGGTAACGTGTAAAAACAGTACCTCAACAAACTCTTCGGCTTGGCCGTAGGTGAGCAAGCTAAATTGCTTGGCTAAGCTGGGCGTTTCACCGAGTTGTAGGTACAGCAGTATGCTTAGCAGTAGAGCAATACTAGCTAGCCCATAACGGCGGACTAGCGATGCCGCATAATGATTAGTCATGGCTTTCTATAGTTAACAGACTGGCAGTCAGGGCTTGGGCCAGATAGAGAACCGAATGCACGCCGCCATAACTCCAAGCGGATTGCATAGTGGTGTAGTGGCCTTTTTTAACAAAAGGCATGGCCTGCCACAGTGGTGATTTATTCAGTTGTTCGGAAAAAGCAAAGGGCTCGATGTTGACCACGATGCCGTCTTTTACCTTGGCAAGCTCGGTGATCTTCTTCTGGGTAATACCCCATTGTGAGGCTTTTTGTGGCAATGCCGATTGTAAGCCGAGTCGTTTAGCCGCTGCCTGCGACATCGAATTATCACCATAAACAATCACCGTGGCGGGGTTGTTAAAACGAATGGTGGTGACTTCAGGCAGTTGCCCGGAGAAGTGCTGCTGTAACTGAGCGGCCAAATTCTCTAACTCTTGTTCTAAGTGTTGTAGGCGCTGCTGGGCGTAGTCTTGTTTATCCAACAGTTTTGCCAGGCTGAGATAGATCTCGCGTGACTTAAGGTAGTTATCTTGCTTGGCATTAAACGAGTCGTAAAACAGGGTAGGGGCAATTTTTTGCAAGCGCGGCAGCATATCTTGCTGCATGCTGCTAAGCAAAATTAGGTCTGGCTTAAGCTCTTGAATGATCTCAAGATTGGGTTCGGTGCGAGTGCCCACATCGGTGACTCCCACTGGGATTGCCGGTTTCACCACCCAGCTTTGGTAGCCAGCTATATCGGCAATGCCCACCGGAGTGATCCCCAGTTCAATCAGGTTTTCTGCCATTGACCAATTTAGTGCGACGACGCGAGTGGGTGTTTGCTCAAAGTGATGAGTTTGCAGGTCATCTTCAATGCTGATAGACCAAGCCAAGCTGGATTTTAACAGGCTGAATAGCAGTAAGGCTTTAATCATATTCCAGCTGGTGGGGGCTTTTAGTAAGTTCATGGAGTTCCTTAGAGGCCGGCCACGGCGGCAACGGGCAGGGATTGGCTAGGCTGAGTGATTAAATCGAAATTGAGTCCGTAAACCTGTTTTAGGGTGTCGCTTTGCAGCAATGCCTCGGCGCTGCCATCAAAGCAAATTTTACCTTGTTTCAGGGCGATAATGCGGTCGGCAAAACGGCAGGCCAGATTCACGTCATGCAAAATCACAATAATGCCGCGTTGCTGCTGTTGGTTGAGTCGGCCCAGGAGCGTCATCAACTCATATTGATGTGCCAAATCCAGTGCCGAGGTGGGCTCGTCGAGTAATAACAGCGGAGCCTGTTGGGCTAGCAGCATGGCTATCCAGGCTCGTTGGCGTTCCCCTCCAGAGAGTTGATCGGCGAGATGCTGGGCATAATGACTGACATTGGTATCGCTCATGGCTTGCTCTACCGCGAGCTGATCTTGTTTTCTCCAGCGCCCTAGCGTGCCACGCCATGGAAAGCGCCCCAGCCGTACCAGTTCGGTTACGCTAAGTCCTGCTACGTCGGGTAAACGTTGCGGTAAGTAAGCCAGTTGTTGGGCTAGTTGGCGTTGTGAGAAGCGGCTTAAGGCTTGCTCATTAAGGCTAATGGTTCCGCTGCTGGGCGCCTGTTGGCGCGCCAATAGCTTCATCAGCGTCGATTTACCCGAGCCGTTATGACCCAGAATCACGGTGATTTGCTGAGCCGATAGACTCAGCTGATCAATTTCTAACACCGTGGAGTGCTGATGGCGCACTGCCACATTTTGTAGTGTTAACTTAGCGTCTTGGGGGCGGGTAGCCTTCGCGGAAGAGCCCTTGGAAGAGCTGTTAGAGGAGATTAACATTGCTGTAGTTCTTGTTGGTGCAGAGCAAGCTGTTGGGCAAGCTCGGTTCGGTTTAATTTGGGACAAGCCAAACAGTAGTCACCATCTTGGCGTAGATGATGTTGACAGCAGGCCGAGGGCTTAGCCAAGGTTTTACTGCTTTGTGGGCCCAGTTCTAATTCGAAAAAAGGCGATTTACTGCTCAGTTGCAGTTGTTGATACCACGGTAGTAACAGTTGATTTAGAGACTCTCCTTTAAGGGGGCAGCGGTGTTCGGCTATCAACAGCATGAAGCGCGCCAGTTGGTCTTTCACTAGGCGCATCGCCACCGCTTCACGTAGGTTTGCTAAGCCTTGTAGCCGATGAAAATAGTCTGCCAATAACTGTTTCAATGACTGGCAAGTGCTAGCCAGCGTCTTCGCATGGCTTTGCTGTAACGCGCTTAAGTGTAGGTTTTTGTAACCACTCACCACCCCGGTTTGAGGGTTAAAGCCTTGCACCAATTGGCTAAAATCGAGGCTACGCTGCGCAGCATAAACGCCAATTAAACTCAAGCTGACTGCTTGCCAGCTGAGCATGGTCCACGTTCGGGTCACCCAATAACGCTCGCCTGCCTCAGGTTGTTGCCGTTGCCAAAATTGATATAAGCGCTCAAGCCCTTGGCTGCTATCAGCTAAGCTGATCTCCGCCGCTGCGGGCTTGTCACTTATATCGCTTAGTGCCGGGTGAACTGCCGAGGCGAGCACGGCAAAAGGCTCGCTGCTTTTGCAAGCAGCGAGCAATTGTTGGCTAAGCAAGTCGCTGTTGGTCTCAAGCGGCTTTGGCATAACTCTCCTTGTTGCGGTTCCGCTTAGCGGCGCATAACTTAAAAGTTGTAGCGTGCATTAGCGGTGACATATAAGCCTTCCCCATAACCACAAGTACCAGAGCTTGAACAGTAGGCGACGTAGTTTTTATCAAATAGGTTCTTGGCGTCGGCACTCAGTTCCCATTGACCGGTTTGGTAGGCCACCATGGCATCAAATACCGTATAAGCCGGTACCGAGTATAGGTCGCTGCCATCGGTGGTATCGCCAACATAGCGGCTACCTAAGCCAATTCGCAGTCCTTCTAAGCGGTCGCTAAAGCGGTAGCTTGCCCAAGCAGATGCCAATTGGTCGGGAATATACGCCAAGCGATGGCCGTTTTGTTTATCCTCGGTCTGCTGATAGGTGTAGCTAGCCAATAGCTCAAACTGTTGCCATTGTTTATTTACTTCAAACTCGGCCCCACGAATACTGACTTCGGCTAAGCTGCGGATCCCGCCGTTGGGGTCGGCTTGCGCACGGTTGCTTTGGGCAATGTCGTATACGGCTAAGGTGGCCAGTAGATCTTGTCCTTCGGGTTGATATTTCAAACCCAGTTCATACTGTTCGCCGCGGAGCGGATCTAAGTACAGGGTTTGGCCGCTATTGGCATCGTTAACCGTGCCTTGAGGCTCGAAGGATTGTGAGTAGCTTAAATAGGGCGAAACGCCGCTATCGAAATGGTACATCGCGCCTAGGCGGCCGGAAAAGGCTTGGTCGCTAGGGCTAATAGACGAGCCATCGGTTTCAGTTTTGGTACTGTCATAACGTAGGCCGGCATTAATTGAAGCCCGCTGCAACGTGATTTGGTCACTGACATACAGGCCCAGTTGTGAGTTGGTATTCTCAGCGCCGGGGCTAATGGTGTAGCCGCTAGGCACATTGCCGTACACTGGCGCGTAAGGGTTAATCGTACCGCCGCTGCCATACCAAACATCATCGCGGGTTTTCGCTTGTTGGGCATCTATTCCCATTAATAGGGCGTGTTCTACATTGCCTGTGAGGAAGTTAGCGGTGGCACGAACATCGGCATTAAATACCTTACTTTGGCCTTGTTTGTGGTAAGCCGCACGGTTAATGCTGCCATCTGGCAGGTAGTAAATTGGCGTGCCATCGGGATTAGTCGCTCCCGTTGGCAGTGACCACATCGAGCGGTAATCTGATTCGCTATCGGTATAACGGGCGTTTGCGGCTAACGACCAAATCGCATTAAAACGGTGATCAAATAACGCACTAAATGAGGTTTGTTCGGTGTCGTAACCATCCCAGCCAGGCTCACTTAAAAAGGTGCTTCTGGCAATGTATTGGCCATTGGGACCTGCGTATAAGCTGCCTTCGGCAGGCACAAATTGCAATACTGTGCCGGTTTCATCTTTTTGGAAATTGGCCAGCAATGTCAGGTTGGTCTCAGGGCTGATCATCCAAGTTAACGAGGGGTTAATCAGGTAGCGATTATCTTCGGTATGTTCTACCTGAGTATCGGCCTTACGAGCTAAACCTACAATGCGGTAAAGCAGTTTGCTGTTAGCGATGGGGCCTGTTGAGTCAATAGCCACCTGCTTACGCTGATGAGAGCCGCCTTGCAACCATAGTTGATGAGCCGCTTGTTGCTGAGGTAGCTTGGATACCAAGTTAATCGTGCCGCCGGTAGAGCCTTGACCGTAGAGTACTGAAGAGGGGCCTTTTAATATTTCTATGCGCTCTAAGCTAAAAGGATCGGGGCGAGTATTATTGTAGTTGCCGAAGTTGGTTTTCATTCCATCCAAATACTGGGTGGGGGCCACTCCGCGAATCTTAGTCCAGTCTCCGCGCGAGTCTAAGCCAAAGGTGCCGGCATATACACCAGAGGTATATAACAAGGCATCTTGGATGTTTTTCACTCCAGTGTCTTGGATGAATTGTTGATCGACCACCGCGACAGAAAAGGGCAGCTCTTTGATCGGCACATCCATTTTACTTCCCGTGGTGGTGGAATTGGCAATGCCTTGCTGTGCCACTACGGTCATTGTTTCGCCCACTTCAAGTGATGGTTCTTGCTGTTCAGCAAGGGCGCTTTGGCTGACAAGCGCAGTAATCAATATCGCTAGTTGAGTCCGTTTCATTGTTATTAAGCGTTCCTGTTTTCTAATCATGTATGGAGTTTTTTCTTTAAATTGATGGGCGGTATGATATTATCAAATACAAATGATAACAATTCTTATTTGTATTAAATTTTAGGGTTTAATGTGAAGATTTTGTTGTTAAATATTAAGGGGATGCCCATTAAGGGCGGAATTGAATAAAACAAAGGCCCAGTTCAACACTTGGCTAGAGGGTGGTGTGAGTTTTTGCCTTGTTAGGCTTGCAGCTAAGCCCACTATGTAAATACATTTATGGTAATACAATGAAGATTTTCAAGTTTTTACAGCACCTTGCAGCAGTGAGTAGTTTGCTGTTGAGCAGTTCACTGCTGGCGAGTGGGCTGGATAACAGCCTAGCTACCACGATAAAGACCCACCAGAACAATAAACACAATCAACAGCAAATCGATAAGCTCGACGAGCAAAGCCAAGTGGCTATGCTGAGCTATCAGCAAAACCAACAACAAGCCGATTTGCTAGAAGCCTACAACAAACAGCTAGCCTTAATGGTGAACTCGCAACAGCAGGAGTTGGCTGATTTAGCGCTGCAATTAGACTCGCTAGCCGCCACCGAGCAGGCGGCCTTGCCTTTGCTGGTGGATATGTTGCAGGCCCTGAGTCAGTTTATTGAACACGACCTACCGTTTTTAGCTAAGGAACGTGCTCGGCGCATCAATCGCTTGCATGCCAATTTACAGCGCGCCGATGTGAGCTTGGCAGAAAAGTATCGCCAAGTCTTAGAGGCCTATCAAATCGAAATTGAATACGGCCGTACTATTGAAGCCTATCAGGCGCAATTGCCTGCCGCGCAACTGCCCTTTGTTGAAACTAGCAATGCGGGTGAGTCCTTACAGTTAAACTTTTTCCGTTTAGGTCGTAGTGCCCTGTATTGCCAAACCCTTGATACTAAATACAGTGCCCTGTGGGACGCTCAGGCGCAGCGTTGGCAAGCACTTGATGCTAGTTATAACCAGAGCTTACGCAGCGCTATGCAAGTGGCTTGGCAGCAAGCGATTCCTCAGTTGTTAACTCTTCCTGTTAATCCCGCCGTGGAGGCTCAGTAATGCGCGCAGCCATTATTATTCTTAGTGTCGTTTTTAGTCTTAGTAGCTATGCCCAACAGAGTGAAATCACCAGTCGTAGCTGGGATAAAGTAGCGCAGGATATCAGTGGTCATGATAGCCAAATCAACCAACAGCGCTTGAATGAGTTTAAACAAGACTTAGCCCAGCAACAGGCCCTATTAAAACAAAGCCAGCAGCGCTTAGCCGCGGCCGAGCAACGCCAACAGCAGCTAAAGGCCAGCTTCGACAATAATGAAGAGCGCTTAACAGAACAGCAGCAGCTGTTAACTCAGCGCACCGGCCAGTTAGGTGAAGTATTTGGGGTAATTAAGCAGCAGGCCAGTGAGGCCCAGGGAGCCTTGAAAGATTCTTTAGTTAGTGCGCAATTTCCACAGCGCGAGCAGCGTTTAGCCTTTGCCGATCAAGCTCGTATTCCCAGCCTAGAGGAATTTAAGGCGCTGTGGGTGACCTTGCATCATGAACTGAGCGAATCAGGTAAAACGGTGCGTTTTCAACGCGAAGTGGTGAGCCCAAGCGGGCAAAGCCAAAGCCGTTCGCTACTGCGCCTGGGTAACTTTCAACTGATTGACCAAGAGGGGCAGTTTCTGCGTTGGCAAAGCCAATTAAATCAAGTGCAAGTTCTGCCTCGCCAACCCAGCGCTAGCGCAGTGTCTCAGGCCAAGGCTTTTGTTAATAGCCAACAGCCCGCTGCTCTGCTGGTGGATGTGACCCGCGGCCAGTTATTGGCGATGTTAGAACAAACCCCCGACTTACTGGCTCGCCTCAAACAAGGTGGGGTAGTGGCTTATATTATTCTTGGTTTGGGCGCGATTGGTTTGTTAATGGCCTTATGGCGAATTGTCGCGCTGTGGCTAAACGAGCTGAAAGTTAAACGCCAGTTGGCCAACATAGGCCAATTAAATACCAATAATCCGCTGGGCCGAGTATTAACTAAAGCGCAGCACAGTGATTTAGCGGTAGATGATTTAAGTTTGCGTATTGAGGAAGCGATACTTGAAGAAATGCCCGGTTTAGAGCGTGGCCAAAGTTTAATTAAGCTGTTTGCTGCGGTAGCGCCGCTGCTGGGCTTATTGGGCACGGTAACCGGAATGATTGGCACCTTCCAAAGCATAACCCTGTTTGGCACTAGCGATCCGAAGCTGATGGCCGGGGGGATCTCGCAAGCGTTGATTACCACCGTTGTGGGTTTGATTGTGGCGATCCCCTTATTGTTTAGTCACAACCTATTAAGCACCCGTACCCGACGAATTTTGCAAATTCTGCAGCAAAAGAGCACGGCTTTATTAGCCGATCGCAGAGAGCAACGGCAGGACTTTAAAGATGCTGCTTGATTGGTCACAAGCCGGCACATTATTACGTGAGTTTTTAAACTCGGGTGGCTGGGTGCTTGGCGCTATTTTAGTGCTGAGCGCTCTGTTAATCACACTGTTGCTAGAGCGCTATTGGTTTCGCATGGTGACGTTTCCTGCTTTGCATCGGCAGTTTATACAACAGGCCGCGGCTTATGTTCAGGTCTATCGTTGGCAAAGTCATTACTGCGACATTGACTTGCAGCTAAAGCAGCACCTGTCGTTTATCAAAGTGTTGATTTCATTGTGTCCCTTAATTGGTTTATTGGGCACCGTTACCGGCATGATTGAGGTGTTTGATAGCCTCGCTATAAATGGCACCGGTAATCCACGTTTAATGGCGGCGGGCATCGCCAAGGCCACCTTACCAACCATGGCGGGTATGGCGGTGGCGGTATTTGGTTTGATTTTTCATACTCATTTGGCGCGTTGGGCGATTCGCCAGCGTGCCCATTTAGAGGCCTCTTATACTCGTATTCAAAGTGGTCGAGCCACTTTGACTAAGGCCTAAGGTTAGACATTATGCGACAAAGCAGAATATTTGCTCAGCAAGACGAGGAAGCCCAAATCGACATGACGCCGATGTTGGACATCGTATTTATCATGTTGATTTTCTTCATCGTATCCACTTCATTCGTTCGAGAAGCGGGGATAGAGGTACAGCGCCCTGAAGCGCAAACCAGTAGTGAACAAAGCCAAGGCGCGGTGATGGTGGCGCTGTCGGCCAGTGGAGACATTTGGTTAGATCGTCAGTTAACCGATATTCGTATGGTGCGGCCAAGTTTAGAGCGGCTTAAGACCGAGCAGGCCGACTTAGCCGTGGTGGTACAAGCCGACGAAGAATCCAGTACTGGTCAGTTGGTGAAGTTGTTGGATCAGTTACGCTTGGCAAATGTGCCGTATTCGGTGGCAACTCGCGCAGGAGAACAGTAGTGCTGCGTTTAATGATGTTGTCGCCCTTGGGCTTGCTAGCAGCACTGAGCTTTTTCTGGGGGCTGGCTCAGTTAGCTGGGCTGGGCCAAAGTTTGCCTAAGCCCAGTAATGAAGTGCGCTTAAATCCCTTTTTAGTGCAGTTGCAAGACAGTGATGTAGAGCTGCGTACCCGAGAGCGAGAGAAGCCGCCAGAGCCAGAAATAGCCGAGCCCTTGGCTCTGCCGCAACTGAGCAGTGAGCCCAAAACCAGTTCAAGCCTGCCCAATATTGATTTAACGCTACCGCAAATAGAAAGCTCTCCGGTGGCGATAAACATGGTGGCGGGCTTGGCCGATTTTGCCCCGCCAGGGCCGGTGGAAGTGTCCATCGAGCGTAATCCGGTGGCCTTATCTAAGTTCGCGCCTAGTTATCCGCGCGCGGCGATGCGCCGCAAGATTGAGGGCTCTGTTACCGTGAGCTTTCAAGTTGCGCCCAATGGCAGCGTGGTCGCAGGCACTATTGAGGTGTTGCAATCAAACCCTAAGGGGGTGTTTGATTTGGCGGTGAAGCGGGCGCTCTACCGTTGGACTTTTCAGCCCAAAACCGAGAACGGCCAAAACGTCGGCTTTAAGGCCTTACAAACCTTAGAATTTAAGTTGGCAGAATAGGAGGCAAGATGTTGATTAAACGAAGTTCTAAAACTTGGCTGCTGATGCTGGTTATGCTCGCTGCTGCAGGCGCTCCTAAGGTTATGGCCGCCGGGCCGCAATTAAGCCCCTATCAATATCAGCAACTTAGTCAGGCCGCCGAGCTGCGTGAACGCCAGCAATATCCGCAGGCAGAAAAGCTGCTTGTTGAGCTACTGGGCCGTTTAAACGAGCAGACTAAAGCCAGTTATGCTTTGGCCTTGACGCAACTCAAGCTCGGTCAGTTGTTGCTGGAGCAACAACGCTACCAAGAGGCGCTAAATTACTACGAGCAAGCCGTGGCATCTGGCCATGTTGAAGCACAACAGGCGCAACAGTTATTGCTGTTAAGAGCGCAGCTAAACATGAGCTTAGCCCACTGGCAACAGGGTATTAGCTTGTTGCAGCAGTGGCTAAACACCACTGATGCCAGCCAGCAGCAAGCCAGTCATTACCACCTTTTGGCACAGGCCTATTTACAATTAGAGAGCTGGCAATCGGGCGCTAAGGCGATAGAGCGAGCAATAAGCATGCAAACGGCAGCCGTTCCGCTCAACTGGTATAAAATGGCAATGGTGAGCCGTTCTCAACTAGAAGACTGGCCGCAAGCCATTGTTTGGCAAAAGCAGCTGCTGGCTGCAGAGCCACAGCAAATGCAGCATTGGTATCAGCTTAGCGCCTTAATGCTGCGCGCCAAACAACAGCGTAGCGCTTTAGCTAGCATGCGCCTTGCCTATCAACAGGGCTTATTCACCAAACCAGAACACTACACTTTGCTTAGCCAATTGTTGCTGCGCGAGGGTAATGCCTTTTTTGCCGCCAGCATCGTTGAGCAAGCGCTAGAGCAAAACCAGTTGCCGCGAAACAAGGCTAATCAACGCTTGCTAAGCCAAGCTTGGTTGTTGGCCAAGCAACAGCAGCAGGCTGGCGAAGCCTTGGCTAAATTAATCGAGATAGAACCTAGTAACAGTAACCTGCGTCAATATGCTCAGTTGTTATTGCAACAGCAGCAATGGGCCAAGGCGGCGCAGATCTTAGCTAGGCTGGTGGAGCAGCAAACCGAGGTAGAACCTAAGCTGTGGCTAATGCTAGCGGTGGCCAATGTGCATCTAAATAACTACCAACAGGCTCGCCAATTACTCACTAAAGCCCAGCAAGATAGTCGCTTACAAAACGAAACCGAAGTGTGGTTAAACTACCTAAAGCAGGTGGCATCTTAGGCCACCGGCTTTAGCCGCTGCTGTTCTTCTAGTTTTTTGGTGAGTTGTAAAGTTATCTAAAGTGTTCAATATGCGGCTTGATAGTGAAAGAAGGCTAAGTTTACTGTTTTTTGGGTGTTCTTTTAGAAATCAAAGTTAATTGCTTCTCTAGCATAACGTCCCAATCAGATATCAGTGAATTAATATTGGCTTCTTTGAAAATGAAGCCTGTTTTGCTATTTGCTGTATAACCTTTAACTTTTGCCTCTCTCATCGCTAATCTATCAAGTATATAACTGTGCTCAGACTTACCTTTTCCCCTGTTGGCTGAGTGAGCTGAGAAATCGTTCCGATAAGTTACAACCTCTATGTTTCTTATTTCTTCAATATTTTGTTCAATTCTTAGTTTTTCAGATATAACAAGTACTGCTTGTTGTTGCATGTAGCAGGAGTTTAAAACTCCATAGAACATTAAATATAATTTACCTAATGATTCTTCTAGAAAGTCAATGTTTAGAAATTCACGTTTTGCTAGCTGAGTATCTTCTAGTAAATAAAAGGAATCCATCACAGAGTGGTATGCGGCTTCGTCTTTAAGCCCCAAAAAGTTAACAAGGTCTACCGTTTCAGAATCCAAATCTTCAGCCACCGCAGATATCGCAGTTCTGATGTCCTGAATTATAGAATCAATCTTGTTCAATTCGCCTTACCTCTATAAGCACAATAGGTATAAATTGGCCTTTCATGTTAACTCTGTCACTTTAATTTAAGTAAACACTGATGATTATTTAATGATAAAAATAAGTTAGCAGTAAAAGTCGGAGCTTTATACATTTCGTGAAAAAAATGAAAGCCATAAATATTCAAGTTGTTGATAGTATTGGAAAATATTTTAAAAAGATGTTTTAAAGTATCCCCTTCGCTATTGAACTATGCTTTTGTTCCCCCCTCATCTCCGCCGAGTAACGCAAATTAACAAGGGATAACGTTGAAGCATGTTTGAGCGTAGCGAGTTTGCTTCAGCGCCCTTGTTAATGCGGAACGCAGGAAATAAGGAGATGCTGGGGCAGCCTTTCTTTTTGCTTCGTTTTTCTTTGGCTGTGCAAAGAAAAATGATGTCGCCGAAGGCGAAACCTAAAGGCGTATGGTATTATAAGACAAGGTTGATTGTGCTTAACTGATTGTTATTTATATAAATTAACTCTAACCGATAGATGCGATTAAGATTGATTTGTCAGGCTTAATGGATGCCCTTACTTAAGCCAGTATTGGCAGATAAATTTGCTACAAAATTGACTTTGCCAAGGCCGCTATTCGTACTACACTCGCCTCACTTACCTAGTGGGTCTTTAGCTGCGCTTGCTCTTCTTCCTTTCTTATTGAGCGTGGCTAAGGGCATCAGTCACCTTCGCCAAACTGCAAGGCTAGCCTTGAGAGAGCTTAGCGACCACTGATTAAGATGATGCTTTACGGTTTGCTCAATGGTTAGCGGTTAGCGAGGCATAGAGCTGGTTAATGGTGTTGATTAATAGCTGGAATTTATATTGGGCGCATTAGTAGAACTGCCTACGTCGAAAGGCGGAAATAACAACGACGAAACCCTCTTTAGCTTGATAGCCGAGGATTTATACCACCAGGGCTACAGTATTCGGGTTGCGGCTTTACCTAATGACATTAGCGATGCCTTGTTCACCGAGCAGCAAAGTTTACATAATGCACATTATGTTGAGGCGGGCATTGGCCGAGGTGATGACTTTGTAAAGACCGAGTTTGTGAGAACCGATGAAATTTGCTGGATAAGTGAGGCCTCAGAAGCGGGGCAAACTTGGCTTTCGTGGACGTCACGCTTACAGAGCTTTTTAAACCAGCGGCTGTTCTTAGGCTTGTTTTCCTTTGAAAGCCATTATGCGCATTATGCGCCCGGTGCCTATTACAAACGCCATTATGACGCCTTTCGTGGTGAGGCTAATCGGGTATTGTCGGTGGTGTGTTATTTGAATCCAAATTGGTCGGCCAGCGATGGCGGCGAGTTGGTGTTATATCGAGACGAGCAAGATAGAGAGGGGCTAAAGGTAGTGCCTTTATATGGCACAGTGGTGGTGTTTCTAAGTGAGGAATTTCCCCACGAAGTCTTACCCGCCAGTCGCGATCGTTATTCAGTGGCTGGCTGGTTTAGAGTCAATTGTTCCATCGACAATAAGATTGACCCACCTCGTTAGTGGCTGCGCCAAATTATCGGTGTTTAGTTTGCTTTGCTAGGGCAAAACTGTAAAGGTTTAGCCAGTAGCGAATAAAGCTTATATAGGGAGGGCTGAATGCAGCAATTAGCCGCCGATATTTGGATAGAAGAAGGGCCGAGCGTACCTTTTCTTGGGTTGCCATTTTCCACGCGCATGACGGTAGTGCGCCTAGCTAATGGCAAGCTGTGGGTGCATAGCCCGATTGAATTAAACGATTCGATTCGCGCAGAACTCGCCAATTTAGGCGAGCTTAGCTACCTAATCGCACCCAATCACTTACATCATCTATTTATAGGCGATTGGCTGAAGACCTACCCTAAGGCGCAAGCCTATGGTACGGATGAGCTGATTAAAAAACGCAGCGACATTCGTTTTACTGCTTCATTAAATGCAGCGCAAGATTGGCCATGGGCCGAGCAGATAGACCAGCTGTTATTCTCAGGCTCTGCCTTGATGCAGGAGTGTGTATTTTTCCATCGACCTTCGGCGACCTTAGTACTTACCGACCTAGTGGAAAATTTTGCTCCTAGTCATTTTAATTTTTGGCAGCGCAGTGTGGCTAAGCTGGTGGGAATTGTGGCGCCCAATGGTAAAACCCCCTTGGATTGGCGCTTAAGTTTTTTCTTTCATAAGGCCGAAGCGGCTCAGCATTTTAAACAAATGTTGGCGTGGCAGCCGCAAAAAGTAGTGATGGCACATGGTTTAGTCATTGAGCAAGATGCGCAGGCCTTTTTAAGCCGCTCTTTTAGCTGGCTTAACAAACACGCTTGAAGCAACCCTGACTTGGCCCCATATTGGCTGTATTAGATGATACAAGGATGGTGATATGGATTACTTATATGCAGTGATGTTGTTTGCGGTATCGTCGTCGGTGACGCCGGGGCCAAATAACATCATGCTGATGAGCTCGGGGCTTAATTTTGGGGTAAAACGTAGTTTACCGCTGTTGACTGGGATTTGTGTTGGTTTTGCCGTAATGCTGTTGTTGGTGGGTTTTGGTTTTTCCCAGTTATTTGAGCTATTTCCGCAATTGCACCTGATCATCAAGTGTACAGGGGTGTTGTACCTGTTGTATTTAGCCTATTTGATTGCGAAATCGGCGGGTGAGCTTAGCGCCAACCAACAAGCCGCTCCTTTTTCGTTTATGAAGGGGGCTTTATTTCAGTGGGTGAATGGTAAGGCTTGGGTTGTGGCCACCGGTGCGATCGCAGCGTTCACAACGGTTGATAGTCATTTCCTTAGTCAAAATCTGTTAATTGCCAGCACTTTCTTGTTGGTGTCTTTCCCTTGTGTGGGTTTGTGGTTGGCTTTTGGCTCGGTGTTGCAGACGGTATTAAACAGCCCAACACGACGTAAGTATTTCAACTTCAGCATGGCCGGGCTATTGGTGGTGTCGGTGTTACCGGTGATGGCTGAGTTACTTCAGTTGTAGTTTAATTGAACCGCTCCACCTGAAAGTGCTCACTCGTTTTTTGCCCCATTGTGTGTTCAGTGTATTGACTTTTTGAGGCTGTTAATCTGGTTTTTATCATTTACTTTTGTATTGAGCTGTGAGTAATGATTTCGCCTACGGCGACGTCGTTTTTCTTTGACGAGCAAAGAATAACGAAGCAAAAAGAAAGCTCGCCCTGCATCTTCTTAGATCCTGTGTTCAAGCTTACAAAGCGATGCTTTGTTTAAAGCCAAGCTTTCACCGCACTCACAAGGGCGTTGAAGTAAACACTACGCTCAAACAGACTTCAACTTCTCCCCTTGCTCATTTGCGCTACTCGGCGAAGATGATGGGGATTGAAAAGCGCAATCTTGACTATTGAGGGCGTGAAATACAGTTAATTTGCATTTCCTACTTTCCACAAAGGCTTGCATACTTTTATGCTGACGTTTTTGTTATTTTTCGAGCTAGGTGGCTGATATAGCATAGGAATAGTGATAAGGTGGTTTTTATCAAATGCATGAAAAGAGGAAAGGTTCCTTGTTTAAACAAGGAAATTTTCCTCTGAATATGCTGTTATACCCAAAGGATAGGTTATGCAAACGTTTGACGAAGCAATGGAGTCGGTAAATCAAGAAACAGTATCTATTCTTCTTGCAAATGGATTTTCTCAAGCCTGGGATGCTGATATTTTTAATTATGCCAATTTGTTTGAACAAGCTGACTTTGGTGCCAGAAACAATGTGATTAGAAATATTTTTGAACAGTTAGAGACGTTTGATTTTGAAAAGGTTATGAACAGTTTAGTATCTGCTGGGGTTATAGGGGAAGCATATGGCCTAGATGAGCAGTACCTTTCCAATATTGAAGAAGATAAAGACATACTAAAAGAAGCCTTAATTAGAGCCATTTCAAATACTCACCCAGATCGACCATATGACGTTACTGATGACCAGTATGTCGCTGTTCGAAACTTCATGTTTCAATTTAACGCAATTTATACAGTAAATTATGATTTATTAATGTATTGGGCTAGAAATAAAAATGACTTAGCTCCAGTTAATCATCAAACTGATGATGGCTTTAGGGCAAATCAAACATGGCAATCAGTAGGGACAGCGCAAGAAGTTTTCTTTTTACATGGCGGGCTACATCTTTACGATACAGGCCTAAGTATAAAAAAACATGTTTGCGATGACAGGGGAGACACAATCGTTGATAAAGTCCGTAACAATCTTGAAAACGGTCGTTTTCCTCTTTTTGTATCAGAGCCGACTCATGAGAAAAAGCTGAGCAAGATTGAGCATAATCCTTATTTAAATAAGTGCTATGAATCTCTAAAAAGACTTGATGGCAATTTATTTATTTTTGGCCATTCTATGGATGAAAATGATAAACATATTTTTGATCAGATCAAAGCCAGTAATTTATCAAGAGTCTTTGTTAGCCTCTATGGTGATGAAAATAGTGAAGAGAACTTAAGAACAAAAGCAAATGCTAGAGCTTACATTGAGTCACCTGGTTTAGTTGTCGAATTTTATGACGCAGCGACGGTGCCAGTTTGGGTATAACAAGTTACTGCAAGCGACACATTTTGCTACGCCGTTTTTGTGCAGATGTCGCAAGCTCCAATTATTGCACAAAAACGGCGTTGTTTCCTAAATCAGATTGAACTAACTCAGCAGTCGCGGATCTGATCAGTATCTATATCTGTCGGGTCACCAAACATGGGTAAAGCGAAAGGCAACATCACCAACTGGAAGCTGTACAACAGTGCACTGAAGCAACGCGGCTCATTGACCTTCTGGATGGATGAGAAAGCCATAGAACTATGGAATAACACTGAGCGCAGTGGTCGTCGAGGGCGCAGCCATACTTACAGTGACGCCGCTATCGCAACTGCGCTGATGATTAAAGGCGTATTCAAGTTACCACTGCGTGCTCTTGAAGGCTTCATCAACTCATTGTTTCGCCTGCTCAAGGTCGACTTAAAATCTCCCGATTACAGTTGTATAAGCAAGCGAGCAAAGACTGTTGAAGTCAACTATCGCCTACCTAGCCAAGGTCAAGCGGCTCACCTCGTTATCGATGCTACAGGTCTTAAGGTGTTTGGCGAAGGAGAGTGGAAGGTGCGTAAACACGGCGCTGAAAAGCGTCGAGTCTGGCGAAAACTGCATATGGCAGTAGATGCCCAGAGCCATCAGATAGTGAGTGCTGAGGTCTCGATGGACTGGGTTCACGATAGTGAAGTGTTACCCACCTTGTTGAGACCGCTGCGGCGCAAAGTGAAAGCAGTAAGCGCTGATGGTGCCTATGACACACGGCAGAGCTATCAAGAAGTACAACGTAAGAAGGCTGTTGCACTAATCCCTCCACGCAAGAATGCAGGTATGTGGGAAGCGGGTCACCCACGGAACGTTGCAGTAAAAGCCTTGAAGCAAGGTGAGTTGGAAAACTGGAAACGGGACAATGCTTACCATCTTCGTTCACTATAGGAGACGGCGATGTATCGTTTCAAACAACTGCTTAGCGACAAGTTGAGTCTACGTTGTTACAACGCCCAAGTCGGCGAAATCATGGCCGGAGTGTGCGCGTTGAACAAAATGAGCAGGCTAGGTATGCCTGCTCGTCAGCTAGCTGAATAAAGAGGAAAACGCCTTGGGGTTACTGCATTCTTGGATCTGAATTGATCAACAAGGCCGAGGTTAAGTCAACATTAACTAGTTCGCAACGAAATTGCTTACACCTGATAGCTGATCTGATCTCAAAATCAGATAAGAAAAACAAAGAGTTTCTTTTTTACGTCATGTCAATGGGCGAGCATGAGAAGCATAAGCAGTTCATGTTCGGAGAATATAACAAGTCAAATCACGCGGATGCAGCATAGCTGCACCGGTGTTTGAAGCGTTAAATTTTTTAAACAAGTAGGTGTATCATGATTAAATTTGAAGAACTTTGGGAAAACTACCCTACAATACAAGGAGAAAAGGCGCCATGTCGTACCAATGGAGAAAAGAATTTTTCTGATCAATGTGCTATTCGAATGGGCTCATGCCTCGCGGCGAACGGTGTGGATACGACAAAACTCGTTTCAAGAAAGCGGCATTGTTGGCATCATGAATTAAGTCATGGGCATGTCCTAGCAGCGGAGGAGTTAGCCAATGGGCTTTCTCGGAACAGGATTTCTGGCATTGACAAAAAAGTGCTTGTAGATCCGCTGAGCTTTCAAAAAACCATTTCAGGAAAAAGCGGTATTATCTTTTTTAAGGATTTCTGGAATAGGTCAGGTGAAACTTTTAGAAATAGAACTGGCGACCACATTGATTTATGGAATGGCTCTCGTTTGACTGATTGGCGAACTTGGTTTTTTATATCGTCAACCTTTAACACGGGTGGTGATTATTCTAAGTCAAAAGAAATCTGGTTCTGGAGGGTAAAATGAAAGCCATCCCCCTTCTTTTCTCAATGTTGCTCTGCATGCTTTTAGCATGGTTTTTATCTGCAAAATATTTGGGTGAGGTAGTCCATTACCTTAATCCAGAGTTATCTCATGAGGATTTTTCGAGCGTTTGGTTTAACTATTTTGTCGGTATTGAGTCTATTGTCGTAGTTACATTTGGTTTGGCTGTTTATTTACATAGGCGCAGCAAAAAAAAATTTAACAATGCCAGTAACTAACTCGTCACTACGCTCCTCGGGGACAAAGGCCACAGCGCGGCAAGCCGCTGGCCCTTGCCCGTTCTGGCGGCGTTGGTATGACTCCCCCTGTCAAGTTGGCCGCCTAAATCCCTAGCTCGTGTTGAACCATTGCTCTTTGCCTAAAGGGCGAGTTAATGCATAAGGTTGAAGCAAGTAAGTTCGTCGGTTCTCATGCTGATATCCGTAGATTACCCAAATTACGGGCAGTGCTAACCTTACTTATTCCGTCGTGACACCTGTCTTCAGTCTATGCTCGTGGGTCAAGGCTAAATCATTAACCTTGCCATCCTAACGCCGTCGGTGGTTGTGCCACAGCCGATGCTTAATCTCATGCACTAACTCTATTCTTGTCATTATGCGGGTACTCTGGCTAAACGCAGTTTGGGGTTAACATCAACTAAAACCACTTGTTTAGCTATCGCCCAAATATAGGCAATCATCTCTCGGGCAATGGCGGTTACCACCACGTTATAGTGTTTACCTTTGTGCATCAGGCGTTGATAACGGCGGCACAATCGCAATTGAGCTTGCCAAGCCTTATCTACAATCGCTTTGGGTAAACCTTCTTGCCTGAGCTGTAAGTCACTAGAGATGTTTGCGGGATAACGGTAGCTGTGAGCTCCTTCAATAAGTAAACGTCTAGCTCGGCCATTACCACATTTGGTGATTGCGCCTATATGTCGTTTTCCCCCACTTGAATGTTCACTAGGCACTAAACCTAAATAACTCATCAATTTTCGCGGGTGGTCAAAGCGGCGTATATCACCCAGCTCTGCAATTAGGCCAGTGGCCACCAGTAGCCGAATCCCACGCATGGCTTGTACGGCTTTCACTACGGGGTAATAACGCCATGCTTGTACCTGATGGGTTAATTCATTATCAAGACGCTTTAAGCGAGCAATACGTTCATTAATGGTGTGTAAATACTCTTGTAGCGCAATTTGTTGTGCTGGGTGGGGCAGTACTAACTCGGTGAGCCAACGCAGGTGTTTAGCCGACCAATTGGCAGTGCCCGCATAGTTAATGTTGTTACGTAGTAGCAGGGCTTTTAACTGATACTTGGCATCTTTTAGGTCTTTCATGGCGGTTTCACGCGCACGGGATAAATCCCTTACTGCTTCATCTTCAGGCTCTGGGACGTAAATTGGTGTAAGGTCTTCAGTTTTTAGCAGCTTGGCAAGTTTGAGTGCATCACGCTTATCGGTTTTAATCTTATCGCCTGGCTTTTTAGGGATAAGCGAAGGTGCCACTACATAACAACAATGGCCAAGGCTGGTGAGCAGGCGATATATCCAGTAACCGCAAGGCCCCGCTTCATAGACAAAGTGTAGGGTGGCTTGTGAGTATTTAGATTGCAATTGCTTGGCCAGTTTAACAATAGCGGTTTTAGCGCTAGATATTCTACCGAAGTGAACAGCTTGTGTGCCTCGTTGGCCTTCAATACAGGCGACTTCAACAAACTCTTTGTGAGTATCTAGGCCAATAAAAAGTATGTTATGTTTGTTCATGCTGATCTCCAATCTAGTTTATTGTTATTAACTATTATGGCTCTGGCTTTCAGCTAACCCACGAAGTTGGAGATCAGCACCTTCTTGGGGAGTCATTATGTCTAGGCAACATCAATCGAACTTAAGGAGCAAGAAATGATCACATTTAGGAAGCTTTGGGACAACCATCCAACCAATACGGATCAGAAAGACCCATGTGTGACTGACGGAAAAAAGAATTTCGCAAACCAATGCGCTATTCGTGTGGGTGTATCTCTAACAAAATGCGGTATTAAAACGACATCTATACCTGGAGCAGTTCATTGTTGGCATGGACATGATAAATCTGAAGGGCATGTAATTCGCGCTGAAGAACTCGCTATTGGATTAACTAAAGTTAGTTTTCCCGGGCTCAAGCCCGTCATCAAAGTAAGTCCAAAAGAATTTTCAAAAAAGCTGTCGGGCAAGAAAGGTATTTTTTTTTTTAAAGACTATTGGCAAAGAACAATATCGGGAAAGAAAGAGTCTTTTAGAAATAGATCTGGTGATCATATCGATATTTGGAATGGGAGTCGCATTACAGACCTTTCCTCCTGGGCAAGGATTAACCTACGAATAGGATCATTTGGAATCCACTCAATAACCGACAGGTTTTCAGATTTTGAGGATTCGAAAGAAATCTGGTTTTGGGAGACGCATCAATGAAGTATTTAACCGCGTTCCTGTCAGGGGTTGTTTCTGTTGTCCTCTTAAGTTTTTTTGCTACGCCACTTTTAAGCGAAATATATGCCGATTATTTTAATGTTCAACCCGGGCCTGACGGAGAGTCTGAGCTAGCTGATTTCCTTATATTTTGGCAGTGGCCAGCGTTTTTTGCGCTAGGTTTTTTCTTGGGTTACATAATACACACTAAATGCCTAACACATATGAGCCTTCCTCCCGTCAATAGGTAATACGAACTTATTGGCTGCGTCAGCAGCCAATCGTATCGAACAGCGAAGCTGGCTACTTCGCTCTGTCATTTCCGCCATTAAGCGTGCTTACGGCAAACACATATAGAGGGTCTCTTATTGCGGTCTCTCCGCTGCCTGTAGGCGAGCTACAGGGCCACTAGACATTCATCGGTTAACCTTCACCAGCTCTATTCAAACCCAGGAGCTTCAGTGCTCAGTTAGTTTCAGGCTTGGTTCAGGTGTAAGCAACTTTGCTGTTCGTCACTATGGCGCACCAATAGCGTGGCTAATCAAAGCAATCGGGCTTGTACTTCGTTGGTATAAAAGGCCTATGCGTCGGCTTTATGCCATTAGGGGCGGCCATTTAATATACTCATTCACAGCACCAGTTAGATCTTCAGCTCACGCTACTGAGCGACTTAACTCGACAAGAAGCGTTCTGGGTCAAACACTGTTTTGTTCCTTAGCATGAAGTAAACACAGCGACCAAGCTTATGCGCCAATGCCGATAACGCCTTGGCCTTGCTCATGCGTTTTAGTAAACGTTGCAGATATCGCTTCGCTTCCTCATTTCCCCTTAGATAAAGCACTGCCGCTTCTGAAAATGCCCACTTCAAATGCGCATTACCGATTTTGTTTCCACTCGTACCATATATCTTGCCTGCTGATTCAGCTTTGCATTTTACTAACCGGCTATATGAGGCAAACTTCTGAACGCTGGAAAATCGTTTGATGTCTCCAATTTCGTAGATAATGGTGAGGGCTACGATGCCGGCCAATACTGGGGATGGTACGGAGCAAACTGTAATCTTGAGCGCTATGGTATTTGGCATGCTTCTCGATAAACCATTCTACTTTAGAAAGTTCTCGGGTATAGAAGTCAACGATGTTCAAATCAATATCGACGTTTCGCTGCACCGACGGATCAGCAAAGCAATTCCGCAGCTCTTCTCTAGCAAATGGGTAGCGCAGATTAAGGTTATGGGCAGGAAGGTTATATTGACTGAAGGTATTGGTGACATGAGCTTTCAAATCAGCCCCATGTCTGACAATACGAGTTCGGCGGCGCAGCAAATCGCGCGTTGATCTCATTTGCCTAGGATAAACATAAGCAATAGGGAAGTTCCCGCCTTTAAGAAGCATGGCTATCTTATAAGAGTCGATGCGGTCATTCTTTGTTTTACCACCGTGGATAGCCTTCATGTAGAGCGCATGGCCGAGTACAAATTCAAATGCATAGTCGAGACATAAATCGCTGACCCAGTACCAACAGTGCATGCATTCGGCCCCAATAACGACTTGGTCTTGGTAAGGAGTGATGAGTTCTAAAAGAGCGTCCTTCTCAGCGGGGATCTTTTGATGTAGGACTTTCTCGCCTTTATCATTAATGATGCAAACATAAAGAACGCGAGCGTGCAGATCGATGCCACAGTAATAAGGGTGCTGTTGGGTGTAAAATCTCATTGAGTCTTCTCCTATTTGGTTTCGTCGCCTTCAGCTTAGTTCGAACTAGGTTGAGGGAGAAGGCTCAATGAGTATCAAGCTAATTAACAAGAACAAAAAGCAGTTGGCTGTTTTCGTTCATCAATATTTAGCCAAAAATTTTTTTGTCCATGATTAGGGAGTTGAAATGCTCCCCTCTGGCAACGCGCACAAGTCTATTCCTACCGATTAACACCAGCATAGAAACTGTAGTGGTCAAGTAAAACTGGCCGCCGTTTGGGGTTAAGCAATAAACGTTAAGCTTTAACTGACCCAAAGCATTTGGGCTTAAGTTTTCAACCCAAATTGGCAAATCGAGAGCTTTTTACAAAGCTAATTTGGGGCTGCTATTGTGCTGAAATGGGTTGGAAATATGCTGTAATTGGGTGGGTTTTTAGTGGGTTTTTGATACGCCCACTGTTTACAACTTATTGAATTTGTTGGTAAACAGTGGGTTTGGTATTGGTGGAGCTGGCGGGTTTCGAACCCGCGTCCAAAACCATTCTAACCAATGGCGCTACATGCTTAGTTTGTCTTTATTCTCGTTAATCAGCTGCGGACAAACACGCCACTAATTAACATACCAGAATTCTATTTCGCGGTTCAGCTCTCTAGTCAAAGCTTCCCTCGCTATCTTGTTTGGTTTTGAACTTCTATGAATCCCCGTCTTACAAGCGGAAGCTAGGGTAGAAGTGCTCTAGCAGGTTATTAAGCTGCTAGTGCGTAGTTTTCGTCGTTTGCGACTATTTTTTTGCGGCTTTTTACGTGGCAAACCGCCCCACGACATGCTCCACAAGCCTTCCTGATCCTGTCGAATCCAATTCAGCCCCGGAATTTCGCGCAGTGTAACACAGTTGTTAGGTGTTCACCTAGCATTGTGTTATCGACTGCTGCGAATTTAAACGATGGCCTGAGTTGCCGACGATAAGTGCTCAATGTGGCCTAATTTAATTGAGCCAGTACCGCATTGCGGGTGGTGGAGTTGACCGCAAAGACCTTCATGAGTGATTTTAAGAAGGCTCTATCTCGACACATGGTTTTACCTGGGCTGTCGGAAATTTTGGCGACCGGATGGCCGTTTAGTCGCACCATCTTCATTACCATGTTCATGGGTTGGTTGAGGCCAAGGTCGCCCATCAGCCAGGTTCCAATACCGAAACTGAGGCCAATTCGGCCATTAAAGTGTTGGTAAATGCTAACGGCGCGCTCGAAGTTTAAGCCATCGCTAAATACCAGTGTTTTGTTGCTGGGGTCCACTTGCAGCGCTTCTAGTTTGGTCAAAATCGCTTCGCCCCAGAGGATGGGATCGCCGGAGTCGTGGCGAAAGCCGCTATAGTTGCTTGCCAGTCGGCGGTTTAGATCACGACAAAAGGCATCGATACCAATGATGTCGGTGAGGGCAATACCAAGGTCGTCTTTATATTCTGTTATCCAGTTCTCTAGTGCGGCGCGCTGCGAGTCTGCTAGCTGATAGCCCAGCTGTTGGTGGGTTTGAAACCATTCGTGGGCCATGGTGCCAATACAGGCCAAATTAAACTGTTTTGCTAACAAGGGGTTGGAGGTGCCAACAAAGTGTTCCGGCAGTTGCTGTTGAAGCTGCGCAATAATTTGTTGCTGCGCGGCAAAAGAAAAACGCCTGCGGGTGCCAAAATCGGCGAAGCGGAAGCCACTGAGGTCAACTGTATCGCCCATCCTTTCCAGTGATTTAATTTTACGGTTGGTGGCTTGTTCAATGTGCTCAGGGCTTATCTGCGGGTAGCGATGACGGTTGCGAATTTCCGACAAGGCTGCCATTAGCGGAATTTCAAAGGGGGATACTTGCAGTTGAGGGCCTTTCCCGCTCACTACTAATTGGCCATTTCTTGCTTCAATTGAGAGTAGTTCTGGCTGGTAGCGAAACTGTTTTAACCACTGTAAGTAGTCGTCTGATATAAAGCTAAAGTTTTCCCTTAGGTACTGAAACTCTTGGTCGCTCAGGGTGTGTTCGGCGAAGCTCTCTACCTGAGCTTTTAGTTCTGGAACATAGAGGCTGAGATCTTCTTCGCTGCGGCATTTAAACTCCCACTCGGCTTCGGCCTTGGGCGTTTGGTGCAAATAGGCTTGAGCCATAGTGAGTTTGTAGAAGTCGGTATCGAGTATGCCTTGAATCAGCGGGCGTTCAGACATCATCGGGTCTCTCATTGTTAAGGCTTAATTATTAATGCTTGCTAGCAGTGCTGGCAGTTGGCCTACTTGTTCGCATAGCTGAATGTTGGCTGCGAGCATTTTTGTTTTGGCTGTTTCGCTGGTATCGCTTGCAATGCCACGGCAGGCTTCCAATACTACCACGACTTCGAAGCCGGCGCGTTTAAGCTGTAGGGCGGTGGTTTTTACGCAGTAGTCTAAGGCTAAGCCGCCCAATAATATAATGCCCACGTTTTGGTAATGCAGCCACTCTATTAGCCCGGTTGACACTTGCTCTTGCAAATCGTGATAACAGGCGCCGTAGGGATGCAAATCTGGCTCAATCCCCTTATAAACGCGGTAGTCATAATCTAGCGGAGAGGGAAGCTCGTCGAGTAGCTCAAAGCCTGTGGTTCCGGGCACGGCATGGGCGACCCAAGTGACATCGGCGTTTTCTAAACCCAGCGGCTGCAACATTTGTTCGGGGCAGTTAACTACCCAAGGCGCCTGAGCGGAATGGGCATCTTTTGTCATTACTCGCAGGTCGGCGTAAGCCGCCAGTGCGTTAAGGGCTGGGCCTATTTTTTCTCCCTCGGGTACCGGTAATTCCTTGGGACAAAGTGGGGTGAAGGTTTTCTGGGCATCAACATCGATTGATGCAATTAATCTTGCCTTGGACATTCTGGATCCCTTGGTTGGAAAACGACGCAGTTCCCTTTACAAGGCGTATTTAATCACAAATTTTAAATAGCGACTATGCTCTGGTGATTTGCCCATTTGCTATAAGGGTTTGGGCCAAATGTTTACTGCTCTAGGGTTTAGCCATGTGAGTTTGTGCTCAGGTGATATGCTGGATTAAAGCTTAGTGCTGGCGCTAAACAGAAACATCAAGGCGCGGGTGTTGCGCCTTGTAACTGAGTGCGCGATGGCCTTAGCGTTAACGCAGGTTGTGTTTCATTACCCGCTCTTTAGTGCGCTGCCATTCGCGGTCTTTTATGTCTTCACGCTTGTCTTGGTCTTTTTTACCCTTGGCTAGGCCAATTTCTAATTTTGCCCAAGAACCTTTCCAATACAGCGCGGTGGCGACAATGGTATAACCCTGGCGCTCAACAGCACCGGTTAAGTTATCCAGTTCGCGACGGTTAAGCAGCAACTTACGAATACGGGTTGGGTCGGCCACTACGTGGGTTGAGGCCGAGATAAGTGGTTGAATGTTCAAACCGGAAATAAAGGCTTCGCCGTCGCGTACGTATACGTAGCTCTCTGCGATGTTAACCTTTCCGGTTCGCATGGATTTTACTTCCCAGCCCTGTAGCTCAAGACCCGCTTCAAACTTATCTTCGATGCGGTATTCATGGCGCGCTTTTTTGTTTAGCGCGATGGTATTTGAGCCGGCTTTTTGTTTTGATTTTTTCTTACTCATGGGCGCTATTATACGCATGCAGCGAAGCTTGAAAACTGATATTGTGCGGATCAATAGGGCCTGTTGATCTTTCGAGATGTTTTTTGCAGCATTTTGTAGGATTTTTATACAAGACAGAGGCTTTGAAATGTAGTTATTCTACTTGATAAGCCGATAACGCAGTAGAAAGACCCCACAAACGCTGCCCAAAGGGGTCGGCTAAAAGCGTTTTACTCTTTGTAGAGAGATGTTTTACTTAGAATGCTAGGCGACAAACCTCTCGCCGCGATTAAAACGCTTTTATCTCGAACAAAAATTTACCGCGAGAGGTCAACAGGCCCTAGAGCTAATGGTAAAATGTTGTCAGTTTTGTTAGAAGAGTGGGCTTATGCCGCAAGTAAATCGTAGTGCTTTGGTGATGTACAGTGCCGAGCAAATGTACCAATTGGTGAATGACGTAAAGGCCTACCCAGAGTTTTTACCCGGTTGTGTTAACAGTGAAATTATTCAGCAAGGCCCGTCGAGTATGGTTGCCGAGGTTGGTGTGGCGAAAGCGGGCATTCGCAATAAGTTTGTTACCGAAAATACCCTGAGTGAAAATCAGTCAATTCACATGAATTTGGTTGATGGCCCATTTAAATCGTTATCTGGAGTATGGCAGTTTATCCCCTTAGATGAACAGGCCTGCAAAGTAGCCTTGGATTTGAACTTTGAGTTTAGTAACAAGCTGATTGCTGCGGCTTTTGGTCGAGTGTTTAACGAGCTTGCGGGTAACATGGTGCAAGCCTTTGTAGATAGAGCGAAACAGGTGTATTAGTGGTGGCCGAGAAAATTAAAATAGAAGTGGTTTACGGACTGCCCGACAATCAGGTCTTGTTAGCGCTAGAGGTGGAGCAGGGCTGTGATATTTTAACTGCAATTAAGCAGTCGGGGATAGTGCAGCATTTTCCTGAAATTGACCCAGAAAATGCCACCGTAGGCATTTTTAGCCGCATGGCAAAGCTTGACCAAGAATTACGTGATGGCGATCGCATCGAGATTTACCGCCCCTTAATTGCCGACCCAAAAGAGCTTCGCAAAATAAGAGCAGAGCGGGCTAAAGCCGAGGGACGAGCGAGTAAGGTAACCGGCGGCAGGCCTAAAACTAAAAATACCGCGAGCTAATAGCAAAAAGCCAGATTCGATGATCTGGCTTTTTGTTGCTGAAGTGTCTATTAGCTGTCTTCTAAAGGAACCATAAAGTCTTCACTGACTTGGTAGTCCCCCTCTACTAGGGCTAAGTGGTCATCAACAAACTGAATGATTAGGTTACGCTTCTCAAACTCGCCATCACCGCTTTTGTAACTATATAAGTAGTACCAGCGTTCTTTATCAAAGGCGTCAATCAACATAGGAGTGCCAAGTACATAACGTACTTGTTCTTTGCTCATGTTAATACGCAGTTGCTCAACTTTAGCATCGTCAATGTAGTTACCTTGGGGTATATCAATCTTATATACCAACCAGTTGAAGGCAGAGCAGCCGCTAAGGCCAAGGCTGGCGAGTAGAATTAAAACTTTTGCAGTACAACGCATGTGAATCGAAGCTCCTTGTTAAGGCAAGCATCATAACTAAGCACAGAGCTAAAAAGAAGCGTCGATTACTAAGAAATTAGTCCTCAATCAACAATTCTCGTGCGTTTGCCAGTGCCGATGGGGTAATGGCATCACCGGCCAGCAAGCGTGCTAGCTCGCTGAGTCGTTGCTCACTGCTTAAGTTTTGCATTTGAGTAATGGTTTCATTTTTCTTCTGTTGCTTGCTTACCAACATTTGCTGATGACCATGACCCGCCACTTGCGGTAGGTGGGTAACACACAATACTTGGCATTGTTTACCTAGTTGGCGCAACATGCTGCCCACTACCGCAGCGGTTGGCCCGCTAATACCCACATCCACCTCATCGAAAATCAGGGTAGGAGTTAGAATGCTGGCAGAGCAAATTACTTGAATGGCTAAGCCTATTCGAGACAATTCACCGCCAGAAGCGACTTTTTCGATGGCTTGCATGGCTTGGCCGGGGTTGGTACGCACCAGTAATTCTACTCGGTCTATACCATTGGCATTGGTAAACTGCTGGGCATCGCTTTGTAGGGCAAACTCACATTGTGCCTTAGCCATGCTCAATTTATGAATTTCTTTGGTTATGAGTTTACCCAGCGCTTTAGCTGCTCGTTCGCGGCTTTTCGAGAGTTTTTGCGCTTTTTCTAGGTAATCTTGCCAGGCCTTATCGATGTCTTCACTAAGGTGCTCAAAGCGCTCGCTTTGTTGGCTGAGTTCGTTCAATTGTTGTTGTAGGTTTTGGTGTAACTCGGGCAATTGCTCTGGGCTAGTATGGTGCTTTCTGGCTAGCTCCAAGGCTTGACCAAGGCGAGCTTCTAACTCGGCAAATAATTCTGGGTCAAAATCTAGTTGCTCACTATAGTGGCTAAGCTGCGAAGTGGCCTCTTCAACTTGAATATGCGCGTCATGAATGAGGTTGCTAATAACTTCTAATTTAGGGTCGAGTTCTAGCAAGTGGCTAATGCTTTTACAGGCTTGACCCAGCATGTCGGTAATATTCATTTGCTCGTCTTGCCCGAGCAACTGGCTAAGCTGATAGCTGGTTTGTTGCAGTTCTGTACTATGAGACAGACATTGGTGTTGTTGTTCAATCTCTTGGTATTCACCGTTTTGCAGGGCAAACTCGTCTAATTCTTTAACTTGGTATTCCAATAACTGACGTTGAGCCACTAGCTCATTTTGCTGTTGTTCGGCGAGCTCTTTTTCATTACACAGGCCCTTCCAAGCTTGATAGGCCTGTTTCACCTCTGTGATTAACTGTGGGTGAGCGGCATATTGGTCAACAATGGCCAGTTGTTGGCTGGGTTTGAGTAAGAGTTGGTGAGCATGTTGCCCGTGAATGCTCACTAAGTACTGGCCCAGACTTTTTAGCTGAGCCAGTGGCACGGCCGTGCCATTGATATAGGCCTTAGAGCGACCTTCTTTGGTGACCACACGGCGTAAAATGCACTCTTCGTCACTCAGGAGTTCATTTTGCTTTAACCATAGCTGAGCGTGAGTATTGTCGCTTATGTCAAATTGGGCGGTAATTTCAGTTTTATCGGCACCTTGTCTAACCATGCCTGCTTCGGCTCGATTACCTAAGCATAGGCCTAAGGCATCGATGGCAATCGACTTACCTGCGCCGGTTTCGCCGGTGATGGTGGTCATCCCTGCATGCAGATCTAATTCAAGAAATCGAACAATGGCAAAGTTTTGTACGCTTAATTGAGTGAGCATTTTTCAAACCTGTTCATTTATACAGTAACTGTATAAATATATAGCGACATGAGAATTGGCGCAAGCATCAAGTTTAAAAGTTTCATCTAAAGGCGAACTAAGGCTTGGGGTTTAAAAAATAATCAAAATTAGAGTAAAAAATGTGCATTAGTATTGTGTGCGGTAAATGCCCGGTTTTATTAGTGAATCTTAATGTTCCTTAGGCAAAATACAGACAAAACGTATAGATAAGTTTGAAATTTGGCTGGTTCTTAGAGTCGAGCATTAGGCCTTACGCTTCCCCCTAGCAATAAAAGCTAGGTATGAGGCTTTTCAGCCTTAGGATTTGCTACTAGGATGGAGTTTGTCACATTAGTGTCATCGAATTCGTGCATGTTTATCAAATAGTTGTTGTATATGTGCCGCACTTGTCGGTATACCAATTAACCTAGAATACATGGAAGATATTATGTTGAATAAACGTTTAACACTAAGTGCCTTGCTACTTAGTATGGGCGCAGCACTCAGTGCACAGGCCAGTGCAGAAACTTTACGCTTATTAACTTGGGGTGGCTATGCGCCGCAAGAGGTGATTGAGCTGTTTGAAAAGGAAACCGGCATTGAAGTGAAGGTGACCAAGTCGAATAACGAAGACATGATTTCTAAGCTGCGCGCCACCGGTGGCTCGGGTTTTGATTTGGCTCAGCCTAGCCAAGACCGTATTACTGGCGTTCAGCAACAGTTTGGTATTTACCAAGCCATCGATTTATCCCGTATTGAACAAGACAAGTTTATTACTTCAATGTTGGCAGCCACTAAGAAAAACACCGCGGTGGGAGACAAGGTGTTTGGTGTGCCTCACGTTTGGGGAACCAGCGGCTTGGTAGTGAATACTGACATGGCCAAGGATGTCGCCGACTACACCGATTTATGTCAGAAAAAATATGCCGGTAAGGTGTCTTACCGCTTGAAACGTCCCACCTTGATTGGCTTTGCCTTTGCCTTGGGTGAAGATCCTTTTGCCGCCTATAGTGATGCGGGCAAATACCAAGAGATTTTGAATAAGGTGGAAGCAGCTTTAATCGACTGTAAGCCTTTAGTGAAAACCTATTGGTCTGGCGGCGACGAGTTAATGAACTTGATCCGCTCAAATGAAGTAGTGGCGGCTATGGCATGGGATGCGGGTGGCTGGAAGCTCAATCGCGATCAGCAAAACATTCAATTTGTGGCGCCTAAATCAGGTGCTTTAGGGTGGATTGACACCTTTGCTATTCCTCGAAAATCTAAAGCTGTAGATGCCGCCTATAAGTGGATTAACTTTGTTATGCGCCCTGAAATTGCCGCTAAAATCACCGAAGCTGCCGGCAACTTCACTGCCTCTAAGGGCTCTGACGCCTTTGTAAATGAGCAGGCTAAGACCCAGTTTAATACCAGCTTTAGCAGTGATGATATCGATAATATTAAATGGTATCCCGCCGTTCCTGCAGGCCTAGAAGCCATGGAAGGAAAAGTATTAGACCGCGTGCAAGCGGCACAATAAATCACTTGGGGCCGCCTGGCCCCTCAGCTTTAACTTGGATGTACTATGGCGGATAACGCTAATTTTGATCTTGAGTGTGAACATCTCTCTAAACGTTTTGCTGATTTCACTGCAGTAGACAGCCTTAACTTTGCTGTAGAAGCAGGGTCTTTTTTCTCTATTTTAGGCCCCTCGGGCTGCGGCAAAACGACGCTATTAAGAATGTTGGCTGGCTTTGAGTCACCCAGTGAAGGGGAAATTCGTATTCACCAGAAGCGGGTGAATGAGCTAGCGCCAAACAAACGCCCGGTGAATATGGTGTTTCAGCATCTGGCTTTGTTTCCCAATATGAATGTGGCCGAAAACATTGCTTATGGCCTGAAACGCCGCGGCGTTAAGGCGGCTGAGCGAAGCCGAAAAATTACCGATGTATTAGAACGCGTAGGCTTAAATGGCAGCCAGCAAAAGCAAATTTCTCAGTTATCTGGCGGACAAAAGCAACGCATTGCAATAGCTCGTAGCTTAGTGTTAGAACCGCGCCTATTGCTATTAGATGAACCCTTAGGAGCCTTAGATTTAAAGCTTCGCGAAAAAATGAAGGTTGAGTTAAAACACCTACAGCGAGAATTTGGCACCACTTTTATTTACATCACTCATGACCAATCAGAAGCCTTGGTTATGTCGGATAAAGTGGCGGTGATGAATCATGGTAAGTTTGAGCAATTAGCCAGCCCCCAAGAGCTGTATTATCAGCCCAAAAGTGCTTTTGTGGCCAAGTTTGTTGGCCAAACCAATAGTTTAAAAGCCTTGGTGTTTGAGCAGAAAAAAGACATCGCGTTACTTAAAACCGCCCGTGGGCGACACTTAATTGTTGCCACTCCTCATGCCTATAGCGTGAATGCGCGGGTGAGTGTATTTATTCGCCCCGAAGCGATTGGCATTGCCGAGGCGGGGCAAGATGTGCAAGCCGATAATCAGTTTGATGTACAAGTGGAAGAGTGTTTGTTTGATGGCGCAAGCTCGACACTGGTGGTGCGCGATATTCACCACCATGATTTATACAAAGTGGCCCCCGGCGCCGACTTCTCCTTACAGCATGTAGTAGTGGGTAGCCAACTGCGTATTTATTGGAATGCCAAACAGGCGATTTGTATTGCTGCCGAGGTGGCGAGTGAAAGCTAAAACGCTAGGGTTTTATCTGTTGTTATTGCCCTTTGTGCTGTGGTTTGTACTGCTGATTGTACTGCCGCATTTGCAGATGGTAGAGCTGTCGTTTATTAAACGTGATTACATGGCGGGCGACAGTCATGGTTGGTATCAGTATCAGCAGTTTTTTTCAGAGCCCTTGTATTGGCGCACCTTATTAAGAACGGTTTGGATGTCTTTATTGGCCACTTTAATTACCTTGTTGGTCAGTTTCCCGGTGGCTTTTTATATCGCCAAGGTCGCCAAGGGTAAAACCAAGCGTTTGTTATTGCTGAGTTGCTTACTGCCATTTTGGGTGAGTGAGTTAGTACGCACTTACGGTTGGATGATTCTGTTGCGAGAGTCGGGAGTGATTAGCCAAGGCCTAATGGCGCTGGGCTTAAGCGAGCAACCCATCGAGTTTTTATATAATGATGTAAGCATGTTAGTGGGGCTGGTTTATACCTCGATGTTATTCATGGTGGTGCCCTTGGTGAGTACCCTTGAAGGCTTGGATCAAAGCTTAATCGAAGCGGGTTATGATTTGGGCGGCAACGGCTGGAATGTTACGCGCTCTATCGTGGTGCCTTATGCCATGCCGGGCATTGTCTCTGGCTGTATCATGGTGTTTATGTTGTGTCTGGGCAATTATTTAACCCCGCGTTTACTGGGCGGCAAAGACAGTTTGTGGTTTACCGAGCAAATTTTTACCCAATTTATTACCCGATTTAATTGGGAACTCGGCGCGGCCTTTGGTGTGATATTGCTGTTGGTTTCGTCATTGGTGGTGGCTTTGGGTTTAAAACTCAGCGGTCAATCGTTTAGCCGAACGTTAGGGAGGTAATGGTTTATGTTGCACCAATTACGTGGTCCTGCGAAGTCGGCTTATGTGAGTTACATGCTGTTGTTTCTGTTGTTCTTAGCTTTGCCCTTAACCGTGGTGGCGGTATTTGCCTTTAACGACAGCGTGTTTGCTGCTCTGCCTTGGCAGCGCTTTACCTTAGACTGGTTTATTGGTCAGGAGGAACCCAAGTTAGGGATTTTTTATGACCAAGGTTTGTTATCCAGTATTGGCGTGAGCGCGATGATAGCCTGTTTAGTGACGCTGTTTTCGCTGTTACTCGCTACGGCCAATGCTTGGCTGTTTGTGCGTTTTGATTTTCCTGGGAAAAACTGGTTATACATTGGTTTGTTATTGCCCTTGGTGATTCCCGGGGTAATTCTTGGTGTGGCTATTTTGGTGGCCAGTAGCGGCTTGGCCAATAGCTTAGAGAACACCATTGGCTGGGATCTACAGTGGTTGAGACCGGGTTTTGTATTGGTGGTACTGGGGCAGGTGGCCTTTATTACCACTATTGCGACCTTGGTGGTGATTGCTCGCTTGCGTAAGTTTGATTTCAGCCTAGAAGAAGCCGCACTCAATCTCGGCGCTAGCCCATGGGTGGCTTTTGTTACGGTGGTCTTACCGTTTCTATCACCCGCTTTAATTGGTGCTGCGGTGGTGAGTTTTTTAATGTCCTTTGAAAACTTTAATACCACCTTGATGTTGGTGGGCTCCGATGCCCCCTTAACCATTGCCATGTATGACCGACTACGCGAAGGGTCTACCCCAGTGTTAAATGCGGTATCGTTGTTACTGATGCTCGGTTCTGGCGTAGTGGCTCTGCTATCGATGTTACTCAACAGCGACGAAAAACCTTCAAGTTAGCTATTACTGGGTTCCCACGGTATTTACCGTTTTATGTGACTTGCTGAGTCCGCCAGCCAAGCGATGAACTATTTTTTATAGTAAGCGTTTGGCTGGTTTTTCGTGGTCGCTATTGCTTGCTTGGCATGATATAAGGCCGATATTTTTCAATGGGAGTTGCCAGTGAAACACGCTCAGCACCAGTCTAAAGGCTTTGTATTGTTATTAGCCGGCATGATGTCTTTAGTCGCCTTGTCAGTTGATGCCATGTTGCCAGCCTTAGTGGTGATTGCCGAAGATTTCTCTCTAAGTAATCAGGCTTATGCGCAATGGACCATTACTTCTTTATTCATTGGTTTGTCGTTTGGCCAGCTAATTTATGGCCCTTTATCCGATGCTTTTGGCCGCAAACGTCCCATTTATTTAGGCTATAGCCTGTTTATACTAGGCAGTATACTGTGTGTATTGGCGGACTCTTTTGCTTGGCTCCTTGCCGGGCGAGTATTGCAAGGAATAGGCGCAGCAGCACCACGAATTATCACCACTGCACTGGTGCGGGATAAGTTAAAGGGGGCGGAAATGGCCAGTGTTATGTCGGTGGTATTTTCGATTTTTATTGTGGTGCCGATTGTAGCGCCAGCCTTGGGCCAAGTGGTCTTAAACCTGGCCGGCTGGCGTTGGATTTTTGGTGTGTTGTTAGCGATGGCGCTGGTGACGGGGATTTGCTTCTGCTTGTTTCAAGAAGAGACGCTGGCAGTAGAAAAGCGCCGCGCCTTGAGCATCGCTAATATGCTAGCGGGCCTAAAGCTGTTGTTTGCCGAGCGCACAGCATTGGTATACACCTTGGTGTCGGGCTTAGTATTTGGCGGCTTTATGGGGTATTTAAACAGCGCTCCCTTGTTATTTATTCAGTTATACCAACAGGGGGATAACTTCGCTCTATTATTTGCCTTATCGGCTATGTCGATAGGTTTAGCGTCGGTGGTTAATGGGCGCATCGTATTACGAATGGGCATGCGGCGGATGATTCTATGGGCGCTGTGGAGCTTGGTTTGGTTAAGCTCGCTATTTTGCCTATTGTTAGTGAAGACTCAGGGCGTGCCGAGTCTGTTTTGGCTAATGACTTATTTGATCCCGGCTTTTTTCTGTATTGGTTTACTGTTTGGTAATCTTAACTCCTTGGCGATGGAGCCGCTGGGCGCAATCGCGGGGTTAGGCTCGGCCTTTGTGGCGTGTATTTCTACCTTGGTGGGGATCCCAATTGGTAGTGCAATTGGCCTCAGCTTTAATAATACCGTTTACCCTTTAAACTTGGGCTTTTTGTTTATGGCGGTGACGGCTTTGTTGCTAATTAAGCTGTTTGATCGGCCCGTCGCTAAGGCTTAGTGGGGCCGTGCGTTGTGGATAGGTGAGAGTTGTCGTTAAATCTCTAGGGCGAGGTGGGTGAATAAATCATGCAACTCGGCTTGCTCGTCAAATTTTATTCCAAGCGCGAGATGCTGGTGGCCGTCGCGACTTTGACTTTTTATACTGCCTTCTATCACCGTATCATTTTCTGGCTGACTGGGTATGCGGATGTAGATAAAAACCTTATCTAATAAACACTTACCATAGCTCTCCGGCCATTTGACTTTGAAGCGGCAACCCCCCGCAGATAAATCTACAATTACTCCGTCGAAGCTTAAATCATTTTCGATTTGCTGGTCGTGCACCGATGAACGGTGGGTTAACATGGCAGGGATGCGGGTGCTGGCGCGTTGTTGCTTACGCAAACTAAAGCGTTCTATTTCACTGGGATATTTAACAAACAGCAGATGCTTAGGCGACTTGATGATGTCGGTAATATTGCTGCGAAAAGCGATACACTGTCCGGCTTCGCCTTCAATAATTGAACGTACGATACAGGCCATGCCTTCTTGCAATACATCGTTATGGCCGTGCTGGGCGTAGCGGGGAACAGCAAAGATTAAAAAATTTGCATCGTCTAAGCCTACCAGTTTGCATTTGATCCTAACGTTACTGCCTTTGATGAACTGTACATCTAGTACATCGCCAAAGCGAAGTTGCTGCATGATGCTAATCACTTCCTGACGCTGCTTAACCAGCGGGCTTACTGCTGTTGCCAAGATAACACTCCCTTGTTATTACATAGCTAAATTAAAACAACCGGCTGCCCCAGCCTAACTTAGTTCGTAAAATTTTAAAATAGTCGTAGTTTTTAGGGTGAACCAAGCGTAAGGGGTGGGCCTGTTTACGAATAATAACTTCATCGCCCGGCAATACCGGTAACGACACATGGCTGTCGCAGCTAACGTGCATGTGTTCACTATTTTCATGAGACAGTTTCAGCTTAATTTCGCTGTTGCTGTCTACTACGATGGGCCGAGAGCTTAGGGTATGGGGAAACATTGGCACTAAGGCTATCGCGTCTAAATTGGGGGTAAGGATCGGGCCGCCAGCAGATAACGAATAGGCGGTGGAGCCGGTGGGCGTGGTAACAATAATGCCATCGGCGCGTTGGCTAAGCATGAAGTGGTTATTGATGTAGACTTCAAATTCCAACATGGTGGCGACTTTTTCTAAGTGCAATACCACCTCATTCACCGCACTGTTGAGACTTTTTACCGAGTTATGACGAAGTACTTTGGCTTCTAATAAGCAGCGTTTCTCTGTGATGTATTCACCATCTAATACTGCTTTTAGCGGATGCTCGAAATTATAGGGATCAAGATCGGTTAAAAAGCCTAGGTTGCCTCGGTTCACTCCTAGAACCGCTACGTTATAGCGAGATAGAACCCGTGCCGCGCCTAGCATATTACCGTCGCCGCCCACCACAATGGCTAGATCGGCTTGTTCACCCAGTTCGTTAATGGTGACTAGCTTGGGACTGTCGATGTTTAATTCTTGCCCAGTTCGCTCTTCGACCAAAACTGTATAAGACTGCTCTGCCAACCAATGATAGAGAGCCGTGAGGGTATTGTTGGCTCCCTCGTGATGGGGTTTGCCGATTAAACCGATAGTATTGAAGGCTTGAGTCATAACTTGTTGATTTAACATTGTGTTGTCGTTGATTATAACGCGTGCGCTAACAACTCAGCCAGTTTTATCGTGACTATCACTTGAAAGCCTCTGTTTGATCCCCATAATAGGCTTCAGATTTAGTTTTTTTAAAGTATTACGGAGACCCTGCATGAGCAGTGAGCAAAATAAACCACAGCCTGAAGAAGTTGTAGAAACCGAAGTAGAGCAGCCAGTGGAAGAGCATGCCGAAGAGTTGCAGAGCGAACAGTCCAGCGAGCAAGCGCAGGCTAATGACGAGGGTGGTGAAGAAATTTCAGTTGCTGAGTTATTAGAGCGTTTAGCTAAGGCTGAGCAAACCGTTGAAGAGCAGAAAGACAGTGTTATTCGAGCCAAGGCCGAAGTGGAAAACATTCGTCGCCGCTCAGCTCAAGAAGTGGAAAAAGCACGTAAATTTGCTTTAGAAAAGTTTGCCAATGAGCTGCTTCCTGTGATTGATAACATGGAAATGGCCCTGCAGCATGCCAACCGCGAAGATGACGCCTTGGCGTCTATGATTGAAGGCGTTGAGTTAACCCTTAAAACTTTGATTGATGCCGTTAAGAAGTTTGGCATTGAAGTGGTTGACCCACAAGACCATGCTTTTGACCCTGAAAAACATCAAGCGATGGGCATGCAAGAAGTAGAAGGCGTTGCCGCCAATACCGTAGTGGCCGTGCTACAAAAAGGCTATGAACTAAATGGCCGTTTATTACGCCCTGCGATGGTGATGATTTCAAAAGCGGCTTCGGTTGATACCAAGGCCTAATCGCTAATTAACTGAGTTTAAAAAGCTAGCGCCAAGAGCTTTGTCGCTAGCTTTTTTTTGCCTGAGATATACTGGCATCGCTAGTTAACTGTTTAGTCCGGCCTGAACGGTTGAGCTCACTGATTGGCTGGCACCTGAAAGTAACTGGCTTGACCCTGTGGGTATTCGCTGAGATCAACTTTCACATCTTGATAATATAGAGTTATCGCTGCTACATCTCCCACTGATATAGCGAACGGGGCTTGCCCCTGCCAGCGTAGCGATTGATTAGCTTCCATCTTGGCGTCATACAAGGTACGCCGGTCTGCGTCGACCACTCTTAGCCTAACAGTATCAAAGCTGGTTATGGCTAGCGACGCGCTTTGGTAGAGTGCTCGCGGATAATCGCTAGGGTACCAATAGTCCCATGGATCCTGTAGCCACCATATGGGGGGCGGTATAATAATCGTTCCGGGAGGTCTTGGACTCGGTTCCACTGGTGGCACCGGCGAGGGCTCTATCGGCAATTCCGGCGTTGGCTCGGTTGGTTCTATTGGTAACTCAGGCTGTGGTTCGGTTGGTTCAATGGGCAGTTCTGGCTCGGCTGGCCATTCCTCCTCGAAGCTATCTATATCGACATCCTCAAAATCCATGTCCGACATTTCCGCATACAGAGAAAAGCTAAGACATAATATTAACCAGCACAACTTTGAACGCATATCTACCTCGTTAGGTGGTGTTTGCTCCAATTCTAGCGCAGAACTGATGGTGAGAAGACTCAAGCTAGTTGTCTAACTTTAACCCGATTACTGGCTTTGAGCTAAAAACTTTGACCAGTTTGCTATTCCTATGCCATGGTTAAGTAAATAACAATTGTTCGCATTGCTTCAGCTTGAGTGATCACGCCAAATGGAACAGCTAGAGATCTTCGATATTCCCAATCCTTGCCGCGGTATTTGTCAGACCAATAGCCGTGGCTTGTGTTTGGGCTGTTTTCGTACCCGCAAAGAACGCTTTGAGTGGCAGCACTTAACGCTGGCTGAGCAGCAAAATGTTTTACGTTTAATGAAGCAGCGTAAAGGGCGCTTATTAAGGGAGCTTCGCCGACAGCAATTAGACGCAAGCCGCGCGCAGAACCTATCCCAACAAAACGAACTGCCTTTCTAATAAGCACTTAAAAGCTGGTAGTTAGCGAGGCTATCGGGCAATATAGCCGCACAGGGAATGATGTGGTAACAGTAAATCGAGGTGTCAATGAATGGTGTAGATCTCCTGCTCAATAATAATCGTATTTGGGCAAAGAAAATGAAGGAGAAAAACCCCACGTTTTTTTCTGATCTGTGTGAGCAGCAGTCTCCAGAGTTTATGTGGATTGGTTGTAGTGATAGTCGAGTTCCCGCTAACCAGCTAGCGAGTTTGCCTCCCGGCGAAGTATTTGTGCATCGGAATATTGCTAACGTAGTGGTTCATACCGATCTTAATTGTCTTTCTGTTATTCAATATGCGGTGGATGTGTTGAAGGTGAAACACATCATTGTAACCGGCCACTATGGCTGTGGTGGAGTGGTGGCCGCCATGAAAGATGAACAACATGGTTTGATCGACAACTGGTTACGTCATATCAAAGATGTGTACCGCTATTACCAACAAGAATTGGATGCCATCGAAAACTTTGAAGAGCGTGTTAATCGCTTATGTGAGTTGAATGTGGTAGAGCAGGTTAAAAATGTGGCAGAAACCACGGTTGTGCAAAATGCCTGGAGCCGCGGTCAGCCACTGGCGGTGCATGGTTGTGTTTATTCTTTGCAGGATGGCATATTAAATGACTTAAATATTAGCCGTATGGGCTTAGATGATTAGTCATTAAAACATTGAAGATATAAAAAAACGCGGCAGTTAGCCGCGTTTTTTATAGCTGCAGTGAGTTCAACGTTTAAGCTTGTTGTGCCTTTGCGCTTACGCTGGCTGCGTCAGTTTCTTCGTGAGGAAGATGAACTTCTTCTTCTGATAAACCTGCTAGCGGGTTGTTATAGGTCTCGATATTAAGATCGCCCTCTGATTTAGCCACCGCTACAGTTACCATGCTATCACCGGTAATGTTAACCGCGGTGCGCACCATGTCTAGCAGACGGTCTACACCAATAATTAAGGCTATGCCTTCTACTGGTAAACCTACTTGCTGTAATACCATCGCAAGAGTAATTAAGCCCACACCTGGCACTCCTGCTGTACCTACCGAGGCAAGGGTGGCGGTGACGATAACCATTAAGAAATTACCGGCGGTGAGGTCGATACCGTAAACCGTGGCAATAAAGATAGTGGCCACACCCTGCATGATAGAGGTGCCATCCATGTTAATGGTTGCCCCTAAAGGAATGGTGAATGATGCGGTTGAGTTGCGCACACCTAGCTTGTGGGTGGCGGTCTCCATCGTTACCGGAATGGTAGCGTTAGACGAGGCAGTACTAAAGGCAAATACAATGGCTTCACGCATTTTCTTTATAAACAACATTGGGCTAAGGCCGGTGAGCACTTTTAATAGTGAAGGGTAGATAATTAAAGAGTGCAGTAGTAGTACGACCAATACCACCATGAAATAGCTTAATAAGCTGGCAATAGCGCCAAAGCCAATGCCGAAGAAAAGTTTAGCTAATAAGGCAAATACACCGTAAGGCGCTAGGTTCATTAAGATGGTAACCAGCTTCATGATAACCACATTGAAATCTTCAAATAATTTCGATATGCGCTTGCCGGGTTCACCAGAGATAGCGATAGCAATACCAAATAGCAACGCAAATACAATGATTTGCAGCATATTACCTTGGGCCATAGACGCGATAGGGTTGTCTGGGAACATGTTGATCACAACCTGGCTTAGGCTTGGTGCTTCCTTAGCAACAAAACTGGTTTCGCTGCTTAGTTCCATGCCGGTACCTGGGCGAACCAATAAAGCCACCGCCATGGCTAGAGAAATGGCAATCGCGGTAGTGGCTAGGTAAAGTAAAACGGTTTTACCGCCTAAGCGACCTAAGCGTGCGGTATCTTTCATTGAAGATACGCCGCAAACTAAAGAGACAAACACCAGTGGTACCACGAGCATTTTAAGGCTGGCAACAAAGATTGAACCGACGATGTTTAAGGCGCCATCAACCAAATAATCTTTAACCAGAACCGATTCAGCAAAAAAACTTTGTAGCAATACACCCAAGCCTATACCGGCTACCATGCCAATAATAATTCTATGTGTGAGGCTTAGTTTTGGATCGTTTTTCATTATCCTTCTCTCTATTCTAATGGAGATTTTATGTCTCCATATAACTTAAAGTTCAGCGGATAGTACCATAAGTTATAGGTAAAATCATTTATGGCACTATTTTGGGTGTTTTTGTTGGTTTTTTGAACTATCGGTATTCCCGGCGGGGGATTTAAAAGAGCGAGGCGTGAAGCCAGGGGAAATTATTTTTAATAAGTTTTTTTAGTGTTTTCCCTTGAAAAGAAATTTGCTGCCCCCACTTAGATTTCAACAACAGAATATTAGTTAAAACCAGAATTTGGAGAACACCATCATGGGTAGAATTATTGGTATCGACTTAGGAACCACTAACTCTTGTGTTGCAATATTAGACGGCGACACCCCTAAAGTTATTGAGAACGCAGAAGGCGATCGCACAACCCCATCTATCATTGCTTTTACTGAAGATGGCGAAACCTTAGTGGGTCAACCTGCAAAGCGCCAAGCGGTAACTAACCCTAAAAATACTTTATTTGCGATTAAGCGTTTAATCGGTCGTCGTTTTACTGATGACGAAGTTCAACGTGACATCGAAATTATGCCTTTCAGCATCGTTAATGCTGATAACGGTGATGCTTGGGTTGAAGTAAAAGGTGACAAAAAAGCGCCACCTCAAATTTCAGCTGAAGTATTGAAAAAAATGAAAAAGACTGCCGAGGACTATCTTGGTGAGAAAGTGACTGAAGCGGTTATTACCGTTCCTGCTTACTTTAACGATTCGCAACGTCAAGCCACTAAAGATGCTGGCCGTATCGCTGGTCTAGAAGTAAAACGTATTATCAACGAGCCTACCGCTGCAGCCTTCGCTTACGGTGTTAACAATACCAAGGGTGACAATGTAGTAGCAGTATACGACTTAGGTGGTGGTACTTTCGATATCTCAATCATTGAAATCGATGAAGTTGATGGCGAAAAAACCTTCGAAGTATTGGCAACCAACGGTGATACTCACTTAGGTGGTGAAGACTTCGATAACCGCTTAATTAACTACTTAGTTGAGCAGTTCAAGAAAGACCAAGGTTTTGACCTTAAAACTGATCCACTAGCGATGCAGCGTCTAAAAGAAGCCGCTGAAAAAGCTAAGTGTGAGCTATCTTCAGCACAACAAACAGATGTAAACCTACCTTACATCACTGCTGATGCAAGTGGTCCTAAACACCTAAACATTAAAGTGACTCGTGCTAAGTTAGAGTCTTTGGTTGAAGATTTAGTACAACGTTCTTTAGAGCCGCTACGCATTGCACTGCAAGATGCTGACCTATCTGTAGGCGACATCAACGATGTGATTCTAGTGGGTGGCCAAACTCGTATGCCTTTAGTACAAAGTGCCGTAACTGAGTTCTTCGGTAAAGAGCCTCGTAAAGACGTTAACCCTGATGAAGCAGTAGCCATGGGAGCTGCAATTCAAGGTGCGGTATTGTCTGGCGATAAAACTGACGTATTGCTACTAGACGTAACTCCACTGTCTCTTGGTATTGAAACCATGGGTGGGGTAATGACTCGCGTTGTTGAGAAAAACACCACCATCCCAACTAAGGGTTCACAGGTATTCTCAACCGCTGAAGATAATCAAAGCGCGGTAACCGTTCATGTAATTCAAGGTGAGCGTAAGCGTGCTGCTGATAACAAATCTTTGGGTCAATTTAACCTAGAAGGTATTCGTCCTGCACAGCGCGGCGTGCCACAAATTGAAGTGACCTTCGATTTGGATGCTGATGGTATCTTACACGTATCTGCCAAAGATAAAGACACCGGTAAAGAGCAAAAAATTACCATTCAAGCTTCTTCTGGTTTGTCTGATGATGAAATCAACAAGATGGTAAACGACGCTGAAGCTCACGCTGAAGATGATAAGAAATTTGAAGAGTTAGTTCAGGCACGTAACCAAGCTGATGCTTTAGTTCACGGTACTCGTAAGCAAATTACCGAAGCTGGCGATGCACTTTCTGAAGAAGATAAAGAGAAAATCGAAGCGGCTGTAACTGAATTAGAAACGGCCAGCAAAGGCGAAGATAAAGCGGAAATTGAAGCGAAAACTCAAGCCCTTATCGAAGCTTCTCAAAAACTAATGGAAGTGGCTCAGCAAAAAGCCCAAGCCGAAGCGGGTGCCGCTGATGCCGAGCAAGCTGCTGGTGCTCAAGACGACGTAGTTGACGCCGAGTTTGAAGAAGTGAAAGACGACAAAAAGTAAACCTTGTCGACAACACTTAATAAAGTAAAAGAACGGGCGTTGTCTTAAAGCAACGCCCGTGTGTCTATTAACGCCAATACTTTCAGCTAGTTTAGTTGTGAGAATGTAGAACCCCATTATGTCAAAACGCGATTATTATGAAGTTCTTGGCCTCGCCAAAGATGCCAGTGAACGAGATATTAAAAAAGCCTACAAACGTTTGGCGATGAAATTTCACCCAGACCGCACCAAGGGTGATAAAGCTTCTGAAGAGAAATTTAAAGAAGTTAAAGAAGCCTATGAAGTGCTCAGTAATCCGCACAAGAAAGAATCCTATGACCATTACGGTCATGCTGGGGTTGATCCTAACCGTGGCGCAGGTGGCTTTGGTGGCGGACATGCTGACTTCGGTGATGCGTTTGGTGACATCTTCGGTGACATTTTCGGTGGTGGTCGTGCTGGTGGCGGTCGTCGCCAACCGCAGCGTGGCTCAGACTTGCGCTACAACCTAGAGCTAACTTTAGAGCAAGCGGTTAAAGGCATTAAGAAAGAAATTCGCGTACCTACACTGGTTCATTGTGAGCAATGTAATGGTAGTGGCGCTAAGAAGGGCTCAACGCCAAAAACTTGTGGCACCTGTCATGGTCAAGGCCAAGTACAGATGCGCCAAGGCTTCTTTGCTGTGCAGCAAGCTTGTCCTACCTGTAAGGGTAAGGGGACTATCATTTCAGACCCTTGTCATAAATGTCATGGTGAAGGTCGTTACGAACGTGCTAAAACTTTATCGGTTAGCATTCCTGCCGGGGTTGATACCGGTGACCGGGTTCGTTTATCTGGTGAAGGCGAAGCCGGTGAAAGTGGCGCTCCTGCCGGTGACTTGTATGTGCAAGTTCATGTTAAAGAGCACCCGATCTTCAAGCGTGAAGAAAGCAACCTTTATTGCGAAGTGCCAATTAGCTTTACCTTGGCTGCCTTGGGCGGTGAGATTGAAGTGCCCACCCTTGATGGCCGCGTCAATCTAAAAGTACCTAGCGAAACCCAAACCGGTCGCATGTTTAGAATGCGTGGTAAAGGGGTGAAGTCGGTACGCGGTGGCCCTGTGGGTGACTTGATCTGCAAAGTGATTGTGGAAACGCCAGTTAAGTTGAATGAGAAACAAAAACAACTGCTTAAAGACTTTGAAGAAAGTTGTGGTGGTTCAGCTGGCAGCAAGCACAAGCCGAAAGCCGAAGGTTTCTTCGATGGAGTGAAAAAGTTTTTTGACGACCTAACCAGTTAATCAAAACTTACATAGTTTAAAAAGCGGCATTGGCCGCTTTTTTTATGTCTAAATAGTGATTAGGGCCGATCTTGTTTTAGTATGTCAGTCAACATCGTATTACAACCAATAAGGGCAATTGATGATTAGCCTCGTTTTAGGCGGAATTCGCAGTGGTAAAAGCCGCTGGGCAGAACAACAGTTTGCTGACCTTACAGAGCCTAAGCCGGTTTATATTGCTACAGCCTTGGCTAGCGATCAGGAAATGGCGCAGCGGATTGCTCATCATCAACAGACTCGGCAGTCGCGTTTTGAGACTCATGAGTTTGACTTTGAAAATGAAAACTTAGGCGAAGTATTAGAGTGCTATGCGGGGCAGGGGCGGCGCATTTTATTAGAATGTATGTCAACGTGGCTGGGCTGGTGGTTGTGTCGTTCTACTTCGCCAGAGCAACAAGTTACCGATATACAACAGCAAAGCACAGCCTTGCTGGAGTGCCTAGAGCGCTTAGATAGTGAAATAGTTATTGTGAGCAATGAGGTAGGGCTGGGCTTAGTATCCGATAACGCCATGGCACGTTTGTTTGCAGATGAACTGGGGCGTTTGAATCAAGCCTTGGCAGCAAAAGCCGATAGAGTGGTTTTTATTAGCGCCGGATTACCATTAATATTAAAGGAGCCGTAATCGTAAACGGTTGCCAAGAAACGGATTATCACCATGAATAAACTAGGTAAAACTCTACTCCTTGCGGGCTCATTAGCCGTATTACTTAGCTGTTCGGCTTCTCCAACTGGACGCAAACGGGTATTGCTCTATGATGATGCAAAAATGAGCGCATTGGGCGCCCAATCTTTTGAAGAAATCAAACAACAAGAAAAGATTTATAGTGACCAAGCGACTAATGACTATGTGGCCTGTGTTGCCAATGCGGTGACCGCCGAAATTCCCGGCCATTATGGTGAAGCAGACTGGGAAGTGGTGGTGTTTGACTCAGAACAAGTGAACGCCTTCGCCTTACCTGGTGCGCATATTGGTGTGTATACGGGTTTGATTAAAGTGGCTGAAACACCCGACCAGCTAGCAACGGTGATCGGCCATGAAATTTCCCATGTCTTGGCAGAACACAGTAACGAGCGACTATCGCAAAATCAAATTGCAGGTATTGGTACTACGGTGGCGGCAATAGCCATTGGGGTTAGCGATAACATAGAGCACAAAGGCTTAGCCATGGCTGCACTAGGTTTAGGGGTTCAGTATGGTGTACTGCTACCTTACGGACGTACCCAAGAAAGTGAAGCCGATCTAATGGGGCTGGACTTAATGGCCAGTGCCGGTTTCGACCCAAAAGCGAGTGTTAGCCTGTGGCAAAATATGGCCAAAGCCGGCGGCGGTTCGGTACCAGAGTTTTTGTCTACTCACCCTTCTAACCAAACTCGAATCAGTGACTTGGAACAGCGAATGGCACGAGCTACCCAATTGCAAAAACAAGCCATTGCTCAGGGTAAATCGCCGCAGTGCCTGCGCCCAGCCAGTTTTAATGACTAAGGTGTCTATTCGTTTGGCTAATGCTGGTGATGCGCTCGCGATATGTCGCGTGCAGCGCTTAAGCTGGCAGCATTTACACAGTGATTCATTAACTGTACATATGTTGGAAGCCTTGCCGGTTGCTGAGCATTTTCTGGCTTGGCAACAGCGGCTTGACAGCGCCGCTTATCAAACCTGGGTTGTCGAACAAGCGGAATTGATGGGATTTATCTGCCTGCAACAACAAGCGCAATGCCAAGAACTCAGTGCCCTATATCTGTTACCAGAGTGGATTGGCCAAGGCTTCGGCAAAGCTTTATTAAAACATGCTTGTGAGCAAACCAAGGCGCAGCACTTATATTGCTGGGTAATGCAAGATAACCAGCACGCTCAAGGTTTCTATCGCCATTTGGGCTTTGATTTTACTGGTGAGCAACAGCAGCTCTATTTTGCCGGGCAAGCTTATTCACAAAAAAAAGCCCATTTAACGCTTCGTCAAGGGCATTTTTGATCGCTTTATGTTAACCTTTTAGCTTCATTTATTGATTAGATTTAAGAGTTCAAATGAGCGATAAATATCAAGGCGCAGCAGCGCAGGCGAGTTACGGTTACGGTCTTCAAATTGGTGAACAAATTGAACGTGCCGCATTCGACGGACTAGAAGTTAATGCCATGCTTGATGGCATTCGTGATGTTATGCAAGGCGAGCAACCGCAACTAGATGAAGCGGTTATCGGTGCAGCATTTCAAGAAATCACTAAGCAAATCGAAGCTAAAAAAGCAGAGCAGCATAAAGAAGCCATGGCTGAAGGCGAGAACTTCTTGGCTGAAAATGCTAAGCGCCCTGAGATCAACAAAACTGAGACTGGCCTACAGTACGAAGTATTGGTTGAAGGTGACGGTGAAAGCCCTAGCGCAACCAGCAAGGTACAAGTTCACTATGAAGGTACTTTGATTTCTGGTGAAGTATTCGACAGCTCTGTACAACGTGGTCAACCTGCCGAATTCCCTGTAAATGGTGTAATTAAAGGTTGGACAGAAGCACTACAGCGCATGAAAGTGGGTGACAAGTGGAAGCTTTACGTACCTCATGAGCTAGCCTATGGTTCACAAGGTGCTGGTGCGGCCATCCCTCCTTTTGCGGCTCTAGTATTTGAAGTTGAGTTGCTAGCTGTATTAGCTTAGACATCAACTGTCAGAAAAAACCGGCGAAAATCGCCGGTTTTTTTATGCGCCAAGTTTGTGCGCTTTTGTTCTAAGTTAGTGAATTTATTAAAAAAATACGAATACTCCTTTAGAGGTAAAGATTTTTATAAGTTAATGATTTGTAGTGTTAAAAAAATGTGATCTGGATCTTGGCACGACCTTGGCAACCCTGAGTGTGTAGCAACATTTTGGTTCTACCTCGATTGGTAGTTTTGCAGTAGCAGGAGCAAGGAATGCACAAATTTAGCCCTAAGCGTTTTAGTCACATCATTAAAGCCAGCATCAGCGCTGCCTTAATCAGTAGTAGTGTGGTGGCTTATAGTCACGCCGAAATAGGCGAGCCGGAAAAAGAAGATCTTAAGTTTGGCTTTATTAAATTAACCGATATGGCACCTTTGGCGATCGCCTATGAAAAGGGCTATTTCGAAGACGAAGGATTGTACGTTCAGTTAGAGGCTCAAGCCAACTGGAAGGTGCTGCTTGACCGCGTTATCACCGGTGAATTAGATGGTGCCCACATGCTAGCAGGGCAACCGCTAGGTGCCACTATTGGTTTTGGTACTAAGGCTGACATTATTACTGCCTTTAGTATGGATTTAAACGGTAATGCGATTACCGTGTCTAATGACATTTGGGCGCAAATGAAGCCCCACGTTCCGCATGAAGATGGCAAGCCTGTTCACCCGATTAAGGCCGATGCGCTTAAGCCAGTTGTTGATAGCTATATTAAACAGGGCAAGCCCTTCAACATGGGAATGGTGTTCCCAGTCTCGACTCACAATTATGAACTGCGTTACTGGCTGGCTGCCGGTGGCATTCATCCTGGCTACTATGCGCCACACAAGGGTGATACCTCAGGAAAAATTGATGCCCAAGCGCTACTTTCGGTCACTCCACCACCACAAATGCCATCCACCATGGAAGCGGGCACCATTTACGGCTATTGCGTAGGTGAACCTTGGAACCAACAAGCGGTATTTAAAGGTATTGGCGTACCGGTAGTAACCGATTACGAAATTTGGAAAGACAATCCAGAGAAAGTATTTGGTGTAAGCAAAGCTTGGGCCGATGAATACCCAAATACCCATATTCGAGTGGTTAAGGCGATGATCCGTGCTGCCAAGTGGTTGGACGATGAGAACAATAAGAATCGCCCCGAAGCGGTTAAAATCTTGTCAAAAAGCCAATATGTTGGGGCCGACTACGAGGTTATTGCTAACAGCATGACGGGAACCTTTGAATATGAAAAAGGTGATAAGCGAGAGGTGCCGGATTTCAACGTATTCTTTCGTTATAACGCGACTTACCCCTACTACAGTGACGCTATTTGGTACTTAACCCAAATGCGCCGCTGGGGACAAATTTCTGATAGCAAGCCCGACTCGTGGTACATGGATATCGCTAAGAAGGTGTATCGCCCAGATATCTATGCGCTAGCCGCTAAAGAGTTAATTGCAGAAGGTGTCATTGAGGCCAGTGCGTTTCCAGACTTTGCCACTGAAACCGGCTTCAAGCCACCGCAAAAGCATTTCATTGACAACATTGTTTACGATGGAACACAGCCCAATGCTTATTTAGATAAATTTGCCATTGGCCTAAAACAAGACGACACCCTTTAAGTTATCGGTTAAGTGAGCGCTTGGTGGCGTGTATGCTCACCAAGCGCAATAGGAGTGGTAGTGATGAAAGATAAATTAATTCATTCATTAGAAACGGTGGGTTTAAGCCCAATGGTTCCGTTGGTTCGTCTTGCTAGCGGTGAAAACCCCAAGCAGCAATTGAGTGACATCTTTGAGCGCCTTGGCTTACCGATATTGGCCATTGTAGTATTTTTGCTGCTGTGGAGTGTATCGGCCGCCAAGGTGCAAACCAGTTTAGGTACTTTGCCGGGGCCTGCTGAAGTATGGCAGCAATATCAGGGTTTAGTGCTGGAGCACAAAGAAGAACGGGCCAAAGCAGAAGCGTTTTATCAACGCCAAGAAGAGCGCAACGCTAAAAAGTTGGCGAAGAACCCCGATGCCGAGGTGAAAATTAGACCCTATACCGGCAAAGAAACCTTTTTTGATCAAATTATTACCAGTTTGTATACGGTGTTTACCGGGTTTATTTTAGCCAGTTTGATTGCTATTCCCATAGGCGTGGCTTGTGGTTTAAACAAAAAGCTATATGCCGCGATTAGCCCCTTAATTCAGGTGTTAAAGCCGGTATCTCCGCTGGCCTGGTTGCCTATTGTCACCATGGTGGTAAGTGCCGTATATATCAGCGATGAGCCGATGTTTTCTAAGTCTTTTGTGACCTCGGCGATCACCGTGACCCTGTGTTCACTGTGGCCCACTTTAATCAACACGGCTACTGGCGTGGCCTCTATTGATAAAGATTGGTTGAATGTTGGTCGAGTGATTCAACTTCATTGGAGTAAACAAGTTTTCAAAATCGCGATACCAGCTTCACTGCCGATGATTTTTACCGGCTTACGTATTTCTTTGGGCATTGGTTGGATGGTGTTGATTGCGGCGGAAATGTTAGCGCAAAACCCTGGCCTAGGTAAGTTTGTTTGGGATGAATTCCAAAATGGTAGTTCGGATTCATTGGGGCGGATCATGGTAGCCGTGGTGGTGATAGGTTTAATTGGTTATGTATTGGATTGGTTGATGGTGAGTTTACAAAAAGTGATTTCTCACTCGACACCGGAAAGTGCCCGCTAGGAAGAGGAAATAGTTATGTCTCAGTATTTAGAAATAGACCACGTTAGTATTGATTTTCCTACTAAAAATGGCCCTTTCCGAGCCTTGGATGGGGTTGATCTAAATATCGCCAAAGGGGAGTTTGTGTCATTGATTGGCCACTCCGGCTGCGGTAAATCAACGGTGCTTAATATTGTTGCCGGATTATATAACGCCAGCGAAGGCGGCGTGGTATTGGAAGGCAAAGAAGTATACCAACCAGGGCCTGATCGCGCCGTGGTGTTTCAAAACCATTCTTTATTACCATGGTTAACTGCATATCAAAATGTGGAATTAGCGGTAAAAGAAGTGTTTAAGGGGCAAAAGTCTAAGGCTGAAATGAAGCAGTGGATAGAACATAACTTGGAATTGGTACACATGAGCCATGCCATGCATAAGCGCCCAGACGAAATATCTGGGGGCATGAAGCAGCGGGTAGGCATAGCGCGGGCCTTGGCGATGCAGCCCAAAGTACTGTTAATGGATGAGCCTTTCGGCGCTTTGGATGCGCTGACACGGGCGCATTTGCAAGACTCGCTGATGGAGATCCAGCAAGAGTTAAATAATACCGTGATTATGATTACTCATGACGTGGATGAAGCGGTGCTGTTGTCAGACAAGATTGTGATGATGACCAATGGCCCAGCGGCCACCGTGGGTGAAGTATTAGAAGTTAAGTTGGCTCGGCCTCGCGACCGAGTTGCCTTGGCCGACGATAGTGAATACAACCATTACCGTTCTCAGGTCTTGAAGTTCTTATATGAACGCCAGCGTAATCCAGCCCAAACTGAAAAAAAGACTAAGCCCAAGTTAGTGAAATCTAGCCAAGCGGCTTAAGGGCGTAGCGGAGTATCGTTAACAATAACTACTACCGTTTTTAGCTTGGGGCGTAAGCGAGGGAAACACCTTAGCTTTCACGGCAATAGATCTGTGGCTTAGTCTCGTTTTATAGTTGTTGCTTTGTTATAGTCGAGCCACAAAATTTGGCGTGAAGGCTTGCTTAAAAGGAGAGTAACTATGTCGCAGGTACGTGTGGCGATTGTTGGCTGTAATGGACGTATGGGTAAAAATTTATTGGAAGCAGTAAATCAAAGCCCAGATACCTGTTTAGGGGCTGCTACCGAGCGACCCGGTTCTAGCTTAATTGGCGTTGACGCGGGAGAACTCGCTGGGTTAGGCAAGTTAGACATTGCCATTGTTGATAATATCGAGCAAGCGAAAGATGATATTGATGTGATCATCGACTTTACTGCTCCAGCGGTCACTTTGAGCCATGTCGAGTGGGCTAGAGCCAATGGTAAAAAAATGGTGATCGGTACCACCGGCTTCAGTGATGAGCAAAAACAGCAATTACAAAACGCCGCCGAAGATATCGCCATTATGTTTGCTCCAAATATGAGCGTAGGGGTTAACTTGGTCTTTAAACTGTTGGAAGTGGCCGCTAAGGTGATGGGCGATTATACCGATATCGAAATTATCGAAGGCCACCACCGCCATAAAGTAGATGCGCCCTCGGGTACCGCATTGGGTATGGGCGAAGTGATTGCCGATACTCTTGGACGAGATCTTAAAAAAGTGGCTGTTTATGGGCGCGAGGGAATCACCGGCGAACGAGATCGCGATACCATTGGCTTTGCTACTATTCGAGCAGGCGATTTAGTTGGCGAACATACAGCCATGTTTGCCGATATTGGCGAGCGAGTGGAAATTACCCATAAGGCCTCAAGTCGAATGACTTTTGCTAATGGTGCAGTGAGAGCTGCAATTTGGTTAAAAGATAAGCCGAATGGCTTGTTTAATATGCGAGATGTACTCGGCTTAAATGAGTAAGCTGCTGTATTTTTGTCTGTTTTTTAAACGCCACTGAGTGGCGTTTTTTTATACTCAAAAATAAATCACAGTATTTTATTCTAAATACCTCTTTGAAAACGTTATCAGAAGCTTTTCTGAAATCGTTTTCAAGTTTATTGTTCTTTGAACGGCCTCACAAAGCCCATAAAAAACACACTAATGTAACGCTCTGTTACCCAAAGTTACGCTGTCGTCACAGTCCTTTTTTTCGTGAACTTCTACCTTATTGGGCATCTCGCTCTATGGAAGGCGAGAGTCAATCAAACCCATACATAAAAACATTCACTTACTGAGTATTGGCTCAGTAAAAGGAAAGGAAAGGCTGACATGGATATAAAAATTAGTAGGCTAGCAAGGCTTACCATGCCCGTTCTAGCGACGGCATTGCTAGCGGCTTGTGGAAGTAGTGATGATAATACTAGTGGTGGTGGTGGCGGCAACGTCATCGAAGGTCTATACACTGCGGCTGATAACGAAGTCGTTCTCTATTACAAACGCGATGAAGCGCACGAACGTGTAGATGAGTCTGCTTATGACGGCTGGGGCTTACACCTTTGGAACAATGCCGCTTGTGCCAGTATTGATTTAGACGGAATGGGCATCGATGGTGAGACCTCTTGGAATTCACCCTTCCCTGCTACTGGTATTAGTGAGACCTACGGTGCTTACTACGTGCTTCAGATTGATACTGAAGCGAATGACCCTTATGAATGTATGAACTTCATTCTTCATAACGGAGATGATAAAGCCTTCGGTAGCGCTGATTCCAAAATTGAGTTGGCCCAGCTTGATGATGCTCGTGGCGTATTTGGTTTTGATGGTAGCAGTGAATTATTTTATACCCCTATAGCTGAGCGTCCTGTCGCTATTGATGGTGCCAAAGCTCATTGGCTAGATGCCACTACCATCGCTTGGGAAGGCGCAGCCAATGCCACTGCTTTAGAGCTACGTTATGATCCAAATAACGGCATCGCTATGGATCCGGATAGCAAAATTGTGAAAGGTGGTACGGCCGTTGAGTTAAACGCGGGCGAGATAGGTGATACCCTAAAAGCTCGTTTCCCTCACTTAGCTGGTTTAGCGGCAGCTAAGATTAATGTAGATGAAGCAACGCTAAAACAAATTCTGAAAAGCCAAATTGTTGTTGTAGCAAAAGACGCTGAGGGCGTAGCGACTGCAGCTACTCAAGTACAAAAACCTGGTGTCATTGACGCGGTATTCGTGGAAGGTGAAACAGGTGCCCTTAACGAAAAGCTGGGCGCTATTGTTTCTGGTGATGATGTAACCTTCAAAGTATGGGCACCTACCGCACAAAGCGTTAAATTGTACTTATACAATGAAGACATGAGTTCTGCTGGTGAAGCCGTAACCATGACTGAAGCGGCCAATGGTGTTTGGTCAGCTGAGCAAGCTGGTGCTGTGGGTAAATACTACCGCTACGAAGTAACGGTTTATCATCCAACTACCAAACAGATTGAAACCCGTATGGTGACAGACCCATACTCGTTGGCGCTTTCAACTAACTCACTTTATTCACTGGTTGTGGATCTAGATGCCGCTGACACTAAACCTGCAGGTTGGGATGAAGATGTTCGCCCAGTATTAGAAAACGATGTTGACCACGTATTGTATGAGTCTCATCTACGTGATTTCAGCTTTAGTGATCAGCTTGGAACACCTGCGTACAATGGTAAATACCTAGCGCTTACTGAAGCCGAGCGTGAGTCTGTATCTCACCTACAAGAGCTAAAAGAAGCAGGTTTAACTACCTTACACATTCTTCCTGCTTTTGATATTGCAACAGTAGACGAAGAAAATGCCATTGATATTGATGCGCCATTGGCAGACCTATGTACTGAGCTGCAAAAAACTGATGGTTACTGTGCTGATGCTTCAGGCACTATTGAAGCTAAATTGGCCAGCTTTGACCCTACAACGGGAGATGCGCAAGCGCTAATGGGCGATTTACGCGCCTTGGATAGCTTCAACTGGGGTTACGACCCTTACCATTACACTGTACCAGAAGGTAGCTACGCTACTGATGCTGAAGGTACTACTCGTATCAAAGAGTTCCGCCAAATGGTGAAAGCCACTCATGATATGGGCTTGAAGATTGTTATGGATGTGGTGTACAACCATACCAACGCTTCGGGTGTTAACGACAAATCAGTATTGGATAAAATCGTCCCTGGATATTACCACCGTCGTAACGTGAATACTGGTGGCGTAGAAACTTCAACATGTTGTGACAATACGGCCACAGAAAACCTAATGATGGGTAAACTAATGACTGATTCATTAGTGACTTGGGCAGAAGAGTACAACGTTGACGGTTTCCGTTTCGACTTAATGGGTCACCAGCCTAAAGATTTGATGGTAGACGCCTTAGCAGCTGTTCGCGAAGTCGATGACAACACTCTATTCTACGGTGAAGGCTGGGACTTTGGTGAAGTAACTGGTGACGCTCGCTTTACCCAATCAACTCAGTGGAACATGGCTGGTACGGGAATTGGTACCTTCTCTGACCGTTTACGTGATGCAGTACGTGGTGGTAGCCCGTTTGATAGTGGAACTGGTATTCGTGAAACTCAAGGTTTTGGCAATGCCGATACTTTAAATGAGTTGAATGCTGATGATGAAGAAGGTTTCCGTGAAGATGCGCTTCACAATCAAGATCTTGTTCGCCTAGGTATGGCAGGTAATTTGCAGAAATTTGTTTTGCTTGATGCCGAAGGTAATACTAAGCGTGGTGAAGATGTTGATTACAATGGAGCGAAAGCCGGTTATACCTTAAGTCCATCAGAAAACATTTCTTATGTATCTAAGCACGATAACCAAACCTTGTGGGACAACAACGCCTATAAACTTGCTACTGGAACTTCTGCTGCAGACCGTGCGCGTATGCAAACAGTAAGCTTGTCTACGGTTATGCTAGGTCAAGGTATTCCATTTATTCACATGGGTTCTGAGCTGCTTCGCTCTAAATCTATGCAACGTGACAGCTACGATTCTGGCGATTGGTTTAACCGCGTTCGCTTTGACGGTAGCGATAATAACTGGAATGTTGGCTTACCTCGCGAAGACAAAGATGCGGCAAACTGGGAGCTAATTCAGCAAATCATAGGCGATGAAACGGCTAAGCCTGCCGCCGCAGATATTGATTTGACTAAAGAGCAGTTCCTAGAGTTGCTAACCATGCGTTCTAGCAGCCCATTATTCCGTTTAGCAACAGCTGACGATGTTCAAGCCCGTGTTGACTTCCGCAACGTAGGAACTGAGCAAGTTCAAGGCTTAATTGTTATGTCTATTGATGACGGTACTAGTGCTGGAGCTGATTTAGATGCAAACAATGATGCTATTGTAGTTATTCTCAACGCAACTAGCGAAGAACAGGTATTCCCAATCGAAGGAGCCACTGGCTTTGAACTGCATGAAGTTCAACAAACCTCTGCCGACAGTGTAGTGCAAGGCGCAAGCTTTGCCGATGGTAGCTTTACCGTACCAGCACGTACTACAGCGGTATTTGTTCAGCCACAAGGTGAAGCACAAGGTACTGGTCTTCCTGTAGATATGTCTAACAAGGATGTAAGTAGCATTCCTCCATTTAACGAAACCTTATATATTCGAGGAACAATTAGCTCTTGGGATGCTCCTCTGGACTCTGCTTATGCCATGACTTTCGTTGGTAACGGTGTTTATGAAGCCATTATTAACGTAGAACCTACAGAAGACAGTTCTGATCATCAGTTTAAATTTGCCAATGGCAATGCAGATTGGTCAGGTCCTAATTTCGGTTGTGACTGGGCTACTCAAGCTGAAGGTTCAATTGACTTAGGAACTGAAAACAACTGTCTGTTACCTGTAACAGAAGCGGGTAAATACAAATTTGTATTGGATGCAAGCTACGTGTTCACTGAAGATGATACTGACCGAGCTGTATTGTCGGTAACTAAAGTAGACGAAGCTTTAACTCCAACATACACTGCTGATATCTATTTACGTGGTACGGTAACTACATGGGATACTCCTGCAGAGGACTCTAATGCTAAGTTTACTTACTCTGCTGCAAATACTTACACCTTAAGTTTGGATTTAACTGCAGGTAGCGTGGAAATGAAAGTGGCTGATGCAGCTTGGACTGATACTATTAACTTCGGTGCTGATGCTGCAGTAACGCTAGATACGCCTGTCACTTTAGATGCGGGTTCAGCAAGCGCGAATATGACCTTCGATATTCCTGCTGATGGAACCTATATCTTTACATTGGATACTTCAGACGAGAGCGCACCGGTGCTAACTGTTAGCCAATAAGTAAATATGCTGTAAGAAAAATGCCGACCTAGTGTCGGCTTTTTTTTATCTGCTTTTTGTACCCACCATTTAAATAGTTAGGGCTGGTTTAAGAAACACGTGAGAGGTGTGATTAAACTAAGTTAATGTGCTTTTTTAAGCCTTACAGGTAGCAAACGTACAATAAACCCTATTTTCCTAAGTTTGTACAAAAACTGATAGACCTTCAATCATATCTCCTCTATAATCCGCGGAATTTGCCAAATTTTTATCGTATTGGGCTAAAGTTTAAGCTTTAGTTCAGTTTTGTCGCGTCGACAGTTCTTTGTTAGGAGGTTGCCTTGAGCAAATCAGCACTGCTGGTATTAGAAGACGGTACCGTGTTCCGTGGAACCGCAATCGGAGCCAATGGATCCGCCGTTGGAGAAGTGGTTTTCAATACTTCGATGACTGGATACCAAGAAATTTTAACTGACCCCTCATATGCTCGCCAAATTGTCACCCTCACTTACCCCCATATTGGAAACTACGGAACTACCCCAGAAGATGAAGAATCGAATGCTATCCACGCTTGTGGTTTGGTGATTCGTGATTTGCCTTTAATCGCTAGTAACTTCCGTAGTCAGCAAAGTTTAAGTGAATACTTAGAAGCGCGTAATGTTATCGGCATCGCCGATATCGATACGCGTAAGTTGACTCGTATTCTTCGAGAAAAAGGGGCTCAAGCTGGCTGTATCGTGGCCGGAGATAACCTTGATGAAACCCAAGCTCTGGCCGATGCTAAAGCTTTTCCGGGTCTTAAAGGGATGGACTTAGCTAAAGAAGTGACGACCGCCGAGGTTTACCCTTGGGCACAGGGTTCTTGGGATTTGAAACAAGGTCTTCCTAGTGATAGCGAAGACAGCAAGTTCCATGTAGTGGCTTACGATTTTGGCGTTAAACGTAATATTTTACGTATGTTAGTTGACCGAGGCTGCCGTTTAACTGTGGTCCCGGCGCAAACTTCTGCTGAGGATGTACTGGCACTTAATCCCGACGGTATTTTCTTATCTAACGGACCGGGGGACCCAGAGCCTTGTGATTACGCCATCGCTGCGGTTAAGGCTTTCCTTGAAACTGATATTCCAGTATTTGGTATTTGTTTAGGGCACCAAATTCTGGCTTTAGCTAGTGGCGCTAAAACCATCAAGATGAAGTTCGGGCACCACGGTGGTAACCACCCGGTGAAAGATATCGAAAAAAATCGCGTGATGATTACTGCGCAAAACCACGGTTTTGCGGTTGATGAAAAAACCTTACCTGACAATCTAACAATGACCCATTTCTCATTGTTTGACCAAAGCTTGCAAGGCATTCATCGCACCGATAAACCCGCGTTCAGTTTCCAAGGTCACCCAGAGGCAAGCCCTGGTCCGCATGATGCGGCGCCATTATTTGACCATTTCATCGAATTAATTGAGCAGCGCCTTAACGGCCAAGCGTAGGTAGAGAGCAGCAGAACTTATGCCAAAACGTACTGATATAAAAAGTATCCTAATACTGGGCGCAGGCCCAATTGTCATCGGTCAAGCTTGTGAGTTTGACTACTCAGGTGCTCAGGCTTGTAAGGCCTTGCGAGAAGAAGGTTACCGAGTAATCTTGGTAAACTCTAACCCCGCCACCATTATGACTGACCCTGAAATGGCCGATGCCACCTACATCGAGCCGATTCATTGGGAAGTGGTTGAACGCATCATTGAGAAAGAGCGTCCCGATGCAGTGCTACCTACCATGGGTGGCCAAACAGCGTTGAACTGTGCCTTGGAGCTAGAAAGCAAAGGGGTACTGGAAAAATACAATGTTGAAATGATTGGGGCTACTGCTGATGCGATTGATAAGGCAGAAGACCGTAATCGTTTTGACCAAGCCATGAAAAGCATTGGTTTAGCTTGCCCAGAGGCGGGGATTGCCCACTCTATGGATGAAGCTTACCTAGTGCTAGAAAAAGTCGGCTTTCCTTGTATTATTCGTCCTTCCTTTACCATGGGTGGCACCGGGGGCGGTATTGCTTATAACAAGCAAGAGTTTGATGAAATTTGTGCCCGTGGTTTAGACCTATCGCCTACCAGTGAGCTATTGATTGATGAGAGCTTAATTGGTTGGAAAGAATACGAAATGGAAGTGGTGCGCGATAAAAACGACAACTGTATTATCGTTTGTGCCATTGAAAACTTCGACCCCATGGGCGTGCACACCGGTGACTCTATTACCGTTGCGCCAGCACAAACCCTATCCGATAAAGAATACCAGTTAATGCGAAATGCCTCATTGGCGGTATTACGTGAAATTGGTGTAGAAACCGGCGGCTCTAACGTTCAGTTTGGTATTTGCCCCAATACTGGCCGCATGGTGATTATCGAGATGAACCCGCGGGTATCTCGTTCATCTGCATTAGCTTCTAAAGCAACTGGCTTCCCGATTGCTAAAATCGCTGCGAAATTGGCGGTTGGCTTTACGCTAGACGAGTTGCAAAACGACATTACCGGTGGTCAAACCCCAGCCTCTTTTGAACCATCAATTGATTATGTTGTTACTAAAATACCTCGCTTTAACTTCGAAAAATTTGCTGGAGCTAACGACCGCTTAACCACGCAGATGAAGTCTGTGGGTGAGGTGATGGCGATTGGTCGTAACCAGCAAGAGTCTTTGCAAAAAGCGCTGCGTGGCCTAGAAGTGGGTGTTGATGGTTTTGACCCCATTGTGGATCTAAACGCCCCTGATGCAATGGAGATTATTCGCCACGAGTTGCAAAATGTAGGCGCTGAGCGGATTTGGTATATTGCCGATGCTTTCCGAGCTGGTATGAGTGTTGACGATGTATTTGGCCTAACCAATATCGATCGTTGGTTCTTGGTGCAAATCGAAGACATCGTATTGCATGAACAACAAGTGGCTAAAGATGGTGTGGCCAGCTTAGATGAAGTGGCTTTGCGTAAACTAAAACGCAAAGGCTTCTCCGATGCCCGTCTCGCTAAGTTAACCGGTGTGTCGGAAAAAGAAATTCGTAAGTTACGCCATCGCTTAGAAGTATTGCCTGTGTATAAACGGGTAGATACTTGTGCTGCTGAGTTTGCAACTGATACTGCCTACATGTACTCAACTTATGATGAAGAGTGTGAAGCACAACCTTCTGATAAGAAGAAAATCATGGTGTTAGGTGGTGGGCCAAACCGTATTGGCCAGGGTATTGAATTCGATTATTGTTGTGTTCACGCGGCTTTAGCCATGCGTGAAGATGGTTACGAAACCATTATGGTGAACTGTAACCCTGAAACCGTATCTACCGATTACGATACTTCAGACCGCTTATACTTTGAACCGGTGACCTTAGAAGATGTATTAGAGATTGTTCGTGTAGAACAACCTACAGGGGTTATTGTTCAATATGGTGGTCAAACACCATTGAAATTAGCGCGTGAGTTAGAAGCCGCTGGCGTACCTATTATTGGTACTTCGCCAGATGCGATTGACCGCGCCGAAGACCGTGAACGCTTCCAACTAGCTGTAGAGCGTTTGAAGTTAAAGCAGCCTGAAAATGACACGGTGACCACTACCGAAGATGCGGTGATTGCCGCTGAACGTATCGGTTACCCATTGGTGGTTCGTCCTTCTTATGTATTGGGTGGTCGTGCCATGGAAATCGTCTATGACGAGCAAGACTTGCGTCGTTACTTTAATGAAGCCGTAAGTGTGTCTAACGATTCTCCGGTGTTGTTAGATAGCTTCCTCAACGATGCAGTTGAAATTGACATCGATGCCATTTGTGATGGTAAGGATGTAGTGATTGGCGGCATCATGGAGCACATTGAGCAAGCGGGGGTTCACTCTGGTGACTCAGCTTGTTCACTACCTGCTTATACGCTTAGCCCACAAGTTCAAGATAGAATGCGTGAGCAAGTGAAAGCCCTCGCGCTTGAGCTAGGTGTAGTTGGCTTAATGAATACTCAGTTTGCGGTGAAAGACGACGAGATTTACTTAATTGAAGTGAACCCTCGCGCAGCACGTACCGTTCCATTTGTATCTAAAGCTACCGGTGTACCGATTGCTAAAGTGGCTGCGCGGGTTATGGCTGGCATTTCACTAGCCGAGCAGGGCATCACTAAAGAAGTGATCCCACCTTTCTATTCAGTGAAAGAAGTAGTGCTGCCATTTAACAAGTTCCATGGTGTAGATCCTATCTTAGGCCCAGAAATGCGTTCTACCGGTGAGGTAATGGGAGTAGGTGATAGCTTTGCTGAAGCTTATGCTAAAGCTGAACTGGGGATCGGTAACGATGGTCCTAAGAGTGGGCGCGTATTGCTATCGGTACGTAACTCAGACAAGAAACGGGTTGCCGAGTTGGCAGCTAAGCTGCTTGAGCTAGGTTACCAGTTGGATGCCACTCATGGTACAGCCGTGGCACTAGGTGAAGCAGGCATTAACCCGCGCCTAGTCAACAAGGTTCATGAAGGTCGCCCACATATTCTTGACCGTTTAAAAAATGGCGAATACAGCTATGTGATTAACACCACTGAAGGGCGTCAATCAATTGAAGATTCTCGTCAATTGCGTCGTGAAGCACTAGTGCAAAAGGTAAATTATACCACTACCTTAAATGGTGCTTTTGCAACGTGTCAGGCACATAATGCGGATGATCGTGGTACTGTGACTTCAGTTCAAGATTTACATAAACGTATCGTTTAGCCACCGCTTATCGACAGTGGCAATGTGGTGAAGATCTTCACCACAGCTTAAAATAACGGTACACTGCAGATATTAGTACCAGTAAATTTGGCTGTCTTAGACAGCCAAATTTTTTTCTATTTCTTAATTTTGTTGAGTTAAAAACTATGAAACCAGTTCCTATGACGGTGCGTGGCGAAACCCAATTGCGTGAAGAGTTAGATCATTTAAAAAATGTTCGCCGACCTAAGATTATCGAAGACATCGCAGTGGCTCGTGAACACGGTGATTTAAAAGAAAATGCTGAATATCATGCTGCCCGTGAGCAACAAGCCTTTTGTGAAGGTCGCATTCAGGACATCGAGTCTAAGCTGAGCAATGTTCAGGTGATCGATGTAACTAAGATGACTAATAACGGCAAGGTGATTTTTGGCTCTACAGTGACCTTGTTGAACCTAGATACCGACAAAGAAGTGACTTATTGTATTGTGGGCGATGATGAAGCCGATATTAAGCAAAACCGCATTTCGGTTAACTCTCCTATTGCTCGTGGTTTAATCGGCAAGCAGGTGGAAGATGAAGTGATGGTGGTGACTCCTGGCGGCGAAGTTGAATACGAAATTGTCAGTGTTGAATATATCTAAACCAATGTTATTTCAAAAACGCAGCCGAGGCTGCGTTTTTGTTTGGAGGTGAAAGTTGTTAGCTATCGATTTCTCGAAATATAAGGCGCTAATTTTCGATATGGACGGTACCCTTGTAGATTCTATGCCTGCCCATTTGGCCGCTTGGGAGCAGGCTCTAGCCAACCAAAACCTACCGGTGCATATCGACTTTGTCGCTCAACGTGGAGGCATGCCAACCCTTAAGATTGCGGAGCAATATCAGCAGCACTATAAGGTAGACATTGACGCGGCACGTTTGCTTAAGGATAAACGAGCCGGCTTTGATGCTTTATGGCACAAGGTGGAACGTATTGCTGTGACTTGCCAGTTATTAAGTGAGTTTGCTGATACTAAAAAGCTCGGTTTAGGTACAGGGGCCGAGCGAGTTAATATGCAACGGATTACTGAAAACCTAGATTTAGTTAGTCCATTTCAAGCTATGGTCTGTGCTGACGATGTGGCAGCCCATAAACCCGAACCTGATACTTTTTTGGAAGTCGCTAAGCGTTTAGCTGTTGAGCCGCAACAGTGTTTGGTTTTTGAAGATACGCCTTTTGGTATCCAGGCCGGTCATAACGCGGGTATGGATTGCGTATTAGTAAAGGACTTTCAATTAGCTGAGTTTTTACCGCGCCCCTAAAGTGATAGAGAACGATGGTAATTGCGGGAGCTATTGCTATTGATGCAAAATGTTTGTCTGCCTAAGGGTGATTTGTTATAGTACAGAAATTCGCCAAGGAGCGGTTGTTACTTAACTGTTTTAAGGTGAACCTCTCAATGCAAATTACCTCTAGCACCAACTCAATCTACAGCCTTTCAAATCCTTCTATTCGTCATAGTCAGGCAAGTACTACAGCTAGTTTGGGCGATGTTGTTGATGAAATAAAAGAAGAATATCAGCAGCTTACTCCAGAGCAGCAGCGCAATGCGCAACTGTACCTAGGTGAACAAGTTAATCACTACCAACAGAATCAGCAGACAGAGCGTAGCGTTAAACGTAATTTGGTGCTGGGGGTATCGGAAGTTAATCACCAGCAAAAGCTACTCGATGCTTATTATGCTGGAGCCAGCGGAGAGAATAAGCCGGGCGAAGGTAGTCAAGCGATTAGCTATCAAACTTTAGAAGGGATTAACGACAATTTACAGCAGCAAAAGCAAGTTAATCAAAAGCTTGCTTTAGCCGAGTTATATGTAAAATATGGCGAGTCAAGTTCCGAGCCAAAGCCGGAGCTTTATCAAACGATTAGGCTGGAAGTTTAATTATAAAAAAGCGGCTAAAGCCGCTTTTTTTACTTTCGAGGTAACTCGATTTTTTGCTCTTCACTGGGGCGGTAGATGACCAAAATGTGGCCAATTACCTGAACTTTTACCGCATTCACTTTACTTACGATAGTATCGGCAATCAGTTGCTTCATTTCTCTATCGTCAGTAGCAATTTTTACTTTAATTAACTCGTGATGGGCTAAGGCCAGTTCTATCTCTGCCAAAATCCCTTCGGTCAGCCCATTGGAGCCAAGCATTACCACTGGCTTTAAATTATGAGCCAAGGCTTTCAGGTGCTGTTTTTGTTTGTTGGTCAGTTGCATGAAACTTTCTGCTTACTCGGGGTTGAAAAAGGCATATTCTAGCGCCATCTAAAGACTAATACTATTTTATAATCATTATACCGAGTGGTTTTGTAACTATAGTGGATACTATTTGTGACTAATAAAAAACATACTGCTAGCTCTAAACGCTGGTTAACCGAACATTTTGATGACCACTATGTACAGAAGGCACAAAAATTAGGGCTGCGTTCGCGCGCTGTTTTTAAAATTGAAGAGATTCAAAATAAAGATAAATTACTTAAGCCCGGTATGACCGTAGTTGACTTAGGCGCTGCCCCTGGTGGCTGGTCGCAGTACTGCGTTGAACAGGTAGGCATAGACGGGCATGTCATCGCCTGTGACATTTTACCTATGGACCCCATCGCCGGGGTCGATTTTTTATGTGGTGATTTTCGCGAAGAAGCAGTGCTCAACGCTCTTTTAGAGCGCGTAGGTGAAAGCAAGGTGGATGTCGTACTGTCTGATATGGCACCCAACATGAGTGGTAACAATAATGTGGATCAATCACGTGCTATGTATTTAGTTGAGCTAGCCTTAGATATGTGTCGTGAAGTGTTAGCAGCGAAAGGCAGTTTTGTGGTGAAGGTTTTTCAAGGTGAAGGCTTTGATCAATATTTGCAGGAAGTACGTTCTATGTTTACTAGTGTAAAAACTCGTAAGCCCAATTCATCTCGCGCACGATCGCGTGAAGTCTATATAGTAGCTAGCGGCTTTAAACTATAGTACGCTAGCATGTAATTTTTATTAAAAGTAACCGGTGAGGTTTTCGTCTTGAGTGACATGGCAAAAAATCTAATTCTGTGGCTGGTCATAGCTGTAGTATTGATGTCTGTATTTCAAAGCTTTAATACTGATACTACCAGTGGGCGGCAAATGGATTACTCTTCCTTTGTAAAGGAAGTTAACCAAGAGCAGATTCGAGAAGTGGTCATTAGTGGCCAAGAAATTAATGGTATTAAACGCACTGGTGAAAAATTTAGTACAACCATTCCTTTGCACGACAGAGATCTAATGAATGATCTGCTTAACCATAACGTTAAAGTATTGGGCAAAAAGCCAGAAGAGCAGGGTTTATTAACCTCTATTTTCATCTCTTGGTTCCCAATGTTATTGCTAATCGGTGTATGGATCTTCTTCATGCGTCAAATGCAAGGCGGTGGCGGTAAAGGTGCGATGTCTTTTGGTAAAAGCAAAGCGCGTTTAATGAGCGAAGACCAAATCAAAACCACTTTTGCTGACGTAGCGGGTTGTGATGAAGCCAAAGAAGAAGTAGCAGAGCTAGTTGATTACTTACGTGACCCTACGAGATTCCAGAAGTTGGGCGGTAAAATCCCCACTGGTGTGTTAATGGTTGGTCCTCCAGGTACGGGTAAAACCTTATTAGCCAAAGCCATTGCTGGTGAAGCTAAAGTGCCATTCTTTACTATTTCAGGTTCTGATTTCGTAGAAATGTTTGTTGGTGTTGGTGCTTCGCGGGTTCGTGATATGTTTGAGCAAGCGAAAAAATCAGCTCCATGTATCATCTTTATCGATGAAATCGATGCGGTAGGCCGCCAGCGTGGCGCAGGTCTTGGGGCGGACACGATGAACGTGAACAAACCTTGAACCAAATGCTAGTTGAGATGGACGGTTTCGAAGGTAATGAAGGCATTATCGTTATTGCCGCGACTAACCGCCCAGATGTATTAGACCCAGCGCTATTACGTCCTGGTCGTTTTGACCGCCAAGTGACCGTTGGTTTGCCTGATATCCGTGGCCGCGAACAAATTCTAAAAGTACATATGCGTAAAGTGCCTCTTGGTGAAGGCGTAGATGCAGCTGTGATTGCTCGTGGTACCCCGGGCTTCTCTGGCGCTGACTTGGCTAACCTAGTAAACGAAGCTGCGTTATTTGCCGCTCGCGGCAGTAAACGCACTGTTTCTATGGAAGAGTTCGAGAAAGCCAAAGACAAGATCATGATGGGCGCAGAGCGCAAGTCTATGGTGATGACCGAAAGTGAGAAGGAAATGACCGCTTATCACGAAGCGGGTCATGCCATTGTTGGCCGTTTAGTCCCTGAACACGATCCTGTTTACAAGGTGAGTATTATTCCTCGCGGGCGTGCGCTTGGCGTTACCATGTACTTGCCTGAGCAAGATCGCGTAAGTCACAGTAAGCAGCATTTAGAAAGCATGATTTCCAGCCTTTATGGTGGACGTTTAGCTGAGTCGATAATCTACGGAGATGAAAAGGTTTCTACTGGTGCAAGCAATGATATTGAACGTGCTACTGAAATTGCCCGTAAGATGGTGACTCAGTGGGGTCTATCTGAATCGATGGGGCCACTACTGTATGCTGACGAAGAAGGTGAAGTGTTCCTTGGCCGTAGCGCAGCAAAAACTAAGCATATGTCTGATGATACGGCTAAAGCCATTGATGTTGAAATTCGCTCGGTGATTGATCGTAACTATCAGCGTGCTGAAAGATTGCTTAAAGAAAACATCGATATTCTACACTCGATGAAAGATGCATTAATGAAGTACGAGACCATTGACGCCAAGCAGATCGATGATTTGATGGAGCGTAAAACGCCTCGTCCACCTGCTGATTGGGATGATTCTAACTCGACTCCTCCTCCCGCTGATTCTGGTAATAAAGTGGAAGCGAGTAGCGAGCCCGCAGCGGAGCAACCTAAGGATATGGGTGAAGACCCTGCGCAATAATCCACAATAATGAACTAGCCCTGTAAGTTACTTGCAGGGCTTTTTTATTTTTATAAGTAACAGATATGACTATTTCATTTAATATTGGTTCTCACCAGTTTCAGCGCCCGGTTGTCATGGGCATCTTAAATTTAACACCAGATTCGTTCTCTGATGGCGGAAGTTACCTGAGTCCGCAGCAAGCTTTGTTACGGGTTGAACAAATGCTAGAGCAGGGGGCAGATATTATTGACGTGGGCGGTGAATCTACCCGTCCTGGTGCTGCCGCTGTGTCGGTTGAAGAAGAATTGGCGCGTACCGTGGATGTGGTGGCTGAGATAAAACAACGTTTTTCCTGCTTGGTATCGATAGATACCAGTAAACCAGAGGTGATGCAGCAAACCGTCGCTGCCGGTGCCGATATCATTAATGATGTTTGTGCTTTAGAGCGGCCCGGTGCGCTGCAAATGGCAGCAGAGTGTGGCGTTCCTGTGTGTATTATGCACATGCAAGGTGAGCCGCGCAGTATGCAGTCTAATCCTCATTATGAGGATGTGCTCAGCGAAGTGATGACTTACTTAAAGCAACGAGTTGAGAGCTGTGTTGCAGCAGGAATTCAGCGAGAGAATATAATAGTTGACCCTGGTTTTGGTTTTGGTAAAACTTTGGACCACAATTTTAAGCTGTTAGCGCATTTAAGCGAATTTAATCAGCTGGGTCTACCTATTCTTGCAGGGATGTCACGTAAAAGCATGTTTGGCAAGTTGCTAGATAAAAAACCAACTGAGTTGGAGGCCGCTAGTATTGCTGGCGCTTTGATCGCGGTGCAGCAAGGGGCCCATATTTTTAGGGTTCACGATGTCGCCGCGACCGCAGATGCTTTACGGGTCTATTCAAAAGTACAGATGAGTAAATAATGACAAGAAGATATTTTGGCACCGATGGCGTGCGAGGGAAAGTAGGGGAGTACCCGATTACTCCAGAGTTTGCATTAAAGCTAGGATGGGCTGCAGGGAAGGTCTTGTCTAGTAGCGGCACGCGTAAGGTGTTAATTGGTAAAGACACGCGGATCTCTGGTTATATGTTGGAATCTGCACTCGAAGCAGGGCTGTCAGCTGCCGGGGTTCAAGCCAGTTTTGTTGGACCAATGCCCACCCCTGCTGTCGCTTATTTAACCCGAACTTTTCGCGCTGAAGCCGGTATTGTAATTAGTGCTTCGCATAACCCTTATTACGATAATGGTATTAAGTTTTTCTCGGCTTTTGGCACTAAGCTACCCGATGAGGTGGAATTAGCCATTGAAGCTCAGCTTGATCAAGCGATGACTTGTGTGGACTCAGCTGCCTTAGGTAAAGCGCGCAGAATTGAAGATGCCGCTGGGCGTTATATCGAATTCTGTAAAAGTACTTTTCCCAATAAATTTAATTTAGCGGGGCTGAAAATTGTGGTGGATTGTGCTCACGGTGCGACCTATCACATTGCTCCTAAAGTATTTGCTGAATTGGGTGCAGAAGTTATTGCCATTGGTAATCAGCCAGATGGCTTAAACATCAACGAAAAATGTGGTGCCACTGATACCGCCTTGCTCGCTGAAACGGTGCTTGAACATCAAGCCGATCTAGGAATTGCCCTAGATGGTGATGGTGACCGTGTGATGATGATTGATCAACACGGTGTGCAAGTTGATGGTGATGAGATCCTGTATATTTTAGCCAAGGACGCCAAACTGAGTAAGCACCTTACTGGCGGGGTTGTCGGAACCTTAATGAGTAACCTTGCTCTTGAGCAAGCGTTTGCCGCAATGGACATTCCATTTGTGCGTGCTAAGGTCGGTGACCGTTATGTAATGGAGCAGTTGGTTGAAAATGCGTGGACTTATGGCGGAGAAAATTCCGGCCATATTATTTGTTTAGGCCATACCACTACCGGTGATGGTATTGTGGCTGCCTTGCAAGTTCTCGCTGCTATGTTGGCACAAAAGCAAAGCCTACGAGGCCTACTGAAAGATTTAACCCTGTATCCTCAGTTATTGGTTAATGTTCGCTTTAAGGGCAATTCAGATCCGCTAAGTAGCGAGCTAGTTAAACAGGCTCAAGCGAAGGCCGAAAACAAGTTAGGCGATAGTGGCCGTGTACTGCTAAGAAAGTCAGGAACTGAGCCGCTACTACGTGTAATGGTTGAGGGGGCAGACTCAGCTTTAGTTGAGCAATGTGCTAACGATATAGCAGAGGCAGTAAGAGCCGCTTGCGACTAAAGCGAACAATAATTAAACGGTTGAACACTAGGCAAAAGATTTTTTAAGTAGATGCTTGTATTAGCGACAGAGGTTCGTTAATATTCGCCCGCTTTGGTGACTAGTGCTTCACTAATTGACGGTCGGAAAAAAGACCGACCCACACTTAGGTGAAAAAGAATGTACGAAATTTTATTAGTAGTTTATTTAATCGTAGCGTTGGCTTTAATTGGATTAGTCTTAATCCAACAAGGCAAGGGCGCTGACATGGGCGCTTCATTCGGCTCTGGCGCATCAAACACGGTATTTGGCTCTAGTGGTTCTGGTAACTTTTTAACTAGAGCAACAGCTATCTGCGCAACTTTGTTTATCGTTATCAGCTTGGTCTTGGGTAACCTTTCAACCCAACAACATCAGCAAGTTGATGAGTGGAGTGATTTGTCACAGCCAGTGGCTGAGCAGACTGCGCCACAAGGTGATGTACCAGCATCTCCTGCGAATCCAGCTAGCGACGTACCAAACTAGAATCCCTAGTACTAAATTTGCCGAGGTGGTGGAATTGGTAGACACGCTATCTTGAGGGGGTAGTGTCCTATGGACGTGCGGGTTCAAGTCCCGCTCTCGGTACCAATAGTTATTTTTGCATCCTGTCAGAGTGATTGTTATAATCCTCGGCATTCGGACGCGGGATGGAGCAGTCTGGTAGCTCGTCGGGCTCATAACCCGAAGGTCGTCGGTTCAAATCCGGCTCCCGCAACCAACTATCAAGTACTTAACGAGTATTAGATAGTGTTAAAGGCTCAGAAATTTTAAAGCCCCGCTTCACCGGGGCTTTTTGTTATTTTCGCGCCGCACCACCTTAGGTGCTAGAACTGGGCTTTACGCCCTTTTTTTGTTTCTGGAGGGGAACCTTGGCAACTATAGAACAACGATTAACTGAAATGCTGACACCTGCCGTAGAAGCGCTGGGTTTCGAGTTATTAGGTATCGAATATGTGAGCGCTGGTAAGCACTCTATTGTCCGTCTTTATATCGATCATGAAGATGGCATCAATGTAGATAACTGTGCAGACGTTAGTCGGCAAGCCAGTGCTATTTTGGATGTTGAAGATCCAATCAGCACTGAATATAACCTCGAGGTTTCTTCTCCGGGTTTAGAACGCCCTCTTTTTAAAGCGGAACATTATCAGCGTTTTATTGGCGAGATAGCCTTTGTACAGGTGCGTATGCCAGTGAATAATCGCCGTAAATGGCAGGGTGAAATTATAGCTGTTGAAGACGACACTCTCGTTTTAGCAGTAGATCAAGAACAACATCGGATCGCGCTGGGTAACGTTCAGAAAGCGCATCTAGTTCCCCAGTTTGACTAAAGAGGGTCAGGAATGAACAAAGAAGTCTTGTTGGTTGTTGATGCGGTATCAAATGAAAAAGCATTGCCGCGTGAAAAAATCTTTGAAGCAATGGAAATTGCTTTAGCAACTGCGACTAAGAAAAAATACGAAGGCGATATTGAAGTACGTGTCGATATCGATCGTAAAGACGGTAGTTTTGATACTTTCCGCCGCTGGAAAGTGGTAGAGAACCAAGAAGCTATCGAAAACCCTTACCGTGAAATCACTTTAGAAGCCGCTCAGTTTGAAGATCCGAGCATTGAGCTGGGTGACTATGTAGAAGAGCAAATTGAGTCGGTTATTTTTGACCGGATTACCACTCAAACTGCTAAGCAAGTGATTGTACAAAAGGTAAGAGAAGCTGAGCGCGCTCAAGTTGTTGAGCAATACTTCGACCAAGTTAACGAATTGGTAACAGGTGTTGTGAAAAAGGTGAGCCGCGAAAATATCATCGTTGATTTAGGCAATAACGCTGAAGCGGTTATTCACCGTGAAGAATCACTTCCACGCGAAGCTTTCCGTCCTGGTGACCGTGTTCGTGGTTTATTGTACGAAGTTAAGCCTGAAGCGCGTGGTGCTCAGTTATTTATGAGTCGTACTCGTCCGGAAATGTTGATTGAACTGTTCCGCATCGAAGTGCCAGAAATCGCCGAAGAGATGATCGACCTTAAGGCCGCCGCTCGTGATCCTGGTTCTCGCGCTAAAATTGCCGTGAAGAGTAACGACCGTCGTATCGACCCTGTAGGTGCTTGTGTGGGTATGCGTGGTGCACGTGTACAAGCCGTATCAGGTGAGTTAGATAACGAGCGTGTTGATATTGTTTTATGGGATGACAACCCAGCTCAGTTTGCAATTAACGCTATGGCGCCAGCCGAAGTGGCATCTATTGTAGTGGATGAAGATAGCCACTCTATGGATATCGCGGTTGAAGCAGATAATTTGGCGCAAGCGATTGGCCGTAATGGTCAGAACGTACGCTTAGCCTCGCAACTTACCGGTTGGGAGCTAAATGTGATGACGGTTGAGGATGCCAATAAGAAGCATCAGGCTGAAGCACAGAAAGCCATCGACACCTTTGTTCAGTATCTTGATATTGATGAAGAGTTTTCGACGGTATTGGCAGAAGAAGGTTTCACTACGCTTGAAGAAATCGCCTACGTTCCAGTTAACGAATTACTAAGCATTGAAGGCTTAGACGAAGATATCGTTAATGAACTGCGTGAGCGAGCGAAAGCCGCCTTGGTAACCGAAGCACTGGCGAAAGAAGAGTCTTTAGACAACGCAGAGCCAAGCGAAGAGTTACTTGCTCTTGAAGGTATGGAGCGTCACCTAGCCTTTGTATTAGCCAGTAAAGGGATTATTACTTTAGAAGACCTTGCGGAACAAGGTATAGATGATCTAGAAGATATCGAAGAATTGTCGGATGAGAAAGCCGGCGAATTGATTATGGCCGCCAGACAGATTTGCTGGTTCGGCGACGAAGAATAAGGTCGACGGAGGATATTAGCCGATGACAGAAGTTTCAATACAACAACTCGCGACCGACGTGGGAACCAGCGAAGACAAACTGATCCAACAGTTTGCCGATGCCGGGATTAACAAAACGCTGACTGATAAAGTGAGCCAAGAAGAAAAAGCAAAATTGCTTGAGCACTTAAAGTCACAGCATGGCGAACAAGCTTCGCCTAGCCGTATGACCTTAAAGCGCACCACTAAAAGTACCTTAAGTGTATCTGGTAGCGGTGGTAAGTCGCGCGCGGTTCAAGTGGAGGTACGTAAAAAGCGTACTTACGTGAAGCGTAGTGCAGTCGAAGAACAAGCTAAGCAAGAAGCAGAAGAAAAAGCGCGCCTTGAAGCCGAAGAGCAAGCCCGTCTAGAAGCTGAAGCAGCTAAACAAGCGGCCGAAGAAAAGGCTAAACGTGAAGCTGAAGAAAAAGCTAAACGTGAAGCCGAAGAAAAAGCCAAGCGTGAGCAAAAAGCTGCCGCCGCTGCAAAAGCTAAAGAAAGCGCACAACCTGCAGAAGATAAAACGCCTGCTCAACTAGAAGCGGAAAAAGAAGCTGCCGAAATCTTGCGTAAAAAAGAAGAAGCCGCTCTTGCTAAAGCCGAAGCCGAAGCTGAACGTAAAGCTGAGGAAGCGAAGAAACTGGCTATCGAAAACGCCGCTCGTTGGGCAGAAGAAGAAAAATTGCGTAAAAAGCGTGAAGAGTCGGCTGATTACCATACAACGACTTCTACTTATGCACGTGCTGCAGAAGACGAACAAGAGCAAAAAGCCGAAGCCCCACGCCGTAAAAAGCGTAAAGCTAAGCAAAATGAAGACAATAACAACAGTGGTGGTCGCCGTGGCAGCCGTAAAGCGAATAAACGCCAAGTGGCTACCCCTACTACTATGCAGCATGGCTTTAACAAGCCTGCTCAACCAGTAGAGCGTGAAGTTCGTATTGGTGAAACCATTTCTGTTGGCGAACTAGCTAACAAGATGGCGGTTAAAGCTACTGAAGTGATTAAAACGATGATGAAGATGGGCGCAATGGCGACCATTAACCAAGTCATTGACCAAGAAACTGCCACTCTAGTGGCAGAAGAATTGGGCCACAAAGTCATCCTTGTTAAAGAGAATGCGCTTGAAGAGCAAGTGATGCAAGAAGCCGAGTCTACTGGTGAGCAAACTACTCGTGCTCCGGTAGTGACCATCATGGGTCACGTTGACCACGGTAAAACATCATTGCTTGACTATATTCGCCGTGCCAAAGTGGCTGATGGCGAAGCGGGTGGTATTACTCAGCATATTGGTGCATATCACGTTGAAACCAACGGTAATATGATTACCTTCTTGGATACGCCTGGACACGCCGCGTTTACTTCTATGCGTGCTCGTGGTGCTAAAGCGACTGACATCGTTGTGTTGGTGGTGGCCGCCGATGATGGTGTTATGCCTCAGACTATCGAAGCGATTCAGCACGCCCGTGCCGCTGAAGTGCCTTTGGTTGTGGCTGTAAACAAAATCGATAAAGAAGCCGCCGATCCAGATCGCGTTAAAAATGAATTGGCCCAGCACGAAGTTATCCCTGAAGATTGGGGCGGCGACGTACAGTTCGTTCATGTATCCGCGAAAAGCGGTGAAGGTATTGATGACCTATTAGAAGCCATTATTTTGCAATCTGACGTACTTGAGCTAACGGCTAGTCATGCTGGCGCAGCTTCGGGCGTAGTGATTGAGTCTCGCCTAGATAAAGGACGTGGTCCAATTGCTTCTATTTTGGTTCAACACGGTCAGCTGACGCGCGGTGATATCATTCTTTGTGGTTTAGAGTACGGACGTATCCGTGCAATGAAAGATGAGAATGGTAAAGACATCGAAACTGCAGGCCCATCCATTCCTGTTGAAATCCTCGGTCTTTCTGGGGTACCACAAGCTGGTGATGAAGCCACTGTTGTGCGCGACGAGAAGAAAGCGCGTGAAGTTGCCTTGTACCGTCAAGGTAAGTTCCGCGATGTGAAACTGGCCCGTCAGCAGAAATCTAAACTTGAGAACATGTTCGCCAATATGGCAGAAGGTGAGGTTCAAGAGCTAAACATTGTACTGAAATCTGATGTACAAGGTTCTTTGGAAGCGATTGCCGACTCATTGACCAAGTTGTCTACCGACGAAGTGAAAGTGAACATCATTGGTCGTGGTGTGGGTGGTATTACCGAAACCGATGCTACCTTGGCTGCGGCCTCTAACGCGATTGTGCTTGGCTTTAACGTTCGTGCAGATGCTTCTGCTCGACGCATCATTGAATCGGAAAGCGTAGATTTACACTACTACAGTGTGATTTATGACTTAATCGACGAAGTGAAAAGCGCCATGACCGGCCTATTGGCACCAGAGTTTAAACAACAAATTATGGGTCTTGCTGAAGTACGTGACGTATTTAAGTCACCTAAACTGGGCGCTATTGCTGGTTGTATGGTACTTGAAGGTCAAGTTAAGCGTTCTAATCCGATTCGCGTATTACGTGATAACGTGGTGATTTATGAAGGTGAATTAGAGTCACTTCGCCGCTTTAAAGATGACGTTAACGAAGTACGTAATGGTATGGAATGTGGTATCGGCGTGAAGAACTATAATGATGTTCGTGCTGGTGACCAAATCGAAGTATTTGAGATTGTTGAAGTAAAACGTAGCTTATAAACGCTGCGCTAAGCAATCTTTAAGATGGGGGCATGCGCCCCCATTTGTGTTTTCAATACTCCTTTGGGAGTGGTATCAGGAGAAGTGTGATGCCTAGAGAATTTAGCCGCCCAGATAGGGTGGCCCAACAAATACAAAAAGAAGTCGCGGTGATATTGCAACGCGAAGTGCGCGATTCTCGTTTGGGCTTGGTGACCGTATCGGCCGTTGAAGTTACTCGAGACCTTGCCTACGCAAAAGTTTTCGTCACTTTTCTAGATGATAGTGATGAGGCAGTAAAAACCAGTCTAGAAGCCTTAGAAGAACATGTGGGTTATGTGCGTCACTTGCTGGCTAAAGCGATGCGCTTGCGTGCGGTACCCGAGCTGCGTTTTCAATATGATGGTTCGCTACGTGAAGGTTTGCGTATGACTGAACTTGCTAGCCAAGCGGTAAAAGATGATCAGCGCAAAGCTGAGCAATCTGGTCGTGATATCGACAAGCCTGAGCAAGAGGGCGAATAATGGGACAGGGCCGCAGAAAAAAGGGGCGCGCTATTGATGGCGTGCTGCTGCTCAACAAGCCAACTGGGGTCTCTTCCAACGGTATTTTGCAACGAGTAAAGCGAATTTATTTTGCGCAAAAAGCCGGTCACACTGGTGCTTTAGACCCCCTTGCGACCGGTATGCTGCCAATCTGTTTAGGTGAGGCCACGAAGTTTTCCCAGTTTTTGTTGGATTCCGATAAACGTTATCAGGTGACCGCGCAACTGGGCGTGCGAACCAATACTTCTGATTCCGATGGCGAAATCGTAGAGCAGCGTGAAGTACGAGTGAATGCCCAAGACATCGAAGCCGCCTTGCAGGCCTTTCGAGGGCCGATTAATCAGGTGCCGTCGATGTTTTCAGCACTAAAGCATCAAGGTAAACCCTTATATGCTTATGCTCGTGAGGGCATTACCATTGAGCGTGAAGCTCGGCCGATTACCGTGTATGAGAATAACTTTATTTCTCTGGAAGGCGATATGTTGACGCTAGATGTGCATTGCAGCAAAGGTACCTATATTCGCACCATTATTGACGATCTTGGTGAAGCTCTTGGCTGTGGTGCCCATGTGGTGAAATTGCACCGCTCCCAAGTTGCCACTTACCCAAGTGAGCGAATGGTAAGCTTGGAGCTGCTTGAGACCTTGCTGGAGCAAGCGCAGCAGCAAGAGATCGCTCCTAAAGACTTATTAGATCCTTTATTATTACCCATGGATAGCGCAGTAGCTCACTTAGCTGAAGTGAATATTCCGCAAGCCTTAGGTGATTACTTGTTACATGGGCAGCCACTACAAATCGCCGGCGCACCATTAGATCAAGTGTTTCGCTTGACCATTGGTGAGCAGCGACGCTTCGTGGGTATTGGCCAAGTTAATGATGATGGCTTAGTCGCGCCCAAACGATTGATTCAAAGTAACGATAGTTAAGCGTCTTGCTTGCATGTACTAGGTACGCGCTATATAATGCGCGTCCTTCATCGCTGAGTTAGTGATTGGCGATGAGTAAATTCACATTTTTAGGAGTTAGTAATGTCACTAAGTAGCGCAGAAAAAGCAGCAATCGTAGCAGAATACGCACGTGCCGAGGGAGACACTGGTTCTTCTGAAGTTCAGATTGCTTTGTTAACCGCACAAATCAACCACTTGCAAGGTCACTTCAAGAAGCACATTCACGATCACCACAGCCGTCGTGGTCTACTACGTATGGTTAGCCAACGTCGTAACCTTTTAGACTACTTGAAGCGTAAAGACCAAGCCAGCTACGCTGAGCTTATCGCAAAATTGGGTCTACGCCGTTAATTTTAACGTCGCCAAGAAGAATACCGAAAGGGAGCCTAGTGGCTCCCTTTTTTGTTGCTTAAAAAAAACGCATAAACAGACGACATAACAAGGTTTTTCGTAAGGATAAAGTTATCTTTTAGCCAGCCATTGCTTTATACTTTGGCACGAATTGAAAAGAGAACATAAATTAAAGGAAATTCACGTGAATCCTATCGTAAAAACGTTTAAATACGGTGAGAATACAGTCACCATTGAAACTGGCGCGCTTGCTCGTCAAGCCACAGCTGCTGTAATGGTTACTATGGACGATACAAGTGTATTTGTATCTGTAGTGGGCAAGAAAACCGCTACACCTGGCCAAGATTTCTTCCCGTTGACTGTTAACTACCAAGAACGTACTTACGCAGCAGGTAAAATTCCTGGTGGTTTCTTCAAGCGCGAAGGTCGTCCTTCTGAAGAAGAAACCTTAATCGCACGTTTGATTGACCGTCCTATTCGTCCATTGTTCCCCGATGGTTTTGTCAACGAAGTACAGGTTATTGCCACCGTAGTATCAGTTAACCCACAAGTTCAACCTGATATTGTTGCGCTGATTGGTACCTCTGCGGCATTAAGCCTTTCTGGCATTCCATTTAATGGTCCAATTGGTGCTGCACGTGTTGGTTACATCGATGGTAATTACATTCTTAACCCAACAACAGAAGAGCTTCCAGAGAGCAAACTAGACCTAGTGGTTGCGGGTACTGAAAGTGCCGTATTGATGGTTGAATCTGAAGCCGAACTGTTGTCTGAAGAAGTGATGTTGGGCGCGGTAATGTATGGTCATGAGCAGTCAAATGCGGTGATCACTGCCATTAAAGAATTATGTGAAGAAGCGGCTAAGCCTGCTTGGGAATGGGAAGCACCTGTTGCCAACCTTGAGCTAAAAGATAAAGTAGCAGCGCTAGCTGAAGCTAAATTTACTGAAGCTTACCAAATCACTGACAAAGCAGAGCGTTACACTAAAGTTGGTGAAATTAAACAAGCGGTTGTCGAAGCATTAACGGCTGAAGATGAAAGTCTTGACCCACAAGATGTGAGTGATGAACTAGGTAAACTTGAGAAAAACGTAGTACGTTCACGCATTATTGCTGGTGAGCCACGTATTGATGGCCGTGAACCAGACATGATTCGTGCGTTAGACGTAATGACTGGCGTATTGCCACGTACCCACGGTAGTGCGGTATTTACGCGTGGTGAAACTCAGGCTTTAGTGACTTGTACCTTAGGTACTGAGCGTGATGCACAGATGATTGATTCACTCACCGGTGTTGAAACTTCTCGCTTCATGTTGCACTACAACTTCCCTCCATACTGTGTGGGTGAAACTGGCTTCATCGGTTCGCCTAAGCGTCGTGAAATTGGTCATGGCCGCTTGGCAAAACGTGGTGTGGCAGCGGTAATGCCAACTAGTGATGAATTCCCATACACCGTGCGTGTAGTATCTGAAATCACTGAATCTAACGGTTCAAGCTCAATGGCTTCTGTTTGTGGTAGCTCATTGGCATTGATGGATGCGGGTGTTCCCATTAAAGCCTCTGTTGCCGGTATCGCCATGGGCCTAGTGAAAGAAGGCGACAAGTTTGTTGTGCTTTCTGACATTTTGGGTGATGAAGATCACCTAGGTGACATGGACTTTAAAGTAGCCGGTTCTTCAGAAGGTATCTCTGCATTGCAGATGGATATTAAGATTGAAGGTATCACTAAAGAAATTATGGAAATTGCCCTTCGCCAAGCGCAAGGTGCTCGTTTACATATTCTTGGTGTAATGGATCAAGCCATTGGTACTTCTCGTGAAGAGATTTCAGAGTTTGCTCCACGCATTCATACTCTGAAAATTAATCCAGAGAAGATCAAAGACGTGATCGGTAAAGGTGGGGCTACTATTCGTGCCCTAACCGAAGAAACTGGTACCACTATCGAAATCGAAGACGATGGCACAGTTAAGGTAGCGGCAACTGATAATGCTCAAGCTCAAGAAGCGATTAAGCGCATCGAGCAATTAACTGCAGAAGTTGAAGCGGGTCAATTCTACCAAGGTAAAGTTGTACGTTTAGCTGACTTTGGTGCCTTCGTTGAGATCTTACCAGGTAAAGATGGCTTAGTTCATATTTCACAAATCTCGCAAGAGCGTGTAGCGAATGTTTCTGACCACTTAACCGTTGGTGACCTTGTTAAGGTGAAAGTACTAGAAGTAGACCGCCAAGGCCGTGTACGTCTAAGTATTAAAGAAGCCGCCGAGCCTAGCGAAGCGCCAGCAGAACAACCTGCTGAATAAGCCTGACTTGTGGTAAGTAAAAACCGGCGTATCGCCGGTTTTTTTATGCCTTTGAGTTAGGAAACAATCAGCTAAGCCCTCTTTCTTGGAAGAGGGTCGCTGGGTACAATAGTTCAACATGTAGTAACTAGGTCAGTGATTTGGAAAATACCGATATAGATTGGATGAATTATGCTTTGCGCCTAGCAGAAAAAGCTGAAGCCCAAGGTGAAGTGCCGGTGGGCGCGATTGTAGTTTATCAAGGTGAAGTGGTGGGAGAGGGCTGGAATCAAACTATTAGTTTAAATGATGCGACCGCCCATGCCGAGGTCTTAGCGCTGCGTCAAGCGGGTGAAAAGTTGGGTAACTATCGCTTATTAGATACCACTTTATATGTCACTTTAGAGCCTTGTTCTATGTGTGCAGGGGCGATGGTTCATGCTCGAGTTAAACGTTTGGTATTTGGTGCTAGCGACTTAAAAACAGGAGCCGCTGGTAGCGTATTTAATATCGTTGATAACGATAACTTAAATCATCGAGTCGCTATAGAAGCCGGTGTTTTAGAAGCAGTGTGCAGTGAGCATATTAGTCGTTTTTTTCGCAAGCGTCGTGAACAACACAAGCTGCGAAAAAAACAACAACGGGGAGACTTATTCAGCGCTGCTGATTAAGCCCATTTCAGACAAAATATAGGAACGTTGTCTTAATAGAACCTTACGATGCTGGCGTGCCAATTGAATACGGCGACGTGGCGATTGAAGGGTGCGTTTCTTTCTTATCATACTATCCTCTCCATTATGTTAGGCAGGACGCTTTACTATTATTAATCTCCATTTCAGATTAAGCATAAAACATGACAGTAATGTGACAAAAAATCAATATTATTCTTCAATTATTGGTGCTGACTTCTAGATCTTCTGACTCTACTGCTTCTTCTAGGGAATTATCCTCTGGATAAGGCGGCCTGTTTTTGATCAGTGCTTCACGGCGCTCAGCTTCTTTCTTCTGTGCATCCAACCATTGTAGACTTTGATAGTACTGACGAATATTATTCACATAATTATAGGCTTCTTGGCCTCTAGCATAGCCGTAACGGGTTTGCTGATACCATTTCTTCTGCATTAGTAGTGGCAGGTTTTCTTTAACATCCACCCAAGCGTCTGGATCGCCGCCTAACATGCGGGTAATTCTTCGAGCATCTAACATGTGACCAAAGCCGATGTTATATGCGACTAAGGCAAACCAAATTTTATCGTTTTCGCGTACGCTATCGGGCACCCGAGCAATGAGCTTCTGCAGGTACTCGGCTCCGCCACGAATGCTTTGCTCGGGATCGAGGCGATTATTCACGCCGACCGATTTAGCGGTGGGTAAGGTGAGCATCATCATGCCACGCACTCCGGTGAAAGACTTAGCGCGAGGCCGCCAATGTGATTCCTGATAAGACACAGCGGCTAACAATCGCCAATCGAGTTGTCCGGCATATTGTTCAAACCAATCTTGATACTTAGGCAGGCGACTTTCGGTGGCGCGTAGGAAGGCGCGAGTATCTACGTAGTCAAAGCGTTGAATATGTCCGAAATAGCGTTCATATAAGCGGGCAATTGCGCCGCTGCTATGTTTGTCACCAATAAATTCGATCACTGCACTATATAAGCTGTCGTCGCGAAAACGATTTAACAACCATACCACCGGGGTATCATTTTCCAGGGTAAAAGCTTCGGCTAAATCAGGATAAAAACGCTGATGTAAGGCGAGGGTGGTATTGTCGACTAAGGCGAAACGAATATCTTCATCAACGATGCTTTTTAATAATTCGCTGCTATCTAAGCGATCAGTTTCTTCGATGCTGAGTTGCGGGTTTTCTTTAATATAAGGTTGCAGCAAGGGTTTATGGTAACTGCCTGAAGTAATCCAAATAGGTGCATCAACTTGACTCATATCGCGAGGTCTAAGGGTATTCTTTTTATAGACCAATTTTGCGTTGACCTGATAAATCTCAGGAGAAAAACGAAAGTTTTCTCGCAGTGCCTTGGTGGGTGAGAGCGCGGCAGCCAACAAGTCAACCTGTTGTTTGTGTAAGCCTCGGTATAATTCCGTTGGGTTATAAAGCGGCACCATTTGTAATTCAACACCCAAGTACTGAGCAAAATCTTCTAAGAGCTCATATTCCAGCCCGGTGGGTTGTTCGTGTTGGTCGTAATAAAATACTTGGGGCTATATAGTGTGCCCACCCGAAGCGTGCCTCGTTGGCGGATTTGCTCTAGTTGGGAAATAAAGGGATTGGGTTCACAGCCTTGCAAGATGAACATAACGAGCAACGTAAGAAGGAGGGTGATGCGTTGCTTGTTTATCATTACAGTGAGTTTCCACGCTATTATTTTTATTCGATTTTATGGATATACGCCGGGCTGTCTAGCATTAAGCTGCGTTTTCCTCACTAAGCTAACGTTTTGTTTACCATTGTCGCAGTTTTTATCTATAATACGCGCAATTTTCCCCCTCCCACCTCCATCTGGAAAAGCGAGCACATAAATATGTTGGTACTACGAGGTGCACCTGCACTGTCTGAGTTTCGAATTGCGCAATTGTTAAAGCGTTGCGCAGAGCAAGACCTTCCCGTTACTTCTATCTATGCTGAATTTATGCATTTTGCTGATATCTCAAATGACTTGAGTGATGCAGAGCAGCAGGTATTAGACAAGTTGTTAACCTATGGCCCTACCATTGCCGAGCATCAGCCAAGTGGTCAGTTGTTATTGGTGACCCCACGTCCCGGTACAATTTCACCTTGGTCTTCAAAGGCCAGTGATATTGCTCATAACTGTGGTTTAGCAACGGTGCAACGTTTAGAGCGTGGTATTGCTTATTACGTGGATAGCAGTGAACCCTTAAGCGAGCAGCAAAACCAAAGTTTAAAAGCACTTATCCATGACCGCATGATGGAAGTGGTATTTAGCGACCTGCAGCAAGCGCAAGCCTTGTTTGAGCACGCTAGCCCTACACCGTTTGAGTCAGTTGATATTCTCTCCGGCGGCCGACAAGCGCTAGAGCAAGCTAACTTAGAGTTAGGCCTTGCTTTAGCCGATGATGAAATTGACTACTTGGTGGATAATTTCAACAAAATGCAGCGTAATCCTAACGACGTAGAGCTGATGATGTTCGCTCAGGCGAACTCAGAGCACTGTCGTCATAAGATTTTTAACGCTGATTGGACCATTGATGGTGTTAAACAGCCCAAGTCGCTGTTTAAGATGATTAAAAATACTTACGAAAACAACAGTGATTACGTACTGTCAGCCTACAAAGATAATGCTGCGGTAATGACTGGTTCGGTGGCTGGACGTTTCTTCCCGAACCCAGAATCTAAACAATACCACTATCATCAAGAAGATATTCACATCTTGATGAAAGTGGAAACCCATAACCATCCTACTGCTATTTCACCTTACCCTGGTGCGGCAACTGGATCTGGTGGTGAAATTCGCGATGAAGGCGCTACCGGTCGTGGTTCTAAACCTAAAGCCGGTATGGTGGGTTTTACTGTAAGTAACTTGCGCATTCCTGGTTTCGAGCAGCCTTGGGAAAGTGCTTTCGGTAAGCCTAGTCGAATTGTTGATGCGCTAGAAATTATGGTTGAAGCGCCACTCGGTGGTGCGGCTTTTAACAACGAATTCGGTCGACCTAATATTCTTGGTTACTTCCGTACTTACGAAGAACAAGTGGAAAGCTTTAATGGCACCGAAGTGCGTGGTTATCACAAACCAATTATGTTGGCGGGTGGTTTAGGTAATATTCGTGAGTCTCATGTTGAGAAAGGCGAAATTCCAGTTGGTGCTAAAATCATCGTATTGGGTGGCCCAGCCATGAACATCGGTTTAGGCGGTGGGGCGGCTTCTTCTATGGCTTCTGGTCAATCAAGTGAAGATTTGGATTTTGCTTCCGTTCAGCGTGAAAACCCAGAAATGGAGCGTCGCTGTCAAGAGGTTATCGACCGCTGTTGGCAATTAGGTGACGCCAACCCTATCGCGTTTATTCATGATATTGGTGCTGGCGGCTTGTCTAATGCTTGCCCCGAGTTAGTGGATGATGGTGGCCGTGGTGGTATTTTTGATTTGCGCAGCGTTCCTAACGATGAACCTGGCATGTCGCCGCTAGAGATTTGGTGTAATGAATCGCAAGAGCGCTACATGTTAGCGGTAGCGCCAGAGCATCTTGAGGTATTTGATGCCATCTGTAAACGTGAGCGCGCACTTTATGCGGTGATTGGTGTGGCCACCGAAGAGCGCGATTTAATCTTACATGATTCGCACTTTAACAATGACCCTATTCGCATGCCGCTAGAGGTGTTGTTGGGTAAAGCGCCGAAGATGCACCGTGACGTTAAAAGTGCAGTCTTTAATGGACCAGCGTTTAAGGCGGACGATATAGACCTAGCCGAAGCGGCTGAGCGTTTATTCCGCTTACCTACAATTGCAGAAAAAACCTTCTTAATTACCATTGGTGACCGCAGCGTAACTGGCTTAGTCGCCCGTGACCAAATGGTGGGGCCTTGGCAGGTTCCCGTCGCTAACTGTGCGGTAACAGCGGCCAGCTATGATACCTATCATGGTGAAGCGATGTCGGTGGGTGAGCGCACCCCGGTGGCCTTGATTGACCACGCAGCGTCAGCGCGTTTAGCTGTAGCCGAAGCGCTGACTAATATCGCAGCCACCAACATCGGTAGTCTTAACCACATTAAACTATCGGCCAATTGGATGTCGGCAGCTGGCCACCCCGGTGAAGACGCTGGTTTATATGCAGCGGTTAAAGCGGTGGGTGAAGAGTTGTGTCCAGCCTTGGGTTTAACTATCCCGGTGGGCAAAGACTCTATGTCGATGAAAACCGCGTGGCAAGATGACGGCCAAGACAAGTCGGTTACCTCGCCATTGTCATTGATCATTAGCGCCTTTGCCAAAGTCGAAGATATTCGCCTCACCGTGACGCCTCAGCTGCGTAACGATGTGGGTGATACCGATCTTATTTTGATTGACCTTGGCCAAGCTAAGAATCGTATGGGTGCATCTAGCTTAGCGCAGGTATACAAACAGCTAGGCAATAAAGTGCCCGATGTGGATTCACCAGAGTTGCTAAAAAGCTTCTTTGATGCGATGCAAGCATTAACCGCAGAACAAAAACTACTGGCTTATCACGACCGTAGTGATGGTGGTTTGTTCACTACCGTGGCTGAAATGGCCTTTGCCGGACATTGTGGTGTGGATATCGCTCTCGACTTACTGGCGGGTGACGATCTTGAAGTGCTATTTAATGAAGAGTTAGGTGCCGTGATTCAGGTGAAAACCGAAGATAAAGAAGCGGTATTAAACCTGTTAGCTGGCCACGGTTTAGCCTCTTGTAGTCATGTGATTGGTGCCTTAAATAGTGATGACAGTATTCGTTTTACTCGTCATGGCAAAGTGGTATTGGCCAATACTCGCACTCATTACCGTGGTATTTGGGCGGAAACCACTTACCAAATGCAAGCGCTACGTGATAATCCGGAGTGTGCTAAACAAGAATTTGAAGCCAAATTTGACGCTGCAGACCCAGGCTTAAATATTGGCTTAAGTTTTGATATTAATGATGATGTGGCGGCGCCTTACATTGTTAAAGGCATTAAGCCAGAAATGGCCATTTTGCGTGAACAAGGGGTTAACTCACATCACGAGATGGCGGCAGCCTTTGACCGAGCTGGCTTTGCTGCGGTAGACGTGCACATGAGTGACATCTTGGCGGGTCGCGTGAGTTTAGATAAGTTTGCCGGCCTTGTGGCCTGTGGAGGCTTCTCTTATGGTGACGTGCTAGGTGCGGGTGAAGGTTGGGCAAAATCGATTTTGTTTAATAGCCGTGCTCGTGAGCAATTTAGTGCCTTCTTTGAGCGTAGTGATTCGTTTGCCTTAGGTGTGTGTAACGGTTGTCAGATGTTATCTAACCTCAGTGAACTTATCCCAGGCGCCGACTTATGGCCACGTTTCGTGCGCAATGAGTCTGAGCGTTTTGAGGCGCGCTTTAGCTTAGTGGAAGTGCAAGCTTCTCCTTCTATCTTCTTAAATGGCATGGCTGGCTCGCAGATGCCGATTGCGGTTTCCCATGGCGAAGGCCGAGTCGAAGTGCGCGACCAAGATCATTTAGATGCGTTGGCCAATAGTGGCACTGTGGCGCTGCGTTATGTAGATAACTACGGTGATGCGACTACGCAATACCCAGCTAACCCGAATGGTTCGCCGCTAGGGATCACCGGTCTGTCGTCTAAAGATGGTCGTGTTACCATAATGATGCCGCACCCAGAGCGGGTATTCCGCACCGTGGCTAACTCTTGGCATCCAGATGATTGGCGTGAAGATAGCCCGTGGATGCGGATGTTCCGTAATGCACGAGTGAATGTGGGTTAAGTTAAGACTCGCGCTTAGTTAACACAAACTTAAAATTGGATCCCTACGCCTTAGCGCGTGGGGATTTTTTTATCTGAGTGAAAGCGGAGCTATCATTCAAATAAAAAAACACCGCCTTTTAAAGAGCGGTGTTTTTATTTGTGTAGTTAAACTTAACTTAGCGCGATAAGTTTAGTTAATGCGCTTGTATTTAATCCGGTGGGGTTGTGCAGCTTCGTCACCTAAGGTCTCTTTTAGCCAAGCTTCATATTCGGTGAAGTTACCTGCGTGGAAGTTGACTTGGCCTTCATCGCGATAATCCAGAATATGGGTAGCGATACGGTCTAAGAACCAACGGTCGTGTGAGATAACCATGGCACAGCCAGCGAACTCTAGCAGGGCATTTTCAAGCGCGCGTAGGGTTTCCACATCAAGGTCGTTGGTGGGCTCATCAAGCAGCAATACGTTGCCACCAGCCTGAAGTAGTTTCGCTAGGTGTAAGCGACCGCGCTCACCACCCGATAACTCACCCACTCGTTTTTGCTGATCGGTACCTTTGAAGTTAAAACGCCCCACATAGGCGCGGCTAGGAATATCCACATTGCCAATTTTTAGGATGTCGGAGCCGCCGGAAACTTCCTGCCATACCGTGGCGTTGTTATCCATGTTGTCACGGAACTGGTCAACACTAGCAATTTGCACGGTCTCGCCGATTTCGATGCTACCCGAGTCAGGCTGTTCGGCGCCAGTTAGCATACGGAATAGGGTGGATTTGCCAGCACCGTTAGGGCCAATAATGCCTACAATGGCGCCTTTGGGAATACTAAACGACAAGTCGTTGATCAGCACTCGGCCATCGTAAGATTTACTTAAGTGATTCACGTCGATCACTTTGTCGCCTAGGCGCTGAGCGGCAGGAATAAATAGCTCGTTGGTTTCGTTACGGCTTTGGAAGCTCTGATTATTCAGCTCTTCAAAACGCGCCATCCGAGCTTTGCTTTTGCTTTGACGGCCTTTAGCGTTAGAACGTACCCACTCGAGTTCTTTTTGAATCGATTTCATGCGGGCTTTTTCTTGCGAAGCTTCTTGAGTTAAGCGCGCTTCTTTTTGCTCTAGCCAAGATGAGTAGTTACCTTCCCATGGGATCCCTTCGCCACGGTCTAGTTCGAGGATCCAGCCGGCTACGTTGTCCAAGAAGTAACGGTCGTGGGTAACCGCGACTACGGTACCTTCGTAATCGTGAAGGAAGCGTTCTAACCAGGCCACCGATTCGGCGTCTAAGTGGTTGGTGGGTTCGTCGAGTAATAACATATCGGGCTTTTCTAGCAATAGGCGACATAGCGCTACACGGCGACGCTCACCCCCTGATAGTTTGTCGATGGTTTGCTCCCAATCCGGCAGGCGTAAGGCATCGGCGGCGCGTTCTAACTGGTTGTCCAAACTATGCGAATCGTGAGTCGCCAAAATCGCTTCTAATTCACCTTGCTCTTGCGCGAGGGCATCAAAGTCGGCATCGGGCTCGGCATAGGCTGCATACACTTCATCGAGTCGAGTTTGGGCATTTTTTACTACTGCTACGGCTTCTTCTACTACTTCGCGAACGGTTTTGTCTAAATCCATTTGCGGTTCTTGAGGCAAGTAACCGATTTTAGTGCCAGGGTTAGCACGCGCTTCCCCTTCAATTTCGGTATCAATGCCTGCCATAATACGTAGTAAGGTAGACTTACCTGCGCCGTTTAAACCTAATACACCAATTTTGGCGCCCGGAAAAAAGCTCAGAGAAATGTCTTTAAGGATGTGCTTTTTCGGGGGCACGATTTTGCCTACGCGGTTCATCGTGTAAATAAATTGGGCCATGCGCCTTTCCTCAAATTGCAAATAAGTAATGTGGCTTTAGCAAGCTGGGATGCTAAATACCAAAAATTATAGTTTGTAATGATACTGGCTTCGTTCAGGGAAGCTAGCTTTGCAGCAGAGTTTATCTGTTTGTTTTTTGATGTTAAATAGTGAATTGTCAGGCATTGCTATTTGGCTTGTTCGCTAAGTGGTGTCCACAGCTTAATTAGTCGAATTTTAAATAGCTTAATGGTATGTTGCTGTCATCACTTTTAACGCCATGGAAAAAATGAAACCACTATTGTTTATCTGCTTTGCTTTCAGTTTAGCCTTTAGGGCATCGGCCATTACCTACGATCTTCCTGATGACGGCAGTCGTCTGCTCGGTGAAAACCAAGTTCATCAAGTGCAACAGGGGGAAACCATAGCGCTGATTGCCGAGCATTATGGTGTAGGGTTCTTGGCTCTTATGGCGGCAAACAAGGGTGTTGACCCATTTTTACCAGAAGTGGGTAGGCAGCTGTTGATCCCTACTCAAATCCTCTTGCCCGATGTAGAGCGTAAAGGTGTTGTGGTTAACCTAGCTGAGTTACGTCTTTATTACTTTCGACCCAATGGCACACAAGTTGATGTATTGCCGATAGGCATTGGTAGAATTGGCCGAGAAACACCGGAGATGTCCACTTATATTAGCCAAAAACGGGAAAACCCGACTTGGACACCCACTCAGAATATCCGTAACGAATATGCAGCCAAGGGAATTATTTTGCCGCAGGTGATTCAGGCCGGGCCAGAAAATCCGCTTGGTGAATATGCTTTGCGCTTAGCTTACGGTAGTGGTGAATATTTAATTCATGGCACTAATAAAGATTTTGGGGTAGGCCTACGAGTGAGCTCTGGCTGTATTCGCCTGTTCCCTAATGATATCGAATATCTGTTCTCGCAAGTGGATGTTAAGACGCCGGTGCGGATTATTGATCAAGCTATCAAACACTCGGTTGAGCCTAGTGGTGAGTATTTGTTAGAAGTGCACCAGCCCTTAAACCGTAGCCAGCAGGAAGTACAGCAGGCAACGACTTTAAGATTGAGTCGAGATAATATTAAATTTATTACTCAAGCCGGCGTTGATTCGAGCATTGTTAATCAAGCCTTGAAGAGTCAGCAGGGAATAGCTTTGCGGGTTGGGCTTAAGCAAGGATAAAAAAAAGGTGATGCTCAGCATCACCTTTTTTCATCGCAAATATCTATTACTTGGTGTAAGAAGATGCGATGTTGTCGATACGCTCGTTAGCGCGCATCGCTTCAGCTTTTGCTTCATCAGCGCTCATTTGAGCAGATTTTACATCGCTGCTTAAAGAGCTTTGCTCTGCGCGAAGTGCTGCTACTTCATTTGAAAGAGCGTCAACTTTGTCGCTTAATGATTGTACGTTGTTTTCTAGAGCGGTAGTGTTTGAACAACCCGCTAGTAAAATGGTAGAAGCAATAGCGCCTGCAACTAAAACCTTATTCATGATAAGTCCGTCCTTTTTATTCAATTCTAACGATAGTAAAAATCGTCAATTCATTTTAAGCAAAGCTGGCCACTGCAATTAGTGAACCGCTGGTATTGATTATGGCTCAATCTATACAAGCTGCAAGTCTTAGTTAGTTAAACTAAAGGAAAAATTAGGCATTTACAAATATTTAAGCGCTACTGATAACATTATATTAACAAACCCTGTCTCACATTAGAGACAGTTTTGCAGATTTTTGATGATTAAGCTTACTGGCAGCTAATTTGGGCTTGCTGGTTTATTTGGGCAAATTCGGCGCGGCGATGTTGCTCATTTTTATAGCGTAGCGGTAGGGCCCGAACAATAATTAAATAGTCGCCTTTTTGTTGTTTCTCTGCTGCACTCAAACTCGTAAATTCCCGCTCGCTTAGCGCCACCACCGAACTGACTTTCTGCCCGTGTAAACGTTGTTTAACGCGTGAGTAGGTGCCTTGTCTTTGTTCTATATGAAAGTTACCTACGGTATGCATGATTTGTTGGCCACTGTTTAAGGCATGCTTAGCAATGGATTCTGCCATGGTGTCATCCCAAGCTAACATTGCAATAAAGTGGTTTTGAGTTTGCTGTTCATCGCCGTGGTGGGCATTGCCAAATAGTCGTTGCCGGTAGGCTGGGTCCTCTATGGTAAAAGTCTCAGCAAGCTGCTGGCGTTGATTACTTGGAAGTTGCTGTAAATAGTCGAGCCCTTGTCGGCCTAAACAGCGAACATGCTTTCTCGGCGCATTGGCTGCAATAATCTCGAGTTGCTGTTGTTTGGCAAATTCAACCAAGGGACGATAGTCAGAGCGATAGTTATCCCAAGCCTTAGTTTGTTTGACTAACCATTCTTCGCCAATTTGTTCATCGAGGTATTGGTTTAATACAGCTTGTTGGCTGCGATCAAATTGTTCCATGGATAAGCTGAGCTGGTGGTTTTGCTGATAAAGCGCGGCAAACAGGCGCAATTGTGCTAAGTGAATCGCCGGATGAGTATGGAATTCCCCAAATAAGACGACTTGTGAGTCGGCTAGTTGCTGGGCTAGCTGCTTGATGTTGTCAATTTCTTGTTGATTGCTTGGGTCGTACAATTGAAAGTCATAATAAGTGTTGAGTGTTGTTTTCTTGGGAATGTTTGCTGGGGAAGGGACTGCACTACAGGCACTTAAGGTTAAACTTATGATTAGTATGAAAAAGCGAAAAGCCATAGCGAATACTCTTTGGTTAAATGATAATTATTATCATTTTATGGTTATGTGGTTTGAAAAGTCACCTTTTATTGAACGTGAATTAATTTCATATTGTTTAAAGCGGTCTTCGAGAAAATTGCAAACAGCTGATGGGCTGGGCACACTGCACAGGGAACGCGTTAGTAAGATTGTAGCCTTGCTAGAGAAGCCTAGAGATGGCGGAAAATATTACTGTGATCTAACAGGGAGTCAGGTTAGAATGCGCCTTCGCAAAATCACCCACCAACATGTAACAAAAGAGTCAGGAGATACTGATGTTAAAGCGTGATATGAATATCGCCGATTACGATGCCGAATTATGGCAAGCCATTACCAACGAAGAAGTTCGTCAAGAAGAGCACATTGAGCTGATCGCTTCTGAGAACTACGCCAGCCCACGAGTAATGGAAGCGCAAGGCTCTTACCTTACTAATAAGTATGCAGAAGGTTACCCTGGCAAACGTTACTACGGTGGCTGTGAGTATGTAGATAAAGCTGAAGTGCTGGCTATTGAGCGTGCTAAGCAGCTATTTGGTGCGGATTATGCCAACGTACAACCGCATGCTGGTTCTCAAGCTAACTCTGCCGTATTTATGGCACTACTTAATGCAGGCGATACCGTATTAGGCATGAGTCTAGCCCACGGTGGCCACTTGACACACGGTGCGAGTGTTAGTTTTTCGGGTAAAATTTATAACTCGGTTCAGTACGGTATTAACCCTGAAACCGGTGAGATTGATTACGCCGAAGTTGAGCGCTTGGCTCAAGAGCACAAGCCTAAAATGATTATTGCTGGTTTCTCAGCTTACTCTGGCATTGTTGATTGGCAGCGTTTCCGTGATATCGCGGATCAAGTTGGCGCTTATTTGTTTGTTGATATGGCACACATTGCCGGTCTAGTGGCTGCCGGTTTATATCCAAACCCAGTACCGATTGCTGATGTAGTGACTACCACTACTCATAAAACGTTGGCTGGTCCACGCGGTGGTTTGATCTTAGCGCGTGCTAACGAAGAAATTGAGAAGAAACTTAACTCTGCAGTATTCCCTGGCGGCCAAGGTGGTCCTTTAATGCATGTCATTGCGGCTAAAGCGGTGGCCTTTAAAGAGGCAATGGAGCCTGAGTTTAAGCAATACCAACAAAATGTCTTAGACAACGCCAAAGCGATGGTAGAAGTGCTACAGCAACGAGGCTACAAAATTGTTTCAAATGGCACACAGAACCACCTGTTCTTGGTTGATTTAATCGACAAAGACATTACTGGTAAAGATGCGGATGCGGCTCTAGGGCGCGCTAACATTACCGTTAATAAAAACTCGGTACCTAATGATCCACGTTCACCATTTGTGACCAGTGGTTTACGTATTGGTACTCCTGCTATCACTCGTCGCGGCTTAGATGTGGCGGCCTCTAAAGAGCTAGCGGGTTGGATCTGTGACGTATTAGATAATTTACAGGATGAAGCGGTAATTGAGCGTGTGAAAGGCCAAGTACTGGCACTTTGTAAGCGTTTCCCTGTTTACGGATAAGTATTAGTAGTTAGCCTAGGGACTAGGCGCTAATTGAATAAGAAAGGAGGCTTAGGCCTCCTTTTTGTGTTTTTATTGTAGCTTTTTTGGATATACAAGTTTGTTAAGACTAGCAACTTGCTAAGGAGGGAGTAGACTGGTTTGTTGATGGTTAGGTCAATACTTGGTATTGAATTTGCAACAACGAACTAATTAATTTACGAGTCAAATTTTCGGCATTGCTGGCAATTTGAATAAACAAAGAGAGAATAAAGATGGATTTGAATCCTATTGCTAATGCAAAACGACAAGTGATTGTGCAGTTCCTTATATGGGGAGGCTTTATTGTTTTAGTCTTACTTTAGTGTTTATTACAGGTACTTCCTGGCAATGGAATTGCCAAGGTTCTGGCCTCTGATTGCAGACCTTATGGGCTTGTTTACTTCGTTGTCCCGTTAGACCCTTCACTTGATTTAGTGTTTGCCTGACTCTGTCTCAATAGCCACTACCTAGTGACTCATCTGAGCATTTCTACTCTCTAGTGTTATTCCCGCTCTGGCTGATTATTCGCTGTTGTTTTCCGGCCGCTATTTACTTCATATAAAATGTTTATAATTCAGTCGATTAATATTTGGCAATTGACTGTTTATGTTCCCTGATGGATTGTAAGGCATCCTTACAATTAAGGCCTTTAGTGACAAACTCAAAAAATGACTCTAATCAGATTATTCAAGCATTAAAGCTTGCCCAGCCTGTACCTGAAGCGGCTTAGCGGCTAAAATCGCCGCATATTCGTTTAAGGATTTAGCTATGTATTGTCCATTTTGCTCTGCTCATGAAACTAAAGTTATCGATTCTCGGCTGGTTGCCGATGGGCATCAGGTGCGACGTCGTCGTGAATGTTTGGAATGTCATGAGCGTTTCACCTCATTTGAAATTGCTGAGTTGGTCATGCCCAGAGTCATTAAAGGCAATGGCGTGAGAGAACCCTTTGACGAAGATAAATTGCGCGCCGGTATGATGCGGGCTTTGGAAAAGCGTCCGGTGAGCGTAGACCAGGTTGAGCAAGCGGTGAACAAAATCAAATCGCAATTACGCGCCACCGGTGAGCGAGAGGTGGAAACTAAGTTTATTGGTAATATCGTAATGGAAGCCTTAATTAGCTTAGATAAAGTGGCTTATGTTCGTTTTGCCTCGGTTTACCATTCTTTTGAAGACATTAAAGAATTCAGCGAAGAAATCGCCAAGTTGGAAAAGAAGTGAGTTTTAGTATTGATGACTGCCATTATATGGCCCGTGCCATCAGCTTGGCTAAACGAGGACGTTATACTACCGCTCCAAACCCCAACGTGGGTTGTGTATTAGTAAAAGATGGCCAAGTTATTGGCGAAGGCTACCACCGTAAAGCGGGTGAAGGTCATGCTGAAGTTAACGCAGCAGCCGATGCCAAGGCTCGCGGGTTTAGCCTTCGAGGCGCCACTTGTTATGTGACCTTAGAACCTTGTAGTCATGTTGGTCGCACTCCGGCTTGCGCAGATATGCTAGTAGAGCAAGGAGTCGCTGAAGTGGTGGTGGCCATGGTTGACCCTAACCCTCAGGTGGCTGGCCGAGGTATCGCTCGTTTACAGCAAGCAGGCATAACCGTACGTAGTGGCTTAATGGAGCAAGCCGCACGCGAGCTTAACCCAGGATTTTTAAGCCGAGTTGAGCGTAAACGCCCCTTTATTCGGCTTAAATTGGCTGGCTCCATCGATGCGAAAACCGCCTTGGCTAATGGAGAGAGTAAGTGGATTACTTCGGCCTATGCTCGCAGTGATGTACAACGTGAGCGTGCGCTTAGCCATGCGATTTTATCCACCTCGGCTACGGTGATCCGCGATAATGCCAGCCTAAATGTGCGTTATGCTGAGCTCGGTAGCCTAGCGGAGCTGCTGCCGGAAACCGAGCTGCGTCAGCCGATTCGCATTGTTGTAGACCGCCAGCAGCGTTTGTCGAAAGCGTCAAAACAGTTAAATATTTTTAAACAACCGCAAAATTTGTGGTTGGCTAGCGCTCAGCATCAAATTGGCTTGCCGGCGGCTAAACAATTGCAAGTTCGCGCAGATGATGATTTGAGCGCATTGATGTGGCAATTAGCTGAAGCGGAAATAAATGATCTTTGGGTTGAAGCAGGAGGTAAATTTGCCGCCGCTTTAATTGAACAAAACTTGGTAGACCAGCTGATTTGTTATCAAGCGGGTTTACTGATGGGAGCCGATGCGCAGAGCTTGGTTGATGTAGGCGGTTATACTCAAATGTCTCAGCTAAATTCTTGGAGTTGTCTTGAAACGCGGCGTATTGGCCCCGACATAAAGACTATCTGGATCCCACAATAATCGAGCACAGCAAGATGTTTACAGGAATAGTAGAAGCTCTCGGCACCATAAAAAGTGTTGATAAACGCAGTGGCGACGTTCGCTTGAAAATCGCTTGTCCCACTTTGGATATGTCAGATGTGCATCTGGGTGACAGCATTGCGGTAAGTGGTATTTGTTTAACCGTGGTTGAGTTTGGCCAAGATTATTTTTGCGCCGATGTTTCCACAGAAACGCTAAGTTTAACTTCACTGGCCAAGTGTAAGCAGGGCGATGGCGTTAATCTTGAAAAAGCCATGTTAGCCACCAGTCGTTTTGGTGGACACATTGTTAGCGGTCATGTTGATGGCCTAGCTGAAGTCACCAGTATTAGCCCCAGCGCGCGCGCCGTTAATATTTGGCTAACAGTGCCAAATGAATTAGCTCGCTACATCGCCCACAAGGGCTCGGTTACGGTAGATGGTATCAGCTTAACGGTGAATCAGGTGGAGCAGCAGCAGTTGCGTCTAACGATTATTCCACATACAGCGGAGCAAACCACCATTGCCAGTTGGGTGGTGGGCCAAAAAATTAACCTAGAAGTGGATGTTATCGCCCGTTATGTTGAACGGCTTATTGGTTACGCTGAACAGCCTCAAACTTCTAAAATTAACAGTGCATTCCTAGCACAGCATGGCTTTATTAAGTAGCTGGCTTAAAATGTTGAAACAACAAAAAATACGCCTCAAAGGTAAGTAAGGTTGCTATGTCATTAAGCAGTATCGAAGAAATTATTGAAGATTTACGTCATGGTAAAATGGTGGTTCTCATGGATGATGAAGATCGTGAGAATGAAGGTGACTTGATTATGGCGGCCGACATGGTAACGCCAGAGGCCATCAATTTTATGGCAACTTACGGCCGAGGTTTAATTTGCTTGCCGATGACCAAACAGCGTTGTCAGCAATTGAAATTACCCTTAATGGTAGACGTTAATACCGAACAGTTCGCCACCAATTTCACCGTATCGATTGAGGCGGCGCAGGGAGTGACAACCGGCATATCGGCTGCCGACCGCGCTAGAACCGTGCAGGCCGCGGTAGCACGTGATGCTAAACCCAGTGATATTGTGATGCCGGGACATATTTTTCCTTTGATGGCACAAGAGGGTGGGGTATTAACTCGCGCTGGCCATACTGAGGCAGGTACCGATTTGGCTCGTTTAGCGGGGCGCGAACCAGCCGCCGTGATTGTTGAGATTTTAAATGAAGACGGCACCATGGCGCGCCGCCCCGATTTGGAAAAGTTTTGTCAAAAGCATGACTTAAAAATGGGCACCATTGCCGACTTGATTGAATACCGTAACAATAACGAAACCACCATCGAGCGGGTTTCTGAATGTCACATGCCAAGCCGTTACGGTGACTTTAAGTTGATTACTTATCGCGATACCATCGATCAAAAAGTGCATTTTGTGATGCAGGCTGGGGAGGTTGACGCCAATCAGGCGACCTTGGTGAGAGTGCACTTGCATAACCCATTCAGTGACTTACTAGGCAGCGATCGAGCCGGGCGAATGAGCTGGCCGATTGATAAGGCCTTGGAAAAAATTGCACAGGAAAATGGTGTGATGGTGTTATTAAGCACCGATGATGATGCCGATAATCTGCTTGAGCAGGTGAAAGCTTTTGCTTTGGAAGACCGCGGTCAAACACCCAATAAAAAACAGCAGCAAGTTGCCTCGCGCACCGTGGGGGTGGGCTCGCAAATCTTGGCTGATTTAGGCGTAAGTAAAATGCGTCTGCTGAGCTCACCAAAACGCTATCATGCGCTTTCCGGTTTTGGTTTAGAAGTGATTGAATATATCGACCAAGAATAAGCCTAGGCGTTTAATAATTTTAATAAGGGTCAATTGAATTAGTTGTGCTAGAATGGCGCGATTTTTTTGATGGACTCAAAGAAAAGGCAGAATCAAGTATGAAAGTAATCGAAGCAAATTTAGCGGCGCCAAATGCGAAAGTCGCCATTGTGATAGCACGTTTTAACAGCTTTATTAACGAAAACCTGTTGTCGGGTGCCGTTGATACCTTAACCCGTCAAGGTGGCGTGAATGATGACAACATCACGGTAGTTCGAGTACCTGGTGCGGTTGAAATTCCCTTAGCTGTTAAGCGTATTGCTGCTAGTAAAAAATACGATGCTATTATTGCTTTGGGTACGGTAATTCGTGGTGGTACATATCACTTCGAATTGGTGGCTAATGAATGCCATAAAGGTTTGGCGCAGGTGATGTTGGAATACGATATTCCAGTGACCTTTGGCGTATTAACCACTGAGTCTATCGAGCAAGCGATTGAACGCGCTGGCACTAAAATGGGTAATAAAGGTACCGAAGCCGCCCTAAGCGCTTTGGAAATGATTAACTTAGTTAGTCAGATCGAAGTTTAATTTGAGGATCTCTCTGTGAAACCAGCTGCACGCCGTAAAGCGAGGCAATTTGCTACTCAAGCAATTTATCAATGGCAAGTGACCAAGGACAGCGTTGCTAACATCGAACATCAGTTCTTAAGCGAACAGGATATGAGTAAAGCTGATGTTCCGTACTTTTCTACTTTGCTCACTGGTGTAGTTGGCAATAGCGAAAAACTTGATGCGGCAATGAGCTCTTCATTGTCACGTAAGCTAGAAGAACTGGACATTGTTGAACACGCCATTTTGTTGATTGGTGTCTATGAACTATTAATGGTAAGTGACGTACCACCTAAAGTGGTGATTAACGAAGCCATCGAGCTGGCTAAATCATTTGCCGCAGAAGATAGTCATAAGTTTGTTAATGGTGTGCTAGATAAAGTACTTCGCCTGCAACAGCTCAAGTCTTAAATAATGCGTTCTCAATCATCCTTGGGTGAATTTGACATTATTGAGAAGTACTTCCGGCAAAGCTCACCACGCCAAGACGTTTTACTGGGCGTGGGTGATGACGCTGCGCTGGTTGCTGCACCTGAAAATAGTCAAATTGCTATTTCAACCGATACACTGGTTGAAGGCATTCACTTCTTCCCTGATATCCCTCCTCGCGCCCTAGGGCATAAAGCTCTCGCGGTCAATTTAAGCGATATGGCGGCGATGGGAGCAGAGCCACGCTGGGTTACTTTAGCGTTGACCTTACCCGAAGTGAATGAACCTTGGTTGGCACAATTTAGTAAAGGCTTTTACGACTTAGCCGAATATTTTAATGTTAGCCTGATTGGTGGCGATACTACTAAAGGGCCGCTAAGCATTACCGTGACGGTTCATGGCGTTGTGCCTAGCGATAAGGCCCTACGCCGCAACGGAGCTAAACCCGGCGATTGGATCTACGTTACTGGTAATTTAGGTGACTCGGGTTTAGCCTTAGCTCACTTACAGCAACAGCTGAGCTTAACCCCTCAGCAGCTAGAGCTGTGTTTGAAACAACACTATTTCCCTCAACCCCGAGTATTGGCGGGTTATGGCTTACGCGATATAGCTTCGGCAACCATCGATATTTCAGACGGCTTAGCCAATGATTTAAGGCATATTCTGCGTCAAAGTGGCTGTTCCGCGAGTCTAAAATTAGAGCAGCTACCGCTTTCAGAAACCATGACCGAGGCGGTAGGCTTAGATCAAAGCTTTCAACTGGCGCTTTGTGGTGGAGAAGATTATGAACTCTGCTTTACTGTACCGGAGTCAAATAAAGGCTCGGTGAATACTTCCCTTTCGTATAGTGGCGTGCCTTTTACCTGCATTGGTCAGCTGGCTTCTGGCCAGGGAGAAATCAAGCTACAGTATCAAGGCAAACCCTATCAATTCGACCCCTCTGGTTGGGATCACTTTAACTAGTTTTCGTTATAGAGCAGCACTATGGATAAGGCTTTAGCCCGTTTAAGTTTGCGTAATCCTTTGCATTTATGCGCCCTCGGTTTAGGCAGTGGTTTAAGCCCCAAGGCTCCAGGTACCGCAGGTACTGTGGCGGCTATCCCCTTATATTTATTGTTGGCTCAGTTACCGCTTAGCGGTTATTTGCTGGCCTTAGTAGTCAGTTTTGTATTTGGCGTATGGTGCTGTCAAAAAGCCAGCGATGATATGGGCGTGCATGATCATGGCGCGATTGTTTGGGATGAGTTTGTAGGTTTTTGGATCACCATGTTACTGGTGCCCGTTTCGCCGCTTAATATTTTGTTGGGTTTTCTGTTATTCAGGCTGTTTGATATCGTGAAGCCGTGGCCGATAAAAGTTTTGGACAAAAAAGTTCACGGTGGCTTCGGCATAATGATAGATGACGTATTAGCTGGCGTTTTCGCGGCAATATCGATGCAAATAATTTTGCTCGTCCTTAATTAGTCACGCATTCCATCTGCATTTTTATATTTGTATGATGTTATCTAGTAGATTGTTTTTATAAATATTAAGTATATGCTTATTACTATGTGCATAATTATGATCTTCTAACGAATCATTAATCACTTCGACTGCGCCAAGTCTATTTTGGCTTATAAAATCCTGTTGATGCTATTTACAGTGGCAGATAAAAATACTAGTTTATTACGGGCAAAAAGCGGATCAGACTTGCTTAAATCGCGTACTGTCAATATTTGTCACTGTTAACAGGACATATCAGACAACTGATACTAGATTTATCAAGAATAAAAATTATTAGTCTATTCGCAAACACACCGGAAATGCGGCCATACCGGTTGCATATATGACAAGATGTCACACGGAGAATCATAATGAAAAAAGGATTAGCGAAGCTATCTTTAGCACTCGTAGCAAGCGCTGTAGCCGTCAGTGTACAGGCTAAAACATTTGTCTTCTGTTCAGAAGGCAGCCCAGAGGGTTTTAATCCAAGTTTGTACACAGCGGGTACCACGTTTGATGCCTCTTCTAAAAATATGTTTAACCGCTTAGTTGAGTTTGAAGTGGGTACCACTAACGTTATTCCTGGCTTGGCGGAGTCTTGGGACGTATCTGAAGATGGCCTAGAGTACACTTTCCACCTACGTAAGGGTGTAAAATTCCATAGCCAGAAAAAAGGCTTCAAACCGACTCGCGACTTTAACGCCGATGACGTGGTATTTTCTTTCGAACGTCAGGATGACCCTGAGCATCCTTACCACAAAGTGTCTGGTGGTTCTTACGAGTACTATAGCGGCATGGGCATGAACGATTTGGTGAAAGAAATCGTTAAGGTTGACGATTACACCGTTAAATTTGTACTAAGCCGCCCTGAAGCGCCTTTCATTGCTAACCTAGCGATGGACTTTGCTTCTATCTTCTCTGCTGAACAAGCTGATGCCATGCTTAAAGCGGGTACGCCTGAGAAGTTGGACCTTGACCCTGTAGGTACTGGCCCTTTCCAAAAAGTGCAGTATCAAAAAGACTCAATTATTCGTTACGTGGGTAATAAAGATTACTGGCGTGGTGCACCTGAAATTGATCGTTTAGTTTTCTCAATCACTCCTGACGCGTCAGTCCGTTATGCCAAGCTGAAAGCGGGTGAGTGTCACGTTATGCCTTATCCAAACCCGGCTGACGTAGAGCAAATGAAAGATGACCCCGAGATCAACCTAATGAGCCAAGAAGGTTTAAACGTAGGTTACTTGGCGTTTAATGCTCAAAAAGCACCTTTTGATAACGTTAAAGTGCGTCAAGCGCTTAGCTTAGCGGTTAACAAGCAAGCAATTATCGATGCGGTGTTCCAAGGTAGCGGTAAAATCGCTAAGAACCCCATTCCACCAACAATGTGGTCTTACAATAACGACACCGTTGATTACGCTTACGATCCAGTAAAAGCTAAAGCGTTACTGAAAGAAGCCGGTGTTAGCGATTTGAAAACCAATATCTGGGCAATGCCTGTTCAACGTCCGTATAACCCTAATGCGCGTCGTATGGCTGAAATCATTCAGGCCGATTGGGCGAAAGTGGGTGTGGATGCGGAAATTGTGAGTTACGAATGGGGTGAATACCTTAAGCGTTCTAAACAAGGTGAGCACGATACCGTATTACTAGGTTGGACCGGAGATAATGGTGACCCAGATAACTTCTTAAGTGTATTGTTAAGTTGTGACGCTGTAGGTGGTGGTAACCGTGCTATGTGGTGTTACAAGCCATTCAATGATGTGATTATGAAAGCGAAACAAATTTCTAATCAAGCTGATCGTACACCGCTATATGAAGAAGCGCAGTTGATCTTCAAGGAACAAGCTCCTTGGATCACTATTGCTCATTCTGTTACTTACCAGCCAGTTCGTAAAGAAGTTCAAGGCTTTAAAATTGACCCTCTAGGTGGTCATTACTTCTATGGCGTGTCGTTAAAATAAACATGCTTAGGGGCTGGTAACGGCCCCTTTCCTTCCTTCAGACACAGAGCTGTAGTTATGTTCCAGTTTATTATAAAAAAATTAATGTTGGTGATACCCACCTTCATAGGCATTACTCTTTTAACCTTTACTTTGATTCGTTTGATCCCCGGAGACCCGATCGAAGTGATGGCGGGTGAAAGAGGGGTGTCCCCCGAACGCCATGCTGCCTTGCGTGCCGAATTGGGCTTAGACCAACCCTTGTTGGTTCAATACTTTGATTATGTGAAGAACATTGCGAGTGGTGATCTTGGGCGTTCACTTATCACCAAGACACCGGTCACCGAAGAATTCTTAACTTTATTTCCCGCTACCGTTGAGCTCGCGACTTGTGCTGCCATTTTTGCCATTTTAGTCGGCTTACCCTGTGGCATTATCGCCGCCGTCAAACGGGGCTCCTTATTTGACCACTCGGTCATGACATTTTCTCTCACTGGCTATTCTATGCCCATATTCTGGTGGGCCTTGTTATTAATGCTGGTATTCTCGGTGAATCTGGGGATAACCCCGGTTTCCGGGCGACTGGATGTGACTTATTGGATTGATGAAGTCACCGGTTTTATGTTGATTGATACTTTGTTATCCGGTGAAGAAGGCGCGTTTTTATCCGCCCTCCATCACTTGGTCTTGCCCAGCATTGTACTGGGCACCATCCCGATGGCGGTGATTGCGCGAATGACCCGTTCATCGATGTTAGAAGTGTTAGGCGAAGACTATATTCGTACCGCTCGTTCTAAAGGCATGGCGCCAATGCGAGTGATTGTGGTACATGCGCTACGCAATGCATTAATTCCGGTGATCACCGTGATTGGCTTGCAAGTGGGTATTTTGTTGTCGGGAGCGATTCTTACCGAAACTATTTTCGCTTGGCCAGGGATTGGCAAATGGCTGATTGAATCCATTGGCCGTCGAGATTATCCAGTAGTACAAGGGGGCATTTTAATCGTGGCTACCATTATTATTGTGGTCAACTTACTTGTCGACATTCTTTACGGCGTGGTTAATCCGCGGATCCGTCACGGCAAATAAGGAAAGGTATTATGTCTGAACAAACTTCTAGCCCAGTGACTGGGCCACAAATTCAAACTCCTCTGCAAGAGTTTTGGAGCTATTTTAGTAAAAATACCGGTGCCGTGGTTGGCTTAGTATTTATTGTCGCCATGATCTTGGTGGCCTTGTTCGCCAGCGTGATTGCGCCGCATTCGCCTATCGAACAGTACCGTGACGCCTTATTACTACCGCCGTTTTGGGTAGAGGGCGGCTCTACTAGCTATTTGCTTGGTACTGATGATGTGGGTCGTGACATTTTGTCACGTTTGATCCACGGTGCTCGACTCTCCTTGTTTATCGGCTGCTTAGTGGTAACCCTATCGCTGGGTATTGGGGTAATTTTAGGTTTGATTGCCGGTTTCTTCCGCGGCTATGTTGAAACCATCATCATGCGCGCGGTAGACATTATGCTGGCGATGCCCAGCTTATTGTTGGCGATTGCGATTGTGGCTATCTTAGGTCCAAGCATCTTTAATGCGGCAATGGCAATTGCCATTGTATCGATGCCTCACTACGTACGTTTAACTCGGGCCTCGACCATTGCCGAGCTAAACAAAGACTATGTGATTTCCTCCCGCGTGGCGGGGGCGGGCTCGCTGCGTCTAATGTTTATTACTATTTTACCTAACTGTCTTGCTCCTTTGATTGTGCAAGCCACCCTAGGCTTTTCTAACGCCATTCTCGATATGGCCGCATTAGGTTTCTTAGGTCTAGGTGCTCAGCCGCCACAACCGGAGTGGGGCAGCATGCTGGCAGACGCCTTGCAGTTTGTACAACGCGCCTGGTGGGTGGTGACCTTCCCCGGTTTGGTGATTTTGTTAACGGTATTGGCCTTTAACTTGATGGGCGATGGCTTGCGCGATGCGCTTGATCCCAAGTTGAAACAGTAGGAGAAATCTTGTGTCTTTATTAGAAGTAAATAACCTTACTGTTGACTTTGGTGATGGCGATAACCCATTTCGTGCGGTTGACCAAGTGGGCTATAGCGTAGAGAAAGGTGAAATTGTTGGTATTGTTGGGGAATCGGGTTCGGGTAAGAGTGTTAGCTCGCTATCGATTATGGGCCTGATTGAATACCCCGGAAAGGTGAAGGCTGAAACCCTCAAGTTTGAAGGGCAAGACTTATTGGCCATGTCGGAAAACAAACGCCGTGCCATTACGGGTGCTGAAATCGCGATGATTTTCCAAGAGCCGATGTCGAGTCTGAACCCTTGTTATACCGTTGAGTACCAAATTAGCGAAGCGCTAAAAATTCACCAAAGCGGTGATAAGAAGTGGCGTCGTCAACGGGTGATTGAGCTGCTGGAACAGGTGGGCATTCCGGATCCTAAATCTCGCTTGAAGAGCTATCCTCACCAGTTGTCTGGTGGCATGAGCCAACGGGTGATGATTGCCATGGCTATTGCTTGTGACCCTAAACTGTTGATTGCTGATGAACCGACCACCGCTTTGGACGTAACTATTCAGGCGCAGATCGTGGATTTGCTATTGGATCTGCAAAAGAAAAAAAATATGGGTTTAGTATTAATTACCCATGATTTGGCGCTAGTAGCCGAGTCGGCGCATCGGGTGATCGTGATGTATGCCGGACAGGTGGTTGAAACAGGACCGGCCGAAGAGATTTTCTCTAAACCGAAACACCCTTATACCCAAGCTCTGCTGCGTTCTCTGCCAGAGTCTTCAGCCGGGAAAGAGCGTTTAGATGCGCTGCCAGGGGTGGTTCCAGGGGCTTATGACCGTCCTGTTGGATGTTTGCTAAACCCCCGTTGCCCATACGCAACAGAGCGGTGTCAGCAACAACAACCGCCTCTGCAAGGCGAAGGGAAGCGACAAGTAAGATGTTTCACTCCACTAGATGAAAGCGGGAGACCAAGCGCATGAGTGACAGTATTATCAAAGCCGCCGCGCTGCAGGCCGAAGCAAGCACCGAACAACAGTCGGTATTGTCCGTGAATGGGGTGAAAAAGCATTACCAAGTTAAAGCCGGGATGTTTAAACCTGATGCAACGGTAAAGGCCTTGGATGGAGTTAGCTTTAGCCTAGAGAAAGGCAAAACCTTGGCGGTGGTGGGGGAGTCGGGTTGTGGTAAGTCAACTTTGGCCCGTGTGCTCACCATGATTGAAACACCTAGCGCAGGTGAACTGTGTTTCGATGGCAAAGATATTTTAAGTTTGGGTAAAGACGCCGCGAAGGTGTTGCGGCAAAAGATCCAAATTATCTTCCAAAACCCTTACGGTTCGCTTAACCCGCGGAAGAAAGTGGGAACGATTTTAGAAGAGCCTTTGGTTATCAACAGTGACATGACGAAGGCTGAGCGTAAGCAAAAAGCCTTGGCTATGTTGGCCAAAGTGGGTTTAAGACCAGAGCACTATGACCGCTATCCACATATGTTTTCTGGTGGTCAGCGCCAGCGTATCGCAATTGCGCGTGGTTTGATGCTGGATCCGAAAGTGGTGGTGGCTGACGAACCGGTGTCTGCGTTGGATGTATCGGTGCAAGCTCAGGTGCTCAATCTAATGATGGATTTGCAGCAAGAGATGGGTTTAAGTTACATCTTCATTTCTCACGATTTATCGGTGGTAGAACACATAGCCGATGAGGTAATGGTGATGTATTTGGGTAAGGCAGTAGAATACGCCTCTTGTGAGGAATTGTTTAGTAATCCAAAGCACCCTTATACTCAGGCGCTGTTATCGAGTACTCCGCGGCTAGATCCCGCACATCGTCGCGAGAAAATTAAGCTGGAGGGCGAATTACCTTCACCACTTAATCCTCCTGCCGGTTGTGCTTTTCACGCCCGCTGTCGCTTTGCCAATGAACGTTGTCATCAATCGCAACCTGCCTTGGTTAAAGAGGATAACGCGCAAGTGGCTTGTTTCGCTCGAGAAGAAGGGCGAATTGCCTAAGTTATTTAGCGTGACCAAAAAAGCGGGTTTTTCCCGCTTTTTTTATCGCTTTTTTCGGTGTAACGTAGCGGTATTCTGTTCGTATGGGGTGAATAGCTTGCTATTGCCAAGAAAATCAAAGACTCAGCTTGGTACTTGGCTGGTATTATTATTTATGTTTGGCGCAAGCGTAGCCCAAGCTAACGCTAAAGAGTTGGTCTGGGGAACAGCTTTTCATACCGAGCCTCAGCCGATCGTGGATGATTTAGATACTTCGCGAAATTTCGTTAACCATCTGTTGTTTGACCCTTTGTTTTTAAGTGACCAGCAGGGGCGCATTGGTCTGGGTCTGGTGACTAAGTGGAAAATCATTTCGCCCACCCAAGTTCAATTTGAGCTGCGCGATGGCGTAAAGTTTCATTCTGGTAATTTGTTGAGCGCTGAAGATGTCGAGTGGACCTTCCAGCAAATTAATCAACAAGCTAACTTACATACTTTGTTTGCCCCAATTAAGAGCCTACGAGCGATCAATCGCTTGCAGTTCGAAGTGCAAACTTTTCGCCCGTTCTCTCAACTTATTCAACGCCTTAGTCTTGTTTTTCCGGTGGATAAACAGTTCTATTTAGCGCAACAACAAGCTGAAAATGGATCTCATGTTGTTCAAATATCGGGAACGGGGGCTTACAAATTGAGCCGTTACGTTCCGGGTATTGTGACCGAGTTTAGTGTTAATCCAGATTATTGGCGTAAGCGCGAGGGCAATGTTAGTAGTATAAAGGTGGTGCCGATCAAGCAGGTAGAAATGCGCATGGCTAGCCTGTTTTCTCGTGATGTAGATATCATCGATCATGTGCCCGATAGCTATGTTGACTTGCTGAATAAAGATAAACAACTATCGGTGATTCAGACCCGCGGTTTGAAGTGGTTAGCCATTGAGTTGAATCAGCACCATCCGGCTTTAGCCAAGCGTCGAGTCCGTCAGGCTATTAATTTAGCGATAGATAATGCCCGTTTAGCCGAGGGGCTTGGTCCTTACGCCATGGCATCAACTCAGCTCAGTATTCCTGGGCAAGCTGGTTACAACGAAGAGTTATTGCCTCGTTATAACTTATTGTTGGCGCATCAGCTATTGCAACAAGCTGGCTACGCAGAGGGCTTTAGTTTAAGCATGGCGATCCCAAATTCCTTGTTTGATGAGCAATCCAAAGTGGTCTCTCAGTTAGTGTCGATGTTGGATCGAGTGAATATTCGCTTAGTTCCTAGTTGGCTGGATGAAGCCGACTACCAGGCTAACGTGAGTCAGTGTTTAAGCGATTTAGTACTGACTCGGCGGCAAAAGGATGCTGGCAATGTACTGTCTATTGCGCGCGCTATGTACTTAAACGATGAGCTGGATGAGCCGAAGCAGGCCACACGCTGTCGGGTATATCAAAATGAAGAGGTTTCTGAATTGATTCTAGCCGCCGAGCAGGAGCTAGATGGTGAGCAAAGGGCGGTAATTATTCGTGAACTAGAGAAGGTGATGTACCAGCAAGCGGCATTTGTTCCGCTTTACTGGCAACGTAAGATTTGGGCTACTAATCGGCGTCTTGATATTAATAGCTTAAATCGCAACAGCCTGTTTCCTTTGTTCGAGCACCTACAGATCCTCGACTAACTAGCGGGCGATAAACTGCTCGATTTTTTGTTTGATACCGGCGCTGTCTAGGCCAAGCAAGTGGTAAATTTCTTGTTGGCTACCTTGTTCGATAAAGTCGTCAGGAAGGCCAATGTTAAGTACTTTGACTTGGTTTAGCTGTTCGGCAAATAAAAATTCATTCACAGCCGAGCCAGCACCGCCTTGAATGGCATTTTCTTCCAGTGTCACTAGCAGCTCATGGCTGTTCGCCAAGGCTTTGATGCAGTCCTCATCGAGAGGCTTAATAAAGCGCATATCCACTAAGCTAGCGTTGAGTTGTTCAGCGACTGATTGGCACTGGCAAAGTAAGCTGCCAAAGTTCAGTATTGCAATTTTAGCGCCTTCTCGAAGTACTCTTGCCTTACCTATTTCTAGCGCGCTCATCTGGGCTTCTATAGGTGTATTGTCGGCTCCACCACGCGGGTAACGCACTGCAGCAGGGCCTTGGTGTAGATGGCCGGTATAGAGCATTTGCCGACATTCATTTTCGTTAGCGGGCGCCATAATCACCAAATTAGGTATCGCGCGTAGGTAGCTTAAGTCAAAAGCCCCTTGGTGGGTCGGGCCATCGGCGCCAACAATGCCAGCACGGTCTATGGCAAACAGTACTGGTAAATTTTGAATGGCAACATCATGAATGACTTGATCGTAGGCACGTTGTAAAAAGGTGCTATAGATGGCCACCACTGGATGATAACCCGAGATGGCTAAGCCAGCAGCGAAGGTGACCGCGTGTTGCTCGGCAATGGCTACATCAAAATATTGCTCAGGGAACTCTTTAGAAAAACGAACCATGCCAGAGCCTTCGCGCATGGCTGGAGTAATTCCCATTAATTTGGGGTCTAAAGCGGCCATGTCGCATAGCCAGTCGCCAAATACCTTGGAAAAGGTGGGGGCGCTGCCGCTACTTTTAGGTAAGTTATTTTGGCTGGGATCAAACTTAGGAACACCATGATAACCAATCGGGTCTTGCTCGGCTGGAAGGTAGCCTTTGCCCTTTTTGGTCATTACATGCAGAATTTGTGGGCCTTTTAAGTCACGCATGTTACTTAGGGTGCGAACTAAGCCTTTTACATCGTGGCCATCAATCGGGCCAATGTAGTTAAAACCAAACTCCTCAAATAAGGTTCCTGGTACCACCATGCCTTTCAGGTGCTCTTCGGCGCGCCGAGCCAGCTCTTTAATCGGAGGCATGCCACTTAGTACTTTCTTACCGCCTTCGCGCAACGAGGAATACAGTGAGCCCGAGAGTATATTGGCTAAAGAGTTATTCAGTGCGCCAACATTCTCAGAAATCGACATTTCGTTATCGTTAAGAATCACCAGCATATCGTTGTGAATTGCGCCAGCATGGTTAAGCGCTTCAAAAGCCATACCGGCAGTCATCGCGCCGTCGCCGATCACCGCCACTACTTTACGGCCTTGTTGCTCTTTCTCGGCAGCGATAGCCATACCCAAGGCGGCCCCAATAGAGGTGCTAGAGTGACCAACACTAAGTACATCGTATTCGCTCTCTTCTCGCCAAGGGAAGGGATGTAAACCTTTGAATTGGCGAATGGTGGGCATTTGTTCACGTCGACCGGTGAGGATCTTGTGCGGGTAGGCTTGGTGGCCAACATCCCACACCAATTTGTCAAAGGGGTATTGTAAACATAATGTAAGGCAACGGTGAGTTCCACCGCGCCTAAACCAGAGGCAAGGTGACCACTGGACTGACTGACACTGTTCAATAAATATTGACGAAGCTCATCGCATAATTGAGGTAGTTGCTGCGCCTCTAATTGGCGTAAGTCGGCGGGCAAGTTTGCTCGCGCGAGAGTAGGGTAATTTTTAATATTCAGTGTCATATAAAATGCTTATCATTATTTTTATTGTTGACGACTAGTTGTTTCGATGCACGACGTAATCGGCTAGCAAAGCTAGCATTTGGCTATTGTAAGGCAAACGCTCTAATGCTTGAAGCGCTTCTTTACCTAAGCTTTCCGCTTTGTCGATGGCGCCCTGTAATCCCAATAAACTTGGGTAGGTGCTTTTGTTTAAGGCTTGATCAGAGCCCTGCGGTTTTCCTAAAGTATCAGTATCACTAATAATGTCTAAAATATCGTCTCTCACCTGAAAGGCTAGGCCTAGAGCATCGGCGTAGGCGCTTAAAGCTTGCTGCTCTGATTGGGCAATGTTGCCACAAATCGCACCTAACATAATGGCGGCTTTTATCAATGCGCCGGTTTTATGCTGATGCAGCTGTTCGAGTTGCTGCAGCGATATTTTTTGATTGGTTGATACGATGTCTATGGCTTGGCCACCACACATGCCCTGATAACCGGCAGCTTGGCTGAGTACCCTCAACATCATCACTTTTTGTTGGTCACTTACCGGCGCATCGGCAATCAGACTAAAGGCCAAGCTTTGTAAGGCATCACCCGCAAGTATTGCGGTGGCTTCATCAAAGGCCTTGTGACAGGTGGGCTGGCCGCGGCGCAGGTCGTCGTCGTCCATGGCGGGTAAATCATCATGAATCAATGAATAGGCGTGAATGCATTCCACTGCTGCTGCAGCGGCATCTAGGGCTTGATTGTCGGCGTCATTGAGCTGCCCCACCAAATAGACCAATAAGGGGCGGATCCGCTTACCACCCAGCAGTAAACCATGGCGCATTGCGGCTAACAGCTGAGGCTCGGTTGCTCCTTGTGCCGCCAGAACTTGCTCAAGGTGATGATTGATTCGGCTTTGGTAGTCAGCAATGCAGCTGGCTAGCTGTTGATTCACTCAGATGGCTCCTGAATTAAGGGTTCTAGGGTATCGCCACTGGCTTGGTGACGAAGAACATCCACTTGTTGTTGGGCTTGTTGCAATTTACTTTGGCCTGCATTGGCTAAGCTGATGCCGCGTTCAAATTGTTTAAGAGATTCTTCTAAACTTAACTCGCCTTGCTCTAATTGCTGAACAATATCTTCTAGTTCATTGAGCGTCTCTTCAAATTTCATGTTTTCTGGTTTTTTGACGGCCATGGTCAATCCCTCTCAAGCTAGTGCTGGCGCAAACTTACCCTAGGCTCTGTGGGAGGTCAAACTTGCAACTCAAGTATTTTCATTTTGGCCGATAAATATAATAGTGCTTGAGCTTTCAAGACCTTGAAATGAGAACACAAAATTATCTTCGATTCTGTTTTTGGAGTAGGCTAGTATTAGTAAAATAAAAATCTCTAGGCTACAGGTTAAAAGGAAAACACAGTGGATTTAGCAACGCTGATTGGGATTATCGGCGCCTTCGCATTCGTAGTAATGGCGATGGTGATGGGGGGAGGGATAGGCATCTTTGTCGATATTCCTTCGGTACTAATTGTCTTTTGTGGCTCCTTGTTTGTTGTATTGATGAAATACAACCTAGGGCAATTTCTAGGCGCGGTTAAAATCGCCGCCAAAGCCTTTATGTTTAAGGTTGATAAACCTGAAGACTTGATTGAGCGTTCGGTAGAAATGGCCGACGCTGCGCGTAAAGGCGGATTCTTAGCCTTAGAAGAAGCCGAAATTAGCAATCCCTTTATGCAGAAGGGCATCGACATGCTAGTAGATGGGCATGACGCCGATGTGGTGCGTTCCACCATGGAAAAAGACATCCTGTTAACCTCTGAGCGCCATGAAATGGGGGCCGGTATCTTCAAAGCCTTGGGGGATGTAGGCCCAGCGATGGGGATGATTGGTACCTTGATTGGTTTGGTGGCTATGCTGTCTAACATGGACGACCCTAAATCGATTGGTCCTGCGATGGCGGTGGCCTTGTTAACTACCTTGTATGGTGCCATTTTGGCTAACATGGTGGCGATCCCCATTAGTGAGAAACTAATGCTGCGCTCTGGAGAAGAAAAGCTTAATCGAAGCTTGATTTTGGATGCGGTGCTGGGGATCCAAGATGGTCAAAACCCGCGGGTAATTGAAGGGGTGCTGAAAAACTATCTTCCAGAGGGCAAACGCTCTTTGGGCACCACTGACGACTAGATGAGGCAATAATGGAAGAACCTTGCAAATGTCCCCCGGAAGGATTGCCCGCTTGGATGGGCACCTTTGCCGATTTGATGTCTTTGTTGATGTGCTTCTTCGTATTGCTGTTGGCCTTCTCTGAGATGGACGTGCTTAAATTTAAGCAAATTGCCGGCTCAATGAAGTATGCCTTTGGGGTGCAGAACTTACTTGAAGTTAAAGATATTCCCAAAGGCACCTCGGTTATCGCTCAAGAATTTCGCCCGGGTCGCCCTGAACCCACACCAATTGAAACCATCATGCAGCAAACCATCGATATGACTCAGGCTAAACTGGAATTTCATGATGGTGAAGAGGCCGACGCGGGTGGCCAACAAAAAGCGGCTGGTCAGCAAACGGGGGGGCGCTCGTCGGCGACTCAGGCTCAGTCTTCCCAGAGTCAATCACAAACTCAGGCCGAGCAAAACCAAACCGCTAAACGGATTGCCCAGCAGTTGCGCGACCAAATTGAAGATGGCGCCATCGAGGTCGAGTCTTTAGGCCAGCAAATCATTATTCGAGTTCGCGAAAAAGGGGCTTTCCCTTCAGGTTCGGCTTTTTTGCAACCGAAATTTAGACCGGTGATCCGCCGGGTGGGCGAAGTGATTAAAGACATACCCGGCATTGTGACAGTCTCGGGACATACCGATAATCAACAAGCTGAATCAGAGCTGTATCGCTCAAACTGGGATCTCTCCAGTCAGCGTGCGGTGTCGGTGGCCCATGAGTTGATTAAAGTCGATGGCTTTGCTGAGGAACGCTTAGTAGTGAGTGGCTTGGCTGATACTCATCCTTTAGTGCCGAATAATACTTTGGATAATCGCCGCCGTAATCGCCGTGTTGAGATCGGCATAATGCAAGGTAAGGCCAGCCAGTCGGGTGAAATATCCGTCTCTGAAGAGCAATAACCCTCCCTCCTAGCCAACACCTCAGTATCACCGAGGTGTTGGCTAGGTCGTTTATCCGCTTCAATTAATAACAAGATTGGCTCGTTGACTGAAGTCGCGTTATAATTCGCGCCCAAATTTATCAAGGCCCAGAGTTATGAAGTTCATCGTTAAGTTATTCCCAGAAATTGCCATGAAGAGTAAGCCGGTGCGTAAGCGCTTTAGCAAGATTCTTCAAAGCAATATTCGTAATGTTATCAGTGCCTTTGATGACACTATTCGGGTGCGCTTAGATTGGGACAGAATGGTGGTGACTTCACGTAATGACAGCGAAGAGAATCGTCAGGCCTTGATTCAGGCACTGTCGTCTACGCCGGGCATTGTTCACTTCCTTGAAGTTAGCCAGCATCACTATACCGACTTACACCACATTTATGAGCTGACTTACCAGGTTTGGAAAGATCGCTTAAAAGGCAAAACCTTTTGTGTTCGCGTAAAGCGCAGCGGTCAGCAAGAGTTTTCGTCGATTGAAGTGGAGCGTTATGTTGGAGGCGGTCTAAATCAACATTGTGAAAGCAATGGCGTGCGCCTGAAAAATCCTGATGTCACGGTGAATATAGAAGTGGCTGATGATGTGGTTTATTTGGTTCAAGCCAAGCATCCCGGCTTAGGTGGCTTCCCAATTGCTACTCAAGAAAGCGTGCTCTCTTTACTCTCAGGTGGCTTTGATTCTGGGGTATCGAGTTATCAGCTGATTAAGCGTGGTGCCAAGGTGCATTATTGCTTCTTTAACCTGGGCGGCCGAGCGCATGAGCTGGGGGTTAAGCAGGTGGCACATCATCTGTGGAAACGCTTTGGCTCATCACATCGGGTTAAGTTTGTGGCAGTGGACTTTGACCCTGTGGTAAATGAGATTTTAGAGAAAGTCGATAATGGCCAAATGGGCGTGGTGTTGAAGCGGATGATGGTGCGTGCTGCCTCTAAAATTGCCCAGCGCTTGGATATCCCCGCGCTGGTTACAGGCGAAGCTGTCGGTCAAGTATCTAGCCAGACTCTGGTTAATTTGGGCATGATTGATAAGGTTTCAGAGACCTTGATTTTACGCCCACTGATTGCTACCGATAAACAAGATATTATTGATACCGCAAAGAAAATTGGCACCAATGATTTTGCCGAGACCATGCCTGAATATTGTGGGGTGATTTCTAACAAACCGACGGTTAAGGCGGTTGAATCTAAGCTTTTAGCAGAAGAAGAGAAGTTTGATTTCGCCATTTTGCAGCAGGTGGTTGAAGAGTGCCGAATTTCCGATATTCGTGATGTAGCTAAAGAAGCCGACCAGCAAGTCATTGAAGTACACAGCGATGAAATCGCTCAGGATAAAGAAGCGGTGGTATTGGATATTCGCTCGATAGAGGAGCAAGAACGTAAGCCCTTTGAATTAGAAGGCGTGGCCGTTCAGTATATCCCGTTTTTTAAATTGGCGACTCAATTTGGCGACTTAGACCAGAGCAAGCATTATTTACTGTATTGTGACCGCGGCGTGATGAGTAAATTACAAGCCTTATATTTGCAGGATGCAGGCTTTAAAAATGTTGGGGTTTATAGTCAACAATAGCCGTTAAATAAAGCCAGCGAAAGCTGGCTTTTTTGTTTTATTTATATCGAAAAGTCACTAAAAACTAAGGTATTTTGTTCATATATATTTTTTTAATTGGGTTTTGCTGAAGATTCCTTCAAACTCAGAGTCTTATCACACCCTTAGCCCTTATATGGTATAGACTTAAATTAGGTTTTATAAAAAAGGGGTAGATGTATGAGTGCTTTGTTTTTAGTTACTGCCGTTGGAGAGGACAAGCCTGGTACATTAAATCATTTGGCTGACCTTACTCATTCCCATCAAGGCAAATGGTTAAGCAGTCGAGTGGTCAATTTAGACGGCTATGTCGCCTGTATTTTTAAAGTGCAAGTTCCACAAAAGAATAGCCAAGCTTTACAAGAGCGCTTGTTAGCCTTAGGTGAGCTGCAAGTGACCATTCATCAGTGTAAACCCGCTCATTTGTTGGAAGCCGAGCCTATACGCCTCTCCATTGATGCCGAAGACCGTCCCGGATTGATTAACGATATTACCCGCTTATTAGTGGGACATGGAGTGAATGTAAACAAATTGGAGTGTCACCGAGTCAGTGTTCCTGATGCCGGAGAAAATGTATTTACCGCCGAATTTGATTTAATGGTGCCCGATAACGAAAACACCGCCAGTATCATTGCTGAGATAGAGGGTTTACAAGAGCAGATGGTGGTATCACAAGTTTAATTTAGATGGTATTTGGGTCTTTAGGGCTGTGAATACAGCCCTTTTTTACTGCTTATTTTAGGTTGAATTCTTTAACCGCATTCAAAATACTTCGAATACTGTACTGGCCGATGAATTTGCCGTTCTCAACCACTGGCATTCTGCGGCGTTTTTGTTTTATCAGTAACTCGGCCACGGCTAGGATGTCCATGTCGGTGCCCACACTATCCACTTCTTCGGTCATAAATTCTTTTACCGTGCCGCCGATTTCCCCATGGTAGGTACCCTTAAGGATGGCTTGTAAGCAGTCTATCTCTGAAATAACACCCACCACTTCTTTGTTATCGTTTAATACGGTGGCACCCGATACCTTAGCTGCCAGCATAATATCTATGGCTTCAAACAGCGAGGTTGACGGTTTTACAGTGACGGGATTTTTGGTCATGTAATCAATTGCTCGAATGGACCTTAGGGCCATGTTTTATTCCTTTATTTGGCAGGGTTTTATCTAGATATGAATGATAAAGGTATATTTTGTCCAGTTGTTTGTATGAAAAACTGGCGTAAGTTAAAAGAAAATGGGTAAGTTTGAGTAATATGTAGTAATGCTGTTGCGCTTTGGCTAGCTGCTTATAGTTGGCTGATGTTCGCAGCCAAGCTTAAGCCGTTACGACCTTGGTAGTACAGACCGGATATTGTGAGCCCTCGGCTCTCACTTTGCGGAGATACACGTTACACTGGATAACATTGCTGCGCTTGCTAAACATGAGAAAAATGGAATGAGTCAACGTAAACTGCATGAGCTATTTTCGCCGAAGTCTATCGCGGTTATCGGGGCATCGAACCGTGCCTTGCGCTCGGGTAATGTGGTAATGAAAAACTTGATGAGTGCCGGCTTCAATGGTCCAGTCATGCCAGTTACGCCTAAATACAAAGCGGTATTGGGGGTGCTGGCCTATGCCAGTATAGAAGAGTTACCTCAACGACCAGACTTGGCCATTATTTGTGTTAACGCGGCACGCTTACCAGAGGTTGTTGAGAAGCTCGGTCAATTTGGCTGCAAGGCTGCGGTGATTACCGCTGGTGGCTTAGACATTAAAGCCGAAGGCAAAACGCAAGACATTGCCAGTGAGATTCTGTTGCTGGCGCAGCGTTATGGCATGCGAATTTTGGGGCCTAATAGCTTGGGGATTATGTTACCCAATATCGGTTTAAATGCCTCCTTTGCACATGCTAATAGCCAGCCTGGAAAAATTGCTTTTGTGTCTCAGTCGGCGGCGGTGTGCACCACGGTTCTAGATTGGGCAAATAATAAGGGTATCGGTTTTTCCTCTTTTATCTCCTTAGGTGATGCTCTAGATATTGATTTTGGCGAGTTACTCGATTATCTCGCTAGAGATGCCAAAACCCAGGTGATTATGTTGTATATCGACTCGGTTAAGGATCCGCAGCGTTTCATGTCGGCGGCCCGCGCAGCATCTCGTAACAAGGCTATTTTGGTGATTAAGTCTGGACGAAGTCGGCTGGGGGCGCAGGCGGCGGCTTTGCATACCGGTGGGCAAGTGGGCAACGATGCGGTTTATGATGCGGCCTTTAAGCGCGCAGGTATGTTAAGGGTTAAAGACTTACACGAGTTATTTGCAGCGGTAGAAACCCTTACCTATGCCAATCCCTTGCAGGGTGAGCGCTTAGCCATCATTAGTAATGGTGGTGGTCCTGCGGTGTTGGCGGTGGATGCCTTATTAGAGAGAGGCGGCAAGCTGGCTGAGTTTTCAGAGCAAACCCTAAACAAGTTGTCTCAAGTACTGCCCAGCGCCTGGTCTGGGCAAAACCCTTTAGATATTGTAGGTGATGCCGATCCCGCCCGGTATGCTCAGGCCTTAGATATTGTGGCGGGCAGTGGTGAAGCCGATGCTTTACTGTTAATGCATGCCCCCTCGGCCCTAGCTGGCGCTGAAGAAACCGCTCAAGCGCTGATCAATGTGATTAAACAAGATAGTCGCGCCCGTCGATTAAATATCTTAACCAATTGGATGGGTGAACGAGCCGCCTATCCCGGGCGTTTGGCTTTTAGTAAGGCGGGGATCCCCACTTATCGAACCCCAGAGGGGGCGGTAGGAGCGTTCATGCATATGGTAGAGTTTCGCCGTAACCAGAAGTTACTCTCAGAGACGCCCAGCAGTACCGACAAAACCATGGTTGACCAAGCGGCTAGGCAAATTTTGCAACAAGCCATCGCCAAGGATGTGTGGGTACTAGAAACTCATGACGCTAAACCCTTATTGCAAGCTTACGGTTTAAATACCATTGAAACTTGGTTTGTGCGCAATGTGAGTGAAGCGCTGGCATGCGCTGAAGAGATTGGTTATCCGGTGGCGCTAAAAATACAGTCTCCTGATATTTTGCATAAGTCTGATGTACATGGCGTCAGTTTGAATATTAATAATGCCCATCAGTTAGAAATTGCTGCGGAGTCTATGCTAGAAAGGGTGAAGCAGGCCTATCCTCAAGCCAGAGTAGAGGGCATGATATTGCAACGCATGGCCTTAACTGCTGGCGCGCAGGAATTGCGGGTGGCGGTGATTAGTGACCCGGTGTTTGGCCCAGCGATTTTCTTAGGCGAGGGCGGTTCAGAGTGGGATGAGACTCAGGATGCTGCGGTGGCGCTGCCGCCGCTGAACATGAGCCTAGCGCGTTATTTAGTGATTTCGGCGCTGAAAGCGGAAAAAATCAGAGACCGGCGGCTGCCCAACGGCTTAAAAATGGACGCCCTGTGTAAAATGCTGACCCGCTTATCGAGTTTGATCATCGATTGTCCAGAAATTGCACGTTTAGATCTTAATCCGGTATTGGCGGCGGGAGATAACATCATTTTGTTAGACGTGAATATGCGGCTGCAAGACAGTGATGACAAGTTAGGGCAACGTCTGGCTATTCGCCCTTACCCTAGGGAGTTAGAAGAATATTGTGAGATAAAAAACGGCTCACGAGTATTACTCAGACCGATCCTTCCCGAGGATGAACCCAACCATTTGGCCTTTGACTCTTCGTTAAGTGAGGAAGATCGCTATAAACGTTATTTTGGCGCACGCGGCCAAATGACCCATGAGGAAATGGCCTTACTCACGCAAATCGACTATGCCCGAGAAATGGCTTTTATTGCCGTTGATGAAAAGGCTGAGGATGACCGCGCTATTTTGGGTGTGGTGCGGGCCACCATTGACCCTGACAATATTGAAGCCGAATTTGCCATGGCGGTAAGGAGCGATTTACAAGGGCTAGGCTTGGGTAAACATCTGCTACAGAAGTTAATTCGTTATTATCAAGCCATGGGCACTCAGAGCCTAACGGGTATGACCATGATACAAAACCGCGGCATGGCGGGCTTGGCCAAACACCTTGGCTTTAGAGTAAAATTTGAGTTAGAGGATGGGGTGATAGAGATGCACTTAGATCTGCAAGACAAGGTGGAATCGCAGGCTTAGCTCAATTCCACCAAGGCTTAAGTGAGTATTAACTCTGCTTGAGGCTGAAGTTTAAGAATTGCTGCATCACCGCACAATTGGCGTTGATGCGTTGATCGAAGTCTTCTAGTGCTGGGGTTTCACTGCAAGCGCCCCGTTTAGCGCCTAACTGTACTAAGCACGACTCAAATGAACTATCGTAGTGGTTATGGATCAAGCCTTTATCCAAATTCCAACCGTCGATAGTGCTGTCGGCGGCAAGTGTAAAGTAGTGGGCTAGGCTATCCCTTAGCCCCGTGCTAAAGGCTCCTGCTGCTTGTCCAGGTTCAAAGGAGTAAACATAACAGCTGTGCTGCAATACATCTTCATGGCAGGTCAAAATACCATCTCGACTCAGCGTTTTTAGTAAGTCTTGATGGGCTATTAACAGTTTTCCTTCTACAGAGCTCTCTTCAGACACTACGGCTTGGCCGTCTTCAACCGCAAAACCTCGATTGGGATTTTCACCAAACTGATTAAAACGATGGCCTGCTTTAAATCCGGTGGGGTTAACTAAAGGCAGTACACTGAGGTTGATTTGCGAGAATATGTCGTTTTCTAGTTGGCTTAAAAACTTCAACATTCCCCAGGGGCCAGCGGCTTCTTCTCCATGAAAACCGGCGCTAATTAAGATATTGGCTTTGTCGGCTTGAGGCTCGGCAGATTGGTATAAATCTAAGGGGTAAGCAGCGATTTCTCCCAGTGTTTGCTTAGCCATAGCTAAACGTTGCATCTGATGTTGGAGTTGCTGATAAAAACAATCAATATCGTTGCTGGCACAGCCAAATTGCTGGGAATGCCAATGAAACTGTTGGAAAGAAGAGCGGTTCAAAACCTAGGTTCCTATAAATCATGTGATCCTTAAGTTGCCTACACTACCAGCACTTGAAGCTAGGCTCTAGTGCTTTTATTAGTTGTTATTGTTAAGTTCGGCTTGGCGGCTGGACTTACTCTACATCGTCTTTGTTAGCATCGTCATCAGGATAAATAAGGATGGCTTTACTCAGTTCTTGGGTGAAGGCTTTAGCTAAATGTTGATGTTTATTGTTGAGGTAGAAGTAGCTGGTAATGGTGGTATAGGCCTGCTTAAAACAACTTTTTATTTGCTGTTGCTCCAGCTCGTCAAGCAGGTTGTTAATCGAACGTTTGGTGGCAGCAAAATAGTCAGCACGGCCTAGCCGCAGCATGGTGACTAATTTATGTGGGTTGGATACTTTTTCATACCCCAGCTCTGAGAGTTGATAAAACATCTCAAAATAAGGGATGCCAGTAATGCCAACCGGCTTGAAGTGAGCTAACTCGCTTGGCTCTTCAATACAGCTTTGGCTTTGGTGTACCCATATCCATAAGGCTGAACTTTCTATTGGAACATCGATTTTAAACATGTTTTTCGTTTGACGGCCGGGGATTTCATAAGCAAAAGCTTCACCATCGAGTTCGTCGTACTCCATTAGGTGCTCGGCTCTAATTTCCGGTAGCGGAAGCAGCTGAAGGGAGATGTTTAAGTTGTTAGCAGCAAGCTTTAAGCTTTTTATACTGGCTTCTTCCCCGGCATCGAGGTCATGGTCGATTAAGGCGACTTTTAGTGTTTGAGCTCCTAAGGCTGCGTTACTTAATAAAAGTAATGTCCAGCAAAGTCTTCGAAGTCGTATCATTTAAGCGAAACCCTTCAGTTGGTTGATTCAAGTATAGAATGTCGCTATTTGTTGGAGAGTTTTTTCAAGTTTGTTGTGAGCTAATTCTGCTTATTTAGTTATGGGTCTTCTACCAAATAAAGGCATAGTAGTGGTTAAGCGGGTAAGGACACGGTCTTAAATGTAGCTCATGGTTCGGTATGCCTCGAGTAGGCCATGCCGGCAGTATAGGTTTAAACTGATAGACAAGGGACGAACGGTTAATCCGCGTGACAATAATCGCCTGTAGAGAGATTATTCGCATCGATAGGTGCGAGTGCCATGAGGGGGATGGAATTAAATGAGTCGGTGTTTGTTATTGAAATAAGGGAAAGGCTAGCTTTCCCTTGTATGTTGGCTATAGCTTATTTGGCGAAGTTAAATATTGGGAAACATTTAAAGAAGCCGTTATCGGCACAATTGATGATACCAATTTGTATGCCGTCGATTTGCTTAGTCATATTGAACAAACCTACTTGAACGTTAGATTTGTTAGAAATACTGGCCAAACCTACATCGGCCTTGGTATAGCCCTGCGAAAAGTTTACCGCACTCCAGTTTAAGCCGTTAACGTTATTGGTGAAGTTGACCGCGCCAAGGTTTACCCCGGTAGTTAAGCCGGTATTCCAGTTAAATAAACCTAAAGACGCACCTTTCATTTCTTCGGTGACTTTAGCACCGCCCCAGAATAAGCCAAAGTTAATGCCGGTGCTGCGTTTGGTTTCAGACATACCTAAAACCGAAAAGTCGACGCCTTTCACTTCATCAACTTTGCCGTGTAATACCGATAGACGCACACCACTAACTGCATTCGCGTTGGGAGCATTGAAGCCATCAATGCTTGAAAACATTACAGGGGTTTCGGCTAAGGCTGGCAGTGAAAAGCAAGATGTGAGGATAAGCGCTGAGAGCGTTTTTTTCATGATAAATTCCAGTCTGTGGTAGTTGAAAGTGTCAGTGATATATAAGCCATTACTGGCTGTTTGGTAAATTTCTTATACTTAGAATATACCAAATCGGTTACTTATTTTGTTTTTTTAAACTGTTCATTGTTTTGCTTAAGGGATGGAGTGAGGCTGTAAGGTTTCAACGATGCTTGGCTGCAATGCTAAAGTGTAGGGGATAGCTGGTGGAGTAAACAAGATGCAAGTAGCAAACAAACCGCGCTGGATTATTGTGGGTTTAATCGTGGCCGTGATGTCAGTATTCGCGGCTCGCTCGGCTTTGGCATTGCAGCGTGTAACCAGCCAAGACTATACGCTGCAAGTGAGCCACTTGGCACAGTTGCCCGGTGTACCTTGGGGCATGGCTTGGTTGAACCGCCACACCTTAATAATTAGCTTACGCCACGGCGAGTTGTTGAGCCTTCGCCTCGATAAGCTATCTGCCCAGCAGCCTGCATGGCAAAAAATCACTGGTTTACCCGCTGTTTGGGCGCGTGGTCAAGGAGGCCTGTTAGACGTGGTGAAGGGGCCAGATGGCTGGTTTTATTTTACTTATAGTAAACCTCAGCAAGGTCAAGGGGTGACCGCTTTAGCTAAGGCTCAGTTACTACAAGATGAGCTAGGAAAAGTGAGCATTGCGTTTTGGCAAGAGTTGTTTGTTAGTGATTCGGCCAGTGATACTAATCGCCATTATGGCAGTCGTATCGCCTTTGATAAGCAGCATCTGTATTTTTCAATTGGTGACCGTGGGGTGCGAGAGAATGGCCAAAATACCCTTAATCATGCTGGGAGCATCGTGCGTTTAAATTTCGATGGCAGCATTCCTAGCGATAATCCTTTTGTTGGCAATAGCCAATTTGCCGACGCCATTTATAGTTATGGTCATCGCAATCCTCAAGGTTTGGCCTACGATGAACTCAAGCAGCGTTTGTGGGCAATAGAACATGGCCCGCGCGGCGGCGATGAACTGAATTTAATTGAAGCCGGTGCTAACTACGGCTGGCCTATCACCTCCCATGGCAAGGAATATTGGGGGCCATTAAAGGTAGGTGAAGCAGAAACCATGGAGGGAATTAATTCTCCCCGCACAGTGTATGTGCCTTCGATTGCGCCGGGTTCTTTGCTGCTATATCAAGCTAAAGCTTTTAGCCAGTGGCAGGGTAACTTATTCACTGGCGCCTTAAAGTTGCAGCACCTTAATCGTATTGTGCTGGATGAACAGGGAAATGCTATCGCAGAGGAACGTTTACTAAGTGAGCTGAACCAGCGGATCCGGGCCTTAAGTGTTGGCCCGCAAGGTTTGCTGTATTTTACTACCGATAGCGGCAATCTCTACCAATTAAGCCCTGTGAATTGAGGTTTGCTATTGCTTGAGCGAAGGTGACTGGCGTGCGGTACTACGCTCGATTAATCGGCTTATCTCCTCGTTGTAGTGACTGCTGTTCCCATTCATAAATTTATTTGTGGGATGTTGTAAATCGCTTTTCCTGCTAACGTTTTTTTACTTCTGCTTTTCGCAAATTAACAAGCTTGGGCTTTGTTGATCAGTATCAATTCATTTATGACTCACTTATCACGCACAGTAGGGAGACTAATAACAAGGTCAAAAGACCCTACACCCGTGGAGCGAGTGATGATTAATATCCCACAAGTAAAATTAGGTATTGTTGCGGTGAGCCGTGACTGTTTTCCTATTTCATTATCTGAGCAACGTCGTCAGGCGGTAGCTGGAGCCTGCATTGAGCAGGACGTTGAGCTGGTTCAATTAAACACCATTATTGAAAATGAAAATGATGTAGTTAAAGCCCTAGCCGAAGCTGAGCAGGCGGGTATTAACGCCTTGGTTATCTACTTAGGTAACTTCGGGCCTGAAGGTCCGCTGAGTTTAATGGCGCAGCGTTTTTCTGGGCCATGCATGTTTGCCGCCGCGGCCGAAGAGGCCACCGCAGGCTTAAAAGACGCGCGTGGTGATGCTTATTGTGGCGTATTGAACGCGTCTTACAGCGCCGGTTTACGTAACCTAGCGGTGCATATTCCTGAGTATCCGGTTGGTACTGCCCCTGAAGTGGCCGCAATGATTGCTGATTTTGTGCCAGTGGCTCGCACTATTTTGGGTTTACAAGGGCTTAAAATTTTCTCCTTTGGACCTCGTCCTCAAGATTTCGTTGCTTGTAACGCTCCCATCAAGGCCTTGTTTGACCTTGGTGTTGAAATCATGGAAAACAGCGAACTGGATTTGTTCGACCTTTACCAAGCCGCTGAAGGGCATGCTGACATTCCTAAAATTGTTGCAGAGATGCAAGCCGAGCTAGGGGTTAACAATCCTTATCCCGATTTATTACCTAAGTTGGCCCAATATGAAGCAGCCCTATTAGATTTTCACGCGGCCAATTTAGGCGCTTCTAAGTTTGCGGTATTTGCCAATAAGTGCTGGCCTTCATTTGAGAAGTTCTTTGGTTTTGTACCATGTTACGTGAATGCGCGCTTGGCGCAGCGTGGCATTCCGGTGGCTTGTGAGGTGGATATTTACGGGGCGCTATCAGAATACATGATTAGTTGTGCTACTAATCATCCGGCAACGCTGCTGGATATCAACAATACCGTGCCTCAAGACATGGTGGCGGCTAATGCCAGCGTATTGGGCGACTATACGGCGAAAGACTTATTCATGGGCTTTCACTGTGGTAATACCGCGCCAAGCTGCATGAAGAATTCGCAGCTGCGTTTCCAAAAGATCATGCATAGCTTGATGGAAGCGGGCCAAGAGCCAAACATTACTCGTGGCACCTTAGAGGGGCAAATTAAACCCGGCCAAGTTACACTATTCCGCTTACAGTCTACCGCCGATACTCAATTGCGAGCCTACGTGGCTCAGGGCGATATTTTGGATATTGACCCTCAGTCATTTGGTGCGATTGCGGCGTTTGCTATTCCTGAAATGCAACGTTTCTACCGTCATGTATTGATTGAGAAACGTTATCCTCACCATGCCGGCATAGCTTTTGGTCATGTAGCTAAAACGCTATATCAAGTGCTGCATCTATTGGGAGTCACTGATATTGATTACAATCAACCTGCGCAGCAGCGCTACCCTAACGAGATCCCTAGTGTGTTTCTGTAAGCGCTAAACATAATTCTATGCCTAACTAAGCCGAGCAATAGCTCGGCTTTGGTTTTATAGGGATTGCTTCAATAAGATATAAGCCATTTGTTTGGCGCGTTTGGCAGCTGTTGCATCGTTACAAGTATGGGCTGCTACAATGGCACCATCGGCCAGCATTGCTAGCTGTTTGGCTAGGTTTAATGGATCTTTAAGGGCTAAACCATTTAGCTGTTGTTGAATCAGTTGCCGTACTGCCTCTTTATGTTCGTTACAAGCAAGGTGTACCGGATGGTCTTGTGAGTGGTATTCGGCAGAGGCATTAATAAACATGCAGCCAAAAAACGCGCTGGAATTAATCCATTCATCTAAGCCATCGAAAAACGCCATAATGGGGGCAAACTCAAGCTCACACTGTTGCTGCGGAGTAAACTGTTCAATCTTGTCTTTAAGTAAAGCCAGTAATTGCTGATCGCGGCGCCTTAAACAGGCAACAATTAACTCTTCCTTAGACTTAAAGTGATTGTACAGGGTTTTTTTAGCCACCCCAGAGCTGGCCAAAATGGTGTCGATACCGGTGGCACGAAAGCCTTGTTGGTAAAACAAGAGCTGCGCGGTATCGATAAGCAAATCTCGTTTGCGGCTAGTCATCATTCTTTCCTACAGTCTTATTACAACAAGTATACCGCTCTGTCTCTTTTTTTGCACGGCCTTCATTAGCCACTCAGATTTCACTATTTATCCCAATTAATCAAATAGTTGACTTTAGTGTTCAAAAAAAGATCAAAAAATACGTTGACCTAGACAGATCTGTCTCCTATCTTAAATGAGAAAGGAGACAGGGCTGTATACTTTGGCGTTTGGCCAGCTGATCTGTTTCATCTTTGTTAATCCAAATGAACGAGGAACGATGATGTTAAAACTGTATGATTTTGAATTATCTGGACACGCCCACAGGGTGCGCTTAATGCTGGCTCTGCTTGGTTTAACCTACCAAAAAGTCACGGTGAATTTGGCTAAAGGAGAGCATAAGCAAGCCGCATTTCGCCAAATTAACCCTTTGATGCAGGTGCCTGTTTTAGAGGACGAGGGGATGGTAATCCGCGACTCTATCGCGATTATTACCCACCTCGCTAATAACTATGCGCCGGCTTGGAACCCTAAATCTAGTGAACTACAGGCGCAAATCCAGCAGTGGTTAGCGATAGCCCGTAACCTAGCGGATGGGCCGGCTAAGGCGCGCCTTATCACCGTGTTTAACGCTCCATATGATCCCGAATCTGTTATTGCCAACAGTCATCAGCAACTTGCGGTAATTGACCAGCTATTAGCGGGTAAGCGCTGGATGGTAGGTGCTCAGCCTAGCATCGCCGATGTGGCTTGTTATTCGTATATTGCGCACGCCCCAGAAGGTCAGGTTGCGCTGGATTCATATGCCAATATTTTGGCTTGGTTAGAGCGCCTTGAAGCTTTATCAGGCTTTGTTGCGATGCAGAAAACGCCCCTGCGCGCGGCTTAACTTAACATTGAATGAGGAACAATTATGCAACAACGACACCCCTTACCACCATTTAACGCTGAAACTGCTGCGCAAAAGGTTCGTCTGGCTGAAGATGCTTGGAACTCACGCCAAGCGGAAAAGGTGGCGGCGGCTTATAGCCCAGACAGCCAATGGCGTAACCGCGCTAGTTTTATTAATGGACGTGAGCAAATTACCGCGTTTTTAAGCGCCAAGTGGGACAAAGAGCAGCAATACCGTTTGATAAAAGAGCTATGGGCTTATAGCGATAATCGTATCGCGGTGCGTTTTGCTTATGAATGGCAAGACCAAGCTGGGCAATGGTATCGCGCTTACGGGAACGAAAACTGGGAGTTTGACGAAAATGGTTTGATGCGTAGCCGTTATGCCAGCATTAATGACTTGCCGATCAGCCCAGAGCAACGGCTGTTTCATTGGCCGCAAGGTCGCCGGCCTGATGAACACCCTAGCTTAAGCGACTTGGGTTTATAAGTGTAGTAAGGAGAAGCCTATGGCGGTGTTTCATCAAGGAGAACTTGCTCTGCAACAAAAGGCAGGGGTAAAAGATAAGCTTGGTCCTATTGGTGAGGCCTATATTCGAGATTATCTGCCCTTGCAGCACCAACAGTTCTTTACCCAACAGAAGGTGCTGTTTGCCGGTTTAACCGATGATCAAGGACACCCCTGGGCGTCTCCTATTATTGTTGAACAAGGTTTTATTCAGTCTCCCAACCCGCAGACTCTCGTGATCGAGGCTCGGGTTTTGCTCGAATATTCACGACGACTCAGTGTAGACCTTCACGACCATTTGGCTTTACTGGGTTTGGATTTTGCCAGTCGTAGGCGTAATCGCCTTAATAGAGTGGTGAGTTATAGCAGCCCATCAATGCTACGTTTAGAGGTAAAACAAAGCTTTGGAAATTGCCCCAAGTATATTCAGCAGCGCCAAGTGCATTGGCGAAACGGTAGCGCCATGCCTAAAGCGGAAGATTTTAGCGAATTGGCGATTGATGACGCTTACGTGCAGTCCTTAATTGAGGGCTGCGATACCCTGTTTATTGCCTCTCGTTCGAAGGCGTTAGCACCGAGCAATGGTGGGGTAGATGTGTCGCATCGTGGTGGTAAAGCTGGGTTTGCGCGTTATTCGAAAGTCTTGGGTTTAGTTATTCCAGATTTCTCCGGCAACTCTTTTTTTAACACTTTGGGGAATATTTACTTGGATAGTCGTGTGGGTTTATACCTTCCCGATTTTAATTCGGCTAATTCGCTGTGGTTGAAGGGGCAAGCAAAGATTGTAACTCAAGTCCCCCGTGCTTATCGCTATCGGGGAGCGCAGCGTTATTTGCTGGTGCAGCTGGAACAAGCCTTACGGTTAGCCAATCAGGGCTTGCTGCAAAGTGGGCAAAGCCAATTGTCACCGGCGCTGCTAGACACCGGTGACTAAATAAAGGTGAAACTAGTTTGGTAGTTCGCTTACCCATAGCTCCCCGCGTTGGGCTTTGCGGTAAGCATGTTGATACAGGTTGTAAATGTGCTGAGTATCAAACATCACTTTAGGTTTCTTGTAAGATACGAAGTCTGTATCGATGTAGGTTAAAGCAATTTCGAAGTTGTTTTTCTGGCTCATGTACATCATGCGGTAATAGTCGCCGCGAGCTTGGCGTAAAATGAGCGAATGTACACTGCGCGAAATTAAACCCACAGACTTATCTGGAACGGGTTGGTAGTCGTTGCTTAGCTCGCCATTTCTTATCACATATACCTTAGGTTTTTCGCTTAAACCTAATGCCTTGCTCACTTTTGAGTAGTCATAGCCAGAAGGGTCGAAGAACATCTGGTAACTCAAACCGCCATCGACGTGCAACTCTTCAAATTTTTCGCCTTGCTGGTAGACCTCAACAAACTGCGGAGGAAATACCCCTGGAATTGAGGCACTGGCTGCCAGTACTTGATGAATCAAAGCCTGTCTGTTGACTAAGTCGCTGGCGGCAATGGCGCCGATATTCCAAGTCATTTGCTCACCCGAGTCAAAGTGGGTAGTACCAATAAATAAGCGACGCCCTTGTTGATGCTGCTGCGCAATACGCTCGATCATATCGCTAGTGTAGGTTTCTTGAATTAACGCTAGCAAACTTTCTTTTTTAGCGAAGGCGTCTTTAAACAACACATTTAGAATGTTTTTCTTACCCAGAATTTTATCGTCGGTAATACTCAACATTGCTGTTTTTAGTGCCACAAAATCTTGCTCTTCACCGGCAAATACGAAAGGAGCAATCAGGGCACCCGCGCTAATACCCGTGATGATGGTAAATTCAGGTAATTGTTGTTGGTCGTGTAAACCCACTAGGGCCCCAGCCCCGTAAGCACCATCGGCACCACCACCTGAAAGGGCCAAGAAGTTAAGGCGCTCACCGTTTACCTTCAGGGGGTAGTATTGTTTTTCGACAGTAAAAATTCTGGCTGCTGATTAGCCCAGAAGCGTAAGGGTTCAGCTTGCACTTGGTTTTTACTGGCTAGTTCGGCGCTAGGCGCTACAGTCACCGTTTGAAAGTTGTCTTTATTCACCCTTTTTTCAAGAGGGTGAGTAGTCGAACAAGCGCTAAGTACAATTAAGCTAATTAATGCAATGCTTAAACGTTTCATGTTATGTCCTGTAAAGAGCTGTTGCTCTGGGCGAAAAAATTAAGTGGGACATCAGCCCCGATTGAATTTATGCGCCGATGATAGATGATGAATAAATAATCGATTAATCACTTATGTAGGATCTAACCCTCGTTGCTTATAAATTGACGCGAATTTGTGGTGATTTTTTAATTGCAGCAGGAGAATAGTTAAATTCTCTATGAGATTTCTAGCGGTAAAAGCCTTTTGCTAGGCGACATTTGCCTTGATTTATTGCAGAATATCTGTCTTTTTAATGGGGCTTATGCTTGATTGCAGAAGCGTAAAATTACATACTCATTGACCATTCTGCAGATCCAATTTACGGATGAATTGGCGTCGGTTGTTCAAGTTACTGGCTTCGATGGTATCAACTCGTTCTGTCCCCAGCAGTTTGCGACTTCGCTTATAAATAGTTAAAACAATAAAGGGCCTCAGCCCCAGCATATTTAGGAATACAACATGGCAGCATTTGGTACGGTTTTTATGCCACAAATGGCATTAGCAAAATACGAAGACCAGCAGTGGAGCGATAGTGAAATAGTCTCTTCCGATAGCATTAGTTTGCACCCGGGTGCACACGTACTTCATTACTCTAGTACCTGTTTTGAAGGGCTAAAAGCATTTCGTCATCAAGATGGCAGCGTGCACATCTTCCGTATGGATGCCAATATTAAGCGAATGGTTCAGTCAGCTAAGTTACTGAGCTTGCCCGCGTTTGAACCCACGTTATTAGAGCAGATGATTAAAGATATTGTTGCTAAGTTTGCTGCAGAGGTGCCCGAGGCCCCTGGCTCTATGTATATTCGCCCTACCTTTATTGGTACCGAACCTGCTATTGGTAAGGCAGCTGCCGCGACCAATTCGGCGATGTTATACGTATTGTTATCTCCGGTGGGAGATTACTTTGCTGGTGGTTCTAAAACCTTGCGCCTGTTGCTAGAAGAAAATGGCATGCGCTGTGCGCCGCACATGGGCATGGTGAAATCTGGCGGAAATTATGCCAGTGCTTTAGGCCCGATTACTCAAGCGCGTACCGAAGTGGATGCCGACCAAGTGTTGTTCTGTCCTAATGGTGATGTGCAAGAAACTGGCGCGGCCAATTTCATTTTAATTGATGGTGACGAGCTGATTACTAAGGCCTTAGATAGCAGCTTCCTGCATGGGGTTACACGAGACTCTATTTTAACGCTGGCGAGAGATTTGGGGCTAACCGTGAGCGAGCGCCAGCTGAGTGTGGATGAGTTATTAGAGCGAGCCGCTAAGCCGGGCTGTGAAGCCGCCTTATCTGGCACGGCTGCGGTACTGACGCCAGTTGGAACCTTAATTCATCAAGGTAAAGAACACACTGTGGGTAATGGTGAGGCGGGAGCGACTACCCTAAAACTACGTCAGGCCCTAAATGATATCCAGTGGGGAAATAGTGCCGATCCTCATGGCTGGCTAAGTAAAGTGTAACTTTACTCTTGTGAAATGCGAAACGGCCCGCTCAATGCGGGCCGTTGGTATTTATGGGCTTAGTAAGTTGCGCTAAGCATGGCTAAATTGTTTGACTAAGCGTTGTAGGCTTTCCAAACTGCCTACCAGTTTCTGAGTTCGTTCCACTGAGCTTTCCGATAATAGATGGGTCGAGTCGATAGCTTCCTTCATACGAAAGACATGCTGATTCATCCCTTGGGTCACTTGTACCTGCTCAATGATGGCCTGCGACGTATTCTCGCTTTGCTCGCCGATGGCATTTAAGTCATTCACTATCGCCTGAAAAGCCTGTTTACTTTGTTCTGACATGGTGACGCTGGTATCAGAGGCTTCAATGCCTTGTTCCATCAGTTTGCCGGTAGTATTGACAGTATTTTGCAGTATTTCAATCTTATTGCGAATGTCTTCTACCGAGTTACTGGTTTTCGCTGATAAGGCGCGGACTTCATCTGCTACTACGGCAAATCCTCGGCCGTGTTCACCGGCACGAGCCGCTTCAATGGCTGCGTTTAATGCCAAGAGATTGGTTTGTTCGGCAATACCTTGGATCATGCCTAAGATAGTTTCAATGCTATCTACATCGTTATACAACTGGCCTAAGGCTTGACGTGATTGGTCTAGTGTTTGGCTTAAACCATTTACTGTGGTCACCGTCTGTTCGATGGTGATTACACCTTGATTAGCTGTGATGCTCGCGTCTTGGGCAAATTCGGCACTTTGCTTGGCTTGCTTGGCCACTTCATCAATAGATGCCTGCATTTCTTCTGCCGAGACCGCCATGGCATCGGTGGCCAAACTCTGCTCATTCAGTTCATTGGTGATGGCCTGACTGTTGGCCACTTCTTGTTTGGCTGAGCTTAAAATGCCTTCCGAGGTTTCATCGGCGCGAGCGGTAACGGCTCGTAGTTCTGCCTTCTTCATTTGCATGGCTAATTCAATGGGTGATAAGTCATCGCAATAGCCGGTATAGGGGACTTCCATCAGTGGATTGTTGTAGTTGTCTTGGGCGGTTTGTACAAGGCCGCTTAAGCGGCTCTTAAAAGTGAAACCGCAAATTAAGCTTATAACTAACAAGGGAATCGCCACAGCTAAAGCCTGAGTGCTAGATATCACTGAAAATGCGTTCAGCAGTAAGCCAATAATACTGATGAATACACAATATAACTGCCAGTTTAGTACCGAGCGCCGACGTGTTTTTACACTGCCTTGCTGCAGTTTTTTGTACAGTTTAGCGGCGCGTGATATTTGTTGGTCGCTGGGTTGAGTGCGGACAGACTGATACTCATAGACTTCACCTTTATTGTCCAAAATGGGCGTGACAAAGGCCGAGACCCAGTAATGGCCGGATTCTTTACAGCGGTTTTTAACCAGTCCCATCCAGCTAGAGCCAGACTGAATATGTTGCCAAAGTTGAGCAAAAGCGGGTTTGGGCATGTCGGCGTGACGAATCACGTTATGCGGTTGCTCTAGTAATTCTTGTTCTTGATAGCCCGCTACTTTACAGAAGGCATCGTTACAGTAGGTGATATGACTGTCCGCAGTGGTGGTGGAAATCAGGTTATCACTATCTTTAAATCTAACTCGTTGGTCCGTCATTGAAAACACTACTCCTGAACGTCAATCCTAAGTATTAATTTGGCTTTCTGTTTGTTGTTTGGCGCACTTGGGGTTTCTTCACTTATGCTCAATCTAGTCTGCATTGCTGAAGTGGTCGAAGTCTATACGTAAATGATAAATTTTTATAAATGCTCGAGATTTGATCGTGAGTAATATTGCGGTAAATAGCGCTTAAATTACTTGATTATTTGAGGAAATGACCTAAAGTGCCGAATATTCATCTGAAGCCTGTTTGTTATCCAAGTCAAAACATCATTAATATGGCTTGGCCTTGCTGGATATTCGAAGTAAATGCTGTTTACGCCAGTTTTCGCTGATGTTTGTCTCTTACTCGCCTACTTTTTTGTGAACTTGGGCGAGTAAAGCTTGTTGAACTAAGCCTGAAGATATGGTCCTCATTTTCCCCCGTTGATTTGAAGCAATAAAATATTAATGAGAATAAGAATGATATTTACTTAATATTTTTCTTGCTTTAGTTTGACTTTTTATTGATTTGTCGGTTTTTGTTAAAGGGACGCTTGCATGTTGCTAGGGTTAAGGCATCGCAGTATTTCAACTCAATTACAGTTGGTTATTGGTTTTATCATTGTGTTGGGCTTAGGCTTAATGGCGGAGTTGGTATATAAACAAGCGGCTAAGGCCTTATTTGAGCAAACCATGGCCGACCATAAATCGAAGATCGAAGCGGTTGCGGCTATGGCTGAAGGGCAGTTTAGCTCGCACTTGGAGCGGGCCAAAAACTTAGAAGCCACCTTTAGAAATGGCTACCTCAAAGATTTGCAAGTGGCTGAGCAAATAGTCAACTTTGCCGAGTTTAGGGTTCATGATATTCACGTTCGAGGCACCAGTTTACTGGGCGATACTCGTTATGTAGACCGTTTTACTGCCGATACGGGGGCAGTCGCGACGCTATTTAGTGCTTCCGGTGATGATTTTGTGCGCATTGCCACTTCGCTGAAAGACAATAAGCAGCAGCCAGCCTTAGCTACGCGTTTAGGCACCGATCATCCAGCCTATCAAAGCCTAATTAACGGCCAGTCATTTCATGCCAAAGTGAAGTTGTTTGGCAACGACTACCTTACTTATTACCACCCCATTGAAGATCAGCAAGGTAAAGTGAGTGCTTTAAGTTTTATTGGTGTGCCCATCGGCCAAGCGACTAAAGAAGTTTTTGACCGCTTGTCGGAGATAGAGTGGGGTGAAACAGGGTATTCGATAGTATTGGACAATAGCCGTGCTGATTTACTAGGAGATGCGCTACTTCATCCTACTTTTAAGCCAGGAGAGTCGCTACTTCATACCGGTAACCAACAGCTGAATGAGCGATTAAAAGGCGTTTTTGAGCAAACTTCTGGACGCATAATTTACCCATATAGTTATCAAGGTAAAACCGGGGATAAATATTTGGTATTTACCGAGGTTAAAGGTTGGAATTGGAAGTTACTCGGCGGTACTTTTATTAGCGAAGTAATCCAAGCTAGCCACCATCTATTGATATTAATTGTAGTGATTTCTTTGGTAGTGGCTGTGGCCGTGTTAATCGGTCTGGCTTTATTGTTGCGCGTAATGATGAAACCGTTGGATGCGCTTAGTTGCAATATGCAGCGTATGGGAGAGGGTGAAATTAGTGTGCAGTTGGCCGCCGGGAAAGCAGATTCTAGTAATGAAATTGAGCGTTTAAATGCAGGGGCTCAAGAAATGGCGGCTAAGTTGAATTTATTGGTGGAAAATATTAGAGCTTGTAGTCGTTCACTCAGTGGAAAATCTGCCAGTGTATTCGCCGATGCTGAACATAGCCTAAACCAGCTCAATCACCAGCAAAGCCAAGTGGAGCAAGTGGCTTCGGCGATTGAGGAAATGTCTTCTTCGGCCACAGCGGTGGCTCAGCAGGTAGAGCAGATTGCTGATAATGTGCGGACAGCAGATGAGCAGTCCCGGCAAGGAACGGAGTTAGTCTCGAGAATGATTAGTGAAATTGACTTACTCAATCAGCAGCTTTATTCCTCTGCCGAGGCGATTGAGTTAGTCGGTGAACAAAGCAATAACATTCAAGATGTGACGAAGATGATCAACGATATTGCTGATCAAACCAACTTACTGGCCTTAAATGCGGCCATTGAAGCAGCGCGAGCCGGCGAGCAAGGGCGCGGCTTTGCGGTAGTTGCTGATGAAGTGAGAACCCTCGCGCGACGCACTCAGGAATCGGTGAAAGAAGTAGAAAACATTATTGCCAAGCTGCAAGTGAGCACGGGAAATGCGGTGAACATGATGAATGAAAGCCAAAAACGCGGCGCTAATTTTACCGAGCATGCGGGCCAAACCAATCAGGCCTTATTGGATATTAGTCAGCAGGTGGCTAACATCGCCAGTCAATCTGAGAGCATTGCGGCCACCACCGAACAGCAGGCCATGGTATCGCAAGATATTGCGGCTAGTGCGTCTAAAATTAGCCAGTTAACCAGTGATAGCCGCGATACAGCCGCGCAAACCGCGAGTAGCGCTACCGAGCTGCAGGGGTTATCGCAACAACTTAATCATCAGGTTGAGCAATTTCGTTAGCACTTAGTTGCGGTGAGGCGTTTGTGAGTAATAGCTTAACGAGGCTTGCTCTACCAGTTTCTGGTACGTGCCATTGGCACGCAGCTCTTGCAAGCCCTTATTAAAGGCTGCTTGCAAGAGTTTACCTCGAGTGAGATCCACCTTAGAAAATAATACGTGAGTCTCGATCTCTACAATGGGTTTGGGGTGATGCTTAAACTGTTCGGCTTGCAGTTCTGGAAATAGTTGCTTGAGTAAATAGTAGCCAACTTGAATGTCGGAAGGAAATAGGTCGATGCGTTTAGCTTGTAGTTTTTTTAAATTGAGGATATCTGAAGACACATAATCAATGTTGAGTTCGCCTCGTTTAACGGCTTGGTCAAATTCATAACCATAACTGTAGCCTTCGCTGCCTCCTATTCTAAAGCCCCGTAAGTCGCTCATCTCTCGCCAGTTAAAATTGTCTGCGGCACGGTAAAAGAAAACATAAGTATGTTGAAATACTGGTTCACTAAATAACATGGTTTTTAAACGATGTGGGGTTTTAGTCCAGATTACAGAGCCATCCACCCGGCCACTTTCGGCGTAGCGGTAGGCTCGGGCCCATGGTAGAAACTGGTAGTGAACGTTATAGCCTTGTAGGGCGAATGCTTGGCGAACAATTTCAGAAATGAAGCCCTGCTGGGCAAGATCTTGTGAAGTGAATGGCGGCCACTCGCCATTGGAAAGGGTGACTACTTGGTTTGCTGCAGAGACTTTTAATGGCGTTACAATGACAAGCAATGTAAGCAAGGTTCTGATAATCAGTCGGTAATAAGCAGACAAACAACAGCGCCCTCGATCCAATGAGTTTATGCTTAATTAAAGCAGTAATTATTTAATAGTGATAAGTTTTTTTAGTTATTACTGGTTTAAGTTGCTGTTTTTTTATCTAATCGCCTGCTTATTCGGCTGGAGTCCGAGCACTTTCTGGAAACCTAAACTGCTGTTGGCTATCCAGCCAGGTTGGGTATTTTTTCATGATAGAACGAAATAGTGCTGAGTCGATAAACTGCTTTAACCAAGCTTGAGTTTTAGGATAAGGCGCTTGCTCAAACCAATTTAGGTCCACCGAGGCAAATTGGCGAACAAAGGGAAGAATAGCCATATCAGCTAAACTCTGTTGCTGCCCCAATAGGTAGGGAGTTTGCTTTAGCTGCTGCTCTATATCGGCAATAAAAATTTCGGCTTGCTGGCGGTAGCTTTCGGGGCTTTGTTCTGGAAAACGCACCGCGTACTTATATTTGTCTAAGTAGGGTTTAAACTCTTGATCATTGCGAGTGACCCATTGTTGCCAGTTTTGTGGTGCGCTTTTTAGCCAGCCTAGAGGGTCGGCTTGGCGCAGGGCCCACAGCATAATATCCAAGCTTTCTTCCAGTACTTCTCCTGACTCTAGTTGTAATACTGGTACGGTGCCTTTGGGGGACAGCGCTAACATCTCCGCTGGCTTATGTTTGAGAATTATCTCGCGTAATAATACTGGACTGTGGCTCGCAGCTATGGCTAGGCGAGCGCGCATGGCATAAGGACAACGACGAAATGAATATAAAATGGCTGACATGATTTGCTTAGTTATTGGCTGAGTTGAAACCTTAGCCTCCCACTAATAGATTAGCAAGAGAGGCGGTTTTCATTAGCGTGTGTTAGGCGCTGAACATAGCGCTGAGCGCCTAAATTGTGCACTAAACTTGGTTGAGCTTAAATCGTGATAACTCGGTAAGCTGCTGCTGTGATTGCTGTTGCAAGGCTTCACTGATTTGTTGGTTTTTATTGGCATCGTGGCTGGCTAGCTCACTGAGTTCAACAATGGTGGTGACATTGTTGGCTACCTGTAGCGCAACTTGGTGTTTATCTTGCGCATTTAGGGCGATTTGCTCACTGCGTTGTTGAATGTTGTTGAGTAACTGAGCCACCTGTTCTAATTGCTGCGAGCTCTGTTCGGCCTCGTCAATACAACTGGCGACCATGGTTTCTCCCTGTAACATCATATCAGTGGTTTGTTGAGCTCTAGACTGTAATAGCTCTATCATAGCAAGTATTTCTTCGGTGGCTTCGCGACTGCGGGTGGCGAGGCTGCGCACTTCGTCGGCTACCACGGCAAAACCACGGCCTTGTTCCCCGGCGCGGGCCGCTTCAATGGCTGCATTAAGGGCCAATAGGTTGGTTTGCTCTGCAATGCCTTGAATCACGTCAACGATGCTGTTGATGTCGTCGCTTTGTTGTTTTAGCTCAGCCACCTGTTGGCTGGCATCGAGCACGGTGCTTTGCAATTGACTGGTGGTGCTAAGCGTAGATTGGGCCGCTTGATGACTTCGCTGGGTTAATTGCGTGACTTGGTTGATGTCATCACGGCTTTGCTGCGCTTGCTCTGATACTTCATTCACTCCTGCTTCCATTTGGCTCACCGCAGAGGCCACAATTTGGCTTTGTTCTTGCTGATTCTGCATGACTTGATGGGAGTGCTCACTGGTGCTTAACCCACTTGAGGCGCTGTTGGCTAGCTGTTTGGCATTATCCTTCATCTGGCTCAATAGTAGATTCATTTGCTCGCTTAAGCGCTGTAATTGATGGGCAATTTGACCAAACTCATCGTCGCTGCTGCTACTCATATCGCGGCTAAAATCACCTTCAACCATGGCTTTAATTTGCGCTAGGGTTTGTCCCAGTGGGCGTTTAATCTGCCGACTTACACTCCATGCAACTAGCACTGTAATTACAATTGAGATGAGCAATACCACGATGGTTTGAACACTGGCTGAACGAGAGCTGTGCTGGGCTTGCTGGTGGGCGGCAATAATGATTTGGCTGAGTTGCTCGGCACTTTGGTCAAGTAACAGCAGGGCCTGATCGGTTAACTGATTTAGCTGTAATAGCTGAGCGTTTTGTATGCTAGTGAGTTGTTGCTGACGTTTTAGCTGGTCAAATAAGCCCTGCTCGGCGAAGGCTTGTTGTAATAGCTTGAAGTAGTTGCTGAGTTCTTCGGCACTATCAGGGTCAAGCTTAAGCAGCTGTTGGTACTTGTTGTTTAACGACTGCTGGTAGCTTTCTATTACACTCAATTGAGAATTAAATTGCTCTTCACTAGCGGCATATAGCAATTTCTCTAAACTGGCGGAAAAAGCCGCAATATCGGCTTGCATACCGGTGACCAACCACTCGGCGTTTTCATCGACCATTTCCATTAAAAAGGCCATGTCATCTTGAAAACTTTTCCATTGGTTACTGAATTGCTGGCTAGAGGCGGTGATGTTCTGCTGAGCCTGTAGGCCTTGGTTGTTTAATGTTAGCTGCTGTTGGCTGGTTTGTTCTATTTGGCTGACTTGTTGATTTAACTGGCTTAAGCCTTCGAGGATTTTGGGGTAGCTTTGGCTAAGTTCGCTAAGCGCTTGCATACGTTGTTGATATTGCTCAAATAGGCTATTGAGCTTTTGTTCTATAGCTTGGGACTGCTCAAGGTCAACGCTGCCACTATGTAGGCCGACTTGGCGAGCCGCATTCAGTAAAATCCCCGATAGTTGATTGGTGCGTTCTGCCATGGGGGCGAGTTTACTTACGGTGATATTGAGTTGGTTTTCAAGTTGGCGCATGTTGAACTGGCCAATCAGTGCCACCACTATCAGTAGTGTTAACAACACTGCAAAACCCAACAGCGTTCTGGTGACAACGTTTAATTTCATAGTACAAGTCCCTGTAAAGCGAATAGTTGCCCCGCTTAGCTGCGCTTTAATGCTTATGATTTGCGCCTTTGCTAGTCCAAGAGCAATGAGTATAACTACCATAAATTTAGCCATATTGACCAGATATATGTTGGTAAACGTGGCATAAGTTGGTTAATTCTGATGATTTAGGTTTATAGTTTAATATATTGAATTATAACTAAGTTTTTAAAACTAGGGACAGCCAATACGATGTTAGGGAAAGTTAAGAATCAAGTCTGTGTGGGTGTTTTAGCCTTGCTTTCGCCATGGGCGCATGCGCTTGAGTGTTCAAGCGAGGGCTTTGCCGAGGCCTCGGCGTTAAATCGCCAAAGCCATGCCAAGGTGCAGCAATTGAGTGAGCAATATGTTGAGGTATGTTCTTGGCAATTTAGCCTGCCTAAGCAGCAAAGCTGTCAGTTGTTTAAAGATAAGAAGAAGCAGTTTGAGCAAGTGAATAATCGCCAGCTAGAGCTTGTTTTAGCTGGCGCTAATGCTGCTACCGAGGCCTGGTATCAGGTGCATGAAGCCTGCGCAGAGGCGGGCAAACGAGAAAATTCAGCAAAAGCCTTTCAAGCTTACGAAAAAAGCTTTAGTGCTTATCAACAGTTAATATCGGTAGTTGAGCAACAGTACCAACAGCAATGCTATCCACAACTGAAAGCCAACATTAAGCAGTATTGCAAATAATCGTGTTGGCCTGTGGGTTTATGTTCAGGGCTTAGTGGCTATGAGCTGCTTGAATCACTTTGCCATTACTGTCATACACGCCCGAGGCGGCATGCTCGATAAAGCCTTGGCGGATCATTTTGGCTAAGAAGGGGTCATTTTCGCTGTCGCCCACATCGGCATAGTCAATAGAAGGATAGCTTAGCCACTCGGCAAGCGCTTGCTCTATAAAAGCGGGGTCTTGTTTAAGACTTTGCAAAACAATTTCATGGCTTTTAAAACCTTGTTTGGTCAGTATCCGCTGTGGCAATTGATATTCTGGCAACCAGTCTAGCTCGACATAAATGTCAGCTAGCGTACCTCGATAGAAATCGACCTGTTTGCCTGCCTGTGTTTGGCTATCTACTCGCTCTAAGCTGCTTAGCCAGCTTAATGGATGGAGGTTTTCTATGCTGTCCCAAGAGCGAATGATATTTAAACTACTTAAGTCGCTGGGCGGGTAGTAAACCGAGCGCTGGTCGGCAGTAAAAAAGCGGTAAAAGTGATGGCGTCCGTTGGCGCGTTTCTGCCAGTACTCAGCTGTTTGCTTTTGTGGGTAGATGGTGATGACTTGTTGTTGGTTACGAGCAAAACTAAAGCTTGAGCTTTGTTTTTCAAATCCTTTTTTTTGAGTATTGCTATATTCTGCCACCACATCGGGAAGGGCAAGGCTTGCGAAGCTAGCTAAGCCGAGTATGGCGCTGATTAATAGTTGTTTGAATAACATCGGTGGTCCTTAAGCAGGGGCTAAGCCCCTAAAATATCTATCTTGTTAGTCTTAGACTAAGCTGCTATTGCATGGCATCTGCGCGAGTCATTAAGTTGCCGGCAAAATTCATGATGTGGAATATTTCGTTTTGTTCCATGGTGCCTCGAACCAAGCTTGATGCTGGGCCTTTGGCATAGACGGGAACATCTTCGCCGGCGTGGGTTTCGCTGCTCATTGGTACACTGGCTTGTTGCTGGAAGTCTAGCGCTTGTACGGTGGTTGAGTTTAGGCTAACTCGCTCGCCATTAACGAAGGTGTTTGCTGCACCCGGACCGTTGGTGTAACCCACCGTGGTGTAGGGCTTATCATCGCCAGCCATTTGTAAACTGCCATCTTGGTTTTCAACTAAACCTAAAATGGGGTTACCACGGCGTGGATAACCAGCAATGGTGAATACATGTGAATGGTCGGCGGTAACTATAATCAGCGTATCTTCGTCGTTGGTGAGTTGGTCGGCTTTAGCCACCGCATCGGATAGGGCCAAGGCATCTTTTAACGCTCGCTGGGCGTTACCACCATGGTGAGCATGGTCAATGCGCCCTGCTTCCACCATTAGGAAGAAACCTTGCTCATTGCTTTGCATCATTTCAATGGCTTTTTCAGTCATTTCCGCCAGTGATGGTTCGCTGTCTTCACCATATTTAACGCGGTCGGCTTCATAGTCCATGTGCGAGCTATTAAACAAGCCGAGCAATTTGTCGCTGCTGTTGGGGTCAACGGTAATAAATTGGTCGCGGTTGTTTACGTAACTGCCGCTCGGGTTGGCAGCAAGCCACGCCTCGGTTAAGTCTTGGTCAAGACGGCGTCCGCCGTGTTCACTGGAAGCAAAGTTACGCCAGCCGCCGCCAAGCATGACATCGATGCCGCCGCCGACACTGTAGTCGATCATTTGTTTGGCGATATCAACACAGCCTGCGGCAACTTGAGTATCATTTTCCCAGTTACGCTCGGGTAGCTTGGCATAGGTAGCCGCTGGGGTAGCGTGAGTGAGCCTAGCGGTAGACACAATACCGGCTTTCATACCGGCCATTTTGGCTAGATCTAGCGCTGTGATTAGCTCTTTGCCGTTAGCACTGGCACAGTCACCGCGGCTGGCTGTGTCGGCAATGCTGATGCCGCCAGCAAAAGACTTCACTCCACTCATCATGGCGGTCATGGTGCCGGCTGAGTCTGGCGTTTGCGCATCGGTATTATAGGTTTTGGCAAGACCAGTAAACGGGAAATTCTCGAAGCTCAGTTTGTGTTCTTCACCACCTTCGGGGTTAAGCATCTGTCCTTCAAGAATGCGCGCTGCAGTGACGGTAGACATGCCCATGCCATCACCCACAAATAAGATGATGTTTTTTGCATGGCCTTGGCCATTGCTTAAGGCGCTACTGGTTTCTGCTTGCCAAGCACTTTTGGCCGAGGCTACAGCGTCAACGCCGGCGTTATACCAACTATTAATGGCACTTGGATTGCTGCTTTGATTACTCGGTACACTCCATTCGCCACGTTGTGGAGCACTAGTGGTGTCATCATTACTATTACAGGCGCTGATTAGAACGCTTGAGCTTAAGGCCATTGATAAGGCTAAAAATTTAAGTTTCATGGTATTACTCCTCAGCCACGTAAGCATTGCCGCCTAAGTCTGCAGCTTGGTTGATGGCATGGAAAATGACGTTTTGTTCAATTGCGCCCTGGATGAGGTAGGCTTGTGGTCCTCGGGCAAATACGGCGACGTCTTCACCGGCGTGAGTTTCACTACCGCTGGGAATAAGGGCTTGTTGTTGAAAGTCCAGTTGTTTGGTGTCTAGCGCGCTTAAATCGGTTCGCACTCCGGCATCGAAACTGGCTGCTGCACCGGGGCCATTGGCATAACCAAGGGTGGTGTAGGGTTTGTTATCACCAGCTAAGCTGGGTTGCTCGCTGCCCACACCAACCACCAAACCTAAGATGGGGTTACCGCGTTTAGGGTAGCCTGCCATGGTAAATACATGGGAGTGGTCGGCGGTCACGATGATTAGGGTATCATCGAGCTCACCGGCTGCATCTAGCTTGTCGATGGCAGCTTGCACTGCATTTGAATATTCAATGGTATCTTGCAGGGCGCGGGCGGCATTACCACCATGGTGGGCGTGGTCGATACGGCCTGACTCGACCATTAAAAAGAAGCCTTGTTGCTGCTGTTGGTGAGTATCGTTGAGCAGAATGTCGATGGCTTTTTCGGTCATTGCGCTTAAAGAGGGTTCATCGGCATCATCACGGTCTGCTTCATATTCCATATGTGAGCTATTGAATAAGCCCAAAACCTTACTGGTGCTGCTTGTATCTATGGCGTTAAAGCCTTCACTGTCCCATACGTATTGGCCAGTACGGTGGAAGTTTTGCCAATCTTCGATAAGGTTGTTGCCATCGCTGCGACGGCCGGTACTTCCTTCTGGGTCGGTGACTTCTTCTGGTAAGAAGTTACGGCGTCCTCCTCCCATAATTACGTCGATATCGGCTGCTTGATGGATCAACTGATAGGCGATGTCTGAGACTTTGCCCACACATTCTTCCGGTACCGAGGCTTCCCAATTGCGCTCAGAAACATGAGCATAAGTGGCGGCAGGCGTGGCGTGGGTGATGCGTGCGGTGGAGATGATTCCGGTCGCTTTGTGCTGGCTAGCGGCTAATTCCAAGGCACTGACTAAGCGCTCTGAACTCACATCGCAGTCACCGCGATTAACGTTGTCTGAAACGCCTATGACTCCAGCTTTGGTTTTTGCTCCGCTCATCATGGCTGTCATGGTACCGGCTGAGTCGGGAGTTTGTTGGTTGGTATTGTAAGTTTTTGCCAACCCGCTATGAGGGAAGTGTTCGAAGCTCAGGTAGTTTTCTTCGCCACCTTGGTTGTTGGCTTGGCTTTGCCCTTGCAAAATCCGCGCAGCGGTTTGGGTTGAAATGCCCATGCCGTCGCCAACAAACACGATGATATTCTTGGCTTTGCTATCGGCGCTTAGGCTTGTGCTACGTGCGCTAATGGCATTTTGTGCATTGCTATACCAGCTACTATTTAGTTGGTAATCGGGAACCACGGCAGCGTGCGTGGTGCCAGCTAGCAGCATACTAACTGCGGCGGCACTGGCAGAGACCATCCTTTTCATTTGTTATTCCTTTAAGTGTCATGGTTGAAGGTTGGGTTGCGACAGCGGAAAAGCATGAGCTCGAATTATGACAAGTAGATAACAAAAAAATGAAAATACACGGAATGTGTTTGCTAAGGCCTTGTAAAATAGGAGCTTAGGCAAACTGAGCAGCGCTTATAAGCTTAAGCACGTCAAGCTTTATAAAGCTAAAACTTTACAAAGTTTTAGGGGATGGCAATAATGAGCGTATATTGACTTCAGGAATGCTTATGAAAACCACGGATAACATCTTATATCGGATTAAAAGCCAGGGTGGGCTAACGGTTAAGATGTTGGCCGAGCAGTTGGGCATCACTAGCATGGGCGTTCGACAGCACTTACAAAGCTTGGAAGCCGACGGTTTAATTGAGCATTTTGACCAAAAGGCTAAGGTCGGCAGACCCACTCGTTTTTGGCAACTGACCACGCAAGGACATGGCCGCTTTCCTGATTGTCACAGCGACCTAAGTGTGCAGCTGCTGCATGCGGTACAACAGGTCTTTGGCGAAGGTGGTATGGAACAGCTGATTAGCCACCGCGAACAGCAAAGCCTTCATACTTACCAACAGGCTTTGGCTGGGCAAACTAGCATTGCCGATAAATTAGAGCGTTTGAGCCAAAAGCGCAGCCAAGAAGGCTATATGGCAACTTGGCAGCAGGTCCAGCAAGACTACTTCTTTATTGAAGATCATTGCCCAATTTGTGTCGCTGCGAGTGAGTGCCAAGGCCTGTGTCGTTCAGAGTTAGACATGCTGCAACAGCTATTTGTAGAGTGTGAAGTAGAGCGAACCGAGCACATTGTTGCTGGTGCGCGTCGTTGCGCCTATCGGTTGCGGCCTAAGGCTTTGGTTTAGCGATGAGGCCATGGCGTTGGCTGGTTGGTTTAGCATTATTCGGTGCGATGCCGCTTAAGGCTTGTGAGCTGGCGGCTATTCCGGCTTCAGAGCTGCGTTTTGGCTGCGGGTGCAGTTACTATTTTTCGCAGCCCGCACCGTTGCCTCCGCGTATTGTATTGCAAACCGACTTACAGGGCTTGCAGCCCATTATGATGCGGCAAGGTCAGTTAGTTAGCTTGTGGGGAGCACGTCCCAGCGCCTTATTAAGCCATCAGAACCTAGTTAAGACGCAGCAGTTTCGCTACCAGGATCAGGCCATAATATTACAAAGCCGCTTGCGTCCAGCTTGCGAATTTGGCAAAGCTGGTTGTGAAGTACTTACTTACCTGACACGTATTTCTAGTTATCAAAACTACCAACAATGTGAGTGGGTATTGCAAGCCGATTGTGGTTGCTAGTCCTCGCTAAGGAGAGTGCTTATGGATTACCAAGAGCTGTTAGATTTTTGGTTTGAGCAGCTTGAACCTAAGCAGTGGTTTGCTGTTGATGAGCAGCTTGATCAGCAAATAACACAGCAATTCTTGCCTTTGCTTAAGCAAGCCCGCGCCGGTGAATTATTTACTTGGCGACAAGCGGCGCTCTCTAGTTTGGCTGAAATTATTTTATTAGATCAGTTCTCCAGAAATTGTTTCCGCGGTTCAGCCAAAGCTTTCTCCAACGATCCCTTAGCACTATGTTTGGCTCAGCAAGCGGTAGCTAAGGGCTATGATAAACAGCTGGCCATGCACCAAAGGGCATTTATTTACATGCCTTATATGCATAGTGAATCCTTACTTATTCATCAGCAGGCCGAGCGTCATTTCGCTCAGGAAGGGCTCGAGCAGCAATATCAATTTGAGTTAAAGCATAAGCAAATCATCGAGCGCTTTGGTCGTTACCCACACCGCAATGAGCTACTTGGACGTTCTTCTAGCCCGGCTGAATTAGCATTTTTGGCGGGTCCCGATTCATCTTTTTAAGCGATCTCAAGCAGTTAAACTCTCCCCTTTAAAAAGACCTAAATTTTTCAACTTGCTGGCCCAGTTAGACACTAAACTTAATAGGTAGTAACTGGATTGAGGTGGCTGTGATTAGGTGTTGGTTTTACTCTATTATGGCGGTGATGTGTTTTTCCGCTGTGGCGCAAGTCGACTTACTTGGTCCTGATTCCATGCCGTTCGAAACACAGCAAACGGAGGGAGCGGAACACAGCGTATTACAGCAAGCCTCTGCTGCTAGTGGTCAAGAATTGGCGGTGGGTGAGCGCTTGTTGAGCCGTTTGAGCTCGCTCGCTTCAACTAAGCAGAGAACGACTCTGGTTAGTGATAGCGCCGATTACCGTTTGTATTACCCTCAGCTACAACAGTCGATTTATCACTTCCACCCTGAATCACTGTGGTACGACTATCCTCAAGCGCGTAATGCTCGTGATCAACTACAGTGGTTGTTATTAGAATTCAGCTTAGCCGGAGGGCCTAAGCAGCTCGATTATTGGTTAGAGCAAATTAATGCAATAGACAGCGAGCAGGCCCAATGGGAAGGCTTATTTACCGATGCTTTCCTCGGTGTATTAGCATTTTATCAGCAGTTGCAAACCTTAGATTATGCGCAAAGCATGGCCTTGAATGAGATAGGTAAATTAGGCATACCCTTAGTGCTTGATGAGCTTTGGTTGGTTCGCCTTAATCGTGGCCAAATCTATCAGTATCTAGCCGATTTAAGAGGAGAGCTAAATATTGAGCGCTTGCAGTATCGTCAGCAAATTTTGTATTGGCTGCATGTTAGGCAGCAGCGTCAACTTAACCAAGATATAGTTGCGGGTCGTTTGATTCGCTTAGGTGATGAAGACCCTCGTTTACCGACGATTCGCTTGCGGCTGAGCGAGTTTGACCCCAGCAAGCAATTTTCCGCTCCTCAATCACTGGTTATGGATCAGCAAACGGAACAGGCAATTAAGCATTTTCAACAATTACATGGCTTAAAAACCGATGGTATTGTGGGGAAAGAAACGCTTTATTGGCTGAATTATAAGCCTTTACAGCGAGCTAAAATGTTAGCGCGTAACCTGTTAAGGAAACAGTTGTTTACCCGTTTCGTGATGAATACTGAACAACAACGGATCATCGTTAATTTGCCGGCCTACCAGATGACTTATCAAGCCCAAGGTGTTGATGTGTTTCAGTCCCGAGTGGTGGTAGGTAGGGCCTCAAGGGCAACGCCGCTATTAGTGAGTGAGATCAGTAGTGTGGTGGTGAATCCCTATTGGAATGTGCCCCGAACCATTGTGCGCAAAGACATAGTGCCGATGTTACGCCGAGACCCAAGTTATGTTGAGCGTAAGGGCTTTGAGTTATTTGATTATCAGGGGCAGGCAGTCAGTGCTGAACAGGTGGATTGGCCTTTGCTAAAAGATACTGGCTATTTTCCTTACCGAATGCGTCAGCGCCCCGGACCAGGCAACGCCCTCGGTGCCTATAAATTTCATTTTGACAATCAGTATGCGGTTTATCTACATGATACTTCATCGCCAGAACTGTTCACTGAAACGGAGCGCGCTTTTAGCTCTGGATGTATTCGAGTTGAAGCGGCCGATTTTCTCGCCGAAACTTTGCTTGAGCAGGCCGGTTATAGTCACGCCTATAAGCAATCGTTGTTGGCCAAGCAGCAACATAAGTGGTTACCGCTACGGCACAAGGTGCCCGTATACATGGTGTATTTCACTTCGTGGTTTGATCATAGTGGGGGCTTACATTATCGAAAAGATATTTATAACTTCTCTAATGAAAAAAAAGTGTAACTTAGTAAAACATATAACAAACAAATATTTAGCTTAAATATCGAGCAGCCTATTGGCGAGCTTAGGGCTTAGAGCCAGTGAATTGTTTGCTTTTTTGCCTTTTTCTCGGTACTTTTCTCCAAGTTGATAGTTTTTTGACTGATTTGGGGTAAGAGTAAATGTTAGACCGAAATATAAAACGGCGGTCATTTTTAGTGGGTTTAGGCGCTGGGTTAGTCGGTCTTAGTATACCAAAAAGTTTTGCCAGCTCTGCTATTGCCAGACAGTTCGCAGAGCAGACAAATAAACGCTTTCTTAACTTAACTAACTTGCACACTAATGAAAGTTGTGAAGTGTGCTTTTGGAAAAATGGTCAGTTTCAAGCTTCTCAGCTAAGCCAGCTGGATGAATTACTGCGAGATTTTAGGCGTAATGAAGCCATCGATATGGATCGTGCTTTATATATGCAAATGGATTTGTTGCAGGTGAGTTTAGGTGGACAACAGCAGTTTGAAATCATTTCTGGTTATCGCTCACCAGCCACTAATGAAATGCTGCGCAGCAAATCCAATGGCGTAGCTAAAAAAAGCTTTCATATGACCGGGCAAGCGGTGGATCTTAGGGTGAAAGGAGTCGAACTTGCGAAGGTTCATCAAGCCGCGCTGGATTTAGCTCTGGGGGGGTTGGTTATTATCCTCGCAGCGGTTTTATTCACCTAGATACCGGCCGTGTTCGAAGTTGGCGTGGTGCTTAGCTTTGCAGTTTGTTTTACTAAAACGCAGCTTTCGAGCTGCGTTTTTTATTACTTGAAATCCTTCTTGATGGAACACTGAGATACCGAGCAGGTATTGACTAAGCCTTTAGATCAACGCACCCAAGGATATGTTAATGGTGATTTTGGTTAGCTGAAAAATAAAGCCGCAAAGCATCTGCTGCGCGGCTCTGGATTGAATTAGTTTTTGTGGGTGAGGGAGGCAAACTTCCAAATTGGCGCGAGCTTTCGACGCTCTTCACAATGCTGTAAGACCTTTCTTTTAGCTGCCAAGTCCATGCTCGTCCAGCCACAAATTTCATCGATGTGGCGAAAACAACCTACGCAAATGTCATCGCCATCTAGTGTGCATTGGCGAATACAAGGCGATTCAAGTTGCTGCTGTAGGTCCATCTCGGTTCCCTTGAATGTCTACTAATTTTTGAGTGTTAGTCGCCAATACTATAGGGTAGCTGAGCAATGGTGAATAAGCTTTGCTCATCTCCTGCTAAGCGAAATTTAGTATCGGCATCGGTATCGTTATTTAACACCGCCAATAGCTCAATGTAGCCCGGTTCTAATTGCACTGCTTGTAAAACCGTGCCTTTACCACGCCAATTTTCTCCCATTTGCTGCTCTAAGCGATCACCGGCTTGGGGTAACACCGAGCCATGCCCTGCTAGGCGCAGCGTGGCGCGTTTATTAGCTCCACGATACTTCGCTCGAGCAATGGTTTCTTGACCGGTATAACAACCTTTAGAAAAGCAAAGGGCATCAAAATGCTGTAGGTTTAAGGCCTGCGGAATAAATTGTTGTTGAGTCGCCGACTCAATAGTGGGCAAACCCGATACAATTTGTAAAGCGCGCCACAGTTGATTGGCATCTAGCTCACTGCTTGGCGCATCTTGCCCCCAATTTTGTTGCTCAGTGATAACTAAATAACGGCGTTTCGGCCCATCGATATGAACACAGATGCCTTGCTCAATAAGCCCGCCGTGACTGGCTATTTCATCACCAAACTTTTCTGCAATGTAGTGGGGGGCTTGATTGCCCATCACCGCGATGGTGTGTAATTGTGTTTCAGTTTCAATGGTGACTTTAGAGAACACCGCATATTTTTTCAGCTCGGCTAATTGCTTTTCGGCAATTGATAAGGGCTGCATGTACAGGAAATCTTCACTTAAGCGAAATAGTCGTAATACTGACCACATCTTACCGGTAGGGTCGCAATGTGCAGCAAGGCTATGTTGGCCGGGTTGTAAGTTGTTTACGTCGCAGCTGAGTTGGCCTTGTAGGTAACTTTGAGCATCATCACCGCTTACTCTGACTAAGTGCCATTGGTCTAAGGGTTGTACTAATAAAGGAGGCAAAGTACATAAAGTTTGTTGGGACATAATCGACTTCCATTGAGAGCTAGGTCAAGCTTATATAGGTGTAATTCTGTTGCTGAAGTGGTATCTTCGTCAATACTTTTACCGCTACTGCTCAGCGCTATTGTTGTGGATTTAGAGTTGCTGAACAGTGTAACTCATGTATTCAAGGAACAACATGCAGGAAAATAAATCGCGTTTAAAATGGGCTTGTCGTCGTGGAATGTTAGAGTTAGATGTTTTGTTTATGCCTTTTGTAGACGAAGCCTATGACGCTTTAAGTGAACACCAGAAACAAGTATTTAAGCGCTTATTAGCCTGTGACGACCCTGACTTATTCTCTTGGTTTATGGGGCACAAACCATGCCAAGATCCTGAACTAGCAGATATGGTCGATGTTATCCTCAAACGCGTCAAAGTGTGAGTTCTGCGCTTCTCCTTCGCGTTATTATTTGTGTTTGATTATTGCTGGTTGTTTGCTGCAACTAGTGATACTGACGCTCTATTCTAAGCTTGTTCCATTATTGCCTGCCTGTGTATTGGCCGACGCAGTGCTGCTATATCATTGCTGGCACTATCGCCCTCGGGGGTATTTGGTGCGGGTGGTATTGAATTTTTTACCGCTGAACAAGCCTTGAGTTGCTCGTGGTCTCGATATTCACGGGTGGCCAAAGGCGCTTGTTGTCTAATCTGCTGGCAACAACAAAAACTTATAGTTAAGGTGATTTTTGCCGATAGCCTGCCAAATCAGGTTTATCGTAAGTTGTGCTTTGTGGTCAACTTTCCGCAGCATGTTGAGCACCCAGAAAAATAACAGGCTTGCCGTGGCAAGCCTGTTGATATTTAGAGTTGTCGATCTTGTTCTTGATAGAAACTATTGGGGTCAAGAATGGTGGGTTTTATCTTATCTAATTTATCGGGGTAATCGAGGTTGTAATGTAGGCCACGGCTTTCATGGCGGCGCATTGCACAGCCCACTATCAACTCGGCCACTTGTACCAAATTACGTAGCTCTAGCAAGTTATTACCCACCTTGAAGTTTGAGTAGTACTCAAAGATTTCCTGTTGTAATAAATGAATGCGGCGCATCGCCCGCTGTAGCCGTTTATTGGTTCGAACAATGCCAACGTAGTCCCACATAAATAGCCGTAACTCATGCCAGTTGTGGTTAATAATCACTTCTTCATCTGAGTTGCTCACTTGGCTGTCATCCCAAGGTTTGATGTGTTCACACAGAGTTACTTCATTAAGGTGCTGCTTAATGTGTTGGCTAGCTGAATGGGCAAATACCACGCATTCCAATAAAGAGTTACTGGCCATACGGTTCGCCCCATGTAGGCCGGTGTAGGCGACTTCGCCAATGGCGTACAGGTTGTTGAGGTCAGTTTTACCTTCCAAATTAGTCACGACTCCACCACAGGTGTAGTGAGCGGCAGGCACCACTGGAATCGCCTGTTTGCGAATATCAATGCCCAATTCTAAGCAGCGTTTTAAGATAGTGGGGAAGTGGAGTTCGATGAATTCGTCATCTCGATGGCTAATGTCTAGGTAAACGCAGTCGGCACCCAGTCGTTTCATCTCAAAATCGATGGCTCTGGCCACCACATCTCGCGGTGCGAGTTCTTCGCGGGAGTCAAAGTCTGGCATGAAGCGAGTTCCATCGGGGCGTTTTAGCAAGGCTCCTTCGCCGCGTAGCGCTTCGGTGAGTAAGAAGTTTCGCGCATCTGGGTGATATAAACAGGTTGGATGAAACTGGTTGAACTCCATATTGGCCACTCTACAGCCCGCACGCCACGCCATGGCAATGCCGTCGCCACTGCTGACATCGGGATTGCTGGTATATTGATAGACTTTACTGGCTCCACCGGTGGCTAAGGCTACAAATTTTGCTTTAACCACTTCAACCCGCTCGCGGTTACGGTTCCAAACATAGGCGCCTACCGCTCGTTTTTCACCGTCAATGGTTTCGGTAATCAGGTCGACGGCGTTAAAACGTTCTAAAATGCTAATATTGGGATGGCTTAATACCGCACTGACCAAGGTTTTTTGCACTGCCTTTCCGGTGGCATCAGCGGCATGTAGAATACGTCTGCGGCTGTGGCCCCCTCGCGAGTAAGGTGGTACTTAGATTCTCCATTAGATGCGGTTTCTTGATCAAAGGGCACACCTAGGTTAATTAACCAGTCGATGCATTTTTTACTGTTTTCAGCAGTAAATTTTACGGTGGCTTCGTCACATAAGCCATCACCGGCAATTAAGGTATCATTGACATGTTCTTCTACGCTGTCATTCTTATCGAACACAGCAGCAATGCCTCCTTGGGCGTAATAAGTCGAGCCTTCTTTGAGAGGTCCTTTGCTCAACACGTGGACTTTGGCATAATCGGCTAAGTTCAAGGCCATGGTTAAGCCTGCAGCGCCACTGCCTATTATTAGAACATCACTTGTGTATTCCATAGATGCGCTCTTATACGTGGTTAGAAGAAAATTGGAGTATAGGTTAGTTTAACTGAAACTAACTCAAGTTGGCAGTGTCTCACAGAGGCGCAAAAATTTATTTGTTTGGAAGAGAACTTTTTTGAAAACAAGCAGTCTGAAGAGATGTGCCGCCAAAAAAGCTACCGAAACTCAAGCATTAGGAGGACGGTAGTCAGCAATGTCAGAACAGTGGACAGATAAAGCGCTAGTCGAGAGGACTCAGCGAGGCGATAAAGCGGCATTTAATTTGTTGGTACAAAAGTATCAGCACAAGGTGGCGAACCTAATATCACGCTATGTGGTAAATCATGGTGATGTGGCAGATGTAACGCAGGATGCGTTTATTAAAGCCTACCGTGCCTTACCAAACTTTCGAGGCGAAAGTGCGTTTTATACATGGTTGTACCGCATCGCTGTTAATACGGCGAAAAATCACATTGTTGCCCAGGGGCGAAGACCGCCCGCAAATGATGTTGACGCAGATGAAGCAGAGTTTTACGACGGTGCAGAAGCCCTTAAAGAGGCGGATACACCGGAAACCTTGTTATTATCTGATGAAATAAAAGACGTAGTCTTTGCTACAATGGAAGGACTACCTGATGATTTGCGCACTGCGATTACACTTCGTGAAATAGATGGCTTAAGTTACGAAGAAATCGCCAGTGTTATGGATTGTCCTGTCGGAACCGTGAGATCACGAATATTCCGAGCAAGGGATGCAATAGAAAAGCGCATACAACCGCTTTTAAGTAGGTAACTTTGGGGATTAATGACTAATATGGCAAATAAAGAACAGTTATCCGCACTGGTTGATAACGAGTTGACCGACGCAGCGCTGTTAGATCTGTTAGCCAATGAGCCGGAACATACAGAGCAATGGAGTAATTATCATTTAATCGGTGATGTACTTCGTGGCGAAACACCGAAGAAAATTGATCTTGATATTGCCAGCGACGTGGCTGCGGCTATAGAGCTTGAACCCGCAATTGTTGCGCCTAAACCTCAAACCGTTGAAAAAAGCGAGTCTTCAGCCAAGGTGCTTCGCTTCTTCAAATATGCGGGACAGTACGCAATAGCCGCTTCGGTTGCGGTGGCGGCGATTATCGGGGTACAACAATATTCATATCAGAACAAACAAGGCGACCAACCTCTTCCTGTGTTTAATACTGTGCCAGTAGGGGGAGCGGTAGCACCGGTTAGCTTACAGTCTAGCCCACAGCCTCGTGAGTTGAGTGAGGCCGAAATCATCGAGCAACGTAAGCGAATTAGCGCCTATTTACAGGATCATCGTTTTCAACAACGCATTGTAGAGTAATGAATTAGCCTATGCGGTTTAAAATTATAGGGATGCCAGTAATGTTATTGCTGGCATCCTTTTCTGTTTTAGCAGAATCAGCCCTTAGCCCAACCCAAAGTGTTGAGCAAAGCCAAGCCAGTCCCGCCCTTTCTTTATTACAAGATTATCAGCAAGCCTATCATCAGCGGCAATACGAAATTTCTTACATTATTGTTCGCCAAGGCCACATTGAACCCGTGCGTTTTATTCATGGTGTGGTTGATGGTGTAGAAGTGGCTCATCGACTGTATTTAAATGGCCCGGCAAATGAGGCGGTATACCGCCAAAACTCGGTGGCTTTTTTCGAGCCCGGCCAGCAACCTTACAGCTTAGCTTCTAGTCGTTTGCCTGGCATGTTTGGCAGCTTAGCGGCTGTCGATCTTGAGCATTTACAAGATAATTATGATTTAGTGATCGCAGGAAAGAGCCGAGTCGCTGGCAGGCCTGCCCAAGTGATGCGAATCGTGCCTAAAACTGGGGACTTATATGGTCTGTATTTTTGGGTAGATTTTAGCTCTCAATTGCCCTTGCGCTTGGATGTGGTTGATCAAAGTGGTGAGTTGGTTGAGCAACACATGGCGGTAACCTTGGCTGAATTTGATACCCCTAGTGAGTGGATGAAAGAGCTAGCTAGCTTGGACATGCCTAATGCGGTGGTGGGCAAAGATATGCTTGATGAAAAAGCCCATCAACTGAATTGGAAATTAGGCTGGTACCCTAAAGGCATGGAAGTTGTTCAGCACGAACAACATGCTTTAGCCGTGCTGTCTGAATCGGTTGATTACGTCAAGTTAAGCGATGGTTTATTTGATATTTCGGTTTACGCCAATGCCATTGGTAAAACAAACCCGCTGCGAGAGCAGTTAGTGCGCCAAGGTGCCACCAGTTTACATACCTTAGTAAAACAAGGTATTGAATTTACTGTAGTAGGGGAAATTCCACCCGAAACCGCGTCTAAAATTGCCGCTGATGTGAAAATTGGCCCATATTTGGAGACTCCGCTTGAGCCAGTTCAATAAGCCATCTTTGATTATCGAAACTGCTAAGGTGATTGCTGTTGACCAGGGGATGGCCACGGTTGAGTGTGTGAGCAAAAGTGCTTGTGGTAGCTGTGGCAGTGCCGAGCATTGTGGCAATAGCTCTTTAGCCAAGGCTTTCCCGAAGCGCACTCATCAGCTTCAAGTTGAACTGACTGAGAGCGTTGAGCCCGGTGAGCAAATAGAGTTAGCGCTGAACGCAAAAAACATGCTGCACAGTGCTTTAGTGATCTACCTGATGCCGCTGTTGTTATTAATTGCAGGGGCGGGCATAGGTAAAGCCATGTTTGACTCAAACCTGCAGGAGTTAGCCAGTATTTTACTGGGGGGCGTGGGTTTAGCTTGTGGCTTTATTTTAGTCAAGCTGTACTCGAAACGGCATGGCCAAAGCCAGCGCTTTCGCCCGCGAATGATAGGGCGAAAGTCTTTATCTTAGTCCAATGACCAATGACGGTTAAAAGCGAGGTGGTCTAATTGCTGATGGCTGGCAATGATTAAGATACCATCGTGTTGCCACTCCACTAAGGCTTGAATTAAGCGCTCGGTAGTGGCTTGATCTAAACCTGAAAAGGGCTCATCGAGTAGTAGTACTGGAGCGCGAGTAAGCATCATTCGAGCCAGAGCAAAGCGGCGCAGTTCCCCCCAGATAGCCCGACACCGTATTGACCTAATACCGTACGTAAACCCTGACTTTGTTTGTCTAGCCATGGCTTTAAGCCAACCAGTTGCAGTACTTCCACTAATTCTTTATCGCTGGCTTTAGGGGCGGCTAAGCGCAGGTCTGCCGCTATGCTCAACTGGAAGATTGTGGGGCGCTGAGTTAAGTAAGCGACGTTGCGGTGCCAATCGTTGGCGGCTAGTTGTTGTTGCTCGACACCTTTGAATAGAATGCTGCCGCTTAAGGGGCTAAGATCGGCTGCAAGAGTTTGCAATAGGCAACTTTTACCGGCTCCTGAACGGCCTTTTAGTAACACCACATCACCAGCTTCAAAAGTTTGATCTTGTTGCGCCAATATTGGCTGTTCCGGCTTAAAACCGCAGCTCAGCTGAGTGATTTTGAGTGTAACTTTTGCATCCGGCGCAGGTGTTTCTCCGCGTTGACTCTGTTGGTTGGGCTCTGCACTATTGGCGAGTAATTGGTTGGTTCTATCGCGGGCAGCCAAGCTATAACCGGTGGCTAAGTGCAATTGCGATAATACTTGAAAGGCTTCGTTAAGGCCCAGCCAACCCAGTAGCAAGCCCACCAAAATGGCCGGGTTTAAAGAGTCAGCGAGTACCAATTGGCTGCCTTGTATTGCTAATAGCATTAAGCCTACAAGGTGTAAGCATTGGGCAAGTAATTCACTGGCTAATACGCTCAGTTGCAGTTGCTTTTGGCGTTGGCTAATGGCTTGATCTGTGGCCGCTAATTTAGCGGCATAGTCGCTCCAGCGACCAAAAGTGAGTAGGGTGGTTAAAAGTTGTAAACCAATTAAGTTTACTTGACGACGCTGCCCGCTAAGCGCCACTTCTTGGCGGCTTAGACCTAGCCCTATGGGAATGAATAATAACGGAATAACGAGCAGTCTTAGTGCGAGTATCACAAGTAAAAAATTAAGACTGCTGGGTAAGCATAAGCTCAATGCTGCAGCAAAAATTCCGCCAATGGCAATGGCCCAAAGCCATGGCGCTGCCAGTCTTAAGGGAAATTGGTCGAGTAAATCTATATCGCTGATAAGCCGCTGCAAGGTTTCACCGCTTTCCGGCCGAGACCACTTAGCCGCAGCTGCGATGCTTTGCTGGCTCATGCCATTAAAGCTGGCTACGCGTAAGTTTTTCAGCAGTTTTAAGACCGTATTATGTGATTGTAAGCGTTCTGCATAGCGGCCAGCGGTGCGCAGTATGGCGAGTAAGCGAATCACCGCGCCGGGACGCATATAATTAAAGCTGCCCGCTTGAATCGCCGCAATACCCGCCAAGGCCGAGGCACTAATGAACCAACCCGAATAAGCCAGTAGCATAATAGTACTGAATAAAGTGATTAGTCCGAGCAAGCCACTGAGACTCCAACCCGGCCATTGCCATAGCAGTAACTGGCGCAGTTTCAATGGTTTCATCGCTGGTCCTGATTGCTGAGTTGTTTTAACTCGGCTAGAGAGATGGGCTGTTGTTTAAGCAAGTGGCCCTGCTCCAATAGCAAGCAGCCGTCGACAAAATCTAAGCCTTGCCATTGATGGCTAGCGATTAGTAGGGTTTTGCCACGGCTGATTTGCTCAAGTACTTTGGATAAAGAGCTTATGCTGGCCTGATCTAACTCAGCAAAGGGTTCATCTAGCAGCCAAATGGCGCGCGGTTGCAGCAGCAAGCGGGCAAAGGCTAAGCGTTGTTGTTGGCCTCCTGATAGCCCTAAACCTTGTTCACCAATTGAATAATTCAAGCCCCCGTATTGCACCAGATAATCCCATAGTTCTACCGCTTTCAGAACGGCAATCATTTGTTGTGGCTGAGCATCGGTTTTGGCTAGCGCTAAGTTCTCGGCAACGCTACCGGGCATGAGCTCGGCGTGTTGGTTTAAATAGGCTATTTGCTGGCGTAGCGCGGGCATTTGAGCTTTAGCAATACTGACATCGTTTAACATGAGCTGCCCATGAAAAGGCACGAAGCCTGCCAGTAGCTGTAGCAGTGTTGATTTGCCGCTGCCACTGGGGCCACTGAGTAAGATGCGTTGCCCTGTAGCAATCGTTAGCCTATCTAGTTGTAAACGGGGCTGCTGAGCTTGGCCCACTAGAATGTCTTGTAGTTGCAATGAAAATGCAGCCGTGTTGGCAAGTTGAGAGGGCAGCGCTTGCTGTTGCTGGGTTTGTTGGGTAGCAGGGTCAATGGCACGCCATAGCGGCATTAATTGTACGGTAGCCGACTGAGCTTGCGCCTTAGCATGATAGTCGTTGCCCAGTTGCCGAAGCGCTTGGTAGAACTCGGGAGCCAATAACAAAATAAATAAAGCCGAAGGGTAACTCACCGCTATTTGTTGCTTTAGCCAAGGCAGTTCACCTAATAGGCCTAAACCTAAATACAGGGCGACCAAGGCTATTGCCAAGGAGCTAAATAGTTCTAGCACTGCGGTGGAAAGAAAGGCCAACTTCAGTACCTGCATAGTCGATTGGCGATAGTATTCAGCGGCTTGGCTAAGGTGTTGGCTGGCAACAGGTACTGCGTTTAACCGTTTCAGTAAAGATAGGCCGCTTAAAAAATCATAGAGGCGGCCACTCATTCGGCTTTGTTGCTGCAGCTGCGCGCTGCTAGCTTTGCTGGCCTCTTTGCCTACCAGTATCATAAATACTGGGACTAAAGGCGCGGTGCCAAGCAGCAAACCCGCTGCCAGCAAGCTATGCTGGCTCACCACTACTGCAATTGCCAGTGGAGTGACCATTACCAAGTATTGTTGGGACCAATAGCGGCTAATATAACCGTCTAAAGCATCCACATGTTCGGTGAGCAGGCTGGAGAGTTGCCCGTCGCTGCCAAACTTTTGCCGCGCCGGACCTAATTGTGCTAGTCCTTGCCATAGGGTATTGCGTAGGTTTTGGCGAAGCTGTCTGCTGGCTTGTTGAGCAAGGAAGTCTTTAGCGCTGAGTAACAATTGCCGTAGCAAAAAGCTCGCTAGTAAGCCATACCAAAGTAGGGGCTTAGGTGCTTCTAGTTGTAGCAAAGCTGCGCAAAGCATTGCCAAACAATACATTTGCAGTAGCAGTAAGGGAACGCTTAGGATGGCAAGGCAGGTGGCAAATAGCAGTTGCGGCCTAATTGGCCGCAACCAGTGCTTAAGCTGTTGTTGATAATTATTCTGAATCAGTATCGTCGTCCGAATAGCCGTTGAGTTCTAACCACATGGCGTTAATGATGCCAAAAGAACAGGCCAGTAGCACGCCTAAAATCCAAGTAAAATACCACATAGAGTGCTCCTTAATTAATACATTGAGTGGGAGTTATCACGAATGGCCTGTTCGTTTAAACGACCAAACATTTTAAAATAGCTCCAAGCGGTATAGGCCAAAACAATTGGCACAAAGATACAGGCCACAAAGAACATGATTTTCAGTGTTAGCTCACTCGAGGTAGCATCCCACATGGTTAAGCTGTGATCCGGCATGGAGCTCGATGGCATAACAAAGGGAAACATTGCTACGCCACAGGTGAATATCACGCCAATTTGCGCCAGTGAAGAGCAAATAAAGGCCAATGGTGCTTTGCTCAATTTACTGAATAAGGCACTTAACAAGAAAGCCGCTACGCCTAAGCAGGGGAATATCCATAACACTGGATAGTTGCTGAAGTTATTCAACCAAGCATCGGGTGCACTCACCACGGTTTTAGATACTGCATTGTTAATCGCATTAGTATCGATGTTACTGGTGAGCTGATAGCCATCAATGCCAGAATGTAGCCAAACCCCAGCTAATACAAAGATAGCCGCCGCTGCAAGCCCGCAAATCATGGCGACTTTTTGACTGCGTTGTAATACGCTGCCTTCGGTTTTCATTTGCAGATAGGTAGCCCCTTGGCCAACAAACATGCTCAAGCTTAACACCCCAACCAACAGAGCAAAGGGGTTGAGTAGAGCAAAGAACGAACCGGTGTAGTTCAGGCGCAATAGCTCGTCGAAATGAAACGGTACGCCTTGCAGCAAATTACCAAAAGCGACACCAAAAATAATTGGCGGTACGGCAGAACCTACCGTTAAGGCCCAGTCCCAATTGCTGCGCCATTTGGGACTGTCCAGTTTTGAACGGTAATCAAAGCCGATAGGGCGTAAAAATAATGCCGCTAGGGTGAGCATCATCGCCAAATAGAAACCACTAAAGGCGGCAGCATAAACCGGTGGCCAAGCCGCAAACAGGGCGCCACCGGCGGTGATTAACCAGACTTGGTTACCGTCCCAGTGGGGGGCCACACTGTTAATCATCACGCGGCGTTCATCATCGCTTTGGCCTACTACTTTTAGTAGTGCGCCTACGCCCATATCGAAGCCATCGGTAATGGCGAAGCCAACCAACAATACGCCAATCAGCAGCCACCAAATAAATCTTAAAAATTCATAATCCATTGCACTATTCTCCAAGCTGATCGGTTTCTAAAGCATATTTACCGGTATGTAAGGCTGAAGGTCCTTGGCGCGCGAAGCGCTGCATTAACCATACTTCCACAATCAGGAAGACGGTATACAAGGCGGTGATTAGGCCTAAGCTGGTCCAAATTTCTGCGGGAGTGAGCAGCGAAGCCGATAGATGGGTAGGTAGCACTTCACCCACCGCCCAAGGTTGGCGACCGTATTCGGCAACAAACCACCCTGCTTCACAGGCAATCCATGGTAAAGGTAAGCCAAATAGGGCCATTTTAAGTAACCATTTCGGCTTATGCTGAATGCGTTTGGCACTGAACCAGAACGCCAAGGCAAAGATTAGTAACATCAGGAAGCCTGAAGCGACCATCAAGCGGAATGCCCAAAACATTGGCTCCACTTTAGGAATGCTGTTATCCACCGCCATTTGGACTTGCTGTTCGGTAGCGGTGGCAGGGTTGTCGGTATAGGCGGTAAGCAATAAGCCGTAGCCTAAGTCCTGTTTCACTTGTTCAAAGGCGGCTACCGTGGCGTCACTCTTATCGCCAGCACGCAGTTTTTGTAACAAGCCATAGGCGGTTTGACCATTCACGATGCGCTCACGGTGAATGGCTTTTAGATCTTTCAAGCCAGTCACTTCTTCGTCGATGGAGCGAGTGGCAATTAAGCCGAGAGCATAAGGGATCTTAATTGCATAGTCGGTAGTTTCGGTTTCACTATTGGGTAAGCCAAACAAAGTGAAAGCCGCTGGGGCTGGGTGAGTGTCCCATTCCGCTTCTACTGCGGCCAGTTTTACTTGTTGTACATCACCCAACTCGTAGCCTGATTCGTCACCCAATACTATCACCGACACTGCCGATGCTAGGCCAAAGGCTGACGCAATGGCGAAGCTGCGACGGGCGAAGGCGAGGTCACGCCCTTTTAGCATGTACCAAGCGGAAATCGCTAATACAAACATTGAGCCGGTGACATAACCCGCTGATACGGTATGGACAAATTTCACCTGCGCCACAGGGTTAAATACCACCTCGGCAAAGCTGGTCATTTCCATGCGCATGGTATCGTAGTTGAACTCGGCACCTACTGGGTTTTGCATCCAACCATTAGCGATTAGGATCCATAGCGCCGATAGATTAGAGCCTAGTGCGACTAACCAAGTAACGGCTAAGTGCTGAACTTTGGAGAGGCGGTCCCAACCAAAAAAGAACAAGCCTACCAAGGTAGACTCAAGGAAGAACGCCATTAAACCTTCAATGGCCAAGGGCGCACCAAAGATATCACCCACATAATGGGAGTAGTAAGACCAGTTAGTGCCAAATTGAAACTCCATGGCCAAACCGGTGGTCACGCCTAAGGCGAAGTTAATGCCAAATAATTTACCCCAGAACTTGGTCATGTCGCGGTAAATTTGCTTGCCGGTCATCACGTAAACGGATTCCATAATGGCGAGCAGAAAGGTCATGCCTAAGGTGAGTGGGACAAACAGGAAGTGGTACATTGCAGTAAAAGCAAACTGCAAACGCGAGAGTTCAACAATATCCATAAATCAACTCCGAGGGTGAATTGAGTCCTTTGTATTAGGGTTACCTAATTTATCGGTTTGCTAGAAAATTAGCTATCGTGTTGCGATTGAATTAATTGATCTAGATCATTTTTGCTGCGTTTTTTGTAAAAAATTCAATCTGTTTATTTTGATTTGATGAGCTAAAAAACGCCTCACCAGTTTAGCCCAATCAGGCTTATAGCAGTAGTGAAAATTGATAAATCTAACATAAAAGGATTGTTGCGTACGTGGTCGCTTGAAGGCTTATCCTTATGGGCTTTTGGTGGAAATTGGGCAAGGCTGATATTTGCTGAAATAATCACGCTTTTTTTTTGGTTCAGCATGGATTGTGCTAGTATCCGCAGCAACGATATAATGCGCGATTGCTGCATTTTTTAGAAAGCTGAGCTTTGCTTCGCTCATTGATGATTTTACAAAGGTAATATCTTGATAAATAAGAACATTCGTAACTTCTCGATTATTGCTCATATTGACCATGGCAAATCGACCCTGTCAGATCGGCTAATTCAACATTGTGGCGGATTAAGCAACCGAGAAATGGAAGCGCAAGTTTTAGACTCGATGGATCTAGAACGTGAACGCGGAATTACCATTAAAGCACAAAGTGTCACCTTGGATTACACCGCCAAAGACGGTGAGACCTATCAGCTTAACTTTATTGATACCCCTGGGCATGTGGATTTCACTTACGAAGTCTCGCGCTCATTGGCGGCTTGTGAAGGTGCTTTACTGGTAGTTGACGCAGCCCAAGGGGTAGAAGCGCAAACACTAGCAAACTGCTATACCGCCATGGAAATGGACTTAGAAGTTATTCCGGTTTTGAATAAAATCGACTTACCCCAAGCCGATCCCGACCGCGTAGCGGAAGAAATCGAAGACATCGTAGGCATCGATGCCACCGATGCCACCGTATGTTCGGCCAAAACTGGCTTAGGCATTGAAGATGTATTAGAAACCATTGTACGTGATGTGCCGCCGCCAGAAGGTGAATCAGAGGAGCCCCTACAGGCCTTAATTATCGACTCGTGGTTCGATAACTACCAAGGCGTGGTGTCTTTGGTGCGAATCAAAAATGGTCAATTAAAAGCCGGCGAACGAATGATGGTAATGTCCACCGGTCAGTCCTATGTGGTAAATGAGGTGGGTATATTTACACCTAAGCAAACTAATACCGGCATTCTAAAAACTGGCGAAGTGGGTTACGTGATTGCTGGTATTAAAGAAATTTTGGGTGCGCCAGTGGGGGATACCTTAACCACCCAGAAAAATGGTGCAACTAAAGCCTTACCAGGTTTTCAAAAGGTCAAGCCGCAGGTATATGCCGGTTTGTTCCCTACCAGTTCTGATGAGTATGAAAACTTCCGTGACGCGCTGGCTAAATTGAGTCTCAACGATGCCTCATTGTTTTATGAGCCAGAAAACTCAACCGCTTTAGGTTTTGGTTTCCGCTGTGGCTTCCTTGGTATGTTACACATGGAAATCATTCAGGAGCGTTTAGAGCGTGAATACGATCTGGATTTGATTACCACGGCACCCACGGTAATTTATGAAGTGGAAATGAACAATGGTGAGGTGATTTACGTGGATAGCCCAGCTAAGCTGCCGCCCACCAACAACATCGCCGAAATTCGCGAACCCATCGCCGAAGTGAATATTTTGGTACCACAAGAATACCTAGGTAATGTAATTACTCTGTGTGTGGAAAAACGTGGTTTGCAAAAGAACATGGCTTATCACGGTAAACAGGTCGCTTTAACTTATGAAATCCCGATGGCCGAAGTGGTATTGGATTTCTTCGACAAGCTTAAATCAACCAGCCGTGGTTATGCTTCTTTGGATTACAACTTTAAGCACTTCCAAGCGGCCAACATGGTGCGGGTGGATATTATGATTAACGGCGACCGAGTGGATGCCTTAGCCCTAATTACTCACAAAGATCATTCTGAAACCCGTGGTCGCCAAGTGGTAGATAAGATGAAGGAGCTGATCCCTCGTCAGATGTTTGATATTGCTATTCAAGCATCTATCGGCATGCACATTATTGCCCGCTCAACGGTTAAACAATTACGTAAAAACGTTATCGCCAAGTGTTATGGCGGCGATGTGAGCCGTAAGAAGAAGCTGTTAGCGAAACAGAAAGAAGGTAAGAAACGGATGAAGCAAGTAGGTAACGTGGAAGTGCCTCAGTCTGCGTTTTTAGCCGTACTACACATAGGTAAGGATTAACATGGCAACTCTATTTCCACTAATACTGGTTATTGCAACGCTTATCACGGGTGTGATTTGGGTATTGGATAAGTTCCGCTGGGAAAAGCAACGCGCCCTTAAGCTAGAAGATGCGCGAGTGGCTGCTGGTGGTGAGTTACCCAGCGATGCTGAGCAAAAAATTACCAGTGCGCCAAGTTGGGTAGAGAATGGCCGTTCGGTATTTCCGGTGATTGCCATTGTGTTGGTATTACGTTCGTTTATCTATGAGCCTTTTCAAATTCCATCGGGTTCAATGATGCCCACGCTGCTGGTGGGCGATTTTATTTTGGTGGAGAAGTTTGCTTACGGTTTAAAAGACCCGGTGACGCGCAGTACATTGCTGGAAACGGGTTCGCCTAAGCGCGGAGATGTAGTGGTATTTAAGTATCCGCAAGATACTCGTATCGATTACATTAAACGGGTTGTAGGTTTACCCGGCGATCGCATCATTTATCGTGGTAAGCAGCTGTTTATTCAGCCTAAATGTGAGGCTGAACCTTGCCCTGAATTAGCCGCTGTACCACTAGACTTTGAAGTCTCTGGACGTTTCAAACAGGGGTCTATGCCCTTGGAAACGTATCGTGAGCAATTGGGCGATGTGACACACGAAGTGCTGATTAATCCAGCAGCACCAGACAGAGTGCAGTACTTTTACCAGCAAGCGGGCACCGAGCGAGACGAGTGGATTGTGCCTGCCGGCCACTATTTAGCCTTTGGTGATAACCGAGATAATAGTACCGATAGTCGCTACTGGGGTTTTGTGCCTGAAGAGAATTTAGTTGGCAAGGCCGTGGCGATATGGATCAGCTTTGAATTTGAGCGTGGGGAAGATTCAATTTTACCAGGATGGGTACCAACGGGTGTGCGCTTTAATCGCATCGGTGCAATCAACTAGTAGGTAGATAATGAATAGTGTAAATCCACAACGACTGCAACGCGCAATTGGTTATACCTTCAAAGACGAGAGTTTATTGAATTTAGCCCTAACCCATCGCAGCGCCGGAGGGGTGCATAACGAGCGCCTAGAGTTTCTTGGCGATGCGGTGCTTAGCTGGGTGATTGCCGATGAACTATATCGGCGTTTTCCCGAGGTGTCAGAAGGTGATTTAAGCCCAATGCGTTCAACCTTGGTGAAAGGTAAAACTTTGGCTGAGTTAGCCCGTAGTTTTGAGCTAGGTGAATACATTAAGTTGGGCCCCGGTGAGCTTAAAAGCGGCGGTTTTCGCCGTGAGTCTATTTTAGCTGACGCCGTAGAGGCGATTATTGGCGCGGTATATTTAGACAGTGGCAACGATACTGTTAAGGCCATGTTGTTGACTTGGTATCAACAACGCTTAGACACCATTAAGCCTGGGCTGAGTCAAAAAGATCCCAAAACACGTTTGCAGGAAATCCTTCAAGCGCGTAAACAAGCACTGCCTGATTATCAGGTGGTGGCAATTAAAGGTGAGGCGCATAACCAGCAATTTACCGTGAGCTGTTACGTTGAAGGTTTGGACGAGCCCTTGGTTGGCACCAGCACCAGCCGTCGTAAGGCTGAACAAGTAGCGGCCGAATTGGTACTGGAGCGTTTGCTATGAATTATGATACTCGTTGTGGTTTTGTGGCCATTGTTGGGCGGCCCAACGTGGGTAAATCGACCTTATTAAATGCCATTCTAGGGCAAAAGGTCAGCATTACCTCTAAGAAGCCACAAACCACTCGCCACCGTATACTAGGCATAGATACCGACGATATTTATCAAACCATCTTTGTTGATACACCGGGGTTGCATATTGAGGAGCAACGGGCGATTAACCGCTTAATGAACCGTGCTGCCACTAGTTCTTTGGGCGATGTGTCGATGGTGATTTTTGTGGTTGAAGGTACCAAGTGGACCGCCGATGATGAGTTGGTATTAGGTAAATTACGCCATTTAAAAGTGCCGGTGGTATTGGCTATCAATAAGGTGGATAACGTTCAAGAAAAAGAAGTGTTATTCCCGCATATGCAGATGATGCAGGACAAGTTCGACTTTTCTCATATTTTACCGATCTCGGCTAAGCACGGAAAAAATGTCGAGCAGCTACGCGAGTGGGCACAACAAAGTTTGCCGGAAAATGTGCACTTCTTTCCCGAAGATTACATTACCGACCGTTCATCGCGTTTCATGGCGGCAGAAATTGTTCGTGAAAAGCTGATGCGTTTTACCGGCCAAGAGTTGCCTTATTCCACCACGGTGGAGATAGAGCAATTTAAGATGCAGGAAAACGGTGTTTATCAGATCAATGCCTTGATTTTGGTTGAGCGCCCTAGTCAAAAGCGAATGATTATTGGCAATAAAGGTGAAAAACTTAAAACCATTGGTAAAGAAGCTCGTCTAGATATGGAGCGCTTGTTTGATAACAAAGTGTTCCTAGAGATGTGGGTGAAAGTGAAGTCGGGCTGGGCTGATGATGAGCGAGCCTTACGTAGCCTTGGTTACGGAGACGAGTAAACTTGCCCCAAGCGGCCTTAAGCCCCGCCTTCGTATTGCATACGCGGCCCTATAGAGAAACCAGTCTACTGGTTTATTTATTTACTCTTGAACATGGTAAGGTGAGCGCCGTAGCGAGGGGAGCAAGAGCCAAGCATTCAAAGTGGCGAGGCATATTGCAACCAGGGGTGCCCTTATTAGTGGAATTTTCTGGGAGAGGCAGCTTGCGTAATTTTAAGCAAGCCGAGGCCGCCAACTTAGCTTTACCATTGTTTGGTAACTACTTGTACAGTGCGCTGTATCTTAATGAGTTGCTCTACTACTTACTGGAAGACAACAACCCTTATCCGGTGTTATATGAGCAATATCAAAACAGTTTAATGGCCTTAGCTAAGCAACAACCATTAGAGGCCTGTTTACGCGAGTTTGAATTATTGCTGTTGGCTGAATTAGGTTTTGCCATCACGCTACCTGAGCCCTTAGTCGAACATCAGCCTTATCTGTACCAACTGGACCAGGGTTTTGTTGCGAGTAGCGCAAATGCTGCTAGGGTTGAGTTTAGTCATCTGGATTTGCAGATGCTGATGGACTTTGACCCGCAGCAACCAGAACACTTATTATGTGCTAAACGCTTTTGTCGCATTGCCATCGCTCAGCTATTAAATGGCAAAGAGCTGAAGAGCCGAAAATTATTTAATCAAGTTAAAACGACCAATCGGGGTAACTGATGACCCCATTGAAGAAGGAAAACACGTGAGTGATATATTATTAGGCGTTAATGTTGATCATATCGCCACTCTGCGCCAAGCGCGCGGAACGAGCTATCCTGATCCTGTGCTGGCCGCGGGTGTTGCCGAGCTGTCAGGCGCGGATGGGATAACCATTCATTTACGCGAAGATCGTCGCCATATCATCGACCGAGATGTAGCGGTGATGAGCCAAACAGTGCAAACGCGCTTAAACTTGGAAATGGCGGTGACTGATGAAATGGTAGAGATTGCTTGCCAGCATCAACCGCATTTTGTCTGTCTAGTGCCTGAAAAACGTGAAGAGCTGACTACCGAAGGTGGCTTGGATGTGGTCACTCATGTGGAAAAAATCACTCAAGCAGTCACGAAGCTGAGTGAGGCTGGGATTCAAGTTTCCCTATTTATTGACCCTGATTACGATCAAATCGATGCTTCGATTGCTGCTGGTGCTCCTTTCATTGAGTTGCATACCGGCCACTATGCCGATGCAGAAAACGAGGCAGAGCAGCAGTCTGAGCTGAAAAAAATTGCCGCTGCTGCGAGTTACGCCGCCGACAAAGGCTTAAAAGTGAATGCAGGCCACGGTTTGCACTATCATAATGTGTCGCCGATTGCTGCGTTGCCAGAAATTATCGAATTAAATATTGGACACTCAATTATTGCTCGAGCAGTGATGGTGGGTATGGATAAAGCGGTCAGTGAAATGAAAACCCTTATGGTACAAGCGCGCAAGGGCTGCGCTTAAACCATGGCTATAGTGGGCTTGGGAACAGACATTATTCAGCTCTCTCGGATCAGCAGTAGCCGGCAAATGCAGGCTTTAGCTAAGCGAGTATTAACCGTTGCTGAACTGCAACGTTTTGAGAACATGGCTGAACCCGCCCGCTTTTTAGCAAAGCGTTTTGCTGCTAAAGAAGCGGCGGCGAAGGCTCTGGGTACCGGTATTGCTAAAGGTATTGGTTTTCAGCAAATTGAAATTGGCAATAATGAGCAAGGTAAACCAGAGTTAGTATTTAGCGGCGCGGCCTTAGCGTTAGCGCAGCAACTGGGCGTGAAAAACCAGTTCATTAGTATTAGTGATGAGCGTGAGTATGCGGTGGCGACCGTGATATTAGAACGCTAACTTGGAGTAGTAAATTGATTGAACAGTATCGAGTTCAGTTAGACCTGTTTGGTTTAATGAAGTTATTAGCTTTGGTGGGGTTTGGCGTTGGTGTGATAGCCGGCTTTGCTTTATTGATTTTTACCGTGATGCAAGGGGGCAATATTTTTCAAGCCTTATTGCCAATGGTTATTTCTCCCTTCAGTAATGCTTTGGTCACCGCCTTGTTTGGTTTGGTGAGCTACCCTTTTTACAATTGGTATTGTAAACGTAATCGCGGGCAAGTCTTAACCGGTCGTTTCTTAAAGGAACAACAGGCCCAGCAAGACATATAAGCCTTAAGTGATACAAAAAAAGCCGCAATAGCGGCTTTTTTTATTTAAATTAGCGGCTTAACTCTCAGCGAGTTGTTGATAGAGTTGCTTGGCGGCCTGTTTGACTTTATCTATTTCGTCGCTTAGCTCTAATAATTCTGGCTCTATCTCAGTCACCTGATGAGCTTGGCGCAAGCTATCTTCAATGGTGGCTGATAAATCTTCTAGACGCTGACAGCCGCTATAGGCGCAGCCCCTCTAAAGCGATGAATTATCAATACAAATTCATCCACATCGAGTTGTTGATTCAACAGCTGTTGAATCGCCGGCTCAATTTCATCAAAGCTTTCTTGCAGCATGCCAAACATATCCAAGGCTAGGCTTTGATTATTATTGGCGCGTTGCATGGCGAGCTTCCAAGACAGGCTGCTATTTTCAAACTCAAGGCTTGTGCTGGGTTTTGCGGTAAGCCCTTTGTTGTTAGTTGTGAGCTGCTTAGCGTTGGGTTGCCAGCGATGGATTAACTTCTCTAAAGAGGATTCATCAATCGGTTTAGCCAGATAGTCGTCTACGCCTTGTGCCAGTAGCTGTTCTTTTTCTCCGGCTAGGGCATGGGCGGTGACCGCTATAATCGGGGTTTGCTGATTACGACTCTGTTTACGGATTTTTTGGGTGGCACTAATGCCATCCAAAATTGGCATTTGAATGTCCATTAAGATTAAGTCGTAATGTTGCTCTTCCGCCTTGGTTATCGCTTCCAAGCCGTTGCTGCAAGTATCTACCTGACTCACTAACTCGTTAAGCATGGCCGAAATTAGCTTAAGGTTGGCCGCATTGTCGTCCACAGCCAGCACCTTAAGTTGTAATTTCACTCTGGAGGCGCGCGAGATGGGAGAAATCACTCGTACATCTTCTTGTAAGTCATCCACTAAGGCCTGAGCGAATTTACGATGGTTAAGCGGTTTGCTGAGGCAATATTTAGCTCCAGCATCAATAATGGCTTGATGTACGTCTGGATCGCTAGAATTAACTAATACAATCACTTCCAATTGTTTTTGTTTGGCTTCTGTAATTTTTTGGTAAAGCGGCTCTAACGAGTTCCAATCACTGTGGCCAATTACTGCTGTGCCATTAAACTCAGCTAAGGCTTGTTGCCATTGCTGCTGATCTGACACGCTTTGTAAGTTGAGCTGCCACTGTTGGGCCAGACCGTTAATCACTTTTTGACTCAGGTGGTGAGGCTCATAGCTCAGCAGTGAGAGCTTACGGAGCGCATTGAGCGGCAGTGGTGCGCCTAATACCATGTTGGCGAGTTCTAAATGAACATCGAAGCTAAAGCTAGAACCTTGTTCAGGCTCAGACTCAAGCGTAATGTCGCCGCCCATTTGCTGAACCAGTTTTTGGGTGATCACCAGACCAAGGCCGGTGCCACCGTACTCTCGGTTGATACTGGTATCGGCTTGTTTAAATGCTTGGAATAGCTGGGCTTGTTGTTCTTTAGAGATGCCAATGCCGGAATCTTGAACGCTGGCATTCAGTACCACTTGCTGGCCTTGTTTTTTCACTAGCGTAATGCTAACGGTGATTTCACCTTGATGGGTGAATTTAATCGCATTACCTAACAAGTTGGTGAATATCTGCTGTAAGCGGAGTGGGTCACCGCGCAGGCCTTCTGGCACGTCTGGGTCAATCAGCAGGTTGAGCTCGAGGTGCTTATCCTGAGCGCTAGGCGCGAGTAGGGTCACCACATCATTAATGGTGTCGCGAAAGTTAAATTCAATCCGCTCTAATTTTAGTTTACCGGCTTCTAACTTTGAAAAATCCAAGATGTCATTGATGATGGCCAGTAAGTTATTGGCCGATTTTTCAATGGTTAACAGGTAGTCTGCCTGATTGTTATTGAGTGGTGTTTTTAATAGTTGGCGAGCAAAACCTATCACACCGTTAAGCGGTGTACGTAGCTCGTGGCTCATGTTGGCTAAGAATTCCGATTTAGCTTTAGCGCCTTGCTGAGCTTCTTTTTTGGCAATATCTAATTCAATGTTTTGGATTTCGATTTGCTCTAAGGTTTCGCGCAAGTCACTGGTGGCTTGGTCAATACTCTGGTGCATTTCCTCATGATATTCGGCCAAAGATTTGGCCATGGAGTTAATACCATGTTTGAGCAAGCCTAATTCCCCGGTATAACTGCCTTCCACTCGCGCATCTAAGCGACCTTGGCGGATCCTATCAACAATTTTCACCATGTTGGTAATCGGTTGGGTGACGTGCTTACTCAACTGAAATGCAAACAAAACGCTGATCAATACCCCAAACAACACAATAAATAGGGCTACGGTGGTATCTCTAAACTGCAGTAATAAGGCTCGGTCTTTGTTGTACTGCATCGAGATGTAACCCAGTAGCTCGGGTTTGCCGTCGCTAAAGGCGGCAAAGCTTCCTTCGGCTTCAGCCCAGATTGGCGCACGTAGGATGATTCTGTCTGGATAGATCTCTACTTGAGTGGATTGTGGCAAGGGCAGTTTAGGGTCGCTCTGCAATAAGCGAATATTACGATGATAGTTGCTGGTAACAAACAATTGGTTGTGTTTGTCATATACGGCAATACTTTTAATTAAGGGTGACATCTTACGATGGGTCACGCTAATTAGTGCTTTCACTTTTTCACGATTGTAACGGCTAAGACCAATTTCGGCGGCAATGGCTAGCGGCTCAATAACGTTAACCCCTTGTTCAATAACAAAGTTGTCGAGCTGTTGATTTCGATTAAAGGTGAAATAGCTCGCTAACAAGATACCTACGACCAGAGTAGGTATAATAGTGAGAATATAGACGCGGGCGCGTAAGCCATATTTGGTCATAAACGTTTCTTATGGGAAAATGACATGGTTCCAACCGCTTATGATGACATAAGCCCGTTCCTTTTTGTATTCAACGATTAAATAAGTCTCTTCTATGGCGCAATTTTTTAAAGCTAAAGCTAAATCCACCACGATCAAGGCCTTGCGAGATCAGCAAGTTCTCGACTTAGACCATCATTTAAAAGGAGTGGTGAAATGCCAAGGACAAACTTATTTTGTTGATGGCGTATTGCCCGGCGAGCGGGTGGATGTTTTGCCCAGTGGCAAGTCAGGCCCGGCAAAATTATTAAAACGTTTGAGCTCATCGCCAGAGCGGATTGAGCCAGCCTGTGGTTTTTATCAACGTTGTGGTGGCTGCAGTGCTCAGCATTTATCAGTACAAGCTCAGCGTCACTATAAGCAACAAGCGGTAACAGCCTTGTTATCACGTCTTTCTGGCTATGTGGAGCTTCCTGAAATAGAAACCTTATCTGGCAGCGAGTGGGCCTACCGCCGAGTCTGCCGTTTAAGTTCTTGGTTTGATAAAAACACCGGTTGGCAATTGGGCTTTCGCCAAAAAGCCAGTAAAAGTTTAGTCGCGGTAGATAGCTGTTTAGTGTTGGACGCTCAATTGTCGGCGCTGATTGCGCCCTTGCAAGCGCTGGTTTCAGCTTGGCCGAAAAAGGTGGCCTTAGGTCATATCGAGTTAATCGCCTGTCAGCCGCAGCCGGTATGCCGAATTAGGCTGACTCAAGTCTTGAGTGATAAATATCGTCAGCAATTGCTAGATTTTTCCCAAGCTCATGCGCTCGCCATGGTATTGGCCGAGCAGGAACAGCAAACATGGTTGTGTGGGGAAGAGAGTTATTACTCGCTTAACGAGCAGCAACTAAGCCTTGCTTTTAGCCCAGGTAATTTCATTCAAGTGAATGCTCAAATGAATCAGTGCTTAGTTAGCACAGCGCTGGATTGGTTAGACCTGCAAGCCGATGATTGTGTGTTAGATCTGTATTCTGGAATTGGAAACTTTAGTTTGGCGATTGCGCAGCAAGTAAAACAGGTGGTAGCCGTTGAGGGATTGAAAGAAATGGCTCAGCAGTTAAGTTACAATGCAAAGCGTAATGGTTTAACTAATGTTGCTGCATTTAGTGGTGACCTAGAGCAGCCAGAAACCGCTCAGTTTTGGCACGACTTTAAGATCAATAAAGTGTTATTAGACCCAGCTCGCGCAGGTGCAAAACAAGCGATTACACAGGTTGCCAAGCTTAGTCCAAGCACCGTAGTATATGTCTCATGCAATCCTGCTACGCTTGCTCGAGATGCAAGAGAAATGAAACAAGCGGGTTACCGTTTCACTAAATTAGCGCTGGTGGATATGTTTGCTCATACTGAGCACATTGAAACCATGGCCTTGTTTGAGCGCTAAATGATTCATTGCTTTACCGCTTGTCATAGATATAAAGGAACAGAGTTGTATGGTCTCGGTTAGAGAAACTCATCTTAATCAACAACTACTATTCGATGAAAGTCAGTGGGTCGCGAGCCTAGATATCGCTGTAGAGGATCAACAGCATCTGTTTGCTGCCTGTAACTATTACCGAGCCTTAGATGCGGATAAACAAAGCATTCATCGTTGTTTAAGCAAAGGCAAGGAGATGGTGGAAATCCTGGTTACTTTAAATATGGATTTACCCACCCTAGAAGCGGCTTTGTTATTTCCCTTTGTTGAGCAGGGCCTATTAACTAAAGATAAGTTAGGCCAACAATTTTCCGATGAAGTGATTAAGTTGCAGTTTGATGCCGCGCAAATGGATGCGATGAAAGCGCTGCGTACTGGTAAAAACAGAACCTTATCTTCAGCGCAAATTGACAACGTAAGACGTATGTTACTGGCAATGGTTGGCGATGTTCGTGCCATTGTCATTAAGCTGGCTGAGCGAATTTGTTACTTACGCGAAGTTAAAAACGAAGAAGAAGACATCAGAGTCTTGGCGGCCAAAGAAAGCCAAGATATTTATGCACCTTTAGCCAACCGTTTAGGTATTGGGCAATTAAAGTGGGAGTTAGAAGATTTTACCTTCCGCTACCTGCATCCCGAAACCTATAAGCAAATTGCCAAACAATTAGATGAAAAGCGCTTAGCACGCACCCAGTACATTGAAGATTTCGTGAGTAAACTTCAGCAAGATATTGCCGACGCCAATATTAAAGCGGAAGTTTATGGCCGACCCAAGCATATCTATAGCATATGGCGAAAAATGCAGAAGAAGGATCTGTCCTTCGATAAGCTATTTGATGTGCGCGCTATTCGTATCGTGGCCGAAAAGCTGCAAGATTGCTACGCCATTCTTGGTATAGTGCATACCTCTTGGCACCACATCCCCAGCGAATTTGATGATTACGTAGCTAACCCCAAGCCCAATGGCTATCAGTCCATTCATACCGTGGTGATAGGCCCAGAAGGTAAGGCCATTGAAGTGCAAATACGTACCAAGCAGATGCATGAAGAATCTGAGCTGGGGGTGGCGGCACACTGGAAATATAAAGAAGGTGGCAGCAGTGGTCGTAGCGATTTTGAAGATAAGATCGCTTGGTTACGCAAGTTATTAGCTTGGCAAGATGACATTGCCGAAAACGGCGCTATGCTCGAAGAACTGCGTTCCCAAGTATTTGATGACCGAGTTTATGTATTTACCCCCAGTGGTGAGGTTATCGACCTTCCTGCTGGTTCTACGCCTTTAGACTTTGCTTATTACGTACATAGCCAAGTGGGTCACCGCTGTATTGGGGCCAAAGTGGGGGGCAGAATTGTGCCCTTTACTTACCAGCTGCGTACTGGCGAACAAGTTGAAATTATTACCCAAAAAGAGTCTAGCCCCAGCCGAGATTGGTTAAACCCCAATTTGGGGTATGTGAAGTCTTCGCGGGCTAGAAACAAAATTGCCACATGGTTTAAGAAACAAGACAAAGACAAGAACCAAGCTGCCGGTAAGGATTTGTTGGAAGCTGAACTGAATCGACATGGTTTTAAGCTTAGTGATGTTGAGCTGTGCGTTGAACGCTTCAATGTTAAACATGTTGATGATTTGCTTGCCGCAGTAGGGGCAGGGGATGTCAAACTCAGTCAGCTGATCCATCACTTGCAAGCCACCTTACATAAGCCCAGTGCAGAGGAGCAAGACCGTCAAGCGCTAGAAACCATCACCAAAAAAGCTGAACATCATGGGCAGAAGAAGAAACGTGCTAAAGACTCGATAGTGGTGGATGGTGTAGGTAACTTAATGACGCACATTGCCCGTTGCTGTCAGCCGATCCCGGGTGATGACATCAAAGGTTTCATTACTCAGGGGCGCGGTATTTCCATTCATAGTGTTGATTGTGAACAACTCAATGAGCTAGAGAGCCGCGCGCCAGAGCGGGTTATTGATGCCGTATGGGGTGAGGATTTCGCCGGTGGATATAACCTGACCATTCGTATCATTGCCAATGATCGTAGCGGATTATTACGCGATATTACCACCGTGTTGGCCAATGACAAAGTGAATGTACTAGGGATGCAAAGCCACTCCGATGTGAAAAGCCAAACTGCTACCATCGATATGGAGGTAGAAGTCTATAACTTAGAAACCTTAACCCGCGTATTGAGTAAAATTAACCAGCTCAATCATATTATTGAAGCACGTCGCTTACGTTAATAGGACAACCGATCTTCATGTTTAGCCGCCCTTATACTATCGATACCTTGTTGGCGATAATGCAAAGACTGCGTGATCCACAACAAGGTTGCCCTTGGGATCAAAAACAACATTGGCAAAGTATTGTTCCTCATACCATTGAAGAGGCTTACGAGTTAGCCGATGCGATAGAGCAAGCGCTGGCCGAGGATGACTTTTCGCAAGTGCGTCTAGAGTTGGGGGATTTGTTATTTCAAGTGGTGTTTTATGCCCAGTTTGCCAAGGAGCAAGCACGCTTTGAATTTAGTGATGTTATCGAAGGGATTTGTGAAAAGCTGATCCGGCGCCATCCTCATGTGTTTGCCGAACAGAGCTTTGCCGACGAAGCCGCTATAGGCCGAAACTGGGAGCAGTTAAAAGCTGAAGAGCGGGCCAGTAAAAAACTGACTAGCAATAGCGTATTGGCCGATGTTCCCTTGGCGCTGCCTGCTCTTAGTCGTGCGCAAAAGCTACAAAAGCGTTGTGCTCATGTGGGCTTTGACTGGCCCTGCGTTGAACCGGTATTAGACAAAATTCAAGAAGAGCTAGAAGAAGTACAGCAGGCCTTGGCTGCGGGGGATAGGCAAAATCTGGCTGAAGAAATTGGTGATTTGTTGTTTTCTTGCGTAAATTTAGCGCGAGTCACGCAGTTTGATGCAGAAGATTTATTACGCCAAGCTAATCAGAAATTCACTCAGCGCTTTCAAGCTGTGGAGCAGTTAGCAGCACTTTCCGGTAAGTCTCTTGAGCAAATGAGCTTAGAAGAAATGGATTTGCTTTGGGATAAAGTGAAAGAAAATTACAAAAATTGATTTACAACAAAACCGCTAAATCTTAGTCTTGTTACAGTGACATCGATTGTGGTGTTAAAGAGGCTTTGCTATACTATGCCCCCGTCCAAGTATCGCAGATACGCCCTTAACACATCCAACTTCTCAGGTTAGACATGACAACAAAGTACATTTTCGTCACTGGAGGCGTAGTCTCCTCTTTGGGTAAAGGTATTGCCGCAGCATCGTTGGCCGCCATCCTTGAAGCTCGTGGTCTTAATGTGACCATTATGAAGCTAGACCCTTATATCAACGTTGATCCAGGCACCATGAGCCCGATCCAACACGGCGAAGTATTTGTAACTGAAGATGGCGCTGAAACAGACCTCGATTTAGGTCACTACGAGCGTTTTATTCGTAACAAAATGACTAAACGTAACAACTTCACAACGGGTCGGGTTTATGAAGATGTATTACGTAAAGAGCGTCGTGGTGATTACTTAGGTGCAACGATTCAGGTTATTCCTCATATCACTAATGCCATTAAAGAGCGCATTGTAGCCGGTGGAGAGGGGGTTGATGTGGCCATCGTAGAGATTGGCGGCACCGTGGGTGATATCGAGTCTCAACCTTTTTTAGAAGCGATTCGCCAACTCGGCACTGAAATTGGTCGCGAACGCGCTATGTATATGCACCTTACCTTGGTGCCTTTCCTTGGCGCAGCCGGAGAAGTGAAAACTAAACCGACTCAGCACTCGGTGAAAGAGCTACGTTCTATTGGTATTCAACCTGACATTCTTATCTGTCGTAGCGACCGTGCTATTCCAGCAAACGAACGCGCTAAAATTGCTTTGTTTACCAATGTGCCTGACCGTGCGGTTATTTCTCTTAAAGATGTCGACAGTATTTACAAAATTCCAGCGTTGCTTCGTTCACAAGGCCTAGACGCCCTAGTGACCGAGCGTTTTGCTATTGATTGCCCTGAAGCTGACCTAAGTGAATGGGAACAAGTGATTTATGAAGAAGCCAACCCAACCAACGAAATCGTAATTGGTATGGTGGGTAAATATGTTGAATTACCGGATGCTTACAAGTCGGTCAACGAAGCGCTTAAGCATGGTGGTTTAAAGAATCGCTTAAGTGTGAAGATTCAATATGTGGATTCCCAAGATCTTGAGCTTAAGGGGACGGACATCCTTAAGGATCTAGACGCTATTCTAGTACCTGGTGGTTTTGGCGAGCGCGGTGTAGAGGGCAAAATTTTGGCTGCTCAGTATGCTCGTGAAAACAAGGTTCCTTACCTTGGTATTTGTTTAGGCATGCAAGTGGCGTTAATTGAATACGCCCGTAATGTGGCTGGCCTAAAAGGCGCTCACTCAAGTGAGTTTGACGCGAAGTCTAAATACCCTGTAGTAGGTTTGATCACCGAATGGATTGACGAAGACGGTAAGTTAGAAACCCGTAGTGAAGATTCTGATTTGGGCGGCACTATGCGTTTGGGAGCACAGTTATGTCATTTAACTGAAGGCTCTAAAGTGGCTGAACTATACGGTAGCTTGGAGATTTATGAGCGCCATCGTCACCGTTACGAAGTAAATAATACTTTACTGCCTAAAATAACTGCAAAAGGCTTGCAGGTTACCGGTCTTTCCTCCGATAAAAAATTGGTAGAAATTATTGAAAACCCAGACCACCCTTGGTTTGTGGCGGCACAATTCCACCCCGAGTTCACATCTACCCCGCGTGATGGCCACCCATTGTTTGCGGGCTTTGTGAAAGCGGCTGGTGAATTTAATAAAGCTCGCTAAAATCAATTAGCGGGTATGTTTTTTGAGAGTTATAAGTTCATTAATATAGAGGAAATTAGTAATGGCTAATATCGTAAAAGTACTAGGTCGTGAAATCATTGATTCACGTGGTAACCCAACTGTTGAAGCTGAAGTTCACCTAGCTGATGGTTCTGTGGGTCTTGCCGCTGCTCCTTCTGGTGCATCAACTGGTTCTCGCGAAGCGCTAGAATTACGTGATGGAGATAAAGCACGTTTTCTAGGCAAAGGTGTACTTAAAGCAGTTGCCGCTGTTAACGGTCCAATCGCTGAAGCGCTAGTGGGTAAAGATGCGCTTGCTCAAGCTGAACTAGACCAAATCATGATCGACTTAGATGGTACTGACAACAAAGCTAACTTTGGTGCTAACGCTATCCTAGCTGTATCTTTGGCTGCTGCAAAAGCTGCTGCTGCTTCAAAAGGCGTTAAATTATACGAACACATTGCTGATCTAAACGGCACTCCTGGTGTTTACTCTATGCCTCTTCCAATGATGAACATCATCAACGGTGGTGAGCACGCTGATAACAACGTAGACATTCAAGAGTTCATGATTCAGCCAGTTGGCGCACCTACTCTTAAAGAAGGCCTACGCATCGGTGCTGAGGTATTCCACAACCTAGCTAAAGTTCTTAAGTCTAAAGGCATGAGCACTGCTGTAGGTGACGAAGGTGGTTTCGCTCCTAACCTAGAATCTAACGCTGCTGCTCTTGCTGCGATTAAAGAAGCTGTTGAACTAGCTGGTTACGAATTAGGTAAAGACGTAACTCTAGCTATGGACTGTGCTGCTTCTGAGTTCTACGACAAAGAAGCTGGTAACTACAACATGAAAGGTGAAGGTAAAGTATTCACTTCTGAAGAGTTTAACCACTACTTAGAAGGTCTAGTTGCTGATTACCCAATCGTTTCTATCGAAGATGGTCTAGACGAGTCTGACTGGGATGGCTTCAAGCACCAAACTGAACTTCTAGGTGACAAAATCCAATTGGTTGGTGACGATTTGTTCGTAACTAACACTAAGATCTTGAAAGAAGGTATCGAGAAAGGCATCGCTAACTCTATCCTAATCAAGTTCAACCAAATTGGTTCTTTAACTGAAACTCTAGCTGCAATCAAAATGGCGAAAGACGCAGGCTACACAGCTGTAATCTCTCACCGTTCAGGCGAAACTGAAGATGCAACTATTGCTGACCTAGCTGTTGGTACTGCTGCAGGCCAAATCAAAACTGGTTCTATGAGCCGTTCTGACCGTATCGCTAAGTACAACCAACTTATCCGTATCGAAGAAGCTTTAGGTGCTAAAGCTCCTTACAACGGTCTTAAAGAAGTTAAAGGTCAAGCCTAATTAGCTTGCAGCATAAGCGCTAGCCGATAAAGCTGCGTTTATGCAAGGTTCTTAAAGAACTTAAAGGTCAAGCCTAATTAGCTAACAGCGTAAGCTGTAAGACTTAATGATTTGATAATAAATCCTCGCTCCGGCGGGGATTTTTTTGCCTGAGTTATACGGGCTAATTTTGTGGGTTATGCAGCTAGTAAGGCCTAGGAATAAACGTTAGCTGATAAATCTTCGCTTCATCGGAGATTTTTTGTCCGTATACTGATAAATGCGCCAGCGCTTATGGAGTCAGCAGCTGCTTTGTGGGATTATCTATTTCCAGGAGGGCCATGCGTTCGTTTAAAATTTTACTCATATTGATTGTTATGTTGTTACAATACCAACTTTGGTTTGGCAAAAATTCTTTGAATGACTATTTTGCCTTACGCGATGAGGTTGCCAAACAAGCCATTGCCAATCAAGAACTAGCACAACGTAATGCCATATTGGTCGCCGATATTGCCGATTTGCGTAATGGTTTAGATGCGGTGGAAGAACAGGCACGAAACGAGTTAGGCATGATTAAACAAGGTGAAACCTTCTATCGCCTGATTCCTAACTCATCAACTAAATAATGGTTTGCTCTGAGTAAAAATAATTAATGAGTTTCCCTAAAAAACAATATACAGCGCTGCTGCCAGCAGCGGGTATTGGCTCTCGAATGCAAGCTAGCATTCCCAAACAATATTTGTCTTTAGGTGCTAAGACAATTTTACAAACTACCCTCGAATCTTTTCTTCATCACCCATTAATTAAACAGGTGGTGCTGGTTCTTCATCCCGATGATTGTTGGTATCAAAAGCTCAGCGTTTCGCAGCCCCACAAGGTGTTATGCCTTAGCGGCGGAGAGCAGCGTGCCGACTCTGTACTAGCAGGTTTAGCTAAGCTAGCAGCCGATGAATGGGTATTGGTGCACGATGCGGCTAGGCCGTGTATTAGTCACCAAGACATTAGCGCGCTGATCGCACAGGTTGAAGCTTCTCAACAAGGCGCTATTTTGGCCTATCCGGTGAAAGATACGATGAAACGTGGCAATGCGCAGCAGCAAATCATCAATACCGTTCCGCGCGAACAATTGTGGCATGCCTTAACCCCTCAGATGTTTCAAGCCGGAGAGCTGCGCGATAATATCAGCGCTGCTTTAAGCCAAGGGCTGGCTGTAACAGATGAGGCTTCGGCCATGGAATGGGCCGGTTACACAGTAAACCTGGTAAAAGGGCGTAGTGATAATATTAAGGTCACCAATCCTGAAGATTTAGCCTTGGCACAGTGGTTCTTAAGCCAACAGACAGATGAGGAAACAACATGAGTATTCGTATTGGCCACGGTTATGATGTGCACCGCTTTGGTGGCGACGGCCCCATAGTGGTTGCTGGCGTCAGCATTCCTTATGAGCAAGGTTTTATTGCCCACTCCGATGGAGATGTAGTCTTGCATGCCATATGTGATGCCTTGTTAGGCGCTATGGCTTTGGGTGACATTGGTCATCATTTTCCCGATACCGATACCAGCTATGCGGGTATCGACTCGCGCGTATTGTTGCGTCATGTAAAAGACTTGGTGCAACAGCATGGCTATAAGCTGGGTAATCTCGATGTTAGCATTGTTGCTCAAGCACCTAAGATGGCACCGCATATCGCTGCGATGCGCCAGCACATTGCCGATGACCTACACGCTCAACTTAGCCAAGTGAATGTGAAAGCCACCACCACTGAAAAGTTGGGTTTTGAAGGCCGTAAAGAGGGCATCTCTTGTCACGCGGTTGTGTTACTGGAGGCCTTTTAGTTGAGCCATTATTTAGAGCTACTCGCCCAGCAGCAGTATTTACACGGCCAACCGCAATGGACTGGCATACTCAAACAACAAGCCGAAGATTTTCAAGTCGATGAAGTGCTGCCATTTAGCTTTAGTGGTGATGGCGAGCACATGATGGTAAAAATAGAAAAGCGTGGGGAAAACACCGCTTGGGTGGCCAAGCTATTAGCTGAACACTGTCAAGTTACCCCCAAGGTTATTAGCTACGCTGGCCTTAAAGACCGCCATGCCGTCACCACTCAGTGGTTCAGCATTCAATTACCTGGCAAAGCCAACGTAGACTTACCAGAAACCCTCGCGGAAGGGGTTAAGGTGCTGGCCATTGAACGGCATAATCGCAAGCTTAAACGCGGTGCCTTATCGGGCAATAACTTTGTTATCCGCTTACGTGATGTCTCTGATATTGAGCAGGCGCGAGCGCGTGCCGATTTAGTCGCAAAGCTAGGGGTGCCTAACTACTTCGGCCAGCAGCGCTTTGGTCGAGAGGGCGGTAATATTGAGCAAGCGCTAAGTTTGTTTGCCGGAAAACGCATTCGGAGTCGGGAAAAGCGCAGTATGTATTTGTCGGCTGCACGCAGTTTGGTATTTAACCATAGTGTTAGTCAACGCATCAAAAAGGGGCTTTTTTCCGAACTGCTGCGTGGCGATGTGATGAAGTTTACCAGTAGCAACGCCTACTTCGTCGCTGAGCTCATAGATGAGGCTATTCAGCAACGCTTTAAGCAAGGCGAGTTGGAGCTGTCTGCACCAATGGTGGGTAAAGGCGATTTAGCCAGTGTGGCCGAAGCTGCGGAACTAGAAAATAGCATTCTTGCTGAGCTGCCTGAGTTAGTGAGCGGCTTAAGTGATGCGGGTTTGAAAATGGAACGACGCGCCTTAGCGCTTAAACCGCTGCAGTTTGAAGTGGCGGTAGACGGACAAGATTTACTATTGAGCTTTTATCTTAGTGCTGGCAACTACGCAACCAGCATTTTACGTGAAATCGTTGATTGTGAAGGGCTTAATAATGACCATATTGGTGAGTAATGATGATGGCGTACATGCTCCAGGGATCCGCTGTTTAGCTGAGGCTCTCGCTGAAATTTCCAATGTACTAACCGTTGCCCCAGATCGTAATTGTAGTGGTGCAAGTAATTCATTAACCTTGGAAAACCCTCTGCGCATTGTAAAGCTAGATGAAAATAGAATCTCGGTGAAAGGTACGCCTACCGACTGTGTTCATTTAGCCATTAATGAATTAGTAGCTGAGCCGCCTGAATTAGTGGTTTCAGGTATTAATGCTGGGGCCAACCTAGGCGATGACGTGCTGTATTCTGGCACCGTGGCCGCGGCAATGGAAGGGCGCAACTTAGGCTTGCCGGCGATAGCGGTGTCTTTGGTTGGTTCAGAACATTATCAAAGTGCGGCGAAGGTAACGGTAAAATTGGTTGAGCAGTTACGCAAGCATGCGCTGCCTAGTAATCAAATTTTGAATGTGAATGTACCGGACTTGCCTTTTGAGCAACTCAAGGGCTTTAAAATTACTCGTTTGGGTAGTCGTCATCGCGCCGAAGTCATGGTTAAGCAGCAAGACCCCCGTGGTCATGACATCTACTGGTTAGGCCCTCCAGGTAAGATGCAAGATGCTGGAGAAGGTACTGATTTTGCAGCAATAGCAGAGGCTTACGTTTCGATAACGCCAGTGACAATAGATATGACAGCGCATGGCTTTATTGGCAAACTAGATACTTGGATACAGGATTGGGAGACAAAGTAATGCAATTTGGCGAAAGCCCCAACAGTTTGCGACTGGTTGAGCAGTTGCGCCAACATGGCATTCGTAATGAAGCCGTATTGACAGCGATGGCTAAATTGCCAAGACAATACTTTATTGATGAGGCCTTGGCTCATCAAGCTTGGGATAATACTGCCTTGCCGATTGGGCAAGGACAAACATTATCTCAACCCTATATCGTGGCAAAGATGACTGAGCACCTAATGCAAGGGGCACCGCGTAAAGTTTTAGAGATTGGCACTGGCTCCGGTTACCAAACCGCTGTATTGGCCTCCTTAGTGGAACAGGTGTTTTCAGTTGAACGAATTAAAACGCTGCAGTTTCAGGCCAAACGCAGATTGAAACTACTCGATTTACATAACGTGGCCACCAAACATGGTGATGGCTGGCAAGGCTGGGCAAATAAAGGCCCGTTTGATGCCATTATTGTTACCGCCGCAGCGAGCGCTATTCCAGAAGCGTTAGTGGAGCAACTAACGACAGGGGGCGAATGATCATTCCTGTGGGTGAGCAACAGCAGCAACAATCGCTAATTTTAATTGAAAAGCAAGCTCAAGGGTTTACCCAACACAATTTAGAACCGGTTCGGTTTGTACCTCTAATCAATGGTGAATTAGCGTGAAAATTTTTAGTACCTTATACGATAAAGTGATGACTTGGTCTGAGCACCGCCATGCTGAGCGTTACTTGTCGGGCATGAGTTTCATTGAGTCTATCTTTTGGCCGATACCGGTAGATGTAATGTTAGCGCCAATGGCTTTATCAAGACCTAACAAAGCACTACATTTTGCCATGTTAGCCACGGTGTTTTCAGTTTTAGGTGCAGCATTAGGGTATGGACTAGGGCAGTTTTTTTATGATCCGCTGGTGGTTCCATTGGTTGAGTCGGTAGGTTACCAGCATAAGATGGAGGTGGCTTTCGACTGGTTTGAACGCTGGGGTGTATTGGTTATCTTTGTCGCCAGCTTCACTCCTATTCCCTACAAGGTATTTACCATCACCGCAGGGGTACTAAATATGGCTTTCCTTCCTTTTTTATTAGTCTCGTTGGTGGGGCGGGGGCTGAGATTTTACCTAGTGGCTGGCTTAATGATGTGGGGGGGCCTAGAATGGAAGCGCAACTGCGTAAATATGTTGAAGTATTAGGTTGGTTAGTGGTGGTTTTAGCTGTGGTAGCTTACTTGCTCTTAAGATAACGATATGAAAAGCCTGTATTTCGTTGTCATTCTGCTGTTACTTGCCCTACTTCAAGGATGTAGTCGGCAAGGCGGTCCCGCGCCAGTGGCAAATGCAGGCACTTATAACGCAGATAACCGCGGAATTTTGAGCGGTTCCTCTTATAAGGTAAAAAAAGGCGAAACCTTATATTCGATAGCTTGGCGAGCTGGGCTTGACCCCGAAGAACTGGCAAAAAGAAATAATATTTCGGCTCCCTATACAATTTATGTTGGACAAACCATTAATTTGAAGGGTAACGGAGTTAAGTCTCGTAATGTCAAAATCAATAAGCATAAAACAGCGAAGCCGCAAGTTAGTAAGAGCAATAATTCACCAAAAAAACTTGAATCGACGTCAACAAAGGCATACGCTAAAAACTCGCCCGTGACTAAAGCGAGTAGTCAAAGCGGACCTGTAAAAGCATGGATATGGCCTACAAAAGGCAAAGTTATCCGAGGGTTTTCCGATAGGGAAAACGGCAATAAGGGCTTGGATATTCGCGGTAGACAAGGGCAGAAAATTGTTGCCTCGGCACCCGGTAGAGTGGTTTATGCTGGTAGCGCGTTAAGAGGTTACGGTAAACTTATAATAATAAAACATAACGATGACTTCTTAAGTGCCTACGCACATAACAGTCGATTACGTGTAAAAGAAAAACAGCAAGTAGTAGTAGGGCAACATATCGCCGATATGGGCGATACAGGAACAACCGATACGAGATTACATTTTGAAATCCGTTTCAAAGGAAAGTCGGTAGATCCAAAGAAGTATCTACCGGCACTCTAGCCTAGATTGCAAATCATAATAATAGCGATCAGGTATTGTTCAGGGAGGTTATGCTATGACCCAAGTAAAAACTGCTGTAAAACTTAAAAGTATTTCAACGGACGACGCTAAAGCTAGCGATATGGGCAGTGCTGTTGAAAAAGACGACATGATGCAAGCCGATGCGTCAAAGAGCTTAGATGCAACTCAGCTCTATCTTGGCGAAATCGGATTCTCTCCCTTACTTACCGCAGAGGAAGAAGTTCTCTATGCTCGCAGAGCATTAAGAGGCGACGAAGCTGCGCGTAAAAGGATGATCGAAAGTAACTTACGTTTAGTGGTGAAAATAGCACGGCGCTATAACAACCGTGGTTTAGCTTTGTTAGACCTCATTGAGGAAGGAAACCTCGGTCTAATTCGTGCGGTAGAAAAGTTTGATCCTGAACGTGGTTTTCGCTTTTCAACCTACGCCACTTGGTGGATCCGTCAAACCATAGAACGGGCAATAATGAATCAAACCCGTACTATTCGTTTACCTATTCATGTGGTGAAAGAGCTTAATGTTTATCTACGTACAGCACGAGAATTAGCTCATCGCCTAGATCATGAACCAACCGCAGAAGAGATCGCCGAAACCCTTGATCGTCCTGTAGAAGATGTCACCAAAATGCTGCGCTTAAATGAGCGAATTAGTTCAGTTGATACGCCTATTGGCGGTGATAACGACAAAGCCTTATTAGACATTATCTCCGACGAGAACGATCATGGTCCAGAACATCGAACCCAAGATGATGATATGAAAAATAGCATCGTTGGTTGGCTTGGTGAATTAAACAGCAAGCAACGTGAAGTGTTAGCGCGTCGTTTTGGTTTGTTAGGTTACGAAGCTTCTACCTTGGAAGATGTGGGCCGTGAAATAGGTCTAACTCGCGAGCGGGTGAGACAAATACAAGTGGAAGCATTACGCCGTCTACGTGACATATTGTCACTACAAAACTTGTCCATAGATTCATTGTTCAAAGTTTAACAAGTGAGTTTAAAATACTAAAAAGGAAGCTTATTAAGCTTCCTTTTTTTATGGCTTGATTAGTCGATTTGTTGCTGCAGTTGAAACAGCAGGTCTAAGGCCGCTCTAGGGGAAAGCTCATTGGGGTCGAGCTGTTTCAGCTGCTCAATCACCGGGTGGACAGCCTCGTCTAGCTCAATAGTTAACTGCTCTGCGACAACTTCGCTGCTCGGTTTCTGCTCGTGCAGTTGCAGTGATTCCAATTGCTTTAGTTTTGCTTTGGCTTGTTGAATTACCTGTTTCGGTATACCGGCAAGAGCGGCAACTTGTAAACCATAACTTTTACTGGCGGCCCCATCTTGTACTTGATGCATGAAGGCAATGGTGTCTTGGTGTTCAACAGCATCAAGGTGAACATTGGCAACGCCATTTAATAGTTCTGGTAATTGGGTTAATTCAAAGTAATGGGTAGCAAATAGCGTTGGTGATTGCAGTTTACTTAATGCTTGAGCTACCGCCCATGCCAGTGACATACCGTCATAAGTGCTGGTGCCTCGGCCAATTTCATCCATTAAAATCAGACTGTTAGCGGTGGCATTGTGCAATATGTTGGCGGTTTCGGTCATTTCTACCATGAAGGTAGAACGGCCACTAGCTAAATCATCAGAAGCGCCAATACGGGTAAAAATTTTGTCGATGGGGCCGAGTTCTGCGCTATCTGCAGGCACGTAGCTGCCAATATAAGCCATTAAACATATTAAGGCAGTTTGGCGCATATAAGTCGATTTACCGCCCATGTTGGGCCCCGTCACAATCAATAACTTGCGCTGTTCATTGAGCTCTAGTGGATTGGCAATAAACGGGGTATCGTTGACTTGCTCTACTACTGGGTGACGTCCTGCTTGAATGTTAATATTGGGCTGGTTGATAAAGCTAGGGCGCACGTAGTTAAGGGTTTCAGCCCGCTCGGCTAAGCAACATAGCACATCTAATTGAGCAATAGCCTGAGCACTTTGTTGCATGGCGTTAATGTGCGGAAGCAGTAAGTCGAGTAATTGCTCATAAAGCTGTTTTTCTAAGGCAAGTGCTTTGCCTTGGCTGGCGAGCACTTTCTCTTCATGCTCTTTTAGTTCGGCAATGATGTAGCGCTCCATGTTTTTCAGCGTTTGCCGACGAATGTAGTGCGCGGGCACCTCTTCTGAATGCGCTCTGCTTACCTCAATATAAAAGCCATGTACTTTGTTGTAGCCAATTTTTAAATTAGCAATGCCAGTCTGCTCACGCTCTCGTTGTTCAATATCACTTAGGAACTGAGTTGCACCTTCATTTAAGTTACGCCATTCATCAAGCTCTTGGTGGTAACCTTCAGCAATTACCCCTCCGTCGCGGATAAGTACTGGCGGATTATCGATAATGGCGCGTTGCAATAAGTCGAGTATTTCTGGAAATTGACTAATAGCGTTGGCTAAAGGACTTAGGGCCTGACAGCCTTGTAAGCTAGTTTGTAGCTCTGGAAGTAAGGCAAAGGCATTACGCAGGCGGGCTAAATCACGTGGTCTTGCAGAACGCAGCGCTAACCGGGCGAGGATCCGTTCGATGTCGCCAATTGATTTAAGTTGGCTTTGCAGCTCTGGGTAGAGATCTTGGCTGAGAATTTCGGCAATACAATCTTGGCGTTGGCTTACCTGCTGCTGGTTTCTCAGCGGCTGATGGATCCAGCGGTTAAGTAAACGGCTACCCATTGCAGTGGCGCTGCGGTCGAGTACTGAACTAAGGGTATTATCAACCCCACCCGAAAGATTGCGAGTGAGCTCCAAGTTTTTACGACTCGCAGCATCAAGTTGAATAAACTGACTTTGGTTTTCTACGATAATCGCGTTGATGTGCGGTAGGGCGGTGCGCTGCGTATCTTGCACGTACTGCATCAAACAGCCAGCAGCGGCCAGCGCTAAGGGGTATTCACTGACACCAAAACCGTCTAAGTGTTGAGTAGCAAATTGCTGGTTCAGTACTTTTTCTGCCGTTGCTAGGTCAAATTCCCATTCTCCACGTCGGCGTAGGCCCTTGTAATTGGCCAAATAAGCCGAAAATTCAAAGTTGTCGGGATAAAGTAGTTCCGCAGGATTTAAGCGTTGTAGCTCAGCTTGAAGTTGCTGCTCTCCAACAAATTGGTTAATCACGAAGCGACCGCTGGCAATATCCAAATAGGCTAAGCCAATGTTTTGCTGCTGGTTTACCACGCTCACCAAAAAGTTTTCTTGTTTTTCTTGGAGCAAAGCCTCATCACTCACCGTACCTGGGGTGATGATCCTAACCACTTTACGTTCTACAGGGCCTTTGCTGGTGGCTGGGTCTCCCACCTGTTCGCAAATGGCTACCGATTCACCTAACTGTACTAACCTAGAAAGGTAATTTTCAACCGCATGGTAAGGAATCCCCGCCATTGGGATCGGGGTGCCTGCTGATTGTCCTCGCTTGGTGAGGGAGATATCCATTAGCTCTGAAGCGCGTTTGGCATCATCGTAAAACAATTCGTAAAAATCACCCATGCGGTAAAATAGTAAAATTTCTGGATGCTGCGCCTTCAAAGTAAGGTATTGACGCATCATAGGCGTGTGTTTATCTAGATTTGTTTCTGTCATTAGGCTAGTTGTATGAATTGGTTGTGGCAAAACGAAACAGCTAGGATAAAAGCTGCTAGTGAATTAGGCAAAACTCTTTTACGAATTTTATGGAATAAACTTGATACTGTATGAATACCCAGTATACTACTATTCATTAAGATAGTTTATAGCACCTATGAGGGCGATATGGATCAGAATAAACAAAAGGCATTAGCTGCGGCCCTAGGCCAAATTGAGAAGCAATTTGGTAAAGGCTCAATCATGAAGCTCGGCGACAACCGTACCATGGATATAGAAACTATTTCTACAGGTTCTTTATCTATCGATATCGCCTTGGGCGCAGGTGGCTTACCAATGGGCCGAGTGATTGAGATTTATGGCCCAGAGAGCTCAGGTAAAACTACCTTGACCTTAGAAGCCATTGCTCAAGCGCAAAAGGCTGGCAAGGTCTGTGCTTTTGTTGATGCCGAGCATGCTCTCGACCCTATCTATGCTAAAAAGTTGGGCGTAGACGTAGATAACTTATTAGTGTCGCAACCAGATACTGGTGAGCAGGCGCTAGAAATCACCGATATGTTAGCCCGCTCTGGTGCGGTAGACATGATCGTTATCGACTCAGTAGCCGCACTAACCCCTAAAGCCGAAATTGAAGGCGACATGGGTGACAGCCACGTAGGTTTACAAGCTCGTTTAATGTCGCAGGCGCTACGTAAGTTGACCGGCACACTTAAGCAAACTAATTGTATGTGTATTTTCATTAACCAAATTCGTATGAAAATTGGTGTGATGTTTGGCAACCCAGAAACCACCACTGGTGGTAATGCGCTTAAATTCTACGCTTCGGTACGTTTAGATATTCGTCGTATTGGTGCGGTTAAAAACGGTGATGAAGTGGTGGGCAACGAAACCCGCGTTAAAGTGGTGAAAAATAAAATTGCACCTCCATTTAAGCAAGCCGAGTTCCAAATTATGTATGGTGAAGGCTTTAACCGTTATGGTGAGTTAATCGACTTAGGTGTTAAAGAAAAACTGGTAGATAAGGCCGGCGCTTGGTTCTCTTACAAAGGCAATAAAATTGGCCAAGGTAAAGCCAATGCTTCTAATTACTTAAAAGAGCACCCAGAAGTGGCGCAAGAAATCGAAATGACTATTCGTCATAACTTGCTCAACAGTAATAGCGCTGAACCAGAGCAAGCAGCACCAGCTGATGCTCCGGTTGATCAAGAAGCGTAAGCGATAGTAACAGGGGAGCCGTCAGGCTCCTTTTTATTATGACCACGAGAAGCGCTTTACATGTCACTATTGACTTGCTGTCAAGACGCTCTTATAGCCAACAGCAATTGTCACAAAAACTGCAGCAAAAAGGTTTCGACCAAAGCGAAATCAGTGATGCGCTGGATTACGCCCAGCAAAATGCCTGGCTAGATGATGAAAGTTACGCTTATTCATTAACTCGGGCTCGTCTTGCTAAGGGCTACGGCCCTAATTATATTCGTCAATATTTACGTCAAAAGGGCATTAGCAACGAGCTAGCGGCAAAAGTGCTGAGCGATCCTGAGTGGGATTGGTATCAGGCTTTAGAGCTCAGGTTTTCTCGTAAATTTAAGCAGGGGCTGCCAGAGCGCGGTCCACTACAGCAAAAATGTCGCGCCTACCTGTTTCGTAGAGGTTTTGACGCCGACTTAATCAATATCTTGTTTAGTGAACAAGCTCAGCAATAAGCCCTGAACACTTTGCCTGCAAGGGTCTGCGTGATATATTGTCGCGATTAATTACGATTTCACCTTTAATAGCGTTAATCAACGAGTTGTCTTGGTATTGACTAAGCACTCGAGTTGTTATGAACCCCCAGGATAGAGTTTAATGAAGATGACTTCAGCTGAAGTGAGAGAGGCCTTTTTAAGCTTCTTTAACAGCAAAAATCACCAGATAGTTGCCAGTAGTTCATTGGTTCCCCATGACGATCCCACCTTATTGTTTACCAATGCGGGGATGAATCAATTTAAAGATGTTTTCCTTGGCATCGATAAACGTAACTACAGCCGAGCGACTACCTCGCAGCGTTGTGTTCGAGCGGGTGGTAAACATAACGACCTAGAGAACGTTGGTTATACCGCGCGTCATCACACCTTTTTTGAAATGCTTGGTAACTTTAGCTTTGGTGATTACTTTAAAGAAGACGCGATTAGCTACGCTTGGGAATTTTTAACTGAAGTCGTTAAGTTACCAAAAGAAAAACTATTGGTAACGGTTTATCAAAGCGATGATGAAGCCTTCGATATTTGGGCAAACAAAATTGGTGTGCCTAAAGATAGAATCGTGCGCATCGGTGACAAATCACCGGAGAAGAAGTTTGAGTCAGATAACTTCTGGCAGATGGGGGATACCGGTCCTTGTGGTCCCTGTACCGAGATTTTCTACGATCATGGTGAGCATATCTGGGGTGGTCCTCCAGGAAGTCCCGAGGAAGATGGCGACCGCTTCATTGAAATATGGAACGTAGTTTTCATGCAATTCAACCGTCAAGCCGACGGTCGCATGGAGCCTTTACCTAATCCTTCAGTGGATACTGGCATGGGCTTGGAGCGTATTTCTGCTATTTTGCAGGGCGTTCACTCAAACTATGAAATCGATATTTTCCAAAATCTTATCGCAGCAGCAGCCGAGATTATTGGCACTAAAGATTTAGAGAATAAATCCTTACGTGTCATTGCCGACCACATTCGTTCTTGTGGTTTCTTGATTGCTGATGGTGTTATGCCTGCTAACGAAGGGCGCGGCTATGTATTACGCCGGATTATTCGCCGTGCGGTTCGTCATGGTAATAAGCTAGGTGCAAGCGAGGCATTCTTTTACAAGTTATTGCCTGCGCTAATTAAAGAGATGGGCGAAGCCTACCCCGAATTACCAAAGCAATTGCCAGTAATTGAGCGCGTACTGAAGCTTGAAGAAGAGCAGTTTGCCAAAACCTTAGATCGGGGTTTAATGATCTTAGACGAGGCCTTAAATGAGCTTGAAGGTACGGTTATTCCAGGCGAGCTAGTGTTTAAGCTTTATGATACCTATGGTTTTCCGGCTGACTTAACCGGCGATATCGCCCGCGAGCGCGAGCTGACTATTGATGAAGCACAGTTTGAAGCCGCGATGCAGGCGCAACGCGAGCGGGCCAAACAAGCGAGTAATTTCGGTACCGACTATAACGACAATCTAGTGATCGATGCTGAAACCGAATTTTTGGGTTACCAGCACCTGGAGGCTCAGGCTAAGATCATTGAAATTTACCGTGATGGCCAATCACAAAGCCAATTAAACGAAGGCGAACACGCCATCGTGGTATTAGATAAAACCCCATTTTACGCTGAGTCGGGTGGTCAAGCCGGGGATGCTGGTGAACTAATTTACTCTGGCGGAAGCTTTGTGGTGCAAGACACCGTTAAGATAGGCAAAGCCTTTGTGCATAAAGGTTATGTACAAGGTGCTCCTTTAACTCTGCCGCTTGAAGTTAAAGCAAGTGTTGATTCTCGTCGTCGTTGGAACACAGCACTCAATCACTCTGTCACTCACTTATTGCATGCGGCTTTACGCCAGACATTGGGCGAGCACGTAACGCAGAAAGGTTCACTGGTTGAAGCGGCGCGCTTGCGTTTTGACTTCTCTCATTTTGAAGCGGTATCGATGAAATCGATCCGTCAGGTTGAGCACTTAGTTAACCAGCAAATTCGTCGTAACTTGCCGGTCATTACTAAAGTGATGAATTTAGACGAAGCCAAACAGGCCGGCGCAATGGCCTTGTTTGGTGAGAAATATGACGACGATGTACGCGTAGTGAGCATGGGCGATTTCTCAACGGAACTCTGTGGCGGAACTCACGTTAACCATACCGGCGACATTGGCTTCTTTAAAATCACCAGCGAAGCAGGTATCGCAGCAGGCGTGCGCCGTATTGAAGCGGTGACAGGCCAATTTGCCATTGATTTGATTCACCGTTTAGCAGAAGAAACCGAAAAAGCGGCTAACTTGGTAAAAGGTGATCAATTCAACATTGGTGAAAAAGTGATGCAATTGGTTGATCGCAACAAGATGTTGGAAAAAGACATTAGCCAATTAAAGGCCAAGTTGGCTAGCGCAGCGAGTAACAATGCGACAGATCAAATACAAACTATCAACGGTGTGAAAGTATTATTGGCCCACCTAGAAGGTGTGGAAGGTAAGGCGCTACGCAGTAGTGTAGATGAGCTAAAAGTGAAGTTAGACAGTGGCGTTATTCTGCTTGCTGCGGTGAATGACGGCAAGGTCAGTTTGGTGGCCGGGGTAACTAAAGATCTCACTAGTCGTGTTAAAGCCGGTGAAATGGTGAATATTGCCGCTCAATGTGTGGGTGGTAAGGGTGGCGGCCGACCTGATATGGCACAAGCGGGTGGTAATCAGGCTGATGGCCTACCTAAAGCATTGGAAAACGTTAAACAGTGGCTTAGTGAGCAACTGTAATTGGCTAAGTGTTAAGTAAAAGGAAAGCAAGTGGCACTAATTGTTCAAAAGTATGGTGGTACCTCGGTCGGCTCGCTTGAACGCATAGAGGCGGTGGCTGATAGAGTTATTCGTTGTAAAGAAGCGGGCGATGATATCGTAGTTGTGCTTTCTGCTATGTCTGGAGAAACCAACCGTTTATTAGGCTTAGCAAAAGAAATCGACGAGAATGCCTGTGAGCGTGAGAAGGATGTATTAGTCTCAACCGGCGAGCAGGTTACGATTGCTTTGCTTAGTATTGCATTGCAGAAAAAAGGTTGTGATGCCATATCGATGACTGGCGACCAAATCCGCATGCATACTGATGATGCTCATGGTAAAGCTCGCATCACTCATATTGATGACCATAATATTCATGGCCACTTAAAACAAAATAAGGTGGTGGTGATTGCTGGTTTCCAAGGACGTAGTCCTGATAATGCTATTACCACCTTAGGGCGTGGTGGTTCGGATACCACCGCGGTGGCTATTGCTGCCGCCCTAAAAGCCGATGAGTGCCAAATCTACACTGACGTTGATGGTGTATATACCACAGACCCAAGAGTAGAGCCGAAAGCGCGTAGGTTAGACAGTATTACTTTTGAAGAAATGCTAGAAATGGCCAGTTTAGGGGCCAAAGTACTACAAATCCGCGCGGTAGAGTTCGCCGGTAAATACAACGTACCATTACGAGTATTATCTAGTTTTACCGAAGGTCAGGGGACCTTAATTAGTTACGAGGGAAATAAAATGGAGTCACCGGTCATTTCAGGCATTGCGTTTAACCGAGATGAAGCAAGCTTAACCATATTAGGCGTGCCTGATAAACCCTCGGTAGCAGCATCTATTTTGGCGCCGATTGGCGACGCGAATATCGATGTGGATATGATCATTCAAAACTCGATGGGTGACAATACCGCAGACTTTACCTTCACGGTACATCGTAATGATTATAACCGGGCTAAGCAGCTTTTAGAGCAAACAGCGCAGGAGCTAGGCGCTCGTGACGTTCAGGGTAAAGATTCTCTAGCCAAAATCTCCATTGTTGGCGTTGGCATGATGAACCACCCTGGGGTCGCCAAAACCATGTTTGAAACCTTAGGTGACGAGGGCATTAATATGCAACTAATCTCGACTTCTGAAATCAAAGTATCGGTAGTGGTAGACGAAAAGTATTTGGAACTGGCGGTACGCGCACTACATACCGCCTATAACCTAGACCAATAATAATGACTCTGGAGCTTAAACAGGCTAGTCTATGGGTTAATTGCCATAGAATAGTCGCTAAGTGACAGGTCACTAAAGAACAAAAAAATATCAATTTGAGGAGATATTAATGCTAATTTTGACTCGCCGTGTTGGCGAAACCTTGATGATTGGGGATGAAGTAACCGTTACTGTACTCGGTGTAAAAGGTAATCAGGTGCGCATTGGCGTGAATGCACCGAAAGAAGTATCGGTTCACCGTGAAGAAATTTATATGCGTATTCAAGCAGAAAAAAGCGCCGGTGCTTAAGCCAGTATCGTCAATTTAATGCTATAGCACTATAGGAAGCCTCTGGCTTCCTTTTGTTTTTTTACTCGGCGCTAAGTTGTTTAGCGATGGCATATTAGCCAGTTATTAGTCAAAAACTTTGTCAACTGTTCGAAAGCTGAACGAACGAGAGAAAAGTAACAAAAAAGGTTTGACTATATTTTTTGAAGCAGTAATATCTGCATCCGAAATCGCGGTGAGGTGGCCGAGTGGCCGAAGGCGCTCCCCTGCTAAGGGAGTATAGGGTTTGTAGCCCTATCGAGGGTTCGAATCCCTCCCTCACCGCCATCGATTTCAACGCGCGTGTAGCTCAGCTGGATAGAGTACCTGGCTACGAACCAGGCGGTCGGAGGTTCGAATCCTTCCACGCGCGCCATATTTTAAATGCTTAGGCATTATAACAACGTGTTATCTGCGCGCGTGTAGCTCAGCTGGATAGAGTACCTGGCTACGAACCAGGCGGTCGGAGGTTCGAATCCTTCCACGCGCGCCATTATTATTAAAAGCTCATAGTGATGTGGGCTTTTTTTATTGAAGTGTTATCTGTGCGCGTGTAGCTCAGCTGGATAGAGTACCTGGCTACGAACCAGGCGGTCGGAGGTTCGAATCCTTCCACGCGCGCCATATTTTAAAATGCTTAGGCATTGTAACAACGTGTTATCTGCGCGCGTGTAGCTCAGCTGGATAGAGTACCTGGCTACGAACCAGGCGGTCGGAGGTTCGAATCCTTCCACGCGCGCCATTCTTCTACCGGTTTGCTTTTAGCAAGCGGGTGAAGTGAAATCGAGGTGAGGTGGCCGAGTGGCCGAAGGCGCTCCCCTGCTAAGGGAGTATAGGGTTTGTAGCCCTATCGAGGGTTCGAATCCCTCCCTCACCGCCATCGATTTCAACGCGCGTGTAGCTCAGCTGGATAGAGTACCTGGCTACGAACCAGGCGGTCGGAGGTTCGAATCCTTCCACGCGCGCCATTTCTTTTTTATTTGAAGCTTGGGCAAATCTCTTCTAGGCTTGTTATACCCCACGCGCGTGTAGCTCAGCTGGATAGAGTACCTGGCTACGAACCAGGCGGTCGGAGGTTCGAATCCTTCCACGCGCGCCATTTTAGTGTATTGCTACACTGCTTGTTTATTATTCACCATTTATTCATCTTGAATTTTTCCACTTGTGATCACGAAGACTACTTTTCGTTCTCCCAAACTGATAAATTAGTCTTTCTTATAAGCCACCTGATGAGCGTTAATCGTGTGTTGCGCAAATGTTAAGGTTTGGTGTTTTTAACTGGTGTAAGGTTAAATCGATAGTGGCAGTAGAGCATCTTATCGATATAATCCGGTTAACAATGATATACATTTGAATAATTATTCAGCCTTCAGGTTTGATTTTTATTGATTTGCGTGTAATTCTTACGCCAATCTTAAAGGACGTGGATTGTAAATTATGATGGATTTGACCGAGCTGCTAGTCGAAGCGGCAACGTTAATGGGGGTCGGGATGATCGCCGTTTTTTGCTTTTTATCGCTATTAATTGTTGCGGTAATGGGCTTGGCTAAAGTCGCCCCTCCAATTGCAGATATTGCCGAGCCTAAACCGGCCTCGCCAAAATCGACCCAACCTGCCAATAACGCCGCCGTGGTAGCCGCAATTTCTGCTGCCGTTCAACAGTACCGGAAGGCCAAATAACTTAAAGAGGATTTAAGGCAATGTCTAAACCACTTGCATTAACTGATGTTGTATTGCGCGACGCGCATCAATCATTGTTAGCAACACGTCTTCGCATCGAAGATATGTTACCTATTGCTGAGCAACTCGACCAAATTGGTTATTGGTCTTTAGAGACTTGGGGCGGAGCAACTTTTGATGCTTGCATCCGTTATTTAGGCGAAGATCCTTGGGAGCGTCTGCGTGAGCTGAAAAAAGCCATGCCTAATACCAAGCAACAAATGTTGTTACGTGGGCAGAACTTATTGGGTTACCGTCACTACGCCGATGACGTAGTAGAGCGTTTCGTCGAGCGAGCAGTTAAAAATGGTATGGATGTTTTTCGTATTTTTGATGCGATGAACGACCCACGTAACTTCCAAACAGCGGTTAAAGCTGCGCTAGATTGCGGAGCCCATGCTCAAGGAACCATCTCCTATACTACTAGCCCCATCCATACTATCGATAATTGGGTAGACCTAGCGAAGCGTTTAGAAGACATTGGCTGTCATTCTATTGCGATTAAAGATATGTCTGGCTTGTTGAAGCCTTATGAAGCCGAAACGCTGATCAAACGTTTGAAAGCCGAAACCGATGTAGAGTTAGCCTTACACTGCCATGCCACCACCGGTTTAAGTTTACCTACCCATATGAAGGCGATTGAAGCGGGTATCGACATTATCGATACGGCAATCTCTTCAATGAGCTGTACTTACGGCCATAGCCCAACAGAGACTATTGTGGCAATGCTCGAAGGTACTGAGCGTGATACCGGCTTAGATTTAACTAAGTTGGAAGCCATCGCTGCCTACTTCCGTGAAGTGCGTAAGAAATACGCCAAGTTCGAGGGTAGCTTAAAAGGTGTTGATTCGCGTATTCTCATCGCCCAAGTACCTGGCGGTATGCTAACCAACATGGAAGGCCAGTTAAAAGAGCAGGGCGCGGCAGACAAGATTGACGAAGTGTTAGCTGAAATCCCTAAAGTGCGCAAAGATCTGGGCTACATTCCTTTAGTGACACCTACTTCACAAATTGTGGGTACTCAGGCGGTAATTAACGTGCTTACTGGAGAACGTTACAAAACCATCACCAAAGAAACCGCCGGTATCTTAAGTGGTCAATATGGTAAAGCGCCGGGTGAGTTAAACAGCGAGCTGCAAGCTCGAGTATTAAATGGCGAAGAAGCCATTACTTGTCGCCCTGCTGATTTACTTGAGGCAGAAATGGCGCGCTTAGAAGCTGAAGTAGAGCAGCTTGCCAAAGACAAAGGCTTTGCTTTGGCTGAGGCTAAAATTGATGACGCGCTTACTTATGCCTTATTCCCACAGATTGGTTTGAAGTTTTTAGAAAATCGTGGCAACCCCGATGCCTTTGAACCCGTACCTAGTGCTGACGATGTTAAAGCGGTCGCTGCAAAATCCGTTAAAGCTGGCGGTGTAGAAACTTACTCGGTGAGAGTAGACGGACAACTGTACACCGTTGATGTGGGCCCTGAAGGCTCAATTGACGGCGTAGCGGCGGTTTCAAGTTCTGCAGCTGCTGCTAGTGCCCCTGTGGCCAGTGCCGCTTCTGGTAGTGCTGAAGAGCTTCCAGCCCCGCTAGCCGGAAATATCTTTAAAGTGGTGGTACAACCGGGTGCGAAAGTGCAAGAAGGTGACGTGCTGCTGATTATGGAAGCGATGAAAATGGAAACGGAAATCCGTTCTGCAAAAACCGGTGTGGTTGAGCAGGTATTAGTTAAAGAAGGTGATGCGGTTGCAGTGGGCGAAGTCCTACTGAGCATCGCTTAGGGAGCCATAAAGTGGAAGGATTACAAAAGTTATGGCTTGAGACCGGGATTGCTAATTTCGAGCCCGGTCAATTGGTGATGATGGCAGTGGGTTTGCTGTTGCTTTATTTGGCAATTGTACGCAAATTCGAGCCTTTGTTGCTGCTGCCGATTGGCTTTGGTGCGGTACTGGCAAATATTCCCAATGCCGGATTCACTGAGGAAGGTGGCTTACTTTACTACATTTATCATGTGGGTATTGAAACCGGCGTATTCCCCTTATTGATTTTCATGGGAGTGGGGCGCTGACCGATTTTGGCGCTTTGATTGCTAACCCTCGGATGTTGTTACTAGGAGCCGCAGCCCAGTTTGGTATTTTTGCCACCTTATTTGGCGCTATTTTGCTAAACACTATTCCAGGTTTTGATTTCACCTTGGCTGACGCTTCTGCGATTGCCATTATTGGTGGAGCTGACGGCCCTACGGCGATTTTTTTGGCCTCTAAATTGGCTCCTGATCTACTCGGTGCTATCGCGGTGGCGGCCTACTCTTATATGGCCTTGGTGCCGATTATTCAGCCGCCCATTATGAAAGCGCTAACCAGTAAAGAAGAGCGTGAAATCCAAATGGAGCAATTGCGCCCGGTGAGTAAGCGCGAGAAAATCTTGTTCCCGATAGCGGTGCTTGGCTTAACCATTTTGTTCTTGCCTGCGGCAACTCCTCTAGTGGGTATGTTCTGTCTAGGTAACTTAATGCGTGAAAGTGGCGTAGTAGACCGTCTGAGTAAAACTGCGCAAAACGAGTTAATTAACGCCGTGACCATCTTCCTTGGTCTTGCTGTTGGCTCAAAGCTTTCTGCCGATAAGTTCTTAACCGTAGAAACCCTAGGCATTCTTGCTTTAGGCGCGGTAGCCTTCGCTATTGGTACTGCTTCTGGGGTATTGATGGCTAAGCTAATGAGTCGCTTAAGTGGTGGTAAAATTAACCCCTTAATTGGTGCTGCCGGGGTGTCTGCTGTACCAATGGCGGCGCGGGTGGTAAACAAAGTAGGTTTAGAATCAAACCCTCATAACTTCTTATTGATGCACGCAATGGGGCCCAACGTGGCTGGTGTATTAGGCAGTGCGGTAGCGGCCGGGGTGCTACTCTCTTGGGTAGGATAAACTTTAGAGATTAATCAAAAGCTTGCTTCGGCAAGCTTTTTTTTTGCTAATGAGTTATCCATATCATCAGACTAAAAAAGCCAATCAAAGCGCAACTGACGCCAATGATCCAATAATAACCTTTTAAACCCTGTTTAAAGCTCAAACCATAATGAAACAAAAACAGTGTCCATAAAATGGTTAGAATTAAAGGTACTAAAAAAAACCGAACCATAGCGCTACCTGTTCACGTAAGTGATTGATGATATTTAGTTTACTCGTATTAACCGATAAAAGAAGCGCTTTACTTAGCAACTTCGCCTCGCCTCACAGAGATTATTTTAGTCTATAGCGGTGCTAAGCAGCTTATCACGGCTTGGTAACAGCCAAATAAGCCACAAACAACTCGTGCTTGATGGTGGGGCTTATTGTTATGATGCTGATAATAATTGTTATTCCTCCAAAATTGTTAACAAAGAGTGTTTATGGAACTAGAGCAATACGCTGAATATGATGCCTTCATTTTTGATATGGATGGCACCTTAATTGATTCTATGGGGCAGCACCAAAAAGCCTGGGTGTATGCTTTAAACAAGTTCAATATTCCTTTTACTGCGCAGCAAATGTTGGCTATGAGTGGTAAACCTACCGAGCAAACGGTTGAAATCTTAGCTGAGCAGGCCAATATTCAAGATCTTGACGTGGCTTTAATCTCAGAAACTAAAGAGCAACGTTATCATCAGCTAGTGAATCAAGAGGTACAGGTTACCCCTTTAATAAAAGTGTTCGAGCATTACTTAGGCGAAAAGCTAATGGCGGTAGGTACCGGGGCCAGTCAGCAGCAAGCAGAGATGCTGTTGAATAAGTTAGGTGTTGCTGAGCAGTTGCAGGCGATTGTTGGAGCCGATCTAGTGGCTCGGCATAAACCCGCCCCCGATACTTTTTTAAAGTGTGCCGAGCTGATGCAGGTGGAGCCGCAGCGCTGCTTAGTCTTTGAAGATGCCGATGCGGGTATTGCGGCGGCAAAAGCTGCAGGGATGGCCTACGTAGATGTTCGAGAACTGTGGCCCGCTAATTATTTTGTCGAGCCCTTGTAGCGGTGCTGTTAGCGTTATTTTTGAGTGCCCTGTCGTCGGCCACTGTCTTACCCGGTAGTTCTGAAGTGTTATTGTTAGGGCTGCTTAGCCAATATCCAGAGCAGTGGTTAAGTTTGTTATTGGTGGCGAGTATCGGTAATACCTTAGGTGGTTTAATTACCTTTGCCATGGGCTGGGGCTTGTTCGACTTTGCCCATCGACGCTTTGCCTTTCTACCGGATTTAGCCCAACAAGCTAAGGCGAGACCTTGGGTGAATAAGTTTGGTGTATGGGTATTGTTACTAAGTTGGCTACCGCTAGTGGGCGATGTGTTATGTTTTGTGGCTGGCGCGGCTAAATTGCCAGTAGTGCAAAGTAGCTTATTGATGTTAATTGGGAAATTAGCGCGTTATTCAATATTGGTGGTATTAGCCAATGCCTATGCTGGAGTTAATTGATGTTAAAAAGAGTAAACATGGGATTGAAGTGGTTTAGCCTATTAGGAGTGCTTGCCTTAGCGGCTTGCGCTTATGTTACCCCAGCTAATGAACCAAGCTTACCTTCGGGTATACGCTTAGTTGAGCAGGTGGAGGCCAATGGCAGTGAATTACAGATAGGCTATAAAAAATACCGCCTAGCTAACGGCCTTACCGTTTTACTCTATCAAGATCAGAGTGCGCCCTTAGTCCATGTGGATGTGACCTATCATGTTGGCTCTAGCCGAGAGCAACAGGGTAAATCAGGTTTCGCTCATTTTTTTGAGCACATGATGTTCCAAGGCTCTAAGCACGTAGGTGACCAAGAGCACTTTCGAATTATTAACGAAGCCGGTGGCACCATGAATGGCTCCACCACTCAAGACCGTACCAACTACTACCAAACCGTGCCTGCCAACCAGCTGGAAAAAGTACTTTGGTTAGAAGCCGATAGAATGGGTTTCTTACTTGATGCGGTAAGTCAAAAGAAGTTTGAAATACAACGCGATACGGTGAAAAACGAGCGAGCCCAACGAGTTGATAACGCGCCTTATGGTTTGTTGTCTGAGCGGGTGGGCGAGGCGCTATATCCTCGAGATCACCCTTACTCTTGGCAGCCCATCGGTTATGTTGAAGACTTAAATCGAGTTGATGTAAACGATTTGAAGGCTTTCTTCCTACGTTGGTATGGCCCGAATAATGCTGTGCTTAGCATTGGTGGTGATATCGACCAAGCTCAAACTCTTGAGTGGGTGAACAAATACTTCGGCACTATTCCCAGCGGCCCCGAAGTACCCAAAGTCACGCCTAGGCCAGCTCAGCTCACGCAAACCCGTTATATCTCCTTGGAGGACCGGGTGCATATTCCATTGTTATATATTACTTATCCTACGGTGTATGCCGGTGCCGAAGATGAAGTGGCTTTAGATATGTTTTCGGAAATTCTCGGTGGTGGAAAAAGCTCCTTATTGCATCAATCTTTAGTGGAGAGCGGTAAAGCCTTATCGGCTGGCAGCTCCCATTATTGTCGAGAAATGGCCTGTACCTTGGCTATTTATGTTCGAGCCAATCCTCAGTCAGGCTTAACGCTGGCTGAGCTGATGAAAGACGTCGACCAAGCCATCGATGACTTCGCGGCTCGGGGCGTGAGCCAGGCGGACCTGCAGCGGGTACGTTCTTCTCTTAAGGCCTCAACCATTTATAGTTTGGAAAGCGTCGCCGACGTGGTCACTCAGTTGGCCTACGGCGAAACCTTTTTTGGTGACCCTTTATTCATTCGCCAAGTGCTGGCTCAGTTTGACAAGGTAAATGAACAACAGGTGCAACAGGCGTATCGGCATTACATTTTAAATAAGCCTAGAGTGGTGATGAGCGTGGTCCCCAAAGGGCAGCGTCAGTTATTAGCCGCGAACGATAATTACCAACCAACACCTCGACAGCTACCCGAGGCGAGTTCGGTCTCGCCTGCTGAGCTAGCCATTCCTCAGATTGAGGATGATTTTGACCGCAGTGTGGAACCGCCTTCTGGACCCCCTCCCACGGTTAAATTGCCTGCCTTATGGCAAGCTCAGTTGAGCAACGGTTTGCAAATATTGGCGACTTCAGAGCAGGCCACACCAACGGTGACCCTACAGTTTAGCTTACCTGGCGGTAGCTTATCTGAGCCGCCTGGTAAAGAAGGACTGGCCAAGCTTACAGGGCAAATACTGATGCAAAGTAGCTTGCAAACCAAGGCTGCCGATTTGGCTGATCAGTTGGCCGAGCTTGGTACTTCGATGAGCTTTAGTGCAGGGCTGTATAGTCAAACCATTAGTTTGACGTCACTGAGCGAAAATCTCGCCCAGAGCTTAGCTGTTTTGCAGCAACGCTTATTAAGTCCTGCCTTTGATGAGCAGGAGTTTGAGCGTGAAAAAGCCCGTTTACTGCAGAGTATTGAGCAGAAGTTTAATCAACCGTCTTGGCTGGCCAGCATCGCCAGTCAGCGGCTGATTTATGGGGAGAATAGTCGTTTAGCCACCTCCAGCTATGGTACTCGCGAGAGTGTCGCCAGCCTCACTTTAGCTGATGTAAAACAGTTTTGGAAAAGTCATTATCGGCCTCAAGGCAGCCAGTTAGTGGTGGTGAGCAACCTAGAGCAAACAGAAGTGCTGGCGGCCTTGGCTCCTTTACAAGAGCAGTGGCGGGGCGAAGCGCAAGCCAGACCGCAGTTTGTTCCTAGAGATTCAGCCAAGGGCCATACCATTTACTTGGTGGATAAGCCTGGTGCGGTACAGTCGGTATTAAGAATAGGGCGTATAGCCATGCCCTACGATGCCAGTGGTGAGTACTTTAAAGCGAATTTGATGAACTTTAATTTTGGCGGTAACTTTAACAGCCGAATAAATATGAATTTGCGTGAAGACAAAGGTTTTACCTACGGCGTAAACAGCGGTTTTTCCGGTTTTAGAGACAGTGGCAGTTTTATGATTTCCACTGATGTTCGCCAAGATGCCACTGCCGATGCGATTAAGCAGTTGCTGAGTGAGCTAGAGACCTATGCGAAAACGGGCCCTAATCAAGATGAGCTGGCCTATATGCGTAATGCAGTATCTCAGCAAGAGGCTTTAGCCTATGCCACGCCAGCGCAAAAGGCCTCGTTTTTAATGCAAATGTTACAATTTGATTTGGCGCCAGAGTTTGTTGCTGAGCAGAATCAGATTATTGCTACTATTAGTCAGTCTGAGCTGGCGCAACTGGCGGCAAAATATTTGTCACCAGAGCAAATGATTATTGTGGTGGTAGGGGACAAACAGAGTTTGCTGCCGCAATTACAGCGCTTAGCGCTGCCACTACAGGAAATAGCTTTATAACTAGCTATTAGAACGGTGGCAAAACCAGGCTTAACTCGTTATGCTTTGCCACATTCCGCTTCATTTTTAAAATAGTGAGTTTACATTGACTCAACAAATTACGACACGGCTGACGCAACTCAGCGCAGCATTGGCAGATACCGGTGTACTTGGTATTAAACGTGGTATCGAACGTGAAGCTTTACGTATTTGTGAGCAGGGAAAGTTCGCCACTAATGATCACCCAAAGGCGTTAGGAGCCGCGTTAACCCACCCTCTTATCACTACTGATTACGCTGAAACCTTATTGGAGTTTATTACTCCGGTATCAGACAGCGTGGAGCAGTTACTGTCGCGCTTAAAAGATATTCATCATGCCACATTAAAGCACTTGGACGGCCAGCGCCTATGGCCTTTGAGCATGCCTTGTTACATCGGTAATGAGCAGGATATTGTGTTAGCAAAGTTTGGCGATTCAAATATCGGCAAAATGAAGCATGTCTATCGACAGGGCTTGCGTCATCGTTATGGTAGCGCCATGCAGGTGATTTCAGGCGTGCATTATAACTTCTCTTTGCCGCAATCGTTTTGGCAACAGTTGCAGCAAGTAGAAGGCGACCAACAGCCCTTAAGCGACTATATCTCACAGCGTTATATGGACTTAATCCGTAACTTTTATCGCTATGGCTGGCTGGTTGCTTATTTATTCGGTGCTTCTCCCGCCTTATGTCATTCTTTCTTAAATGCCGCAGAAAGTCAGTTACCTTTTGAACGTATGGGCAAGGGCACTTTGTATTTGCCCTATGCTACCTCCTTACGCTTAAGTGATTTAGGTTATACCAGCTCGGCGCAGAGTGCCTTACAAATTAACTACAACAGTGTTAGTGAATACGTAAACAGCGTGCGTACGGCGGTAAATAGCTACTCAGAAGAGTTTGCCAAAATTGGCGTGAAGGTGGACGGTGAATACCGCCAGCTTAATGCCAATATTTTGCAAATTGAGAATGAGTTATATGCGCCTATTCGCGCCAAACGTGTTGCTAAGTCTAATCAAACGCCCTCACAAGCTTTAGCTGCCGAAGGCATTGAATATATTGAAATTCGCGCATTGGATGTGAATCCGTTTTGTGCAGAAGGGGTCACCGAGCAACAGGTGCGAGTCATCGACAGTCTGTTATTGGCTTGTTTGTTGATGGATTCGCCGAAAATGTGTCAGAGCGAACTGCAGCTTAGTCGCAGTAACTTCAATCGGGTGGCGATAGAAGGCCGTAATCCTGATTTATCGCTAGACATAGCCGGGCAAACACGTCCTCTCAGTGAACATGTTGCACAGCTATTCGAATATATGCGCTCTGCGGCTGAATTACTCGACTTACATCGCCCGCAAGCTGATTTCAGTATTGCCTTACAAGAGGCGAGCAATAGTGTGGCTAATAACACCACCTATTCCGCTAGGATCTTAGAACTCCTTAAATCGAAAGCGCAAGACAATAGTAGTCTCGGCCTGCAATGGGCTGCACAGTATCGTGAAGAGATGCTTGGTCACAAGCTAATTAACTGGCAAAATCAAGACTTTACTGAGATGGCTGAACAAAGCTTCAAAGACCAAGCTGCGATTGAAGCCAGTGATGACATCGATTTTGATGGGTTTTTAGTGAAGTACTTTGAAAATGCGAAGAACTAGCAATGCAGTTACTATTCAGCTTGCCAAGCTGGCCTTGGTTTGTTTCAGTTTATTATGGTTAAGCGGCTGCAGCAGTAAGCCGCCAAAAGAGCCGGAAAACCTATGCCGGATCTTTGAAGAGAAACGTGACTGGTACAAAGCAGCCAAGCGCATGAATAAGAAGTGGGGAACCCCAGTACACGTGCCCATGGCGATGATGTACCAAGAATCTAGCTTCAAACATAACGCTCGACCGCCGATGCAATACTGGTTCGGCTTTATTCCGGTGGGGCGAGCTAGCAGTGCTTATGGCTATAGCCAAGCCAAAACCCTCACGTGGGATGATTACGTGAGAGAGACCGGCAATTCTTGGTCTTCGCGCTCTAACTTCGATGATGCCATGGATTTCATGGGGTGGTTTACTTACAAAACCCATAAAATTAACGGTGTCTCTAAGTGGGATGCGCGAAATCAGTACTTAAATTATCACGAAGGCTGGGGTGGCTATAAGCGTGGCTCCTACCGTAATAAACAGTGGTTGGTTAAGGTAGCTGGCACGGTTGACCAGCGAGCTAAGCGTTACGCGGCGCAATATAATAAATGCAAAGATGATCTAGATAGTAGCTGGCTATGGCGGTTATTTTTTGCTTGAATATAGCCCATTAATTCAGCCTCTGTTGCTAGAGGCAAACAAAGAGAGAACAGCATGCCCTTATTAGATAGTTTTACCGTTGATCATACCCGTATGCACGCACCGGCAGTTCGAGTAGCTAAAACCATGGCTACGCCTAACAAGGATACGATTACGGTATTTGATTTACGCTATTGTGTGCCCAATGAAGAGATCTTATCAGAGAAAGGGATCCACACCCTAGAGCACCTCTATGCGGGTTTTATGCGTCAACACTTGAACTCTGACTCAGTAGAAATTATCGATATCTCACCAATGGGCTGTCGTACTGGTTTTTATATGAGCTTAATTGGTAGTCCTAGCGAGCAGCAGGTAGCTGACGCTTGGTTGGCCTCTATGCAAGACGTACTGGACGTAGCTAGTCAAAATGATATTCCAGAGCTTAATGAATATCAGTGTGGCACTTACACCATGCACTCTTTAGAAGAAGCTAAGAGCATTGCTAAAACCGTTATTGAACGTGGTATTAGCGTCAATAAGAACGAAGATTTAGGTTTGTCGGAAGAGATTTTAGGCAAGCTATAAGTTTTGACTTTATTAGTAAAAAGCCAGCACGATGCTGGCTTTTTTATTGCTTTTCGGTGACTTAAGCGCTTATAAATTTCTGCTTTTAGGCTTGCTGTAGAAGGCGGGCATCACTCTAGCTAAGCTCACGGTATTGTTTTCGATTTCGACGATTTCTATTGGATAGCCGGCTAAGCGTAGGCATAAATTGCTATCGGGAATGTCTTCCAAATATTCAATGATCAGTCCGTTAAGGGTTTTCGGCCCATCGGTAGGCAAGCTCCAACTCATTTCCTTATTTAGGTCGCGAATGTTTACTGCGCCTTCAATAAGGTAGCTACCGTCGATTTGCGGGTGGATTTCTTCACTGGGCGCAGGTGCCATGCTGGTGGTAAAATCACCGACAATTTCTTCTAGAATATCTTCCAGGGTGACCAAACCTTGAATGTCACCGTATTCATCAACAATTAAACCAATGCGTTCTTTACGTCGCTGAAACTTCAATAGTTGTACGTTAAGCGGCGTTCCCTCTGGAATGAAGTAGATCTCTTTGGCTGCGCGTAGCATGGAGGTTTTATCAAACTGCTCACGCGATAACAGCCGCAGCGCATCACGAGAATGAACAAAGCCCACTGAGTCATCGATATTATCGCGATACAGCAAGATTTTGGTGTGGGTGCTTTGGGTGAGCTGGCGAAGTATGGTTTCCCAGTCATCATTAATGTCGATGGCCGCGATTTCGTTGCGCGGAATCATGATGTCGTCAACCGTGACTTTTTCTAGGTCAAGAATGCTTAGCAACATGTCTTGGTGGCGTTTGGGGATCAGCGCGCCTGCTTCATCCACCACCGTGCGTAGCTCTTCTGGGTTAAGCGCTTCGTCATCTTTATTGTTAGGGTTTACGCCCAGTATACGCAGCAGGCCATTGGTGACGCCGTTGGTCGCCCAAATTGCGGGGAACAGCAGCTTCATTAATGGTCTTAATAACAAAGAAGCAGGAAAAGCGATGCGTTCTGGATATAAGGCCGCCATGGTTTTTGGGGTGACTTCTGCAAAAATGAGGATCACAAAAGTCAGTGCCAAGGTGGCAATGGCAACGCCTACATCGCCAAACAAGCGTAAGCCAATAATGGTGGCGATGGCTGAGGCAAAAATATTGACTAGGTTGTTGCCAATAAGAATAAGCCCAATCAGTCGGTCGGGGCGGTTAAGTAATTTGTCTACACGTTGGGCCGCTTTATGTTTGGTATTAACCAAATGACGAAGACGATAGCGATTAAGCGACATCATCCCAGTTTCGGAGCTAGAGAAAAAAGCAGAACAAATAATGAGGAACAATAAGAGTAGTAGCAAGCTACTCGTCGATATGTCGTCCAAGCAGGAGAATCCTTGATTAATATAACGGCTCTAATTTAAATGTAGCCTTGAAGGGCTGTCAAGGTATGATTTTAGCTGAGTAGGATTTCCTTAACAAAGCGTGAGCCAAAATAGGCCAAACTTAGCAAGATTGAACCAATTACCGTCATTATCACCACTGTTTTGCCACGCCAGCCGCGATAATGGTGTCCCCATAACAAGCTGGAGTAGATGGCCCAAGCGATTAAACTAAAGATGGCTTTATGGCCGCGCCCGTGAGCGAAGAAGTCGGTTAAGAATATAAAACCACTGAACAGCGAAATAGTCAGTAAGATCCAGCCCACGCGAATCAGCGTAAATAGTTGTTTTTCTAAGCCCATTAATGAAGGCATGGCAGGGTGGATGGCGCCGGGCTTGTGGCGTTTCAAGGTCCAATCTAAATAGGCCATTTGCAGTGCATAAAGGCTGGCAATCATTAATACAGTAAAAGCCGCCAATGCCACACTAATGTGGATCAGTACCTGAGGTTTAAGTTCTAGATGAATGATGTAATCGCTAGGGATTAATACCGCTAGCAGCATGCTAATAATGGCAAACAGGTAAACCACTGGTAATACAAACCACAGTTTAAAGGGTTTGGTTAGGCTGGTGACGGTAATCGCAATCAGCAAGCTGACTAAGCCGGCAACATTAAAAATACTTAAATCTTGTCCCTGAGCCAGAAATAGATGTTCGAATTCCCAAATAGCATGTAATAGCATGGCGCAGCCAGCACTGAGCCATAACCATTTATTGGCTGCGCTTTGTTTGTTGAGTAAACCACTAATGCAGACATAGGCGGCTAACAGATAGAAAACGGTGGTAGGGAATACCAATACATTCATCATTTGAGCTAACTTACTGAATCTTTGGACTCAGTATACAAGCCCTAAACAGTCAGGGCTAGAATTAGCTTTTAGAATATCGGCGCTTCGGTATAATGTGGCGGCTAAACACTGCTCGCTATTGATCAACAGGAAAAAGCATGTTTGAAAACTTATCTGATCGACTCTCGAAAACCTTAAAAAACATCAGTGGCCGTGGCCGACTAACTGAAGACAATATTAAAGATACCCTGCGTGAAGTGCGCATGGCCTTACTCGAAGCCGATGTGGCTTTGTCGGTAGTTCGTGAGTTTGTTAAAAAAGTAAAAGAGCGTGCGCTGGGTCAAGAGGTTAACAAAAGCCTTAGCCCAGGCCAGGTCTTTGTCAAAATTGTCCAGCAAGAGCTGGAAGCTGCCATGGGCGAGTCGAACGAGAGCTTAAACCTAGCCGTTCAGCCTCCCGCTGTAGTAATGATGGCCGGTCTGCAAGGTGCGGGTAAAACCACCTCTGTGGCCAAACTTGCCAAGTTCTTAAAAGAGCGTGAAAAGAAAAAAGTAATGGTGGTGAGCGCTGACGTTTACCGCCCTGCTGCGATTAAGCAGCTAGAAACGTTGGCTACTGAGGTTGGGGTTATTTTCTTCCCTAGCTCAGAACAGCAAAATCCAGTGGATATCGTAAACGGTGCGATTAGCGAAGCTAAGAAGCAGTTTGCCGATGTACTGTTGGTGGATACCGCCGGTCGTTTGCATGTTGATGAAGACATGATGGACGAAATTAAAGCCCTGCATCAGGCGGTTAATCCGGTCGAGACTTTATTTGTGGTTGATGCTATGACCGGCCAAGATGCGGCCAATACGGCTCAAGCATTTAATCAAGCGCTGCCATTAACCGGGGTGATTTTAACCAAAACCGACGGTGACGCTCGTGGTGGTGCCGCCTTATCGATTCGTCACATCACCGGTAAGCCAATTAAGTTTATGGGTGTGGGCGAAAAAACTGACGCCCTAGAGCCTTTCCATCCAGATCGTATCGCCTCACGAATTTTGGGCATGGGCGATGTGCTTTCCTTGATCGAAGAAGTTGAACGTAAGGTTGATAAAGAGCAAGCACAAAAGCTGGCTAAGAAAGTTCAAAAAGGTAAAGGTTTCGATTTAGAAGATTTTCGTGAGCAATTGGTGCAAATGAAAAACATGGGCGGCATGATGGGCATGATGGATAAATTGCCTGGCATGGGACAAGTACCCGACAGTGTTAAAAATCAAATGAATGATAAGCTGACCAATCAAATGGAAGCAATCATCAACTCAATGACACCCGGTGAGCGCCAGCGCCCTGAAATCATTAAGGGTTCGCGCAAGCGCCGCATAGCGGCAGGTTCAGGCACGCAAATTCAAGATGTGAATAAATTGCTTAAGCAGTTTACCCAGATGCAAAAAATGATGAAGAAAATGTCGGGTAAAGGCGGCATGCGTAAGATGATGAGCCAAATGAAAGGCATGATGCCTCCAGGTGGCATGGGAGGCTTCGGCGGTGGCCGGGGGCGCTTCTAAGATACGTTATTAATAAAAAAACCAGCAAATTTGCTGGTTTTTTTTATTCTCTGAGTATGGCTTAATACAGCTCGGCCATGAGATTTTGTAACTGCTTGAAGCTCAGAGATTTATCCCCATCAACTCTGGCATCGCTAGGCGAGGGGTGAGTGCAAAGAATGATCCCATCGGCGCCAAGTTGTTTCGCCGCTTTGGCCATGGGGGCAATCGAGCTTAACTCCTCAAGCGCTTCCACAGGGTTTACCAAAATCGGTAAATGAGTACGTTCACGCAGTAAGCTAATTGCGCCTAAATCCAAAGTGGTTTTGTTTTTACCATCTAGGGTTCTTACTCCCGCTTCACAAAGAATCACCTGCTGGTTACCTTGGGCAAGAATATAATCAGCCGCTTTTAACCATTCTTCTAGCGAAGCCATGTTGTTGCGCTCAAGTAAAACCGGGCGAGTAGACTTACCGAGTTCTTTAAGCAGGTTGTAGTTTTTCATGTGTTGCGAGCGAACATGCAATATGTCTACTTTGGCCGCAAGGCTGGCCACCTGTTCTACCGAGCTGACTTCGGTCATGGTGGGTAAGCGGTATTTTTTACCCGCAGCATTTAAATAGCCCAGGCCTTCTTCGCCCAAACCTTGGAAGCTATAGGGCGAGCTACGCGGTTTATAACATCCTGCTGCAAGTACTGATGCACCACTCTCTTTCGCGGCCGCCGCTGATTGCATGATTTGCTGCTGTGATTCCACCGCGCTGGGGCCGGCAAAAGTTACAAAGCTACCGTCACCAATTTTCACATCGGCCACTCTGACCACGGTTGCAGCGTTTTTATGACTGCGGCTAGATAAGGCTCCGTCAGCTTGAACGGTATTGATTAAGCTAGGCGTGTCTTGAATGATTTCAGCGGGTTGGGCTAAGGCTTCGACTGGGATTTGGGTTGGATCAACATTTTCACTAGGGTAGCAACCCAGTACCTTAATGTAGCGAGTGAGACGAGTCAGCTCGGCTAAAGCAGATTGCATTTGTGCCGACTTAACATTGGCTGAGACATCTACGTAAAACATTTCTTCCCAAGGATTGCCTTGTACTGGGCGCGATTCCAACTTGCTCATATTAATGTCGTGTTCACGCAGCACCAATAGGGCTTCAACCAGCGAGCCTGGCTGTTGTGCAGTAGACATAATAAAGGTAGTTCTGGCGGGAACCTGCTCAGCCACCTCAACCGGTTTTCTCGATACTACGATGAAGCGAGTAAAGTTTTGTTGCTGGTTGGCAATGTCGGTTTTCAAGGCTTGTAAACCATACATTTCGCCACCCACCTTACTGCCAATGGCACCAATAGTTAAGTCGTCACTGTTGGCAACCACTTCCATGGCTTTAGACGAGCTATCAACAAAATCAAAGCGCGTATTGTTTAAGGTGCGCAGGTATAAGCCACATTGAGCGTAGGGTTGCGGATGAGCGTACAGGGTGGTGATATTTTCTAGTTTGGCTTTGGGGTGAGCCAGAATGCAGTGGTCGATGGCTATCGATAACTCACCCACTATCGATAAACTGGTATGCTGCAGTACGTCATAGACCTCGTTAATGCTGCCCGAGCTGGTGTTTTCAATGGGCAACATACCGTAGTCAGCTTGCCCGGATTCAACTGTATCTACAATGTCTTGAAAGCCACTGCAGCCGAACTCGACAATTTGCTTTTTATAACGAGAAAAATATTGGTGAGTGGCAATATTACTGTAAGAGCCTTTATTGCCTAGGAAGGCAACGCGAACCGCTTGTGCTTGCTCATCGGGGTTGGTGATGCCTTGTAAGAAGGCTTGCTGGGAAAGCACTGAATCTTCGATGATGGTATGGAACAGCTGGGTCACATAGTGGGCGTCTAAGCCCAGTTCACGGCCCTTGGTGATAAGCTTAACCAGCAAGGCTTGTTCGCGTTCTTGGTCACGAATCGCTTTGGGGGTTTCAATTTTACTTTTAGCGACTTCAACACTGAGTTGGCGACGTTCAGTAAGTAGCGTTAATAGCGATTGGTCGAGCTCGGTTATTTTTGTTCGGATTTGCTCAAGATCTGCCATGTTGTGTATTTTCCCTGTTTAACAAAAAAGCCCCCTAAGAAGGAGGCTTTATGGATTCTATGTGTTTTCGTTTTTACACCTATTCCGTCCGCCTCCCTAAAAGGGTGGAGTAAAAAAGAAAACAAACAAAAATCGGAAGTGGAATAGTTTCATGGCATCAGACTAAAAAGCAATCATCCTAAAGTCAAGTAATACCAAGCGAATAGTGGCTTGGTATTACTTTATTTAGTTAAGCTTATGCGGCTTGTTCATCATCTGAACTGACTTCGTTGTCATCCGCTTCTTCGGGTTGACGTAGGAAGTCTTTTCCTGAGCGGCTAGCTCTATGGGCATTCGGCTTTTCCTGGAAGCGATGTAGCTGGCGTTCCAGCTTTTGCCCCAAATTGTTAATCGCAACTGTTAAGTCTTGATGTTCGTCGCTGGCAAACAGTTGACCATTTGGCAAGTTAATTTTGGCTTCGACTTTTACCTTCTTATTGTCGGTGGTGATAATTACTTTTGGCGAAATGAGCGGAATTTGGTTTTTCTCTAGTTTTTGAAAACGCGTGGCGATGTGCTCACGAATGCTTGGGGTGATAGAAACGGTTTTGCTGGTAATATCAATAATCATAAGCCTCCCAAAGACTATTCAGTAATTATTTCAATTTCAGAATACGTTTTTAAAAAATAAAAAACCAGCGCTAGATCACTATTTCTGACGACTAATTTGCGCTTCTATCAACGAATGTGAAGACGCAGAAAAAAGTATTATAAAATGCTTGAAATGTCTTGAAACTGGCAGGGATATTCGGCACATTGGAATGAATAACATGCGGTTGGTGTTAATAACAAAGGTTTAAATAATAAGCTCAAGGACGACTTGCTTTAACATTTTTTATTATGCACGACGCTAAACCTCAAATACCTGCCCTGGATTCTCAGTTTACGCCTGCTCAGTTCTCTGCTGTTTTATCAGAGCTTGCGCTCGCCTTAGCAACGCAATCGAGCGATGGTTTTTTTGAACGACTGTTGGAATTGTTGGCCGAGTATTCAGGCGCTTGTGAAGCTTATATCGCTCATTTAGATGCGCGCACCCCTTCTTTACCTTGTATTCGTTATTGGCGAAATGGTCAATTTATTAAAGGTAAGTTAAGTCCTGTTTCTCCTCGCCTGTTGGCTGATATGCGCCACTCTACGGTACTGTGTAGTCATAACTTAGCTGAAGATTACCCCGACTACGCTAGCGTTCAACCTGAAATAGCCCAGCCGCTGCATGGTTTTTGGGCGCATCAAATTCAGCAGAGTGACGGCGTGCGAGCCTATTTGGCTTTGAGCTTTGTTCAGCCGGAAGTGGCGGAGCAAACACTCAATGCGCTGGTGGCGCCATTTTTAGCCCGTGTAAATAGTGAACTGTTAAAGTGTCAACAAACCGAAGCATTAAGCTTAGCCGCGGTAGCCTTTGAGAGCAGTGAAGGCATGGTAATTAGCGATGCTAATTATCGGATTGTTAAAGTGAATAAGGCTTTTACACGAATCACGGGTTATCAACAAAGCGAGGTCTTAGGGCAGTCATTAGGGGATTTATTTGCCGATCCTGCACCGCAACTGAAAAAGGCCAGCGACGGTAGCCTGCGTTATCAAGCGGAAGTTCAGCGACTGCGCAAAAATGGTCAAACTTATACCCAGCAAGAAACCATGACGGCGGTATACAATACCAGTCAAGAGCTGTCGCATTACGTACTTTACTTGCAAGATATATCCGCCACCATCGCCAGCGAGCAGCAAATTCAACATTTAGCCTACTTTGATGAGCTTACAGGCTTGCCTAATCGTCGTAAGTTACGCGAAGAATTAGCCAGTTGTTTTAGTTTGGCCAAAAAGCAGCATGTGATTGGCGCCTTGTTATTTATCGATCTCGATCATTTTAAGAATATTAACGATTCTTTAGGCCATGCTGCTGGTGATTGGATATTGCAGCAGGTGGCAAGCCGTTTACAGGGCTTGATTCGCGAAGGCGATTTATTGGCGCGTTTAGGTGGTGACGAATTTGTTTTATTGCTAGCCGATTTAGGCGACAGCCCCCGCATGCCGAGCAGCAAGCTAATATTGTGGGTAAACGCCTCATTGAGACCATTTCCAGCCCTTATCCTTTTGATGAGCAGTTTTTACATATTGGTGCCAGCGTGGGGATTACCCTGTTTCCTGGTAAGGGGCAAACTGCAGAAGATTTATTAAAACAAGCCGATACCGCGATGTATCAGGCAAAATCGGCGGGACGACGTACGGTTATCTTTTTTGATGATGCGATGCAGCGCCAGGCCGATAAACGTTTGCAAATGCATAACGCGCTGCGAGGCGCCTTGGCTAATCAAGAGTTGTTATTGTATTTTCAGCCGCAACACATGGTAGCCACTGGCGAATTGGTGGGCGCAGAGGCGCTGGTACGTTGGCAGCCAGAAGGTAAAAGTTTAGTCTCGCCAACCGAGTTTATTCCAATTGCCGAAGAGTCGGATTTAATCATCGATATCGGCATGTGGGTGCTTGAGCAAAGTTGTATGTACATGGACAAATGGCAAGACATGGGCTTGTTATTACCGGAACTGTCAGTCAATGTCAGCGCTAAGCAGTTCCATCATCCGGAATTTGCCGAACGAGTTGAAGAGTTGATGTCGCGTTACCATATTGATAGCGCGATGCTTAATTTAGAGGTGACCGAGTCAGTGGTGCTGGGCCATGCTGAAGATACGATTCGCAAGATGGAGCAGTTAAGAGAACTGGGCTTGCGTTTTTCTATCGATGATTTTGGCGCGGGCTATTCGTCTTTGAGTTATTTAAAACGTTTGCCAGTGGATGAATTGAAAATCGATCGCTCGTTTATTCGTGACATTCCTCGCGATAGCCGTGACATGGCGATTGTGGATGCGGTGATTGACTTGGCCAGTCACCTTGGTTTTACCGTGACTGCCGAAGGGGTAGAAACTCGCCAGCAACTAGAATACTTAAAGCAACAGGGCTGCACTTTCTATCAGGGCTTCTTATCGAGTAAAGCGGTTCCCGTTGACGCGATGGAACGCTACATTAAACGCTTTCAAGGGAAATTTGCTCGATAGCCCGTTAACTTTTGGCTGCGAGTCGGTTATAACTAGGGTTCGATCTTAGTTAAGTTAATGATTCAATTAACCCAAAAGGAAGCGCATATCATGAAATGGCTGTTTTCGGCTTGTTTATTACTGCTGGTTAACCTTGCCCATGCCGAACAATTCGTGCGTTCCCACGCTTTAGTGATGCACGGAGCCCCCGCCTTAGCTGCAGACTTCGCTCATCTCCCTTATGTTAATCCTAATGCGCCTAAGCAAGGCAGTATTACCCATGAAGCGCAGGGAACCTTCGATACATTTAATCCTTTCATCGTAAAAGGTAATCCCGCCGCTGGAGTGGGGCAAATCTACGATACCTTATTAAGTGCTAACCAAGATGAAGCCTTCGCCCTCTACGGCTTATTAGCCGAGACTATCGACTTACCCGCCGATCGCTCTTGGGTGCGTTTTAATCTGCGCCCACAAGCGCGTTTTCATGACGGTGAACCGGTCACCGCCGACGATGTGGTATTTACCTTTAATTTATTGATGGAGCAGGGTGCACCATTTTATCGCGCTTATTATGGCAGCGTTAAATCGGTTAAAGCCGAATCTAAGTTAAGTGTTCGCTTCGATTTTGTGGATGGTTCAAACCGAGAGCTACCGCTGATTTTGGGCCAGCTACCGATATTGCCTAAACATTTTTGGCAGCAACATGATTTTGCTAAAGCCGATTTAACCCTGCCTTTAGGTTCTGGCCCTTATCAAATAAGTGAATACGATACTGGCCGCTCGGTTAGTTATAGCCTAGTCAAGGATTACTGGGGTAAAGACCTCGCGATTAATCGCGGGCGTTATAACATCGCTACAATCAACTATGAATATTACCGAGACTCGTCAGTAGCTTTAGAAGCATTTAAGGCAGGGCGTATTGATTATCGCTTAGAAACTAGCGCTAAAGATTGGGCAACTGCCTATACGGGGCCAATGTTTGACAGTGGTAAGGTGCATACCGATGTACTGAAAAACGAAAATCCACAGGGCATGCAGGGCTTTGTATTTAATACTCGCCGTGAGATGTTTAAATCGCGGGATATTCGTAAAGCCATTGGTTTATTATTCGACTTTGAATGGACCAATGAGCAATTGTTTTATGGTGCTTATAAGCGCACCGAAAGTTATTTTGCTGCTTCGGAATTGGCCGCAACCGGTTTACCTGAAGGGGCAGAGTTAGCCTTATTAAGTCCGTTTAAAGAGCAATTGCCCAAGGAGCTGTTTACTACTCCGTTTAGCTTGGATAAAACCCGCGGTGATGGCAACGTGCGTCCGCAAATGCGCGAAGCTTTGGCTTTGTTGAAGGGCGCGGGGTGGCAATTAGACAAGGGTAAGCTGGTGAACGCTCAAGGCCAGCAAATGCATATTGAGTTTTTGCTGTATCAAAAAAGTTTCGAACGCATCGTTTTACCCTATACCCGCAATTTACAAAAAATCGGCATTAGCACCGAGATCCGCTTAGTGGATGTGTCGCAATACGTGAATCGAGTGCAGAGTTTTGATTTTGATATGGTGGTAGGTAGCTTTGGCCAATCCTCCTCTCCGGGGAACGAGCAACGCGATTTTTGGGGCAGTAAAGCCGCCGATCATGTGGGTTCACGAAATATCATCGGCATTAAAGACCCGGTTATCGACCAGCTTATTGAAGCGGTGATTGCGGCTGACGACAGAGACGCGTTAATCGCCGCCACGCGGGCTTTGGATAGAGTGTTATTATGGTCTTACTACGTGGTTCCTCAATGGCATTTAAATGCTTGGCGAGTTGCCTATTGGGATAAGTTGAAACGTCCTGCTCGCAACCCTAAATATGGTATTGGCCTTGATAGCTGGTGGGTAGAATAAGCCTCAATGACTAGCTATATTCTGCGTCGCTTATTGTTAATGATCCCCACTTTGTTGGGGATTATGACACTTAATTTCATCATCATTCAGTCGGCCCCTGGTGGGCCTGTTGAACAAGCCATTGCTAAAATTCAGGGCATCGATACCTCCGCTACTCGACGAGTGGATTCGGGCATTGATACCGAAATTATTCAAACTAATAATGGTTCAAGTTCTAGCAGTCAATATCGTGGCGCACAGGGGCTTCCAGCCGAGTTGGTGCAAGAACTAGAGCAGCTTTATGGGTTTGATAAACCCTTGCATCAGCGTTATTTTGAGATGTTGGGTAATTATCTACGTTTTGATTTTGGTGATAGTTTCTATCGAGACAGTTCGGTAGTGGAATTGATTCTGGAAAAAATGCCGGTGTCGATATCGCTAGGCTTATGGACCACCTTATTGGTTTACGGTATTTCCATTCCTCTGGGGATCCGCAAAGCGGTAAAGCACGGTAGTCGCTTCGATGTGTGGAGTTCAACCCTAGTCACCATTGGTTTTGCCATTCCTAATTTCTTGTTTGCCATTATGTTGATTGTATTGTTTGCTGGAGGCAGCTACTGGGACTGGTTCCCACTGCGTGGCCTTACTTCAAGCAATTGGGATGAACTAAGCTTACTGGGTAAAGTTGGCGATTACTTTTGGCACTTAGCCTTACCTGTCACGGCGATGGTGATCAGTAGTTTTGCTACGCTGACTATGTTAACTAAAAACTCCTTTCTCGATGAAATTAATAAACAATACGTATTAACCGCTCGCGCCAAGGGCTTAAGCGAGCGAGGCGTGTTGTACGGTCACGTATTTCGTAATGCCATGTTGTTGGTGATTTCCAGCTTGCCAGCGACCTTAATCAGTATTTTTCTCACTGGCTCATTTATGATTGAAGTGATCTTTTCTCTAGATGGCCTAGGTTTACTCGGTTTTGAAGCGGTGGTGAATCGTGATTATCCGGTAGTGTTTGGTACCTTGTATATGTCGACTTTAATTGGGCTGATTCTAAAGCTAATTAGTGACATCACTTACACCCTGATTGATCCCCGAATTAACTTTGAGGGGAGACAATAATGGGGGTACTTGCACAGTGGCAGCGGATTAAAGCCAGTCCAATTAATCAGCGTCGTTGGTCGCAGTTTAAGGCGAACCGTCGTGGCTATTGGAGTTTTTGGATCTTTCTGGTGTTGTTTTTTATCAGCTTATTTGCTGAGTTTGTGGCGAACGACAAACCGATTGTGATCCGCTATCAGCAGCAGTGGATGATGCCGATTTTTCAGCAATACAGTGAACTGGACTTTGGTGGCGATTTAGATATCGAAGCCGACTATGCCGATCCTTATATTCAAGAGCTGATTACCCAGCAGCAGGGCTGGATGTTATGGCCGCCAGTGCGTTTTTCTTACGATAGCATTAATTTTAACTTAAGCGTTCCTTCACCATCGCCGCCTACGGCAGAAAATTGGCTGGGTACTGATGACCAAGGGCGGGACGTATTTGCCCGTTTGTTATATGGCTTTCGCCTATCAGTTTTATTTGCGCTGGTCTTGGCGATTAGTAGTTCGCTGATAGGGGTCGCGGTGGGCGCAATGCAAGGTTATTTTGGCGGACGCGTTGATTTGTTTGGCCAACGCTTTATTGAGATTTGGTCTGGCATGCCACAAATGTTCTTGTTAATCATACTATCTAGCTTGGTACAACCCAGCTTCTGGTGGCTGCTAACTATTTTATTGATGTTTAGCTGGATGAGCTTAGTGGATGTGGTGCGCGCCGAATTCTTACGTGGCCGAAACCTTGAATATGTGAAAGCGGCGCGTGCTCTTGGGGTGGGCGATAGAGCTATTATGGCTAGGCATATTTTGCCCAATGCGATGATCGCCACGCTCACCTTTATGCCGTTTATTTTCATCGGCGGTTTAACCGCCTTAACCGGTTTGGATTATTTAGGCTTTGGTTTGCCACCGGGCTCTCCTTCCTTAGGGGAAATGGTGGCGCAAGGTAAAAACAACTTACAAGCTCCGTGGCTGGGGGTTACCGCCTTCTTCTCTATGTCGGTTATTTTGGTGTTGTTGGTATTTATTGGTGAGGCCGCTCGCGATGCCTTTGATCCAAGAAAGCGTATATAGGTAGCTGAGTAATGAATAAGTTGTTAGAAGTTAAACAGTTATCGCTTAGCTTTGGGCAAGGGCAAACTGTAGTGAAGCCGCTCAGTTTTGATATCTATCAGGGTGAAGTGTTTGCTTTGGTGGGGGAAAGCGGCTCGGGTAAGTCTGTTACTGCCCTATCTATTTTGTCTTTACTGGGTGAAAGCGCCCAGCTTAGTGGAGAGGTTTATCTAGAAGGGCAACCGATCCTCAACCAAGCCAAACACTTACTACAGGCCTTGCGAGGCGATCAAATCTCGATGATTTTTCAGGAGCCCTTAAGCTCTTTAAACCCGCTACACAGCGTGGAAAAGCAAATTAGTGAGGTGTTGTTTATTCATCGAGGTTTGAGTAAACAACAGGCGCGTAAGCGGGTACTGGAACTGTTGGACCTAGTGGGCATTAGTGAACCGGAAAAGCGTTTAAACAGTTTTCCTCATCAGCTTTCTGGTGGGCAGCGCCAGCGAGTAATGATAGCCATGGCACTGGCGGTGGAACCTAAGTTGCTGATTGCCGATGAACCTACCACGGCACTGGATGTGACCATTCAACGGCAAATTCTTGAGTTAATCAAAACACTGCAGCAAAAGTTGGGCATGGCAGTATTGTTAATTAGCCATGATCTTAACGTAGTTCGTCACTATGCTGACCGAGTGGCGGTGATGAAAGATGGTGAGCTAGTGGAAGTGGAGCATACCGAACAACTGTTCTCAAATCCGCAGCATGCCTATACCCAAATGTTGCTAGACTCCGAACCAGTGCGCGGCGAACTACCGCAAGCTCAGCAAGAGTGTTTATTACAAGCTCAGCAGTTGAAGGTGTGGTTCCCGATTAAGCGGGGCTTATTGCAACGCACGGTTGATCACATCAAAGCGGTTGACGGTATTGATTTTAAGTTACATCGAGGGGAAACCTTAGGCGTAGTGGGCGAAAGCGGTTCGGGTAAGAGCACCTTGGCTCAGGCGGTGCTGCGCTTAATCGACAGTGAAGGCGAGATCTACTTTAAGGACCAGTCGCTTAGCCAATATAAAATGAAGCAAATGCGGCCGCTACGGCGTTATTTGCAAATTGTTTTTCAAGACCCTTTTTCTAGTCTCAGTCCGCGGATGTCGGTATTGCAAATCATTGGGGAAGGTTTGCAACTGCATTTTCAACTTAAGCCAGAGCAACTTGAGCAGCGGGTGGCGCAGGCTTTACAAGATGTAGGCTTAGAGCCTAGCAGCATGCATCGCTATCCGCATGAATTCTCAGGCGGCCAGCGCCAGCGTATTTCTTTGGCGCGCGCTTTGGTATTAAAGCCTGAGGTATTGATTTTGGACGAACCCACCTCGGCTTTAGACCGCACGGTTCAAAAACAATTGTTAGAGCTACTAAAAAAACTGCAAGTAAAATATAACCTTAGCTACTTGTTCATTAGCCATGATTTGGCCGTAGTGCGAGCACTGTGCCATCGAGTGCTGGTGATGCAGCATGGACAGATGATAGAGCAGGGCGAAACCGAACAAATTTTTTCTCAGCCTAAGCAAGAATATACTCGCCGATTAATCGAAGCTGCGTTAATCTAAATACGAGTTGTTTAGTTTAATGGGGCGCCATAATCATGTTTCAGCGGTATTGGCGAGTCGTTGTGTGGGTAAGCTGCATGGTATGCTTGAGTGTAGCTCAGGCCAGTCAACTGTCTTCCCAGCAGCAGTCATACAAAGATGTGCGGGAGCTGCAGCGTAAGCAGCAATGGCAAAATGCCGAGCGCTTAATGGCGCAATTGGTCGACTATCCCCTGCTTAATTATCTTCAATATTACCAGTTACGTGGTCAGTTACAGCAGGCTACTCAAGCGCAAGTTGAACAGTTTATTAGGCAAAACCCCCAGTCTTATTTAAGTTCTGCTCTACAACGTCGCTTTATGTTAGAGCTGGCCAGGCGCGAGCAATGGCAAGCCTATCTCAATTTTTATCCACAGCAACCCAATAGCGTTGATTTACAATGCCATCATTTTTACGCCCAACTGCAAGTAGGTAATAACAAGCAAGCATGGCAGGGCGCGGAGCAGTTATGGTTGTATGGCCGTTCACGCCCCAAGGCTTGTGATGCTTTGTTTGAGCGCTGGGAGCAAGCAGGACAAATTAGCAATGACTTGCGTTGGCAACGCATCTTGCTCAGCTTTCAAGCTAGGCAGTTAGGCTTGTTAAAATACCTAGCAAAACCGTACTCTGGTAGCAATAAAGCCGATGCCAAACTGCTGTTAGAGGCCTATGCTAAACCGATGTCGGTTATCAGCTCTGGCAAGTTAAACTTGGGCAACTCTGCTCGCCATCGCGATATTAGCCTGATGGCCATTAAGCGCTTGTCGCGCCAAGACTTAGATGCCGCGGTGGAACACTTACAACGGTGGCAAAAAAAACTCGCTAAATCTACTGCGCTCTACCGTAACGTGGAAGCCTACCTAATTCGTCGAGTGATCGATGAACCAAGCCCGTCCTTATTAAAGTGGGCGGATAGGCAACTGCGCTTGCATCCCGATAGTAGCATTATAGAGCGGCGGATCCGTCTTGCCATTGCCGAGCTAGATTGGCCGCAAATTGGTGTGTGGATTGCTCGTTTGCCGCAAGCTAAACAAAGCAGCGAACGTTGGACCTATTGGCAAGCTCGCTCTTTAGTGGCTCTAGGCCAGCAAGAGCGAGCCGAGCCGACCTTACAGATACTGGCTAAAGAGCGTAGTTATTACGGTTTTTTGGCGGCGCAGTTTTTACAGCAGCCCTATCAGTTAGGCGAACAGCGTCATCAAACCAGCCAAGATGTACTACAGCAATTAAACCAGCATCCCACGGTGTTAAAAGTGAAAGAGCTGCTGGCCTTGGAAGAATATTACTCGGCGCGCAGTGAGTGGAGTGGCCTGTTAAGGCGCTCCAGTTTACTGCGTCAGTTAGATTTAGGGGTACTGGCCCTAAGTAATGACTGGCAGGACTTGGCAGTGCAAGCGTCTATCGTTGCTAAACAGTGGGACCAATTAGAAATGCGCTTCCCGTTAAGCTTTAGCAAAGAGTTTGAGTATTTTGCCAATAAACGTCATCTAGAAGCGAGTTTGCTGTACGCGCTAGCGCGCCAAGAAAGTGCCATGTATCCCTTGGCGCAAAGCCCGGTGGGGGCGCGCGGTTTGATGCAGCTAATGCCCGCTACTGCTAAAGAAACGGCACGAAAAATTGGCTTTAGCTATCGCTCTCGCCAGCAATTGTTTGAACCCGAAGATAACATTCGCCTAGGCAGCGCCTACTTCGATGGCTTAATGAACCGCTATCAAGGGAATCGTATTCTAGCTGCCGCAGCTTACAATGCTGGGCCTCATCGAGTGAATCGTTGGTTAGATGAGCGCGGTGATGTGCCGGCCGACGTGTGGGTGGAGTCGATCCCCTTTCGTGAAACGCGGCATTACGTACAAAGCGTACTGGCCTACCAATTGGTGTACCAATATCGGCGTAAGCAACAGTTAAGTCCGTTTCTTACGCCGAATGAGCTTGCTTATCCCTATGGAAAATCTAAGGGCTAAGACGGTCGACCTTCCAACCTTTAGCATCGCTGGTGTAACGGAAGCGGTCGTGCAGGCGGTCGGCCTTACCTTGCCAAAACTCGATGCAATCGGGGATCACTCGGTAGCCCCCCAAAATTCTGGTAGTGGCACTTCGCCACCGGCAAATTTGTCTTTGTACATCGAGACTTGTTGCTCTAGCGCTTCGCGGTTAGCAATCACCTGACTTTGGTGGCTAGCCCACGCGCCGACTTGGCTGCCACGGCCTCGGCTATGAAAGTAGTTTTCAGATTGCTGGTGGCTAACTCGTTCTACTCGACCTTCAATGCGAACTTGACGCTGCAATATATTCCAATGAAAGGTCAGACAGGCCAGCGGGTGAGTGTCTAATTCTTGGCCTTTGCGACTGCCATAATTAGTATAAAAGACAAAACCTTTTTCATCATACTCTTTAAGTAGCACGACACGGGCAGAAGGGCGACCATCTTCCCCCACCGAGGATACGGTCATTGATTCAGGCAGCACAATGCCGGACTGCTCAGCCTGTTTAAACCATGTTTCAAATAGTTCGAAGGGGTCTTCGGTTCCTGTGGGCTCCGGTGGTGACAGCAACACTCCTTGGCCCAAGGTAAGTGCACAGCGTATTTTACTTAACAGTGACATAATTCATTTGCTTAATTAGTTGATGAAACAGATAAAACTCTGCAGCAAAGGAAGCTAACTACATAGCTATTTATTGATCTTAGTTTACACTCTGAAGCACAGTTTAACTATCAAGTTTTGCTTTGGCTTGGTATAGTTTTGCTTGGTGAAAGTTTCAAATTAATTCTGCTCAGGCAGATGAAGAGAGGGTAAGTAATTTGGCCACTATTAAAGACGTTTCTCAGTTGGCAAACGTGTCTATTTCGACAGTATCCCGAGTCATTAACAATACTGCCCAAGTTGCACCAGAGAAGCGAGAGGCTGTGCTTCGAGCGATGGATGAGTTGCACTATCGTCCTAATAGCTTTGCTCAGGCTCTTGTGAGTAAGCGTTCAGACTGTATTGGTTTGATTGTGGGCGATTTAGGTGGTGGTCCTTTCTTTGTGCAAATGATGAAAGGCATCGAAGAAGTGGTGGATGAATCAGACAAATACACCATTGTGATGTCTGGTCACCATAGCGCAGAAAAAGAACGTCATGCGATTGATATTCTATTACAACGTCAGTGTGACGCGGTAATCGTTCACTCCATGGCCTTAAGTGATGATGAGCTACGTGAGATTGCTGATTGCGATACGCCATTCATTTTCATTAACCGTTTAGTACCGGGTTTTGAAAATCGCTGTGTTTATCTAGATAACCATCAGGGCTGTTATAAAGCGACCACCTTCTTGTTGGACAAAGGCCATAAAGACATCGCATTTATTACTACTGACGACTTATCGTTTACCGATGGTGTAGAGCGTTTATCGGGTTACCGTCATGCGATGGAAGAGCGTTTCGGTCCCTTGAATGAACAGTTGATCGCTCGCGCTTATCCCGATGAGGTTGGCGGCAGCCTAGCGGTGGAAAAACTTCTAGAACGTGGTGTAGAGTTTAGCGCCATTGTGGGTTACAACGATTCGATGGTGGCAGGTGCCTTGTCGGCGTTACGTGACCGTGGTTTTGATATTCCACGGCAAATTTCGGTAGTGGGTTACGACGATAATCACTACGCGCGTTTTGTTCATCCCAAATTAACCACGGTACGTTACCCAATTGAAGACATGGGTAAGCGTGCGGCGCAATTGGCGATTGATATTCTTGAGTCAAAAGGGGATGAAATGGGCCCAAATATCATGGATTTAAAATTCCACCCAGAATTAATCGTGCGCGACTCGGCTGCAGATAAATTGTGATCTAAGTCAATAAATCTAAATAAGGCTGCTTGCAGCCTTTTTTTTTGCTTGAGTTGAAAAGGTTTTCTGGTATCGTTTTCACATCGAATGCAACTGTTAGCCGCATTTGAAAAATTGAGTTTGAGATGACTTAATTGAAACTTTCCCGCTGTATAGGGTTGATTGAGTTACTTAGCTTTTCTAGGTATCAACAATTCTAAATAACTTGCTGTTACGACCTAATTCATTAGGTCGTTTTTTTTTGCCTGCGTTTCACTGCATAATAGCCAAATCAAGGGATATAAAGGAAAAGTGGTGATTAAGCGAATTAGTATTGTTGGCTGTGGTTGGTTGGGCTTGCCCTTAGCACAAAATCTATTGCAGCAAGGATTTCACATTCTCGGTTCGAGGCGTCAACTAGCAGAGTTAGCAGAATTGCATCATCTCGGCATCGAGGCATATCAGCTAGAGCTTAATCCAGAGATTGACTCAAATAATATCGCTGCCTTGCTCGATTGTGACTTGCTGATTATTAACATTCCTCCGCGAAGAAAAACCAATACTGCTGAATTTCATATTGCGCAAATTCAGCACTTGTTGGATGCCGCCGAGCGCTATCAAGTGAAACGTGTATTGTTTATCTCGTCGACCTCGGTATACGGTGCCCAACAAGGTCTAGTGGACGAATCCACGCCTCGCCAGCCAGAGACGAACTCGGGAAAAGCACTCAAGCAGATTGAAGATGACTTGCTTAGTCGCCAGGCTTTTCAGGCGAGTGTCTTGCGTTTTTCTGGCTTAGTGGGTGGGCAGCGTAAACCGGGACGATTTTTATCCGGCAAAACGGTGAGCGGAGCCAGTAGTCCTGTTAATATCATTCATCGTGATGATTGTATCGCTTTAATTAGTCGCTTAATTCATCGCGATCAATGGGGAGAGTGTTTTAACGCTTGTAGCGATCAGCATCCACAGAAACAGGCGTTTTATAATCTGGCGGCGCAACAACTCGGTGTGGCGCCTCCCCAGTTTGATCAGCAAGGCGGTAGCAACAAAATCATTAGCAATCATAAAATTAAAAGCAGTTTAAATTATCAATTTCAGTTTCCCGATCCAATGGCTTGGTTACAGGCAAATAAACAAGAGGCAGAGTAATGAGTGATTTTAGAAGTGATACCGTAACCCAGCCGAGTGAGGCAATGCGCAAGCTAATGGCACAAGCCGAAGTGGGCGATGATGTGTATGGTGATGATCCCACGGTGAATCGCCTGCAGGATTACGCAGCCGAGCGCATGGGCACCGAAGCCGCCTTATATTGCAGCTCTGGGACTCAGGCCAACCTATTGGCGATTATGGCGCACTGTCAGCGTGGTGATGAGTATATTTGTGGCCAACAAGCACATAACTACAAATACGAAGGCGGCGGTGCGGCGGTATTAGGCAGCGTACAACCACAGCCAATAGAAAACAGCAGTGACGGCAGCTTGGATTTAGCCAAGGTGGCGGCCGCGATTAAAGCCGACGACTTTCATTTCGCGCAAACGCGCTTATTGTCTTTGGAAAATACCATTGGCGGAAAAGTGCTTCCTCAAGCCTATTTGGCGAGCTTACGCCCCTTCGTTGAACAACATAAGCTGAGTCTTCACCTCGACGGTGCGCGCTTGTTCAATGCGGTAGTAAAAAGCGGCGAAGATGAGCGCCAAGTGATTGCGCCCTTTGATAGCTTTACCATTTGTCTATCTAAAGGCTTGGGTGCGCCAGTGGGCTCCTTGTTATTGGGTAGCGAGGAACTGATTGCTCGTGCTACCCGTATTCGTAAGATGCTGGGCGGCGGTATGCGCCAAGCCGGTATTATTGCGGCGGCGGGTTTATATGCCTTAGAAAACAACGTGGCTCGCTTGGCAGATGACCATGCCAATGCCTTGTTGCTGGCCGAGCAGCTAGCCAGCATTGAAGAGCTAGACTGTGACCCGAGCGCGGTGCAAACCAATATCGTTTACGCCCAGTGCCGCAAAGGACAATCGGCCGCGCTTGCTGGTGCCTTGGCCGAGCAGGGGATCTTGATGTCGGCTGGCTCGCCGATGCGCTTTGTGACCCACCTCAATGTGAATGAGCAAGATGTTCAACAGTTAGTGGCGGCAATTAAGCAGTTTTATCGCGGGCGTTAAGGAAGCAGTATGAAAATAGAAATGCTCAGTACCGGCGATGAAGTACTACAAGGTGACATCGCCGATACTAATGCGGCTTGGTGCGGCCAAGCCTTAAGCGACATGGGGCTAAGCTTTAGTCGCCGACAAACTGTTGCCGACAACTTGGACGACATCGTGGATGCCATGGCGCAAGCTGCCAAACGTAGTGATTGGGTACTGGTCAATGGCGGGCTTGGCCCAACGTCTGATGACTTAAGCGCTGAGGCGGCCGCCCGTTTACTGGGCACGGAACTAGAGCTTAACCAAGATTGGTTAGCTAAATTACAAGCTTGGTATCAGGCGCAAGATACCCCAATGCCTAGCAGTAACCTTAAGCAAGCAATGCTACCTAAAGGCGCGACCTTGGTGGATAACCCCATCGGTACCGCCTGTGGTTTTATTATTGAATATGCCGGTGCCCAGCTCATTTTTACTCCTGGCGTGCCCAGCGAGTTTAAACAAATGCTTCAACAGCAATGGTTTCCGCTGCTGGCCAAGCAGCAGCCACAAGCGCAGGGCGAAGTAAAACGCTTTTATACTTTTGGCCTTTCTGAATCATCCTTGAGCGATCGTTTAGATGGCTTTGCCTTACCCGAGGGAGCACGCCTTGGTTATCGCTCGGCGCGCCCTAGCATCGAGGTGAAAGTTTTTTATCCACGCCCCGAAGCGCAGTTTACTGCGTTAATTGATTCGCTACGTGAACACTTGGCTGAGCATGTATTTTCCGAAGACCAGTCAGACTGGGCGCTACACTTACAACAGCTGATGATAGCGCAAAACAAAAAACTGGTGCTTGCCGAGTCCTGCACCGGCGGCATGTTGGCCAGTGAGCTGGTGGCTGTAGCAGGCAGTTCTGCCTATGTGGAACGTGGCTTTGTGACCTATAGCAACCAAGCTAAGCAGCAAAGCATTGGCGTGCCCGAGTCCTTACTAGCTGAATATGGCGCGGTGTCTATTCAAACCAGCCAAGCCATGGCAGAAGGTGCATTGCGCCATAGTGAAGCCGACATAGCGCTGTCTATCACCGGCATTGCTGGGCCGGGCGGCGGCAGTGAAGAAAAACCGGTAGGCACAGTGTGTTTTAGCTTGGCCGACGGCAAGCAGTGTTTTAGCCAGCAGCTACAAATGTTTAATCGAAGTCGCTCGGTGGTACGTATTATGTCTACAGCGGTTGCCATGGACATGCTGCGCCGTTATCTAACAGGCTTGCCAGTAATGGGTGATTATCAGCACCTTAAGCGGGTTGTCAGTAAGATGTAAGTCATACACAGCGTTGTGATATTGCGGTCTTTTTTGCAGCAAAGTGAAATTTATTCGGCACTGGTGTGGTCTGTTCTAAAAAGGAGATGCTATGTGGTTGAAAATTAAACGTGACTGGGAAGAGCCTGAATCTGCGGTAACCCCAGAAGCGCTGTTTAAACAGCGCCGCAATATCATTAAAGGTTTGGCGCTAGCCGGTTCTGCTGCGGCGCTGCCTGGCGTTGGTCAGGCAGCCTCTTGGTTTGGCAGTGACGAAGAGGAAAAAGCCGCCCTAGTACGCAAGGCCTTAACTAAAACCGATATTCCCCCCTTGCATAAGGACGCCTTAACCCCTGAGTCAAAGGCGACCAGCCATAATAATTTCTATGAGTTTGGCACTGGTAAAAACGACCCCTTAAGAAACAGCCGAGAATTTAATCCTCACCCGTGGACGTTCACCATCGACGGTTTGGTGGAGCAGCCGCTGACGCTAGACCTAGACAAGGTGATGGCAGATATGGCGCTGGAGCAGCGCATCTATCGGCTGCGCTGTGTAGAGGCTTGGTCAATGGTGATCCCTTGGGTGGGCTTTAGTTTGAGCGAGTTGCTAAAAAAGGTTAAGCCTCTGTCTTCCGCTCGTTATGTGGCCTTTGAGACGCTCTACGATCCCCAGCAAATGCCCGGCCAGAAAAGCCCATTCATTGGCGGCGGTATCGATTACCCCTATGTGGAAGGGTTGCGCCTAGACGAAGCGATGAACCCACTAACCTTTATGGCGGTGGGCATGTACGGTAAAACCTTGCCTGCGCAAAATGGCGCGCCGCTACGCTTAGTGGTGCCGTGGAAATACGGCTTCAAGAGCATTAAGTCGATAGTGCGGATCCGCTTTGTGGAAAACATGCCACCCACCACTTGGAACCTACTCGCCCCCATGAATACGGCTTTTATGCCAATGTGAACCCGCAAGTAGACCACCCGCGCTGGAGCCAAGCCAGCGAACGTAGAATTGATGATGCCGGCTTACTGGGGCGCAAACGTATTCCCACCGAGCTGTTCAATGGCTACGGTAAGCAGGTAGCGCATTTGTATAAAGGCATGGACCTAAGCCGTTACTTTTAGGGCCTGTTGATCTTTCGAGATGTTTTTTGCAGCAGTTTGTGGGATTTTTAAACAACGCAGAGGCTTTGAAATGTAGTTACTCTACCTGATAAACCGATAAGGTAGTAGAAAGCCCCCACAAACGCTGCCCAAAGGGTTCGGCCAAAAGCGTTTTACTCTTTGTTGAGAGCTGTTTTGCTTAGAATGCTAGGCTACAAAACTCTCTCCGCGATTAAAACGCTTTTGTCTCGAACAAAAATTAACCGCAAAAGGTCAACTGGCCCTAGGAATACCAATGAGCAAATCGCTAAACCGCTGGCTACAAAGCTATCGATGGCAGCTAAAGCTGCTGCTCCACCTAGCGCTGCTAAGCCCCTTAGCTTATTGCGTGAGCGCTGTGCTAATGCAGTGGTGGGGCGGTGATCCAGTGCAGCAAATCATTCATTACCTGGCTAATAGCGCGTTAAATATCTTGCTGCTGACCTTGTGCTTAGCGCCGCTTTCTCGGCGCTATAAAATTCCAGCCTTGCTGGCGTTTCGTCGTTTAATTGGCCTGTATGTATTTGCCTATGCCTGCTTACACTTGAGTGCCTATTGGCTGTTTGATTTGGCCTTAGACTGGTCACTATTTGTAGAAGAGCTAGTGAAACGGCCTTATATCTGGCTAGGCATGTTGGCCTTTATGGTGTTGCTGGCCATGGCCGTCACTTCCTTTAAAGCCCTGCAACAGCGCATGGGGCAGCGCTGGCTGCAATTGCATGGTTTTATTTACCCGCTGAGTTTGCTGGTGGTGGTGCATTTTTGGTGGTCACTTAAGTCCGGCTACTTAGAGCCTTTGATTTACGCGGCGATATTTTTGGGTCTGTTCTGGCCACGGCGTAAGCAAATCAGCCGCTGGTATAAAAGCTTCGCTAAAGGCTAAGGTCCGCTTATAAAAGATGGCGCTAAGTTTTAGCGCTTCACTCACCTTACTTCTTTCAACGTTTACCTCGCTTTTATTAAAACTAAGTTAAGCCATAATTTGTGAGCAAGGGGGTTGGCTTGTTTAGTGTTTTTAAGTCTTGTAGTTTAAAGGGATGCAATGTGGGATCAGTATAGATTCGGCGATTTTTACCTTTGGTGTTCCTGAGAGCTCTGATGCAGGTTTGGGCTATAGGAACTTTCGAGTTAGCGCTAACTCTTAATGGGTAGAAAAATACAATTCATGCTTAGTCGAGCAGCTGATCACTGTTTAGAGCAATTCGGGCGTGACTGCGATTTTAATATAGCACTTGAATACCCCGTGCCGTTTGCTGATGATATCATTAATATTGGAGAAAAATCAGACGTTTACAACGTAGGTTGTCGTTGGAAACTGTGCTCGAGATTGGTTAGCCGTGATATTTGCGGTAGGCTAGTATTTTGACTCTACGGATTCGGAACTTAAATGACACAGCAAATTGGCCCAAATGCACTCATCGTGGAGGGTGGCGCGAAGCGAGGTGTTTTCTCGTGTGGCGTGCTGGATAGCTTTTTAGCGCAGGATTTTTCTCCGTTTGACAGCTTTTGGGGAGTATCAGCTGGCGCCAGTAATCTTGCGGCCTATCTGGCCAATATGCCAGGGAGAAATCTGAAAATTTATACTGACTATAGTTGTCGCCGTGAATTCGTCCGTCCCGGCCAGTTTCTGCGCGGTGGTGATTTAATGGATCTGGACTGGATGTGGACTGTGACTCTGGCCGAGCTGGGGATAGACATGCACACTCTCAAACAGGAGTCGCGGCCGTTTTTTTTGGGAGTGACGCGACAGGATACGGGCGCTGCGGAGTACCACAGGCCGAAGCTTGCGTTGCTGACGGAAACGATGAAAGCCAGCAGTGCCGTGCCAATCGCCTACCGTCGCGGAGTGTTACTCGGCGGCGTGCCGTATGTTGACGGTGGCGTTGCCGATGCGATTCCGGTTGCTGAAGCCATTCGCCGGGGAGCCAAGCGGATTATGGTGCTGCGCAGTCGCCCGTCGGCGTATCGCAAGTCTCCAGTGAAAGCTCCCGGTTTGATGCGTCATTTACTGCGTCATACTCCTGCTTTGATTGAACCCATGTTGACACGGGATATTCGTTATAACCAAGCCGTGGATCTCATTGAAAGTCCGCCTCATGGTGTTGAGATTGTGCAGATATGTCCGCCGGATAATTTCCAGCTCAAAAGGTTGAGCCGTGATACCAAATCCCTACAACAGGCATATCAAAACGGTGTCGAAGCCGGTAAAGGAGCGATCAAGGCGTGGAATAGCGCTCACCGTTTTTAATCTAACCTGAGATCGGCCTGGTTTGTCGAGCAATCAATATCTGCCCAGCTACATTAAATTCCTCGTGTTATTCTCTGGCAGCCGTCGGCTCGGATAAGCATTCTCTTATCCGGTATCGTAATCTCTTGGGTAGTGTTATTCCCCTCAATCTCATCATTATTAAAGAGGGCTGCGTTATTCCACAATTACACGGCTTTGTCTTATTTAGCGTTAGGTTAAAGTTTCGTTAAGCCTTGTTTAGTAGCCAATGTTGTTGTTTTTAAGTTATTTTTTAGTCTTGTCTTAGCTTTGTTATGACTAAAAGATGTTAATGTTGGTTTTGTTTTAGTAGCGGCAGCCTAGTGTAATTGTAATTGTCATTGTTTAGTGATTTAGTTTAGGTAGGCTATTTTAATTCTCTTTAGTGGATATCACTTGATGGAGGCGAGATGATTAGGTTGATTGCGTCATTATTTTTTGCCATATCTTCATTCACCTATTGCTTCGCTGAAGAAGTAACCTTTAAGCACAAAAATACTCGTTTATCTGGGCATTACCTTGCAAGCACCAATGGCAAACCAGCTAAAGCGATTTTACTTTTTGTTCATGGTGATGGGGCGATGACCTATGATGCAGGAGGCTATTACAATCTTATTTGGGAGCCACTAAGACAAAATGGCTATGCTGTGTTTAGCTGGGATAAGCCAAATGTAGGGGGGTCTTCAGGAGATTGGCTTGAGCAGACCATGTTTGATCGACAATCTGAGGTCTTAGCTGCAATAGACTTTGTTCAACATAGATATAATTTTACAGCTCAAACTACGGGGCTTATCGGTTTTAGCCAAGCTGGCTGGGTCTTACCTGCCATATCAAATCAAAACTCAAAAATGGGTTTTGTTATTGGTATTGGCTTCGCTACTAATTGGGTTGAGCAGGGCCGGTATTACACAAAAATTCACAGTCAATTGGCGGGTAAAAATAACAAGCAAATCAGCGCTGCTTTAGCTGACTACACCAGAGAAATTTCATTTTTGCTACAGGCTCCATCGTATAGTGAATATGTAAAGTTTGCTGGAAAGAACGCTATGACCAAAGAGCGTTTTCAGTTTGTCTTAAACAACTTTAAATCGGATGCAAAACAAGATTATTCAGAGATTAAAGTGCCTAGTTTATATCTATGGGGTGATAAAGATCTCAATGTAAATGCAAAGCAAGAGTTTGCCTCTTGGAAAGAGAATAGCAATAGTTTTGTCACTACAATGCTAATAGCTAATGCTAGTCATGCAATGCTAAAGGCAGATTCATTTAGCGGTCAAACTATTGGGGCTCTGCAATGGATTAAACTCATGTGGTTAGAGCAAGATGCTTTTGCCGTGGAATTTATACCGACAATTTTAGCTTGGTTAGAACAGCGTAACATTTAGCTATTTGGCTAATGAATTATGATGCTGGCTTGGGCTCACTCCCAAAGATACGGCGAATAAAGCCTTGTGGGACTGATTATTTTTAAGAGCTAGGAATAAGCATGACGGATAATAAGCCTTTAGGTAGCTGTTATTGTGGGTAATCCAATTTAAAATACTTACAGATTCCCTTGAGCTAACTACCTGTGATTGTTGTTTTTTCTCGAAAAGAATGCCCTTATGGTTAAGGTGCATGAAATGTATACCGCTAAAAGATGAAAGCTTGTTGAGCGAGTCGCAGTTTCATACCAAAAATAGCTCACCACTATTGTTGTAAAGCTGTGATATTTATTTCATCGTAAACGTGTTGCTCCTGAACATTTCGGTATTAAAGTCGATCGTCTAGAAGGGGCTAATCCTAAGAGCATACCCATTAGAGCCACAATTGGTGCTGTCCACTTCCCCATTAATGAGACAGTTCTAAAGTAGAGTTTTCCAGTTTTGCTCGGTAAGCAGCCGGTGGCAAATTACCGAGACTTTCATGGGTTCGTTCTTCGTTGTAATCCAAACGCCAGAACCAAGCCATTTCTCGGACTTGTTCTAGCGATTCAAATAAATACGCATCCAAAAATTCTCGACGGAACGAGCCATTGAAACGTTCCACAAATCCGTTTTGCTGAGGCTTACCTGGCTGGATATAAACCAGTTGAATATGGTGCTGTTCACACCAATCTGTCAGCCTTGCCGAGATAAGCTCAGGCCCGTTATCGACTCGTAATTGAACCGGTAGACTACGCTCAGCTTTAATTTGCTCAAGTACGCGTACAACGCGCTCTGCTGGCAATGAACTATCTACCTCAATGGCAAGGCATTCCCGCGTACCTTCATCTACTACATTAAGTGTGCGGAAGCGTTTCCCGCAATAAAGTCCGTCATGCATAAAATCTAAGGCCCATTGATAGTTGGCTTTCGCTTCAACCTGTAATGGTTGCGCAATTCGCTTCGGTAATACTCGTTTAACCCGCCGTTTAAGGTTGAGTCCCATTTGGCAATACACGCGATAAACGCGCTTATGATTGAATGGATACCCTTTGTAACGCAGTCGGCCAAAGCACTTCCAAAAGCCCGCTCTGGGGGACTTCTTAAGCTCAGAATTCAACGCATCAATGACAGCAGCATCCCTTTGACGCCAATCGACTAATGGCCGGTAATAACTTGAACGGCTGATGTCAGCCAAGGTACAGGCTTTCAGAATGCTCAAGCCGGCACCGACCAATAATTGGGCACAGCTCCGTTTTTCTGCTGTCACCAGCCCTTTTTTGCGAAGAGTTCCTTCATCGCATGGTTTTCCAAACTGACTTCGGCAAATAACTTTTTCAGCTTCGAATTTTCCTCTTCCAACTCTTTGACTCGCTTGAGTTCAGAAGCATCCATGCCACCGTACTTAGATTTCCACTTATAGTACGTGGCGTTACTCATTCCGTGTTTACGACAGATATCTTCGACCTTCATCCCCGCGTCAGCTTCTTTGAGAATGTTGACGATCTGCGTTTCGGTAAAGCGTGATTTTTTCATGGCGTTCTCCTACGTTAATGAGTGTAGAAAACTCCATTTAAATTTGTGTCATTTTAGGGGAAGTGGACACTTTAGTTGATTTTTTCTAGCTTGGTTTAACTGTTTGAAGAACAAAAATAGGGCGAACAGTTGAAACTAACTGTATCGCCCTATTTACACTTGTCGTTAGCGATTAGAGTTACCAGCTGCCGGTACTTGGCATAGAGGCCCAAGGCTCTTGTGGAGCTAGGGATTCGCCTTGTTGTAGTAGCTCTACCGAAATGCCGTCGGGTGATACTACAAAGGCCATATGGCCGTCACGCGGAGGACGATTAATAGTAACGCCTGCTTGTTGAAGTTTGTCACACAGCGCGTAGATGTCTTCCACTGAAACCGCAATATGACCGAAGTTACGCCCGCCAGTATATTGTTCTTGATTACCGTCTTCATCTGGCCAGTTGTAGGTTAACTCTAAACAAGGTGCTTGTTCGGCTTTAACCCGTTCTATGTCTTCGTCGGCGGCCAAGTAAATCAATGAAAAGCGGCCTTGTTCGCTGTCGTAGCGACGAACTTCGCTCATGCCTAGCAGATCACAATAAAAATGCATAGATTCGTCAAGGTCTCGTACGCGGACCATAGTGTGAAGAAACTTCATGGGGTCTTCCTATCTATTGGTTAAAGTAAGGGTGAATTGAATGAGTTTAATCATGGGTGATACATAGATCATTCTCGGGTATACAACTGCAGCTAAGAATGTAGCCTTGTTGTTTCTCTGCATCGCTAAGGCCGCTGTCTTCTAGTTGCTTAACCTCACCACTTTGCAGTTTAACTTTGCAAGTGCCACAAAAACCACCACGGCAGGAGTAGGGTAATTGTAGGCCTGCTTGTTCAGCTTGTTCTAGTATATTTTGTTGGTTATTACCCTGCACATAGGTATCCCAGCTATCAAACAAAATATTAACCGGTTTAGACTGGCTAACGGGCTCTACCGCGTGGCCAAAGCTTTCTTCGAAAATCTCATCTTGGTGCACACCTAAGGCCAGTAGTTGTTCTTTGGCGCTTTGCATAAAACCTTGAGGCCCACAAATGAATACGCTGCGCTCTTCTAAATCGGCAATATCCATTAACATGCCACGATTAAGCCGGCCTTGATAACCCTGCCAAGAGTTAGTTGCCTCTTGGGTGAGGGTGTAATGCACTTGGCAGTGTTTGAAACTACTGGCGAGTAGCGCGATTTCTGCTTGAGCCATTAAGTCTTGCTCGCGGCGAGCACTATGTAAAAACACAATGTCTTTCGCTATGTTCATATCACTTAAGTAACGCAGCATCGACAGTATTGGCGTAATGCCACTGCCCGCAGAGAGTAGCAGCAGTTTTTGGTTGTTGGTGCGTTGTAGGTGAAAATCGCCGCTGGGGGCGCGCACCGCTAAACTCATGCCCGGCGTAAAGTGCTGATGTAGCCAATTAGAGACCAAGCCTTGTTCTAAGCTTTTCACAGTGATGGCCAAGCGCTCTGGGCGGCTGGGCGAACTGGACAGAGTGTAGTTGCGGTGCTCAGGTTTGCCGTCTATTTCAAAATCAAAAGCCAAGTATTGCCCCGCTTGATAGTCGCACTGGCGATGCGGTGGCGCGGCAAAAATATAGGTGGTTAAATCGTGGGTTTCGGCTTTTTTGGCAATGCATTGTAAATTTATGGTTTCGCCTTGTTGCCAGCTAGATTTGGTGGGCTCGGCTTGTTTACGTTTACTAATGTTTTCTGGGTAGTGCTCGGGTGTTTTAGTTTCCAGTACTTCCACCGGGTCATAAATGCTAATCGTGCCGCTGTTTAAGGCCACCACATTTTGTCCGAAGTAAACATTGCCATCGTCACCTTTGCGATATTCCGCCAAGGTTGTTAAAGGTTCTTTAGTGGGGGGAAACTCGCCGCTGCTTTGGTCTAGGGTGGTGAAGATGCAGCGAGAACAGCCGTTTTGTACTTCAAACTCTACATCGCCAATGCGGAATCGCTTCCAGCCGTCTTCGGCAAAGGCTTCGGTATTTTTCACCACTAAGTTGGGGCGAAATTGCGTCATGCTGTGAGTAAGTGTTGAGCGTAGGTTGAGATCTTCCAAAGAGGCTTCTGAGATCAGCAACAAGGGATAGCCATCGGCAAAGGCCACCTGGGTATCGCGCTGTTTTACCAAGCGTGAAGACTGTTCGCCAAAAAACAGCAATTGGCAGGGTTCACCAAGATAGTGGCTAAACCATGTATCGTAGTCATCATGGCAGTGCTGGCCTTGCACCCCGTCCTTCCAAATATTAACCGAACGGTAATCATCAGAAAAATCGGCGTAAATGATGTTTAAACTGGCCATTTCTGGGGCGCGTAATTGCAAACCTCTGGCGGTTAGCGCACTGTGAACTTGGGCCAGTTTCGGGTGGGTTCTGGCAGTGATTTGCTTGCCGCTCAAATCGGCGACCACAAAACGTCGATCAAAGGCTAAACCGTACTCTTCAACAAATACACGGTTAAGGTGGATCCCTGCGGTGGATTTGATGGGATAAATACTTAGTTGGCTAACACGCGGCTGATTCACTAGCTAAATTCCTTTGTTTTGCAGAGTATTTTAATACTACTGAAGCAGTGATAATGACACCATAGCAAATGCAAAATTAAGCTTAGATGAGTAGGGCTAAAGCGTGGCATTTATTCTGCTGGCATTTATTGTATTGATAGTTATACTGTATAAAAATACAGTATTAGGCGTTTTTTCATGGCATCGGCAGTTCACCCGCGAAAAATTATCCATGTTGATATGGACTGTTTTTATGCTGCCGTAGAAATGCGTGACCAGCCACACTTGGCCGATGTTCCCTTAGCGGTGGGAGGCATGCGCGGGGGCCGAGGCGTGCTAACTACTTGCAATTATTTGGCAAGGGAATACGGCATTCGCTCGGCCATGCCTACGCATAAGGCCTTACAACTTTGCCCGCATTTACAGCTGGTAGCACCGCGTATGGCGGTGTATCAGCAAGTGAGCCAGCAGATTCAAGCCATTTTTCATCGGTATGCAGAAGCGGTTGAGCCGCTGTCTTTAGATGAAGCCTACCTCGACGTGAGCAATAGTGAATTATGCCAAGGTTCGGCCACTTTGATTGCTCAGCAGATCCGCCAAGATATTTTTAATGAAACCGGCTTAACAGCCTCAGCAGGTGTGGCGCCGGTGAAGTTTCTCGCCAAGATTGCCTCCGATATTAACAAGCCCAATGGTTTATTCGTCATTTGCCCAGAGCAGGTGAGCGAGTTTATCGAACAATTGGCCTTAGAAAAGATCTCTGGTGTGGGTAAAGTCAGTATTGAGAAGTTACATCAGCAAGGGCTGTACACCGGAGCCGACGTGCGCCGCGCCGAGCGGGCAGAGTTAAAGCATCGTTTTGGTAAATTTGGCGATATGCTGTGGCTGCGTTGCCAAGGCATTGATGAGCGTGAAGTATCGAGTGAACGGCAGCGTAAATCGGTGGCGGTAGAGCGCACCTTTGCTCAAGATGAGGGTGACCCCAGCTTATTGGCCGAGCGGCTAATGGGTTTATTGCCCGAGCTGCGGCGGCGCAGTGAACGACACTTACAAGAGGCGAATATCAACAAGTTAGGCGTGAAGGTAAAGTTTGCCGATTTTCGCCAAACCACTAAAGAGCAGCAATGCCAAGCGATAGACGAAACCCTATTGTTGAGTTTGTTAGACGAGGCCCTCGCAAGAGGCAAGGGTAAGGCGGTGCGTCTCATTGGGGTTCATATTGGTTTGGCTCATCCGCAGCAAAACCAGTCTGCACAACTGGCTTTGCCGTTTGAGCTTTAGTACTTAACTAAGCCTTTGCGGGGATGTTTTGCAATACGCTTAGCAGTAGTTGCCAGTATTTTTCAACCGCGGCAATTTCTACTTTTTCGTCGGGGCTGTGGGGGAATTTAATGGTGGGGCCAAACGAGGCCATGTCCCAGTCTGGGTAAGCACTTTTAAATAGCCCACACTCTAAACCCGCATGTATTACCATCACTTCTGGGCATTGGCCAAACAGCTGTTGGTAGCTTTGTTGAACCACACTCTTCATGGTGGAGTTATTGTCAGGCTTCCAACCGGGGTAAGCACCGCTATGGCTAACCTTGGCATTACACAGGCTAAATAATGAGGCTAAGCTGGCTTCAACTTGTAAGCGGCTTGAATCAATCAGCGAGCGCACCAAGATTTTAATATCAATGCTCTCTGCGCTTTGGCTAATTACCCCAATATTTAAGGAGGTTTCTACCACGCCTGGCACCGTTTGGCTCATGCTTACTACGCCATTGTTGCAGGCGTTTAAGCTGGCGATTATTTGTTGAGATAGGGCTGGGCTTAAACTGTGGCTGGGGCAATCAATGCTTTTCGCCAACACTTCAAGGCCGGTTTCAACCAGGCCGTATTCGTCTTGCAGCTGGGCAATCTGTTGCTCTAGCAAGTTGTTTAACTCGGCTTGTTTGTCGGCTGAGTAAAGCACGCAGCAGCTGGCTTCTCGAGGAATGGCGTTGCGTAGGCTACCACCTTGAATGGTACTTAATACCGGCTCCAGTCCTTGTTGTTGCATGGCTGCCAGTATACGTACTAGTAATTTGTTGGCGTTGGCGCGGCCGGTGTGAATATCACAGCCCGAGTGGCCGCCTTTAAGGCCTTTGATGCTGAGCTTCATAGCCGCCTGTTGTGGCGTGCTGGCTTGTTGTTCAAGGGCAAAACTAATGCAGGTATCGCCGCCACCGGCACAGCCCATATATACTTCACCTTCTTGCTCTGAGTCGGTGTTGATGAGTAGTTTACCTTCTAATACACCGGCTTCTAAGCCAAAAGCGCCAGTCATGCCTGCTTCTTCGTCAATGGTAAGTAGTGCCTCAATTGGCCCGTGAGCCAGCTCTTTGCTGGTGAGTACTGCCACTATCGAGGCCAGCCCAATGCCGTTGTCGGCGCCCAGTGTGGTGCCTTGTGCGGTGACCCAGTCACCGTCAATGTAGGGGCGAATAGGGTCTTGAGTGAAGTCGTGTTGGGTATCATTATTGGCCTGAGGCACCATGTCTAGGTGAGCCTGTAGAATCACTCCTTGGCGATCTTCCATACCTGGGGTGGCGGGCTTTTTGATGATGACATTACCTACCGAATCTTGAAAGTGCTCTAGTTGGTGCTCGTTAGCTAAAGCGAGTAACCAGTCAATCATGGCTTGTTCATGTTTAGAGGGGTGGGGAATCGAACAGATTGTTTCGAAGCGTTGCCATAAGGCCTGTGGCTGTAGAGAAGATAATGAAGACACAAAATCACCTTGTAACTGTGAATATAGAATGAATAGGACTTTATCAGCTAAGAATGGTGAATATAAGTCTGATTTTTCGCTTTTTCATAGAATATTTACGTGATTTAGACTGTACAGCACACAGCTGAACTATTACGCCGCAGCGGATTAGCACGTTGTGCTCTATGAAAAAAGCTTAACTACAAGCAGATAAACCAATTTACTAGGCTTTTCTAGGGGATATTAACAAGATGAGTTGGTAAATTTGGGTTTTTTTGCTGATCTAGCGCAGGTAGACTTCAACCAGCTATGGCTTCTTGGCAGTAGCATGAATATAATGCGACGCGATTTTCACCAGTAGCATAACGGAGCTTATTGGTGAGCCAAATAAACTACTGTCAGTCCAAGGAACATACATCGTTATGTTAGAGAAACTATTTAAACTTAAGGCGCATGGCACGGATGTGCGTACCGAGGTTATTGCAGGTTTAACCACCTTTTTAACCATGGCCTACATTATTTTTGTTAACCCTAGCATGTTAGCAGCAACCCAAATGGATGCTGGTGCCGTGTTTGTTGCAACCTGTTTGGCCGCCGCCATTGGTTGTTTCATCATGGGGATTTACGCAAACTACCCTATCGCACTAGCGCCTGGCATGGGCTTAAATGCCTTCTTCACCTACGGTGTTGTATTAGGTATGGGCCATACTTGGCAAGTCGCCTTAGGTGCTGTATTCCTATCGGGTGTGGTATTCATTAGCTTGAGCCTCTTTAAGGTTCGTGAGTGGATCATCAACTCGATTCCACAAACCTTACGGGTAGGTATTGCCGCCGGTATAGGCTTGTTCCTTGGTTTTATTGCACTGAAAAATGCCGGTATTGTGGTAGATAACCAAGCAACTTTAGTGAGCTTAGGTCATGAGAATCCTCATCAAATGATTTTAGCTGCCTTAGGTTTCTTCCTGATCATTGGCCTTGAGTACCGTAAAATTAAAGGCGGAGTGTTGATTTCAATTCTGGCCATCACTGTGCTGTCTATTGCTTTAGGTTACACCGAATACCACGGTGTTATCTCTATGCCACCTAACCCTGCTCCCACTTTCTTGCAATTGGATATCATGGGCGCCTTAGATGTGAGCATGATCAGTGTGGTTTTTGCTTTCTTATTCGTCGACCTATTTGATACTGCCGGTACCCTAACCGCGGTGGCTCAACGCGGTAATTTGCTGGATGAGAAAGGCCGTCTACCTAATCTTAAAAAAGCCTTGTTAGCTGACTCAAGCGCTACCATTGCCGGTTCGTTATTAGGTACATCAAGCACCACTTCTTACATTGAAAGTGGTGCAGGCGTGGAAGAAGGCGGTCGTACCGGCTTAACCGCGGTGGTTGTGGGTATTATGTTTATTTTGGCCTTGTTGTTCTCGCCTCTTGCCGGAATGATCCCCGCTTATGCGACTGCAGGTGCTCTGTTCTATGTTTGTACTTTAATGCTATCGGGCCTAGTTAACGTTGACTGGACTGACTTAACCGAAGCCGCTCCCGCTGCCATTGTGGCTATTTTAATGCCTTTGGCCTTCTCGATTGCCGATGGTATTGCGCTAGGCTTTATTGCTTACGCGGTAATTAAGTTGCTGGCCGGACGCTACAAAGAGGTGCCTCTTAGCGTTTGGGTTCTGGCGGTTGTATTCGCACTGAAGTTTGCCTTCTTTTAAATTAATCAGTTAGAGTATGATCTTATGAAAGCCGTCACCTAGTGGCGGTTTTTTTTTGTGGTATATTTTGTTGACTAATTATTAAGTGAGAGTGTGCTGTGAAGGAAAATTTGTCAGAAATTTTATTTAAACCACGAATTAATGTGGTGGAAACTTCCACAGTTTCTAACTCGGGGGCGGCACAATTAACCGCCCATGGGCAAGATGAAGCGCGTAAGTGGTATCGCATTTTGCGCCGTGAATATTGGGCTTGGTTAGGCCTTGACCCGATTGAAACCGAGAGCATTTTTGCCACCATTGCGATGTCTGACAAACCTCGCACCAGTGAATTGCTCGATACCGTAGGCGGTTATCAACCCGGCAACTGGAATTATGAATGGATGCAGCGGGCGGTTAAGTTTCAGGTGGCCGCCAAAGAAGCCAGTCAACAAGAGCAAAAGGAACAAGCCAAGCAACAGTATTTATTATCCAGTTATAGTGCCACCATTGCGGCTTACCCTCATTTTAAAGGTGACGATCTGGCCACCACCGCGCAGGCTCTGGCTCATACCAATTTTGTTGCGGCAATGGAGCATAGCCCTTATCACTGCAAAGTTATTGAGATCCCCGTAGACAATAAGCGAGTTCCTTGCTACTTGCACCTACCTGACACTGATTCGGTGAAACCGGTGGTACTGGTGAGTGGCGGTTTAGATACTATTCAAACTGAGCTATATCCATTTTTTGAACGCTTCTTAGCGCCTGCTGGTTTTGCTATGTTGTGTGTGGACTTACCCGGTTCTGGCTACTGTAACCATTGGCGCTTACAACAGGATAGCAGCCGTATCCATTTGGCTATTTTAGATTATTTACCGGAAATTCCATGGGTTGACCATGGACGCGTAGCCATGTTGGGTTATCGTTTCGCGGGTAATGTGGCGGCGCGTTTAGCCTTTATTGCGGCAGAGCGTTTGCGCGCCATTGTGACCATTGGTGCGCCGGTGGATCGTTTGTTTACCGATGTACAACGCTTCCAAAGTTTACCGCAAATGTACCAAGACTGTTTGGCCAATCGCAGTGGGGTAAATTCGGTCAATAAAGAAAGCTTATTTTATCGTTGCTTGCCGCTATCGCTAAAAACTCAAGGTTTATTAGGCGGAGCACGTACTTCCACTCCCATGTTTGTAGTTGGGCGTAAAAACGATTTAATTAGCCCAGAAGCGGATTTGTCCTTGCTAAGCTCGGCATCAAGAGATTGTAAAGTGGAACTATTAAAAGAACAGGATTCTTTAGAAAATTACGATCAAATCTTCACCGAGGTCACGCATTGGCTACAAAAGCAATTGTGATTTAGGCTAATTGTGGTCATTATAGTTCTAGGATACGTTCTTAATACATCAATCACTGTGGAGAGAATAATCGCATGGAAGTGACTTGGCCAAGCCATGGAAAATTATGTTCTAAATTCACTGCAATGGGGCCTTATTTTCGTAAGGAACACAGCAGCTCAGAGTTGTACTTCTTTGATTGCCTTGCCTCTTGCCTGAGTGCTAAACCTGCCGCCGATAAACGTGAGTTTTATGGCTGGTGGTTTGAATTAAGAGTGAATCAACAGCGTTTTGAGTACCACTATTGGTTTGGTCTTTACGACAAACAAGGCGAGTGGCAGGAAGATAAGATCCCTAGTAAGTTTCAAGCTGAGGTAGAAGACTCACTCAACGCGTTTTATCCTAAGTTGCTTGATACTTTGCAAGCCTTGGGTCTAGAAATTAACGCCGCTCCCTCTTTATCCCCCAATTTGGCGCTGCCGGCAGCTTAGCTGGCGTAGCCTTCCGCAAAAAAATGACGCACAGGCTCTGTGCGTCAGATGATTATCAGGTAGAATACAGGCTTTGCGTTTTAGCCTAGTTGGAATAGTAAATAAGCATGTCGAAGCAAACCATTGTCGTTAAGTTAGGCACCAGTGTGCTAACCAGCGGCACTTCCAAACTTGATCGTGCACATATGATTGAGTTAGTGCGCCAGTGCGCCTTGTTGCGCAAGGCTGGTCATCAGTTGATTGTAGTCACATCGGGAGCGATTGCCGCAGGGCGAGAGCACCTGTCGTTGACCCATGGCAATATTGCTCCGACCATTGCAAATAAACAAATGCTGGCCGCGGTAGGGCAGAGTCGTTTGATTCAAACCTGGGAGCGTTTATTTAATATTTACGATATCCACGTAGGGCAAATGTTATTAACGCGCGCCGATCTAGAAGACCGCGAGCGTTTCTTAAATGCCAAAGACATGCTTAAGGCCTTATTAAAACACGGCATTGTTCCCATTATTAACGAGAATGATGCGGTGGCTACCGCCGAAATCAAAGTGGGCGATAATGACAACTTATCGGCACTCGCGGCCATTTTAGGCGAAGCCAATAAACTATTACTGCTGACCGACCAACCCGGCTTGTTTACTGCCGATCCGCGGAATAACCCGGAAGCCAAACTGATTGAAGAAGTGAGTGAAATCAGCCCTGCTATTCGTGCCTTAGCTGGTGACAGTATTAGTGGTTTGGGTACCGGCGGTATGGCCACTAAATTGCAGGCCGCTGAAATTGCCGGCAGAGCCGGAATTGAGGTGGTGATTGCAGCAGGCCATAAAGAAAATGTTATAACTCGTTTAATCGAAGGACACAACGTAGGTACTCGTTTTTGCCCCACTTCCACCCCCCTAGAAAACCGCAAGCAGTGGATCTTAGCTGGCCCCCCTCCACATGGTGAGCTAGTGCTAGATGATGGCGCTTGCAAAGCGGTGGTTGAACGTGGTTCAAGTTTGTTACCAAAAGGGATTTGCGGCATTAAGGGGGAGTTTAATCGTGGTGATGCGGTGCGCTTAATGAACTTGGAAGGACGCGAAATTGCCCGCGGAATTTGTCGTTATCAAGCCAAAGATATGAATAAAATTAAAGGCTTACATTCAGAACAGATCGATAAGGTATTGGGCTATGGTTATGGCTCGGTAGCGGTCCATCGAGACGATTTAGTATTGAAATAGGAATACTCCATGAGTTTACAAGAGCTTGGGCAACAGGCAAAACAAGCCAGTTTTGACTTGGCTACCTTAACAACCCGCCAAAAAAACGCAGCCCTAGCGGCGATAGCTGAGCAGTTAGAGGCCCAACAAGAGGCCATTTTAGCGGCTAATAAAATCGATTTAGATGCTGCTCATGAGGCGGGCTTATCTGCGGCACTATTAGACCGCTTGATGTTAAATGGTGAGCGCTTGGCGGCGATAGCTAATGACGTGCGTAACGTCATTTCACTAGAAGATCCGATTGGCAGTGAAATGGATTGCCGAGTATTGGAAAACGGCCTACGTTTGTCGCGTCGTCGTGTACCGCTAGGTGTGGTGGGGGTAATTTACGAAGCTCGACCTAATGTGACCATCGACATCGCAGCGCTGTGCCTTAAAACCGGTAACGCCAGTATTTTGCGCGGTGGTAAAGAAACTTTCCATTCCAATATGGCGCTGGTTAAGGTGATTCAAATGGCCTTGCAACAAGCTGGCTTACCAGCGGCGTCGGTGCAATATATTGAAAAACCCGACCGTGAGTTAGTGGCGCAGCTGCTGCGCTTAGATGAATACGTTGACATGATCATACCTCGAGGTGGTGCGGGTCTGCATAAGATGTGTCAGGAAAACAGCACCATTCCAGTGATTATTGGTGGTTTTGGCATCAGCCATATTTATGTGGATGACTCGGTTGATTTAAACGCGGCCTTAGATGTGATTGAAAACGCTAAGGTGCAGCGACCTTCTGCTTGTAATGCTTTGGATAGCCTATTGGTGGATCAAAAAGTTGCAGGTGAATTATTGCCAATGCTGGCAGAGCGAATGAACCAAGCCTCGGTTAAGCTAGTGGCCACCGACAATGCCATGGCTGGGCTTAGCGCCGCCAAAGACTTACAGCCTGCTGGTGAAGGGGACTTCGATACCGAATGGTTGAGTTACACCCTAGGAGTGAAAGTAGTGGCCGATGTGGATGAGGCGATTGCCCACATGCGCACTCACAACGCTAGCCACTCAGATGCTATTTTGTCGAACCGGTTGCAAGCGGTAGAGCGCTTCGTTAACGCGGCGGGTTCGGCGGCGGTTTATGTGAACGCTTCCACTCGCTTTACCGATGGAGCACAATTTGGTTTGGGTGCGGAAGTGGCCGTATCAACCCAAAAACTGCATGCGCGTGGCCCAATGGGCTTAACTGAGCTAACCTCATATAAGTGGATTGGCATTGGCGATATGTTGTCTCGCCCTTAGGTGTTAATCCACTTTATGCTAAAAGCCTGCACCGATTGCAGGCTTTTTTATTTGCGGAGACATTATGGCTAAAACCTTGTGTTTAATTAGACATGGTAAATCGCGTTGGGATCAGCCTCATCTGAACGATAGGCAGCGCAGCTTAGCGCCAAGAGGTCAAGCCGCGGCGAGCTTAATGGCGCGCCACCATGCCCCAGAGTTTGCCCGGCTGCAATTAGTACATTACTCCCCGGCTGCTCGTTGTGAGCAAACTCTGCAATATTGGTTGGCGCAGCGCCAAGCCAACTTAGATTCGGCGCTAGAACTTGATCTAAAAGTGCTAAGCGAAGAAAACTTATATAGCTTTTCTTGGGCTGATTTACTGTTGCATATTCAGGGGCTTCCCGAGGCTTATAGCAAAGTGGCCTTGGTGGGGCATAATCCTGCCTTGTTGGAGCTGGTAGAATATTTAACTGGCCAAGACCTAGTTAAATTTCCTACCGCAAGCATTGCTGTGCTTCGCTCCCCTAAGGCTTGGTCGGCGTTTGGCCAGCATTGCGTTCAGCTAGAATTGTTTGATACCCCGAAACGTTTAGCCGTTAGGCTAGATTCTTCACTGTGAACTTAAGGGGAGTATGCTTGAAATATTGCTATTAAAATTCTGAAACTCTTTCATACCAAGCCGGCGCTTGTGATGCTGAGCACAGGGTTCTGCTTAAGTGATTTGAAAGATTGTTCTGTGGATTTATTGATTTTAAAGTTTTCATCTATCTTGTTCGTCTTTTTTAGTCTGATTGTTTGAGGTGATAATGGTCGTATTGGCGCTTTCTGAAGATTGGTGCTTAAGTTCTCCTCAGCACCCGCAGCTTAATTTACCTTGTAAGATGCCGCTGGATAACTATTCCGTTTTGCTTGAGGCTGGATTAATTGATGACCCCTATCAGCAGTGTAACGAGAGTAAGGTGCAGTGGGTGGCCAAAGCAGATTGGTGCTTGAGCCATGAATTTGAATTAGAGCTGGCGCAGCTCGATAACGATTTTATCGAACTGAAACTGAGCCGTTTAGATACGGTGGTTGATGTTTATATTAACCAACATAAGCTGGCGAGCTGCGACAACATGTTCCGCTTATGGCGCTTCGATATTAAGCCATGGCTAAAAGAGGGGCGAAACCAACTACAGCTATACTTTCATCGCGCCGATGTGGCCGCTCAACAGCGCGCTGAAAAACTGCCCTTTGTGGTGCCCTCATCCATGGGTAACAACCAAGTACCATTTATGAATAGCTTGCGTAAAACCCAATGCCACGCAGGTTGGGATTGGGGTATTTGTTTAATGGTGAGTGGCGTGTACCAGACGCCGCAAATCTGCTTTAACCAGCAAGCGCGCTTGTTGGCGACTCAAGTCGAGCAGCATTGGTCAGAAACTGGCGTGACCTTGCAGCTAACAGCCGAACATGATTTAAATTGCCAGCAAGACATTCAGTTTCAGTTTGGCGAGCACAGTATCGTAGTTACGGCGGAGCCTGCTAGCACTATTAGCCAAGCCTCGATCCATATTGCCGATCCACAATTGTGGTGGCCCGCAGGTTATGGCGAGCAAGTCTTACATTGTTTTGCCGTGACGCTGGGCGAGCAGCGCATTGAGAAAAAAGTGGGGCTGCGTAAATTGCAGCTCAATACTCAAGCCGATTCTCTAGGTTCGGCGATGACGGTGATGATCAACGATGTGGCCATTACTGCCAAAGGGGCGAACTGGATCCCCATGGACGCTATGCCGCAGCGGCAAAGTGTGGCTCGCTACCAGCAGTTATTAGGGGATGCCAAGGCCGCTAGTATGAACATGTTACGGGTATGGGGAGGCGGTCAATATGAAAGCGATGTGTTTTATCAGCTGTGTGATGAGCTAGGCCTAATGGTGTGGCAAGACATGATGTTTGCGTGTTCGCTCTATCCCTCTACCGATGACTTCGTGGCGAACGTGGAGCTTGAGTTACGCGACCAAATTTGCCGCTTGCGAGATTATAGCTGCATTGTTTTATGGTGTGGTGATAATGAGGTGATTGGGGCGATAAATTGGTATCCAGAGTCGAAGCAAAATCGCGAACGCTACGTGGTCAATTATGACCGTTTGAATCGTGCTATTCAAAAAGTGGTGCAAGCCTGTGACCCTTCGCGGGTATTCTGGCCGAGTTCGCCCTGCAATGGTGAGTTAGATTATGGCGATGCTTGGCATGATGATAACAAGGGAGACATGCACTTTTGGGATGTGTGGCATTCCGGTAAGTCATTCTCGGCTTATCAGCAAATTAAACCCCGCTTTTGTTCTGAGTTCGGCTATCAATCTTGGCCTTCCTTAGCGGAAGTGAAAACCTTCGTGGCCGAAGAAGATTGGAATATTAGCTCTCCTACTTTTGAGTACCATCAAAAGAACCCCAGCGGCAATAGCATCATTACCGAAATGTTTACTCGCTTATTTCGTTTCCCGGCAAATTTTGAGCAGATGTTGTATCTCAGCCAAGTGCAGCAGGCCTTGGCGATAAAAACCGCTTGTGACTATTGGCGTGCTAATAGCCCTTGGTGCAGAGGCATGCTGTATTGGCAGCTTAATGATAATTGGCCGGTAAGCTCGTGGTCGAGTATTGAATACAGTGGTCGCTGGAAGCAGCTGCATTATCATGCAAGACGTTTTTTTGCGCCACAGTACGCTAGTTTTGTTGAAACCGAGCAAGGGCTGCAATTGCATATGCTAAATGACTGTCGACGTGATATCTCGATGCAGTGCCGCTTAAGATGGTTCGATTGGCAAGGCCAGCAACTGAGTGATGAGCGATTAGAGTGGCAGTTAAGTGCCGATGAAAATGCCCTTATCTGGCATTGTGAAGCAGCAGAACTTGCTAAAAAGAGAGAGGCGGGTTTCTTTATTGCCCAGTGGCAAAGTGAAGCACAAGAGCTGCAAAACTGCTGGTTTTCTGGGCCGCCGAAAGCCTTGGCTATGGCTAAAGCCAAAGTGAGCTTTGAGTTTGACGCCGCGCAGCAAAGTATTTTGTTAACTAGCGATAAACCGGCTTTTTTTGTGCACCTAGAAGCCGATGCGCCGGGGCGGTTTGAGGATTCAAGCTTTACTCTGTTGCCTAATGAGGTTCGTAAGATCCGCTATTTGGGTGATGACTACCCGCAAATGGCAGCCAGTTTACGGGTTTACCATTTGACCGACAGTTATTGAAGAGGCCGCTGTATTAGCGCCAAGTGAATTTGCCGAGAGCTTGGCGAAACAGCTCTAAACCCACCTCTGCCTAAAGGCCGAGGTGGGCGAACTATATTATTAAATGAGTTGAGACGCTGGCTGAGGCCTCATTTAGTGCTAACTAATTGTTAGTTGTTAGCAGCGGTCGGTCCGTAGATTTGATATTCCCCGGACATTTGTAATAGAGCGAACATATGCAATAAACCGTCATAGTAGCGCCATTTACCGCTTGGTGTTGCTTGTTTCCATAAGCGTTCGGTGAATTGCTTGGCCTCTTGACTATCGGTGATCATCGCTGCGGTGCCGTTCATGGCATTTTGGCCAGAACTCCCCCAAGCAGAAACAATCTCTCCATCCATTTCATGTACTGCGTAGTTTTGCCCCTTACGCGTGTATTCGTCAGCGTAGAAGCCGATCATTCGCTCGGCTAACTCTTGCAGTCTTGGGTCCGCATTAAACCAATGATGGTCCATGGCCATATTGCCAATGACCCGGAAAGCGTCGTAACCAGATTTGTGGCTAATTGCGTTAAATGAGGTTTTTTGCGGTGTTCCATCAAATGTGGCGTATTCAGAGTACAAACCTGTTTCTGGGTGAGATGCCTTGTACAAGTAGTCGCGGCTAACTTGGGCGGCTTCAGCCCACAGTTGATTGTCTTGCTCTGCCCAGCGCGCAAAAAGTTCATAAAACGCAGCCACATGGTAAGAAGGGTCAGTATATAGGCCAGTCTTTTTTTCGGTTACAAAGAGGATTTGTTTTTGTTTTCGGCTAAACATGGGGGCCTGTGAGTCGGTTTCTGGCTTATTTACCATGGCGTTAAGAATCACATTGGCTTCATCTTTGTATTGGAAAATACCTTCGCCAGCACCCCAGCGGTGTTCCGCAAACATCAGCGCCATCGCAAAGTAAAGCTCACCATCGGGCGCGGCGTTGTTATCTATTTTAGTGAAGGGAGCGTGTGGTTTTAAATGCCAAGCAAAGTAATCCTTATGCCAGCCATCTTCATGTTGCATGTAAGTTTTAGAAAACTTCCACAACTTATTGAACATGGCCTGATCGTCCATTTGTACCGCGATCATCATGCCGTAAGACATCCCCTCAGAGCGAATGTCGTTGCTGCCAATATCCTTAATAAAGCCCATGTCTTCCCCTACTGGGAAAAATACCGCCTTGCCGCCTTCTCCGCGCGAGTCAGAGTAAAATAATTGCTGGTAAGTATCGTTAACTTTTTGAGTAACCTGCTCTGGGGTAGCAATACCTAGGTCAACAAAGGCATTGCGGTATCTACCGCTGTAAAAAGCTCCCGAAGTGGTATTTGTTGTTTTGGATAACTTGGGGGCGTCTAGCGAGTGGGGTGTGGTGCTGTTTGGCGAATTAGCACATGCTGCTAAACCTAAAGGTAATACACAAAAGGTAAGCGCTCTCAACGCATTGACCAGTGTTTTACTGTTAGTATTGAAAATATTCATTGTCATGATCACCTTAATTAGCTTGTACGCTGAATTTGAAGCTGGCTACGAGAAGCATTGAAATGATATGACTTCACATAACTATTTTAGGCTACATGAACTGAGCTGGCACTCACACTGTGATTTTAGGTAATTCACTGTTAAATATGGATAATTTGCGCCATGTCGCATAATGCTTGTTACGTTTTTTCATTATTTTTTGTTGAGTGGATGGGCCTAGTGCTGAAGCTTAGGGGCGAGAATAAAGAGAGGTTTCCCTCTCTTTATATTCATCTGTATATAGATAACAGCTTAAAAGAAACCTAAAGGATTAACATCGTAACTGACTAACATATTTTTAGTATTTTGGTAGTGCGAAATTGCCACTTTGTGAGTTTCTCGGCCAATGCCAGAGCGCTTGTAACCGCCAAAAGCGGCATGGGCGGGGTAGGCATGGTAGCAATTAATCCATACCCGTCCGGCTTCTATGCTGCGCCCCATACGCTGGGCTAGGTTCATGTCACGAGTCCATACTCCCGCACCTAAGCCATATTGGCTATCGTTGGCAATTGCCAGCGCTTCGGCCTCATCTTTAAAGGTGGTCACCGAGATAACTGGGCCAAAAATTTCTTCTTGGAAGACCCGCATATCATTAGTGCCTTTTAAAATAGTGGGGCTGATGAAATAACCCTGACTATTTTCGCTGGCCATGCTGGGTCTTACCCCACCGGTCAGCAATTCGGCGCCTTCATTTTTGCCGATTTCTAAGTAACTCATGATGCGGTCTAGTTGTTGCTGGGAAACCTGCGCGCCAACTTGGGTGTTAATATCCAAGGGATTACCTTGCTTGATGGTTTTTACCCGCTCCAATACGCGTTGCATGAAGGGCTCGTAGATGGACTCTTGAATCAAGGCTCGAGATGGGCAAGTACACACTTCACCTTGGTTGAAAAAGGCTAGTAATAAGCCCTCAATTACCTTATCTAAATAGGCGTCTTCGTGGTCCATTACATCGGCAAAAATCACATTGGGTGATTTACCGCCGAGCTCTACGGTTGAAGGGATTAAGGAATCGGCGGCGCATTTTAATATGTGTTGGCCAATTTCAGTGGAGCCAGTAAAGGCCAGTTTGGCGATGCGTGGGCTAATTGCCAAGGCTTGTCCGGCTTCTTCACCAAAGCCATTCACCACATTCACCACACCTTTGGGGATTAAGTCTTCAATCAGCTCCATCATCACCATGATGGAGGCTGGGGTCTGCTCGGCGGGTTTGATCACCACACAATTACCAGCAGCCAGTGCTGGACCAAGCTTCCATGCCGCCATTAGTAGTGGAAAGTTCCAAGGAATGATTTGCCCCACCACACCGAGTGGCTCGGGGAAGTGATAGCTAACGGTGGAGGCATCTAAGTCGGCTGCGCTGCCTTCTTGGGCGCGAATACAGCCAGCGAAATAGCGAAAGTGATCCACAACCAAGGGGAGATCGGCGTTTAAGGTTTCGCGAATGGCTTTGCCATTTTCCCAGGCTTCAGCCACGGATAAATATTCGAGGTTTTGCTCTATTCTATCGGCAATTTTCAGCAGCATGTTAGAGCGCTCGGTTACCGAGCTTGCGCCCCAAGCGGCTTTGGCTGCATGGGCGGCGTCTAAGGCGAGGCCGATGTCTTGCGCATCTGAGCGGGCCACTTGGCAATAGACTTTGCCATTCACCGGTGAAGGATTATCCAAATATTGTCCGTTTACTGGTGCTACCCATTCGCCACCAATGAAGTTGTTGTAGCGCTCTTTAAAGGTGATTACTGAACCATCTGTACCAGGTTGTGCATATACCATCGTCAAATCCTTTGTTTCGTTAATTGTTATTAATATGTTTCATTTTTCTACGTGGTCTCGCTACGTCACAGATTGATATAGCAAGGGCTGAACCAGTTTGAATAAACTTGTTGTTAATAAAATGTAACACTATGATTGTTGGCATAAACAAATTGTCTGGTGGAGAAAGGTCTCCCAAAGGCGAACCCATTAGCACTGTCACGCTGTTCCATTTTGTTACAGCTGGACTGTTACTTTATGGAACAAGCGCATGAGCACGAAACTGCCACTTCCCAGTACCATTAATGCTTCTTGGTTACGCAGTCAAGATGCGGGCTTAAAACAGCAACATTCACCAGAAGTGCTGCGTTTAGCCAACGCTGAGTTAGCTGAGCGTCATCAGCAGCACCGAGTATTGATTCAGATAGTAGAGCGTTACGCCTATCCCTTATTCGAGCAGGTGATGGCGCACACTGCCAGCCGCCTAATTTTGGCTGATGTAGATGGCTACTTAATTCAGCATTGGGGGATTAAGCGTTATAACGACAAGTTAGCCAATGTGGCCTTAGAGAAGGGGGTTAATTGGTTAGAACAATACAAGGGGACGAATGCTATTGGCACGGCTATTGCCACCGGGCAAGCGGTATCGGTGATTGGCGAACAACATTTTATCCAACAGCATCGCTTCATGAGTTGCAGTGCGTGTCCGATATTTTCTCCACAGGGCGAAATCGTAGCGGTGCTAGATATTAGTAGTGAACAGCAGCGGCATACTCAACAAACCATGTTATTAAGTACCAGCCTCGCCCAGCAGATTGAAACCGCGCTGTTATGCCAGCTACCAGAGAGCCATTACCGCATCGACTTGGCCGCTCAGCCTAACTTACTCGACTCTGGCTGGCAGGGCATAGTGGTGGCCGATAGTGAAGGTAAAATCTTGGGTTTGAACCCCATGGCTAGGCAACTGCTCAAGCAGTTGAATGTAGGGCAAACCCTATCCAGTCACTTGGGGGAGAACTGGCAGCAGGCTAGCTTGTCGGAGTGCAGCCAACTGCATCTGCAAACCAAATCTTTAAAAGCACCTCAAGTTAAGAGTAAGCCTCGCGTATTATCGGATGCGACTGGCGATGCGCGGGTGAATGTCGCATGGCAACAAGCCTGCAAGGTGGTGGGTAAGTCGATTCCCTTATTAATTTTCGGAGAAACTGGCGCGGGTAAGGAGCGTTTTGTTAAGCGACTGCATCAACAGAGTTCGCGGGCCAATCAGCCTTTGCAGGCAGTAAATTGTGCAGCCTTACCTAACGAGTTAGTAGAAGCCGAGCTATTTGGCTACCAAGCTGGCGCATTCACCGGAGCCAACCCTAAAGGTTATTTGGGAAAAATACGCCAAGCCGACGGTGGCTTTTTGTTTCTTGATGAAATTGGCGAAATGCCCTTGGCTGCACAGACCCGTTTATTAAGGGTATTGCAAGAGCGAGAGGTAGTGCCAGTGGGAGCCAATCAAAGTTACCCGGTGGATATACAAGTGGTAGCGGCGACCCATGTGAATCTGCAGCAGCGGGTGGCTGAGGGCCTATTTAGAGAGGATTTATATTATCGCTTGGTGGGTTTGCAAATTAGCTTACCGGCCTTACGTGAGCGTAGCGATATGACTCAGCTTATCGAAAAGCTGCATCGACGTTATCGCGAACACTCGCAGCAAATAGACTCAGGCCTAATGAGTAAAATGCTAAGCTATGCTTGGCCGGGCAACCTTCGTGAGTTGGACAATTTCATGCGTGTGGCTTGTTTAATGAGTGAGCAACAAGAGTGCTTATATTATGCAGATTTGCCAGAGGCCTTACAGCAACAACTAGAGTCTGATCAAACCGTCGAGCGTGACGATGGCGACGCCCCCGTGGAGCTGCAATTGGCCATAGAACAAAACATTGTTAAGGTTTACCAGCATTGCCAAGGCAACATTACCCAGGCAGCTAAACGCCTAGGCATTAGCCGCAATACCCTTTACCGTAAGCTGCGGCAACTAAAGCTTAAGCACTAGGCTGGCTTTAACATTCAGATAAAAAAAAGAGAGCATCGAGCTCTCTTTGTTCGTTTTGTAGACCTGTGAATTATTTCACTTCTACGCCTTTGGCTTGTAAGTCGGCGTGGTAGCTGGAGCGAACCAGTGGGCCACAGGCGGCGTGGGTAAAGCCCATGGCTTCGGCCTTGGCTTTTAGCTCGTCAAACTCTGCTGGTGGCACGTAGCGCGCTACTGGCAGGTGATGACGACTTGGCTGAAGGTATTGGCCAAGGGTTAACATGGTGACGCCGTGGTCACGTAAATCTTGCATCACTTGTAGAATTTCTTCGTTAGTTTCTCCCAAGCCCATCATTAGACCTGACTTGGTAGGCACTTCTGGGTGCAATTCTTTAAAGCGTTTTAATAGGTTGAGTGACCACTGGTAATCTGAGCCGGGACGGACTTGCTTATATAAACCGGGTGCGGTTTCTAGGTTATGGTTAAATACGTCGGGCGGATTTTTGTCTAAAATTTCCAGCGCTCGGTCCATACGGCCTTTAAAGTCAGGTACGAGGGTTTCGATTTGAATATGCGGGCTTTGCTTGCGAATTTCACTGACACATTCGGCAAAGTGTCCGGCACCCCCGTCACGCAGGTCATCACGGTCAACCGAGGTGATCACCACGTATTTAAGCTTCATGTCGGCGATGGTAGCGGCTAATTTCGCGGGCTCTTGCTGGTCTAGTGGCAGCGGTTTACCGTGGCCAACATCGCAGAAAGGACAGCGACGAGTACAGATATCACCCATGATCATGAAGGTTGCCGTGCCGTGGTTGAAGCATTCGGCAAGGTTGGGGCAAGAGGCTTCTTCACACACCGAGTGTAAGTTGTGCTTACGCATGGCACTTTTAATTTCGTTAATTCGAGTGCTATCTGAAGGCAGCTTAATCCGCATCCACTCTGGCTTGCGTAACATGGTTTCTTTTTCTGAGGGGATCACCTTTACCGGAATAAACGCCATTTTATCGGCATCACGAAGTTTTACTCCGGGCTCCATACGAACTTTTTTTTCACTCATAGCGTGGGCAGTCCTTGTTGATGTTCTATATTGCGATAGTCCAGTTGCTGAGCCAAGATCGTGCTCAGTTGCTCCGCCACTTGTTCAATGTTGGGCGAATCGACGTAATCGCTTAATTGTGCCATTTCTAAGCCAGCATAACCGCAGGGATTAATCAGCAAAAATGGGCTGAGATCCATGTCGATATTTAAGGCTAAACCGTGGAACGAGCAGCCTTTGCGGATCCGTAAACCTAAAGAGGCGATTTTTTTGTGTTCGATGTAAACACCGGGCGCATCGGGTTTAGCAAAGGCGCTAATTTGATAAAGCGCCAAAGTATCGATAATGGTTTGTTCGATAACGCTCACCAGTTGGCGCACGCCAAGTTTACGTCGACGAATATTCAGTAGCGGGTAGGCCACTAATTGTCCAGGACCATGATAGGTGACCTGACCGCCGCGATCGGCTTGAATCACCGGGATATCGCTGCTTGCTAACAAGTGCTCGGGTTTACCGGCTTGTCCTTGGGTAAATACTGGCTGATGTTCAACCAGCCATAATTCGTCGGCCTGTTCTGGGCTACGTTGATCGGTAAAATCACGCATAGCCTGCAGAATAGGACTGTAGTCTTGTCGCCCTAAATGGCGAATGATGAGACGGTTTTGCTCTGTCATTAGAGTACGTGGCGAACGTCTTCGATACTGCCAATTTCAGTGTAAAGCGTTTCGATATGCTGCTTACTGGTCACGGTGACCACTAGCGTAATCGATTTGTAGTTGCCTTTACTACTTGGGCGGGTTTTCGGTGCGTAGTCGCCGGGCGCTAAGTTTTGAATCACGCTCAGTACTTCATCTTCTAGAGTATGGTTGTTAACCCCCATGATTTTAAAGGTAAAGTCACAGGGAAAATCTAAATATTCATCAAATTTCGTTTGCATATCTGACCTAAGAATACGGATTTAAGCCACCAGTGTTGGTCGAGCTAGAAATAAAAAACGCGTTATTCTAACGCGTTTTTGTGAGCTTTGCCTAAGATTTCCGCACATTCCTGTGGTGGATTGACGGTTATCCGTTTATTTAGCTAAACAAAGAGGCGAAAAACAGTTTGATGTAGTCGAATAAGCGTTTGAAAATACTACCTTGTTCTACATCTTGCAGTACTACTAGTGGGTACTCAGCCACATCTTCATCACCCACTTGGAAATAAACCGAACCTACGGTTTGACCGGCAGCTAGCGGCGCTTTCAGTTCTTCTTTAAGCTCAAAGCTGGCTTTTAACTGGCTAGCTTGGCCACGCGGTAGAGTCAGTGCGATGTTTTGATTTACCCCCAACGAAACCGTTTCTTGGTCGGCCATCCATACCGTTTGTTCAACAAAGCTGTCGCCCGCTTGGTAGGGTTTAACGGTTTCGAAGAAGCGAAAGCCCCAGTTGAGTAGTTTTTTACTTTCCGCTGCGCGGGCCTTGGCTGAATTAGTCCCCATCACCACTGATACTAAGCGCATGCCGTTATCGGTAGCCGAAGAGACCAAGCTGTAACCTGCGTTGCTAGTATGGCCGGTTTTCATGCCGTCCACATTCATGCTTTTATCCCACAATAGGGTATTGCGGTTGTGCTGGGTAATGCCGTTAAAAGTAAATGATTTTTCTTTGTAGATCGCGTATTCGTCAGGAATATCGCGGATCATTGCAGTGGCCAAAATGGCCATGTCTTTGGCCGTGGTGTATTGCTCAGTGCTGTCTAAGCCGTGGCTGTTAACGTAGTGGGTATTTACCATGCCAAGGTGGTCTGCCCAAGAGTTCATCAGGCTGGCGAAGGAGTCTTCACTACCGGCAATGTGCTCGGCCATCGCTACACAGGCATCGTTACCCGATTGAATGATGATGCCGCGGTTAAGATCGGAGACCTTAACTTGCTTGCCCACTTCGATGAACATTTTTGAAGAATCGGGAAAGTTTTTTGACCACGCCTTTTCACTGATGGTCACCATATCATTGGGATTAAGTTTACCTGACTTAATTTCTTTACCAATGATGTAGCTGGTCATGATTTTAGTCAGGCTGGCTGGGGCTAGACTGTCTTCTTCATTTTCTGCAGCCAATACTCGACCGGAATCAAAATCAACCAAATAGTATGCTTTGGCAGCAATGATCGGGGCATTGGGGATGACTTGAGGCGTTGCTGCATGCGCCATGCTCAGGTTAGTTGCAATCAGAAGCGCAGAGGCGCAGCTAATTCGCTGAAATACATTTTTGATCATGTTTGGCTCTTTGGCTTGTTAGTCAATAAAACGGAACGGCAAACACTATAACAAAACTTAAGCGTGGTTTGTTAGTATCTGCACGAAATCCGACTAGTTTGCTTTTAGATTAATGATGTAGGCGTCTTTGTAATGGCCATTACGCATGCTAGCTAAGTATTTCTCAGCACTGAGTACATCGCGGTAGGGGCCAAGTCGAAGCTTTTGCCAGCCGTTCTCACTCACAACTTGGGTGGTGAGCCCTTGGGCTTCTAGCTGACTCTGGTGTTGAGCCAGAACTTGCTGGTTTTTACTGGCGAACAATTGCACAAAGTATTGTTCTGTGCTTGGTTCGACACTGCTGTTTGCCTGGGCTTGTGGGTCGAAGCGTAGCAGCTTAATTTTCACCTTGGCGGTGCCTGATTTTAGCATATCCAATTTGTATGCCGCCGCGTAGCTAAGGTCGATGACCCGTTGCTGGTGAAAAGGGCCGCGATCATTAACTCGCACGATAACGGTTTTACCGTTGCTAAGGTTACTGACTTCAACATAGCTAGGTAAGGGTAAGTTCTTATGCGCCGCCGACATGCTGTACATGTCGTAGATTTCGCCATTGGATGTGAGATGACCATGAAATTTTTTACCGTACCAAGAGGCTTCACCTTCCACTTCGTAATCTTGAATATCACGCCAAACTTGATAGCTTTTACCGCGCACTTGGTAATCGCGATTACCTTGGCGGCTGTATGGCTCAAAGCGCGGTATGGGATTTTCTAAATGCGCTAATTCAGGGGCGCTATTTGGCGCTTGGTCTTGGTGCATGCCATAACGTTGCTGATTGGGCGCTGAGCTACAAGCGCTCAGCACTAGGCCAATAATTAACAGTAGCGAAAGGCGAAAGGGCTTACTTAGCATCTAACTCTTCCTTAGCTTGGCGTAAGCGCTCACTAAATTGATACACCGCCATGGCATACAGCGGGCTGCGATTATAGCGAGTAATCACATAGAAGTTATGCTCAGCCAGCCAATAGCTGTGGCCTTCGGCTTCTTCTAGGGCGAGTAACTTAACAGGGGTATCGGGGCTTAGTTGGGCATCACTAGTGATGCCAGCGTCTGCCAGTTGTTGCCAATGGTCTTGTAATTCTAATTCGTTGCGTAACCATGGCTCGGCTTGTTTGGCCTGCGCCTTGGCACGGTGGACAACAGCTTCTCCAAGCTGCCAACGATGTTGGTGGAAGTAGTTGGCTACACTGCCAATCGCATCTACCGGGTTATTTAGCATGTCTACCTTGCCGTCGTTGTCAAAATCAACGCCGTAATGCAGGTAGCTAGAAGGAATAAACTGACCAAAGCCCATGGCGCCAGCATAGGAGCCTTTCACTTGGTCGAGCTGCCAGCCTTGTTGTTCGGCTAGGCGGATAAAGTAGGCAAACTCTTTACTGAAAAATTGAGCACGTTTGGGGTAGTGAAAGCCTAAGGTATAAAGCGCGTCAATCACTGGGTAAGTGCCTTTATGTCGGCCGTAATAGGTTTCTACCCCAATAATGGCGACAATGATTTGCGCTGGAACTTGATAGCTTTGCGCGGCGCGCTCAATGGTTTGCTGATGCTCTTGCCAAAACGCTAAACCGGCAGCTAAGCGCTCCTCAGTGAGAAACAAGTCGCGATATAAATGCCAGGGTTTAGCTTCCCAAGGGCGGGTTATGGCATCGATGACGGCTTGTTGGTACTGAGCCTGCTGAGCAGCATGTTGTAGCTGAGTTAAGGGAATATCGAGTTCTTGGCTTAAGGCTTGTAAACGCTGTTGTTGACTATCGGCAAAGGCTAAGTTTGGCCAAATTTGAGACAGAAGCAGCAGTAAAAAGCAGCATAAGCGCATAGCAATCCTTATTGGGCATAAAGCCGTTTATGAGTATGAACAGACATCAGAATGCCAAAACCTGCCATCAGTGTCACTATTGATGTGCCACCATAGCTAACTAAAGGTAAAGGTACCCCTACCACGGGCAGTAAACCGCTCACCATGCCAATGTTTACGAATACATAAACAAAGAAGGTTAAAATGATGCAGCCCGCTAATAAGCGACCAAAAGCAGTTTGTGCTTGGGTGGCAATGAATAGGCCGCGGCCAATAATGTAGAAATAAATACACAACAACAGCGCCACGCCAATGAAACCGAACTCTTCGGCAAATACCGCAAAGATAAAGTCGGTATGGCGCTCGGGTAAGAAGTCTAGCTGTGATTGGGTGCCGTGTAACCAACCTTTACCCGACAGACCGCCCGAGCCTATGGCAATTTTTGACTGAATAATATGATAGCCCGCGCCTAGCGGATCGCTCTCGGGGTTGAGTAAGGTGAGCACCCGTTGCCGTTGATAGTCGTGCATTAAAAAGAACCACAGCAAGGGCACAAAAGCGGCTAATAAGCCACCGGCAGCTGCTACCAAACGCCAGCTCATTCCCGCTAAAAATAACGCGAAGATCCCTGAAGCGGCTACTAGCAGTGAGGTTCCCAAATCGGGTTGCTTGGCAATCAGTAGAGTGGGCGCAATCGCTATCGTTGCACCAATGAACAGATGCTTAAAACTAGGGGTAATGGGTGCTGGCTAACATAGCGCGCTACCATTAATGGCACCGCGAGCTTCATAATTTCCGAGGGCTGAAAGCGAATTACTCCTAGGTCAAGCCAACGTTGGGCTCCTTTACCCACGTCTCCCACCAATAATACCGCCAGCAGCATGGCTAAACCGCTAAAGAAGAAAAATGGCGCCCAACGCATATAGACATCGGGCGGTATTTGCGCCAGTACAAACATCACAAAGGCTGCCAGCGCTAAACGTATTAATTGGCGGTTTAACATGGCAATACTTTCGCCGCTGGCACTATAAAGTACAAAAAGCCCTAGGCCGATCAGAACCAGCAAGCCTAGCAGTAGTGGCCAATCTATATGCAGCCGCCACCATAGTGAATTTTTCTGCTCTTGGCTGTAGTTAGCCATAATTACTGTATGCCTTTGGTTGCAAAATAACTATCAAACAGTTCGCGTAACACTGGGGCGGCATTGGAGCTACCACCACCGGCGTTTTCTACGACTACCGAGGCCACTACCTCGGGTTTTTCAAAGGGTGCGAAGGCGACAAACATCGCGTTATCGCGGTGTTTTTCTTTTAGGCTTTCGGCGTCGTACTCTTCATCTTCGGCAATGCTCACCACCTGCGCGGTGCCTGATTTACCCGCTGCAATATAGGGAGTGTCTTTAAAGGCTTTGCGTGCGGTACCGTTACTTTTGTTTATTACCCCGTACATGCCATCTAAAGCGACTTGCCAGTTATTGTCATTGTTTAGCTCAATAGGGGGCTGGACCTGCGGTGGCAAACCAATATAGGAGTTAGCATCACCAACACTTTTTAAGATCCGCGGCGTAATAATTTTACCCCGGTTGGCTAAAATATTAGTGGCTTGAGCGAGCTGCAAGGGAGTGGTAGTCCAATAGCCTTGGCCAATGCCCACCGAAATGGTATCACCTTGCCACCAGGGCTGGCGGTAGCGAGCGCGTTTCCATTCGCGACTAGGCATGTTGGCGCGACTTTCCTCATGAATGTCGATACCCGTGTATTTACCAAAGCCAAACTTGCTCATATAAGCATGAATTTCATCAATGCCGGTTTCATAAGCCAACTTGTAGAAGTAGGTATCAACACTTTGCTCGATAGCTTTGTAAACATCGACCCAGCCGTGACCCCAGCGTTTCCAGTCACGGAAGCGGCGTTTAGTATTGGGAATTTGGAACCAACCTGGGTCCCAAATGCGTTGTTGGGTGGTAATTTTACCCAGCTCTAAACCCATTACCGCCAGTTGCGGCTTAACCGTTGAAGCGGGCGGATAAACCCCTTTAGTGGCACGGTTAATCAGTGGCCGGTCACTTGAGTTAAGCAACTTGTTGTAGTTTTTACTGCTAATGCCGTTGACGAACAGGTTGGGATCATAACTAGGGCTAGAAACCATGGCGAGCACGCCACTGGTTTGAGCGTCTAACAATACCACCGAGCCACGACGTCCATCTAGCAGCCGCTGGGCTTCAAGCTGAAGGCGAATATCCACGTTTAAATAAAGATCTTTACCGGGAATAGGTGGCACAATTTTCATGGTGCGAATGATCCGCCCGCGGTTATTTACTTCTACTTCTTGGTAGCCCACGTTGCCATGCAGAATTTCTTCATAATAACGCTCGATGCCTTGTTTACCGATGGTGCGAGTGGCTTCGTATTCTGCCAGTTTGTTCTCTTCATTCAGGCGCTGTAAGTCTTTGGCATTAATCCGGGCGACATAGCCAAGTAGGTGGGTCAAGCTGTCGCCATAGGGATAGTAACGAATTAAGCTGGCGTCGATGCTTGCTCCATGAAACTTGTGTTGTTGCACGCTAAACATGGCCACTTGCTTTTCGCTGAGTTGCGACTTAAGCACCACCGGTTTAAAGCGGCGAGTATGTTTACGGTTTTGTTGGAAACGTTCGATGTCGGCCTCGCTAAGCTCTAACAGTTGGCTCAGCTCTAGCAGCATATTGTCTAGGTCTTCGACATTTTCGGGAATAATTTCCAAACTAAAATTTGGGCGGTTTTCGGCCAGTAATACTCCATTTCTATCGTAGATAAGGCCGCGAGGTGGCGCTAAGGGCAGCACTTTAATTCGGTTATCGTTGGAGCGGGTGGTATAGGTTTCGTGCTGCTCAAATTGCAAGTAGTAAAGGTTGCCTAGTAATACGCAGATCAGAGCAAAAGTGCCAACAATGGACACCACGGCGCGACGGTTAAATAACCGTGACTCAGCCGAATGATCTCGCAGGGCGACGCGCTTTCTTGCCATTACTTGTGTTTATTCTCTGTGGTAGGGGTGGTTGGCGGTAATGCTCCAAGCACGATAGAGCGTTTCTGCGACAATAACCCTAACCATCGGGTGAGGCAAGGTGAGAGCCGACAAGGACCAGCGCTGCTCTGCCAGTTGAATACAACTAGGGGCAAGACCTTCAGGCCCGCCAATCAGCAGGCTCACGTCACGACCGTCCATTTTCCAAGCTTCCAGTTGTTGGGCTAGTTGTGGGGTGGTCCAAGATTTTCCGGTGACCTCTAAGGTAACAACCCGATTCCCCTTAGGAATGACTGCGAGGGTGGCTTCACCTTCTTTGTCTAAAATACGTTTTATGTCGGCATTTTTGCCGCGTTTCCCCGCGTTGACTTCAATCAACTCTAAGGGCATATCTTTGGGAAAACGTCGCGCGTATTCTTGATAGGCGGTTTCAACCCAGGCTGGCATCTTGGTGCCCACGGCAACTAGCTGTATTTTCATCCGGCTTTAGACTCTGCCGCTATTGGTGCCCATAGTTTTTCGAGTTGGTAGAAGTCACGAGCGCTATCTTGCATCACATGCAATACCACATCGCCTAGGTCTACTAAAACCCATTCAGACTCTTCCATGCCTTCCACGCCGATGACATCTAAGTCGGCATGTTTGGCTTCTTTTATCACGTTGTCGGCGATGGATTTTACGTGTCGTTTCGAGTTACCACTACAAATAACCATGGTATCGGTCACGCTGGAAAGTTCACTCACGTCGAGATTTTGAATATCTCGGCCTTTCATATCTTCGACTTTATCTACTACAAAATCGATCAGTTGTTGGTTTTGAATCAAAAGAACCCCAAATTTCAACTAAAAAGTAAGTATATCACGCTCTGTAAGGCGAGGTTAAGCGCCATACAGCTTATGTTCAATTATATACTCAAGTGCCGCACTGGGAAGCTGGCGGCTTAATTCTGCTGGTTGTGGATGCGTAGCTAATTGTTTGCGCAGCTCGGTGGAAGAGATGGGCAGCGGCTGTAATTGGCAAAAGTAAACCTTACCTCTGGAGAAACGGTGTAGTTCCTCAACGTTAGTGCTTTGCTTGTCGGCTAACCAAGCCTCTAGCTTAGCTGATAAGGCCAGTTGATAGCCGGGACGGGCAATCACCAGTAAATGCGCATGCTCACACAGCTTTTGCCAGTCACGCCAGCAGTCGAGTTGGTTGAAAGAGTCTAGCCCCATAACAAAGCCGATATGCTGCTGAGGGTATTGAGCGGCCAGTTCTTGCAAGGTTTCGCAAGTATAAGAGCGTCCACCACGCTCCACTTCTCGCAAGTCAAGTCGCAGCTCTGGGTAATCGGCTAAGGCCAGTTCGAGAAGCTGACGACGGTGTTCGCTTGAGCAGTGTTGCTGTTGTTTTAGTGGTGATAGGGCATTGGGCAGCAGAGTGATGTCGATGGCTTGAGTGGCTTCAACTAGCTGTCGAGCACTTAGAATATGACCATTATGGATGGGGTCGAAAGAGCCGCCAAAAAATAGTTTCAGTTTACTCATTGTGGATTGGCAAGAATAAATATTAAACGTTCTAGTTGATGCCAAGCATGGTTGCTGGCGAATTGCTTTATCGCTTTGTCTATTTCTGCCACTTGTAGCCGCGCTTGGTGAATTTGTTCTGCACTATAGCGCTTAGCCGCTCCACTGATTAAGCCTTGGCGCTTGCTCCATACCGCATATTGTTTGAACAAGCTGGCATGGTGGTTAGTTGGCTGAGCTTGTAGGGCTTGCAGCAACTTAAACTCTTTGTCTAAACCCCAGTTAATTAAGGTGGGCTCTTCACCTTCCAACTGCAGTTGTTTGATGATTAACAAGCTACGTGGAAAGTCTGCGGCTAATATGGCATCCACTAACTGAAAACTCGAGAAGTGATTAGCGTGAGATAAGCCCGACTCAATTTCTTTGAGCGAGGGAAGCTGATTGCCCCAGCGCAACACAATGTTGTTAATCGCTTGGTTGAGTGCCAGTAGGTTGCCTTCGTAATAGTGTAGCAGCAGGCCTATTAGTTCTTGGCTATTGGTCAAACCATGTTGCTGTAAGCGTTGTCTTATCCAGGTTTGCAGCTGGGCGCCTTCCGGTGGGTAGATCATCACCACCAAGCCTTGCTGCTCAATTTGCTGATACCAGCTTTGCTTCTCGTTGGCCTTGGTTAATTTAGGCAGACTAATTATTAAGCGGGTTTCGGGATTGAGTAAAGCAAGCAGCTCTTGTAATTGGTTTTGTATGGCCTTATCGGGCGAGCGGTCTAGCTGCAGTTCTATTAAGCGGTATTGGCTGAATAAGGAAAGCTCAGCCATGGCGTCGAAAATGTTCGACCATTGAAAGTCAGCGTCAAAACTAAAGCTAAGCCGCTCTTCCGCTAGGCCTTGTTGCTGCAACTGTTGGCGAATGTAGTCGATGCTTTCTACTTTAATTAGCGGCTCGTCCCCGGCAATTAAAAAGCAGGGGAAATTGGCTAGCGATTGCTGAGCAAGGCGATCAGCATAAATCCGCATATTACCAGCTTACCGTTGCCAGTTGGCGCATGATTTGATCTGCGGCCATGGTGCGTAGTTCGTTGTATAACAACTCTCGTTCTCGTTGTTTGGCCAGTGCGGCTAGGGGGTTATCTTGGAAGTCACGGTGTAAGCGCACTTGAACCGGGAAGTTTCCTTGATTCGCCACTTGCAGGTAGCCACCCACTCGGTAACTTAATTCGTACTCGGCGACTTGGCCATTTTCGAATAAAGACAGCGTACGTTTGTTAATTTGTTCTGTCCCTAAATTAAGGGTTGGCACCCCCTCTTGAGCATATTCAAATACTTCGACGTTGTTTTGAGCTAGCTGTCTTTTTAACTCGCGTACTAAGGGGCTGAATTCATCACTAGAAGAGATATAGATTTGTTGCAGTTTTTCATCCAGTAGATAGCTTCCACGCGGGGCGAAACCACAAGCGCTAAGTAATAGTAGGCTAAGCAATATTAAGCCATAACGGTAGAGTGTTGAGTTCATGCTGTCTCGTATTAAAAACGGCGGGGATGACCCCGCCGTATGGGTTAGTTCGCTACAATATTCAGTAGCTTGCCCGCCACGTAAATGACTTTACGAATGGTTTTGCCGTCAACAAATTTACTGACATTGGGATCTTCCATAGCAAGGGCTTGCACTTCGTCTTGGCTTGCATCAGCAGCCACTGTAAGTTTAGCGCGTAACTTGCCATTCACTTGCACCACAATCAGTTTGCTGTCTTCCACCATGGCTTTTTCGTCAGCTTCTGGCCAAGGCGCTGTATTGATGTCGTCTTGGTGGCCTAGCTGTTCCCATAACTCGGCACAAATGTGTGGAGTGATGGGTGATAGCATCAGTACGATGGCGTTAATCGCTTCACGGGTTACCGCACGAATGTTGGCATCTTGCTGATCGGCTTTGCTGAGTTTGTTCATTAACTCCATGATCGCAGCAATCGCCGTATTAAAGGTTTGGCGGCGACCAATATCATCACTCACTTTAGCGATGGTTTTATGTACATCACGGCGTAAGTCTTTGGCTGTGGCATCGAGAGCGGCGGCGTCAACTGGCGAAGCTTCACCGGCATTGATGTGGTCGAAACTGAACTTCCATACTCGGCGTAAGAAGCGTAACGAGCCTTCAACTGCACTGTCTTGCCATTCTAGGGTTTGTTCTGCAGGGGCAGCAAACATCATGAATAAACGAACCGTATCGGCGCCGTATTTATCGACCATTACTTGTGGGTCGATGCCGTTGTTTTTCGACTTAGACATTTTGCTCATGCCAGCATAAACCAGCTCTTGGCCTGCTTCGGTTTTAGCGCTGGTAATACGGCCTTTGTCATCTTTTTCTGTTATAGCATCAACGGGTGATACCCATACCTTGCCGCCTTTTTCGTCTTCGTAGTAGAAGGCGTCGGCTAATACCATGCCTTGAGTTAATAAGCGCTTGAAGGGCTCGTCAGACTCAACCAAACCAGCGTCACGTAGCAACTTGTGGAAGAAGCGAGCGTACAATAAGTGCAGAATGGCGTGTTCAATACCACCGATGTATTGATCCACTGGCAGCCAGTAGTTAGCTTGCTCAGGATCTAACATCATCTCATCGTTATTGGCGCTACAGTAACGAGCGTAGTACCAGCTTGACTCCATGAAGGTATCGAAGGTATCGGTCTCATGGAAAGCGGTTTGACCTTGGTACTCAGTCTTAGCCCATTCTGGATCGGCTTTAATCGGTGAGGTTACGCCATTCATAACCACGTCTTCTGGAAGCACCACTGGAAGTTGGTCTTCAGGAACGGGCGCTACTTCACCATTCTCTAGGTTTAGCATGGGAATAGGAGCCCCCAATAGCGTTGGCGGCTTACCCCCCAATCGCGTAGGCGGAAGTTAACTTGTTTATTACCTTTACCCATTGCGGCTAATTTATCGGCCACTGCGTCAAAGGCGGCTTGAAACTCAAGGCCGTCAAATTCGCCTGAGTTAAACAATACGCCTTTTTCTACGTAAGCTTGCTCAGATAGGTCTAGTTCACCCTCGTTTGGCTTGATTACGCCAACAATGTCTAAGCCATAGGCTTTAGCAAACTCGTAGTCACGTTGGTCGTGAGCGGGAACCGCCATTACCGCACCTGAGCCATAACCCATTAATACGAAGTTGGCGACCCAAATCGGTACTAATTTACCAGTAAGAGGGTGAACGGCATTAAGGCCAGTGGCCATGCCTTTCTTCTCCATGGTGGCCATGTCGGCTTCGGCTACTTTGTTGTTCTTACACTCTTCGATGAAGGCTGCTAACTCTGGGTTAGTTTTAGCGGCTTCAAGCGCTAAGGGGTGTTGCGCAGCCACGCCCACGTAAGTCACACCCATAACGGTGTCAGGACGAGTAGTGTAGATAGAGAACTGCTCATCGCTATTCTCTAAACCAAATTGCATCTCTACGCCTTCGGAGCGACCAATCCAGTTGCGCTGCATGGTTTTTACTTGTTCTGGCCAATCGTCTAATTGGTCTAAGTCATCAAGTAGCTCTTGCGCGTAATCGGTGATTTTAATAAACCACTGTGGAATGTCCTTTTGTTCAACCAACGCGCCAGAGCGCCAGCCTCGTCCATCGATGACCTGTTCGTTGGCCAATACAGTTTGGTCTACTGGATCCCAGTTAACCGTAGCCATTTTTTTGTAAACCAAACCTTTTTCATACAGCTTGGTGAAGAACCATTGTTCCCAACGGTAGTAATCTGGTTTACACGTGGCTAGCTCACGGTCCCAGTCATAGCCAAAACCCAGCTGTTTAAGCTGCGTTTTCATGTATTCAATATTCTCGTAAGTCCATTTGGCTGGGGCGGTATTGTTATTGATTGCCGCGTTTTCTGCTGGTAAACCAAAAGCATCCCAACCCATTGGTTGCATTACATTTTTACCCTGCATGCGTTGATAGCGCGAAACCACATCACCGATGGTGTAATTGCGCACGTGACCCATGTGTAAACGTCCACTTGGGTAAGGGAACATAGATAGGCAGTAAAATTTTTCTTTACCCGGCTGCTCAACAACTTTAAAGGTTTGCGCTTGTTCCCAGTGCTGTTGCACTTTGGCTTCAATATCGCGCGGATTGTATTGCTCTTGCATTGATGGAATCTTCCAGAATGAACCAAATTTGGACTTAGTAGCACACGACTACCATACTCGATCCGCATAGGATACCGAGTCCGCCTGCTGACAACAATAGCTAGCGCACATTTGCCTGAAAACAAAACGACTATGCTTAATAGGGTAATGCCAATATAGCGGTGGAGGATGTATGCCGAAGCGATTAAAAGCCTATCAAGAGTTTGTGGAAGATTTAGAAAAAAGGCTCCAAGAAAGCGGTGAAGTGAGCCAAGAAGAACTCTCCAAGATGATCGATACCACTCAGGAGTATCTGCAAGCTGCCAGTGACTTGAGTAAAGATGAATGGCAGTTGATTGCCAATTATGTGCGCCGCGATTTAAGTGATTGGCGTAATGATTATAAGCGGGCCTATGAAGAAAGCCCCTCGAAGATGGCGCTAAAAGAGAGTATTTGGTATTGGTTAGCTAAGTTAAGCGATCAAAGCCAGCTAGAGTGGCACGAGCTGCTGGGAGATCTGCAGCATCAGGGGGTCTACCATAGCGGTGAATTGCTCGGTTTAGGCACGCTTGAGTGCGCCGAATGCGGTCGTAAAACCGCTCTTTGGCATCCTACCATTATCGAGCCCTGCGAAGATTGTAAAAGTAAGCGCTTCTATCGCCACCCAATTAGCGATAGTTTCGAGTAGATGGGCGTACTCTTGCCCACAACGCGCAGCCGAAACCGATAACAATAATGAGGCTAATCGGCCACAAGCCTAAGCGTTGGTAAGGGGTAAAGCCGGTAGCGGGGGTCACGGCTGCACTCAGCGTAAGCTTTTGGTACTCTGGTGCGCGTTGTTCTATTTGGCCAAAGCGGTCGATGAAGGCGGTGACCCCGGTATTGGTGGCGCGCACCACAGGGCGGCCAAATTCAAGGGCGCGCATTTGCGCAATCTCTAGATGCTGCTGAGGGCCAATGGAAGTACCAAACCAAGCATCGTTACTCACTGTCACAATGGTATCGGTGTCTTCTGTCAGCTGTGGGCGTAATAATTCTCCAAAGGCAATTTCGTAGCATATAGCGGCCAGCCAGTGGTGCCCTTTTAGTTGTAAATTGTTCTGCTGGGCGCTACCACGAGCAAAAGACGACATAGGTAGATTAAAGTAGGGCGCCAAAGGTCGTAACAAGTCTTCAAAGGGAACAAACTCACCTATGGGTAACAGATGATTTTTATAGTAGCGGTTCGGACTTTCATAGTAATAAGCGGATGCGGCACCACTCTCTGAGGACTGCTGACCTAGCGCCACTAAGGCATTGTAGTATTGGTTGGTTTGCAGATTATGGGCGATAACACCAGCGACCAAGGCTTGTTGCTTAGAGAGTAGTTGCGAGTCCATGTGATGCAGAAAATCGATGACTTCATACTCTAAGGCGGCAATGGCTGATTCTGGCCAGACGATAATGTCGGCTTCGTTAAGGGCTAGCGTTTGTTGTTGATACTGGCTGAGGCTGGCGGAGCGGTTTTGCGGTAGCCATTTTATGTCGAGTGGCACGTTGCCTTGTACCAGCGCTACATTAACTGGTGCTTGGGTAGTGGTCCAACTATGCTGGCTGAACAGGCTGCCCAAAATAAAAGGACCAAGCAGCAATAAGCCTGCCAGCCCGCGCATTTTGGGGGCTTGGCTACGAAGCACTAATAGCCCAGCTCCGGCAGCTAGTAGTACCAACCAAGTCACGCCATAAACGCCAAATAATGGCGCGATGTTAGCCAGTGGCGAATTAATTTGGCTATAACCGGGTTGTAACCAAGGAAAGCCGGTTAACACCCAGCTGCGTAACCATTCAGTGAATAACCAACAGGCTGGAAACCACAGCAGATAAAAGCGAAAACCCCGCTGGGCTTGCCATTTATTAGTTAGCCAACAAGCTAGCGCCGGATATAGGGCAAGGTAGCCGCTGAGCAAAGCCATTAAACTGATGCTGGCCCACAGTGGTAGGCCGCCAAATTCAGCCATGCTGACATGTACCCAATGAATACCATAACCAAACCAACCTAAGCCGTAGCAAAAGCCGAGTTTAAAACCGCTTTGCTGGGGTTTGAGTAATAATAGTAGGGTCAAAATAGACAGCGGCATTAGTGGCCAAATGCCATAGGGGCGAAGGCTAAAGGGGCACTCAGGCCACCAATAAAAGCGGCTAGTAAGCGCAGCCGCGGAGTTAAAATGAGTGCCATTGTTACTCTTGAATGTTTAAGTCTAAAGCCTTGTCTTCTGGAATACTGACTTGCAATTGAACTAAGCGGCGTCGGTCAGCGGTACGGACTTTAAAGTGGAAACCCTCTATTTCGATATGTTCATCGCGTCCAGGCAAGTGACCAAAGGCATGAGTGACTAAGCCACCGATGGTATCTACTTCGTCGTCACTAAAATTACTGGCAAAGAAGCGGTTAAAGTCTTCAATGTCGGTGAGGGCATTCACTGCAAAGGTTTTATCGTTGATACGGCGAATGTCGTCTTGCAGATCTTCTTCGTTAGCGAACTCATCTTCGATGTCGCCAACAATGATTTCGAGGATGTCTTCAATGGTCACTAAGCCGGATACACCACCAAACTCGTCCACCACAATGGCCATGTGGTAGCGCTCACTACGAAACTCTTTCAGTAATTTGTCGATGCGCTTACTTTCGGGGACTACCACCGCTGGGCGAATCACTTCGCTTAATGGAGTGGTCGCGGATTCCTCGGTGAAGGCATACTTAAGTAAGTCTTTGGCTAATAGAATGCCTTCGATGTGGTCTTTATCTTCATGAATAACCGGAAAACGTGAGTGACGGGCTTCGGTTAGGGTAGGTAATATTTCGGCAATGGTTTGATTCACATCTAGAGTGACCATTTGCGAGCGGGGGATCATGATGTCTCGTACGCGTTGGCTTGATACATCAAGCACACCCTCAATCATCTCTCGGGTGTTCTGATCGATTAGTTCTCGTTGATTGGCATCTTGAATAACTTCTACCAATTCCTCTTTGCTTTTCGGCTCCCCTTGTACCAACTGGATAATTTTAGCTATCCAACTCTTCTTAGCGGAGCCGTTGCTCGAGTGAGGATTATCGTCGCTCATATTCTTTATTTTTACCTAATTAATGTCTGAATATATTAGTAAGGGTTAGCAATACCCAGTTTGGTTAACACCGCGATTTCTAGCGCTTCCATTTCTTCCGCTTCCTGCTCGTCGATGTGATCATAACCTAGCAGATGAAGACTACCATGTACAACCATGTGAGCCCAATGATCAAAAACAGCTTTTCCTTGCTCTGCCGCTTCTCTTTCAACCACTTGGCGACAAATAACTAAGTCGCCTAATAGTGGCAGTTCCACTCCAGGAGGCGCTTGAAAGGGAAAAGACAATACATTGGTGGGTTTATCTTTGCCGCGGTATTGCAAGTTGAGTGCTTGGCTTTCGGCTTCATCCACAATGCGAACCGTGATTTCAGTGTCTTGGTCTTGCTCAACCAAGGTGGCGTGCAGCCAGGCTTCAAAAGCACTAATGGTGGGCAGATTTTGTTGGTCGCCAGTGGCAATTTGTAAGTCAACAATTGCCATGTTTAATCCTCGTTATTCTGTTTTTGCTGTTGAGCGGCCTCGCGGCGCAGCTTTTGTTGCTCTTCGGCAATTCGGTCACGCTCATCTTGCTGCTCATAAGCTTGCACAATGGCTGCTACTACCGGATGGCGCACCACATCTGCTGCTTGGAAGAAGTTAAAGCTTAATGCAGGCACTTCACTTAATACTTCGATGGCGTGGCGCAGGCCAGATTTTTGATGGCGTGGTAAGTCAATTTGGGTGATGTCACCGGTAATCACTGCGCGTGAATTAAAACCAATGCGGGTTAAGAACATTTTCATTTGTTCTACGGTGGTATTTTGGCTTTCATCCAAGATGATGTAAGCATCATTTAGGGTACGACCGCGCATATAGGCCAGTGGCGCGACTTCAATTACGTTACGCTCCATTAAGCGCTCCACTTTTTCAAAGCCGAGCATTTCAAATAGGGCATCGTAAAGTGGGCGCAAGTAAGGGTCTACTTTTTGGCTTAAATCACCAGGTAAAAAGCCTAGCTTTTCGCCGGCTTCCACCGCCGGACGGGTGAGCAAAATACGGCGCACTTCTTGGCGCTCTAGTGCATCTACCGCACAAGCCACGGCTAAATAGGTTTTACCGGTACCCGCTGGGCCAATACCAAAGGTGACATCGTGACCTAGCATGTTGCTAATATAAGCGGCTTGATTGGGGGTGCGAGGTTTAATTACTCCACGCTTAGTCTTAATATTAAGCTCTTTGCCGTAGTGCTGAGGCGTCTCTTCGTCTTGCTCTAATACATGGCTTTCTTGAATCGCCAAGTGCACGGTTTCGGGGCTGAGCTCGGGAATCGCTCCGCCTTTTAAGGGCGCAGTTTCTACGTAGAGTGAGCGCAAGATGCTAGCGGCGATCAAGCAGATGCCATGGCGACCAGTGATTTGAAAGTGGTTGTTGCGGTAGCTAATTTCTACCCCTAAACGGCGTTCTAACTGTTTTAAATTGTCGTCAAAGGGGCCACATAGCTGGGCTAGGCGAGGACTAGAAGCAGGTTCTAAATGAATTTCAATAGAATTGATTTTATTACTCAAATTGTATTTTAGGGGCTGGCTACAGTGAGCCAGCCTCACTCCTTAAAAGGGTTAGATACGACTAAGGCGTAAAGCTCGCCACGCCTAAGTGGTCAGCTTGCCCATCTGTTTTGTCGATAATAGTGGCAGGGGCTACTTCATTACGCAACTGCATTTGTTGTTCGGTGCGCACCAAGTCACCACGTAATGAGTGAGCAAATACATCAACGATTTTAACATCAACAAACTGACCGATAAGCTCATGACCGCCTTCAAAGTTAACAACGCGGTTGTTTTCGGTTCTACCGCGTAGCTCCATTGGGTTCTTCTTCGAGGGACCTTCTACTAAGATGCGTTGCTCTGTGTCGAGCATACGACGACTTACCTGCATGGCTTGCTGGTTAATCCGTTCTTGTAGAATGTATAAACGTTGTTTCTTTTGCTCTTCGCTTACGTCATCGGGCAAATCGGCTGCTGGTGTACCCGGACGAGCGCTGTAAACAAAGCTAAAGCTCATATCAAAATTCACTTGCTCGATAAGCTTCATGGTATCGGCAAAATCTTGCTCGGTCTCACCGGGGTAGCCGACAATGAAATCTGAACTAATCTCAATGTCAGGGCGAGCCTTGCGTAACTTACGGATGATCGATTTGTATTCGATGGCGGTATGGCCACGCTTCATCAGGTTAAGAATGCGGTCGGCGCCACTTTGCACAGGTAAGTGTAAAAAGCTGACCAACTCTGGCGTATCGGCATATACCTCGATAATGTCGTCGGTAAATTCGATGGGATGGCTGGTGGTAAAGCGGATCCGATCGATGCCATTAATGCTGGCCACATAGCGCAGTAGCTCGGCAAAGCTACAAATGTTGTCGTCGTGAGTTAAACCACGGTAGGCGTTTACGTTTTGCCCAAGTAGGTTAACTTCACGCACGCCTTGCTCGGCTAATGAGGCAATTTCATATAATACGTCATCCAGCGGACGACTCACTTCTTCGCCACGTGTATAAGGCACCACACAGAAGGTACAGTATTTACTGCAGCCTTCCATGATGGAAACAAAGGCAGTGGCACCTTCGGCGCGAGGTTCAGGTAGACGGTCGAATTTTTCAATTTCAGGGAAGCTCACGTCAACCACTGATTTGTCACCACCTTTCACCTGTTTAATCATTTCTGGCAAACGGTGTAGGGTTTGTGGACCAAACACAATATCTACGTAGGGCGCGCGTTCGCGAATGGCTTTACCTTCTTGAGACGCCACGCAGCCGCCAACCCCAATCACCAATTTGGGGTTCTTTTGTTTGAGTGTTTTCCAGCGACCTAGTTGATGGAATACCTTCTCTTGGGCTTTTTCGCGAATAGAACAGGTATTCAATAGCAATACGTCAGCTTCTTCAGCTTCTTCGGTTAGCTGAAAACCATGGGTCGCATCGAGAAGGTCGGCCATTTTCGAGGAGTCGTACTCGTTCATTTGGCAGCCCCAAGTTTTGATATGCAGCTTATTTCCCATCGTTTTACTCATTAATTACATCGTTAAAAAAGGACGCGTATTTTACTGGTTTATCGTAGGCCTGACTAGTAACAATCGGCGGGTTTGGTGGAAAAAGAGCAAAAAACATCCAGTTGATTTTGGCCGCAAATAATTAGCACAAGATTCGCCAGCATGATTGGCTTCGGGTTAAACTGCACAAAACGGTAACAATGAATTGAATCAGCATGGAAAAATTTGATGTAGTGGTGATTGGTGGAGGCATGATAGGTGCGGCCTGCGCCCAAGGTTTAGCTTTGCAGGGGCGCTCGGTATTGATGCTAGAAAGTCAGCAACCCGCCGCTTATGATGCCAGCCAGCCGATAGACTTACGAGTAAGTGCGATCAGTCAAAGCAGTGTTAACTTATTAACAGATTTACAGGCTTGGCCAGCGATTGAGGCGATGCGCTTGTGTCCCTATCGGCAGTTACAGGTGTGGGAAGATCCTCAAGATAAATTAATTTTTGATGCCGCTCAGCTGGATTTACCGCAGCTAGGCTTTATGGTGGAAAACCGTCTGATTCAGCTAGGTTTATGGCAGGCTAATCAGCAGGCGGGCGTGGTGCGCAGAATTGTCAGCCAAACTCAATTACTGAAAAACGATGCGCAAGGCGTGCAACTACAGTTAGACGAGCAGCAGATCGAGGCGCGTTTAATGGTTGTGGCCGATGGGGCTAATTCTTCGATGCGCCAGCAATTGGGTTTGGGTATCAGTGCTTGGGATTATCGCCAAGATTGTTTTGCAATAAATGTTAAGCTTGATGCACCCCAGCAAACCACCACTTGGCAACAGTTTTATCCCACTGGCCCTCGGGCTCTATTGCCTTTAGCTGGACAGCATGCAGCGCTTATTTGGTACGACAGTAAAGCCACAATCCGCGCATTAAAACAGTTAAATCCCGTGCAACTAAAACAGCGCATTGTCGCGGAATTTCCAGTTCTGCCAGGTGATTTTGACATCTTATCGAGCGCTAGCTTTCCGCTCACGCGTCGCCACGTTAATCGCTACCTCAAGCACAGTGCAGTAGTAATCGGTGATGCGGCGCATACCATTAACCCCTTAGCGGGGCAGGGCGTTAATCTTGGTTATCGCGACGTGAAATGTTTGCTTGAACAGCTCGAAGCCTGCGACTTTGAGCGCCTAGACCAAGCCTTACGCCGTTTTGAAGTGCGCCGCAAACCCGATAACTTAGCCATGCAAACCGGCATGGATGTGTTTTATTTGTTGTTTTCTAATTCGTTTGCTCCTTTGGCGGGTTTACGTAAGCTAGCGATTAAAGCTTTGGCTAGCAGTGGGCCGGTAAAAGATTGGACGCTTAAGTATGCACTGGGAGAGCTTCAATAAGGCCCTCTGTAAGTTGATGCCTACTCCTTAGCCAGTGTTAATCTTGCGCTGGCTTTTTTGTTTGTGCTGCGCAATAAGGGCAATAAACAAGAGGGCAGTGTAGTGCGCGAGAGCCTATTGGCTGTAGTAAGCTAATTAACGAAGGCTAAAACTAGCTGAGCTTAGTTGGTGTTGTTAAGTAGAGTGAACAAAAGAAAAAGGCCTGCTGAAAAGCAGGCCTTTTAATGTGGCAGGGATAGCTGGATTTGAACCAACGAATGGCGGCATCAAAAGCCGCTGCCTTACCGCTTGGCGATATCCCTACAAAACTTTTTGAATTGGATTCTTCCAAAAGAAGAATGGTGCGGAAGGAGAGACTTGAACTCTCACACCTTGCGATACTAGAACCTAAATCTAGCGCGTCTACCAATTCCGCCACTTCCGCACGAAATTACTGTAAAACTAATGGTGGCTATGGCGGGACTTGAACCTGCGACCCCAGCATTATGAGTGCTGTGCTCTAACCAGCTGAGCTACATAGCCATCTGTACATTCTCACGAACCTACAAATTTATCGGCAGTGGAAGCAGTTGCTAGTCTTCGACATAGTACTACTGTCTTACCTGGGCTCAAAGCCCTAAATATTTACCGTCGCCTAGTGTTGTCACTAGCCACAATAAAAGTGGCAGGGATAGCTGGATTTGAACCAACGAATGGCGGCATCAAAAGCCGCTGCCTTACCGCTTGGCGATATCCCTGCAGAAACTTTACTGCGAAACCTTGTCTCGCGACTCTAAGCTTTCACTTAGACTGGCAACATAGAACTTGGGTTCTTGTTGCTAACTCAAGTTAAAAACTCAAGCCTTAGAAAATGGCAGGGATAGCTGGATTTGAACCAACGAATGGCGGCATCAAAAGCCGCTGCCTTACCGCTTGGCGATATCCCTGCAGGGTCTTACTATTGGTTTCTTCGTTTAAGAAGAATGGTGCGGAAGGAGAGACTTGAACTCTCACACCTTGCGATACTAGAACCTAAATCTAGCGCGTCTACCAATTCCGCCACTTCCGCAAATTTCTTACTGTAACTTTAGCAGTATACAGTAATGGTGGCTATGGCGGGACTTGAACCTGCGACCCCAGCATTATGAGTGCTGTGCTCTAACCAGCTGAGCTACATAGCCTTGTGTTTCCGACGCTTTGTGTCGAGAACGGGGCGTATTATGCTGATGAGACCTAACAGCGTCAACCGTTTTTTTGTCAAAAATCCGCAAAAAAGTTTGTTTGCGCAGTTTGTGTACGTGATGCTGTCTGTTTGCTCAATTTAACTGTTTGCTTTCTGTTCAATATCGACATTTGGCGCAAAACTTGTTGCTATTTTAAGCAGTGCCGCTTGCTGTTGAACGTGTGACCTTGGCAAACGAGGAAGGGCAAAGCGGTGAATAAATAGAATGAATTTGGTTTATAGCGAGACAAAAACATCGCGCGCAGTTTAATTGGCTATAAAAAAACCAACCCGAAGGTTGGTTTTTTTTGAATTTAGACGTTGAATAAGAAGTGAATCACATCACCATCGTTCACCACATAAGTTTTACCTTCTTGGCGCCATTTACCGGCACCTTTAGCGCCAGTTTCACCTCGGTATTGGATGTAGTCATCATAGCCCACTACTTCGGCGCGAATATAACCTTTTTCAAAGTCGGTGTGGATTTTACCTGCAGCCTGTGGCCCTGTGGCACCAACTGGAATGGTCCAAGCGCGAACTTCTTTTACCCCTGCGGTAAAGTAAGTTTGTAGGTTTAATAGTTCATAGCCGGCACGAATTACGCGGTTTAGGCCAGGCTCTTCTAAGCCCATTTCTTCCATAAACTCGGCTTTTTCTTCGGCGTCTAGTTCGGCAATTTCACCTTCAATTTCAGCACAAACCGCTACTACCACCGCGTTTTCTGCTGCAGCAATTTCATTCACGATATCTAAGTAGGGGTTGTTCTCAAAACCATCATCATTGACGTTAGCAATGTACATGGTCGGCTTGGCAGTTAAAAAGTTCATGTAAGCAATGGCGGCTTTTTCTTCCTTGCTTAGGTCTAAACTGCGTAGCATGTGGTCAGCCTCTAGGTGAGCTTGCACCTTGGCTAATACTTCTAATTCGAATTTTGCGTCTTTATCGCCACCCTTGGCTTTTTTAGCCACGCGGATCTGGGCTTTTTCACAGCTATCTAAATCGGCTAGGGCCAGCTCGGTATTGATGGTGTCGATATCGTTAGCGGGGTCAACTTTGCCGGCAACATGCACGATGTTGTCATTTTCAAAACAGCGAACCACATGGCCAATGGCGTCGGTTTCGCGGATGTTGGCCAAAAATTTGTTACCCAAACCTTCACCTTTAGATGCGCCAGCGACTAAGCCTGCAATGTCTACAAACTCCATGGTGGTGGGGAGTACACGCTGCGGATTTACAATTTCGGCGAGAGCATCTAAGCGCTCGTCAGGTACGGGTACTACGCCAGTATTAGGCTCAATAGTACAAAATGGAAAGTTAGCAGCTTCAATGCCGGCTTGAGTCAGAGCGTTAAATAGAGTCGACTTGCCTACGTTTGGCAAACCAACGATGCCACATTTAAATCCCATAATAATACCTATTTGTGTGTTTAAGGGGCTTAGCCCGCTTTGTAACTATGTAATCGATTCATTGCTTTGCTTAAACCGTCTTTAAGCAAAATATCGGTACTGCGTACCGCTTCATCAATGGCGTCATCTATTAGCGCTTGGTCGCTCTTAGGGGCTTTGCCTAAGACATAACCCGATACCCGGTCTTTATGACCAGGGTGGCCAATACCAATTCGTAAGCGATAAAAATCTTTGCTGTTACCAAATTTGCTAATGATATCGCGCAGCCCGTTGTGTCCGCCATGCCCACCGCCTTTTTTGAAACGGGCAACGCCCGGCGGTAAATCAAGCTCATCATGGGCAACCATGATTTGTTCCAGCTCAATACGGTAGAATTTGGCTAATGAAGCAACAGCTTTACCGCTGAGGTTCATATAAGTTGTGGGGATCAGTAAACGCATTTCTTGGCCAGCTAACTGAATGCGGCCGGTTAATCCAAAGTGTTTACTTTCGGGCTTTAATTGGACGTGATGATTGTTAGCTAGTTGTGTGACTAGCCATGCACCTGCATTGTGGCGGGTAGCGGCATATTCGGGGCCTGGATTTCCCAGGCCCACGAGTAAACGAATATCGTTTGACACTATTCTTCAGTTGCTTCTTCTTCAGCAGAATCGCCTTCTTCAGCACCTTTAGGAGCAGTAATAGATACTACCGCTTGGTCGTGTGCTTCGCCTTTAGCTAACTCAACAGAGCTAACGCCAGCAGGAAGAACGATGTCAGAAATGTGTAGAGATGCACCAAGCTCAAGGTTTGCTACGTCTACTTCAACGAATTCTGGAAGATCTTTAGCTAGACAGCTAACTTCGATCTCAGTAGCCAAGTGGTGTACTTTACCACCATTCTTAACCGCTTCTGCGCTATCTTCGTTCAAGAAGTGAAGAGGTACAGCTTTAGTGATGGTGGCTGAGTTATCAACACGTTGGAAGTCAATGTGTTGAACACGTGGCTTGTAAGCATGACGCTGCATGTCTTTTACTAGTACGTCTACTGCTTTACCAGCAATATTTAAAGTAATAATGCTTGAGTAAAATGCTTCAGCTTCTTGAGCTTTCATCACGTGACGTTGCTCTAGAGTGATTGAAACAGGGGCTTCACCAGCACCGTAAACGATAGCAGGAACTTTTTCTGCGTGACGTAGGCGGCGGCTCGCACCTTTCCCTAAATCGCTACGCAGTTCAGCGTCGATGGTAATGTTAGACATTTGTATTTCTCCAAATAATAAAATGAGGCTAAGGTTTCGCGACCAAACCCTAACCAGTACCATATTGATTGTGTTTGTTGACTAAAATAGCCACAGCGCAATTCAAAAGGCGCGGCATTCTACCATTGACGTTTTTTGAAAGCCAATAAAAAAGCGTGGTTATTAACTTTACTGCTATCAACTGTGCGTAGATCTAGATCACTGGATTAAGACGCAGTTGCGTGTGGTATCTCTAGTAAAGGTCCATTTCGATGTTCAAAAACAGCGGGGAGCCAACAAGTATTGTCGAATGCTTAGCTAAAATTTCAGGGATTGTTTGCACTTCGAGATGGATGGATAGCGCTTCACCATGCTAAGTGAAACGCCTGTGCGGAGCCGCATGCAGGGTGTTGTGGGGGCTGGAGGCTAGATACCTCCGGCTACCCGATTAGTTTCATGAAACACTAGACGTTGCAAAAATAACTTGCTCAGAAATAAATCTGATTAAAGGCACGTCTTTTACTAAAGTCTTATCGTCACGAAACGGTGTATATTTGGACTTTTCTGACTCTTTACTATGAACTATAGAATTTCTGTTCTTGTAAATTCTACCAGCTAAATTTTTAAAAATTAGCTCTTCATCATCTCCTACCAAGTCAACGACCGGCGCCGAGGAGAAGGAAACAGGTGATGTTTTATAGTATGTAACTAGAGTGTCGTCATAATCGTTAAGCTTTTGTTTCAAATCAGTTAAATCCACATATTTAGCAAGCGTCAGTCTCAGGCCTTCTTGCTCACTAAAGGTCATGCTGTCGTCTCGCATTTTTATGGACTTACCAATATCTTTTATTAGAGACGATATATCTTTTTTTCTCTTATACGAAAAATCTGGGTGAGTAATCGTATTCCTAACTTTTTCCACTAGAGCTTCATTGAAAATTGATTCGAAAAAGTGCTCCACGATGTGGTAATACGAAATATACTCCAGCATCGGATTTTCGGTGCCAACCGCTAGCTGGTAATGGTGGATTAAATCGGGGATATAAGTTCTTCTTGGCGGGTCTATTTCGTCAAGGCTTGACCTTCGAGAGCGAGTAATTCGGCCAGTTCTTAGCAGCTCATCAAAATCCCTCTGCTGCACTAAAGACGTATCAGTGTTGTACGTTATATTAAAAAGAAATGCTGATGAGAACTTATCAAATTCAGATACACTTTTCTTAGTTTCTGAAACGAGCTTTAGAGTAAGGCGACCAGCTATAAATTTCTTTACAAGTTCTAGTACGCAAGGTTGCTCCTCTAGAACTCTTCTCATAATTGAACCAGGCATTGTTGGTCGAGATAGCGCCCTAGGTTCGCCGTATTGCGCTGCATTTTTAATCAAGTAGAGAGAGAATTGGTTAGAAGGTCGCCCTAACGTGTACGTAATTTTATTCTCAGGGTCACTTACTTCTAAAACAACGTCGTCTCCTCTGCTTCTAGGCAAGAATCTGTGAAAATGACCTTCCTCTCGAACCAATATCTCATAGGACTTGTCGTCAGATAACACTGTCTCTGATGTTTCATTGTAGGATCTTAAAGAGTCGATCTCACCTTCTAGCTTTTCTTTTGTTAACGTAAGCGTTGTGTTTTCTAACGATCCAAACCTAGGTTTATATATAAATGAATCTTCAGCTTCTTCTAGGTCAAACCTAAGAATCTCAGAAATCCATAGAGCAAAGTCACTTACACTAATATCTAAATCCATTTTGTCTCCAATGGCATGGTGAGAAACTAACGCTAAGTAGGAAGCACGTGCTTCCTATCCCATTCAATGAGCACGCGTCCTATCACAGAAAGTGTGACCTTGCGCAAGGTCACCAGGCTGTTCGTGCTCTCTCTTTAACTTATTGTCTACTTTGATGTTTTCTTTTAATTTTATCAATAGTCAATGTTCAAATTCTATAGACCGTTTTGACAAAGGCAGCTTGAGAAATGTTGTGGCTGTGTATAATCACAGTGAAAATCTGCGCAAGCCCTAAACGTTCAGTTTTCCTCATGAAGTCGGGTATTCAGGGTGTTATTGGACCAACTGCCTAATACACAATGGAGCAAAAACATTTCACACCCACAATAATCAAGATTGCGCTTTTAAATCCCCTTCATCTTCGCTGAGTAGCGCAAGTGAACAAGAGATTAAAGTTGAAGTCTGTTTGAGCACAGCAGGATTAATTGTGATGGCTATGTTCCCGTAAATTGTTGCTAAACTGTATATAGATCCAGTTATCGAGGGGTTACTTATGATTCCTGCGCAATTTACTAAGTTGATGACTGAACTTGAGAACCTAACAGATAGCCAAGTTCGTTATATAGAGAAGTGGCTGAAAGGTACGGATAGTACCTCACAGTTGATATCAGAGTTAGAAGAACGGATGGTTGAAAAACCAGAATGTCCACACTGTCATAGCTCATTGATTAATCGACACGGCAAAGTAAATAAGATGCAGCGATATCGCTGTAAAAACTGCGGTAAAACCTTTGTAGCAACAACGGCGACTCCGCTAGCCAGGCTCAGATACAAAGAGCTTTGGCTGGATTACATACGGTGTATGCTCGATAGCAAAGTGTTGCGTGAATGTGCCAAAGAGTGTGGGATTAACCTGAAAACATCATTCAGATGGCGACATCGTTTTCTGGCTTTACCTTCAACGCTAAAAGCCAGCAGGCTTGAAGGCATTATTGAAGCAGACGAAACCCTGTTCCCGTATTCAGAAAAAGGGGCAAAGAAGTTGAGTCGTCCTCCTCATAAACGAGGAATGAAGGCTCAAAAACGGGGACGTTCTAAGGAAGATTGGGTTCCTGTTTTGACTGTCAGAGACAGAGCCAAAAACACCTATGAAGCGATTTTGCCTGATGTAACAACCGAAACTCTACACAAAGAGTTGGTTGGTAAGCTGGAAAAAGACAGCGTGTTGTGTAGCGATGGCTATAAGTCCTATATAGCGCTGTCAGAAAAAAATGACTTAATCCACAAACGGTTAGACATGGCTGGCGGCATTAAGGTGATAGATAAAGTCTTTCACATTCAAAATGTTAATGCGTACCACAGCCGTTTGAAACTTTGGATAAAACGATTTCATGGCGTAGCCACAAAATATCTCCACCATTACCTTGGTTGGTTTAGATATATGGATACACCAGAAAACCTTAACGAAAACAGGCTGTTCCACATTCAACAACAGTTAATGGGAACATAGCCATTGTGATTTTTCTTTTATACCACCAGCCTTAGGCAGCAAAGAAAAGCTTTCGCCTACGGCGACGTCATTTTTCTTTTGCGAGAAAAGAAAAACGAAGCAAAAAGAAAGCTCGCCCTGCATTATCTTCATCCTGCGCGACTTGTTTCCAAGCGCGCCTGCGCAACTCGCTACGCTCAAACAGTGCTCGGCTTCACCGCTTGTTACCGGCGCTGCTCGGCGATAATGAAGGGATTAAAAAGCACAAACCTTGAGTCTTTGCCTACAGTGAAGCCATTGAGTTTTAAACTAACAGAGCCTTGAGAAGCCTAAATCGATTGAGTAACTAACAGAATCTATCCCCATCATCTTCGCCGAGTAGCGCAAGTGAACAAGGGATTAAAGTTGAAGTCTGTTTGAGCGTAGCGAGTTACTTCAACGCCCTTGTGAGTGAGCAACGGAGGAGCTAAGAAGATGCGGGTGGCCTTTCTTTTGTATACTTTTCTTTGGCCAGCAAAGAAAAGTATATCGCCGCAGGCGAAAGCTTTTGATCTATAAAACCTAAAGCGCCACCGTCAGCACAAAATCATCACCAACAGCCCCAAAAATAAACAACCAAACACTCTTGGGGGCAAACGTTTGTTAGCTCAACGATTGTGCCAAAAGCCTCAAATTTAAGGCATTTTAGGCAAGCCTTGCAAGCCAAAAAGCGAACCAGATGGTTCGCTTTTTGGCGTTATTGACTCAAGCGGCCAATATTAGAACATCGCAGAGATTGACTCTTCGTTGCTCACGCGGCGAATGGCTTCGGCCAACATTGGCGCTAAAGAAAGCTGGCGAACTTTTTCTACTTTGGCCATTTCTTCGCTTAGTGGAATAGAGTCGGTAATAATCACTTCGTCTAGTGCTGATTCAGTGATGTTGCTGGCCGCATTGCCCGAGAATACTGGGTGAGTCGCGTAGGCAAATACACGTTTTGCGCCTTTGGCTTTTAACGCGGCAGCTGCTTGACACAAAGTACCGCCGGTATCGATCATGTCATCAACCATGATGCAGTCACGGCCATCTACGTCACCAATAATATTCATGACTTGAGCAACGTTAGCGCGAGGGCGACGTTTGTCGATAATGGCTAAATCGCTGTCGTTAAGCATTTTAGCTACTGCGCGAGCACGAACCACACCACCAATGTCGGGTGAAACTACCACTGGAGATTCTAGGTTTTTGTCCAACATATCTTGTAGTAGTACTGGACTACCAAAGGCATTGTCTACTGGAACATCGAAGAAACCTTGAATTTGTTCAGCGTGTAGGTCAACGGTTAGCACACGGTCTACACCTACGCTAGATAAGAAGTCGGCGACAACTTTAGCGGTAATAGGCACCCGAGCACTACGAGGACGACGGTCTTGACGCGCATAACCAAAGTAGGGGATTACCGCAGTAATACGACCCGCAGAGGCACGACGTAGAGCATCAACCATAACGATAAGTTCCATGACATTATCATTAGTTGGCGCACAAGTGGATTGGACAACAAAGATGTCTCCACCACGAACGTTTTCGTTGATTTGTACACTAATTTCGCCATCGCTGAATCTACCTACTGAAATATCACCAAGGGTGGTATATAGGCGGTCAGCAATACGCTGGGCAAGTTCTGGCGTGGCGTTACCGGCGAAGAGTTTCATGTCTGGCACGATGGAAACCTCAGATTTATCGGGTCAAAAGAGCATTACATTGGTTAAGCAATTAAGCATTTATTGCCTAATTGCCAGCGGTGTTATTGTATGTTTTTGATTTGATTCAGTTGCTGATGAAGCGGCGACTGATTACAGGATTTACACACAAAACCTGTAAGATTTTTGGGGCGTTTATTTAGCACGGCAAGGGCTTCACGCTCCGTGTCGAAAGCGGCAAAAACACAACTTCCGGTTCCGGTCATTCTCGACGGCGCGTATTCTAACAACCAGCCAAGAGCTTGTGCAACCTCCGGATAAACTTTCGCCACAATTTCTTGGCAATCGTTGTGCCAGTCACTGCTTTTTAGCTCATTCCAACTACGTTTTGGCGTATTACGCGGTAGTTTTGGATGCTGAAATACGCTGGGTGTTGAAACATGCACGTCAGGGTGCAGTACTAGATACCACTTTTCTTCGGGGTCAACGTTCTGCAACTGCTCACCCACACCTTCAGCGAAAGCACTATGGCCATGGATAAAAATAGGCAGGTCTGCGCCAAGTTGCAAACCCAGAGCGGCTAATTGTTCGAGATTAAGTTGACACTGCCAAAGCTGATTTAATACCAGCAAGGTAGTAGCGGCATTAGACGAGCCCCCACCAATGCCTCCGCCCATCGGTAATCGCTTGTCTAGAGTGATGCTTACCCCTTGTTTTATATCGCAATGTTGCTGCAGTAAACGGGCGGCCTTTACTACTAGGTTATCTTCGGCAGGAAAGTCTAAATCACTATTTAAACGAATAGCGCCTGTTGGGTTTAGCGCAAAATACAGTTGGTCGCAGCAGTCGATAAATTGAAACAAGGTTTGTAAGTCATGGTAGCCGTCGGCGCGTCTTCCTGTGACATAAAGAAATAGATTGAGTTTAGCCGGAGCAAGCCAAGGGCCACTAAGGGTTGCTTGAGTCATCGATTTGCCATTGGTGAATATTAAGTTTTAAACGATTGTCGGCGGAGTTGAGTTCTAGCTGGCGTGGCAGCGTGTAGTTGCCATATTGTGCGTAGTTCAGATAGTTAATTTGCCATTGCTCGGCGCTGGTAAAGCTGGCTAAGCGGTGCTGGGCATTTAGCTGATAATCATTTTGGCTAGGTATGCCCAGTAGCCAAGCGGGTAACTGTTCTACCGGAACCTGCCAGCCGGTAAGCCTATAGATAAGCTGTTGGGCGTCGTTTCCGCGATATTCTTCGTCTTTGGTTTTTACCCATACTTGGCCGGGTTGGTAATGCAACTCTACGCCTTGTAAACCCAGCGGGCCATTAATGCGAAGTAGGCTGTTCTCACCATCTTGGCGCCAAAATAAGTTGGCAGCTTGACGCGATTGCTGGTTAATAAAGGCAATTTTCCCATTCAGCTGCCAATGCTCCAGTTGCTGTAACTGGCTCAGATGCTGCTCCCATTCGCTATCTGCGGTGGTGATGGGCGGCTGTGAACTACAAGCACTAAGACCTGCAATTAAAATCAATAAACAAAGGAGTTGGCGCACAGGGCCTCCACTTTTTTGCAGCAGTATAAAAGTTCAGGGTAGTGGGTGTAAATTGCTAAAAAGAAAAGATGTGTTGTTTAGCTGGCTGAATTTTAGCTAATTAGGCGCTGCATAGCGGTGCTGTTTCTTTTATTTAGCCGGATATTCCCGTACAATTTGCGTTTTTACTCCACTGGTAGGAAAAGGCGCAACAAAGCCCCACTAAGATGAGTCTGCAAGTCCTAGGTATTAATCATAAATCGGCTCCCCTTGGGTTGCGTGAAAAAGTCGCGTTTAGTCCAGAGCAGGTCAACCAAGCCTTAACTGACGCCAGCAATAAGCTCGGCGTGGAAATGGTGATCGTGTCTACCTGTAACCGTACCGAGCTGTATTGTAATTTGGGTGATACCGATGTAGAGAAAGTGGTGCAATGGCTGGTCGACTACAAAAATCTGCCTGAGCAGGAATTAAGGCCGAGTCTTTATCAGTATCAGCAGCAACAAGCGGTTGCGCATTTAATGCGGGTGGCCAGTGGCTTGGACTCGCTGATTTTAGGTGAGCCACAAATTCTTGGTCAAATTAAGCAGGCCTATACCGAATCGCGTGAAGCGGGCTCGGTGGGCAGTGTTTTAGAACGTTTCTTCCAGCGGGCTTTTTCGGTGGCCAAGCAAGTACGAACCGATACCGATATTGGAGTGAATGCCGTATCTGTGGCCTTTGCGGCGGTAAGTTTGGCCAAACAAATCTTTGATGATTTACGTCAATCCTCAGTATTACTGGTTGGTGCTGGCGAAACCATCGACTTGGTGGCTAAGCATTTAGCCGATCAAGGCGTGCAAAAAATGACTGTGGCTAACCGCACGGTGTCGCGTGCAAAAAACTTGGCTAGCCGCTTTGGTGCTGAAGCTATAACTCTGAATGAAATTCCTGAGCATTTGCCGCAATCCGATATTGTGATTAGTTCAACAGCTAGTCCTTTGCCTATTATTGGTAAGGGCATGGTGGAAAGCGCCTTGAAAAAACGTCGTTTCCAACCGATGTTTTTGGTGGACATTGCGGTGCCGCGAGATATTGAAGAGCAAGTAGGTGAATTGCGTGACGCCTACTTATACAGTGTTGATGACTTACAAGGCATTGTTGAGCAAAATATGGCGTCTCGCCGCGAGGCGGCAGAGCAAGCGGAATTTATTGTTAACCAACATAGTGAAGATTTTATGGCTTGGCTGCGCTCTTTGGAGTCGGTAACTACTATTCGTGATTATCGTAGCCATAGTGAACGAGTGCGTGATGCTGCAGTAGAAAAAGCCTTGGAAGCCCTAGCCAACGGCAAAGATCCCGCAACGGTTGTTCGCGAAACCGCGTTTCAATTAACCAATAAACTTATCCATGCGCCAACTGAGGCAATTAATAAGGCTGGCCGTGATGGTCGACTGGAAGAGCTGGCGGTAATACGAGAGGCCATTGGCCTAAGAAAGTAAGCAAATTTGAGGTCAATGTTTCGTTGCTAAGTGTTAAGCCGACGGAGTATTGCAGTTAAAGAGAGAAAGCATGAAAGCGTCTATTTTATCCAAACTTGAAACCTTGCAAGAGCGTTATCAAGAAGTGCAAGTGTTACTCGGTGAACCAGAAATTATTTCTGATCAAGATAAATTTCGCGGCCTAACCAAAGAATATTCTCAGCTTGAAGAAGTTGTGAACTGTTTTACCGCTTATCAGCAGGCGCAAGAAAATCTCGAGTCGGCTAACGAAATGTTGCAAGACGACGACCCTGAAATGCGCGAAATGGCCGAGCTAGAAGTAGAAGAAGCTCAGGCCAGCATGGAAAAGTTGTCTGAAGAATTACAGCTATTGCTTTTGCCCCGTGACCCTAACGACTCACGTAGCGTATTCTTGGAAATTCGCGCTGGAGCTGGCGGTGATGAAGCGGCAATTTTCGCCGGCAACTTGTTCCGTATGTACAGCAAGTTTTCTGAAAGCCAAGGTTGGCGCATGACGATTATGTCGTGTAACGAAAGTGAGCAAGGTGGCTACAAAGAGCTGATTGCTAAAATTGATGGCGAAGATGTGTACCGCTTAATGAAGTTTGAGTCAGGCGGTCACCGTGTACAACGAGTACCTGAAACAGAATCACAAGGGCGTATTCATACCTCGGCCTGCACCGTGGCGGTGATGCCAGAGATCCCTGAAGCCGAGCAAATTGAGATTAATCCTAACGATTTACGGGTAGATACCTTCCGTGCCTCTGGTGCTGGTGGTCAGCACGTGAACAAAACTGATTCGGCGATCCGAATTACCCACATTCCAACTGGTGTGGTAGTGGAATGTCAAGAAGAGCGTTCGCAACATAAAAACCGTGCCAAGGCAATGTCGGTATTGTCGGCTCGTTTGCAAGCTGCAGAAGATGAAAAACGTCGCGCAGAAGAAACCTCGATGCGTCGCGAGTTAGTGGCCAGTGGTGATCGCAGTGAGCGGATCCGTACTTACAACTACCCACAAGGGCGAGTGAGCGACCACCGTATCAATTTAACCTTATATCGTTTAAACGATATTTTAGAAGGTGATTTGTTAGCACTGCTCGATCCTATCTTACAAGAATATCAGGCCGACCAATTGGCCGCGCTAGCCGAGAGTGAAGGCTAAATTGCCTAGCATTGGTGAAGCACTGCAATGGGCGAGCGAGCGCTTAGCCGGTGGCGAATCACCCAAGCTGGATGCGAGGGTGATGTTGCAATACGTGTTGGCTTGCGACACCGCCTATTTGCTCACTTGGCCTGAGCGCCAGCTAAGCCCGCAGCAATGGCAACAATACCAAACGTGGTTAAACCAACGCGAGCAAGGTGAGCCCGTTGCCTACATTGTAGGTGAGCGCGAGTTTTGGTCATTAAGTCTAAGTGTATCTCCCGCTACCTTGATCCCGCGCCCAGATACCGAAGTATTGGTGGAGCTTTGTCTAAAGAAAGCCAAGAACCATGCCGATACTAAAATAGTGGATTTAGGAACCGGTAGCGGAGCCATCGCCTTAGCTTTAGCCAGTGAGCTTCCCCTGGCGCAAATTAGCGCCAGTGAGCTGCGTGAAGACGCCTTGGCTTTAGCACAACATAACGCGCAAAAGCTCGGTTTGGAGCAAGTTTGTTTTAAGCAAGGCTCATGGTTTGCTCCCTTCATGGGTGAGCGCTTTGATTTTATATTGAGTAACCCGCCTTATATCGATACCGAAGATCCGCATTTGGTACAAGGCGATGTGCGTTTTGAACCAAGCTCTGCTTTAACCGCAGAGCAACATGGTTTAGCGGACATACAAGAGATTATTCAACAAGCCCCAGATTACTTAAAACCCGGTGGCTGGCTAATGTTTGAACATGGTTATGATCAAAAGCAGGCGGTGCAAGCCTGTTTGCTCGCAGCCGGTTATAGCGAAGTATTTACCGAGCAAGATTACGCTGGCTTGGACCGAGTCAGTGGTGGTCGTTATGTCAGCAACGGTGAGCGTGATTAATACAAGACGAAAGGATAGGACTAGAGTGATTTTTCGTATTTTAAGTTTTGAAGAAGAAATCTCTGGGCAATCGACCTTAGCGGTACGTAAAGATTTGCATCGGCTATGGTTGGATTGGCTTAAACTGAATCCTCTAGAGGAAACGCCTGCTGGGCGCTTCGAACAGTTAAAAAATTTATTTTATAAGGACTTAAGTTTTAGTGGTGATTGGCAAGCCTATTATCACAGTCAAAACTTATTGATTGGCGAGGTCTTACACCGTCGTAGTGGCAATGCCACCAGCTTAGCTCTGTTATTACATTATTTTGCTCGTAAGCTTGATATTGAATGCCAGATTCTTCGTTTTCCGGCACAAACTATGTTGGCCTTTCAATTGGCTGAGCAAACAGTTTATTTTGATGCTTTTGCCGGTGAGCCTAAAACTGTGGCAGAGCTTGAAGTGATTCACCGCGGTTTTAAAGGCGATTTGGCGCGCCTGAATGAGCGTGATTTAACGCCGCTGGCCTCGGCTAAAGTGACCGAGCGTTGGTTAGGTGAGTTAAAACGCATGTGCCTACGAGAAGATAATTTTGAGATGGCTTTGAGTGTTTCTCAAGTCTTACTACGCTTAAAGCCGGGCGATCCGCATGAGATGCGTGACCGAGGGTTTATCTATCAACAGTTAGATTGCACTAACGTGGCAATCAACGATTTTGAATATTTTATTGAGCAGTGTCCCGATGACCCCTTATCGAAGATACTGAAGGTGCAAATCCATTCCATGGATTCGCAGCCTGCCATATTACATTGAGAGGAATAGCATGCAGCAAAAAACCGTAAATATCGGCTCGATTAAGGTCGCGAACGACGCGCCATTCACCTTGTTTGCCGGAATGAACGTATTAGAGTCGCGTGATTTGGCGATGCGTATTGCGGAACATTTTGTTGAAGTCACCAATAAGCTGGGTATTCCTTATGTATTTAAGGCGTCCTTCGACAAAGCCAACCGTTCTTCTATCCATTCTTACCGTGGTCCAGGTATGGAACAAGGCTTACGTTTATTGGAAGAAATAAAACAGCAGTTTTCTATTCCGGTGATTACCGACGTGCACGAAGTGGCGCAAGCCGCTCCGGTGGCGGAAGTCGCTGACGTTATCCAGTTGCCGGCTTTCTTGGCTCGTCAAACCGATTTAGTGGAAGCCATGGCCAAAACTGGCGCGGTCATTAACGTTAAAAAACCGCAGTTTTTAAGTCCTTCGCAAATGGGCAACATTGTTGATAAGTTTGCCGAGTGTGGTAATACTCAAGTGATTTTATGTGAGCGTGGCAGTAACTTTGGCTACGATAACTTAGTGGTGGATACCCTAGGTTTTGGCACCATGAAAAAAGTCAGTAATGGCGCGCCGGTGATTTTTGATGTGACTCACTCACTGCAATGTCGCGATCCTTTAGGTGCAGCTTCAGGTGGGCGCCGTGAGCAAGTGGCTGAACTAGCTAAAGCGGGTATGGCAACCAGCTTGGCGGGCTTGTTCCTAGAAGCTCATCCAGACCCAGATAATGCGCGTTGTGACGGCCCTAGCGCTTTGGCCTTAGCCAAACTTGAACCTTTCCTTGCCCAAATTAAAGCCCTGGATGATTTGGTGAAGTCTTTTGAGGTCTTAGATACACAATAATAAATGTGTAAATAATAGAAAGTTTGGGTTTCCCTTGTTGAGCTCTCTTGCTAGGGTAAACAGATAACAGGCTGGATGGGTTGAATTTTCCAGCCTTTAGCTAATTTTAAAGTGGAAGTGATATGTTAAAAAAAGCCTTGCGCACGGGATGCATGTTGGTAACGGTTGCTTACCTTAGCGCTTGTGCTAGCACTTCAAATCAAGCCCCGCAAACGGTGGTATTAGCCCAGCCTCTGCAAGTCAATTACCAATCAGAAGTCGCTTTGGCCCGACTAGGGCAAATGCTCAATTCAGGGGAATATAATCAGCAACAAATGGCTCAGCTTTATTACGAGCGAGGCATTGTGTTTGATCGAGTCGGTTTACGTGCCTTAGCGCGGTTTGATTTTAATCGGGCGATTCAGATGAAACCCGATTTTGTTGAAGCTTATAATTTCTTGGGTATTTACTTCGTATTAGCGGAAGAATTTGACAGTGCTTTTGAGGCCTTTGATTCGGCTCTAGAGCTAGCACCAGATTATAGCTTTGCTTATTTTTACCGTGGTATTGCCCTGAGTTATGCCAATAAGCCCGAGCTGGCGGTAATTGATGTTGATAAGTATGCGGCAGAAGCGCCTAACGATCCTTACCGAGTGATTTGGCGTTATTTGATTCAGACTGAGGCAAATTCAGCGGAAGCGCAAAGTCAATTACAAGCGGCCATCGCTAGCTATCAGAATGAAGATTGGGCTTGGAACATTGCGCGTTTGTATGTCGGAGAGTTGAGTCCTCAAGACTTAATTAATAGCACCATGGATCAGCCAAGTGATAACCAAACTTTGGCCGAGCAGCTATGTGAAGCCTATTTCTACTTGGCTAAATTGGCCCAGCAAAACGGTGAACATCAGCGGGCCAGAAGTTACTTTAAGCTGTCTTTAGCTAATAACGTGTATGATTTTGTCGAGCACCGTTTAGCGCTACTTGAGTTAAAACGCTACGAGGACCAATAAGCGGTCCTCATAGTTTAGTGCTTTAATCTTGCTGGCGAATGCCAGCAATTTGGTGCCAGTAACCATTCACCGTGTCAGGAGTGGGATAGTGCTCAGCACTACTGGCTCTCTTTCGAAATGCCTCTAAGTGTTCAATGCTTTCCTCACCCAAGGGGCTAATCCGCACGATATCCACCAAGCCTTTCATGCTTTGTTGGTCATTAATCAGGTCATAACAGTCACCCGACATGGTTTGAATGCCATTTAAGGTGAACAAGGGCTGACCTTCTTGGCTTTTTACTTCACGCCCGTTGGGATAGTTGATGCAGCAGGTTTCGCAATTATCTTTGCTTTTGCCTTCCGACTGAGCGGTAAAACAGCGCGCCGAATAAGCCAAAGGTAGGTGGCCATAAGCAAATACTTCTATTTCAAAACGCTCTCTAATATTCATTTCATGGCATTCGCCGCTGAGTTTTCTCAGCCAGTCGCGCGATAGCTCTACCGGCATAACCCAGCGCTGCATGCCTTGGTCCAATAAGACCTTAAGCGCATAAGCGTTGTACACATTGACCGCAGGGCCACAAACAAAAGGCAGTTTGGCTTGGTGAGCCTCTTCAATAGCACTCACATCGTTAGCTTCAATAAGAAAGTCACCGTTATCGATGAGCTTTTTTAGATTACGGATTTCTGAGGGGGCTTCTAGTAAGGCCATGGTAGAAATTACCACTTCTTTGCCCGCCTGTGACAACTGCTTGCCAAGCTCTATCCAGTCGTTGGCCTTCATGTTGCGGCGTTTACTACAAACGGTTTCGCCAATATAAATAATGTCGGCACTGCTGGCTTTAGCTAAGTGATAAAACTCTTCGATTTGTTGTGTGGGCCAGTAATATAAAATCGGTCCAAGAGAATACTTCATAATTTACCTATTGCCATGCCTTGTGATACGCACCCAAAGTAGTTTGGCTGCCTTCCGATAGTTTTGCTAAGCGACTCATCCACTCGCTTTTCGCGGCGTAGTGGCTTGGGTCTCGTTGGTAGCTGTCGATGGCTTCGCGCCACACTTGAGTGACTTGAGCAACATAAGCCGGGCTGCGTTGCCGTCCTTCAATTTTTACCGCAGCAATATTAGCGGCAAATAACTCGGGTAATAACTCCAGTGTATTGAGACTGGTTGGCTCTTCTAAGGCATGATAAACCCGCTGGTCTACCTCAAAGCGCCCTTTGCACAAGGTGGGGTAGCCGGCCGTTTCTGCGGGTCCATAGCGGTCGATTAAAATATCGTTAAGGCGTGATTCCAGACCTTGCTCGGTTTCTTGCCAGCGAACAAATGAAGCCGGAGAACAAGCGCCTACAGTATTAGGTGACTCGCCGGTTAGGTAGGAGGAAAGATAGCAGCGCCCTTCGGCCATCACACAAAGGCTACCAAAGGCAAACACTTCTAGCTCAATATCGGGACAACTGCGCGCCAACTGTTTTACTTGATGCATCGATAGCACTCGCGGCAACACCACACGCTTTACATTAAAGTTGCGTTGATAAAAGGCAATCGCCGAGGCATTGGTGGCAGAGGCTTGCACCGACAAATGCACTGTAAGTTGGGGGTGGTGTTGCTTGGCGTATTCCAACAGGGCTATATCGGCCAATATCACCACATCGGCACCAATGTCTACGGCTCTATCTATGGCTTGGTACCAAAGCTGGTGTTGTTCTGGGTGAGCAAAGGTATTGATAGCAATGTGCAGTTGTCGTTGATGTTGCTTTAAATAATCGACCGCCTTATCGAGTTTTTTTCCATCGAAGTTTAAACCTGCAAAATGGCGAGCATTGGTGGCATCTTTAAAGCCGATGTAAATGGCATCAGCGCCATGGTCGACAGCGGCTTTAACGGCAGGTAAAGACCCTGCTGGACAGAGTAACTCCATGTGTCCCTCATTGATGTGTTTTTTGGCTATTTTACTGGGCTTAGTTAAGGGGGATATTGACTCAGCGCAGCTTTGTATTAGCCAAATTTGAGTAAACTTAGTTACTTATCAGCTTTGTTTATCTATTTTAAGAGGTTCTTCGTGCTGACTCGTTTCAAACAGTCCTTGGTAAAGGAAATGCCGCGCTTGTTAAGCATTCCCGCAAAATTTTGTCCTTTCCCAATTCAGGGGATGGCCTTAGAGAAAGCGCTAGCGCTTAGCTTTGCCGAAGCCATTGAAGATGGCGATTTGGATTTTCTTACTCAGCGTTGGCTAAAACTGTCGGTGAGCGATTTAGGCGCAAGTTGGTACATTAGCTATAACGATGAAAAGCTGTCGGTGCATGCCAGTGCTCCGCAAGTGGATGTAAGCTTCAGTGGTAAGTTAAATGACTTTGTTTTAATGATGGGGCGCCAAGAAGATCCCGATACCTTGTTTTTTCAGCGACGTTTACAAATTGAAGGCGATACCGAACTCGGTTTAGAGTTAAAAAACCTCTTAGATAACTTGGACATTGATGAGCTGCCTAAGTTAGTGAGTGAGGCCTTAAAGCGCAGCGCAGCAATGGTCTCTCTCTACCACGCTGCGTAGACGATATTCAGCGATATTCAACAGCTTAACTGTTTGTGAGCTCTCGGTTTGGGCATCCACTAAAGCTTCAGGCTAGTGCTTTTGAACTACACTAAAAGAGTGCGATTATTGAAAGGGCGAGTGGATGCGAATTTTGTTACTGCTGCTTGGCGTGGTGTGGGGAAGTAGCTACGCTGAACAATTGAGTTTCATTTATTATCGGGAACAGGGCCGAGCCGTTTTTGAAGCGATAATGGAGCAGTTTTCTCAGCAGTATCATCATCAAGTTTCTTTTCACCAAATAACTTCAGAAACGCTAAAACCTGCCTTAGTAAAATCGGTTATGCGTGGCACCGCTGCTGATGTGGTGTTTGCCCCTTCTGACATTATTGGCATTGCCGAGCAGGCAAAGTTTTCTGAAGTAGCGATAGATTTAGTTGACCCTAATACTCCAAAAGAATTACTGCATACGGCGCTGAATAAACAGAAGCTCTATGGTATTCCTATATTGCAGGGAAACCATTTAATGTTGTTTTACAACCGGCGTTATGTGTCTGCACCGGCTAAGACTTGGCAAGACTTGTTAGCGCAAAAAGCCGAGTTTGATCGACAAGGTATCGCTACCATCGGTTGGAACTATACCGAGATGTATTGGTTTGCCGGTTTTTATAATACCTTTGGGGGCCGTATGACCGATGGTCAAGATGTCACCTTAAATGAACCAGCGATGCAAGACGCTTTAAATTTTTACAAGAGTCTCAGTACACGAGGTCTAGTCAGTGCGGCTTGTACTTACGACTGCGGTTATCGTGAGTTTATTGAAGGCAAGGTGGCTTATTCCATTAATGGCGAATGGAGCATTGCTGATTTTGAGCGGCGCTTAGGCGACGACTTGGGCATAGCCTTGATCCCAAAAATAGGCCAACGGACTTTTAAACCACTTTCGTCTAGCCTAGTATTAGTTTTCCCGAATAACAGCCTCAGTGGTAGTAAAGCAAAGGCTTTAAACCAGTTAGTTGAATATTTACAGAGTGAAGCGGTGCAACAACGGCTTTATCAAGAAGCCCGCTTTCTTCCGGTAAATGATCCTGTGTTAAAGCAGATCCAATCCCATGCTAGTGCTAATGAGTCAGCCATGTTAGCGCAGTTAGCCGATACGGTGCCAATGTCTGCAGAAAGCGCGCAATCGAGTGCTTGGTTGGGGATGCGCAAGGGCTTTGAGCTATTTAACAAGGGCCTGGTCGATGCAGCTAGGGCCAGTCGATACATGCAAACTTACGCTGAGCGAGACTATAAGCAGAGCCAACAATAATGAGCTTAAAAGCGAATAAGCTTAGAACCGTATTAGCACTGAGTATTTTACTCGGCGCATTGTTACCAAGCATCCTGATCGGTGGCTTTCTACTTAAGCAAATTTCTGAGCAAGATCAGCAAGCAGTCAATCAAACCTTGCGGTTACACGCCAATAATATTGCCCAAGATATACGTTATCAGTTCAGACAAATTTTGTTAGATCTGCAAAGTTTGGCTCAGGTAAACGATATTATTTTTACTCCCACTTCGGCCATGTTTGGCTTTCATGCTAATCAGTTAATGACTGAAGTACTGCAGCAAAACAGTTGGGCCTCGGCCATTTATATTGTGGATACTCAAGGGCAAGTGATTGAAGGTGCCCCTTTAATGGCAGAAATCCTCGATATGAGCCCCCACCAAGAGGCTATCGCACGTTTAAATCAGCGGGTGGAGGCCGGCTTTGAAGATGCGCTAATTGAAGTTTATCAAGATGCTAGTTTTAGCCAGTTGAATGAGCAGCCAAGCGACAGTGTGAGTGATTATGGCTTGTTGTTTATGCAGCCGTTGTTGAAGAAAAACCTCAATGCCTTAGAAAGCAGCCAACAAGTGGGAGCATTGCTGGTATTTGTGCCAATGCAATCACTATGGAACGCCTTTTCGCCGGGCCTTTCTCAACAAGGTGCTTTGGCTTTATTTCACTCAGAGCAACAGCTGTTTAAAGGGGTTAACGGCAAAGAAGCACAGCGACGCTTAACCATTGATGTGGACTTAAATGTAAACTCTATGTCAGGCCCCTTGCTGGTGTCTTTAAGTGCACCAAGCCGCTCACTATGGAGCTTGCTGGTAGAGCGTCAGTTTAACGTGGTGATTATGGTGGTACTGATCATCGGGTTTGTGGTGGTGATTGCTCTGGTTTTAACTCGGCGGATTATTGACCCTATAGAAGGCTTAAGCCGAGTGGTGGAGAACTATTCGCAAGGCCGTTACAACAGTAAGGTCCCTCATTTGGCCTACGAAGAATTTAACCAAGTAGGCGGTCTACTTAAGAGTATGGCTACGCGGGTCACACATGACCAAGAGCAGTTAGAACAACGAGTGGCAGAGCGAACTCAAGAGCTAGAGTATGCCAACCAAACCCTGCAACAAACCTTGGCTAAGTTAAACGATACCCAATTGCAATTGGTTGAAAAAGAGAAAATGGCGGCATTGGGGGGGCTGGTGTCGGGAATGGCTCACGAGCTAAATACGCCCATTGGTGTGGGTATTACCGCCGCGTCGCAACTGAGTAATAACTATCAGCAAATTGAACAAAAAGTGCAGCAGGGTAATTTGGCTCGCGCCGATTTGGAGCAAATGTTAAGCCAGGGCTTGGCTGGGGCGCAATTGCTGGAAAGCAGCCTGCAGCGTTCGGCAGCCTTGGTTAATAGCTTTAAGTCGCTGGCTGGTAGTGACATTGATACTCGCGTGCAGCAAGTTAACTTAAAAACGTGGATAGAACCGCAAATTCAAATGCTGTTGCAGCCTTACAGTGAGCAGCATGTGCAATTGAGTGTCAGCGGGCATAACCCGTCGTTACGTTTTAACCAGCGGGCGTTAGAGTTAGTGCTATTCTGTTTGGTGGAAAATTCGGTTCAACATGGTTTTCATCAACATCTTTATCCGCATATTCACCTGGAGATAGAAGCGCAGCCAGAACAGGTGCTGATCCATTATCAAGATAATGGCAGTGGTGTTGCTGAAGAGCATATCGGTATGATCTTTAACCCTTTTTATACCACTGGGCGAAGTTCTGGCAACGTGGGCCTAGGCTTAAACCAAGTTTACAATTTAGTGAATCAACACCTCTTGGGCAGCGTAGAAAGTTTTCAGGTGGAGCCTCAGGGGCTAGGCTTTACTATTTGCCTTCCTCGCTGCAACGCTAGCTTGAGTTAGCCTTTTTGCGGCCAAATAACCACTTTGCCATTGTCGAATATGCTTCCCGACTTGGCGATATGCAGGGAAATAAAAATATTATCTAACGCGATGTGGCTATGTTGGTGGATGACTTCTGCTAGCACGTTTAACAGTTGTTGCTGGCGTTTTTCATTATGAATATCGGGGATCAGTAGTTCTACCATAATGGGTGGCTGATGCACTTCTTGTTGATGCTGGATTTTCTTATCTACAAAGTAGTGTCCGGCTGGAGTGAAGCTCCAATCGATACTGATATGTTCTAACTGAATATTGGCTTGCTTGGCAAAGGCAAGGGCTAACTGCTCGATTAACTCCACCATATTTACGGTGTTAGGCAGTGCTAACGAACGTATGTGCACAATCGGCATTAAGCGCTTCTCCTATATCCTGACAACCTATCTCTTAGCCTAACTCATTGCTTAAATTGGTCAAATTGTTGTTGAATCTGTTTATAAAGCTGAGCGGTCCACTCTGGCAAGTGAGCCGGAACCGGGAATAATGGTAATAAACGAGGGTCGTGGGGGGCAATAATCACTTGGCTATTACCTGGTCCGATCCGCTCCACTAATACAAATAAGTCTTCAATGTTTTGATCACCTATGGCCAAGCAGCCCACAGACGAGGCTTTTCCATGAATAAAAATGTTGGAGCCTGGTTGCGAGCGTTGATCCTGGCGCGCCATGGCTAAATCAAAACTATTGGGATAGTTGAGCTTCATCGAGAGATGAAAGCGGCTGTTGGGGTTAAGTGCTTCTATTTGATAGATGCCTTCAGGCACCTGATGGTCGCCTTCTCGCAGTTTGGGGCCGGCTTCCCCGCTGGCATGGCGGATCCAATAAGTATGAATATATTTATAGCCTTCGCCGCTGTCGGCCCATAGTTCAAGTCGACGAGAGCGCTTGCTAGCCAGTAGGGTAATTTGCTGGGGGGGGTAATCGACTTTAGCGGCAACAAACAGTGGCAATAGCCGCTTTAAACTGTCGTTGTGATAGGTTTTAATTACCTGTTTAACAGAGCGCTTGTCTTGGCCAATGAGTTTCGTTTCCGGCCAGTTGCTGGCCCCCACAGAGACACTGAAGACGCTCACTAAAACGATGTAAAAAAGTGGCTGAAAACGCAAAGCGGACTACCCTAATATGAATAACAAAAGCAGTGTACTTGTACTGAAGCCGAACTACTAGCTGCCTTGACTGTTTAAAGCGTGAGCTTAGTCTAAGCGGCAGCCGAAACTGGAGAATGGTGAATTTGCTAAAGCCCTTGGTGTCGTTGATCTGCTTCATTATTATGCTCAATCTCTCGGTGAGGGCAGAGAGTCTGAAGGCTTTAAATTATTACACCGAAGAGTTTTTCCCTTATAACTATTCCCATCAAGGCGAGTTGAGTGGATTTTCCTTTGAGCTGCTGGAGTTGATTTATGATCACTTAGGCCAGCCAGTGCCCGAGGTTAAAATCCTTCCTTGGCCCCGCGCCTACGTGATGGCTCAGTATCAGCCAAATTCAGTATTATTTAGCACCATTAAAACCACCAATCGACTGTCTATGTTTCGCTGGGTTTGCCCCATCAATGTTAGTCGTGCGCAGTTGTTTGGTTTACTCGACAGTCAGTTAAATATCACCCAGCTGAGTGACCTTAATAATATCAAAATTGCCGTATTACGCGGTCAAGCCATTGATGGTTTTTTATCTAAGAAGGGTTTTGAGGATAGCTTGGTGAGGGTTAAGTCGCTGGAGCAGGCGAGCCGTTTGTTAGCCTTGCGCCGAGTGCAAGCTTTGGCCATGGTATCGCAGCATAACAGCGTGGATATGCAAAGTTTTAAGTTGCTGTATAGCTTGTTTGAAAGCGAGTATTGTTTTGCCTTTAATTTGGCAGTTGAGGCCGCTCAGGTAGCTATATTTAGTCAAGCTTTAGCAGCCGTTCAAGCTTCTCCTGAATATCAAAAACTCTATCTTAAGTATTTCAGTCAGTAGTTTTCTCATCCAACTTTAGTCGCAGGTGTGTTGTTAATAACTTGTTAATGCTGAGTTATCTGACTAGGATCAGTCGATAGACCATTTTGCCGGAACGCTAACTCTATTAGTGTCTGGCTGTTCTGACTGTTTACTAAGGAGAGTAAAACTATGCGTCATTGGCTGAGAAAGGTCGCGTTAATTGTAGGTGTATTGTCTTTTTCTACTCAAGCTGAAAATCCTAGCAATTATTTATTAGCCACCGCCAGTACCGGCGGTACTTATTATCCCGTAGGGGTGGCCTTGGCCACCTTAACCAAGGTGAAGATCCAACCCCAGCACCAAGTGAGCGTATCGGCGATTAACTCAGCTGGTTCTGCCGAAAATATTAAACTGCTTCGAGACAAAGAAGCCCAATTTGCGATTTTGCAGGGCTTGTATGGCTCTTATGCTGCTAATGGTACCGGGCCGCTAGAGAAAGAAGGCAAACAGACCCATTTACGCTCAATCACTATGTTATGGCAAAACGTCGAACAGTTTGTGGTGAAGAAAGAACACGCGAAAAAAGGCGATTTGAGTGACTTATTGGCGTTGACTGGGGAAAAGGTCGCCTTTGGTAAGAAAAACTCTGGCACCATTGGTTCTAACCGTTTTCTTTTAGGTAACCTCGGCTTAGATATCGATAAGCAGATGTCATTATTTTCGGCCGGTTATGGTCCTTCGGCCGAAGCCTTGCAAAACGGCCAGGTAGAGGCGATTAACACTCCCGCTGGGGCGCCCACAGGAGCAGTAACCAAATTATTTGCCGCTGCCGCCGATGATATTAGCCCTCTTGATGTAACTGACCAGCAAATTGAGCAGGTAAATGGCGGCTTAGATTTGTGGACTCGTTATGTCATTCCCGCCGGAACTTATCCTAACTTAGACCAAGATTGGAACACTATTGCCCAACCGAACTTCTTAGCGGTGCATGCCGATGTTGATGAAGAATTTGTATATTTACTGACTAAAACTATTTATGAAAACTTAGGCTTTTTACAAGCTATTCATAAAGCAACCTCAGCAATGGCCTTAAATAAGGCTCTGGCAGGTTTACCTGCGCCGCTACATCCCGGCGCTGTGCGTTATTACCGCGAAGCTGGTCTTGACATCCCCGAGCGATTAATCGCGAAATAAGTCTTATCCTAGGCCCGTTGGGCCTAGGTTCTCATTAGCTCTGTTTGGGTTTTACTATGCAATGGAATGCCGTACCTGACAGTATTCGTCAGGAGATTGAAGAGACTCGCGCCGTGCCCTTAATCTATGGATTAGGTGTGTTAATTAGCCTGATTCATGTTTATTTCAATATCTTTGCCGACATTGCGGTGTTGCAACAAAACATCATACACTTTGCTGGCTTTGTTTTATTGTGTGGTCTAATTAAGCCGTTATTTAGCCAAGGGATATTTGGCTTGGTGGATAAGGCTTGGGTGATTGCGATTGCCAGCTCGGCGCTGTATTTATTGTTTGCTGAAGATATGATTTATGCCCGCGGGTTACGTTTAGTTACCCTTGACTGGATATGCGGCAGCATTGTGGTGTTGGGTGCCATTGACATGACTCGGCGCACCACCGGTTGGGTGATTCCGATCTTGATTGTGGTGGCCATTTCTTATCTTGCTTGGTGGGGTAACCTGATACCCGGGGTATTTCAATTTAAAGGACTCAGTGCTGAAACCCTGCTATTTCGCAGCTTGTTTGGTGATGACGCCATTTTTGGCAATATCGCACGTATCTCCGCCAGTTTTGTCTTCATGTTTATTCTGTTTGGGGCCTTTTTATTGCGCTCGGGCGCTGGTGACTTTGTGATTCATTTATCCAAAGGCATTGCCAGTAAAATGGTAGGGGGGCCAGGCATTGTGGCGATTATTGCCTCGGGCCTTACCGGAACGATTTCGGGGAGCGCGGTGGCCAACACGGCATCAACGGGGGTGGTCACCATTCCCTTAATGAAAAACGCCGGTTTTAGCCCACGTTTTAGCGCCGCGGTAGAGGCCTCTGCTTCTACTGGTGGACAAATTGTTCCGCCGATTATGGGGGCGGGTGCGTTTGTTATGGCCAGTTATACCCAAATTCCTTATAGCACCATTGTGATGGTGAGCATTCTGCCCGCCATTTTATATTTTGCTTCCTTGGTATTTTACGTTCGCACCGAGTCTTATAAGTTAGGACTGACTCGCACCATGGAGAAGGGGCCTGCGCTGCTACCGATGATGTTGCGTGAGGGTTTGAGTTTTATTATTCCGGTTTCATTATTGATTGTATTGCTGGTGGTGGGCTACACACCTACCTATGCGGCGGTTATTGCGATACTGGCGGTGATTGTTAGCTCTTGGTTTACGCCTAATAAAATGGGGTTTTCCGCCATTGGCGACGCCTTTGCCTTAGGCGCAAAAAATATGGTGGTCACAGCTATTTTGCTGTGTTCGGTGGGCTTAATTGTTAACGTTATCGCCACCGCCGGTATTGGTAATACCTTCTCATTAATGATTACCGAGTGGTCGGGTGGTAACTTATTGTTTGCGTTATTACTGGTGGCGATGGCGTCATTGGTATTGGGCATGGGGTTGCCGGTTACCGCTTCATACATCGTATTGGCCACTTTATCGGCTCCAGCCTTATTGCAATTATTAGCCAATGCCGAGTTTGTTCAAGTGTTATCTGCTGGAGGCTTAAGTGACGAGGTAAATGCGGTGTTAATGCTACTTGGGGTTTCACCTGAGCAAGGGGCGATGGGTCTTGCGCAGGCACAAAGTTTACTGAGTAATGCGCCCGACGAAATGTTGGGCCTGTTGAGGCCGATGTTGCTGGATGAGTCCCAAATTGCGGTGTTATTGTTAGCGTCGCATTTGATTATTTTTTGGCTATCCCAAGACAGCAATGTGACGCCGCCGGTGTGTTTATGCACCTTCACTGCCGCTGCTATTGCCAAGTCACCGCCTATGGCGACAGGGTTTACCTCTTGGAAGGTGGCTAAAGGCTTATATATTATTCCTTTACTATTTGCTTACACGCCTTTAGTTAAAGGTGATTGGAGCCAAGCTTTGTTGGTGTTCATTTTTGCCGTGCCGGGTTTATATGCCTTCACTTTGTTGATGCAGGGCTGGCAGAAACGTCGATTAGCTTTATGGGAGCGCGCGGCTATGGGGGCGTTGGCGATGGCCTTGTTATATCCTTTGGCTTTGCCATGGCAGCTGGCAGCTCTAGTGATGCTGCTTGGATTTATCTTTTATTGGCAGCGAACGGCGAAGTTATGTGTGGCTTAATTTATGTTTTTTTAGTTTGGAGTGATGAAAGCTGCCACCCTAAAAGTCGCTTTATAGATACCGCTCACAGTTTGATTTTTGCTATTTAATTCAAGCCTTTTGAATGCTAGCAAGCTGAGCTAAAGGCGGTACTATAAATGTACTTATATCTCTTAGAGAAAGCACTATGACAAACGCTAAGTTTAATTGGGGGCTAATTGCTCCTGGACGTATTGCGCGAAATTTTGCTGAAGCGCTAGCAGTGATCCCCGATGCCCACTTGTATGCCGTGGCCAGTTCTAATTTGGCACGGGCGCAAGCCTTTGCTGAGGAGTTTTCCGGTGAACATGCCTTGGATGATTACCAGCTCTTGGTGAACGATCCGGCCGTAGATGCTGTGTATATTGCTAATCCTCACCGTTTTCATTATGACTGCATCAAAATGTGTTTAGCCGCTGGTAAGCCGGTGCTGTGTGAAAAACCGCTCACAGTTAATGCTGCTCAAACCCAAGAGTTAATTGCACTGGCCGAACAAAATAAGGTGTTCTTGATGGAAGCCTTGTGGAGTCGCTTTCAGCCTGCATGGCGCCAAGTTCGCGAATGGCTCGAGCAACAAAAGATTGGTGAGATTAAGCTGTTAAGCTCAACCTTTGGCGTTAATGTTCCGCGTAATAATGACGACCGTTTATTGAATCCCGAGTTGGCCGGTGGGGTATTGCTCGACATGGGGGTATACAACGTATCGATGTCGCAATATGTGATGCAGCAGCGTCCAGTTAAAATCCTTGCTGAAGGGGTGGTTGGCGAAACCGGAGTAGACGAGCGTTGCTCGGTTACCATGAGTTATGGCGAGGCGGCCAGCCAGTTTACCTGTAACTTCATGAGTAACACCGAAAATAGCTTTACCATTTATGGCAGCAAAGGCTTTATTCGTATACCGGGAATGTTTTGGGTGGCTAGCCAAACGTGTTTACAGCTTGAAGGTCAGCCTGCCGAGGTTTTTGAATCTCCTTTCCGAGCCAGCGGTTTTGAGTATCAAATTGAAGAGGTGATGCAGTGCGTGCGGGCGGGCAAATTGCAGAGCGACATTATAAGTTGGCAAGAGAGCTTAACTACCATGCAAATCATGGATGAGATCCGCTCTCAGGTTGGTGTACGTTATGCCTTCTTAGGTGAATAAGTCGCTAATTAATGGCGCTTTATGGGAGGGGCTTGCCGATTGTTTGCGCAAAACCGTCTGGGCAAGGCCCAAATATTTAAGTGTAAGCAAAAAACTTGCGTTTAATTGGCTGAATTGCGAGCGGTTAAACGCAATCACTCTTTACATTCGAAAATCTAAAACGTAATATTCACACCGCTGCGGAGGGGTGGCAGAGTGGTCGAATGCACCGGTCTTGAAAACCGGCAGGCGTTAATAGCGCCTCGAGAGTTCAAATCTCTCCTCCTCCGCCATTAATTAGCCATGCAACGCATGGTTTTTTTAATCGCAGCAGCACCCCTGCGGAGGGGTGGCAGAGTGGTCGAATGCACCGGTCTTGAAAACCGGCAGGCGTTAATAGCGCCTCGAGAGTTCAAATCTCTCCTCCTCCGCCATTTTTGAAAGCCACGCTAAGCGTGGCTTTTTTCGTTTATGACTTTGCTTTTAGCCCAGCCTATATTGAAGCCTTAATGGCCGAGATAGAGCTGTAAGTAACGGTTCAGGGCATTGGCCATATTGACCGACCAAAATTGTCCCGCTAGGCTCAGTTTCACCTTATCTTGATAAAGCTTCACCAAGCCATTATTTTGCCATGCCTTAAACAGCGGTTGGCAATGTTCAAACAATTGTTGGCCTAGTGCGGCTGGCTCAATCACTCCCTTATCACAGCTACTGGTAATAGCGGCACTTAGTTCGGCATTTTCTGTTGGCAGGCTCAAATGCTGGAAACGCCAAGGGTTGTCACTTTCGCTTTGCCACTGGCCAATATCACGGTGTTGCATCAAACCATAACCATTTATGTTGCCACCCGCGCCGGCTCCTACGGGCAAAATTTCTGCGCCTTGCTTGGCTAGGCTGTTGTAGCGGCTTTGTTCTTTTGGCCCGTTCGTCCAGTGGCAATAACTTAGTTGGCGTAGTCCTTGTTGTTGAAAAAACTGGTGGCCTTGTTGGTACATCAGGGCTTTTTCACTGGTAGATAAAGGCTGGGCGAGGCGGCCAGCGTCGATGTTACGTTGTAGAGCACTACCGCCAAAAGTCAGTAATTGATATAAGTCGACGCCGTCTACACCGCTGCTAATCACATCTTGCAGATCTTGCTGCCAATTTTCGGGTGTTTGGTGGGGTAAACCGTAGATCAAATCGATGGCGATGGTGGCCTTATTTGTGGCGGTTAATTGCTGCAGGCGCTCTAGTATATAGTCTCGCTCATCGAGCCGTTTAGCGGCGCGGCGTACTTTGCTATTGAAGCTTTGCACCCCAAAGGAGAAACGGCTAAATCCACCGGCTAAAGCGGCCTCAAACTTTTCATCGCTAAAACGGTTTAAACGACCCTCAAGAGTGATTTCGCAATTGGCGGTGAGCGGGAAATAGTGATTAATTAGTTGCCCTAACTTAAATAGTTGTTGGGGATTTAAATCCGTGGGGGTGCCGCCACCTACATAGATCGCATCAAAGGCCTTTGCCTGAGTCCATGGGTAGGCCGCTTTGGCCAGTAACTCTTTTTCCAAACATTGAAAATACTCATCCATCATTTGCGGTTTGCTAGCGTACTGAAAAAAGTTACAAAAGCTGCAGCGGACTCGACAGAAGGGAATATGAATATAAATGGCTCTGGGTTTGTGGCTGGCTTGGCTTATTTGCAGCTGTTGGTTTAGCGTACTTAGCGCAGCTTGACCACTTAGGCTAGTTCGCTCGCCGCGGTGGGTATGGGCTCCGGTTTTTTTGGCAAAGGCAAATTGCAAGGGCGAAGGACTGGCCTCGCCAGTTATGCTGGTAGGTAATAGCTGTGGTCGCGAGGAATTCATCATAGACATAGTTAACTCGAATGATAATTTAATATAAATGTAAATCATTATCATTTACGTGTTTTTGATCTTGTCCAAGTTTAGCTGAGTTCTATAAACGGCCAATTTGGCGACTATGCTTAGAGGCTGGCGTGTTAATTTAAGGAAGAAAAATGCGAGTTTTTAGTGTGAATAGCTTGGTTTCACTACTGCTTATAAGCAGCGTGGTGGCTTGCAGCCAAAGCTCTCCGCCAAATATGCAGGCCGAGCGAAGCTATCAGATCACGGTCTTGCATAGCAACGATCACCATGGCCGCTTTTGGCAAAATGACTATGGGGAATATGGTTTAGCTGCGCGTAAAACTCTCATCGACAGCATTCGCGCCGAAGTAAGCGCAGCGGGGGGCAGTGTATTACTGCTTTCTGGTGGTGATATTAATACCGGTGTTCCAGAATCCGATTTATTGGATGCCGAACCCGATTTTAAGGGGATGGCCTTACTGGGCTACGATGCCATGGCGATTGGTAACCATGAGTTTGATAACAGCCTAGAGGTATTGGCTAAGCAGCAAGCTTGGGTGGATTTCCCTTTCCTCTCTGCCAATATTTACCGTAAGTCGACCGGTAAGCGCATGTTTCAGCCTTATCAGCTATTTGACTTACAAGGGCTTAGCGTTGCAGTAATAGGCTTTACCACTGAAGATACCTATAAGTTGGTTCACCCCGATACAGTAGCCGACATTGAATTTCGTGACGTTAGCCAAGAGGCCAAACAAGTATTGGCCGAGCTAAAACAGCAAGTCTCACCCGATTTGATCTTTGCTGTGACGCACATGGGGCACTACGCCGATGGTAAGCACGGCGTTAATGCGCCCGGTGATGTAAGCCTAGCGCGCGCCTTAAACTACGGTGACTTAGATTTGATTGTGGGCGGGCACTCGCAAGAGCCGGTGTGCATGGGCGAAGTTAATCAGTATCAACAAGGCTTTAAGCCGGGAGATGAGTGTAAACCCGATCAACAAAATGGCACTTGGATAGTTCAGGCCTACGAATGGGGAAAATATTTGGGGCGTGCCGATTATCGCTATCAAAATGGTGAATTGACCCTTGTTCGCTATCAGTTGATCCCGGTGAACTTAACGAAAAAAGTTAAGCTAAATGGCGAGTCACAACGGGTCTTGGTGCAAGCTGAAATAGCTCAGGATCCCGACGTCTTAGCTTTTTTAGCACCCTATCAACAGCGCGGTCAGGAGCAGTTAGCGGTGAAAATAGCACAACTCCAAGGTCGCTTAGTGGGCGACAGAGAGGCGGTGCGTTTTCGCCAAACTAGTTTAGGTCGTTTAATTGCTACCGCTCACCGCGAACGGGTTAACGCCGATTTTGCGGTGATGAATTCCGGTGGAATTCGAGCCTCAATCGAGGAAGGGGATATTAGCTATAAGGATGTACTCACGGTGCAGCCCTTCTCCAATACTCTTACCTATGTGGATATGAATGGGGCGGAGTTGCTTGACTACCTAAATGTGGTTGCTCGCATGCCGGTTGATACTGGCGCTTATGCACAATTCTCAGGTATCAGCTTTAGGCTTAGCAAAGGAAAAGTGACAGAGGTAATAATAGCCGGCCAAGCGCTAGATGAAGCTCGGGTCTACCGTTTCACTGTTCCTAGTTTTAATGCCGCTGGTGGGGATGGTTACCCGAAGCTTACCGAACACAGTGGTTTTGTTGATACTGGCTTTGTTGATGCTGAGGTCTTGAAAGACTATTTACAGCAGCATAGCCCATTAAATGCCGCAGACTACCAAGACTTGGGAGAGATTTCTTATCATTAGCTAGCTGGTCGGTCTCATTTAAAAGGTTAAAGGCCTCATCTGAGGCCTTTATTATTGTTACCAGCGGCTAGCGCTTAGCTGTTATCTACCACTTGGTGGGTCACTTCGTTGCCGTTGCGTTTGCCCTCACTAAAAGCTTGAGCGTTGCTGAGGGTGGTGTCGGCAATACTGCGCAGGGCTTCTTCCGTTAAAAAGGCTTGATGGCCGGTAAAGATAACGTTGTGGCAGGCAGATAAGCGACGGAATACGTCATCTTGAATCACTTCAGAAGATAAGTCCTCAAAAAATAGCTCTTTTTCATGCTCATATACATCCAGAGCTAGGCCGCCAAGGGTGCCATCTTTAAGGGCTTCAATACAGGCGCTAGAATCGACCAATTTGCCACGGCTGGTATTAATCAGTAGCGTTCCTTTGTTCATTTGGGCAAAGGCCGACTTGCCAATCAAATAGGTGTTTTCAGCGGTGAGTGGGCAGTGTAGGGTGATGATTTTTGATTGCGCCAGTAGTTCCGGCAGGCTCACATATTCTACCCCTAGGTCGATGGCCGCTTGATTTGGGTAAGGGTCGTAGGCGATGACTTTACAGCCAAAACCTTTAAGAATACGCGCGGTGGCCAAGCCGATTTTACCGGTACCCACCACCCCAGCGGTTTTACCAAAAATGTTGATTCCGGTTAGGCCTTCTAAAGAGAAGTTAGCGTCGCGGGTGCGTTGGTAGGCTTTATGAATGCGACGGTTTAGCGTCATCATAAGGGCAATGGCGTGTTCGGCAACAGACTCTGGCGAATAAGCCGGCACTCGTGATACGGTAATGCCTAGGCGTTCGGCGGCGCTAAGGTCAACGTTATTAAAGCCGGCACAGCGTAGCAATACTAGCTTGATGTCTTGTTGGTGTAGCGCTTCTAGTGTTTCGGCGGAGAGGTCGTCGTTAACAAAGGCGCAAACCGCATCGGCGCCGTGAGCAAGGCGAACCGTCTTTGCCGATAGGGCGGTATCAAAGTATTCTATATCAAAGGTGGAAGCAGTATTTTGAGCATCAAAGTGCTCACGGTCATAGCGCTTGGCGCTGAAAAAACTGATCTTCATAATTTGCTCCTACAACAATTAGCTAGTTATAGCTTGTTTTGTAATTTTATTACATAATAGCCTTGTTAAGTCATAAAATCGACAGGTAATCATGAGAAAGTTTCACAAATCACTATTGCTGGAAATTCCTTCAGGTCTTTTGATTATTTACGCAGCCTTGTGGCTTGGGAAATTGTTAAGCAAAGCCAGTGGTGAGCTGCTTCCGTCCAGTATTATGGGGATGCTGCTGTTAACGGCGGCCTTGCAACTGCGCTGGATAAAACTGACTTGGGTCGAACGAACGGCGAACCAGTTTGTACGCTGGATGTCCTTACTATTTGTACCCATTAGTATTGGTTTAGTGGAAAATATTGAAACTTTATTACAGGCTTTGCCGGCGATGTTGCTCACCTGTGGCTTGGCCACGTTGATATTGTTGGTGGCTGTGGGACGCTTTTATCAGTATTGGGAGCGACGGGTTCAACTTAAGGACGATGCCGAGCAGCATCAGGGAGGGGCGCAATAATGAACTTCTTTTATCTTCCTCTTACCATTGGACTATTTGTTGCTGCGCGTGCTTTGCAGCAGCGTTTGGCTATTTCTTGGTTAAACCCCGTGTTAATTACTTTGGTAATTCTCGTCGCAGCTTTGCTCAGTTTGGATATTTCCTTCAGTGATTACAACCAATATAGCGGCTGGTTAACCCAACTATTAGAGCCCGCAGTGGTGGCCTTAGGGGTACCTTTGTATAAGCAACTCAATGATATTAAACGTGAATTACCGCAAATTATGGTGATTATTTTATTATCTGCATTGATTGCGATTATTAGCACTGTTTTGGTTGCTTTGGCGGTTGGCGCAAGCTCAACCATTGCTGCCTCATTAGCCCCAAAATCGGTGACTACGCCGATCGCGGTATTGATCAGTGACCAAGTGTCGGGTGAAGCGGCCTTAACCGCTATCGCTGTACTGTTTACTGGTTTGGTTGGCGCGGTGATCGGTAGCCCAGTGTTGAAGCTTTGCGGGGTGCACTCCACCAAGGCGCAGGGCATTGCCATGGGTACTGCTTGTCACGCCTTAGGTACCGCTAGAATTGCCGAAGAAGGCCACCAGCAGGGCGCCTATGGTGCTTTGGCCTTGGTATTAAGCGCTACCTTCAGTGCCATGCTTTGCCCGATTTTAGTACCGCTGCTGGCTTAAGCCTTATTTTTGCCACGCTTAATGGTGAGCTCGCCGTCTAGGTGAATATCGCGTTGTGGGAAGGCGATAACAATGTCGTTTTCGGCAAATAATTCATCGATGCGGTAGCGAATTTCGCTGCTCACCTGGCGAATTTGCCCTTCCATATTGGCTTCCACCCAAAAGTAGGCGACAAAGGCTAGTGCGTTGTCGCCAAAGTCGTTAAAAATCACCACTGGAGCGGGGCTGTTTAATACTGCGTCTTGTTCACTCACCGCTTGCTCAATCAATGTTGCTACTTTGCGGCAGGGTGAGCCATACGCCACGCCAACGCTAACGGTAGTACGCGCCTTATTGTCGATTAGGGTCCAATTGATCACGGTGTTTTCTAACAACTTGCTATTGGGGATCAGCAAGTGTACGCCGTCGGTACGGCGAATGCGGGTGGAGCGGGTATTGATCGCCTCTACGTTGCCTTTGACGCCATCGACTTCCAAAAAATCGCCGATTTTTATCGGGCGCTCCCACATTAAGATCCAACCACTAATGAAGTTATTGATAATGTTTTGCGCGCCAAAACCTACGCCAATAGCCACCGCACCGGATAAGAAGGCAAAGGCGGTGATGGGGATGTTGATCAGCTCTAAGGTCATCACCAGCATGACCACTATGCCTAAGATGTAGGTGATTCGACTGACTAAATGCACCACATCGGGAGTGAGCCCTTTACTGGTCATGCGTTTAACAATGACTTTGATCAGGGTTTTAAGCGCTAAGTAGCTGATCAGTAGAATCAAGGGGAGCAGTAGAATATCGCCCACAGTAACGGCTTTCTCTTGGATGGAAAATACCGGGGTGGCGAGCAATTCAAAAATTTTATCAAAACTCATTACCGTTCCTTGTTATGTCGGCGTCGTTTTTTATTGCTTATAGTTTACTATTGGCGAGAAAAAATAGCGTAGTTTTGTTGTTGGTCTTGCGAGGGGTGAGTGAAAAGCAAGGGAAGGGCGTGTGCCACTTCCCTTAGTGGCGCTTTATACCGCGCCCTTGGCTATTAGTAAGTCACCGTGTAGTGCAACAAACTTGTCGTAAAGTTGCTCTTCGGTTTCTACATGGGCGGGGTCAACTGAAATGCAATCAATGGGGCATACATCTATGCAAGTAGGGCGGTCGTAGTGGCCCTTACATTCGGTGCAGCGAGCGGGGTCGATCACCGTAATCACGCCATCATAAGAGATGGCCTGATTGGGGCATTCGGGCTCGCACATGTCACAGTTGATGCACTTCTTGCTTATCAGTAAAGCCATTACTTAAGCCTTTACTTCACTAGCTTGATGAGGGTTACGGGTATTCTGACCAGAGCTAAGATTACGCATTAACAAGGCGTGGTCTAGCTCGACATTCTCTGGCACTGGCAGATATACCGTATGGCCACTGCCTTTGGCATCATCAATTAGCTCACCTTTTTTGTTTTCGAGGTGTTCTAGTTTGAAGTTCAAGTTGCCCTGTGGAGTCATTAACTCTAGGGTGTCACCCAAGACAAATTTGTTTTTCACGGTGACTTCAGCAAGGCCAGCGGCGTTACGCCCCGCCACTTCACCAACAAATTGTTGCGTATCACTGACCGAATAACCATAGTCATAGTTTTGGTACTCGTCGTGCGTATGACGACGCAAGAAACCTTCGGTATAACCGCGGTGAGCCAGATTTTCCAAAGTACTCATTAGGTTAGGATTAAAAGGCTTGCCTGCAACCGCATCATTAATCGCCTGACGGTATACCTGAGCGGTACGCGCACAGTAGTAGAACGATTTAGTGCGGCCTTCAATTTTAAGCGAATGTACACCCATTTTGGTAAGGCGCTCTACGTGTTGGATTGCCCGTAGGTCTTTTGAGTTCATGATGTAGGTGCCGTGCTCATCTTCAAAAGCAGGCATGTATTCATTCGGGCGGCCTTGCTCTTGGAGTAAGAACACTTGGTCGCTAGGGGCGCCAGCGCCTAAAGTCGGTTCTACAATTTGCGGTTGGGTAGCAATGATGTCACCCACTTCGTTTTCTTTGGCCTCGTGGGCGTTGTATTTCCAACGGCAAGAGTTAGTGCAAGTCCCTTGGTTAGGGTCGCGTTTGTTAATGTAGCCCGATAGCAAACAACGGCCAGAGTAGGCCATGCATAGTGCGCCATGCACAAATACTTCGAGTTCCATTTCTGGCACTTGCATACGAATTTCTTCGATTTCATCCAGTGATAGCTCGCGAGATAAAATCACTCGGTCTACCCCTTGTTGCTGCCAAAACTTAACGGTGGCCCAGTTAATCGCGTTCGCTTGTACTGATAGGTGAATACTTTGCTCAGGAAAGGCTTCGCGTACCATCATAATCATTCCCGGATCGGACATGATGAGGGCATCGGGTTTCATCGCAATCACTGGCTCAATATCGCGCAGGTAGGTTTTTAGCTTGGCGTTATGGGGCGCAATATTGCTGACCACGTAGAGTTTTTTATCTTGAGCATGGGCTTCGTTAATCGCCAGTTCAAGGTTCTCGTGGTTAAATTCGTTATTACGTACACGTAAAGAATAACGGGGTTGGCCCGCATAAACCGCATCTGCGCCATAGGCAAATGCGTAACGCATGTTCTTTAGGGTGCCAGCGGGTGACAGTAGTTCAGGTGTAAACATCAAAGCTCCGGGTCTTAGTCGAATCATTGAGGGAGGCTGCAAGCAGCCCATAAGGGCGCGCATTGTACGCCGAGCAGGCTAGGCTTGCAATGCTTTGCTTAAAATTTCACCAAGTCAAAAGACCGCTGGTAAATAGCCGCTTGGCTTGGTGAATTATGCTGCGCAATAAAGGCGTGTTTAATTGCTCAGTTCGCCGCCTAGCGCAGCGATAAGGTCGGGGATCATCTTGCTGAGTTCACCACTGGCGAGAGCGAAATCGGCGTCAAAGCGTGCGGCCACGTCACTTTTATCGATGTCTTCGTTTTGTTCGGTGATGGTATCGGTGAACTTGACACCTTTAATGCTCATGTCTTCGCTAATCACAAAGCGAATAGAGTCGGCCCAGGTAAGTTCTAACTTGGTGACGAATTTATCGTTTTCTAGGTGCACTTTAATTTCGTCGCTGAACAAGTCCTGTTCTTTACAGCGAATAATACCGCCGCCTTCTAGGGCACTGCGTAGCTCGGCTTCTTCGCCCAGTTCAAATTGCGCAGGAATGGCTTGTTCATTCAGCCAATCGGTCATGGTGACATCGGCTTGATTAGCCAGTTTAATTGGGCTTACTGGTAAGCTACCTAGCGATTTACGTAGCAGAGCAATGACTTCTTCGGCTTTTTTCGCGCTACCAGCATCAACTGCAATTAAATTGTTATCGGGGCTGAGCCAGGCGTAGGTTAAGCTACTACGAGAAAAGGCACGAGGTAGCAGACTCATTACGATTTCTTCTTTTAATGCGTCTTTCTCGGCTTTTTTCAGCGGGCGTTGTTGTTCCTGTTCGAGCTGCTCGATTTTTTCTTGTAAAGAATCACGGATCACCGAGGCTGGCAGCATTTTTTCTTCTTTTTTAGCGCATAGTAGGTATTCGTTACCCACCACATGCACCATGCTTTGACCAAACTTGCCCATTGGCGCGACCCAGCCAAACTTGCTGAGATCTTGGCTTCCGCAGGGGCTAAAGCTTAATTCGCTTAAGGTTGCGTCTAGCTTTTCCGGCTCAAGTTCAAGCTCCTTGGTAATTCGAAATAACATTAAATTTTTAAACCACATAACGGAATAGCTCTTTGATAAATTAGCGGGCGGCTATTCTAACAAAACTGATTGTCATGTCAGGCAGCAATTATGCTTTTTTTGAGCCACCTAGAGCGTATTTGCCAGTGGCATGGTTCCTGTGCCCAATTATATTTATGTAAGATTTATTGCTGTTTGGCAGAATCAGCTTAGTTAATACTTTTGTTAATGCTTGTGATCTTGGTCTTGCTGCAGCCTGTGAAATTGGATCTATTTCACATCTGATTTTGAACTGGCTAACCATAATGAAAGTTCTTCGGTACCAGTGGATGGCAGATGTATTGAATTCTTACACCAATGCTTTGGGTTTAACCTTACGTAAAGCTAAGTCCTGCGACTATGACGATATTAGTGAAATATGGTTCGCAGCCAGTTTACGTGCTCATGACTTTCTGCCGAGTAAATATTGGTGGGAGCGTCAAGAAGCACTACAGCGCTTGTATCAAGACAGGGCGGAGGTGTGGGTGGCTGAAGTCGACCAGCAGGTGTGTGGATTTCTAGCCTTGGTGGATCATAAGTTAATTGCTTTATTTGTGGCGCCATCTTGGCAAAACAAAGGCATTGGTTCGCAGTTGTTAGAGTTGGCGAAAAGTTTGCGGCCGCGTTTAGAGTTACACCTATTTGCTGATAATACCTCAGCACTGAGTTTTTATTTACGCCACCGCTTTGAAATTTTGTGGAAGCGGCCCGAGCGCTACACCGGTTATCCTTTGGTGCATATGGGCTTTAATCCTTACCCGGTATTAGTTGAATAATGAAATAGCCGACGCTTTCGCGCCGGCATTAAGCTTATTTTCCGTAAAGATTTTCAAAACAGTAGTTAGTGGCTTCAACAAAGCCTTCTACACTACCGCAATCGAAACGCTTACCTTTAAATTTATAGGCCATCACACAGCCATTTTGCGCTTGCGTGAGTAGCGCATCGGTTAGCTGAATTTCGCCATTTTTACCTGGCTTGGTATCGCGGATCAGGCTGAAGATATCGGGAGTGAGAATGTAACGACCAATTACCGCTAGGTTAGATGGTTCTTCACCTTGTGGCGGTTTCTCTACCATTGAGGTGACACGGAATAAATCATCGCGAAGGGCTTCTCCCTCAATGACCCCGTACTTGTGGGCTTCTTCTTTAGGCACTTCCATTACTGCAATAATGGAACAACGGAACTGCTGATAAAGTTTGGCCATTTGGGCTAATACCCCGCCATCATCACCAAAACACAGGTCATCGGCGAGCACCACCCCAAAGGGCTCTTGACCAATCAGGGTTTCACCACACAATACCGCATGGCCTAAGCCCATCATTTTCTTTTGCCGCGTATAAGTACAATTAACATTGTCTACAAGGTGGCGAATTTCTTTGAGGTAGGCTTCCTTGCTGGTTCCTGCTATTTCGTTTTCTAGCTCGTAGCTTATGTCGAAGTGGTCGGCAATGGCTCGTTTACCACGGCCAGTGATAAAAGCCATATCTGTCATATTGGCTGCCACTGCTTCTTCAACACCGTATTGCACTAAAGGTTTGTTAACGATGGGAAGCATCTCTTTAGGCATGGATTTAGTCGCGGGAAGGAAGCGGGTGCCATAGCCAGCAACGGGAAACAAACATTTCTTTATCATGGTCATTGGAACTCCTTTTCAGCATCGACTCGTGGTCTAGCTTGATTAAATGTCTAATCTTTACCCAGCAAAAGCAATGCCGCTAAAGCTGAATAATTATATAAACTATTGTTAATTAAATATTTTGTTGTTTTAGTTGTATTTGCTACTGAGTTAACTATAACTGACTTTGCACGGTTTTGGTGCGATTTTGTGCGATACTTCAGTATGCTGCTTTAAAATGGCACATGCCCTGCTAAGCCTCAATTGCAGACTCTTTACGGCCTTTAAATAAAACTTAGCCATTGATTTTTATGCAAATTAAAACAGAGGTTTAGCTTTTACTGGCGAGTAAATTAGCCTCTATTTGGGGTTGGCACAGTAATTGGTTCTATTTATTAGAGTAGCTATTGAGTTAACCACCACTGAGGGCCCTGTATGGATCAACTAGAGCTGTTGTTACAAGAAATCTACGGCGAAAGCTTAGATGAGAGTTTGTATGCTTTGCTGCAACAAAAAGTAGCAGAAGCTAAGCAAGGGTTTCCCCGTTATCAATGTTGGTCAGAAAAAGACGTCATTCTCATCACTTATGGTGACAGTGTGGAGACGGAAGGCTTAAGCCCTTTACAAAGTTTGCACCTCTTTCTTGGTGAATACCTCAGCGGTTTAGTGAGCGCAGTACATATTCTGCCTTTTTTCCCTTTCAGCTCCGACGATGGCTTTTCGGTTATCGACTATTACCAAGTGAATTATAAATTGGGCGACTGGAGTGATATTAAAAAGCTCAATCAAGACTTTGAGTTGATGTTTGATCTAGTGATGAACCACTGTTCTCGGCAAAGCTTGTGGTTTAATGATTTTGTTAACGGTACAGGAGAGGGTCAGGACTACTTCATTGAATCAGATCCTAAACTGGATTACAGCGCAGTTACTCGCCCCCGCACCAGCCCGTTAATTGTAGATGTATATACTAGGCAAGGTTTGAAGCATGTATGGGCCACCTTTAGCGATGATCAAATTGATTTGAATTTTGCTAACCCCAAGGTACTGATGGCGTTTGTCGACATCTTTATTTTCTATTTAAAACAGGGGGCACGCTTTGTTCGTTTAGATGCGGTGGCCTTTGTGTGGAAGCTATTGGGTAGTAATTGTATTCACTTGCAGCAAACCCATGCGATTGTGAAGTTATTACGCTGGGTGATGGAGCAACTCGATCCTAATCTGATATTGATTACCGAAACTAACGTGCCTCACCAAGAAAATATCAGTTATTTTGGTCAAGGCGATGAAGCCCACATGGTGTATCAGTTCGCACTGCCACCACTGTTATTGCATGCCTTAAACCGGGGGAATGGACATTACTTAACCGCTTGGGCGCGAGACTTAGTGGCACTGCCCAAGGGCTGTAATTACTTTAACTTTGTGGCTTCGCATGATGGCATTGGGGTAAGGGCGGTGGAACAAATTATTCCTAAGCATGAAATCATGGACTTAGCTGAGTCGGTGCACAATTTTGGCGGTTTTGTTAGCATGAAATCTAATGGTGACGGCACTCAAAACCCTTATGAGTTAAATATTTCTTTGTTTGATGCTTTGCAAGGTACACGGACGGGTTCAGACCAATGGCAGGTGGAGCGTTTCTTGTGTAGCCAAAAGCTGTTGTTAAGTTTGCAGGGGATCCCAGGGATTTACATTCACAGCTTAACTGCTACGGCTAACGATCAGGCTTTGGTTGAGCAGACAGGGCGTACCCGTTCAATTAACCGCCATCGTTGGCAGCGCAGTGAATTTGAAACGCTGCTTTCTCAAGAGCACAGTGCTCAGGCTCAAGTGTTTCAGCGTTATCGTGATTTGCTGAGCTTGCGTAAAAACATTAGTGCTTTTCACCCAGAATCAGCGCAGCGCGTTTATGATTGCGGCGACGCCTTGTTTGTTCTGCAGCGCGGTGACGCGCCGACTGCTAATCAAGAAGTGGATCATCAATCGTTATTGGCGGTCTTCAATTTAACCAAACATCCCCAGTCGATAGATCACCATTTGCAACTTCCGCAAGCCTATCAACAGCAATGTAAGGACTTACTCAGCGAAGAGGATGTATTACTGCAAGAGTACAAACTAAAGCCTTATCAGGTGTTGTGGTTGGTTGCTAAGCCAGATATCGCTTAGTAAAGGCGCTTATGGCGCCTTACTTATTGGAGGGATGCAACAGCGTAATCTTGGCTATTGAGGGTGTGAAAGGTTTTTGCCCCAAACTGTGTTTGCATTTTTAGTTTAGGGGAGTTGTTAGTCCCGTTTTTATCATTTCGTTTTGCATCGGGTTGTTAGTAAGGGTTTCGCCCTGACGGCGATGTACTTTTCTTTGGTGGCCAAAGAAAAGTACACAAAAGAAAGGCCACCCTGCATCTTCTTAGATCCTGTGTTCAAGCTTACAAAGCGATGCTTTGTTTAAAGCCAAGCTTTCACCCCATTAACAAGGGCGTTGAAGTAACTCGCTTTGCTCAAACAGACTTCAACTTTGCTCCCTTGTTCACTTGCGCTACTCGGCGAAGATGATGGGATTTAAAAGCGCCACCTTGATTATTGTGGGTGTGAAATGTTTTTGCTTCATAGTTTATTAGGCAATTGGTTCAATAATACCTTAAACACTCACCTTCACCCATAGCAAAACTCATCGTTTTACCAAGTGCTTCTGCAATACATACATGAAGAAAACTGAACGTTTAGGGCTTGCGCACATTTTCACTGTGATTATACACAGCCCCAACATTTCTAAAGCTGCTTTTGTCAAAACCGTCTATAGAATTTGAACATTGGCTATTGATAAAATTAAAAGAAAACATCAAAGTAGACAATAAGTTAAAGAGAGAGCACGAACAGTCTAGTGACCTTGCGCAAGGTCACACTTTCTGTGATAGGAAGCGTGCTCATTGAATGGGATAGGAACCACGTGTTTCCTACTTAGCGTTAAGTAGCTAGCCAATGGAGGAGCCATAGTGTCGGAAGGAAACTCGCTAGTAAATTTTGGTGATATTTCAAAGCCAGCTACAGTGCTGATTGAAAAGGTTTCGAATGCTGTTGGTGTTCTCTACGAACCAAGGCGGATAAAAAAGAAAGCTGAAGCCGAGGCAGAAGCTGAAAAAATAAAGGCGTTAGCATCAATAGAGCTAAGTGATATCCAGCAAAGGGCTATTGATCGAATGGTTCAGCAAGAAGGTCGAAAGCAAGAAAATATTGAAGCTATTACAGCACAGGCCGCATCTTCATTAGCCGAAGATGCGGATGTGCAAAACCTTGAAGAAGACTGGGTAGCCCACTTTTTTAAGAATTGTGACACTGTTTCAGATACTGAGATGCAATTACTATGGTCTAGCCTGCTATCTGGTGAGGCATCGAAGCCAGGTACTTTTTCTAAGCGAACTATAGATTTTGTGGCGTCAATGGACAAAAAGGACGCAGAGATATTTACCAAGTTTTGTCAGTTTTCTTGGTTTCTTGGTGATGTCATGCCAATCATCTTAGAACCTAACCATGATGTTTATAAAAATGAAGGGATTAGCTTTGGAGTTCTGAAACATTTAGATGCAATAGGCCTAATATCCTTTGAGTCAACCACAGGTTATCGCCGCATGGGGTTTGGTAAATATGCACAGATATTCTACTTTGGTCGACCTACCATTATTGAATTCCCTAAAGATAATAATAATGATCTAAACATTGGCAAAGTCATGCTGACACGTGCTGGCCAAGAGCTTGCTCCGATATGCGGTGCTAAAAGGAATGAAAAATTCTATGAGTATGTTATTGAACAATGGTTTAAAAGTGGGTTTATCGTGCATACCCGGCTACTTAACAAGTAGCTGCACTGGAAAAATTACTCGCTGCGCTTCTAATTTTCCTGTGAGCTAGGCGTTGATATGCTCCCCTCTGTCAACGCGCACAAGTCTATTCCTACCGATTAACACCAGCATAGAAAACCTGAATGAGAGACCGTTAGCAAGTAAGTGTCGGCGGTTGACCTTGCTGATATCCGCGAGTTTGGTTATTCGCATTACTTGTTTGCGCCATTGGAGTCTTGCCTCAGTCTAGGTGCGCGAGTTTACATCGCTTAACGCCCTCGAGGGTTGCTCTCACCACTGCCGTCAGTCTTACTCATTCAAGTTGTTTTAAACTACTCGCTTGTTTCTACCTCTATCCTATATGTTGGCTTTGTGGGTCAAAACGCTGCGCAATATCCCAGATGTAACCCAGTAGCTCTCTGGCCACTGCCGTCACCACCTTGTTGTATTCTTTGCCACGGTGTTTGAGTTGGGCAAAGCGTCGGCATAAGCGTTGTTGGGCTTGCCATGAACGCTGTTGTAAGTGTAGCGATTGGTCTTGTTGGCGTATCTGTAACTCGCGCGAGACCTTAGGGGGAAACCGATACGCCCAAGCTGCCTCAATCAGTATTCGCCTTGCATGGGTATTGCCACACTTGGTAATACCGCCTTGTTTTTGTCGGTTGCCACTGGAATATTCTGAGGGAGTTAAGCCCACAAAATTCATCAATGAGCGCGGGTTAGCAAAACGGCGCATGTCACCCAGCTCTGCCACTAAGGTAATGGCCGATAAGAAGCGTATGCCACGTAATACTGTTAGGTATTGAACTAGCGGATACCAAGACCAGTCTTGAGCAATCACTTGTAGCTCTTGTTCAAGGTGTTGCAGCCGCTCATAACGCTCGGTAACAATGTTGATGTAATGCTGAAAGGTGAGTTTCTTGGCTGGCTCTAAGAAGTGAATATCGGCCAAGTGGCGCTTGTAGGCCTCATTCCAAACTTGGCGACCGGAACAAGGGTGGCCATTGCGTAATAAGAACAACTTTAAACGTTGCCGCGCTTGGCGACAATCAAGCATGGCGTCTTCACGACAACGGATTAAATCCCGCACCGCTTCATCATCGGTGTTGGGCACATGAATAGAACGAATTAATCCCGCTCGCGCCATTCTCGCTAAAGCGATGGCGTCACGCCTGTCGGTTTTTACTTTATCACTGGGCGCTTTAGGGATAAGGGCGGGAGCCACTACCCAACATTCAATACCGTGTTTCACTAAATGACGGTATAACCAAAATCCACAAGGGCCAGCTTCATAAACCACGCAAAGATGAGTAGCCAAGTCTTTGTATTTTTTGATAAGTTTGTTGATAGAACGAATATTGGTGGGAATGGTGCCATGAAATACAGGCTCATCTCTTGAATTATCAACACAATAAGCGACATCAGTGGTTTCTTTGTGAACATCTAGTCCAATAAAAAACGTGCTAGATTTAGACATGTCGATCTCCTGTTCTGTTAAGACTGTGCATCTAACAGTGTGGCTCTAGTTTGACTAACCCACGATAAACGCAGGAGGTCGGCACTTTCACTGGGGATCATTATGTCTATATTTTTCGAATTACCAGAGTATAAGGAAGTTTGACGTAGTGAACTTAAAAACGGGTCTAAAACTGTCGGTTTGTCTTGCATTGATTGCGATAACTGCACCATTAGTTATTTATTGGTTTCAAATAGGTAAAGGTCAGGTTGTTTCTTCCAATCAAGAGGATTGGGCGAATTTTGGTTCTTTTCTTGCGGGTATCTATACAGCAATTGCTTCCTTTGGTTCAATGGGCACATTGATATTTCTTATTTACCAGAATTATTCTGAAAAGGCAGTGCAAGATAAACTGACTCTGTCCAAAATTGAGCTTATAAGTTTTGAAAAATATCAAATGCATCGAATGCTATTTGATAAGCTTCTCGATGAGCTAGAATCCGAGGGTAACATTAGCTTTCACATAGTTGATAGATATGATCTGTATAGGAAAATTTTCCCTAAAAACACTTTGGATTTTTGCACGTATAAAGTGAATATTGACGAACAGGATGATTCTGATGCATTGGTAGAAGCTCGAAATACGCAGAGAAAACTTGCTGAGTATTTAAGCTCAGATACTCGTAGTGCAAGTTTGGGGCGTAAAATAGTTCAAAGCATTTCTTATATCCAAGATTTTCTTAATGTTCGGGTTTTGCGCCCTAAACAGGATTATGACTTTATACATAGAGTTAACGAAGATATTATCCTAAATGCAGGCGAATTGCAGGGTACACTAGCTAACTTATGGAACATTGCCAACTCAATTTTGGAGTTTACTGGAAATGAACCTGAGAAGTATATAAAACACATGGCTAACTCTAGTTTTATAACCGATAGCGTTTTGATGTATGCAGATATAACTAAAGATAGTAGACATGAGACCTTCATGCTTCATCAAGAACAAATATAACAAATAAGAATAAGTGTCGCGCAGCCGACACCTTATTCGGGTGTTGAACAAGCCCGATGCTCCTTTCTATAGTAAATAACGGTGTTGATACTGGCGGGGCCAAGGCCTTGTTCGTTTTCCCAAGGCGAGTTTGGCTAAGACAGGTTGAACGGCGCGAAACCCTTCCCGTCTTGTGTGGTGCTAAGCTGTTAATTTTTTTATGTATTCATCCTCATGTTAAGCCCTGCCATTCTCCTTATATTGTTCGCCTTTCGGCTAGCTCGTTCGACTCACGCCTGTGCAGTGCATGGGGTGTTGGCAACAAGGGCATGGTCGAGTGGCGCTGTGGTTGTCAATTTGGAGCGCGGCGAGCTTAACGCGTTGCGGCACCCGCAGGAGTAACTGAATGCGCCGCAGGTTTTCGGCATATCGATACGGCGCAGGATTACGGTAATGAAGCTGAGGTGGCGAATGGACTTAGAGCCAGTGGTGTGCCGCGTGAAGAGCTGTTTCTTACTACCAAATTGGCGGCCAACTTTAAAAGTTATGAGGGCGCGAAACAGGCCATCGAGGGCTCTTTGCAGCGGATGGCCTTGGATTACATTGACTTGCTGATTATTCACAGCCCTCAGCCCTGGGATCAGTTCGGCGTGGAAGACCGCTTTTTTGAAGGTAATCTAGCGGCATGGCAAGCCTTGGAAGACGCCTATCAAGCTGGGCAAATCCGCGCTATTGGTTTATCAAACTTTCAACAGGTGGACATCGATAATATTTTGAGTGCCTGCAAAGTTAAGCCGATGGTGAATTAAATTCTGGCTCATGTGACTAACGTACCCAGTGATTTAATTGAATACTCTCAAAGTAAGGGCATGTTGGTTGAAGCCTATTCTCCAGTGGGCCATGGTGAGCTGTTTAAAAATCAGCAACTGTTAGCCATGGCAGAACAATACGGCGTGTCATTACCTCAGTTGTGCATCCGCTACACCTTGCTGCTGGGCTTATTGTCACTGCCTAAAACCGCCAACCCCGCACATATGGCCAACAATGCGGATTTAGATTTTGTTATTTCTGATGCTGATATGAGCACCTTAAATAATATGAAGCGTATTGAAAACTACGGTGATGCCAGTGTATTTCCGGTGTACCGCCAAGACTAATTAGCATCGATGGGAGGCCGCTTGCGCCTTCTCGCTTAAGCGAGCCGTAGGTTGATTTAGCTCGGCTTGGGAGTACAAGCGCTACTGAGTGTAGCGCTGATACTTAAGTGGTGTTCAAATCACTTGTTGCTTGTTGAGTAACAAACTAGCCTGTTACGCCGCTTTACTGACCTCAAAACGCTCTACCAATTGGTGTAAACGCAGGATGGAGTTTTTCACTAAGGTGGTTCTACGGGTTAATTGTTGAGAAGACAGTTCAAGCGATGAAGTGGTGACTTGAGCTTGCTCTGCCGTTTCGCTGTGTTGTTCACTATTGCCGGCAATTTGGTTGATGGTAGTAAACATATTTTCCACTGCCTGTTGTAAGGCTTCGCTGCGGTTACCGGTATCGAGTAAGGCTGAACTTTGGTCGACGTTTTTAACCCCTTGCTCCATGTAATTCACGGCGGTTTCGGTTTGTTCGCGCAATTTGCCCATGGTATCGCCAATATGTTTGGCTGCATCGGAAGTTTTGGTGGCAAGATTACGCACTTCGTCTGCAACCACCGAGAAACCACGGCCATGGTCTCCTGCTCTGGCTGCTTCAATGGCTGCGTTAAGTGCCAGTAGGTTGGTTTGATCGGTAATTTCGGTAATGAGCTTCACAATGGCTTCAATTTGCTTCATTTCATCGTTTACTTGATTAACGCTTTTGGCCGATGCTTCAACAATTTGTTTGATTTCTTGGGTGTTTTTAACTGCATGCTGGTATTCAGTTTGGGCATCTTCAACCATTGTTGTCATCACTTGTTGCAGGTGTTCTGCTGATTGACTGGCTTTAACAATTTCAGCTTGTTGATGTTTTGCTAAATTTAGCAATGAATCAATAGAATAAGAGGTTTGCTGAGTACAGTTATCCACTACACCACAACGGCGCAACATTGAACTACTGACTTGTTGCACTTCGTTGGAAGCATAAATAATCCCGCCTATAACACCTTCAAGGTTATCGATGAAACTATTTATCCAGCGGCCTAAGTCACCAGTTTCATCGGCTTTAAATTGGCTCGCATCTAAGCGGCGTTTTAAGTCACCATCACCTTCGGCAAGGGTTTGCAGCACGCCACTCATGTTTTCAATGCCTTCTCTTAGGGGCTTAGTTACCCATTTCTTAAATGCTAAAAAGCTCAGTGCGGAACATCCTAGTAATAATCCGGCCAGTTGCGCGAAATTTAGCTCTAGCTGGTGGGCAAGTAGTAATGGTAAAAGGATGTTAAAAACAGAGCTAAGTAAATACTTATTGCCTAATTTATGGCTTAAGGAGCGGTGACGGTAGACTTCTTCTAAATCGGCTTCACACATCATCCCCCAACGGTCCAAGGAACCGCGAAGCTGAAAGGTAATGCCTTTGCCAATCACCGGAATATGTCGGTAATCGGAATAACCAGGGTAGTCGATATAAAGGTTGTGTCCGTTTTTAATGGTCTCTCTTACACCTGGGTGTAATTCTTGGGTTGCGGGATCGGTAAAGCGAATTTCAAACTCGGTATGCTGGGCGATTTTTACCGAGCCCCAATTAGTGTGGATCCCCGATTTTAAATTTTCACCATGTGAGAAGGTGTTGTCTTCAAAGCGAGAACGCGACAAGGCGGTACCGGGCTTGATACTCGAGTCAAATTTGGCTTCTACCATGAAAATGTAGTTGTCGCCGGATTCACTATAGATATGACCGGCTTCGCGTTGAATTAAGTCGCCTAGAACGTCGTTTGGCACTCGACCGCATAAGCAGCCCACGACTTCACCATCAACCTCTAAGGGTTGGTAGAACATCAGCGTGACTTGGTCGTGAAAATGGGAACTAGAAGGTCCAACGCTAAGAGTGCGAGGGTCTTTATAAGGGCCGTGCAAAAACTGCTGTTTTAATCCTTGCTCTAAGGCTTTAGAACAAACAACAGTTTGCCCAGTGTGTTGTGAAAAACTGCTGGCACTGACTGCACCAGTTAAGTTAACGATAAATAGTTCTGAAAAGTCGTTATTACGGCTAAGTAGCTGCGATAACACTTCTGGTTGTTGTTCTAAAGGCTTGGTGGCGAGATAAAACATCGCGTCTTGTAGGAAGTCCCATTGAGTGTTGGCCCAGCCTTGCAATAGCTTAACGCGGGTGGAGGAGATGCTTTCAAAGGTTTGTTGAAGTTGTGAGCGGCGTTTGCGGTTTAACCAGCAGGCTTTGCGCATGGCTAGTTTGCCACTATTTCCGAAAATGGGGAGCCAGTGTTTTTCTTGTTGTGTCAGTTGCATGGTTTCTATTTCCCTTAGAATTTTCGGGATTTTAAGCAAGATTGATGCCTTTGCATTTAAATGGTGCTCTATATTGGTGCTTATTGGCTTTTGTTGTTTTGTTATTGTATTTATTAGATTTGTTTGGTTCTTAATTGGTGCGCTTGCATCAATATGGTGCTTTCGCGGCTTGGGTAGGCGTGGGCTAGTACGAAGCTGGTTATTTATCAGCAAAAAAAAAGCTTGCCTAAATAGGGCAAGCTTCAGCATTTTATTTATTGAATTTAAGTTTTAACAGTTATCGGCTTCTACTGCTTCGTATAAGCGCTCTAAGAAATCGGGTACTGCGCTTTGTACTCGGTTCCAGCTTGGAATAAACGGTGTTGCCGAGGGGTATTCCAAGAACGTTTCACCTGCAGAGGTAATTGCTTTGGCGAACAACTCAACCGCATCCTCTTCGGCGTGGCGGTCTAAGCTCAAGCCGTTGATCAGCGCATCGCTGTGGTAGTTATCGATGAAATCCAGCGCCATTCTAAAGTAGGTGGCTTTTAATGAGCGCAATTTACCAGGGCTAAAGGTGTGGCCTTGAGTGGCCAACTTGCGGATCACCGCTTTACTGATGTCGGTGGCCATTTTGGCTAAACCGGCATCAAGGTTGTCGGGGCTGAGATCTTGGTGTTTATGATCGTAAACATCGGCGATGTCGACCTGACAAATACGGTTGGTGGAATGATTACGGTAAATTTCTGATAGTACGCCAATCTCTAATCCCCAGTCAGAGGGAATGCGTAGATCATTAATCACGTCTAACTGCATAGAAAATTCGCCGGCTAGTGAGTAGCGGAAGCTGTCTAAATACTCCAGGTAGTCATCGTAGCCTTCAATTTTTTTCAAGGCTTTTAGCAGCGGCGTAACTAATAGTCGTGCCACTCTGCCGTTCAGTTTGCCATCAGCATGGCGGGCGTAAAAACCTTTACAAAACTCGTAGTTAAACAAGGGGTTTGCTACCGGGTACATCAATCTGGCTAACATGCTGCGGTCATAGGTGATAATGTCGCAATCATGTAGGCCTACCGCCTGACTTTTACCCGAGGCCAAGGCATAGCCGAAGCAGTACCAAACATTTCGGCCTTTACCGGGCTCTTTCGGTGCCAAGTTGTGTTCGGCCAGTTGTGCATCTAAAGCGCGTAGGCGAGGGCCGTCGTTCCAAAGAATACGAACGTGTTGCGGTAGTTCCGCGAAGTAATCTTTGGCAAAGGCAAATTGCTCTTCGGTTGCACAGTCTAAACCAATGATAATTTCACTGAGGTAGGGGACTTTCGCTAACTCGGCGACAATGGTAGCTAAGGCTGGCCGTTCGAGTTCTGAAAATAAGGACGGCAGTACTAAGCTCATTGGCCGGACTTTCGAGAACGCTATCAGCTCCTGTTCTAACTCTTCGAGCGGTCGATCGGTTAAGTTATGTAAGGTAGTCACAATACCGTTTTGATAAAAATCAGCCATGGTTATGCTCCGTTTAGTAAGGAATGTAGAATTTGTTGCATCGATTGGTGCCAGCCATAAGGGCCTGGATGAGGCGCTAGGCTGGAATTAGGGTGGTCGATCATCAGCGCTGGATCGTGCTTGCGAGGAATCACCACCGGAATATCAGCGCGCTCTAGCATGCTACGATCATTTTCACTGTCGCCTAAGGCAATGGTGGTAAACTCACGCTGATATTGATGCTGATAAAGCTGTTTTAACCATTGCATGGCATCGGCTTTATCGAATTTGGCTTTAACATGATAAAAACGCCCTCCTTTTACTACCGCTAGGTTGTGCGCTTCTAATTTACTAATAAATATTTTTAGCTGGTCGTCGCTGTCATTCCATAATAAGGGCTCTGAGGCCATGCGTTGTTTAGCCAGCTGCGCATCATATTTAGGTAAGCCGGTGTTTAGTTGCACTTCACTGACGTTCATGTCATTAAAGCCCTGAAAACGGAAGTGATATTGTTGGCGCAATACACTTAGGTGCTGGCAAATATCGGGGTAGCTAGGGCCAAAGGTTTTAAGTTTCCAACGCTGCTTGCCCACATTTAGCGGGCTTAGCTCGTCGGCTTGCAGTTCGCCTTCTGCGGGAATACATAAAGCAGAGCCGTTTTCTATGGCAAAGGGTTGTTGAAGCCCCATTTTTTTCTGCAGTTGTAAAACCTCCATAAAGGTTTTACTGGTATTAAATATAATCGGAACATTCAGCTGTTTTAGTTGGTTGAGGCTAGGTAAGGCTGCTTCATAGCTATAGCTATCATGGTCTAATAAGGTGCCGTCTAAGTCTGTAAATACCAAGAGCTTACTAGCACCTTGGTAACCTTTTGTAGTTGATAGTTGCTGAGCGAAATACTGCATGCTGCCCCTAAAATAACGAAATATGTTTGGCTAAAGCAAAGCACGAGCAGTGCCATAGTCATGTTATGTTTTCTTTAAATTAGGTTAAATGTTATTGTTTTCATGGGCTTAGACCTTACAAAAAACTCAGTAGTTGACTAAGTCGATGAAAGTGTTTTGATCTATTATGGTGCAAGCCCAAGGGTTCTGCCCAACTTTGCACCAGCTTGGTTCGCGTTGTATTTGTCTAATCCTTTGATTTACACTGTGCTTGTCATAAATCTGTCATTAATACGTCGCATAATTGCCACAGTTTCTTAGATTGAGATAAAAGTGATGCCTAGGAAGATACTTGTTGTAGAAGATGAAGCACCGATCCGCGAGATGTTATGCTTTGTTCTAGAACAGCATGGATATGAGCCAATTGAAGCGGCTGATTATGAGCAAGCCATAGCTAAGCTCACCGAACCTTACCCTGATTTAGCCTTGTTAGACTGGATGTTACCGGGTGGCAGTGGAATTTCTATTATTAAGCACATGCGCCGCCACGAACTGACTCGACAGATTCCGGTGATTATGTTGACCGCCAAGGGTGAAGAAGAAGATAAAGTTCAAGGTTTGGAAGCCGGTGCGGACGATTATTTAACTAAACCCTTTTCTCCAAAAGAATTAATGGCCAGAGTTAAGGCGGTCATCCGTCGTATTTCGCCCACCTCTTTAGAAGAGACGATTGAAGTTCAGGGCTTGCGCCTAGACCCAGTATCACATAGGGTAAGCGTCGAAAATGAACCCTTAGATATGGGCCCTACGGAATTTAAACTATTGCATTTTTTCATGACCCATCCCGAGCGAGTATATAGTCGTGAGCAGTTGCTTAATAATGTGTGGGGAACTAATGTGTATGTCGAAGACCGTACGGTAGATGTTCATATTCGTCGCCTGCGCAAGGCGATTGGCTTGCAAGGTTATGATCGCCTTATACAAACTGTTCGCGGTTCAGGATACCGTTTTTCAACTAGGATGAAATAATTACCAATGTTTGTGCCTTTTTCATGGCAACGGGTAATTTGGCGAGTCGCACTAGCGTACTCGCCTTTATTCGTTTTGGGTGCGCTGAGCGGATACGCTTTAGAGGCCTGCTTGTTGGCCGCTGTTATTCATATTGCTTGGATGTATAGCCAACAACATAAACTATTAGATTGGTTATATAATCAGCGTAAATTGTCGCCTCCTCACGGCGCGGGTAGTTGGGAGCCGGTGTTTCACGGTATTTACAACATGCTAAAGCGTCGCTTAGGTCGTGAGCGTGAATTGGCGCAATTGATGAAGTATTTTCGCCTAGGGGCAGAAGCCTTGCCCGATGCGATTGTGGTGATCAATCAAGATGGTGCCATCTTGTGGTGTAATCAGTTAGCGCAAAGTTTGTTAGGCCTAAAGTGGCCAGCCGATGCCGGACAACATTTAACCAACTTAATCCGCACTCCCGCCTTTGTGCATTACCTCAGTAAAGGTCGTTTTAATCAACCTTTAGAAATTATTAGCCCAGTAGAAAAAGACATCTGGTTAGAATTTCGCGCAATGCCTTACAGTCAGAAACAACTGTTATTAGTGGTTCGCGATGTCAGCCAACTGCGTAAATTAGAGAAAATGCGTAAGCGTTTTGTTTCAAATGTAAGCCATGAACTGCGTACCCCTCTCACGGTGATGCGTGGCTATTTGGAAATGCTAGATCAAGACGAAGTCGACCCAATGATATGGGGCAAGGCTCGTAGCACCATGCTTGACCAAAGTAGTCGCATGGAAAATTTGGTGAATCAGTTACTCACTTTAGCCAAAATTGAATCAGCCTCAGTTGAAGATAGCTCAGATCCGGTTGATTTTTCAGCGATTGTTCACAAACTCAAGGCTGAGGTTGCTGGCTTGGCCAAGGACAAGCAACTGAGTTTTAAATTTAAGATTGAAGAAAATATTCTGATAAAGGGTGAACAGGAACAGTTGCGTAGTGCCTGCGGCAATTTGCTGGGCAATGCCATCAAATACTGCAATGAACCCGGTGAGATTGAAGTGACCTTATCGGTGATTCCCACCGGAGTGGTATTTGCCGTGAAAGATTCTGGACCGGGTATTGCACGCAAGCACTTGCAGCGTTTAACCGAGCGTTTCTATCGGGTTGATAAGGCCCGTTCAAGAGACACTGGAGGCGCCGGTTTGGGACTATCGATAGTGAAACATGCTTTGCAGCACCACGACAGCCAGCTTCAGATAAAAAGTAAGCAGGGTAAGGGCAGTACTTTTAGTTTCATCATTCCCAAGAAGTTGTTAGTTGAAGCTAGGCAGCAGGCGTCTTAGCTTGCTATAGCCGCTTCCTCTGTTTTTAAGCAATTACTTTTTTTTTGATCCTGCTTATACTAGCTATAGGACTGATTTTTAAAGGGTTGTTGCTGTTGAATATAGTGAATGTTGTTGGACGCTTGTTACTGCTTGGCTGGTTGCTGGTAAGTAGCTCAATGTTTGCTTATGCTGCAAGTGAAAGCTCAAATCAGCCTAATAGTAACGATTTATTGCACTTTCCCTTCTATATTAAGGAGCCTTTCACCGGCGACTTAGCAGAGATCAAGCAACGCAAAATCATTCGCGCTTTAGTCACCTATGGTAAGTCGGATTTTCATTTAGCCAATGGCCAGCCTTTGGGGATCCAAGTGGAGTTACTCAATCTCTACGAGAAATTTTTAAATAAAGGGATCCGCAGAGACGTTAATAAAACCAAGGTGAAGATTATTCCGGTTCACTTTGACCAGCTTATTCCCGCCTTACTAGAAGGCCGAGGTGACATTGCCGCGGCTTTTTTAACTGCCACTCCAGAGCGCAAAAAACAACTGCGTTTTGCCTTAGGCAACGCTCAAGATATAAACGAAGTATTAGTTAGCCATAAAGAGACTCAACGGCCGAACTCTTGGCGAGACATGGCGGGCAAAAAAATCTACGTGATGGCGGGTAGTAGTTATGCCGAGCATTTGGCAGCCATTAATCGGCTGTTCAAGCGTAATAAACTTAAAGCCATTAAAATCATCGAGGGCGATAGCAAATTATTGTCAGAAGATATTTTGGAGTTGGTAAATGCTGGGGTGGTGGATTACACCATAGTGGATGACTATAAAGCCCATTTATGGGCCAAGTTATTTACCGAACTGCGGATTGATAAGCACATTCGTGCCAGTGAAGGACAAAACCTAGGTTGGGCGGTGCGGCAAAACAACCCTAAGTTGCAGAAAAACTTACAGGCTTTTGTGGATCAACAAGTGAAGCAGGGCAGTCTACTGGGAAATACTTTGCTTAACCGTTACTTTGAGCATACTGCTTGGGTTAAACGCTTGGCTAATTCTGAAGACCGAGCGCGCTTTAATCTCTATGCTCCGTTTTTTAAAAAATACGCCAGTGAATATGCATTTGATTATTTAGCCATTGTGGCCCAAGGCTACCAAGAGTCGGGCTTAGACAATAGCAAAGTGAGCCATCGCGGAGCCCGCGGGATTATGCAATTGCTACCTTCTACAGCCAAACAGATGGGTTATAAGGACTTATCCGATCCTGAACAAAATATTGCGGCGGGAATAAAGTACCTAGACTGGCTTCGTACTCATTATATTAACCAAGACGATATTGACGATAGCGAACGGATGGCGCTGATTTGGGCGGCCTATAATGCAGGGCCAACTAAAATGAAGCGCATGCGTCGTTTGGCCGAAGAGATGGGGCTTGATCCTAATCGTTGGTTTGGTCATGTAGAAATCGCAGCGGGGCGGATTATTGGTAGCGAAACAGTGCGTTACGTATCTAATGTGTACAAGTACTACATCGCTTACACCCTTGCTTCAGATATAGAGCAGCAAACTCAGCAATAGCCATATTCACGAGATGGCTTTATTGTTTAAAATTAATTTTACTTTTAAATCAGTTTGTTATGTCTTGAAAGTGGGATTTTTTAGAAAAATAATAGCCTGACATATAACTGTCACATAGTAGAAATATAATTGTCACCGAATTCACCAATACTACATGACGAAAATAAATCAACGCGTCATTTATGGAGATAAAGATGACATTTAAAAAGATGCTTAGTGCAGTAGCGATTTCTGCTTCATTAGTAACAACTACCGTGCTTGCTGCTGGCCTGGATGCCAAGCTTCCTGAATATCAAAAAACCACTGGTATTTCAGGTAACCTTTCATCTGTAGGTTCTGATACTTTAGCCAACATGATGACCTTGTGGGCTGAAGAGTTCAAACGTGAATATCCAAACGTAAACGTTCAAATTCAAGCGGCGGGCTCTTCTACTGCTCCACCAGCCTTGACTGAAGGCACTTCACAGTTTGGCCCAATGAGCCGTCAAATGAAGAGCAAAGAAGTTGAAGCTTTCGAAAAGCGTTATGGTTACAAGCCAACCGCTATTCGTGTTGCCATCGACGCATTGGCAGTATTCGTGCATAAAGACAACCCAATTGAAGGTTTAAGCCTAGCTCAAGTAGATGCTATCTTCTCTTCAACTCTTAAGTGTGGTGAAAGTGCTCCTGCAGAGCGTTGGGGTCAAGTAGGCCTAGACGGCTCATGGGCAGACAAAGATATTCAATTATTCGGTCGTAACTCAGTATCGGGTACTTATGGATACTTTAAGAAGAAAGCCTTATGTAAGGGTGACTTTAAGAACTCTGTAAACGAGCAACCAGGTTCTGCTTCTGTTGTTCAATCAGTTTCTTCTTCGCTAAACGCAATCGGTTACTCTGGTATTGGTTACAAAACTTCTGGTGTGAAAGCTGTTGCTTTGGCTAAGAAAGGTAATGATTACATCGAAGCTAGCTTAGATAACGCTGCTACCGGTAAATACCCTCTATCTCGCTTCTTATACGTTTACGTTAACAAGCACCCAAACAAGCCTTTAGCACCAATGGAACGTGAGTTCATCAAAATGATTCTGTCTAAAACAGGTCAAGGTATCGTGGCTAAAGATGGTTATGTTCCACTACCTGCTAAAGTGGTAATGGCTGACCTAGAAAAAGCTGGCATTTCTCTATAATTGCTTCTGCCTGCTTTTAACCCAACCCTCGCCTAGGCGGGGGTTTTGTTTATTTACAAGCCGTAAATCTTTCATAGAGTTAAACCACTGAGCTGCGCAGCGCTTAGGCTTCTCACTATTTAAGCTTGCTAGCCGATGGCCTACATAAAGCTTGCTTGATCCAAGGTCTAACGAGTGCAGCAGAAGGCCGAATTCTACCAATGCTGATGAGATGTCAGCAGTTTGATTAACTATCGCAGGCTAGTTACTAATAGCTAAGGCTACGGTCTTGTTAGAGGTTTGGTTCCTATATTGTTGATTTTAATGTGTTTTATTTCTTGTCTGGTCATGCTAATCAAACTAGTTATTTATGCTGGATGTGCAATAAAAGTAGTGAGTTATTACATTGCTGAGTGTTTGAAAATCTTTTCAGCGACAGATTCTGGCGAATTTTGATTTTAATCAAATTGTCACTTGAAATGTGATGCCGCTCACACTAAATTGTAAGTGTGACTTGGATCACGGTAGTTCCAAAGCACATTTACTATTAGTAACTAGGAGCAAGACTATGTTTGATTACTTTGGTGCACTTTATTCGTCGTATTACTTTAAGAAAGCTGATGATTACAACTTCTATTGCGAAAAACGCAAAGATATCCACCGCTAGACTTACTAACTATAGGTGGGTATATGGTTCTTCATCCGATCATTGGTTCAGCTTTATCAACTATTGTTCGTTTCGGATGCGTAGAGCAGGCTAAACGACAACAGAGATAAATGTAATGGATCAAATTAACCTCAGTGCCTGAAACGAGTTCTCTCTTTCAGGCACTTTTCTTTTCCTCGTCTTCTTCCCAGCTATCTTTACTCGCAAACCTACTAGAACTTTATCTTTGATTTTTATGTAAAAAAACTTGCAATGTGATCTTTGTCACGTTAGATTTTAAATGTGACCTGTGTCACGTTTAAAAGAATTAGGAGTAAGACTATGTTTGATTATTTCGGTGCACTATATATGTCCTACTACATCAACAAGGCGGATGAATACCGCTTTAATAACCAGCCAACTAAAGACATTCACCGTTAAGCTAAGGGGCCAAAAGCCGAGGCCGTAGCTTTAAGCCAAATGGCTATGTATAACATGTCTTAAATAGTATTCGAGACACCATTGATGAAACAATCTACCAGCAGCGCCTGAAATGAAATCTTCTTTCAGGCGCTTTTTGTTGTTTTCTTAATGTTCGGGTGATTTTTCGGCTCTGGCGAGAGCCTAGTTAAAGCGTATTACTGAATAAGGACGAAGCATTTGAGTGATTTTTAAACAAATATCAAAATTAGGCTTGCAATGTGATCTGTATCACATTAATATTTGTTTTGTGACTTGGGTCACACAATAAAGTTACTTAGGAGCAAGACTATGTTTGATTACTTTGGTTCGTTATATACCACGTATTATTTCACTAAAGCAGCTGGCTACAATAAGGCGACTGATTCAAATAACATTCACCGTTAATCCTCACATTTGAACATGTGGGCTTAGCACTTAGCTTTCGAGGAAAGCGACAGTAAACTGAGCGAGAATACACTATGAGTCAAATGTTTTAGAATGCCTGATAGCGAATAGCATCAGGCATTTTTCGTTGATTTGATTACATTTTAATTTACTTCTTATCAAATAATTTCAACAATAAATTGCTTATACTGCTTAACAATCTTTGTTACATGAGAGTAATTTATGTCTTTAATCCAACCTTTAATCCTTAAAGCAGAACATGGCTATGCAAGTTTTTTGCGCTTTAGTCTGGTTAACCCCGCTTCTCTAGCGACATGTCTTGCTGAGCTGCCAAAGGTTTATCAGATAGATGACAGCGTAGTGGGCTTTGGCCAGCCCTTATTGGCTCAGCTGAAAGCAGACATCCCAGGTGTTAAAGCTGCATCGAGTATTCAGGGCATAAACCGTATTAGTCCCGCCAATCAAGATGATTTGTGGTTAAGAGTGAGTGGTAGCGACCCCGGTGTGGTGATGCTACGCGTACAGCAATGGTTAGCGACATTGTTACCCACCTTTAGTTTAAATGAGCAACTTGAAGGCTTTTGTCATCGCAAAGGGCGTGATTTAACCGGTTATGAAGATGGCACCGAAAACCCTGATGAAACAGAGGCTCCAGAGGTTGTAGCGATGACCGGAGATAAAGGCATTGCGGGCTCAACGATGTTGGCAGTGCAAAAATGGCAACATCAGCTAGATCACTTCAATAGTCTCTCTAACCAGCAGCAAGATGATATTATTGGCCGCAGAAAAAGCGATAACGTTGAATTTCCTGAATCACCGGCTTATGCCCATGTACGGCGTACTGCGCAGGAAAGTTTTAGTCCTGAAGCCTTTATGTTGCGTCGTAGTCTTCCTTGGATTAAAGGTCAGGACTGTGGTCTTAATTTCGTTTGTTTTGCCAGCAGCTTATATCCTTTTGAAGTACAGCTAAAACGGATGCTGGGCCTTGAAGATGGTATTGAGGACGGCTTATTTCAATTTAGTCGTCCTTTAACTACCGGCTATTACTGGTGCCCAGCGATAGACGGTGAGAACTTAGATTTATCGCGTTTAAGTTAACTGTCACATTCGGTTTTATACAGTTCCATCCCGCGCGCTTGGTAGTTGGCTAAGGCGCTGGGGTGGTCTAAATCACAAGTATGTACCCAGACGCGACTCGCTTGCCACTGCCAGGCACTATACAAACAGCGGCTAAGTAATCCTCCACCAATTCTTTGGCCTAGAAAGTGTTTAGCTAAGCCAAAGTAAGCTATCTCAACACTCTCATCAGCGTGTTTTTCCAGTTCAAAATAACCCACAAATTGCTGGTCTTGATAGGCGGCAAAGGTTCTTAATGTTTTGCTCTGGGTGTAGTTGTTCCAATCTTGCTCAGACCACTGACGTTTATCATTCCATTGCCAATGTTGGCCAACTTCGAGGTAGAATTGTCTACTTGCCGAGGCCTGATGTTGTTTAATTTCTTCTATTTGAATGGTGCTTGGTAGCGGTTTACTGTTGATTTGCTCGACGTTTGATTGTTGTAAATAGTAGATCTTATTAGACATGTTTGCTCATGTTTGCAGAGGTTTGCTGTAGTTTAGCAAGTGATAGTTAGCCGCTCTACTGCTTAAACCACAACTTGTAGCCATACCGCTTCTCTTTCTTTTTGTCGAAAATTTTTACATTGACGAGCTAAATATATTTGATTTAAAGGTTAATTTGTTGAAATAAAAGAATAATTTTTCATTGGCTTAGTTTGTGCATATTTTTCTTATATAATACAAAATTGGTAATTAAATTTAATTGCCATAGTCATACTAAGAAGGTTGTTATGTTTGCTAAACTTTTTCGGATTATAACGGCAGTACTCGCCGTTGGTATATTTGGCCAAGTTTGGGCGACACCAATCGCATATTATGTGAGTTCTAGCTGTAATCCTGAATATGCCCAGCTCACTTCCATTAAAGAAGTGAGCGCTGCTGCTAATCCTGCAGACGGTGTTGTGTTATCTGGTGAACTACTGGTGAATGGACCCTACGATGCGACCAGTTGTTTGGTGTTTGATGGTAATGATGACCCCAGTGATCCGGTGATTAATATTGGCCAGAACGGCGATGGTTTATTGAACACCTCCTATGGTCCAGGTGATAGTTTATTCTTTATCGAACCAGATGAATTACAAAACCTAGATGACATGCCTTTCGGCGTAGCTGATGACCCTGGTTGGATCCAATTAGCCGATGTTGATCAAGACTTAAACGTAAATTACGACCAATCTGGCCCAGTGGTTCCCGATGGCTTATTTCTAGATATCGACGCTTTATTAGACATGTCATTTACCTGTGTCGGTGGTAATTTAGGTGACTGTACTGAAGTGGAGTGGGTGATTCAAACTGACCCTTACATTATCGAACAAGTACAGCAGTTATTAGGTGAAGCCACCTTCGACCACTTGGCTTTCTCTATTAAGGTGGGTGATAGCTTTATTATCTATGATTTTGATTTTGTAGATATTTTTGACACCGAACCGGGTTTAAACTTTTTAACCCCTTATCAGTTGTCTGGTAGCTTATATACAGGTGATTTTCTAAATCGAAATAACAATCCACAAGGTATTTCTCATCTGAGTGTATGGGCGCGTGATCCAGCCGATTCAAGTGTGGTTGTTAGCGAGCCTAGTACTTTAGGCATTATTATTCTCGCTATATTCGGTGGCGTTATTTCTCGCTTGTCGCGCCGCCGCTTGTAGTAGCACCTTTAAACGAGCAAAGCAGCCCATTGAGGCTGCTTTTTTGTTGCTGTACCCTTTCTCGAACTGAGGCTTGATTGAGCTAAGCTTTAAGCCTGTTTATTATCCCAAAGATTGAAGCGCTAGCTTATTGTTGTTAAGAGCAAGGTGCTGCTGTAAAGGAGTCATTATGGATCAGACTTTAGCTCAGGCTTGTTCAGGTTTTTTGTTAGATCAGACCAAGGCTGATGCTGCTCATCAGCTAGATCATGTTCAAAGGGTGGTTAAATTGGCGGTGTCTTTGGCTAAACAAGAACAGGCGAATTTGGCTGTTGTGGAACCCGCCGCATGGTTGCACGATTGTGTGAGTTTGGATAAAAGCCATCCGCAACGGCATATGGCTGCACAATGGGCCGCGGATAAGGCGGTGGATTTCTTGAAGCAGATTGGATACGAGCCTCGGTTGTTTTCCGCAATTCATCATGCGATATCCGCCCATAGTTACAGTGGCAATGTGGTGGCAACTACGCTTGAAGCAAAGGTGGTACAGGATGCTGACCGCCTTGACGCTTTGGGGGCGATAGGCATTACTCGCTGTATTCAAGTTGGCAGCCAACTCGGTAGGCCATTTTATCATAGCCAAGACCCATTTTGTCAGCGGCGCGCGGCTGATGATCAAGCTTATTCGCTAGATCACTTCTACACTAAGCTGCTACTGATAGGCGATAGTCTGCATACTGAAGCGGCGAAACGGGAAGCTAAGCGGCGCAGTGATTTTATGCGCAGTTATCTGGCCCAGTTAGGCTCAGAGCTTGAACCGATGAACGATTAAGGCCGCAAAGTTGCGGCCTTTTTATTTATTACTCGTTGTCGCCTTCCACTACTATCTTGCGGCGAGGTTTCGATTCTATGGCTTTTAAGTAGTCATGGGTCCAAATTTGCGAGCGGATCTTACGACGATTACCACGGCTTACATAAAGGTTTTGCTGTTTGGCATCGATGATGCGCGCCTTGGTGGTATCGGCGAATTGTAGTTCCAGCAAGTCAATCACTCGTTGCTTCAATTCTTGGTCGTAAATGGGAACGCCGACTTCGACGCGCTCCTCAATATTGCGCGTCATCCAGTCAAAAGAGGCGATATATACTTGTTCTTCACCACCATGATGGAAATGAAATACTCGTGGATGCTCGAGGAAGCGATCGACAATGCTGATAATTTTGATGTTGTCGCTAATGCCTTCAAGGCCAGGTACTAGTGAGCACATACCGCGAATAATCATGCGGATTTTCACCCCAGCTTTACTGGCCGCATAAAGCCGCGTAATGATACCTTTGTCGACCAAGTTATTGACTTTAATGGTAATCGCCCCTGGGTTCCCAGCATTAGCTTGGTTAATTTCGTAATCAATTAAGCTGAACAAACGACGCCGCGTATCGTTGGGGGAGACAATTAAATGTTGAAACTTAAAGCGCCGATAGGGCTGTTGAATGAAACGAAATACGTTTTCAATTTCTTGGCCAATTTCTTGATTCTTGGTGAATAGAGCAAAGTCAGTGTAGATTTTGGCGGTTTTTTCATGAAAGTTACCAGTACCTATGTGGCTATAGGTGACCCGTTGCTCGCCTTCTCTACGGGTAATAAGAAGTAGCTTACAGTGCACTTTTAGTGTGGGGACACCAAATACCACTTTCACGCCCGCGTCGGTGAGCAATTGTGCCCACTCAATATTAGCACCTTCATCGAATCGGGCTCGTAGCTCAATCACTACCGTTACTCGTTTGCCATTGTTGGCGGCATCGATCAGAGAATTCATCAAATGCGACTTTTTGGCTACACGATAAATGTTGATTTTAATGCTGATGACTTTAGGGTCAAAGGAGGCTTGGCGAACAAACTCCGAGATATACCTAAATTTATGGTAGGGGTAGTAGAGTAAAATATCACGAGCGCTAATGGCATCAAAAATGGTATCAAAGCTATCAAAGTCGCGGCAATTAAGCGCCGATAATTTTTTGTTTTCTAGGTACTTTCTTCCCACATTGGGAAACGCGATAAAGTCTTTAAAGTTATGGTAGCGGCTACCGCTGATACTATGGTCAAGCTTTGAAATATGCAGCATCTTACTCAGCCGTTTTACCATACTCGCTGGCATTTCTCTGTCGTAAACAAAGCGCACCGGCTCGGCGGTGAGCCGCTGTTTAATGCCTTCAGACATCTTTTCTAATAGGCTTTGGTCAACCTCATCGGTGAGGTCGTATTCGGCGTCTCGCGTCATTTTAATCGAATAGGCTGCAACCGAATCATACTCGTAGAAACCGCGCAGTAAATCATCTAGACAAAAGCGAATGATATTGTCCAAAATGATCATGGTCTTGCGCGCTTTAGAACCATCGGGGGGCAGTACCACAAAGCGCGGCAGGCTGTCTGTGGGGATCTCAATCAATAAGTGGTCTTCTTTGCTACCCTTTAACACTTCTACCGCAAGATAGGTGTATTCATCTTTCAAGAATTTAACTAGGTCGGTACGCTTGGTTAGTACGATGGGGGTAATGTGGCGCAATACTTTATCTTTAAAGAATTTTCTTACCCATATTTGGTGGTTATCGCTGAGTTGGTCCTCATTAATTAGGAAAATATTGCGACGCGCAAGAGTGAGAATAATATCCCGATAAGTCGCATCAAAATCATCCTGCAATTCAGCGAGTTTGGCTTGAACATCATTGAGCAACTTAATCGAACCATCATCTTTGTTTTTTACTTCATTAAGGATGACTCGTCGCTTCAAGGCGGCAACCCGAACCTTATAAAATTCGTCTTGGTTGTTGGAGAAAATACCTAAAAACCGGACTCTTTCGATAATTGGAACCGAGGTGTCTTGGGCTTCTTGTAGAACTCGTTGATTAAACGAAAGCCAACTTAACTCTTTTTCTATATACAGACTGTCGCTCATTATTCACCTGTAACAACTAAATAAATTAATCTTGCTCAATATCGACCATCAAATCGTCGGCTAAAGATTCTAAGGTTTCCTGAATGGTGATGAGTTGCTGCTCACTGTCGCAGGGAACGAGCAACTTGGCGCTAAAAATAAGCCCGCCCCAATTAGGAGCACTATCTACATGGGTTTGGATTTTACTTAGGCTAATGCCTAAGTTACTTAAAGCTTGGGTAACCTCTTGTACAATACCATTTCTATCGTTGGCGGTAACCGTAATCGCCACCTGTTTATTTTGTGGCGCTGCCGCGTCTGCGCCTTCGGCTATATTGACCAGTAAATCTGCTTGGTGCATTAACTCATGACTGAGTGCTGCCATTTGTTCCGGGGGAACTTCAATATGAAGGATACCAGCAAACTGTCCAGCTAATTCGGTAAGGCTACTCGCCAACCAGTTACCTTGGTGTTGCAAAACAATAGCCGATAATTGGTCAACAATGCCCGGGCGGTCTTTGCCAATGACACTGATCACTAGTTGTTTCATCTTGTTACTCCTTAACCGATAGCTTAGCGTGTTTGTATACGTGTTAAAGGCTCAAACTAAGACTTTAAAGTATGCATAGCTTTAGCCAAATAAGGAAGCGCTTTAGGCTTATTTTAGAAGCACTTAAGGTGCCTCGATACAATATAATTTTAATGTAATATTAGATACATAAAAATGTAATATGGCTTTGCTAATGATAGGCGAAGCCAGTTTCTAATCCCTCATCTTGATGACATTTTTTTTAGTATTGCACCCTGTAACAATACTGTCATAAAACTGCCATATACTTGCGCCAGACCTATTAAATTGTGAGGGATATATGACGCAGTCAGTGTCATTTAATAGTAGTGCTCAACGCTTAATTAAGGATCGACTAACCCGTTACAGCGTAAGTGCTGGCGGGATTGTTGTGCTTTTAGCGTTGATCTTAATCTTCTTCTATTTATTGTACGTAGTTGCGCCTATTTTCTATGGCGCTAGTTTAGATAAAACCAAGGTGATTCCGCTGCAAGAGAGCAGCGCTACGGTAGCCATTGGTGTTGAGGAGCAAAACGAAATCGCTTATCGCTTTAACGCCGATGGCCGTTTACGTTTTTTTAGCTTAACCCCGGAAAATCGTAGTTTTGAAGATTATCAGCTTGAGGCTGATATTACTGCGTCAGACCGCACAGTGCCTAACCAAGCTTCGGTTATTTATGGCACTAGTGAGGGTAAGGCCTATGTGATTGCTCCTAAATTCAGTGTGAGCTACCCCAATGACCAACGCTTAATTACTCCGGGAGTGAAGTTCCCCATGGGTGAACAAGCACTGGAAATTGATCCACAAGGAAAGGCCATTGCTAAATTGGCTTTTGAACGCCAAGAAGATGCGGCGGTAGTGGCGGCAATTACCGAAGACGGTCGTGGCTTGTTAGTCCGTTATGAAGCCGAAGAGGATATGTTTAGTGAATCTATAGAATGGTTGCCGGAAACGGCTGATATTCCTAGTTTACCTAAGCGTATTGACCAAATCCTGGTTACTCCGGATTTGCGCCGTTTATATATTCGCAACGGTAATCAACTGGCCAACTATGACATCTCTGATATTGAAGATATTCAATTGAGATCGGTTGATTTTGTGAACAATAAAGGCGCTCAGGTGACAGACTTAGCACTGTTAACGGGTGCTAGCTCTTTGATTGTGGCAAATGATAACGGCAAGATCAGCCAGTGGTTTGATGTGGCTAAAGACGGCGTGCGTAAGTTGACTCAAATCCGTGAATTTGACGCAGGCGCTAAAGTGAATGAAATTGCCGTAGAGTACTATCGAAAAGGCTTCGCTGTGAGTGCTCAAGATGGCTCAATTTCTTTGTTCCATACTACTGGTGGTGGTCACTTGGTTCGCCAAGCCACTGACGGTTTAAGCAGCTCCTTAGCGTTTTCTCCTCGTGCCAGTGGTTTGTTAAGCCAAACTGATAAAGGCTTAGAGTTTTATCATGTAGAGAATGAGCACCCAGAAGTGACTTGGAGCGCCTTGTGGCACAAAGTGTGGTACGAGGGTTACCCGGAGCCTCAATTTGTATGGCAATCAACTTCTGCCAGTGATGACTTTGAGCCGAAGCTAAGTTTGGTGCCGATCTCTTTTGGTACCATTAAAGCGGCGTTTTACGCCATGTTATTTGCCGCACCAATTGCTTTAGCTGGGGCCATTTATACCGCTTATTTCATGTCGGCGCCGCTGCGTAAGGTGGTTAAACCTACCGTTGAAATTATGGAAGCCCTACCTACGGTAATTTTGGGTTTTCTTGCCGGCTTATGGCTCGCTCCCTTAATTGAAGACAACCTACCGGGTGTAATTGCCATTATGTTGTTTTTACCCATAGGTTTTCTATTAAGTGCTTACTGCTGGTCGAAGATGCCGAAAAAGGTACGTCAATGGGTGCCTGAAGGCTGGGATGCCATTGTACTGATTCCTGTGGTATTGCTGATTGGTTGGGTTTGTATAGAGCTTAGCCCGTTATTAGAGCTATGGATGTTTGATGGTGATGCGCGGCTATTCTTGACCAATGAAATGGGCGTTAACTTCGATCAGCGTAACTCGATGGTGGTGGGCTTAGCCATGGGCTTTGCGGTCATTCCTACGATTTTCTCGATTGCAGAAGATGCCATATTCTCGGTGCCTAAGCACTTGAGTAACGGCTCTTTGGCCTTAGGAGCGACGCCATGGCAAACCTTAACTAAAGTGGTGATTTTAACTGCTAGCCCCGGTATTTTCTCGGCGGTGATGATGGGCCTAGGGCGTGCCGTAGGTGAGACCATGATTGTATTAATGGCCACCGGTAATACGCCGGTTATGGATTGGAGTATCTTCCAAGGGATGCGTACCTTATCGGCCAATATCGCGGTTGAGATGCCCGAATCAGAAGTAGGAAGCTCACACTACCGAGTGCTGTTCTTAGCAGCGTTTGTATTGTTTGTGTTTACCTTTGCATTTAACACGATTGCAGAATTTGTTCGCCAACGTTTGCGCGACAAATACAGCTCGCTATAAAGGGATATGGGAATTAAGCGATGAAAAAGTGGTTTAAATCAGGTAACCCGTGGATATGGATGACCGCCGGTGCAGTTAGCATTAGTTTGGTGGCCGTTATTGGCTTATTACTATTAATTGCAGCACGCGGACTGGTGTATTTTTGGCCAAGCCCAGTGCTAGAAATGGAAGTGAATCAGTTTGGTGAACAGCAAACCGTTATTGGTGAGTTGTATGAAACCGAGCTGGTGCCGATTGAGCGTTTGAAAGCCTCAGGCGCTAATATCGAGGGCCTAAATGATGATTTTGTTGAGCGCTTCTTAATTAAAACGGGTAACCGTGAATACGTGAGTTTAGACTTCCGTTGGTTGACCGAAAATGAAATTTTATCGAAGCAACAACCTAAGGGCATAGCGGTAGTAGAACGTCGCACCAACGGTAACTTTTATGGTTATGTAGAAGGCATTGTTCGTGATGGAGAAACCATCGACGCTTCTCAAGACGCGCAGCATGAATTGTTGTTCGAGTTGTTAGATCGCTCTAACGATATTATCGACAAGGCAGACTCTTTGCAGCGTCATGATATTGGTGGCATCAACTACAGCATTGAACGCCTGCGCTTAAAGCAGCGTAAGTATGAGCTCAATAATGAATTGACTGAGCAACGTTTGGCTGAAATTGAAGCTGAAACCGAACAGCTGCATCAGCAATACTTAGTATTAGAGAAGCAATTATTTGGTTATCGCGATGAGGCGCGCCGTGATCAACTGATTATTCGTGATATGCGTGGTGAGTTAGTCACTATCCCCATGGATAATGTGCTGGATGTGTTTTTTCCCAACGACATGAACGTACTGCAAAAATTTGGCCATTGGGTGCATCAAGCCAGTAAGTTTGTGATTTCAGAGCCGCGTGAAGCGAATACCGAAGGGGGCGTATTTCCGGCCATTTTTGGTACTGTGTTCATGGTGATGCTGATGGCCGTGATTGTGACTCCGCTAGGCGTAGTTGCCGCCATTTATCTGCATGAGTATGCCGGTAACAACAGCTTTACTCGGCTGATCCGTATTGCGGTAATTAACTTGGCCGGGGTTCCGTCAATTGTATATGGGGTATTCGGCTTAGGCTTCTTTGTTTATATGCTGGGTGGCAGCATTGACTCTTTGTTCTACCAAGAGTCTTTACCTACACCCACCTTTGGCTCTCCAGGGGTGATTTGGGCAGCCTTAACTTTAGCGATTTTAACCTTACCGGTGGTGATTGTTTCCACCGAAGAAGGTTTGTCACGGATCCCCAGCGCCGTGCGCCAAGGCTCACTGGCCTTAGGGGCGACCAAGGCTGAAACCTTATGGCGTATCGTTATTCCAATGGCAAGCCCTGCGATTATGACGGGTTTAATCTTAGCTGTGGCTCGTGCTGCCGGTGAAGTCGCTCCCTTGATGTTAGTTGGGGTAGTAAAGTTGGCTCCCACCTTGCCTTTAGATGGTAACTTTCCTTTCGTTCACTTAGAACGTAAGTTTATGCACTTAGGTTTCCATATTTATGATGTTGGCTTTCAAAGCCCCAACGTAGAAGCGGCACGCCCCTTGGTTTACGCCACGGCATTTTTATTGGTAACGGTAATCATTGGCTTGAACTTAGCGGCCATTCAAATCCGTAACCGTTTACGTGAAAAGTTTAAAACGTTAGACCAATAAGCTAACGGCAAATTTGTAGGAAAAAACATGATTTCTTTGAATACTGAAATGAGTCGCGATACGAAATTGGATTTGGCGAACTTAAGTGCAGAACAAACCGCATTAGAAGTAAAAAACTTGGATCTTTATTATGGCAGCAAGCAAGCCTTGTTTGATGTTTCAATGAAGATCCCAAAAGGCCAAGTGACCGCATTTATTGGCCCTTCAGGTTGCGGTAAGTCGACCTTATTGCGTTGTATTAACCGCATGAATGACTTAGTGGATATTTGTAAAATCAGTGGCGAAATTTTGCTGCACGGACAAAACATTTACGACAAGAGTGTCGATGTTGCCGCCTTGCGTCGCAATGTGGGCATGGTATTTCAACGTCCTAATCCCTTTCCTAAGTCGATCTACGAAAACGTAGTTTATGGCTTACGTTTACAAGGGGTAAAAGATCGCCGAGTATTAGATGAAGCGGTAGAGCGTTCATTACGCGGTGCGGCCTTGTGGGATGAAGTGAAAGACCGCTTGCAGGAAAACGCCTTTGGCCTATCTGGTGGTCAGCAGCAACGTTTGGTGATTGCCCGAGCCATTGCGATTGAGCCTGAAGTGCTATTATTAGATGAACCAACATCGGCACTTGACCCCATTTCTACGCTCACCATTGAAGAGTTGATTAACGACTTGAAAAGCCGTTATACGGTGGTCATTGTTACCCATAACATGCAACAGGCTGCACGAGTGTCAGACCAAACAGCCTTTATGTACATGGGGGATATGGTGGAATACGCAGATACCAATACGCTGTTCACCACTCCGGCTAAAAAACAAACAGAAGATTATATTACTGGTCGCTACGGTTAATAAGTGCGTAGCTGAGGAAAAGATATGGATAATTTAAACGTAAATAAGCACATATCTGGTCAGTTTAACGCTGAACTAGATCATGTTCGTAATCAAATTATGGCGATGGGTGGCTTGGTAGAGCAGCAGCTTATCGATGCTTTAAGCCTGTTGAACCGACCCGATGCCGAGTTGGTTAACAAAGTGATTAAAACCGACGGCAAAGTTAATTCCTTTGAGGTTGATATCGACGAAGAGTGTACGCGTATCATTGCTAAACGTCAGCCAGCCGCCAGTGACTTACGTATTGTTATGGCGGTGATTAAAACCATTGCCGACCTAGAGCGAATCGGTGACGCCGCAGAGAGCATCGCGCGAATGGTTGAACGAAATATGGATAAGCCAATTAAGGCATCTTTAGTGAGCCTTGAGCACCTTGGCCGTCATACAGCCAAAATGTTGCATGATGTATTAGATGCCTTTGCCCGTATGGACGTAGATATCGCTTGGAAAGTACACCAAGAAGACCGTAAAGTTGATAAGGAATACGAACGTTTAATACGTGAATTAATGACGTATATGATGGAAGACCCTCGTTCTATTCCACAGGTTCTAGATGCTTTAACCGCAGCTCGAGCCATTGAGCGAGTGGGTGACCGTTGCCAAAATATAGCCGAATACATTATTTACTTTGTAAGAGGCAAAGACATTCGTCATTTGGCGGGGGATGAGGTAGAAAAATTGCTGTAGTGAGTTAATCTCACGCTGTTACAAAGGCTGGCGCTTCGCCAGCCTTTGTATTTTTAGCTTATAAAATTAAATTTTTTCTAATTTTTCTGGTCTGAGCAGTGAGCTTAATGAGTTTTGTTTAATAACCACTGCTGCGCCAGCTTGCTATTTTTTGCCCTTTCAGTATCTACTTTTTTAATTTAAACGATTGTTTGAAAATGTCTTTAAAGCCTTATTAATTAAGGCATAAAAAACACAGGCCTGTTCCTTTTTATGTCCCTGTTATTCTATTTACGTTTACGTAAAGGTAAATATAAATACTCGCTTAGTTTACCTGTGCGGTATTGTGTAGTTTTATTACGTAATTATTATTCTTTTTTAGACTTATGTCGTAAAGCCAATGTTGCGCAAATGTAGCGAGTTTAGAGTTATTACTTTAAAAAAAGCTTTGCTTTTAGTTTTGGTGGTGTTATAAAAAACAGGCTGTTGAAGGGTTTTTAAAACATTTGTTTAAAAGTATGTTGCTTTAACAGTATGAAAAATATTTAACGCTGTTGGTGTTTGTTTTTGAAAGTCTTGTTACAGATACAAAATAATTACATAAATTGTGTGTGTTTTGTAACCAAGGGTTCAGTGATAAAACCAGACTAAACAGCCATTAATTGTCGACCGGTAGAGTCAGTCATATTTCAGCTGGCTCTGCGTAGCTAGAACGGGGCAGTAGCCACAGCCAATAACAATAATAATGCTGATATGGCGCCCCTACGTTTGCTCAGTAGACTTTGACAATAATAAGTAAGCAAAGGTGCTGAGCCATATTTTCCAAGCATTGTGCTTGGTAAGCAGCCAAAGAGCTGGATAAATAACTACGTGAATACGCGATACAACTAGGGTGTATCAAGGAATAGGGTATAAGAGGGATTGAGCATGACATTAACTAGAGAACAACAAATTCAAGAATTAGAGAAAGATTGGGCAGAGAATCCTCGTTGGAAAGGGGTTAAGCGCCCTTACTCTGCAGAAGATGTAGTCAAGTTACGAGGCTCATTCATTCCAGAAAATACCATCGCTCGTCGTGGTGCCGAAAAGCTTTGGGGACTGGTTAATGGCCAGGCTAAAAAAGGTTACGTGAATTGCTTAGGTGCGCTGACTGGCGGTCAAGCTGTACAACAAGCTAAAGCTGGCATCGAGGCCATTTACTTGTCAGGTTGGCAGGTGGCGGCGGATAATAACTCAGCATCTAGCATGTATCCTGACCAATCTTTATATCCAGTAGATTCAGTGCCAAAAGTGGTTGAGCGGATCAACAACTCTTTCCAGCGCGCTGACCAAATTCAATGGGCAAATGGCTTGTCTCCAGCCAACGGCGGGCTTGATTACTTTCTACCTATCGTAGCCGATGCTGAAGCGGGCTTTGGTGGCGTGCTTAATGCTTTTGAATTGATGAAAAATATGATCAAAGCCGGCGCTGCTGGGGTGCACTTTGAAGATCAGTTAGCATCGGTTAAGAAATGTGGCCACATGGGTGGCAAGGTATTAGTGCCAACTCAAGAAGCCGTTCAAAAATTGGTTGCAGCGCGTTTCGCTGCTGACGTTGCGGGAGTGCCTACTTTGGTGATTGCTCGTACCGATGCGAATGCTGCGGACTTATTAACTTCAGATGTTGACCCTTACGATGCGGAATTTATCGAAGGTGAACGTTCATCGGAAGGCTTCTACAGAGTTCGTGCAGGTATTGATCAGGCGATCAGTCGTGGTTTGGCTTATGCCGAATATGCTGATTTGATTTGGTGCGAAACGGCAACCCCATGTTTGGAAGAAGCGCGTAAGTTTGCTGAAGCCATTCATGCTAAATACCCTGATCAATTACTGGCTTATAACTGTTCGCCTTCGTTTAACTGGCGTAAGAACCTAGACGACGAAACAATAGCTAAATTTCAGCAAGAGCTTAGCGACATGGGTTATAAGTACCAGTTCATCACCTTAGCGGGTATTCACAACATGTGGTACAACATGTTTGACTTGGCGCATAACTACGCTCAAGGCGAAGGTATGAAGCATTACGTGAATATGGTTCAGGAGAAGGAGTTTGCCGCAGCCGACCGAGGTTATACCTTTGTGGCTCACCAACAAGAAGTGGGAACAGGCTATTTTGACCAAGTGACCAATGTTATCCAAGGCGGTCAGTCTTCGGTAACGGCGCTAACCGGTTCAACCGAAGAAGAGCAATTTAGCTAGGCCTTTCCGCCCTTAGTACAATAATAATAAGCTAAATCGATACCTTTAAGCAGCCTGCGGGCTGCTGTTTTTATGGTAAAAACTTAAGTCTTAATTAAGTGCTCAACTTGCTGCTCAGCGTAGCGAAGCAGCTGCGGATAAAGCTCTAGAAAACAGGCTTCAAGTGCCGCGCCATGTTGCTCTATATCATTGAACATGAGTTCCAGCTTTACTGGTCTACGCAGCCGCCGACTAATGGCCTTTAAGGTATGGCTTAGCTGTTTGTACTCTCCGTACTGGCTCAGCCAATCATGCTGACACATGTGTTCGATGGTATAGGCGGGGCGTCCTTTAAGTGGCGCTTGCTGTAATTGTAGGTAACAATGTTCGATAAATGCGCTCTTATCTTGTTGGCTGAATTTCACCCAGTGTCGGCTAAGCAAATAATCAAAATAAACATCTAGAGCTATCCCTGAGTAGCGGCGTAATGGCGCACTGAAATAGGCAGAGGCGTTCATTTTAGCAAGCTGTTGGTCGGTAAAACTGTCGACTTTTCTGTGTAATAAGATCCCCACTTGCCAGTCAGTACTCAAGCTTTGCCAAGCATGGCCTTTGACGAAGTCTCCTAACAGAGCTCCAGAGATGGAAGTGCCTGTAACTTGGGCAATATGAAAGTGGGCTAAATAGTTCATTAACTAAGCATACCCTATGCTGCGAAAATTAGTGCTGTGCAATTAGATTAAACCCAGTTGCTGTAGGTAGCGCTTAACATCATTAATCCAGAACTCTCCATATTCATGAAATAGCGCGTGGCCATCGGCCGATGAGCCTAAAGAATAAAATTGAAAATCCACTTGGCCGCCAGCCTGTTTGAAGCTTTGCACGTAGCTGGTTATTGTCGCATCCGAGTAATAAGGGTCATTGTGGGCATACAAAAATAGATGGGGTAGCGGATTGTTGTGCGCTGCCTTAGTGAATAAGCCTAGATTACTAGCGGTAGGCGAGGTGATTTGGCATTGTTCTGCCATCCAGCCGCCGGAAAAGTTAAGCACGCCTTTAAACCATTGCGGGTGTTTGGCTGCGTATAACACCGATAACAAGCCCCCGCGAGAGTGACCAGCAATGACAATCTGGTCTTGGTCTATCCAAGTTTGTTGCTGCACATAATGCATGGTTGCATCTAAGCTTTGTGAAGCGTAATTGATACCCGCTTCAACACTGTTGACACTGCAATTGTATGATTCTTTATAGCTTCCTTGTGAGCCTCCTCTGCCGCGTCGCATCGGAACCAGTAAGGCAATATTCTGTTGCTTTAAATAACGCCCAAATTGCCATGGGTTTATCGTTAGGCTTGCGGGGATCTGTCCAGGGCCGGTAGAGCCGTGGTTGAAAATAACTAGGGGAAATGGGCCCTTACCATCGGGTTTATACAGTGTTGCTTGAAGCTGAATTTGCTTATCCCATAGCAGGCCTGATTCAGTCATGGTTAAGCTAATATTCTCGCCCTGCTCATTTGCTTGAGCTGCTGAGCTGAGCAACGCAATGAATATGATCGTTGCGCGAATTATCATAGTGTTATTGTCCTTATCGCTATAGAGCGGGCTTGGCCATTGGTTAACGTTATGCCACTGCGCATCGTTAATACCAAGTTGAAAATACATCTGGGGAAGCGCTTAATGAAATACCAAGCGCTGCTCAGTGGTAACAAGCCAAAACTAAAATAAATCCCTATTAGCCGTGATGTTAGCAGAGTTAAACCGGATTTACTTAGGCTTTGCCAAAGCGGCGCTTAACAGATTTAGGATAAAAAAAATCCAGCGCTAGGCTGGATAAAAAAACATAAGGAATGACTAATACGTGCTATTGCTAAGAATAGCAGGGGCGATTAGTAGCCCCATAAATCGACAAATTCAGTATCGGCTGAATACGGCACCTAGGATGAAAGCGCCTAACAATTTATGGCTTAATATTAACGTGACACCGCTCACAAAACAATCCCTTTTTGTAATTTTTTTACTTTGGCTGCGTTATTTTTCACCTTAAATTGGCTTTTATTGCTAGTTATTTAAGCTGTTGTTGTAAAATTACTTACAGATCAGAACCAAAAGGCTCCTGTTCAGCCAGAATATCTAATAGGGAAATGGCTACACCTACGAAGTCGGTATCGGTAATAATACCAATCAGCTTTCTGTTTTTTACTACGGGTAAGCAGCCGATACGATATTGTTCTATGTGTTTGGCGGCTTGGCCAACGCCTGCTTCGGCATCTACGGTGTGTAGCTTAGTCAGCATAATATCTTGCAGTAAGACTTGCTGCTCATGGGCGCGTCGCTGTCGCTGATTTAATTCACTAAGAATAGACTCTTGTGCGGCTAATAAGGTACGGTCGCTGACCAAACCGATTAGGTGCTGTTCTTGATCGACAATCGGGAGGTGGCGAATTTTATGTTCTTTACACAATATCAGTGCCTGTTCCAAGGTGGTACTAGCTGAAGCGGTATGGGGATTGGTAGTCATGATGTCTGCTACTTTAATCATAACGGTGCCTCCTATGTTTGCTCCTTTAAATTTAGTGTTTTTAGTCAAAAAAGGCTTGATAAAAATCAAGCTAATTGGCGGCAGTTTTTAGTGATGTTGATAGTTGTAGCGTGCTTATAAAAATGAGCAAAAAAAACGAAATTTCTTTGCAAAATACTAGATCTTCTGCTGCATTTAGCCCAGTTACCTAGGCATTCTTGCTATTGGCTAATAGATATTAGAATAGAGTTTGAAACAAACGGTTGGCGTAGTCATCGGTCATGCCTGCAATGTAGTCGGCTATCACGCGCGCTTGGTTATCGGCTTGCTCGCCAGCTTGTAACCAACGGCTTCGGGTATTTAATGGTAATAGCCGCTCAGGGTCACTGGCAAAGGCTTGAAATAGCTCCATGACAACTTGTTGTCCCTTAAAACGCACCATTTCAATCTCTGGCGTTTGAATCACATAGTGCAGCACAAAGTGCTTGAGGATCTCTAAGGCTTTTGCCATGGGGGGAGCCATGCGGGCTTGCAAGTCTAATTGTGGGTCACTAAATAGGCCTTGAGCTTCGAGACTAATCGCGGTGATAAAGGCATTCACCAAGCTGCCTATGGCATCCTTTTGATCGTAATGATGACGGCTGAATAATTTTACAGACAGTTCACCAATTTCATCAGCCAACCAGCATTCTTTAATATCGGCTATGGCAGAAGCTACTTGCTCTTGCCAATCTTGACGATTGACAATTCCCATTACAATCGCGTCTTCTAAGTCGTGCACCCCGTAGGCGATGTCGTCGGCCAGCTCCATAATCGAGCAGTCTAAGGACTTAAAATTGGATTTACGGTGTTTGGACTGTCCCATATCACGATGACTGATGAATAGTTCACGATCTTGTTCGCTCAAGCTCTGTAAGACCCAGTCGTATAAGACTTGGTCATCATTATAAATGCCTTTGGCTGGAGTCCAGTCTGCCACTTTCAACTGGCGAAAGCTTTTTGCTACTGGCGGCATGGGTTGGCGTTGTAGCTGATCAAGCAAGCAGGGATATTTCATTACCCCAAGTAAAGTACGACGACTCAGGTTCATGCCATTGTCACGGGTATAGGGCTCGAGTTTGGTGAGGATCCGAAAGGTTTGTGCATTACCCTCAAAGCCGCCATCGTCGCGCATCATGTAGTTTAGGGCTACTTCTCCTCCGTGGCCAAAGGGTGGATGGCCAATATCATGGGCTAGGCATAAGCTTTCGATTAGAGGCAGTTCGGGCAGATAGGCTGCTTGCTGATGATTGTTAGCTTGAATATGGCCAACAATGCCAGTGCCTATTTGAGCCACCTCTAAGGAATGGGTGAGGCGAGTACGATAAAAGTCGTTATTACCAATGCTTAATACTTGAGTTTTGTTTTGCAGGCGGCGAAACGCTGCAGAATGAAGGATCCTAGCTCGGTCTCGTTGCCAACCATTACGATGGTCATTGCGACGTTGGGGTTGTTCTTCGGCATATCTAGCGGTGCCTGCGTGGCTAGTCAATTGCTTCATTCATGCTCCATCAACTGAGTATAAGTTATACATTACACTAAATTTTTAGCCTTTGCATAGCGGGTAGTTCAGGGCTGAGCCAATAAAAAAAGGATGCTAGGCACCCTGATTTTGCTGAATAGCGTATTAGTCGGCTTGTCGGTAACCGTCTAAGAAATTACCAATACGACCAATGGCTTCGCTTAAGTCTTCAACCCGAGGTAGGAAGACAATGCGGAAGTGGTCTGGGCGAGTCCAGTTGAAGCCGGTGCCTTGTACCACTAAGATTTTCTCTTGCTGCAGTAAGTCTAAGGCAAACTGTTGGTCGTCTTTAATATTGAATTTTTTCACATCCAATTTCGGGAACAAGTACATCGCCCCTTGTGGCTTCACGCAGCTAACGCCGGGAATATCATTCAGTAATTGCCAGGCAAGATTACGTTGCTCGTAAAGGCGGCCGCCGGGAACAATCAACTCGTTAATACTTTGATAACCGCCTAAGGCAGTTTGAATGGCATGTTGTACTGGCACATTAGCGCACAGGCGCATCGAGGCCAGCATGTCTAAGCCGTCGATGTAGTCTTTGGCGCGGTGTTTGGGGCCGCTGACTAACATCCATCCTGAGCGGAAACCACACACTCGGTAGGCTTTAGATAAGCCGTTGAAAGTTAGCGTGAGCACATCGTCAGACAGGGTCGATAACGGAATGTGCTGAGCTTCATCGTAAATGACTTTGGAGTAGATTTCGTCGGCAAATAGTATCAACTTGTGCTGGCGTGCCAGCTCTACTAGCTCAAGTAATAGCTCTTTGCTGTAAACCGCGCCAGTGGGGTTATTTGGGTTAATCACCACTAAGCCCTTAGTGCGAGGGGTGATTTTGCTGCGAATATCTTCGATATCAGGAAACCAACCGGCTTGCTCGTCACACTCGTAGTGAACGGGGTTCCCCCCTGAAAGAGTCACGGCAGCAGTCCACAAAGGGTAGTCTGGGGCAGGCACCAGCATTTCATCGCCATTGTTTAATAGCGCTTGCATGGCCATTACAATCAGTTCGCTAACACCGTTGCCTAGATAGATATCTTCTAGCGTAGTGCTACGTAGACCCTGTAATTGATAGTGATGCATCACCGCTTTGCGGGCAGAGAATAAGCCTTTAGAATCGCAGTAACCTTGGGCCGTGGGTAGGTTATGAATAACGTCTACCAAGATTTCTTCTGGTGCTTCAAAGTTAAATTCGGCAGTATTACCGATATTAAGTTTAAGTACACGATGACCGTCTTCTTCAAGACGTTTAGCTTGTTTTAATACTGGACCACGAATGTCGTAACACACGTTGTCTAGTTTATGTGACTTCTCTATTTGATACATGATGATATGGGGTCCCTTTACAATAATCGTATTAACTTACTTTTTGTGAATGCTTGCAAGTGTTTGCGATGAGTATTTACGATTTTTCTGGTTTTTTATTTGGTCATCTCTAGGACTCTGGGGCATTATTCAGCCGCATTGACCGAACAGGATAAGGTAAACAGACAATGTTAGAGCTCAAACACCTAAAAACCCTGCAAGCTTTAAGAGAAAGTGGCTCTTTAGTGGTGGCGGCGCAGCGTTTGTGTTTGACCCAGTCGGCCTTATCTCATCAGCTTAAAGAGCTGGAACAACGCATCGGCGCCAAGTTGTTTGTGCGTAAAACCAAACCAGCCCGTTTTACCATGGCGGGCTTGCGGGTATTGGAGCTGGCGGATCAAGTCTTAGATCAAGTTCAACATACCGAACGCGAGTTAGCCCGCTTGGTGGGCGGCGAGGCGGGGCGTTTGCATCTAGCTATAGAATGCCACAGCTGTTTTAACTGGTTGATGCCGGCCATCGATAATTACCGTGGCTTATGGCCTGATGTGGAATTGGACTTCAGCAGCGGCTTTAGCTTTGAGCCTTTGCCAGAGCTGGCTCAAGGGCAGTTAGACTTGGTGATTACTTCCGATCCTCAACCCACCGAAGGTATCGTTTATTCTCCACTATTTTCTTATCAGCCCACCTTGGCGCTGAGCCCCAATCATCCCCTAGTGAATAAGCCGGTGATTGAAGCTGAGGATTTTGCCAAACAAGTACTCATTTCTTATCCGGTGGACAATCACCGCTTAGATTTATTTAATTTGTTGTTAGACCCCGCAGGAGTTGAGCCCTTAGCGATTCGCAAAGTGGATATGACCATCATGATGATGCAGTTGGTATCCAGTGGCCGCGGTGTGGCGGTGTTGCCTAATTGGGCTCTTACTGAGTATGTGAACAAGGGCTATATCGTGACTCGTGAATTAGGTGATGGTAATTTGTGGCAGAATCTCTATGCGGCAAGGCACGAAAGTCAGCAAGATAGCCCCTACATTGAGGCCTTTTTAGATATCGCTCGCAAGCATTGCTTTAGCCATCTTGAGGGTATACGGGCGATTAACGAATAATTAGCTTAAAGCGGATCCACAGCCAATAGCTGGTTATCAAACATGTTTTTTATTAGCCCGACAAACTCATCAATGAATTGCTGCTGTTGTTGAGTAGGGCTGGACATCCACACGCCAGATAAGACTTGTTCGAGGTCGTTTACAATGGCATCAATTTCGCGGATCACCGTGAAGCGGTGTTCGCTATCAAGGTGTTCGTGTTGGCGACAAACCAGCATCACGCTTTCTGATAACTGTTCAGAGACATAATCACAAATAGTTAATGGATTTTGTTGGGTCTGAGTATGTTCAAACAACGCCAGATTATCAGTTAGAAATCCGATCAGTTGAATGTAACCTTCACTGTCAGTCACCATCGTGCCATGTTCCTCTCTTTGTCTTCATATACTTAGTGTATATCGAATAAAGCCGATTACAACAATCCTCCAGTAGATTTGTTAAGCCTTTAGAGGGTTTGTGTGAGTTCGGCTGAATGTAAATAAGCCTGATTACAGTTTGATGGCAAATATAAACGCGGATTTGCTCGTTTAAGATCGCGTAAGTGATACTCCAACAATCGTTTATCTAAGGGGCGAGTGCTCTCGCTTTGTTGTAGCCAGTTTACTAAGTTAGGCGTATTTCGTTTAAATGCCTGCTCTAATTCGGCAATCTGTTGTTTGGTTCTAAGCATCTCCTCAACATCTAGCGGCGAGCGTTGTACCAAATTTATTAAATAGGGCGTGAGTATATGAGCTTGCTTCAGGTAGCTACCTTCCATCGGCACCGGTGACAAATTTAAATGCTGCTGACGTTCTAATTGGCCACAAATATGGTTGGCTTTCACTAAGGCAACGGTTTGTTGAATTACCTGATTGGTATCAAAACCTTCGCCGTACATTTCATGAATACCGGTTATCAGATCATGCTTGGCTAGGCGCACTTTAGGGAAACTGAGTTGCTTATTGGTGAATAGCCTGACTCGGTTGGGCGCAGCGGAGCGAGGTTCAATAATCGCTAGTTGCTGGCCCTTTTGCTGATAATACAGGTTGGCAATGGCTTGCTGTTGCTGGCTAATACTCACTAGCTGGCCGCTAACTTGGCAGCCTAGTGCTTTGGGGCTTCCACCGATATGGCTAGCGCTAATGTATTGGTGAGGTTGCTCGGGAAGGGCTTGGATTTCGCCCAGTTGACGCTGCATTAGGTGGGTGGCAATGGCCGCCCTACAAATAGCTGTTTCGCTGATTTCCGGTGGGGTGAATATTCTCCAGCCAATCAATACTGCGGTAACTAGCAGCAGGCTAAGGCTAATTGCTATTAATGGTTGACGTCTAATAATCATTGCCATCCCATAAGGGCAAACAAATACACAGGTAACTTAGTTATCTGTTGTTGATGGAAAAACTAAAGGATTTATTGAAAAGTATAGTTGAAGCATCGCTGACTAAGGCAACAATGCTAAAGCTAGTTTAGGCAATTTGCCGTTTGAAGGGGGGCTGCTCGGCTAGCTCTATGGTGCCTTTGGGTTTGCTACAACAACTAAGAATTTGCCCCTTAGGGATGTTAGCTAAAGGCGCATGCCGGTATTCGACTTCGCCTTTTAGCAAGGTGGTGCGGCAGGCGCCGCAAACACCTTCACGGCAGTGGTATTCAGGCGTAAATCCCGCTTGCTCATAGGCTTCTAGAATGCTTTTGTGGTGGCTATCCACCACCACTTCAATCCCGCCAGCAATTACCCGGCCTTCGTTATTGGACATTACAGCTCGAAATCCTCGAAATCATCAATGTCGATGTTAGCATCAATTTGTCCCACTAAGTAAGAGCTGATCTCTGCTTCTTGTGGAGCCACCTGCACGTTATCTGAGACTAACCAAGAGTTAATCCATGGGATCGGGTTACTGTGGTCTTCAAAACAAGGGTGTAAACCTACAGCTTGCATGCGGGTATTGGTGATGTATTCAACGTATTGGCAAAGAATGTCTTCGTTTAGACCAATCATGGAGCCATCTTTAAATAGGTATTTAGCCCATTCTTTTTCTTGCTCTGCGGCATCGGTAAACATACGCCAGGCTTCTACTTCACATTCGGCGGCGACTTCGGCCATTTCTGGGTCGTCTTTGCCTTCACGCATCAGGTTAATCATATGCTGGGTGCCGGTAAGGTGTAGGGCTTCGTCACGCGCAATCAGCTTGATGATTTTAGCATTACCTTCCATCAGCTCACGCTCGGCAAAGGCGAATGAACAGGCAAAGCTTACATAGAAGCGAATAGCCTCTAATACGTTGACTGACATTAAACACAGGTAGAGCTTCTTCTTTAGTTCGCGCACGGTGATGTTATGCAGCTTGCCGTTGATTTCGTGTTGGCCTTCACCATGAATATGGTAAATAGAGGTGGCCTCGATTAAGTCGTCGTAATAAACCGCAATGTCTTTGGCGCGTTTGATGATCTCTTGGTTTTCCATAATATCGTCAAACACCGCCGCAGGATTACCCATTACATTACGAATAATATGGGTATAAGAGCGCGAGTGAATGGTTTCGCTGAAGGACCAAGTTTCGATCCAGGTTTCTAGCTCGGGTAGGCTCACCAATGGTAATAGGGCCACGTTGGGTGAACGACCTTGAATACTGTCCAATAGCGTTTGATACTTTAGATTACTAATAAAGATGTGCTGCTCATGTGGCGGCAATTTATTGTAATCAATACGGTCACGGCTTACGTCCACTTCTTCTGGACGCCAGAAGAAGCTTAATTGTTTTTCGATTAATTTTTCAAAAATTTCATGACGTTGCTGGTCATATCGGGCCACGTTTACCGGCTGACCAAAGAACATAGGTTCTTTGGTGGCGTCGTTGGCATTTTGAGTAAAAATTGAGTAGCTCATCTACATTTTTCCTAAAAATTCATTGTGCGCTGTTGCGCGTAAACATGACTTAAATCTTACAAGCACCGCCGGCGCAATCATCATCTTCTGCCACGACGACGGTTTTGTTGTTGTCGTTGTACTGATCGCTGGCTCCATCACGGGTATTGTGATAGTACAGGGTTTTTACGCCGTATTTGTAGGCGGTAAGTAAATCGGCCAATAGCGTCTTCATTGGCACTCGGTTATTCGGAAAACGGCTTGGGTCGTAGTTGGTATTAGCCGAGATACTTTGGTCGACAAATTTTTGCATTAGCCCCACTACTTGCAAGTAACCCGTGTTACTAGGAATATCCCACAACAGCTCGTAGTTATCTTGTAAGCGGTCAAACTCAGGTACCACTTGTTTCAGAATGCCGTCTTTACTGGCTTTAACACTAATGAAACCACGTGGTGGTTCAATACCATTAGTGGCATTAGAGATCTGGCTAGAGGTCTCTGAAGGCATTAAGGCAGACAGGGTCGAGTTGCGTAAACCGTGAGTCACAATTTCTTGGCGTAGCTCTTCCCAGTCGTAATGCAAGGGCTCATCAGACAGTTGATCTAGGGCCTTCTTGTAGGTATCGATAGGTAAGATACCTTGTGAGTAGGTGGTCTCGTTGAACATAGGGCAAGCGCCTTGTTCTTTGGCTAAACGCATAGACGCTTTTAACAACCAGTACTGAATCGCTTCAAAGGTGCGGTGAGTAAGGTTATTGGCGCTGCCATCACTGTATTTCACACCATTTTTGGCCAAGTAGTAGGCGTAGTTAATCACGCCTATACCTAAGGTACGGCGGCCATCAGAGCCTTTCTTAGCAGCTTTAATAGGATAATCTTGGTAGTCCAGTAGGCTGTCTAGGGCGCGTACTGCTAAGTCAGATAGTTCTTCGAGTTCATTTAGATCTTCGATTGCGCCTAGGTTAAAGGCTGACAGCGTACATAGGGCAATTTCACCGTTTTCATCATGAACGTGCTGCAGCGGCTTAGTTGGTAGAGCAATTTCTAAACACAAATTAGATTGGCGTACCGGTGCCTGAGCCGGGTCAAACGGGCTGTGGGTATTACAGTGGTCCACGTTTTGAATGTAAATTCGGCCGGTTGAAGCACGCTCTTGCATGAGTACTGAAAATAGGTCAGCAGCCTTAATGGCTTGCTTACGAATGCTAGGGTCTTGCTCGTATTGTTCGTAGAGGCGTTCAAATGTTTCTTGGTCTTCAAAGAAGGCGTCATACAGCCCAGGTACATCACTGGGTGAGAACAGAGTAATGTTGCCACCTTTCACTAGGCGTTGGTACATCAGCTTATTTAGTTGAACACCGTAGTCCATATGACGAACTCGGTTGTCATCAACACCACGGTTATTTTTTAATACTAATAGCGATTCCACCTCTAAATGCCAGAAAGGGTAGAAAATGGTCGCTGCACCGCCACGCACGCCGCCTTGAGAACAACACTTAACTGCTGTTTGAAAATACTTATAGAAAGGAATACAGCCTGTGTGGAAGGCTTCACCACCACGAATTTCACTACCTAGGGCGCGAATTCGGCCGGCATTAATCCCAATACCTGCGCGTTGTGATACATAAGTCACAATGGATGAGGCGGTCGCGTTAATCGACTCTAAGCTGTCACCACATTCAATCAATACACATGAGCTGAATTGGCGAGTTGGGGTACGCACGCCCGACATAATTGGCGTAGGCAAAGATATTTTAAATTTAGACGTGGCATCGTAAAAACGGCGAACGTATTCCAAACGTACCGATTTGTCGTAATGAGCAAACAAACAAGCGGCCACCAGAATGTATAAGAACTGGGCACTTTCAAAAATTTCGCCAGTCACACGGTTTTGTACTAGGTATTTGCCTTCTAGCTGTTTCACCGCGGCGTAGGAGAAATCCATATCTCGCCAATGGTCGATAAATTCATCCATTTGGGCAAATTCTTCAGGGCTGTAGTCACGCAATAAGTGCATATCGTAACGGCCTGCCTCACATTGTTTAACTACATGGTCATAAAGTTTGGGCGGCTCAAATTGCCCATAGGCTTTTTTACGCAGATGAAAAACCGCTAGTCGTGCTGCCAAGTATTGATAGTCTGGCGTCTCTTGCGAGATTAAATCGGCGGCAGATTTAATGATGGTTTCATGAATGTCTTTAGTTGCCATCCCATTATAAAACTGAATATGAGATTTTAACTCCACCTGTGATACCGAGACATTTTTCAGGCCTTTTGCTGCCCAGGTTATAACGCGGTGGATTTTATCCAAATTAATGGCTTCTTGCTTACCGCTGCGTTTGGTTATCAGAAGATCTTTATTCATGAAGGGAGGGCCCTATTATCCTAATTCTGCGACGAAGTATCTAGTGTTGGTGTTTTTCTCCACCCACTAGATATAGTGTTTCAAAAAACTATTGATACAAGATAATGAGGTTTTGGCTTTTTCGCAAGGTCTAGTAAAAAGGAAAAATTGTGTATAACTTGAAGATAAGTTATCCGTGTTAGTACTCACTAACTTTCCATTGGTGTTAACCAAGAGTACTGAGATGAATGCAAGCACTTTTTTAAAGAAAAATTAATAAGAATAAATTATTTTTTAAAACTTGAGCTTGCTTACAATTCACTCAACCAAGCTTGAATGCTTTGGGTCAAGAGTTCGCTTTTCGGACACTCTATATCAGCCTGCCACAGCTCGGGGCGGTCATTTTCTGATAAGTAGCCCCATCCGGCTAACATGGTGGTCATGTGACTGTTTCTACCTGCTTCAATGTCGCGCTCGGCATCACCCACATATAAACAATGTTGCGGCTGTACCGCCAGCTTGTTACAAGCCAGCAACATCGGGGCAGGGTCGGGTTTACGCTGCACCAAAGTGTCACCACCAATCAATACGCCTGATTGTTCAAATTCGATAAAATGAGCCAGCAAGAGCTTGCTTAAGTACTCGGGTTTATTGGTCACCACTCCCCATGGAATATCCTGTTGGTTTAGCCACTGTAGTGCTTGGCGCACGCCGGGGAAGAAGTCGGTACCTTGGCAAATATGTTGTTGGTAGTAATCAAGTAACTGCTGGCGCAATTGAGTTTGTTGCGCAAGCTCCCAGGTTTCGCCAAAACCGGCTTTTAATAAGCCAATGGCACCGTGGGAGCTTAGCTGGCGAGCTTGCTCGAGGGTAAGTGGCGCTTGTTGATGTTGCGCCAATACATAATTGGCCGCAGCGCCTAAGTCAGGCGCGGTATCTAGCAGAGTTCCATCTAAATCAAATAGAACGGCAGCTTGCTTAGCCATTAGGCCTCCGGTTTTGCCAGTTGCACCATGTAATTCACATCAACATTGCGGCTGAGGCGGAAATGCTCAATCACTGGCGTGTATTGTACGCCGCTAATGGCTTCACTTTGTAGCCCATGCAGGTCGGCCCAAGCAAGCAGTTCTGAGGGGCGAATAAATTTATCGTGCTGGTGGGTACCATTAGGCACAATTTTGAGCAGCTTTTCTGCAGCCACAATCATATATAAGTAGGCTTTGGCAGTGCGGTTGATGGTGGATACAAACAGCTTTCCACCGGGTTTGAGCATGCTGGCACAGGCAGCGATAACCGAGCTGGGGTCGGGCACGTGCTCTATCATTTCCATGCAAGTAATCACATCGTAAGCTTGGTGATGTTGTTGAGCGTGAGCTTCGGCGGTGGTTTGCTGGTAGCTTAATTGCGCACCGCTTTCCAAGGCGTGCAGTTTAGCTACTTGGATTTGCTCTTCGCCCATATCGATGGCGCTGACTGTTGCTCCGCGTTGAGCCATGCTCTCTGCGAGGATCCCGCCACCACAACCCACATCGAGTACGTTTTTGCCAAACAGCCCGTTGGCACCACGCTCAATATAGTCTAAACGTAGGGGATTAATTTGGTGCAGGGTTTTAAACTCACCTTGTTTATCCCACCATCGAGAGGCTAAACCGGCAAAATGGGCGATTTCTTTATGGTCAACATTTTGCGTCGTTGTTGTGGCTTGCATTGGCTAGTTAATCCGCTTCAGTATTTATAGGCATTATAAGAACTTGAGAGATGCAGTCACTAGCTTTTATCCAATTCTCAGTTTTTTTCATTTTTCTCACTTAAAAGAGCGACATCAAGCCTGTTAAGGGCGTGATTTTATGGTAAAGTTTGCGATTACGCTGAGTAATTGTAAAAAGCAATAAAAACGAAGGATTTTGTCGTCTATGAACGATCTTGCAAAAGAGATTACGCCGGTCAATATCGAGGATGAGTTAAAAAGCTCATATCTTGATTATGCCATGAGCGTTATTGTTGGGCGTGCCTTGCCAGATGTACGTGATGGTTTAAAACCAGTGCATCGCCGGGTGCTTTACGCAATGAACGTATTAGGTAATGACTGGAATAAACCCTATAAAAAATCTGCCCGTGTGGTAGGTGACGTAATTGGTAAATATCACCCCCATGGTGATAGTGCTGTTTACGATACGATTGTTCGTATGGCGCAGCCGTTTTCGCTGCGTTACATGTTGGTAGATGGTCAGGGTAACTTTGGTTCGGTCGACGGTGACTCTGCCGCGGCGATGCGTTATACCGAAATCCGCATGGATAAATTGGCTCACTCTTTGTTGGCCGATTTAGATAAAGAAACCGTTGATTTCGTCCCTAACTACGATGATACCGAACAAATCCCAGAGGTATTACCGACCCGCATTCCTAACTTGTTGGTGAACGGTTCTTCAGGTATTGCTGTTGGTATGGCAACCAACATTCCACCACATAACTTAAATGAAGTGATCAATGGCTGTTTGGCCATGGTGGAAAATCCAGATATTACTATTGATGAGTTAATGGAATACATTCCCGCACCTGACTTCCCTACTGCGGGTATCATCAATGGTCGCGCCGGAGTGATTCAAGCTTACCGTACTGGTCGCGGTAAGGTTTCTATTCGCGCTAAAGCTGAAGTGGTGACCGAAAGTAATGGTAGAGAAACCATTATCGTTCACGAAATCCCTTATCAAGTGAACAAAGCTCGCCTAATTGAAAAGATGGCCGAGTTAGTAAAAGACAAAAAACTAGAAGGTATTTCTGCACTGCGTGATGAGTCTGATAAAGAAGGCATGCGCATTGTTATCGAACTGAAGCGTGATGCTGTGGGTGAAGTGGTACTAAATAACCTTTATTCGCAAACCCAAATGCAGGTGTCTTTTGGTATGAACATGGTGGCCTTAGATAATGGCCAACCTAAAGTGTTCAACCTGCAAGAAATGCTGGAATGCTTTATTCGCCACCGCCGCGAAGTGGTGACTCGTCGTACTGTTTACGAATTGCGTAAAGCGCGCGATCGTGCCCACATCCTTGAAGGTTTGGCGATCGCCCTAGCCAACATTGATGAAATCATTGAATTAATTAAGACCTCTCCGACTCCTAGTGAAGCTAAGGCTGCCTTGGTAGCTAAAGGTTGGGATTTAGGTGCCGTTTCTGCGATGTTAGAACGCGCCGGTGATGATGCGGCTCGCCCAGATTGGTTAGAAGCCGAATTCGGTGTGCGTGACGGACAGTATTTCTTAACCGAAATTCAAGCGCAGGCCATTCTTGATTTACGCTTACACAAATTAACCGGTTTAGAACACGAAAAAATCATTGGCGAATATAAGGACCTATTGGAACTTATTGCCGAGTTACTGTACATCTTAAATAATTCTGAACGTTTGATGGAAGTGATCCGCGATGAACTCATCGAAGTGCGTGAGCAGTTTGGTGACGAGCGTCGTACCGAAATTTCAGCTAACAGTGCCGATATTTCTCTAGAAGATCTAATCAACGAAGAAGATGTGGTCGTCACCCTATCGCACGAAGGTTACGCTAAGTACCAGCCGCTTACTGAGTACGAATCGCAACGTCGTGGTGGTAAAGGTAAAGCCGCCACCAAGATGAAAGATGAAGACTTCATCGAGAAATTATTGGTGGCCAATACCCATGATACCGTGTTGTGCTTCTCAACCGTGGGTAAAGTTTACTGGATGAAAGTGTATCAATTGCCGCTGGCCAGTCGCCAAGCTCGTGGTAAGCCAATTGTAAACTTATTGCCGCTTAGCGATGATGAGCGTATCACCGCCATCTTACCGGTGCGTGAGTACCAAGAAGATAAGTATGTTTTATTTGCCACCGCTAACGGTACGGTGAAGAAAACACCGCTAACGGCCTTTAAACGTCCATTGTCTAGCGGTATTCGCGCGATTAATCTGCACGATGACGATAGCCTGATTGGAGTGGATATTACCGACGGCAACAGCGAAATCATGTTGTTCTCAGACGCTGGTAAAGTGGTGCGCTTTAATGAGAAGCAACGTGACAGCGAAACCGGTGCGGTGAAGCTTGACCCTGAGACCGGTGAAGAGCTACTGGCATTGCGCCCAATGGGACGAACTGCGGCCGGTGTGCGTGGTATTTCTCTCGAAGAAGGACAAAAAGTCGTATCGCTGATTGTTCCAGTAGGCGATGGCGATATTCTTACCGCCACTGAAAACGGCTACGGTAAACGTACTAGCTTGGCTGAATACCCAGCGAAGAGCCGTGCCACTAAAGGTGTGGTCTCGATTAAGGTGAGCGAGCGTAACGGCCTTGTGGTGGGAGCCATTCAGGTGACTGAAGCACAAGAGATGATGCTGATCACCAACGGTGGAACCTTGGTGCGCACTCGTGTGAATGAAGTCTCACTGGTAGGGCGTAATACTCAAGGGGTAAGGTTAATTCGTACCGCTGAAGATGAAAAAGTGGTCGGGCTACAACGGATTGAAGAAATTGAAGACGATGAGCTCGAAGCTATTGACGAAACTGCTAGCCCAGAGGGTACTGCTCAGCCAGAGGCGCCAGAAACTGGCGGTGAGCTTGATGGTGAGCAAGACGCGTAGTTTTCTTTAAAGTAAACAACGGGCGGCTTTTAGCCGCTCGTTTTAGTTTCAAAACAAGATGCGAACCACTAAAGTGGTCGAACACAACATAGTAGTAAGAGATTTATGATGGATAAAGTCTATAATTTTTGTGCGGGTCCGGCGATGCTACCTGAAGCTGTTATGCAACAAGCTCAAGCCGAGTTTTGTAATTGGCAAGATTTAGGTGTGTCGGTGATGGAAGTGAGCCATCGCGGCAAGGAATACATCGCCATGGCGGCGCAAGCCGAGCAAGATTTACGTGATTTATTGGCGATCCCTGATAATTATAAAGTGTTGTTTTGTCAGGGGGGAGGCCGTGGCCAATTTGCCGCAGCACCGCTTAACCTATTAGGCGACAAGCAGTCCATCAGCTATATCACCACCGGTCAGTGGTCTAAAAGCGCGGTAGCCGAAGGTGAGAAACATGCTAAGGCCCATGTATTTGACGCCATCACACAGAACGAGCAAGGCCAGTTTTTGGTGAAACCTAGCCAACAATGGCAAATCGATCAAGATGCGGCCTACTTGCATTACTGCCCTAATGAAACCATTGAAGGTATTGCGATTGATGAGATCCCCGAAATAGGTGACATGGTATTAGTGGCGGACTTTTCATCTACCATTTTATCGCAGCCCATTGATGTGAGTAAGTTTGGGGTGATTTATGCTGGTGCGCAAAAGAACATTGGTCCATCAGGTTTGGCCATTGCTATTGTCCGCGAAGACTTGCTAGGTAAGGCTCACCCCTTAACGCCTAATATCTTTAACTACGAGATATTGGCGGGCAGTGACTCGATGTTTAATACTCCTCCAACTTATTCATGGTATTTGGCTGGGCTGGTATTTAAGTGGCTTAAAGCGCAGGGCGGTTTAAGCGCGATGGCGCAGAAAAATGCCGCTAAGGCAGAGCTGTTGTATTCCTTCATTGATGGCAGTGACTTCTATCAGAACAACGTTGCGCCGCAGAACCGTTCTAAAATGAACGTGCCATTCCAGTTGGTGAATGATCAACTCGATGCCGCCTTCCTTGAAGAGTCGGCCGCTGCAGGTCTACTTACCTTAAAAGGTCATCGTCTAGTGGGCGGGATGCGCGCTAGCATCTATAACGCGATGCCGATTGAAGGGGTGCAAGCTCTGGTTGATTTCATGGCTGATTTTGCCAAGCGTAACAGTTAGTTCAGGCAAAGTTATCCGCGGTTTCTTTGTGGCTTTAGTGGTAGTAGCTAAGCGCAAAAAACAACAGTTATTTCAGCCGCTAGCCTTTGTGCTAGCGAGCATCAATTAAAGATTTGGATCCATGGAACAATTAACTTTACAGCCGATTTCACGCATCAATGGCGAGATTAATTTACCCGGCTCAAAAAGCGTGTCTAATCGAGCCTTGTTGCTAGCCGCTCTAGCAGAAGGTGAAACGGTATTAAGCAACTTATTAGACAGTGACGATATTCGTCATATGTTAAATGCACTTAAAAAACTGGGTGTAGATTATCAGTTATCTGATGATCGAAGCCGCTGCCGCGTTAATGGTTTAGGTCGTGCCTTTGTTCTCGAACAGGCTGAAGAGCTATTTTTAGGTAACGCAGGAACCGCTATGCGCCCCTTGTGTGCCGCTTTGTGTTTAAGCCAAGGTGAGTTTACCTTAACTGGTGAACCGCGCATGGAAGAGCGTCCCATTGGCGCTTTGGTTGATGCTCTTCGTCAAGTGGGCGCCGATGTTAGCTACTTGAAAAATGAAGGTTATCCACCACTAGTGATTAAGGGAACAGGCTTGCAGGGTGGAAAAGTGGATATTGACGGTTCGGTATCTAGCCAATTTTTAACCGCCTTTTTAATGGCCGCACCTTATGCACAACAGGATGTTGAAATTAGCATTATTGGTGATTTGGTGTCTAAACCGTATATTGATATCACCTTGAAGATGATGGCCGCCTTTGGCGTAGAGGTGGAGAACCATGACTACCAACGCTTTGTGGTGAAAGGCCAGCAAGTTTATCGTGGGGCCGGAGAATTTTTGGTGGAAGGCGATGCTTCTTCGGCTTCTTACTTTCTTGCCGCTGGGGCGATAAAAGGTGGTGAAGTAAAAGTCACCGGTGTGGGTAAAAAATCCATGCAAGGTGATGTGTTATTTGCCGATGTATTGGCGGCGATGGGGGCAGAAATTGAGTGGGGCGATGACTATATTATTGCTCGCAGTGGTGAATTGAACGCGGTGGATATGGATATGAACCATATTCCAGATGCGGCGATGACCATTGCTACCACGGCTTTATTTGCCAAAGGCACAACGGCTATTCGCAATGTTTATAACTGGCGGGTAAAAGAGACCGACCGTTTAGCTGCGATGGCCACTGAACTAAGAAAAGTGGGGGCTACGGTGAATGAGGGACATGACTTCATAGAAGTGACTCCACCGGCTCAGCTTAAACATGCTGCTATCGATACCTATGATGACCACCGTATGGCGATGTGTTTTTCTTTAGTCGCGCTGAGTGATACGCCAGTGACCATTAATGACCCTAAGTGTACTTCAAAAACTTTCCCCGATTATTTTGAGCGCTTGCAACAACTTAGTGAATAAAACTGTCGAAAATTGTTAACAACTTCGCTAGTCTGTAAAGAGTCGTTTTTACGACTCTTTTTTACATCCCGTACTTTAGGCCTAGAAACTCTAGGTTGATAAATAAATAGGCGAAAAGCCATACAATAAAGTGCGGACAAACGGTAATAGAACTATGAATGTTTATACTGCACGGCAGGCGATCTTAGATCGTCGTCAGCGGGTAGTGGCCTATGAGCTGCTATTTAGAGATGGGCCTGAAAATGTCTACCCCGATGTTGACCCTCATGAGGCCACATCCAAACTTATTATTCGCACTCAATTAAATGAAGGCATTCACGCGGTTACTCAGGGCAAGCCTGCGCTAATCAATTTCCCAGAACAAAGTTTATATTCTGATATGGTACATTTGCTGCCCAATAAGCAGGTAGTGATAGAAATATTAGAAGATACTGTGCCTAGTGAAAAACTCTATCAACGATGCCAGTCGCTGTTTCATAGAGGTTATCGTTTAGCCTTTGATGATTTTGTGTATAAGCCCGAGTGGCAAGCCTACTTAAAGTTTATTCGCCTGATTAAGGTAGACATACAACGGACTCCATTTGAACAGCTCGCCCCGCTATTTGAAGCGCTTAAGCAGCGTAAAAATATTAAATTGTTAGCAGAGAAGATTGAAACTCAAGAAGAGTACCAGCAGGCAAAAGAGTTAGGCTTTAATTTTTTCCAAGGTTTTTACTTCTGTAAGCCAGAAATGCAAAAGGTAAAGGATATAGACGCCAGTTACTTGATGATTTCTCGGCTGTTTTACGCGGCCACTCGGGAAGATGTTAATGTGAACGAGGTGGTAAGGTACTTTGAGCGAGATACGGCATTGACTTATAAACTGCTGCGTTTCGTGAATTCAGGCAACTTGCCGACAGTTGACGATATTAGCTCGATTAAGCAGGCGGTAGTGTATATCGGTAATCAGCAGTTACGTAAGTTAGTTGCCTTACTCGCCAGTGCGATAACGGTGAGCCATAAGCCACGTGAATTAGTGAGAATGTCGGTTCATCGAGCGCGTTTTTGTGAATTAGTGGCGCTGAGAACATCGCCTGCGATGAAAGAAACGGCTTTTCTTTGTGGTTTGTTTTCTTTGCTCGATGCCATCTTGGACAAACCTCTTGAGCCATTGTTATATAGCCTGCCACTAGAGCAAGAAATTCGCGATGCTTTATGTAGTGAGCAGCCTTCGATGTTACGTTCGATTCTGCAAACGATAGAGTCTTATGAACAGGGGCATTGGTATAATACTGAACGCCTTGCCGAGCAATTGAGGATGGATTATACCCAGGTCGAACAGTTGAATTTGCAGGCCTTACTGTGGAGTGAGCAATATCAGTCATTATTGGTTTAGGACTTAGCCAAGCCCGTGATGAATGGAGTTTTATAAGCTTTATAGCAATTTGTGACTTAAGCGGCTATTTGCTCTGTTTTAATCCTTGTGAAGTGGTGTTTGTATCAATTATTTTAAGACTGATTTTGCTATGCTGTGGGTACAATATGAACTTGGCGCATAGAACGTCAAGTCGTAAAACAAGTCTATGCAAGTTGTCGGGAGCAAAAAGAGTTTGTGGTTAAGCGTCGTTAAATATTTAACGTTGCTAGTGGTTGCGTATTGCTGGTCGCTAGGCGTAAATGCCTATGTGGTTAATGCAAGCGAATATCAATGGCTAGAGAAACACCCTCGTATTCGAGTGGCGGTGGTGGCCGACCGCATGCCTTTGGAAGCTGTTGACGCCAGCGGCGCGCCCATCGGTTATGCCATTGAGACTCTAGAACAACTGGCACTGCAAACCCGTATTACTCTTGATTATCACATCTACGCCACAGTTTCCGAGGCAATAGTAGCGCTGCAAAATAAGCAAGTTGATATGTTGAGCAGCGCCACCACCCATCATAGATTAACTCCCTTTGTTAATTACAGCTTGGCTAGTAGAGTACAGCCACTGGCCCTGTATTACTCTTTAGATCATGCTCGCTACACAAACATGCAACAATTGCAGGGCAAGCAGGTGGCCGTTGTTGCAGGCAGTAGCGCGCATGAACGTTTACTGGCTGACTACCCTAACGTCACCGCCTTGAGCTTTCCTCAATTAGCCGAGGCCATGGCTGCGGTTAATCAGCAACAAGCCGTTGCTTTTCTTGCGGGGAGTGATGAGACAGCCGCGGTATTAAGAGCGCAACCCTTGTGGCATTTTCAACCCGCCTTCCAGTTAGCTGAAGGTGTCGAGCATCAGTTTGCTATTCGTGAAGATTGGCAACCCTTAGTGGACCTATTGAACCGCGGTTTAGTTTCTATTGACGCAGAGCGTAGCCAACAGCGTTATAGTCGTTGGCAAAGCTATGCGGCGAATGGGCCATCTTATTTTATTTCGTCTTGGTGGTTAATGATGGTGGTATTGCTGGTGGCGATTGCCGGCTCGGCTGCTGTGTTAGTAAAAAACAAATTTGCTAAAGCCAAAGCCCACTCTCAGCAATTACGTGAACAACTAGAATATTGGAAAAATCATGACCCGGTAACTGGCTTGCCCAATCGCCGTCATATCACGCGTATGCTCAGCAGTTGGTTAGATGATGCAATACCGCTATCGGTGTTAATGTTTGACTTCCCTAGGCAGAATGAGGTTTTTGAAAACTTTGGTCAGCGCTTGGGCGAAGTGACGAAAGAAGCCTATGCCAAACGAGTGCAAAAAGGCTTGAGCAGTCGTTATCCCGAAGCCCAACTGGCTTATTGGTACCACCATTATTTCGTGGTGGTCGTGCCCAATATTAATAACAATAAAGACGTGGTGGACATTGCCAAGCAAATTGTTCAGTGCTGCCGTGGTTGGTTACGTTTGGAGCAGTTACAATTATTAACTCGCTGCCATGTAGGCTATTGCTCTTATCATCCTCAGCGTGAAGCTCTCCACAGCGATACCTTATTGGCGAATACCTTTACTGCGCTTAATCATGCGGTAAAAACTGGGGTGAACATTTGCCGTTATAGTCCCGAGCTGAGTCAGGCTGGTTTAGTGAAACTGACCCTTGAATCTAAGTTGCGTAAGGCGATTGGCAATAATGAATTAGAGCTGTTCTTCCAGCCGCAGTTTTGCCTGCAAAGCAACAAAATTGTGGGGGCAGAGGTACTGCTACGTTGGTTCACCAAAGACGGAGCGATTTCTCCTGAAGAGTTTGTGCCGGTAGCCGAAGAAACCGGTTTGGTGCTGCAGTTAGACAAATGGGTGTTTCAAAGCGCCATGCGCTTTTTAGCTCGCCATGCCAGCCAGTTGCCCAAAGATTTTAAATTGGCGGTAAACTTCTCTGCGACGACGGTTTCCTTAGGGCATGCAGAAAAAATTGCCATTGCTTATGCTCGCCAGTGGCAAGTGAACCCGCAGCGGGTATGTATTGAGATTACCGAGTCGGCAATGATGGAACAGCCAGCAGAGGCTAAAGCCAGTATTCAGCGTTTACGCGATGCCGGCTTTGGCATCGCCATTGATGACTTTGGTACCGGATATTCATCCATGGCCTACTTAAAGCACCTTCCTGTCACAGTGCTTAAAATTGACCGTGCATTTGTCAGTGGCATGGAAGATAACCTGTCAGACCAACACATTGTTAAAGCGATGGTAATGATCGCCCGCAGTATGAAGTACCAAGTGCTTATTGAAGGCATTGAAACACAGTCTCAGGCCAACCTTGCCTCGGTTATGGGCTGCGAGCAAGCGCAGGGCTTTTTCTTCTCACGGCCCTTACCACAAGAAGATTTTGTGAACAGCCATTTGCTTAAACCGCCGGCAAAAGAGAAGTTACGTTTAGTCGTTAGTTAATCTTGGCGCGTCTTTTGCTTTTCCTCGTATATCGTAAACACAATGCCATTAATCTGGCGCCAGAGGAAAATCATGAGAGTAGATTCGAGCCCACTATTTAGCGAACTGCAATCCATGGCCGGTGAAATGAAAACTGGCGGGATTGCCAATGACATTGCGCCAAGCAATAACCCACTCGGTACTTCCTCCGTTAGCAGTGATTTCGGCAATTTACTAAAAGATGCCATCAATAACGTCAATGGATTGCAATCCAATGCCAATGACTTACGCACTCGCTTTGATTTGGGCGATCGCAGCGTAGGAATCGGTGATGTGATGATTGCTGCGCAAAAATCTAGCGTTGCCTTTGATGCAACGGTAGAAGTAAGAAATAAGCTGGTGGAAGCTTATAAAGACATTATGTCCATGCCTGTTTAAGTAGGCTAGGAGAAAGATTGTGGCGAGCGAAGGAAGTAACACAATGAGTCAGGAACAAGCACTGCTAGGTTCAAACAATGACGGTGATAGCTTGGAAGCAACAGAGCAACAAAGCTCGGCGCTTTCGTTCTTGAGCAATGGTGACGTGCTTCGTCAAATCATCATGATTTTGGCACTGGCCATTTGCTTGGCAATGGCGGTGTTTTTGCTGATGTGGGCCAAAGAGCCTGAAATGCGCCCACTGGGAACCATGACGACACCTGAGTTAGTGGAAACTTTGGACTTCCTCGACGCACAAAAAATTCCCTACACCATAGAAGGCAATACCGTACTGGTAAATGCCGAGCGCTATCAAGACATTAAGTTACAATTGCGTCGTTCAGGTTTAACTGATGCGCCTCCAGCAGGTGAGCAAATCCTGCTCAATGACATGGGCTTTGGTGTGAGTCAGCGCTTAGAGGGCGAACGCCTTAAGCTCAGTCGGGAACGTCAATTGGCCACCGCGATTGAGCAGATGAAATCCATTAGTAAAGCTCAAGTGCTACTAGCTATTCCTAAAAGTAATGTGTTTGCCCGTCGTGAACAACAGCCATCGGCCACTGTGGTCGTGCAACTGCGCTCCGCTAATGGTCTGCAGCAGGAAGAAATTGACTCGATTGTAGATATTGTTGCCTCGGCCGTTCAAGGTTTGGTACCAACTCGCGTAACTGTTACCGACCAACATGGCCGTTTATTAAACTCCGGCAGCCAAGACCCCTTATCTTCGCGAACTCGTAAAGAATTTGAAATGGAGCGCAAGCGCGAAGAAGAGTACAAAGATAAGATTGATGCCATCATGATCCCCATTGTTGGGGTGGGCAATTACACTGCCGAAGTGGATGTGACGCTTGATTTTACTTCGGTTGAGCAGACCCAAAAGCGTTTTAACCCCGATCTACCCGCCGTGCGCAGTGAATACACTATTGAAGACAACAATGTGGGCGCAGGTGCGATTGGTATACCGGGAGCGTTAACTAATCAGCCGCCATTACCCGCTGAAATACCAGAACAAGCTGGTGGCGCGACGACTCAGGCTCAATCGGGCAGCAGCCGCAAAGAAGCCACTCGAAATTATGAATTAGACACCACTATTAGTCATACCCGCTCGCAGGTGGGTGTGGTAAGACGTTTGAGCGTATCGGTGGCTCTTGATTACAATAGTCAAGTTTCTGACGCGGGTGAAACTAGCCGTGAGCCTCGTTCAGCCGAAGAGTTGGCTAACATTCGCCGCTTGTTACAAGGTGGTGTGGGCTTTAATCTGAGTCGTGGTGATACTTTAGAAGTGGTGAGCGTGCCGTTTTCTCGCCCAGAGTTGGTGAGTGAAGCTGATTTACCTATTTGGGAACAAGCTTGGTTCTGGCGTGCCATGCGAATTGCCGGCAGTGTCTTAGTATTAATCGTGTTGATTGTTGCGGTAGTACGCCCCATGCTAAATCGTATTCTTTCTTCGGGTGAAGAGAGTGAACATGCCGAGACCGATTTAGATGCAGCCTTAGCCGCTTACGAAAATGACGATGATCTACAGCTCATTTCAGCCGATAATACGGAAATAGATTTTGGCATTCGCGATGGTCAGCTTAAACTGCCAGACTTACATAAAGACGAAGACATGCTTAAAGCTGTTAGAGCCTTGGTGGCTAATGAACCAGACCTTGCAGCCATGGTGATCAAAGATTGGGTAATTAACGATGCCAAATGAAGATAATGTAAATCCAGAGGAAATCCTCGCGGAGATGAGCGGCATAGAGCGCGCAGCGATCCTAATGCTTAGCCTCAATGAAGACGACGCCGCGACTATTTTTCGCCACTTAGAGCCCAAACAAGTACAACGTTTGGGTATGGCGATGGCTTCTTTGGAAGACTTTTCTCATGAGCGGGTGGTGGCTGTACATCGCCTATTTATCGACGATATTCAGAAATACACCAATATTGGTATTGGTAGCGAGGACTTCGTGCGTAAGGCATTGACGGCGGCCTTAGGTGAAGATCGCGCCTCTAGCTTGGTTGACCAAATTATTATGGGCAGCGGCGCGAAAGGCTTGGATTCATTGAAGTGGATGGATGCACGCCAAGTGGCCAATATTATTCAAAACGAGCACCCGCAAATTCAAACCATTGTTTTGTCTTATTTGGAAGCAGAGCAGTCAGCCGAAATTTTGTCTCAATTTGCCGAGAAAGTTCGTCTCGATTTGATGATGCGGATTGCCAATTTGGAAGAAGTTCAGCCTGCGGCATTGACCGAATTGAACGAAATCATGGAAAAACAGTTTGCCGGTCAAGCCGGAGCGCAAGCTGCCAAGATGGGCGGCCTGAAAGCGGCAGCCAACATTATGAACTTCCTCGATACCAACATGGAAGGCATGTTGATGGACTCTATCCGCGAAAGCGACGAGGAAATGGCTCAGCAAATTCAAGATTTGATGTTCGTATTCGAGAACCTTATCGATATCGACGACCGTGGTATTCAAACCTTGCTGCGTGATGTCCCTGGCGAGTTGCTACAAAAAGCACTCAAAGGTGCCGACGATACCTTGAAAGATAAGATCTTCAACAATATGTCGAAACGTGCTGCCGAGATGCTCAAAGATGACCTAGAAGCCATGGGCCCAATTAAAGTCAGTGAAGTTGAAACCGCACAGAAAGAAATTCTATCAATTGCTCGTCGCTTGTCCGAAGCGGGCGAAATTATGATTGGTGGCGGCGGTGGAGATGAGTTCTTATAAGCATGAGTGAACACGATAAATCCACTGAGCAGCAAAAAGCCGCGAAAGCGGCTGATAAGGCCGATAATGACTTGATGGACGAAGACGATATTGCGGCACTATTAGAGCAAAATCAGCCAACGCCCAGTGATGCTTCAGAGCCTACTCAAGCAACATCGCCAGCTCAAGAGCAAAGCGATATAGACGATATTTTGGCCGACGCGCAGCCGTCGTCATCTTCAACAGACGCTGCAATGGGTGAGCAAAACCAACAAGATCCACAAGATATTAGTTGGCCTTTGCCCGATTTTACTGAGCCTGAGGATAAACAGCAGCAACCAGCCAGTAACGCTTATAATATGAAGCCGGCCTGGTTCTATGAAGCGCCTGAGGAAGAAGAGCCAGAAATAGAATTTGAGCCGATGACCATCGAAGAGCTTGAGGCGCTGCGCCAATCGGCTTATGAAGAAGGCAAGGCTGAAGGGATTGCTGCGGGACATGAAGAAGGCTTAGCCAAGGGAATAGAAGATGGCCTCGAGCAAGGTAAGCAGCAAGGCCACCAAGAAGGTTTGGCTCAAGGCCTAAGTGAAGGCCAACAACAGATTGACGAGTTAGCGGGCCGCTGGGCAGGCTTAATTGGCCAATTACACCAGCCTTGTCAGCAATTAGATCAAGAAGTTGAGCAACAAGTGGTTGAGCTGGCCATGAAATTAGCCGCCGAAATTGTTCAAGTTGAATTGGTCACCAACCCTAAGGTCATCGTTCATACCGTGAAGCAGGCGGTAGCCGCGTTACCCTTACAGAACCAACATATTCGGATCCACCTACATCCCGATGATATGGCCATCGTGCAAAGTGTATTTCCCCCGAAACCCAACAGAAAAAGCAATGGCAGTTATTGGCTGATGGAAGCTTAACGCCAGGCGACTGTTTAATTGAAAACGAGCTGTCATCGGTATCGGTTGATATGAGTGAAGTGATTAAACAGAGCTTACAGTCTTTTATTCGCCAAAATGGGCAAGACGATGACGCTGAGCCAACGACTTAAACAGTACCAGACCGAGCACTTACGTAATAAACCGACAGTAGCCGGAAAATTGACACGGGTGGTTGGTTTAACCCTAGAAGCCGTGGGCTGTCGAGCCCCGGTGGGCTCACTATGTATGGTGGAAACCCTTGATGCATATTTAGAAGCCGAAGTGGTAGGTTTTTCTGGTGATAAATTGTTTCTTATGCCCAGCGAACAGTTAACTGGAGTGCTTCCTGGCGCACGAGTCATTCCGATGCATGAAAGCCATGGTATTCCGGTGGGTATGGAACTGCTGGGGCGGGTGATTGACGGTGTTGGTAAACCGCTGGATGGCTTGGGAGATATTTACTGTAAGCAAACCACCAAGTTAAATTCTGAACGTTTAAACCCGATGGCTCGTAAACCCATTAAACAGCCCTTAGATGTTGGGGTGCGGTCGATTAATGCGGTATTGACCGTGGGACAAGGTCAACGGATGGGCTTGTTTGCTGGCTCAGGGGTCGGTAAAAGTGTCTTAATGGGCATGATGACCCGAGGCACTACTGCCGATGTAGTGGTGGTAGGGTTGATTGGTGAACGGGGACGAGAAGTTAAAGAGTTCATCGATGAAATCCTTGGCGAAGAAGGGCGTCAGCGCGCCGTGGTGATTGCTGCGCCAGCTGATGCTTCGCCGCTAATGCGCTTAAAGGGCTGTGATACTACCTTAACCATTGCTGAATATTTCCGCGATCAGGGCTTGAATGTGTTGTTGTTAATGGACTCGCTGACTCGTTATGCGCAAGCTCAACGGGAAATCGCCTTAGCTATTGGTGAGCCTCCAGCCACCAAAGGTTATCCGCCCTCGGTATTTGCCAAGTTGCCGCGGCTAGTGGAGCGAGCCGGTAACGGCGGAGAAGACCAAGGTTCAATCACCGCATTCTTTACGGTACTCACCGAAGGTGATGATTTACAAGACCCTATTGCCGACGCGGCGCGGGCCATCTTAGATGGACATATCGTGTTGTCGCGGGAATTGGCCGATTCTGGCCACTATCCGGCGGTTGATATTGAAAAGTCGATTAGTCGGGTTATGCCAGCGGTGACCAGCGAAGGCCATCAACAGTTGGCTCGCCAGTTGAAATCTCTCAATGCTTCTTATCAACAAAATCAGGATCTTATCTCTATTGGTGCTTATCAACGAGGTGCTGATAAACGGATTGATTTAGCCATCGCGATGAAGCCACATATGGATCAGTTCTTGCAGCAAGGAATGAAAGAAGTGGTTGCTTATGACGAAAGTCTGACGCGGATGGAACGCACCATGCAAATGGCCAATATCAACGCTCAGAGCCCTATCAACTAAGCAAGCATTTAGGCTGTAATTAGGAGCGGAAGATGGCCAGACGAGCCTTATATTTAATGGTGGAGCGCTTGCAGGAGCAAGAGCAAGACGCGGCCAAACAAATGGCAGAGGCACAGCAGCAGCTAAGCGAATTTGAAGCGCAGTTAGCCCATCTTGAAGATTATCGCCGTTCTTATTTAGAACAGGCTTTGGCGAAGGGAGTAGATGGTTTTTATGCTAATAGTTTTCACCAATATCAAATCTTCATTCAAAAGCTGGAACAAGCCAGTGTCCAACAACGTAAGTCTATTGAACAACTGAAAAAAAACGTATTGCTGAAGCGCCAGCAATGGCTGGAACTGCAGTCTAGACGAAAAGCCATGGAGCTGTTAATCGACAAACAGCTTAAGCAACAGCAGCAAAAGCAATTGCGTGAAGAGCAAAAGTTGCTAGATGAATATGCCTTATATGCGCACTTAAGAGGTCAAGCTAGCTAATTCGGCATAGTTTATGCTTTGTTGTCGATATTGATTGTGATTTGCCGTATTAACCCTGCTCGTGAAGCAAATTATCTTAAAGGATAGGCATAGATGGAATTCCTGTTAACTGACTCAGCAAATAGCTCACCATTAGGTTCTTTGGCTAATGCTGCTGTTAAGCCTTCTGCAAAGGCTGAGGATTTTGCTCATTTAGTTAAAGATCTACAGGCCATGCCTCGCGCAGCGAAAGCTGTTGGTTTAGCTGTGGAGAAGCAAATGCTGCGCCCAGACTCCGCCACAGAAGAGCCTGGCGAGCCAGCTAACCCATTGGAATTACTGAAGCAATTAGATAATGCGAAGCAAATTGCCGAAGAGATAAGCAAGTCTAAAGAGGACGCTCAATCGGCGCAAGCCGAGCTTGATGATTCGACTGCCGAGCCGTCGCCAGAGTCCTTAGACGTGGGCGAAGATCAGCAGCAAGATGCTGAGCAAGCCTTAGCGCCTGAAGCAAAGCACGATAAGTCTGAGAGTGCTCGTCAATCACCCGAAACGGGCTCTCAGCCACAAGCGGAGCAAAGCGGCAGAGACTTGCCGCCTAAGCAAGGTGGCATCGCCTCATCTGCCTCAAATGCTTCATCAACGCCGTCAGACGCTGAGCATGAGACTGCGCAGTCTACTTCTAAAGCAACAGCCACAAATACTCAGCAGGATTTGGCTAACAACGCTGCGAAGTCGGCTGATGTGCAGGCAGCGCAAACGGCAAAGTCTAAGCAAGCAGAGCTTGAGCTGGCAAACAATGTGGGTTCTTCTAAGCAAGCTGAAACACATGACCAGTCTGAGCAAATAGCTGCGCAGCGGGTAGTAAAGTCTGAAGCTGTAAATGCAGAAAAAGGCTTGTCTGGGGCAAATGTAACAGCTCAACCAGAAGATGCCGCGAAACAAAAAGCCGCTACGCAAATTTTAAGTGAGAAAAGTCAAGTAACAGACAAGGCTCAAGCTAGCGATAAAACTCAAGTAACAGACAAAATTCAAGTCACCGATAAGGCTAACGAAGCTGGCGCCAAACTGGATGGAAGTAAGTCCGCGTCGGCGCCTACAGTAACTGAAGCTGAGAAATCGCATCAAGCGGCTAAAACTGCGGTAAATAGTGAGCAAAAGCCACTTGCGACTGAACCAGCTAAAGCCGCTCAGGCGAGCGCTACAAGTAAGCAAGCACATAGCGAGCAGGGCTCGCAAAGCGCCACTGTGAGTGGTTCTGAGTTAAGCCGCAATGAAGCTGAAACCGATAAAAGTGGCCCTAAGTCTACGCCAACCTTAGCGGAGGCTAAAACGGCAGCACCTTCTGCAACTCGGGGCGTAAACGATGCTGCGGCAGCCAAAACCCAAGTGGAGCAGCAAGCGAGCAACGAAGCCGGTGTGAAGCTGGTTAGTGAACAGGCAAATAGCAACGAGCATGCCGCGCGGCTGGCCAGTGAAGCAAAACCGAGCGCGCCTCAGTCGAGCCCGACCACAGCTAAAAATACAGGTGTTCAGGCTCCCTCGGCCACTGACAAAAGCGCGGTGAATCAAGCGGCTTTCGAAGCGATGAGTCAACAAAGTGATCAGCAGGATAACCATGAGCAGCCTGAGCAACAAACTCAAGGACACACCCAGCACGGACTGCAAGCCGCAGAGGCCGCTCGTCAACCAGAAGCGGCTAGTTTGTTTAGAGCGGCCAGTGGCCTAGATGGGCTTAATAGAACCGAGTCTCATCATCAGGAATTGGGGCTAAAACAAGCGCAGTTAGCTAATCAGGTTAATGACAAGGCGAATGTCGTAGCTGAGCGTTTAAACCCTGCGCACTATCAAGCGCCAGCCGAATTGAACCAACGAGTACAATATATGTTGAGTCAAGGGATGCAAAAAGCCGAAATACGGCTTGATCCTGCCGAGCTAGGTAGCATGCATGTTCGCTTACAAATGAATCAAGACCAGCAGGTATCGGTACATATTCAAGTACAAAACCCACAAGCAAAAGAAGCACTAGAGCAAACCATGCCGCGCTTGCGCGATATGTTGCAGCAGCAAGGGATTGAACTTGGACAAAGCCAAGTGAATCAGCAGCATTCTGGTAGCGCTTCTCAGCAGGGCCAAGGCCAGGCATCTTTTTCTTCCGCTAGAGCTGAAAATACTCAAGCGACAGAAGACTTAGCGGAGCAAGATTTAACAGCAGTGATGGCAAAACAAACAAATAGTGACGGGATTGATTATTACGCCTAGTTTATTTACTAGTGGCGCTGTTGAAGCCACTCTTAACTATGTAATAATAAAAACAGTTAGCTAATAATGCATGGAAATTTAAATGGCCGAAGAATCTGAATTAACCGTCGAAGATGGCTCCAAAGGAAGTAAGAAAAAGCTGATCATCATTATTGCCGCGGTATTGGTATTAGTTATTGCTGGGGTAGTCGGCTTTTTGCTGTTGAGTGGTGGAGAAGAGCAAGCACCTGCCGCTGCTTCTGAAACTGAAAGTGTGCAAGAAACAGTGACTCATACGGCTTTGTATGTGGGTATGCCTCGGCCTTTTGTATTCAATATTGTGGGGATAGCCGAGATCGCTTAGTGCAAATCAAAGTACAATTGCTGGTTCGTGGGACGGCGAATGAGGAATTAGCGAAATTACATATTCCTCTAATCGAAGGTACTTTGCTCAGTGTATTCAGCTCTGCATCTGTTGAAGAGCTTTCTACTCAAGAAGGCAAAGATAGAATTCGCGAGAACTCGCTAATAGAAACACAAAAGGCGTTGAAAGAAATAACTGGTAAAGTTGTGGTTGAGAAAATCCTGTTTACCGGCTTTGTCATGCAATAAAGGACTGACGTGAGCGATTTATTAAGCCAAGACGAAATCGATGCGCTGTTACACGGCGTAGACGATATAGAAGAGGATGTCATTGAGCCGGAGATGTCCGGCAGTGTGGTTGAATTTGACTTCTCTTCTCAAGATCGCATTGTGCGCGGGCGAATGCCCACCTTGGAGTTGGTTAACGAGCGCTTTGCCCGGCATATGCGGATCAGCCTGTTCAATATGATGCGTCGCACCGCAGAGGTGTCGATTAATGGCGTACAAATGATCAAATTTGGCGAGTACGTTCATACTTTGTTTGTACCCACCAGTTTAAATATGGTGCGTTTTCGTCCCTTAAAAGGCACCGCCCTCATTACCATGGAAGCACGTTTGGTGTTTATCTTGGTAGAAAATTTCTTTGGTGGAGACGGGCGTTATCACGCCAAGATTGAAGGGCGTGAATTTACTCCTACCGAGCGACGTATTATTCAAATGTTGTTGAAACTCATTTTTGAAGATTACGTCGAAGCATGGGCTCCGGTCATGGATGTGGGTTTTGACTATTTAGACTCAGAAGTTAACCCTGCCATGGCGAATATTGTTAGCCCAACAGAAGTTATTGTGGTGAGTTCTTTTCACATTGAACTTGACGGTGGTGGCGGCGATTTTCACATAGCCATGCCTTATTCGATGTTGGAACCTATTCGTGAATTACTCGATGCGGGGGTTCAAAGCGATAAGCAAGATACCGATCAACGCTGGAGCTCGGCTTTAACCGACGAAATCATGGATGTACCGGTGGGCTTGCATACTAAATTGTTGGAAACAGAGCTCACCCTACGCCAATTAATGGAGCTTAAGGCCGGAGATATTATCCCGATAGAAATGCCAGAAACGGCAATGTTATATGTTGAAGATCTACCGAGTTATCGAGTGAAACTGGGTAAGAAAAACGAAAAAATGGCGCTGAAAATCGATACCAAATTGAAACGCCCTGATACGGTTAAGAGTGATCTTGAATTGGTGGTAAGAAACAGCCGCCGCTCAGCTAAGAGCGAAGAGTGAGAGAAATAAGGAAAAGGTATGAGTGATCAAGATGATATGGCTGATGAGTGGGCAGCAGCAATGGCTGAGGCTGAGCCAGCTCCGCTTGAAGAGTTTGTAGACGAATCAAAACCGATTAGCGAAGAGGAACAACGCAAGCTCGACGCTATTATGGATATTCCGGTTACTATTTCTATGGAAGTCGGGCGTAGTAACATTAGCATTCGCAATTTATTGCAATTAAACCAAGGTTCTGTGGTTGAGTTAGATAGGGTAGCTGGTGAACCTTTAGATGTATTGGTGAACGGCACTTTGATTGCCCATGGTGAAGTGGTGGTAGTTAATGACAAGTTTGGTATTCGTTTAACCGACGTAATTAGCCAAACTGAACGAATTAAAAAGCTCAAGTAATGCCTTATTACTTAATGCTATTAGTCGTAGCTGGCACGGTGTTGCCAGCTGCCGCCGAGCCCGCCGCCAATCCCCCTTCTAGTCAAATCGAGATTGTTTCTTGGTTAATGTCTTTGGCCTTAGTTCTGGTGACTATTTTTGTTTGTGCTTGGATCCTAAAGAAAACCCGTCTCAATCAGTTTTCTGCTGGTCAGGCAAAGGTGGTTAGCAACCTCACTCTGGGGGCTCGAGAGCGTGTTACGGTGGTTGAAGTTGGTGGTCAGCAGTACTTATTAGGTATTACTCAGCATTCAATTAATTTGCTGGATAAGTTAGACACGCCATTGCCGAACAACGCCGATACTAAAATGAATGCACCGTTCGCTAAACAGCTACAAGGAATGTTGTTTAAAAATGAAAAGTAAGCTGCTTTATGGCTTGGTTTTAAGCGGGTTAATGGTTTTACCCAGTTATGCTCAAGACGGCATTTTGCCCGCTATAACCATGACCACCAACGCCGATGGTGGGCAAGAATACTCGGTCACGCTTCAAGTTTTAGCCTTGATGACCGCACTATCATTCCTACCTGCCTTAGTGATTATGATGACCTCATTCACTCGAATTGTGGTGGTGATGTCTATTCTGCGTCAGGCCATGGGCTTGCAGCAAAGTCCTTCTAACCAAGTCATCATTGGTATCGCCTTATTTTTAACTTTTTTCATCATGTCGCCGGTGATTGATCAAGTCAATCAGAACGCGGTTCAGCCCTACCTAAATGAAGAGCTGACTTCGATGCAGGCCTTTGAGCAGGCGAAACAGCCAATGAAGGAGTTTATGCTGGCGCAAACTCGGTTGACCGACTTAGAAACCTTCGTGAAAATTGCTAAAATCGAGGTGGCAGAGCCAGAGGAAGTCCCATTTAACGTATTGATCCCCGCTTTTATTACTTCTGAGTTAAAAACCGCTTTCCAAATCGGCTTCATGTTATTTATTCCCTTTTTGGTTATCGACTTAGTGGTAGCGAGTATTTTGATGGCCATGGGGATGATGATGCTGTCACCGATGATTGTATCCTTACCATTTAAACTGATGTTATTTGTATTAGTGGATGGTTGGAGCTTGGTGATGGGAACTCTCGCAAACAGTTTTGGTATATAACGCCAAGGAAGCCTAAGCATGGAACCAGAAGTCTTTGTTGATGTATTCCGTTTAGCCTTAGGGCAAGTAGTGATATTGGTTTCAGCTGCCATTATTCCTAGCCTGCTAGTGGGTTTGGTGGTGTCTATTTTTCAGGCTGCTACATCGATTAACGAACAAACCTTGAGTTTTCTACCCCGCCTATTGGTGACCTTGGCCTCATTAATCTTTGCGGGCCATTGGTTTACCGAGAAGCTGATGGAGTTGTTTTTTACCATGGTGGATATGATTCCGCAGGTTGTCGGTTAATGGAGTTTCCCGCCAGTGTCGTAATGGCATGGATAGCGCAGTATTTGTGGTCTTTGACTCGCGTGGCAGCAATGCTAATGGCTTTGGCGAGCTTTGGTGGTAAGTCGGTACCCACTCGGATCCGGGTATTATTAGCCTTGGCCATCACCTTTGCGTTGGTGCCAGTGTTACCGCCGGTCAGCGGTATTGAACTATTTTCTTTTCAGGCGGTTATTGTATTAGCCCAGCAGGTGTTGATAGGTGCGGCAGTTGGTTTTATGTCGCAGTTAGTGATGCAAACTTTTGTGATTGGCGGGCAGGTGATTGCCATGCAAACTAGCTTGGGTTTTGCTTCGATGGTGGACCCCAATAACGGCCAAAGTACTCCTGTAGTGGGGCAGTTTTATCTACTACTTGCCACCTTGTTATTTCTGGCTATTGATGGTCACTTGCAATTAATAACTCTCATTGCCATGAGTTTCGAGACCTTGCCAATTGGTATGAATGGTTTAGCTAGCCTTGATTATCAATTATTGGCGGGTTGGTATACGCAATTATTCTTAGCGGCCTTGGCGCTATCAATTTCGTCGGTGGTGGCCATGTTATTAGTTAACTTCTCTTTCGGTATTATGACTCGCGCCGCGCCGCAATTGAATATATTTAGTATTGGTTTCGCTGTGAGCATGTTATTTGGTTTGTTCATTCTTTGGTTAACCATTGGCGGATTCATGGCTCACTTCGAAGCTCAGTGGGAACAGGGCCGTAGTTTGGCATGTAGCCTGCTTCGTATTGGCTGCTGAGGCTAAGGTTTATTTACGATGGCAGACGACGAACAAGAAAAAACGGAAGACCCCACGGGGAAAAAACTCCAAGATGCTCGAGAAAAAGGTCAGATAGCTCGTTCAAAAGAACTAGGTACTGCGGCTGTTTTGATTAGTGCTGCGCTAGCCATTATGGCTTTTGGCGGAATGCTAGCGGAGTCCATGGTGAACGTGTTTCAAACCGCTTTCACCATGAGCCGAGAGCAGGTGTTCGATGTTAACCTGATGCTGCGTAATATCGGTGTTATGGGCTGGCTGTTGTTTAAGCCAATGCTGTGGATTATGGGTTTTATTACTGTGGCAGCATTAATTGGTAATACCCTGTTAGGTGGTATTTCTTTTAGCTGGGAAGCGGCGCGGCCAAAAGCCAGCAAAATGTCGCCTATACAGGGCGTTAAACGCATGCTTGGAGTTCAGGCCTTTGTCGAATTTGTGAAGAGTGTGGCTAAGGTGGTGGTGATTGCTGGCGTGGTTTGGGCTGTATTGCGCTGGAAGTTTTCCGAAATCCTCACCCTGAGCATGCAATCCATACCTGGCTCTATTGTGAATGCCTTAGATATGCTGCAGTGGATGCTGTTAGCCTTAGTCTGCAGTCTCATAATTATTGTGATAATTGATGTTCCCTATCAAATCTGGAATCACAATAAGCAGCTTAAAATGTCTAAGCAGGAAGTCAAAGACGAGCACAAAAATATGGAAGGTAGCCCTGAGGTGAAAGGGCGGATCCGCCGTTTGCAAATGGAAATGGCGGCTCGACGGATGATGGCCGATGTGCCACAAGCCGATGTAGTAGTGACCAACCCAACGCACTTTTCGGTGGCTTTGAAATATGACAGCGAAGGTAGTGGTGCTCCGAAGGTTGTGGCCAAAGGGGTTGATGAAGTGGCCTTGAAAATTCGTGAAGTTGCGCGCCATTATGATGTGCCGATTATGGCCTCTCCTGCTTTAACGCGTTCTTTGTACCACACCACAAAATTAGGCCAAGATATTCCAGAAGGTCTTTATGTCGCGGTTGCTCAGGTACTGGCATTTGTCTTTCAGCTTGAGCAATATCGTAAGGGCAGAGGTCAGCGACCTAAGCCGGTCAGTGATGACTTACCGATCCCAGAAGAATTGCGATATTAAACTCAATTTTCTTATTTTCTCTCAGCTTAACAGCCGATTGGCTCAGTTATTGCTTTTGTCGAGCTATCAGTAGTTAGCCAGTCAGTATTTCGACACTTATGGAAATCATTAATCGTCTCAGCAGCTTTAAGTTTCAAGATTTAAAAAAAGTTGATGCCAAGCTCATTAAAGGCTTTGGCACGCCCTTAGTGGTGTTGGCGACTTTAGGTATGGTGGTGTTGCCGATGGCAGCATGGCTACTGGATATACTGTTTGCCTTTAACATCTCACTGGCCTTGGTGGTCTTGCTGGTGGCGGTGTATACCAAACGTCCCTTAGATTTTGCAGTCTTCCCCACTGTGTTGTTGATAGCCACCTTGCTTCGCTTGGCCCTAAACGTGGCTTCCACACGGGTGGTATTGCTAGAAGGGCATAATGGCGGCAACGCGGCAGGTAATGTAATTGAAGCCTTTGGCTCGGTGGTGATTGGCGGGAACTATGCTGTTGGCTTGGTGGTATTCCTGATCTTAATGATTATTAACTTTGTGGTGGTCACCAAAGGTGCTGGCAGGATCGCCGAAGTAAGTGCCCGCTTCACCTTAGATGCTATGCCCGGCAAGCAAATGGCCATTGATGCGGACTTAAACGCCGGCATTATCGATCAAGAACAAGCTCGCGCACGACGTAATGATGTTACCAATGAAGCCGATTTTTACGGCTCTATGGATGGTGCTAGTAAGTTTGTTAAAGGGGATGCCATTGCCGGCATCCTGATTCTGTTTATCAACATTTTGGGCGGTTTCATTATTGGTATTGCTCAACATGATTTAAGTTTCTCAGAAGCCGCTGAAGTTTATACCTTATTAACCATTGGTGATGGCCTCGTGGCGCAGATCCCGTCCTTGCTGTTATCGATTGCTGCTGCGCTGGTGGTAACGCGACAAAACACTGAAGCCGATATGGGCGAGCAGGTGAGTCTGCAAATGTTTAAAGATCCACGGGTGATGATTATTTGTGGCTCTATTTTATTTGTGATGGGCATTGTTCCAGGCATGCCTCATCTGGCCTTTTTAAGTTGTGCGGCGGTATGTTTGGTGACTGCTTGGCTGCGCCACAAAAATGACGCTAAAGCGGCAGCCGAAACAGCCTTACAACCGAGTAACCCAAGTACAGCAAGCAGCGCCGAACCTAAAGAGTTGGGTTGGGATGATGTTCAGCCGGTGGATGTGATTGGCTTAGAAGTCGGTTATCGCTTAATTCCTTTGGTGGATAAGAGTCAAGGCGGGGAGTTGTTGGCGCGAATTAAAGGGGTTCGTAAAAAGCTTTCTCAAGACTTAGGCTTTTTAGTGCCGGCGGTGCATATTCGCGATAATTTAGATCTAGGGCCTAACCAATACCGAATTACGCTTATGGGCGTAACTTACGGGGAATCAGAAGTTTTCCATGATCGTGATATGGCGATTAACCCCGGTCAAGTATTTGGTAAAATTGAAGGCCAGCCTACCACCGATCCTGCCTTTGGTTTAGAAGCCGCGTGGATCGCCACCGAACAACGAGAGCATGCACAGACGCTGGGTTATACCGTGGTTGACTCTGCAACTGTAGTGGCAACTCATTTGAGTCAGTTGCTAACCAATAATGCCGCGAGTCTGCTCGGCCACGAAGAAGTGCAAAACCTATTGGATATGCTTGCAGGTAGCTTGCCTAAACTAGTTGAAGGTTTAGTGCCCGATACCATGAGCTTATCTACCGTGGTGAAAGTACTACAGAATTTGTTGAACGAAGGGGTGCCCATTCGAGACGTTCGCAGTATTGTGCAAACCTTGGTGGAATACGGACCGAAGAGCCAAGATCCCGATGTACTTACTGCCGCTTGCCGAATTTCCTTGAAGCGCTTAATCGTACAAGAGTTGATTGGCAGCGAAGCAGAATTGCCGGTTATTACGCTTTCTCCAGACTTGGAGCAAATATTGCATCAGTCTATGCAGGCGGCTGGCAACGATGGCGCAGGTATGGAACCTGGCTTGGCGGAAAAACTTCAAGTATCGCTCAGCGAAGCTTGCCAGAATCAAGAAATGGCTGGCCAACCCGCTATCTTATTAACATCAGGGATCTTGCGTTCAAGCATGTCGCGATTTGTTAAAAGTGCAATGCCAGCCTTGCGGGTTCTCTCTTATCAAGAAGTACCTGAAGATAAACAAATACGTATTGTGAGCTCGGTAGGACAGTAGTTGAGCGCGCGCTGAAGGAAGGTGAACCGTGAAAATGAAACGCTTTTTTGCAAAAGATATGCGTACAGCATTGGCCGAGGTAAAAGAAACTCTAGGCAGTGATGCGGTGATCATGTCCAACAAAAAGGTGACCGGTGGTATTGAGATTGTTGCCGCTGTTGAACCTGCGAATGCTAAGCAAGCCCAAGCCGAAAGTGCTCGTGAGTTGGCGGAAGACAGTGTCAATTTATCGTCTTATAAAGCCAAGCCTCGCTCTAAAGCGCCAATATCTCAGCAGAAAAGTCATGATTTTGACGAAAATGCCAGCTTAAAAGATAACTTAACTAACTTCATGCAGCGCCACCAAAAGCGTCAGCAAGAAAATTTACAGCAAAGTCAGTTTCAGCAGCAGGCGCAGCGCCCACGTAGTGTTCAGGCTCCTCGCTCCTTAGGCCAGCAGCAGGCGTGGTCGCAACCACAGGGCGCTTTGTCTAGCGCCAATAAATCGATTAATTCAAATAAATTGCATAGTGCTCAAGCTCCGGCTAATAACGAGCTCGGAGAGCTTAAAAAAGAAATGGCGGCGATGCGTAAGTTATTAGAGCATCAAGTATCAGGTTTAATGTGGCAAGAAGTGGAACGCCAAGAGCCGGTGCGTGCAATGTTAATTAGACAATTGCAGCTGTTAGGTTTTGATGAAGACATGGCCGATCAAGTGGCTGGCTATATTCCAGAAGAGCTGGGTGTTCAAGAAGGCTGGCAGCACATTCAAGAGCTTTTGGCGCACCAGTTGCCAGTAGGGCAAGACGAAATTCTATCTCAAGGCGGAGCTGTGGCTCTTTTAGGTCCTACTGGGGTGGGCAAAACCACCACCATCGCCAAGTTGGCAGCGCAGTTTGCCATGCGCCACGGCGCAGAAAGTGTCGCCATGATTACCACTGATACCTATCGAATTGGCGCTCACGAACAGCTTGCGACTTACGGAAAGATTATGGGCTGTGCTGTACGCATCGCCAATGATGAAGAAGAATTATCGCAGTTGTTATACCAGTTTAAAGACAAAAAGCTGGTATTAATTGATACCGCGGGGATGAGTCAACGCGATCTACGTTTACATGAGCAGCTCGACAAATTGGTAAAAAATAGTCGTGTAAAGATCCGCCATTATTTGGTGATGTCAGCTAATGCGCAACGTCGCGTAATTGAAGAAACGGTCAATCAATTTCAGCGAATTCCTCTGGCTGGTACCATACTTACCAAACTAGATGAAAGTCTGGCATTGGGAGAAGTGTTAAATGTGACCTTGCGTCATGCCTTGCCAATAAGTTACGTTACCCACGGGCAGCAAGTGCCAGAAGATATTGCTGTAGCTGAGCCACAGAAACTTATCGAGCAAGCTTTATCAGTAGTGGATAAGCAAACACAGCAACATTTTTGGTTTAGTGAAACCGAACAACAAAAGGTTTCTGATGTATTCTAAAAACAATGGTTTTGACCAGGCTAGCGGCTTACGAATGATGCAACAAAAAAATAATGTAAAAGTGATTGCCGTAACCGGCGGCAAAGGGGGCGTTGGTAAAACCAATGTCACTTTGAATATGGGTATAGCAATGGCCGCTCAGGGTAAGCGAGTGATGGTGCTCGATGCCGACTTGGGCTTGGCAAATGTTGACGTATTATTGGGTTTGCGGGTAACTAAAAACCTGTCACATGTGCTTTCTGGGGAATGCACATTAGATGAAGTATTGGTAGAAGGGCCGAACGGCGTTTTAATTGCTCCTGCCACCTCAGGTACTCAATCTATGGTTGAATTAAGCCCAGCGGAACACGTTGGTCTGATTCGAGCATTTAGTAGCATGAAAACTCCCATCGATGTGTTGTTAGTGGATACCGCAGCCGGTATCTCTGACATGGTGTTAAGTTTTGCCAAAGCTTCGCAAGATATTTTGGTAGTAGTGTGCGATGAACCTACGTCGATAACCGATGCCTACGCTTTAATTAAATTATTATCTAACCAGCACGGTGTTTATAAATTTAAAGTGGTCGCTAATATGGTGCGCAGCTTGCGCGAAGGGCAAGAGCTATTTGCCAAATTGACTCGAGTCACCGACCGTTTCCTAGATGCTACACTTGAGTTGGTGTCGTGTATTCCTTATGACAATAACGTACGTTTAGCGGTGAGAAAGCAACGGGTTGTGGTAGAAGCCTACCCTAAATCTCCAGCCTCGCTAGCGTTTCGCTCTTTGGCGAGTAAAGCCTGTACTTGGCCAATACCCGATCAGGCGGGTGGTCATTTAGAATTTTTTATCGAGAATCTTCTCGAGTTTGGACAACGCAAAAATAGAGAACAGCTTAGTGAATAAAGTTGCCGCTTATGCCAGCGCGAACGACACTAATCTTTTGGTGGAGCGCCACGCAAATTTGGTTAAACGTATCGCCCATCACCTGATGGCGCGGCTACCGGCGAGTGTGCTTGTAGATGATTTAATTCAATCGGGAATGATAGGGCTGATTGAAGCGGCTCGTAATTTCGATGGTTCTAAAGGCGCCAGCTTTGAAACCTATGCGGGCATTAGAATTCGTGGGGCAATGCTCGATGAAATTCGTCGAGGCGATTGGGTGCCGCGTTCGGTGCATAAGAATAGCCGCGCTATTAGCGATGCCATTGCCGCTGTAGAAAAACAGAAAAACGGCGATGCAAAAGATGCCGAAGTAGCTGAAAAGCTAGGCGTGAGCTTAAGCGAATATCACGCCATGTTAGCTGACGTGAACTGCGGACGAATTTTAGGTATTGACGACTTAGGTGTGAGTGAAGATGTTATATCTAATGAAGAGAGCCGCGAGCAAAATCGTCCCTTTGAAGGCTTCGCCAATCAGCGTTTTCAGCAATCTTTAGCTGAGTGCATTAAAGGTTTACCCGAGCGAGAGGCCTTAGTGCTTTCACTGTATTATGACGAAGAACTAAATCTGAAAGAAATTGGTGAAGTTTTGAGCGTTAGCGAATCGAGAGTGAGTCAAATTCATAGTCAGGCCTTAGCGCGTGTTAAAACGCGAATGCGAGATTGGACACAATAGAGCAATTCATCCTTACAATTATGATAAAAGATGGACTAAAATTGTGTTTATTAAGGCATAATATATTTATTACATAAAGTTTTAGCCTATGTTTAGGCTTGCAAAAACATCCTGCTGGGGAAGTACCTTGGATAAAAATATGAAAATTCTGGTTGTTGATGACTTTTCAACAATGAGAAGGATTATTAAAAACTTGCTAAGAGATCTTGGTTTCAACAATACGCATGAAGCTGATGATGGTAATACTGCATTACCCATGCTTAAAGGAGGTGACTTCGAGTTTGTTGTCACTGACTGGAATATGCCGGGCATGGAAGGCATCGATCTGCTGAAAAATATTCGAGCAGACGAAAGTTTGGCTCACCTTCCTGTGTTGATGGTGACTGCCGAAGCGAAGCGCGAACAAATTATTGAAGCAGCGCAAGCTGGTGTAAATGGCTACATTGTTAAGCCGTTTACTGCTGCCACTCTAAAAGAGAAGTTAGATAAGATTTTCGAAAGATTACAATAATAAAGGATGCTGCGTGAGCACAGAGACTCCGATTATTTCATTAGCTGATGCCAAGAATTTGGTGGGGCTACTTGAAGAAGGAAATGTCGCCGAGGCGAATCAACTTGTGAGTGAGCTTTGTGCTCCCAAAGCCAATTTATTATTTGATAAGGTTGGGCAGCTCACCCGTCAACTTCATGATTCATTAAATGAATTTAAGCTCGATATTCGAATTAATGAGTTAGCCAATCAAGAAATCCCAGACGCTAAAGAGCGTTTGAATTATGTGATTGAAATGACCGACCAAGCGGCAAATAAAACCATGGATGCGGTAGAATCAGGTTTGCCAATTGCTGATCAATTAACCAATGAAATCAATAATATTATGCCAATATGGCAAAGTTTGATGGAAAGGCGAATTGAGATTGGTCAGTTTAAAGCGCTATGTCACCAAATCGATATTTTCCTCAACAGTTCTTCAGTTAATGCCGATAAACTAAGACATATGTTAACTGAAATACTGATGGCCCAAGACTTCCAAGACCTGACCGGGCAAATGATTCGTAAAGTGATCACTTTGGTTCAAGAGGTTGAAGAAAGCTTAGTCGAAATGCTGACTTTATTTGGTAATGAAAAAGTAGAAGCCACAGCGAGCCAAAAGCCAAGTAAATCGGCTATTGAAGCTGAAGGGCCAATTATCAATAAAGAGCAAAGAGACGATGTGGTTAACGGTCAGGATGACGTTGACGATTTATTGTCTAGTTTAGGATTTTAAGGGAGTAGCGCATGTCGTTTGATGTAGATGAAGACATCTTACAAGACTTTCTCGTTGAAGCGGCCGAGATCCTTGAGCAGCTATCTGAGCAGCTAGTTGATTTGGAAAAGCGCCCAGATGATAGTGATTTACTTAATGCTATTTTCCGTGGTTTCCATACGGTAAAAGGTGGCGCAGGATTTTTATCATTAACTGAATTAGTCGATGTTTGTCATGGCGCAGAGAACGTGTTTGACACTCTGCGTAATGGTGGAAGGCGTGTTTCTTCTGAATTAATGGATGTTATTCTCGAAGCTCTTGACACGGTCAACGATATGTTTGCTCAGGTTCAAGCTCGTGAAGAGCTTACTCCTGCCTCGCCAGAAATTATTGAACGACTACATCAATTGGCTAAACCAGCATCTGCCGATGCTACAGAGCCAGAACCAGAGCCAGAACCTGAGCCTGAGCCAGAACCCGTTAATGAAGTCTCAGATACATCGAATATTGATGAAATTACCGATGACGAATTTGAGCGCTTACTAGATGAACTGCATGGAACCGCGTCGCCAAGTGCGCCAGTTGCTCCTGCTAAGCCCAGTGACACCTCTGCCGCGAGCTCGACGGATAGTGGTGACATTTCCGACGAAGAGTTTGAGAAATTGCTCGACGAGCTGCATGGCACTAAAGCGCCTGGAGCTGCGCCTAAAGCACCGGCAAAAGCTGATACGCCTGCTACACCTGCAGCGGCTAACAATAGCGATGAAATTGACGACGATGAATTTGAGCGTCTGCTAGATCAACTGCATGGAGCAGGTAAAGCTCCAGAAGCTAAACCTGCTGCAGCCAAACCAGCACCGGCTGCCAGTTCAAACGCTAAACCCGCTAGCCCAGCGCCAGTGGCTATACCTGCTCCCAGTAAACCCGAGCCCGTTGCGGCTAAGGCTGAACCGGCTAAGGCGAAGCAAGCCGCTCCTCATGGTGAAACAACGGTACGGGTAGACACTCGCACCCTTGATGAAATCATGAATATGGTGGGTGAGTTGGTATTGGTGCGCAACCGTTTAGTTAGTCTTGGCTTAAATAGCAACGATGAAGAAATGTCTAAAGCCACTGCAAACTTGGATGTCGTGACAGCCGATTTGCAAGGGGCGGTAATGAAAACGCGAATGCAGCCAATCAAGAAGGTGTTTGGTCGCTTCCCTCGTGTGGTACGTGATTTAGCACGTAGCTTGAAAAAGGACATTAACCTTGAGTTAGTGGGTGAAGATACCGATTTAGATAAAAACTTGGTAGAGGCCTTAGCCGATCCTTTGGTTCACTTGGTACGTAACTCTGTTGACCATGGTATTGAAATGCCCGACGACCGTGTTGCAGCAGGTAAACCTAGAACCGGTGTTATCCGTTTATCGGCTTCTCAAGAAGGTGACCACATCTTACTAATGATTGAAGATGATGGCGCAGGTATGAATGCCGAGAAGTTAAAATCAATCGCTATTTCGCGCGGTGTATTAGATGCCGATGCGGCGGCGAGAATGTCGGATAAAGATGCCTACAGTTTAATTTTTGCGCCTGGCTTTTCCACCAAAACAGAAATTTCGGATATTTCTGGCCGCGGTGTGGGTATGGATGTGGTTAAAACCAGCATTACGCAATTAAATGGTACGGTGGATATTGACTCAGCTATGGGTAAAGGCACCACTTTGCAAATTAAAGTGCCTTTAACTCTCGCTATTCTGCCGACCTTAATGGTAGATGTGGGTAAACAAACCTTTGCTTTACCACTAACCAGTGTCAACGAAATATTTAATTTAGATTTAACTAAAACCAATGTGGTTGATGGCCAAGAAACGGTCATCGTTCGCGACAAAGCTATTCCTTTGTTCTATTTGCAAGATTGGTTGAATCGTAACGGTCGAGTTGGTGAGCGAGTATCACAAGGGCACGTTGTAGTTGTGCAAATTGGTCCTCAGCAAGTGGGTTTTGTTGTTGATAACTTAATTGGCCAAGAAGAAGTGGTGATTAAGGCTCTCGATCAATTGTTACAAGGCACCCCCGGTATGGCGGGAGCAACAATTACCAGTGATGGTCGAATTGCACTAATACTCGATATTCCCAGCTTACTGAAACGCTACGCTCGAAAAATGTAAGCGTTATCTTAAGAAGAATTTAGCATGGCAATAAAAGTATTAGTTGTTGATGACTCGAGTTTTTTTCGGCGAAGAGTCAGCGAAATTATTAACGCTGACCCTTCACTCGAGGTTATTGATACTGCAAAAAATGGTCAAGAAGCCATTGAAATGGTTGGGCGCTTAAAGCCTGATGTAATTACAATGGACATAGAAATGCCAGTGATGGATGGGATAACGGCCGTAAAGCAAATTATGGCCAAGCATCCTACACCCGTGCTGATGTTTTCCTCGCTCACTCATGAAGGCGCCAAGGCAACCTTAGATGCACTTGAAGCCGGTGCTCTCGATTTTATTCCTAAAAAGTTTGAAGACATCGCTCGCGATAGAGAAGAGGCGGTGAGCCTACTACAGCAGCGTGTTAAGGCGATTGCAAGGCGTCGAGTCATGGCGCGGCGCACGCCGGTTAGCCCACTGACTAGCGCTCGCAGTTCCCGTCCGTCTACGCTTACCTCTTCGCGTGGCTGTACGCCTCTGAAATCACCGATTGCTAATGCTGCCCAAGACGCGGATAAATTGGCCCCGCGGGCTAAGTTTAAACCTTCTGGTAAGCGTTATAAGTTAGTGGCAATTGGTACCTCTACCGGCGGGCCGGTGGCACTGCAAACTATTTTGACTCAAATACCCGCGGGCTTTTCCAAACCTATATTGTTGATTCAACACATGCCAGCTACATTCACTGCAGCTTTTGCTCAGCGTTTAAACAGTCTGTCGCGGATTAATGTTAAGCAGGCGGAAGATGGTGATGAGTTGCGCCCTGGGTGGGCTTATTTAGCGCCGGGCGGAAAACAAATGTTAGTGGAAGGGCGAGGCCAATATGGCCGGTTGAGAGTGATCGATGGCAATGACAAGGTTAACTATAAACCCTGTGTGGATATTACTTTTGCCTCACTGGCTAAGAGTCATCAATCAAATGTACTAGCGATGATACTCACTGGCATGGGAGCCGATGGACGAGACGGATGCCGTTTACTTAAAGAGCAAGGCTCGACCATATGGGCACAAGATGAAGCCTCATGTGTTGTTTATGGTATGCCGCAGGCGGTCGCGAGTGCGGGTCTTGCATCGCAACAGATGCCCTTAGATAGCTTTTCTGAAGCTATCGTCGCGGAAATAGGGAATGGATAAACTTAGCATAGCTGGCGTATTACTCGCCTTCTCTGCTGTTGGCTTTGGCCATACTTTGGCTGGCGGTAGCCTTAGCGATTTAGTCAATTTGCATGCCTTTATTATCGTTGTCGGCGGTACCATTGGCGCGGTGATGTTACAAACGCCTGCTGAACAATTTGTATTGGCGATTAAGTCCATTCCCAAGGTTTGGCAAAAATCTAATTTTGATTTTGCTAGGCAATCTAAACTCATTTTAAGCTGGTCTCATACCGTTCGCAAAGATGGTTATCTGGTGCTGCAAAAGCATCGCCAGTCTGCCGATCCTTTTAGTTTGTTGGGGCTTGAAATGCTCATTGATGGTGCTGAGCCACAGCATTTAAAACAATCTTTAGAAGATGTATTGGATCTTGAGCAAAATCGCTTGGAAAAGCAAGCAGGGGTCTTTGAGGCCATGGGCGGATATTGCCCTACCGTTGGCATTTTAGGTGCGGTGTTAGGTTTGATTCAAGCAATGGCATTTCTTACTAGCCCCGAGCAATTAGGCCAAGGGATTGCGGTGGCCTTCGTGGCGACCATTTATGGAGTGGGCTTTGCTAACTTCGTATTCTTACCTTTAGCCAATAAGTTGCGTGCATTGGCAGGGGAGCGAGCCATTTATCAAGAAATGACACTGACCGGTTTAGTGTGTATTGCAGAAGGTGCAGGGAGTTTAGAGGTGCAGCGTCGTCTGGCTAGCTTTACTTGGGAGAGGGGCTAGTATGCGTCACCGTTATGCCACCCAAGCTAAACGTAATGCCAGTACCGAGCGTTGGCTAGTCTCTTATGCCGATTATATGACCCTGATGTTTGCCCTGTTTGTCGTGCTGTATGCGATGGCGATGGCCAACGAGCAGGAATATCCAGAATTGCAACAACGTTGGCAGCAAGCCATTAGTTTATTTGATGCTAAGTTAAGTGATGAGCCACTTATCGATGTTAATCAAAGTGAGCTTCGTCCTACGGAGCAAGCTTGGGGTGAATCTATTCTACAGCAAGGTGCAAACCCTGATACTCAGGCCAAGGCGGCCATTATTGACCAACCTGCAACGCTTCCCGCGGAGAAGTTTGGTCAATTGGCTGAACATTTGGCAGAGGAATTTAAAGACTTTTTGAAAACCGACGATATAGTCGTAAGTTACGATCAACATTGGTTGACCATAGAGCTAGATAGCCGTTTGTTTTTTGCTAAGGGCAGTGCGTATTTATTAAAGCCTGCAGAGCAAGTAATTAACACCTTGGCCGAGCAGTTAAGACCGTTAAAAAACTATATTCGAGTACGTGGTTATACCGACGAAGACAGTATTGATAGTGAACTATATCCCAGTAACTGGGAGCTGTCTGCGGCTAGAGCCACGCGGGTATTAAGAGAGTTGCAAGCAAGGGGGGTCAACCCTGCACAACTGGCTTTAGAAGCTTATGCTGAATATGCCAATGAGGATACCGATAATGCTAAGCGCAGGGTTGTGATAGCACTGTCGCAAAACTTATGGCAAGAAAAACCTAGGGAACAGGTGGCTGAACCAGAGCTTTTAGCACCTAAACAACGTCGAAAACCTGACAGTGAGACAATGTTAGCAGTACCCTTAGAAGGCGGCGGAGTGCGTTTTACAACAAGGCAGGAACCATAGTGAAAGTTTGGACAGTGGCAAATCAAAAAGGTGGAGTGGGTAAAACGACCACCGTTATTTCTTTAGCCGGACTGTTGGCGCAACAAGGAAAGCGCGTATTATTGCTCGACACCGACCCTCACGCTTCATTAACCAGCTATTTAGGTTTTGACGTGGATAGTGTGCAAGGCACTCTGTATGAGTTATATCAAAATAGCCAATTAGATGATGCAATGGTCAATCACAGCATTCAGTCTACCGCATTTGATAATTTAGATTTAATTCCTGCCAGTATGGCTTTAGCTACTCTTGATAAGGTGCTTGGGCAACGTGAAGGCATGGGCTTAATTCTTAAACGTATTCTGGCGCGCGTGGAACAACGTTACGATTACGTACTGATTGATTGCCCACCGGTGTTGGGGGTTATGATGGTCAATGCCCTAGCTGCCAGTGACAGAGTGCTGGTTCCCGTGCAAACCGAGTTTTTGGCGATCAAAGGCTTGGAGCGCATGGTTAAAACTCTGGCGATTATGCAGCGCTCTTGTCCTGAGCGTTTACGTTATACTGTTGTGCCTACTATGTATGACAAGCGTACTCGTGCTTCTTTAGCTGCCCTAAAAGAGCTACAAGAGACTTATCCAAATAATATCTGGAATTCAGTGATCCCCATTGATACTAAATTTCGTGATGCCAGCTTGCGCCATACTCCACCGTCTTACCATATAAAAAATTGCCGAGGAGTGTTTGCCTATCAAACCTTATTGGCCCACCTCATGCAGATGAGAGATGACCAGGGGCTGTTATGAATAGCGACAAATTAATGGAACAAGCGCTGGGGACTATTTTGATTCACTGTTAAGTGAATCCAGCGAGCCTTTAGCGCCGAGTCAGCCGCCCGAGCAAAAAGCTGAACCCGCGCCTAAACCGCAAACCAAACCATTAGCCACTTTGTTCGCCGAAGCCGAGCAACGTGTTGCGGCGGTAGCCGAAGCTGAGGCCAAGAATGCCTTGCTACCTATCAAGGAATTGCCCGAACAAGCTCTCGAGCCAGAGCCAGCTCCGGAAATAGAAGTCGCAGAACCGCAAGTGCAGCAGGCAGAGCCGGAACTAGAGACGCAAGTCGAGCAGCAAGCGCTTGTGCAAGAGAGTGCAAGTGAATGGCAAAATATTGAGACAGACAATGAGTTTCAGGTGCTATTCTTTGAAGTAGCAGGTGTCACCTTTGGGGTGCCTCTCACCAATTTAGGCGGTATTCATCGCATTACTGAGGTGAGCCCTCTATTTGGTAAGCCTGCTTGGTTCTCTGGCATCATGATTGAGCGCGAGCAAAAGTTATCGGTAGTTGACACGGCTAAATGGGTCATGCCTGGTCAGCCCTTCGAACCTAGTTATAAATACCTAGTAATGTTAGGTGAAACCCCGTGGGGGCTTAGCTGTGAAAAATTATTAGGTACTGAGCGTTTAAATAAAGAAGATGTGAAATGGCGTAGTCAGCCAGGTAAAAGGCCTTGGTTAGCAGGCATGGTAAAACAAAAAATGTGCGCTCTGTTGCATGTTGAAGAATTGCAAGCGATGTTGAGTAATGGCGTAGATATCGAAGGGCGCTAAAATAGTGGGAGGTGGGTAGTCTTCTTGTCTTGAAAGGCTAGGAAAATCCGCCATTTAGTTTTATAAGATATGATATATACTGAAGAGTATCAGTTGCGAGATCCGGTTGGACTCAAGAACACTAAAAGGACATGCAGATGAGCGAGCAGCGTAACATCGCAGAAAACATTGCCGAAGACGAAGTGCTTCAATGGGTGACTTTTCAGCTAGAAAATGAAACTTATGGTATTAACGTGATGCAAGTACAAGAAGTGCTACGTTATACCGAAATTGCTCCGGTTCCCGGTGCCCCTGATTACGTATTGGGGATTATCAACTTGCGCGGCAACGTGGTTACCGTTATTGATACCCGTTCACGCTTTGGTCTGCCTTCTGCAGAAATCACTGAAAATTCTCGAATTGTTATTATTGAAGCCGAATCTCAGGTGATTGGTATCTTGGTGGATAGTGTTGCAGAAGTGGTATATCTACGCTCTTCTGAAATAGATACTGCGCCAAATGTGGGTACCGAAGAAAGTGCTAAGTTCATTCAAGGCGTGAGTAACCGTGATGGACAATTGTTGATCCTTGTTGATTTAAACAAACTACTTTCCGACGATGAGTGGGATGAGTTAAGTTCCTTATAAATGGACTGGATTAGTGTTATTGCCCTAGGGCTTGCCTTAGTTTGTTTGGCTGGGGCTGCTTGGTTTAGTCATCAGGCCAAAAAGCAGTCTGAACTAGGCCAGAAAAAAATACAAAGCTTGGAAGTTTTGACCAAAAACTTGCTTCAGTCTCATCGCTTAGTTGAGCGGCAGTTGGAAGAACTTCACGAAGCTAACGTATCTTTTGTGCAAGAGCTGGAAAGACAGAGTGAACAAGTTGAGCAAGTCTTTTTGCGCACCTCACAAATCCAGTCTCAAGATGCCGATAGTAAGCTGTATACCCGCGCAGTAAAACTGGTTGAATTAGGCGCTGATCTCGATGAAGTGATGCGTGAATGCGAACTGCCTAAGGCTGAAGCTGAGCTGTTGCTTAGCTTACGTAATAAGATGAAAGGCCAAGCCAGTTGAGCCAGTAAATAGTGACTCGCTTGTGAATTTCGCCAGCGAGTTTCGTTTTTCTATTGCTGGTGTTTGACGGCTTTGCAGGCTTCTCAAACTCGGTTTTTAATCCTCTATAGCGGCTAGATTTAAGCTTTAGCTGTGATACCATCCCTGCCAAGGTTTTTTCAAAGATTTATTAATGCTCAAAGTTAGTGGTCTGTGTTGCGTAAGAGAAGAGCGGGTGCTTTTCGACAACTTGTCCTTTTCGCTTGCTAGTGGAGAAATTCTTCAGCTCGCTGGACCAAACGGGGTGGGTAAAACTAGCCTATTAAGGTTAGTGGCTGGTTTATCTCGGCCCGAGCATGGCAGTATTACTTGGCAGGAGCGCAACATTAGTCAAGTGACCGATAGTTATCAGCGCCAGTGTCTTTATTTGGGCCACCACGCTGGGGTTAAGGCCGAGCTTAGTGCCATCGAAAATCTCCATTTTTATCTAGGTTTAGCCGGGGAAAAAGTCACTTCGTCAGAGTTACATGGCTTGCTGGCTAAAGTCGGTTTAGCGGGCCTAGAAGACGAGCCTGTAGCGCATTTATCCGCAGGGCAACAGCGTCGAGTGGCACTGGCCCGTCTTTGGTTAGTAAAGCGTAAGCTGTGGATCCTCGACGAGCCTTTTACCGCCATCGATAAACAAGGTGTGGCTTATCTGGAAAAAGTCATGCTCGCTCATGCGCAAGCCGGCGGCATGGTACTACTTACAACCCATCAAGAGCTTTCTCTAGAGCCAAGTTTGTATCGATGCTTAACAATTACGCCTGCCTATGAGGAACAAGCATAATGCAGCCATTTATTGCGGTAATTAAACGTGAGTTATTGGCGGCATTTAGGCAGAAGTCAGATGTATTAAACCCCTTGTGGTTTATTGTTATTGTTATCACTTTATTTCCTATTGCCGTAGGGCCGGAGCCTCTTTTATTGGCCAAAATTGCCCCAGGTATTTTATGGGTGGCGGCACTACTGTCTTCATTGCTGTCTTTAGAGCGCTTGTTTCGTGATGATTTTGCCGATGGCTCACTAGAACAAATGATGCTGAGTGGTTGTTCTTTGAGTTTAATTGCCTTGGCCAAAATTATTGCTCATTGGTTAATTACCGGGCTTCCCATCTTATTACTATCGCCGCTTCTGGCGGTATTGCTGTCCTTGGAGTGGCACAGTTATCAGGCCACTTTTTATACTTTGTTATTGGGCACGCCAGTTTTGAGTTTAATTGGTTCCGTTGGGGTGGCACTAACAGTAGGCTTGCGTAAAGGGGGAGTATTATTGAGTTTATTGATCCTGCCTTTGTATATACCGGTGTTAATTTTTGCGACTTCAACCATTGAAGCCGCCTCTTTGAGCTTGCCCTATAGTGGACATTTAGCGATCATGGGCGCGATTAGTTTAGTCAGCTTAACCTTGGCGCCTTTCGCTACGGCGGCAGCCCTAAGAGTTAGCGTTAATTAATTTTAAATACAACTGAGAGAGTTGAAAGCCAAATGTGGAAATGGTTGCATCCTTATGCCAAACCTGAAGCAAGTTACCAGTTAGCAGGAAAGTTTATTCCGTGGTTTAGTGCATTTGCCATTGTGTGTTTTGTTGTTGGTTTGATTTGGGGCTTAGCCTTTGCGCCCGCCGACTACCAACAAGGTGATAGTTTTAGAATTATCTATATTCATGTGCCTTCAGCCATATTGTCGATGGGCGCTTATGCCTCCATGGCGGTGGCCGCATTTATTGGTTTAGTGTGGCAGATTAAGCAGGCCGACATGTACGTTGCTGCGGTGGCTCCAGTGGGGGCTGTATTCACCTTTGTGGCCTTGTTCACTGGTGCTGCGTGGGGCAAACCTATGTGGGGAGCTTGGTGGGTATGGGATGCTCGACTGACTTCAGAACTTATCTTGTTATTTTTATACCTTGGTGTGATGGCGTTGTATAACGCATTTTCCGATAAAACTATGGCGGGAAGAGCGGCGGGTATTCTCAGCATAGTTGGGGTGATTAACTTACCAATTATTCATTATTCCGTTGAGTGGTGGAACACCCTGCATCAAGGTGCCACCATTACCAAGTTTGCCAAACCTTCTATTGATTCTCGTATGTTGTGGCCATTATTAGTGAACATTCTCGCTTTTGGCTTCTTCCTAGGTGCGGTGAGCCTAGTTCGTTTTAGAACCGAATTACTACGTCGAGAACAGCGACGTCCGTGGGTTCAACAATTGATAGCACGCCACCTGCAAGAGAAGGGGAAGCCGAATGCAATTTGATTCTATCAGTGAGTTCTTCGCCATGGGCGGGTATGGCTTCTATGTATGGTTGGCTTTTGGCGTAAGTGCCTTGGCTATGTTAGCTATCATCGTAGACAGCATAATTAAACGTAACGCGATTTTTAAATCGGTAGCGCGACAAACCGCGCGCCAGCAACGACGACAAGCAGCTAAAGAGGTAACCGAACGCCTATGAATCCAAGACGTAAAAAACGCTTAACCATAGTACTTGCCATTGTACTCGGCTTAGGGGCTTCAATTGGATTATTACTGTTTGCCTTACAACAAAATATCGATTTGTTTTATACCCCCAGTGAGCTGGTAAATGGTAAAGGCAAAGATCAGCTTAAACCTGAAGTGGGCCAGCGTTTACGGATTGGTGGTTTAGTATTACCGGGTACGGTTGAGCGTTCGCCTACCAGCTTGCAGGTCAGTTTTAAATTAAGTGATGCTGGCGGTGGTTTGGTTACTATCAATTACGAAGGCATACTGCCTGACCTATTTCGCGAAGGACAGGGTATTGTGGCTCAAGGTCATTTACTAAACGCCAACACAGTAGAAGCCTTTGAAGTGCTTGCTAAGCATGACGAGGAATACATGCCGCCTGAAGTGGCTGACGCCTTGGAAGGAATGGAACATTTCAAACCCGAATACACCGAAGCCCAACTTAAAGGCTCAGGACACTAGAGAGTTATTATGATCCCTGAACTTGGACATTACGCACTTATTCTCGCGGTTACGTTAGCCATGTTGCAAAGCGTGTACCCGCTATGGGGAGCTAGCAAAAATAGCCTGACGTTAATGCGCTTGGCTCGTCCTCTAGCCTTGGCTCAGTTTGCCTTTGTTGCCCTTTCGTTTGCCGTGCTCAGCTACAGCTTCGCGGTCAATGATTTTTCAGTGGCTTACGTGGCGAATAATTCGAACAGTCAAATGCCACTTTATTTTCGCTTGTCGGCGGTGTGGGGCGCCCATGAAGGCTCATTGTTATTATGGGCGATGATCTTGTCTGGCTGGGGCGCAGCAGTGGCTCTATTTAGCCGAGGCCTACCTTTGGATGCGGTAGCGCGGGTTGTGGCTGTGATGGGAATGATATGCGTTGGCTTTTACCTTTTCATATTGTTAACCTCAAACCCCTTTGAGCGAACTTTGCCGTTTTTTCCGATAGATGGTCAGGATCTTAACCCCTTACTGCAAGATGTGGGACTGATTTTCCATCCACCGTTATTGTATATGGGTTATGTGGGATTTTCTGTCGCCTTTGCTTTTGCTATTGCTGCTTTATTGGCGGGGCGCCTTGACTCCACTTGGGCGCGCTGGTCGCGACCATGGACTATGGCCGCATGGGTATTTCTCACCCTAGGTATCGCTCTTGGCAGTTGGTGGGCCTATTACGAACTAGGTTGGGGCGGCTGGTGGTTTTGGGATCCAGTAGAAAACGCCTCATTCATGCCGTGGTTGGTGGGTACAGCGCTACTGCACTCTTTAGCGGTAACGGAAAAACGCGGAGTATTTAAGTCGTGGACTGTGCTATTGGCTATTTCCGCCTTTTCACTGAGCTTGCTGGGTACCTTCTTGGTTCGCTCTGGGGTATTGGTATCGGTGCACGCCTTTGCCAGTGACCCTGCACGAGGTCTGTTTATTCTGGCCTTCTTGTTGGTGGTGATTGGTGGTTCCTTACTGCTATTTGCGATCCGCGGTTCGCAGGTGACGAGCCGTGGCAGTTATAGCTTGTTTTCACGAGAAACCTTTTTACTCATTAACAATATCTTGTTGGTGGCAGCTTTAGTCGTAGTGTTGCTGGGTACCTTATTGCCACTAATCCATAAAGAGATTGGTTTAGGTAGTATTTCCATTGGCGAAGCGTTTTTTAACCGTATGTTTAGTTGGATGATAGTCCCTTTTGCTATCGCCTTGGGTATTGGTCCTCTATTGCGTTGGAAACGTCAGGCTCTTGGCCCACTTAAATCTCAGTTAATCATTATTGCGGGTTTAAGTTTGCTACTTCCCGCAGCACTGTTTGCGGTGTTTGCACCTCAGTTTTATGGCTTAGCCTATATGGCGGTGGTACTAGCTTGTTGGGTGATTGCTTGCACGGTTTTGGAAGTGTACTTACGCGCTACTCATCGCCATAGCTTTGTTAAAGGTTTAACTGTGTTGGGGCGCTCTCACTGGGCGATGGTATTAGGCCACCTAGGCTTGGCTGTGACCATTATTGGCGTTGCCTTAACTAGCCATTACAGTATTGAAAAAGACCTGCGCATGGAAGCTGGCGATTCGGTAAGCTTTGCCGATTATCAGTTTAATTTTATGCGGGTCGAGCCTTTAGTTGGCCCCAATTACCAAGGCCATGTTGGAATTATTGACGTTTATCAAGGTGATAAGCTGGCGGGCTCGTTACGGGCGGAGAAACGTTTCTACCGCGTGCAGCGTAATATGATGACCGAAGCGGCTATTGATGCCGGTTTTTGGCGTGATTTATATGCCGCCATGGGTGAGCAGTTACCTGGTGGTGCTTGGGCGGTGCGTTTGTATTACAAGCCTTTCATTCGGTGGATTTGGTTAGGGGCAATCATTATGGCTATAGGTGGCGTGTTCGCTATTAGTGATAAGCGTTATCGTTTTAAGGTAAAACAAAGCCAGCTTAATTCGCGCGCAGCAAGCAGCAGTACGCCTGTAGAGGAGGGCTAAGTGAGCAAGCGTTTTTGGTACTTTTTATTGCCCTTAGTGGCATTTTTAATGATGGCGGTATTTTTATACCGAGGTTTATACAGTGATGCCACTGAACTGGAGTCTGTGTTGATTGGCCGGCCGGTTCCTGAATTTACCTTGCAGGATATTTATCAGCAAGATAAGCAATATGCAGCGGATATTTTCAAGGGTGAGCCACTGCTGCTAAATGTGTGGGCTACTTGGTGCCCCACCTGTCGCGCTGAACATGCTTTCCTTAATTCTCTTGCCGAGCAACAAGGGATAAAGATAGTTGGCTTAAATTATAAAGATGATCGACAAAAAGCGATTCAATGGCTAGAGCAATTGGGTAATCCTTATCAAATCAACCTCTACGATGGTAAGGGCTTACTTGCTCTTGATTTAGGCGTTTACGGCGCGCCAGAGACTTACTTCATAGATAGTCACGGGATTATTCGTTATCGCCATGTGGGCGATGTTAATCCACGCAATTGGCAAGATACGCTTGCGCCTATCTTCAGTGCCTTGGAGTAACTATGAATCATTATTTAAAGGCTGTTACTCTGTTGTTCGTACTTTTTCTGTCTAGCCAGTTAAGCGCAGCGATTGATGTTCACGAGTTCGACAGCCCCGAGCAGGAGCAACTTTTTCGAGAGCTAACTCGAGAGCTGCGTTGCCCCAAGTGTCAGAACAACAATATTGCTGATTCTAATGCGGGTTTAGCACAGGACTTACGTGAAAAAACCTACCAAATGGTGAAGCAGGGCAGTACCAAGCAGCAAGTTTTAGACTACATGGTGGCTCGCTACGGTAACTTTGTTCGTTATGATCCGCCATTAACACCTGCGGTAATGTTACTGTGGGCGGCGCCTTTAGCCATCATCGTGTTGGGTTTGCTGGTGGTATTGCGTATGGCCAAACGTAAGGCCGACTCTAAGCCAGAGTTAAACGCCGATGAACAGCAACGCCTTGAGGCCTTAATCAAACAGACGGAGCAAGATAAGTAATGGCAGTATTTTGGTTAGCGGCCTTCGTGTTAACCCTATTGGCGGTGGCTGCATTGGTGATGCCTTTTATGCGCCAGCGACATGGGCGTTCGATTACCCAGACTGAACTAAATAAAACTTTATACAAAGACCGCTTGCAAGAAATAGAACAAGAAGACCAACAAGGTCTGGCCGACGATCGTCAGCTGTTGGTGAGCGAGTTGCAACACAACTTATTGGACGATATTCCCGAGCAAGACAGTAAACAACAGCAGGCGGTATCCATTTGGTTAGTGCTTCCTGGTGTCGCCATTGTTATCGCCTTATCGCTGGCCTTTTACTTTAAGTTGGGGAGTGCCGACAAGGTACAAGACTGGCAAAACGTGGTCGCAAAAATGCCTGAGTTAAGTAATAGAATTTTGCTGGGTGAAGGCGCAGAGGTCAGTGACCAAGATCTGCAAGACTTTGCTTTAGGCTTGCGGACTAAGTTGTATAACGAGCCGAACGATACCCGCGGCTGGTTTTTGTTAGCAAAAGTCGGACAAGCGCTAAACCGTCTCGACATGATGACAGACGCTGCCGAGCAGGCTTATAGGCGTGACCCTAGTAGTGCCAGTATTATTGCAGTATATGCCCAATCGCTGTTTTACAGTGGCGATGCAAATCAACAAGCTAAGGCTGAACGTATTGTTGTACGGGCATTACAACAAGACTCTTCACAGTTAGAGCTGTGGTCTTTGTATGCTTTTATGGCTTTAGAACAGCAGCAATTTCAGTTAGCCATCGACCGTTGGCAGAGTATGCTTAGCTTAGTTGATGCCGACTCAGAGCGTCATCAGATGCTGCAGCAAAGCATCGACTTTGCTAAAGCCCAATTGGCGCAGCAAGCTCAACAACAAGAGCAAGTCAGTGAGCCGGCTGCGGTAACAGGGCCGAGTTATCAGATTACGGTGGACGTGCAAGAGGGCGTGGAAGTGCCAGATTCAAGCTTCTTATTTGTGTTTGCTAAAGCGGTAAATGGCCCGCCCATGCCATTGGCGGCTAAAAAAATTGCGCATCCCCGTTTTCCGCTAACGCTGACCCTATCAGACAGCGATAGCATGATGGAAGGTTTGAAATTATCCCAACAGGGCACCTTCTATATCACCGCTCGTTTGTCATATGATAATAACGCGCAAACCACTGATGGAGACTGGCAGGGAGAGTCTGATCCGATCAATTCGGAGCAGCAAGAAACCATTCAATTGCACATAGATACGCGTTTATAGCAAGTTCTTTCTTATTGAATTGTCAATAAATAAGACTACTCAGCTTTGGATATCGGTGTCATAATATTAAAGCTTGCTAGCAAGCTTTATTTGTTTTTGGTGCGCAGTTGAAGCGCGCTTGGTATGAAGTTTTAACCAAGGAAGGAGTGGGCGTGCGTAATATAGTTACAGCTTGTATGGTGTTTGCTGCAATTATTTCAACGGCTTTTTCGACTACAGCAACTGCGCAAGAGGCTGAGGCTCAGTCCTATCAAAATATCACTGATCCCTTCGAAGGTTTTAACCGTCGAATGTGGAACTTCAATTACCATTATCTAGATAAACCTATTTATCGTCCTGCCACTCATGGATACGCCAAGTATGTGCCTTTTGGGCTTCGAGAAGCCCTAAATAATGTGATTCGTAATTTGGAAGAACCCGCCAGCTTTGCCAATCATCTACTGCAAGGCAAAGTGGAACGTGCATCAAACAACTTGTTGCGTTTCGTGTTTAACTCAAGTTTTGGTCTATTTGGGATTTTTGACTTAATGGGCAAGTCTGGAGTTCAACGTGATATCGAAGAGTTCGGCGACGTATTAGGATTTTATGGGGTGCCTGAAGGCCCCTACATTATGTTACCGGTGCTTGGCCCGAGTACCGTTCGTAAGGAAGTTGGGGATTGGGTAGATGCTTTTGCTTCTCCACTAAACAATCTGAGTTTTGCTGAACAGGTAGTAAAATGGGGCTTAGATGGCCTCTATAAGCGCTCTTCGGTTATTGAACAAGAACCCTTATTGGATAACTCCTTAGACAGCTACACTTTCATCAAAGAGGCCTACATGCAATACCGTTTATACCGCTTCTATAACGGTAAGCCTCCTACTCAATCGCAAGACGATATAGACTCGGCCTTGGAAGATTATTTGGACGAAATTGAAGCATATTAGCTAAGCTGAGCTATGCTTTTGGATAGGCTATGCAGATATTGATGCATAGCCTTGTTATTTTCACCTCTCTGATTATCTTGTTGTTGCTATTTTGTTCACCTTTTAGTGTGTTCAATTTTATTTGAGTAAACTGGCGTTCCGCTGGTTTTACTTATATATTCAAGAGATTGGACCATTAGACATTAATTAATTCGTTAATAAATAAAGGATTTTGCCGGGAATGCAGCAGCGGGACGACCATTTATTACATGGAGTTTCCATTTTAGTAGTAGAAGACGAAGTGGTTTTTCGTCAGCAATTGCTTGCATTTTTAATTCAACAAGGCGCTATGGTTGGGGCCGTGGGTGATGGCGAAGCTGCCTTAGAGGCAATTGGCCAGCAACATTACGACATTATCTTAATGGATTTAATCATGCCTAAAATGGGAGGCGTGGAATTATTAGAAAATCTCGCTCATTTTAGCGGCACTGTGGTGGTTATTTCCGGTAAAAGTACCATGGCGGATTTACGTCAAGTGATGGCCCTAGGCGCGAGCGACTTTTTGGTCAAACCGATTACCGATTTTAAAGAAATCACCAATACGATTCTAACCAACCTCTCTATGGCGGAAGAGCATAACTTGCAAATGGAGTTTAGCGAGTTTTCTGAGCATAAGGCGCATTTTAAAGCTAACGATGTGCAAGCTAGCCTAGTTTTACAAGAAATCATGCCCGAGCCTACCCAAGAATTAATGGGCTATTTCTGTCATTACCGCCTTAAGGGCAAAGCTTGTTTCCCATCCTTAAGCAAATCGACGCTAACCATGTGGCATTTTTAGTGGTTGATATCTGTTTAATGGGGATGAAGGGGTGATTGCTGCGGTGATTATTAATGGCTTCTTCCAAGATATGTGGAACCGCTTATCTATTAACGACCCTTCTTCGCTTCAGCCAAGCCAAGCTTTGAGCTCGTTAAATAAAATTTTAAACGCGGCTGATCTTCGTGCCCCTGTAGGATGCTTATACGGGGTGATAAAGGATGATTGCGTTAGCTTTGCCAACGCCGGCCTGCTAGATGTACCAGCCCCCTTCGACCAAGCTCAACCGGGTTTAGCTTTAGGCTTAAACGCCTCGGCCCACTATTTGGAATGTTTAGTAAGGCTGTCTGAAATAGGCTTTAGTTTGCGCTTTAAGAATTTGGTTGATGACTGCATTAGCTTGAAGCTGTTTCCGGTGGCATAAACAAGTCGTTCATTGCTGCCATTTTTAGGCTTATCTGTATCTGCTCTGTGTTACCAGCTTAGAATTTGAAGTTATTAAAAGTAGCATAATGTTATAGCGTTATTACTAGTCGCGGTTAGTTTAATCAGTTAGTCTGACATTGTTTTATATTCTATTACGATATAACGAACTAAGAGCTGAAGACTAAATGGAAAATTATAATTTAACTCATCTTAAAGCATTAGAAGCCGAGAGTATTCATATCATTCGCGAAGTAGCGGCGGAATTTGAGAACCCGGTTATGCTCTATTCTGTGGGTAAAGACTCTGCGGTAATGCTTCATTTAGCGCGCAAGGCTTTTTATCCTGGAAAGATCCCGTTTCCCTTATTGCATGTAGATACAGACTGGAAATTTAAGGAAATGATCCAGTTTCGTGATCGTATGGCGGAGAAATACGGCTTCGAGCTGTTAGTTCATAAGAACCCCGAAGGTTTGGAAATGGGCATTGGCCCTTTCACCCACGGTAGTGCTGTACACACCGATGTAATGAAAACCCAAGCCTTGAAACAAGCTTTAAATAAATACCAGTTTGATGCAGCCTTTGGCGGTGCGCGCCGCGACGAAGAGAAGTCTCGTGCTAAAGAGCGCGTGTACTCGTTTCGTGATAAGAACCACCGTTGGGATCCAAAATCTCAGCGCCCAGAGTTGTGGAATACTTATAACTCCAAAGTAAACAAGGGTGAGAGTATTCGAGTATTCCCTCTATCAAACTGGACTGAACTGGATATTTGGCAATATATCTACCTCGAAAATATCGACATTGTTCCGCTGTACTTATCTAAAGTTCGCCCTGTGGTAGAACGTGACGGCACCTTAATCATGGTGGATGACGAGCGTATGCCAGTAGAAGAGGGCGAGATCCAGCATAAGATGGTGCGTTTCCGCACGCTGGGCTGTTATCCACTCACTGGCGCGGTGGAGTCTGAAGCCACTACCTTGCCTGAGGTGATTCAAGAAATGTTGTTAACTAAAACCTCGGAGCGCCAAGGTCGGGTGATCGATCATGATAGTGCTGGCTCGATGGAGAAGAAGAAGATGGAAGGTTACTTCTAGCCATTTTCATAGCAGTACAGATCTCATCACTATATTCACCAAATAGTTTGGTTTAGTTAAAACAGAATTTAGAGCCTGGTTAAATACCAGCAAGCGAGGAAACAATGTCTCATCAATCTACATTGATTGCTTCAGATATCGAAGAATACTTACATCAGCACGAACAGAAACAGCTACTACGTTTACTCACCTGTGGCAGTGTTGATGATGGGAAAAGCACCCTTATTGGTCGCTTATTGCATGATTCAAAAATGATTTTTGAAGATCAATTGGCCAGCATTAAAAATGATTCCAAACGCTTTAATACCACCGATGGCGAGTTTGACCTAGCGCTGTTGGTTGACGGTTTACAATCAGAGCGCGAGCAAGGTATTACTATTGACGTAGCCTACCGCTATTTTTCTACCGATAAGCGTAAATTTATTATCGCCGATACTCCTGGGCATGAGCAATATACTCGCAATATGGCGACCGGTGCATCGAACTGTGATTTAGCCATTGTGATGATTGATGCCCGTTATGGTGTACAGGTGCAAACGCGTCGTCATAGCTTCATTGTGTCAACGCTTGGTATTAAGCAAGTGATTGTTGCTGTTAATAAAATGGATTTAGTGGAGTTTTCTGAGCAACGCTTTGAGGAAATTAAAGCCGATTATCAAAAGTTTGCGCAGAAACTTAACATTGATAGTATCAAGTTTGTGCCTATTTCGGCTCTCAACGGCGATAACGTGGTAGAACGTAGCCAGCAAAGTGGCTGGTATCACGGCGAAACCTTAATGGGCATGTTGGAAAGTGCGCCGATTAGCGCAGGGCAGAACTTCGATGATTTTCGTTTTCCTGTGCAATATGTAAATCGTCCTAATTTAGATTTCCGTGGCTTTTGCGGAACCATTAGCTCGGGTGTGGTGCGCAAAGGCGACGAAGTCACTTCACTACCATCGGGAAAAACCTCCAAAGTGAAAAGCATTGTCACTTTCGATGGTGAGTTGGAAGAAGCCTATGCGCCAATGGCGGTTACCTTAACCCTAGAAGATGAAATTGATGCTAGCCGTGGCAATATGCTGGTTCATAGCAATAACCAACCTTGGGTGGCGAACAGTGCTGAAGCGATCATTGTTTGGATGGCAGAAGAGCCGATGATTGCCCACAAGCAATACGATTTCAAATTGGCGGCTAAAACCACTTCTGGCTCTATTGCCAAAATTGAACATCAGATCGATGTGAATACTCTTGAAGAACAAGAAGCGGTGCGTCTAGGCCTGAACGAAATTGGTCTGTGCCAAGTGCAGTTCAGTCAGCAGGTGGCCTTTGATACGTATGAAAGAGCTAAGGGTACGGGTTCGTTCATCATTATTGACCGAATTTCCAACGTAACAGTAGGCGCTGGTGTTATTAAGGCTAAAGGCAATATTGACGAAACAACTCAGCATGAGTTTTCGGCATTTGAACTCGAGCTGAATGCTTTGGTGCGCAAGCACTTCCCACATTGGGAAGCTAAAGACCTAAACGAACTACTGAAGTAATGACTATTCAAGCCATACTGGTGCTGACAATATTTGTTGGCACCATCGCGTGCCTCATTCGCTATCAACAAGTACCTGCTAAGGTATTTGGCGCGGTGGTGTTGCTATTGTATGTGCTTGATTTAGTCAGTACAGACCAACTATTAGCCAGTGTTTCTAACCAAGGTTTGATGACCTTGGTATTGCTAATGCTGTGTTCTATTGCTCTAGAAAAAACCCGTATTCTACGTTTATTAGCGGCATCAATTATTAAGCCCTCGCTGCGCTCAACTGGACTGCGCTTATTTTCATTTACGGTGTTGTCGTCGGCGGCGTTAAATAACACTGCGGTGGTGGCTACTTTATTAGCGCCGATCCGCAATAATCCGTATCACAGCGCCAGCCGTTTGTTATTACCCCTGTCTTATGCGGCAATATTGGGGGGAACGCTCACCTTAATTGGCACTTCCACCAACCTTATCGTAAACAGCTTATTGTTGGAGCATACCGGCCAAAGTTTAGGTTTCTTCGATTTTACCCTGATAGGTCTAATAGCGGTGGTATTATGTGGCCTAACCATGGCTTGTTTTTCTCGATTCTTGCCTGATCACGCTCGCGAAGAAAATCAATACCAAGACTATTTTATTGACGCGAAAATACAGGCCGATTCCACCTTAATTGGAAGAAGTGTCGAAGAAAACGGCTTGCGTCATTTGGAGTCCTTGTTTTTAGCTGAAATTGTACGAGACGGTAAACTGATTAGCCCTGTGGCTCCTAGCGAAGTGTTGCTGCAAAGTGATCGACTCATTTTTAGTGGCGATGTTACTAAGGTTATGCAGTTAAATCAGTTTTCCGGTTTGCAAACTTTTGCTGATTCCAATGGCTTGCTCGGTTCTAACTTGACCGAGGTGGTGATTCGCCCAGAAAGCATGCTGGTTGGTAAAAGCCTAAAAGACGCTGGTTTTCGAGCTCGCTTCGATGCCGCAGTGGTGGCGATTAAACGTGATGGTGAACGCGTCTCCGGTAAATTAGGTGAGGTGGGCTTACAAGCGGGTGACTTTTTGGTGCTAGCTGTGGGCAGTGATTTCAAATCCAGAAGCAACTTAAGTAAAAACTTTATTCTGGTGAGCGGTGTTGAACCCGATACGCGTTTAAGCGGCATGGCCGAGCGGATCGCGATTGGTGGCTTTATCATTGCCGTTGGCGCGGCAGCATTGGGCCTAATTAGCTTATTTAAAGCCATGGTGCTGTTATTGGGCGGGTTGTTGTTCTTCCGCTGCTTAAGTCCGGGGGAAATCGTAAGGCGTTTTCCTAAGGAAATCTGGTTAATTGTGGCCTCGGCTTTAGCTTTATCCCAAGCCATGCACAATGCCGGCTTGGTGGAGCTTATCGCCAAGTTAGTTAACGGCAATTTAAGCGGGCAATGGGCAATATTAGGTTTGGTTAGTATCTACTTACTGACATGGATATTCACCGAGTTAGTGACCAACAATGCGGCCGCCGCACTGATGTTTCCGCTGGCTTATGGCCTAGCCAATGCTTTAGGGGTCAATCCAATGAGCTTCGTTATGACAGTGGCCTTCGCCGCCAGCGCTAGCTTTGTTAGCCCCTATGGTTATCAAACCAACTTAATGGTCTACAATGCCGGGCGCTATAACTTAAGTGATTTTGTAAAACTGGGCTTACCTGTGGCCATCGTCTACGCTATTGTGGTGTTAACGTTAGTCCCCTAATATTCCCCCTTTAGTAAACTTGTATCGGATGAAGTGAAGTAGGAACAACATGGACAAGAAAAGTGAAAATGTAGTATGGCACAATCATAGTGTGACTCACGAGGCCCGCGTGGCGAAGAAAGGCCATAAGCCTTGCGTATTGTGGTTTACCGGTTTGAGTGGTTCAGGAAAATCGACGATTGCCAATGCGGTTGACTACTTACTTTATCAGCAAGGTGTACACAGTTACGTACTAGACGGTGATAATGTTCGCCATGGCTTGAATGGTGACCTGGGTTTTTCTGATTGCGACAGAGTAGAGAATATTCGCCGTATTGGTGAAGTGGCCAAGTTATTTGTTGATGCGGGTTTAGTGGTGTCTACTGCATTTATTTCCCCCTTTAAAGATGACCGTAGTTTGGTGCGTAATCAGCTTGAGCCGGGACAATTTTTTGAGGTGTACATCGATACGCCGCTGGACGTTTGTGAACAGCGCGACCCTAAAGGTCTTTATAAAAAGGCGCGTAACGGCGAGATCAAAAACTTTACTGGCATAAGCTCTGCCTATGAAGCGCCTGAAAACGCAGACATTCATTTACAAACAGCGGGTAAAAGCGTGGAACAGTGCGCAGAGTATATTGTTCAGGCCTTGGTTGATGCGGGCATTGTTAAGGCTTCGATTTAAATTACCACGCAGTAAGGATGAAAAGTTAAATGCGCTATATCGATATTTTTAATGGTGATGCCGACGGCATTTTATCCTTACTGCAATTACGTTTAGCCCAGCCACGCGAAAGCCTGCTAGTCACTGGAGTGAAGCGCGATAATCAATTAATGAACAACTTGGAGTATCAAGCTGAAGACTGTATTACCGTGCTAGATATCTCCATGCTAAAAAATATCTCCGGCTTGCAGCGAGCCTTAGAGTGCGGCGCAAGTGTTGAATATTTCGACCATCATCAAGCCGGTGATATCCCACAACATGCGAATTTACAGGCAACCATCGATACTGCGCCCGACGTGTGTACTGCTTTATTAGTAGACCAGCATCTAGAGGGGCGCTATCACCATTGGGCGATAGCCGCTGCTTATGGGGATAATCTTGTTAAAACAGCTGATGCCTTAGCTAATGAAGCAAGACTGTCGATAGGGCGTAGAAATGCATTGAAAGAACTAGGCATATTGATTAACTACAATGGATATGGAACGAATGTATCAGATTTACATTTTGAGCCTACTATTCTTTTTAAAAAGTTGCTTTGTTACAAATCTCCGTTTGAGGTTATTGAAGACCTAAATTCCCCATACCATGAACTTAAAATAGCTTACAAAAACGATTTGACCTTAGCTCGTGGAATAACACCTTATTATGAGTCGTCTTCGGTCAAAGTTGTAGTTTTGCCCAATTTGCCTTGGGCTAGGCGTATAAGTGGTGTTTTTGGTAATCAGCTAGCTAATGAAGCACCTTCTCAAGCACAATTAGTGTTAACTATAAGTACAGATACTGAAGCTTCAGTTAGCCTCCGTGCGCCAGTTCTATCTCCTGTAGGTGCTGTCGATATTTGCTCAACTTATAAAACAGGAGGGGGCGAGCAGGAGCGGCAGGAATAAACGTGCTGAGCTTAGAACAGTTGCCTAAACTAGTGCAAGAAGTAGAAAATAGATACAAACTCTGAGACTGTTGATTGTTTTTTTAGGCTGTGCGATGTGGTCTATTAAAGCTCATATCTTCGCTTATATTTCAATAAAAGAGCTATTATTGAGCAGTTTGTACCCCCAAAAAATAAGCTAGAAAGTTTTATGGCGTATGCTATAATTCGCGCCTAATTATCCAGTCTTAGGGGTATTTTGTGATCGCAATACGACCATTGAGCAAAACTATCCTAGTTCTGCTTTTTTTTATGCCTGTCTCTATTGCTCATAGTTCTATCTATGGGGGGATTAGCGCCTTATATACAAATGCCGAATATTCTCACTCTAGTACTTCAGACTCAGTCCAAGGCCATCCTATTATACTGCAAGGACAAGTCGGGTTTTTTTTTAACGATTATGTTGCAGTCGAAGGTCGATATGGCACCTCTATTAAACGTTCTGGTGGATTAATAGCGGAAGATTTATTCTCTGCTTTTGTTAAGGGTAACCTCCCGATAACGAATCAGGTGGCGCTATATGCTTTAACCGGGTATTCATCGGCTAAGCTTGACCAGCAACAAGCAGGCAGTTCCAGTGAAGGCGGTATTAGCTTTGGCCTTGGTGCACATTATGCGTTCGGTAAGCAGACCGCTGTCACAATTGAATATGTCAACTACTTTAGTGACGATACCGCTAAACTTGGCGGTTTTAATTTGTCTTATCAATATCGGTTTTAGCTATTTCTATTGAAAATACTTAAGCTTTCTACTCTCTCAAATAGAAACATAATATTGGAATAATTGGCGAAATGAAGCTCAAATTACTTTATACGGTTAGAACGTTAGCCTTTGTTACCTTAACATTTATAGGCAGCCTTTCATCGCAAGCAGCTCCTGATATTTCACCAGAACAAATGCAAATGTTGCAAAAACTGCCACCTGAACAACAGAAAGCTTTGGCGATTGAATATGGGATATCTTTAAACCAGATAGACCAAAGCGAAATAAGTGGAACCTTTCCAGAGGCCGTATTACCTGAAAAAAGAAACCAACAGACAGTTCTATCTAGTGACTACTTGGAGTTGCGAAAGCAACTCGAATTGCAAAAACTTGAAGACGAAAAAGCTAAAGAAGATGAATTAAAAAGGTTTGGCTTAGGTGTATTCTCTACCAAGCCGAATACTTTCGCTCCGATAAGTAATTTGCCTGTTACTAGTGATTATATACTCGGTCCTGGAGACACCATTTTAGTTCAGTTGTTCGGTAAGGAGAATCAAAGTTTACAGTTTAAAGTCAACAGACAGGGCACCATTCTATTCCCTGAATTAGGGCCTATTAGTGTTGCTGGTCAGTCGTTCTTGAGTGTAAAGAATGCCATTACGGAAAGAATCGCAGAACAAAAAATCGGAGTCAGAGCTGCAGTTTCAATGGGCGAACTTAGAAGCATTGAAGTTTTTGTGTCAGGAGATTCATATCAACCTGGGAAGTACCTTGTTAGTTCTTTGGCAACAATTACACATGCTCTCTACGCTAGTGGCGGTGTTAGTGAATCGGGAAGTCTACGAGACATTCGTTTATTAAGAAATGGGAAAATCGTTAAGCACTTGGATCTTTATGATCTGCTGATTTTTGGAAATAGTGCCAATGATGTGCGCTTACAAGCGGGTGATGTTGTATTTGTTTCTCCTTTGGGGCAACAGCTAAAGTTGAAGGGGAAGTTGTTCGGCCTGCTATTTATGAAATTAAAGGCAACGAGACAATCAGCAACCTGATATTTTATGCTGGAGGTACTTCAGATAAAGCTTATTTAGGATCAGTTAATTTAGAGCGATATACTAAGGAAGGCTTTATTTCGTTGACGACACTTGATCTTTCAGATAGTAAAAGCTCCGCTCAGCCGATTAATAATGGCGACTCAATTGTAATCAACCCTATTTTAAAGAGTGATTTACGGTTTGTTAGCGTAAAGGGAAATGTTGCTCGTCCCGGGAAGTATCAGTGGCGAGAAGGTTTAAGAGTTTCCGATATTTTCCCATCTGTAAAAGGAAGGTTAAATAAGTCATCTGATTTAGATTATTCGATTATTGTTAGAACTTTCAATGATAGAAATGATATTTCCGTAGTGCAGTTTGACTTAGGTAACGCAATTTTAAAACCACACTCTATCGATAATGTCGAACTTCAGCCACAAGATGAAATTTTAGTATTCACCCGATATAATTTAGAAGCATTTACAAAAGATTTCGCTATTAAAGAAACACAAGATGAACTGCTTACAATATTAGATGCTGGTCAGCGTGCAAAGTTAGAACGGGTTGAGTTAAGTGATAGCGAACAGGTTAAAGAAAAAGACCCAGAAATTGATTTTGAAAAAGCGAGTCTTATGACTGGCTTAACACAAGAAGAGATCGAATTAGCGCTTGCTTCTACTAGAAAAAAACTACTTACACCTTTACTGATGCTCCTTCAAGAACAATCAGCAATAGGGAAACGAGTTCAGACTGCTGAAGTTTTAGGCGAGGTTAGATTTCCTGGCATATACCCCATAACCGACAGAGAAACAGTGAAGGATTTAATTATCGCTGCGGGGGATTAAACGACGCGGCTTATTTGTTGCACAGTGAACTGATTCGTACCAATGTGTCTAACTATAACGCTGAAACAGAGATGTTGCGCATTGATTTAGCTAAGGCGATGGATAACTCTTCGTCGCAGAATATCCAGATAGCGCCTATGGATAGGTTGAATATACTGGCAATACCTAATATTCGTAAGCAGCGCACTGTGAGCTTACAAGGTGAAGTGAAATTTCCCGGTACCTATGTATTAGAGCGAGGCGAAACTCTTGGTGATTTGTTAAAAAGAGCTGGAGGCTTAAGTACTTATGCCCACATTGATGGAGCTGTCTTCACTCGAGAGGCGCTCAGACTCAGAGAACAAGAGCAGATAGACTCTTATGCAGAAAGTATTCGGCAGGAAGTGGCCAAAAAAAGTTTACGTAAAAGTGGGAGTAATTTTGGCTCCTCTGCTAGTGAGCAACTTGAGTTAATTGAGCAAATGAGTGGTAGCGTTGCTTTGGGTAGAATGGTTATTGATCTTCCTGCAATTTTAGATGGTGACATCAGTAAAGATTTCATTTTGGAGGATCAAGATCTTCTTTTTGTTCCTCAATTCCGAAACTCGATAACGATAATGGGAGAAGTTCAGTTAGCGACTTCTTACTTGTTAGATAAAGGGCTAAGTTATAAAGATTATATCAATCAGGCGGGTGGTATTAAGAAGCAAGCCGATGAGGATCGAATTTTTATTGTTAGAGCAAATGGTTCGGTATATAAACCTGAGTCAGGTTTTTGGTTTGGGAACAAAAAAAATCCATTAGAACCAGGGGATACGATCATCGTTCCTGTAGACAGTGATTATCGCGATGCTCTTTCTACTTGGGGAGCTGTGACTCAAATTATGTATCAAATTGGTGTTGCTGCCAATGCGTTTAAGTAATGGTTGGTAATAGTTAAATTATGACGAATATATCCATAGATACGGACGCAACAATTTATCAACAAAAACAAATCATTAATAATGAAGATGTATTTGATTTATCGTTAATCGTTGAGAAGTTATGGGCTGGAAAAATTGTAATTTTGTTAACCGCACTTGCCTTTAGTTTGGCGGCAACATTCTATGCAATTAAGTTACCTAATGTATACCGGTCAAGCGTGTTATTAGCTCCCACAGAAAACGCAAGTGATAACCTCGGTGGAATGGCATCACAGTTGGGTGGGTTAGCTTCATTTGCAGGTTTAAATCTCAATGGTTCAAATGCAATAGACAAGACCACGCTTTCTTTAGAAGTTCTACGTTCAAGGTTGTTTATATCTAGCTTCGTTGAGAAGCATAGTCTAAAAGCAGATATAATGGCTCCTCTCCTGTGGGATTTCGATAATGGCGAGTTAATCTACAATGCAGAGCTATACGATGAAAAAAATGGTGTCTGGGTAAGAAAGGTCGATTTTCCGTTAAAGGCTGAACCTAGTAATCAAGAAATACACGAAGTATTTCTTAAAAATATGCTGGAAGTATCTAAAAATAAAGACACTGGCTTAATTACACTATCTATTTCGCATATTTCGCCCATTATCGCTCAGCTTATTGTATCTGAGTTAGTGGTTGATATTAACTCTACGATGAAATCAAGAACCATTGAAGAAACTCAAAATAATATTAATTATTTGCAGACGCAACTTGATAAAACAGCTGTCTCGCAAATGCAAAATGTTTTTTATCAACTTATTGAAGAGCAAACGAAAACGATGATGTTAGCAGAGGCTAATGATAGTTATGTTTTTAGTGTTGTTGACCCAGCCGTTATTCCTGAAATAAAGTCCAGCCCTAATCGAGCATTAATCTGTATATTGGGCGCAATATTAGGCATCGTTTTAGGAATTGTGCTTATTTTGTTACATGGCGTATTTAGCTACCTTAAATCGTTATCGAAAGAGGGCAATTGATGTCAACTTTTTGTGTGTCAATGCTTGTTGCATTTTTAGGTAGTTATGCCTCAATTAAGTTACTTAAACCCTTTGCAGTTAAATTACAATTAGTTGATGTGCCTAATGAGCGTAAAGTTCATGTCGGAGCTGTTCCTTTAATCGGAGGGATATCTGTTTATATAGGTTTTATACTGTCTCTCCAAGTTATGAATTATGCAAATCAGTTTTCGTTACATTACTTTGTGTTGGCTTCTGCTGGCATATTGTTGGTTGGAATTGCTGATGATAAATGTGATCTTAGTGTTAGAGTAAGGATGTTCTGCCAACTTATGGCCGCAAGTGTGATGATGTTTGCAAGTGGTCAAAAAATCGATTCCTTAGGAAATATATTATTATTTGGTGATATTCATTTATATTGGTTTGCTACGCCTTTTACTTATTTGGCAATAGTTGGTGCTATCAATGCATTTAATATGGTCGATGGTATTGATGGACTAATTGGTGGCTTAACCTTTTCTTCTATGTTTTCCTTAGCGGTGTTGTTTTATGCGAATGGTGATACGGCCCATACTTGGGTTGCTTTAGCCTTGCTAATGTCTTTAATTCCTTATCTTCTATTTAATTTGGCTCGAGCAGATAACCCTAAGCGAACCAAAATATTTATGGGAGACGCTGGGTCGATGTTTATTGGCTTAACAGTAGTCTGGTTACTTGCAATCGGCAGTCAAGGCGAGAATAAGGCCTTTCAGCCGGTGACAGCGTTGTGGGTGATAGCTATACCGTTAATGGATATGTTAAGTGTTATGATTCGCAGAATTCGTAAAGGTACATCTCCGTTTAAAGCTGGTCGAGATCATTTACATCATATCTTTATGAGAGCAAAGTTTAGCTCTCGTCAAACTCTTTCTATCATTACAGCTCTTAGTTTTGTGTTTAGTGCAATCGGTATAGGAATGGATCTGTTAAATGTACCCGAATGGTTTATGTTTATTAGTTTTATCATTCTTTTTTTAGTATATAATTTTGTATTAATTCACATCTGGCGAGTTTTAGTAGTGATTAGAGCGTTTAAACTAAAATTTTCCAAGTTTAAAAAGGAAGTCGATTTCTAATGAGTAATAAGGTTTTTTCAAAAGGTTTTACTCTAATTGAATTATTAATAGTAATAGTTATTTTGGGCTTGTTAATGTCTTTAGTTGCTCCTGCTATGTTTTCAAAAGTCGGTTCATCTAAACAAAAAACAGCATCAGCTCAAATGCAAATGCTTTCTACCTCTCTTGACACCTATCTTTTAGACACGGGCTATTACCCTGAAAAGTTAGAAGAGCTTAGGAGTTCAACAGCGCCAGGATGGGATGGTCCTTATTTACCTAGAGACATTCCACTAGACCCATGGGGAAATCATTACATTTATAGCTCACCGGGGCCGGATGGTTTACCTTATTCCCTTAAGACCTTCGGTAGAGATGGTAAAGAAGGTGGAACAGGTGAAGATGAGGATATTGTATTTCAATGAATCCATCCTCTAACTCATTGAGTTACAACTTACTAAAATATGGTGTAACAGAGGACGACTTATCAAAAGCAACTTCCTATCAAGAAAAGTTTGGGGGAAGGCTTGAGTCGATATTAGTCAATTTAGGTTCCTTGGACGAAAATTCCTTAGCGCCTATATACTCGGCTACACTTGGCCTTCCATTATTTGACGATCTTGCAGCAAATAATTACGAGGTTACATTTGCAGACCCTGTTTTGGATACAACGCTACTTTCATCTGAACGTTGGTTTTTAATAAATCTTGGTTCAGAGCAGGCTCTAGTAACTGATAATCCTCTTGCTATTGGCCCTTTGCAGCATGTAAATCAGCTGTCAAACAAATTGACTGTTTATATTGCTACCCCAAGCCAAGTAGAAGATTTGGCTAGAAATTATGAAAACTATAACGAGTCACCTAGTGTTGCCGTAGCTTTAGACAACATAGAGGAAGAGCGGCTACGTGAAATGGCGAGTGAAGCTCCAACGGTTAACTTATTTAACTCTATTATTTCCAAAGGATTGAAACTTGGAGCGTCAGATATTCATTTCGAGCCAGTTAATGATCTATATAGAGCTAGGGTAAGGGTTGATGGGGTATTGCACGAGTTAGAAAAAATTCCAAGAAGATTAAACTTACCTTTAATATCTCGTATAAAAATCCTTTCCGGCATGGATATCGCTGAGAAACGCAGGCCTCAAGATGGAAAAATTGAGCTAAAGGTTTCAGGCGTAGATTTGGACATTCGGGTCTCATCATTACCACTGAATGATGGCGAGAGTATGGTTTTAAGGTTACTTAAAAAAACCTCCATAAGCTATGAAATTGAGTCTTTGGGCGTATCTAGTGATGTCTTGAATGCTATACAAGAAGATCTGTCTAAAACTTCAGGCGTAGTACTTTTAACCGGTCCAACAGGTAGTGGTAAAACCACCACTCTGTATACGCTGTTGAATGAACTGAATGATCCGGGCGTAAAAATAATTACGCTTGAAGACCCTGTTGAGTACCAACTCGATGGTGTTAATCAAGTTCAAGTTAATTCAGATATTGGCTTTGATTTTTCTGCTGGTTTGAGAAGCATAGTTCGACAAGACCCTGATGTGATTATGCTCGGAGAAATTCGGGATAAAGAGACCTCCAGAATTGCAATGCAATCAGCTCTTACTGGTCACTTGGTATTTAGTACTGTTCACACCAACGATGCGCCAAGTGCTTTTACTAGACTGATAGACCTTGGTGTTGAAGAGTTTTTATTAAACGCCGCTATTGTATCTGTTATCGCCCAACGCTTAGCTAGAAAACTTTGTTCATGCGCGACATTAGTCGATGATGCAGAACAGTCATCATTGATCGAAAAATATAACTTACATGATATCGCCCGTCGTTTTGAATTAGCCGATATTCGTTTACGCACTCCTGTTGGCTGTGACGATTGTGGCCATACTGGCTATAAAGGAAGAATGGCAATTATCGAGTATTTAAGATGTGACCGTCATTTGGCCGCTTTGCCTAAAGATGAAACTTTTCTTGACGCCGCTCGTAGCTATAACTCTTCTAAGGGCTTTCGTACATTGTTTGAGGATGGTTTATATAAGGCTGTTCAGGGTTATACGAGTATAGAAGAAGTGATAAGGGTTGCAGGCTAAATGGCTACTTTCAAATATAAAGCTTACGACTCAGCTGGGAATTTACACCAAAGCCAACTAGATGCTAATGACACAGAACAAGCAGTAAAAGAACTAAAAGCTCTTGGTTTAAATCCTGTAAAGCTCTCAGAGCTGGACAAAAGTATTAATTTATTTGAAAAAAAACGCCTTACAGCAAATGATATTGAGTTTTTCACTGCTGAACTCTCTCTACTATTAAAAAGTGGAGTAAAGATTGACCGCGGTTTGGATATTATACGGAAAAGTAAAGGCAGCTTAGCGACCCGTAATCTTTTAGAGCAAATAAGCACGGGGTTAAAACAGGGAGAAAATCTTTCTGATTTGTTAGCTAAGTACCCTGAATACTTTGACTCGCTTTATATTAATTTGGTTCGAATGGGGGAGGCGACAGGTACTTTATCTGTAGTATTTAAAAACTTAGCTGAAGATTTAAAGTTTAAAAAAGACCTTAAAAGAAAGACACTACAAGCATTGGTATACCCGTCTGTGATTTTTAGTGTTTGCGTTTTGTGTATCTTATTTGTTTTTAATTTTATTGTCCCTCAGCTATCAACTCTATTTGACAATGTCACTAATATTCCTAGTTACACTATGGCTTTACTCGGCTTAAGTGATTTTTTCGTGAATTATCAGTTGTATTTACTGCTAGGAATTATTTTTCTGATCATGATATTGAGATATACCTTCAAACAGGCTTCGGGCCGAGTAAAATTAGATCGTATTCTTGTTTACTTACCGTTGACTTCTGGCGTTACTATATTACTAGATCGTATTCGTTTTAATGCGTCTTTGGCTATGATGACACAGTCGGGTATCTCAATAGACAAAGCTATTTTACTTGCCTTAGATAGTGTTAAGAATAGTGTTCTTAAAATGCAGCTGTTAACTGCTCAGAAGCGTATCAAAGAGGGCGGGAAGTTATCTGAGCATTTCTCAAAGTCTTTAATCTACCCAGAGTTTTATGTTTCGTTGCTTGAAGTTGCTGAAGAAAGTGGCGAAATGTCTATTGCTTTTGAAGAAATAGCTAGTCGCTCTAAAACTGATTTTGAATCTTGGACTGCAAAGCTAACCAGCTTACTAGAACCTGTTTTAATACTATTTATGGGTGGAGTCGTCGGTTCGGTAGTTGTCATCATGCTACTTAGCATTGTATCTATTAACGACTTTGGTTAGTCCGTGAAATCAATTAATAGAGGCTTTACCCTGATCGAGTTATTGATTGTGCTTACTATTGGCATGCTTGCAATGAGCTTAGTGGGGGGGATTGGGCTTAACATGATGGCCAAGGTTAACGTTCATCGAGATTGGTTGAGATTGAATAACGTGTTAAAAGAAGCCAGTTATCAATCATATTTATGCGGTTGTACCTACCAGTTTTATTTTTATCAAAATATAGTAACTCAAAGCCATGAAGAGGCGTCAAAGCAGTATTCTTTTGACAACTTAGAGTTTCCAGAGCAGGCTGTTACTTATTACTCAACCGGTATGCCAGACAAGCAAATTTTGTATATAAAGAAAGATGGAAAAGATATGTCAATTGACCTTATTGATATGTTACTTCCTAAGTCCTAAGTTCTAGTGATTTAAAGTGTGCTTTATGTATAAGTCTCCAGTAAGCAAAGGCTTCACCTTAATTGAAACTTTAGTTGCTGCACTCATAATGTTTATGGTTTTAGCTGTTAGTACACAGCTATATCACAGCTCTGTGGTTGCCAGTCAAAAGGCTACTGCTTCTCTCATTTTATCAGGCCAATTTGAAGAGGCCCGAATTCTAGTTAAAAACGAAATTTTACGTAGGCATAATTCCGATGCTATTGCGTTTAGTGGACAAATGGGAGATATAACTTACGAGGTTGAAGCTGAACTCATTGCTAGCAGTACCAGGCAAAAAGTGTTTAATCCTGAAACCGGAAATTACGATCAGCCTAAGAATATTTATAAGTTATGGGACGTGAAGTTGCTGCTGATAAATGTCAACTCTAAACGAACAATTAGATATAAAGAACTGTCTTGGCCATGAAAAACAACAAAGGCTTTAGTTTAGTCGAAATGCTAGTGGCTATGGTGCTGCTTACTGGGGTTATTTCTGTTGCCTCATTCGCCTATAGTCAGTTCAGTCGTTATTGGGAAGGCAGCGTAGGTCGGTTTTACGATGAGTTTTACGAAATAAGACAAAAAAATATTGTTCGAGATATTATTGGCTCGGTTATACCCTATGTCGCTTATAATAAAAACGAACAATCAAGGTACTATTTTGAAGGTCATGCCTCCGGTTTTGTTGGCATTAGTCGAAACTCTTTTAGTTTCCCAGGGCAGCCGGCTGTGATAAGAGTATTCAGCGAGCAGAACACAGACTTTACTTATGAACTCATATATCAAGAAAGTCCAATGTATAACTCATACTTAACCAGTACAACTGAGCAAGTTGATTTTACTTACCAAATTACTATTGATGAAGGTTTACAATCAGTAGCATTCAAATACTACGGAGTAACTGAAGAAGATGTTGGTGAGTTAGAGCAACGAAAATTAGACTGGTTTAATGACTATAATGCCCTCGTTCGAATGACCCCCCCGGAAAGAATTTCGATCACATGGACCGATAATGATATCGAAAAAGGCTGGTATTTCGAGCTTACTAAGCCCGACATCTCACTCGGGCGATTCACCAAAGGTGAGGAATAATGCTTAGAGCTCGAATCACTAAGCAGCGCGGCGTTGCTCTTATCCAAGTTTTATTAATATCTGCTTTGGTTATGATGTTGGCTTTGCAAATTAGTTTTGATACCAAATCACAGCTTAAATTAGCGACAGGATATACCCATAAAGTGAACGCTGAGGCTCAGATATACAGCGCGAAATCTGAACTGCTATATACACTGATTACCCAAAATCATTCTAAACAAATCAATGACGATGGGCTTGTTGGGAAATGGAATTTTTACAATGCCCCTTTTTTTATCGACCAAGTCGAAGTTAGGATGCAAGATGCTGCTGGATTGCACTCTATCATTGCCTCTCCTAGTTCACGTTTAGCTCAGCAGTTAGTTTATTTAGGGATGCCTGAAAGTACGGCAGAGCGTTTTTCAGCTACTTTTCTTAACTGGCAAGCCCCTGTATCGGATTGGCAATTTGGCGGTGTTACGGAGCAAGAGCTTAATGATTTAGGCATAAGTCCAAGGCACGGTCCAATGCAGTTTAGCAGTGAGTTTGAACAAATTATTAAGGCCTTACTCGCAGCCGATAACATAGATGAAAGCGACTTGATATCTCGTATAAAGTGTTGTTTCTCCATGTATTCTGCGGGTGATTTAAATTTACTTACTGCACCTGAAGCTATTTGGGGGGCGTTAGTGGGGCCAGACTACGTAGAGCGGTTATCGGCAGAAAGAGAAATGGGAAGCTTAGATAGGGCCTCGTTTATAGGTATAACAGGATGGCAAAGCCAAGAGTCCGTCGGTTTTCTTAGTAGCTCAACAGTATTGATTGAATTCAAGGCTACTAGTGGAGATATAAGCCAAAGATTAAAGCTTGATGTGACCTTGCAGCCCGAAAGTAGTAACATACCGTTTTTAATTCGAAAACGGTCTTAAATTCTGTGAAGTTTGCAGTTCCAATCATTGATGCTTTAAGCGCAATTTTAACGAGTAAAATCGGCCTGTATTCTGAAGCCTTATACAAAGCTAATGGTGGTAAAGGTCAGGCTGTCACTTGGCATAAAGCAAGCTTAGAAGCTTTTAAACCTAAAATAGTTATTTTAGGTCGTGAGCATTATCAAGAGCTTTCTAAAGAATATTCCGTTCCTTCTATAAAAGAACTCAAGGCTTTACTGAGTTACGAATCCTTAGATAAAAACAAAAATTCAGTGGTATTTAATACCATCAATCGCATAGAAGAAAGCCGTTACAAAGTGAATTTTTGGTTGGTGCCCGCTACCTTAATGGCTGAGTTGTCTAAATCTGCCTGGTGGGTGCTTCCTGAGTCGCTATTATTGGCTACAAATCAAAAGTTAGTCTCAATTACTACCTTAAGTGGTCAGCTGTATGTTGCTAGCCAAGCTGGTGGTGTTACTTCTTCCATGGACAAATTGGGTTGTACCAGTGTCGAACACTTCAAATGGATGTCATCCTTAAGTGCCAAGGTGCCCTTAGTAGACGTTACTATTGATCAATATCCAGCATTATTGCTTCAGCGAATCTATGAGAAGATCTCAATCTGGCCGCTTAACTTTCGTATTAACAAAGCTAAACAAAATGCTATTAACAAGCAAAGCGTTATTAAAGCTGCCTTAATCTCAAGTGTTTTAGCAGGGGGCTATTTAGCCGCATCAAGCCTCTACTTAGGCTATACCTATCAAAGCTTAACTAAGCAATATGCCCAGCAGTCTAGTAGCGTATCAAAATACGTTGTTATGCAACGAGAAGTGGCGGGGCTAATAAAGCAGTACGAACAAGGACAAACCCTACTTAACGATATGGATTTATCTTGGCGCGTTTGGTTGGTACTTCTGCCAATAGTCGATAGTTCAACCAGTCTAACGCAGGTTGAGTTCGAAGAAAATCAGGTCGTTATTCGCGGTTTAAGTGAAAGTGCAAGTGACGTACTATCGAAGATTTCGCTGCAACCCGGCGTTGTTAACGCAAAGTTTATTAATGCCGTTAGTCGCCAGCGTGATAAAGAGCGGTTTGCTATTTCATTTTACTTACAGGATCTTGTAGATGACGCTGCTTAATAACCGTAAACTGTTAGTCAGCATTCTTGCCGTATTAGCAGTATTGCGATTCGTCGTAGTGCCTATTATTGATTGGCAAAATACTAAAGCCTCAGAGATCGAAAGTTTAAAAAGTCGCTTGGAGAAAAGCAAAGCACTGGTTGCGCAATCAGACTATCTCCAGAGTGTTAAGCAACAAGTAGATGAACAACTTAACAATCAGCAGCAGGTTTTCTTCCATGGTGATGCAGACAGTGCATCACAGCTAAAGCAATTACAGAATGTAGAAAAGTTATTAAAGGCTCGTGAGCTTAACTTAAGAAGCTCTCGTTGGTTAGGAAAGTTAGATCATGATAGTTATACAGAGCTTCGGCTAGAGATAAATATAACGGGTGAATTGATTCATTTTATTCAATTTATTTCAGATCTAGAAACGCAGCCATTACCGCGACGTTTTGTAGAGTGGAGGGTGAATATTAAGGGAATGACAGAGACTGAAATGGGGAGATTAACTAGAGGTAGCGCCATCATTAAAATATTAGTGTCACCGACAAGGCAAAGCGGCAATACCAAGGAAGTCGATGATGTTTAATACTATTTATAAAGACCATGTTGTTGTTATCTCGGTGCTTCTAACATTAATCCTAGCCTTCCTCGACTTTAACTTGCGCTTAACTTCGCAGCAAGATATTGACACACAAGCGCAGCGTTTACTCGCGCCTGAAGCGGAAGCATTTGCCGTACTTTTGCCGAAACACTTATCAATGCTAAATGAGAAAATGGCACCGTTTATGGTAGATAAACAGCAGGCTACTGAACAGATAGACGAGCAAAACAGTACGGTAATAGAAACCGAGTCTATGAGCGCAGAGCTTCAGGCACAGCAAAATGGTCTTGTAGAGCACTTATATATTGGTGACTACCGTTACAGTCTTTTAGCTGTATTTATGCGAGATATACCATTCGCTGTATTTATAAAAACAGATACTAGAGATGGCACAACCGAAACTATAAAGTTGTCATTATCTAGCAGTATTGAAGAATACAACCTTAAATCTATCGCCGCTGACTCTGTGATGTTTACAGCCGAACAGCGCGAGATAACTATAAAGCTATTTCAATCATCATGAAAACAAAACCTGCTCACATTCTAAAACTTAGATCTCTCACTGCCGGCTGTTTTGTGCTGGCTCTTAGTAGTTGTGCAACTACCTCAAACAAAGACCAAGCGGAATCCGCGAGAGAACCTTTTAAGGTTAATCAGTCTTACTTAGCGGGGGCAAATTCCAACAATGTGGGAAGTGATAGTTATGAATCCCAGCTGGAAACCAGCGAACCGGGTCAATTTAATTCTTTAACACCGCTGCCAGCAAAAGAGCAGCAAGTGTCTAAAAGCGTACAATTGTCTCTTAATTATAGTAACGAGCAGGTGGTGTCGGTAGCGGCCCAAGAAATGCCAATTATCGATTTTATCCACTACAGTTTTGGTGAAGTATTAGGGTCTAGCTATGTGATAGATCAAAGCCTAAATACCTTTGATAAACCTATCACCTTAAATGTACCCAACGCATTAACTGAACGGCAATTTTTTGAGCTGGTTATTAGCCTATTAGATGCCAATGGCGTGAGTTACTTATACGATAATGACGTATTCTTTTTACACTTAAAGCAAGAGAATAAAAGTAAACCTGTCACCTTGGGTTTGGGCGTTAACGCAGATAGTGTTCCCAATACCAGCGACGAAATTGTTCAGGTTGTGCCGCTAAAATATGGTATCAAAATCAGTGTAGAGCGAACCTTAATGCAATTGGTTGACGCTAAAATTACCGCTGATTTTGAACAAAGCGCGCTGTTTATCCGTGGTAAACGAGAAAATGTATTACGTGCGCTAGATATAGTTAGGATCCTCGATTCGCCAGCAAATCGAGGTAAACATATTGGCTTGTTAAATTTAACCTTTATAACTGTAGAAGATTTTTCTGCACAGGTAGCGACCTTGCTAGGCAATGAGGGTTTATCAGTCGCAGTCGGTGAGCATAACAACAAAAACTTAGTCTTGGTTCCGTTGGCCCAAATTGGTGCGGTGGCTATATTTTCGTCTCACGCCGAAGGTGTTGACCGGGTTCGTTATTGGGCAAAGCTGTTGGATAAACCGTCAATGGTAGAGACACGGCAGTATTTTATTTATCACCCTCGCTTTGCTAGGGCGTCTGATATTGGCGACAGCCTTGCGCCGTTAATCGCAGCCCGCAGTGGTGGAGTAACCAGTAGCAGAACGTCGAGCGCTCGTAATACCAGTAATAATACACAAAGCAGCGAAACAACAGGTCAGGCGCCGGCTAAAGCAAGCGCTCAAATAGGGGCGCAATCGGATTTTCTCACTTTTGTCATCGACGAAAGGTCAAATGCCATTGTTTTTTATACCTCGGGTAAAGAATATCAAGCGATAATCCCACTAATCGAGCGCTTAGACGTTATGCCTAAGCAAGTGATGTTAGACGTGGTAATTGCTGAGGTGAGCTTAACCGATGAGTTTAGTTTGGGGGTAGAGTTTGCCCTTAAAAGTGGCAGCATAAGTTTACCCTCGGGCTTTCCTGGGGCTTCAGGGGGATTAATTACCAGCGGTGCTACCGGTGGCGCTTTTACTATAAGTGGGGCTGACGGAGCGCTTATTGCTACTGCCTTGCAAACCAACCAGTTTGTCAACGTATTGTCTAACCCCTCTTTGCTGGTGCGTGACGGTGTTACAGCAGATATGTCTGTAGGTACCCAAATTTCAGTTGTCGGTTCCACAGTAACCGATGATGTTGGCTCTGGTGACAAATCCAAAACCAATGTTGAGTATCGCAAAACCGGTGTTGAAATTAGCGTTACCCCCACGGTTAATGCCCAAGGCATTGTTATCATGGAAATCCAAGAGAAAATATCTAACGAGGTGAAAGGCGCGGCAGGGGCAGAAGGTAACCCAAATATTTTTGAGCGTACCTTAAAAACCGAAGTTGTAGCAGAGAGCGGCCAAACTATTATATTGGCGGGCTTGGTATCGTCTGACGTATCTACTAACGATAATGGGGTGCCCGTTCTTAAAGATATACCGGGTATAGGTGGGTTGTTTAAATCGCAAAGTAAGTCTAACTCTAAAACCGAATTGGTTATGTTAGTCACGCCAAGAGTGATTCATAGAACTGACCAGTGGAAGCTAATTACCTCAGATTTTCAGCGGGGCATCGATAATATAAAATTCGCTCAACCTTAAATTGGTGGTTTTACCAACATTTAGCTTAAACCAGATTTGCCTACTAAATCTGGTTTTTGTTTGTGGCCTTTGGGGTTAACTGTGCTTCTTAGCAAGAAATTGAGTTGAACCGCCGCAATCAGCCTAGAAAATGTTTTGGCTTACAGCGAACTAAGATTTTGTCAACACCCTAGCAAGCTGTCGCTCGCAATCTGTCAAGAGAAATCGAAAAGCTTATTTTATGCCGGTTTGGCAAATGAAGATATGTACAGGTTTGCCCCTTTTAAACAACGGGGCGGAGTGGTATTCACCAAAAGTTGTCTGTTGAGCTGTAACTTGGTAAATTTAATCGAAAATTTTTGAGTAAACTCAAATTTTGTATTAAATGCCATATTTTCTCATTTGTGAGTTAAATGTCTTTGTTTTACAATGGCTTGGTTGGGTGGCGAGCGATTTTTATTTGTGAAAATGTAAATTCCCGCACATTATTTGGGTGAAAGTTCGTCAAACTCGATTAAATCGTTCAATTGGGTATTGAACAACGATGTTTTGTTTATTAATATCGTCTTTGGGTTGCCTATTGAAGGGCATGTAAATATTAAAAAACCCTAACGGAACTAGACCAACGCTAAAAAACATAAGGCAAGTGGCTATGTTCCAATTTCATGAAATTGGAGAAATAAAAAAATGAATCTTTTTAAAAAGACCTTACTAGCCTCTGCAGTGGCTGTAATCTCTAGTGGTGCAATGGCGGTTAACGTAACGCCAGATAACGGCACTCTTCAACACAGTATCGAAGGTATCTCTACTGCTGCTACAGTAGTGGGTGACGACTTCACTGTTGTTCTTGGCGCTGAGTACAAAGCTGACGATATTATCACTCTAACCTTCTCTCAACCTTTAGCTGAAGGCTACACTCCTCCAACTACAGTAACCAGTACTAACGTTGCTGTAGCCGAGGTAACCATTGGTTTGTTAACTGGTGGCGCTGGTGATACAGAGCTTAAATATCGTGTAACTAACATTGATACCACAGCCGACACTACTACCATTGGTGCCGATTTATCTTTCGCTGGCTTGTCTTTTGAAGGTGATGCAGTACGTTCAGCTAAAAAAGTGGCTGTTAGCTACAAAGCTGAAACCAATAACGGCGTAGAGTTAGATAAAGCGATTGCTCCTAATAGCTCAACTGCTGACTTGTTAGCTGTGACTCAACAGTTCGCTACCATGGTAAATACTAAGTTTGACGGTATTATCGACGTAGAAGCTGACCGTAAGTTGTTTGTGACTCCTGCTAACGCTCTAGCTAACGATGACACTATCGAAGTTGAATTAACCGACGCTGCTCAAGCCGACATTTCAGCTAGTCTAACTGGTGTTACTTACACCATTAACGGTAACTTTGGTTTCTTAGATACTGATGCTGATACTGACGGTATTCAACTAGGTGCTAACACTGTAGTTGTAGATGCTGGTAACGTAGATTCAGTTGAAGCTGACAAGATTGTTGTTTCTCACACCTTAGCGGCTCCTATCATTTTAACTCTTGATGTTCAAGAAGACGTTATCATTCCAGCTCAGAAATTCTCTGTTGATACAGCTGTAGTGTACGATGACGCTGGTACTGATGGTGCTGGTGCTAATGTTTCTGAGCACACTGATACCAATGCAATCGCAGACGCGGGTGAGTGGAAACTTAACGGTGCTAGCATCGACGTTATCTACGTACCTTACGGTGAAGCGGTAGAGCAATTCTTGTGGGTAACTAACAAGGGTTCTCAAGACGGTGTTATCACAGTAACTGCCTTTGACCAAAACTCAGTACAATACGGTCCTTACACTATCGGCACTTCTAAAGCTAACTCTTTAGTACGTATCGCTGATGAAGTGAAAGACGCTCTAGAAGCTGATGGCCTAACTGGCGAACGTGTACAACTTAACGTAACTGTTAACGTACCTTCAGACGACGTTCAAGTTTACGCAGCTTACAAAGTAACTGCAGACTCTGACCGTCTAACTCTACCTACTAAAAAGCTTTAATCGCTAAGATTTAAGTAGTAGGTAAAAAGCGAGCTTCGGCTCGCTTTTTTTATGTTGGATCTTTATGTTTGAAACCCCTTAATAGATCAATTTTTGTTGAGTCCTCGCTAACTAACGGTACAACAAAGGCCCTTCTTTTAGTAATATACCGTCTCGTTTTTATACCCCCAATTATTCTAATAAAGGTTATTTATGCTACGCCATGCAGCAGTGCGAAGTTCACTGTGGTTAATTGTAGAAAAGCTGTTAAGCATGGCTATATCGCTTGCTGTAACCTTAGCAATAGCGAGGCATTTGGCTCCCGAGCAATTTGGTACCTTGAGTTATCTATTAGCCTTGGCGGCCTTGCTGGTGCCTTTTTCAGCTTTAGGCTTAAATGCCATTATTACCCGAGAAGTGGTGCAACGTCCTGCCGATGAGCAGCAAATTATGGGCACCGCGCTCACCTTACGCCTATGCGGCGCGCTGCTGTGTGGCGGTTTATGCCTGCTACTTGCCCCTTTGTATTTACCAGAGCATCAGCGCTTTATGTTTACATTGCTGTTGCTCGGTAATTTGTTCACCAGTTTTACGGTAATTGATTATTGGATACAGGCGCGAGTCGATAATCGCTACGCGGCAAAAATGCGCTTAATGGTACTAAGCCTTATGGCAGGCTTGCGTTTTTTAGCGGTTTATTTCGAGCAAAGCCTAAGTATGTTTGTTTATTTAGCGGCTTTAGAAATGCTGCTTATGGGCTTGGGTTTTACTTTCTTGTATAGCTACCGTGGCGGAAGCTTGCGCCGTTTAACGGCCAGTATAAAAGAGGCAAAATATTTGTTGTCTCAGTCTTGGCTGTTAATGCTGTCGGGTATTGCGGCAATTATTTATTTAAAAATGGACCAGGTGATGCTGGGGTGGCTAAGCTCTAGCGAGCAAGTAGGCATTTATGCTGTCGCAGCACGTTTATCTGAAGTATGGTACTTTTTCCCCACCGCGATTGTGACTTCGTTTTTTCCGCAGTTAATTAACCATCGTAGAAACGCCCCAAATACCTATAAATTGCAACTACAAAAGCTGAATGACTTTTTATTCTTAGGGGCTTTTTTGGTAGCGATATTGGTACAATTTGTTGCCCCATGGGCTATTAACATTTTGTTTGGTGCTGAGTATGCCTTGTCTGCGCCGGTATTGGTTATTCATATATGGGCGGGAGTATTCATATTTATGCGCGCATTATTGAGTAAGTGGCTACTAGTAGAAAACTACTTGTTTTTTTCAATGCTCACTCAGTTTACCGGCGCATTGCTTAATGTATTACTCAATTATTGGTTGATTCCCTTGTATGGCGCTACTGGGGCAGCTGCTGCAACTGTGTTAAGCTATGCCGCGGCGTCTTACTTGGCTTTATTTTTTCATAAAAACACGTGGCCTATGGCACTGATTATGACGCGTTCCTTAGTTTTACCTTTAAGGTTGGTTGTTTTTCGTACAGGTTTATATAAATAGCGGAGTAAATATGCGTTCTATTTTAAGGAAAATTCTCTCTCCCCATATTATTGGTGTGATTAGGGACAAGCTTGAAGCGCTCGACAAATTATTGGTTGTTCTGTGTTCTAAGCACCGTTATTTGGCCTCATTTTATTATTGTTTTTTAAGTCGCCGTTTTGATCGCGAACATTACTCTGTACTTACGGGGCGCAAAACATACTGGGAGCAGCTAGCGAACCCGAGTAACTCAAGCGTTATGTTAAGGCGTAATGTGCACCGAGTTGAAAAAGGCTTGATTATGCAACCTCGACGCGAGGTCTTCGGTTTAGCCTTTATTCAAGAAACCGTAGCCTGTTATAAACGCTGCGTAAATGGCGACAACGTAAACCAACAAGAATTAAAGTGGGCACACGATGTGCTCTCTAAGTATTTTTTGGCGGTAGCGGCTGGTAAATCTGAAGTGGTGGACGGCGCTAGAGCTATGTTTAATGATATAGCAGCCAAATACAGTACTGAGAAAGAATTCTCACCTTATAGCTATCAGTCTTTAGAAAAAGCTTCGGTAAGCTTTGAGCAGTTCAAGCAATTGTGCGTGCAACGCCGTTCGGTGCGATGGTTTAAAGACCAACCTGTACCCAGAGAATTGATTAATCAAGCCTTGAGTGCTGCCACTTTAGCCCCGAGTGCCTGTAACAGGCAGCCTTTTGAGTTTTTTGTGTTTGATAAAGTTGAAGAAGCAAGAGAAATTGGTGCTATTCCAATGGGAACAGCAGGGTTTTCTCATAACTTTCAGTGTGTTTTGGTTGTAGTAGGCGATTTAGCCGCGTATCCCTATGAGCGAGATAGACACGTTATCTATATAGACGGATCGCTAGCGTCGATGCAATTGATGTTAGCCCTAGAAACTTTGGGGCTTAGCTCTTGTGTGATTAACTGGCCCGATGTTGAAAACTTAGAACGTGAAATGAGTAAAAAGCTTTCGCTTAAAGCCAACCAACGCCCGCTTATGGTGTTGTCTATTGGTTATGCGGATGACAAGGGAATGATCCCTTATTCTCAGAAGAAAGATGTTAATGAATTAGTGAAGGAAGTCTCTTTGTGATTATTGAGTTAAAAGGCGTTGAATTTGAAAACAAGGGTGCAGAGCTTATGTTACGCGCCATTCTTCAGCGAATTGAAGAGTATTGGCCAGAGGCCGAAATTGCTTTAACGCCTAGTCAGAAAGCTAGCTTTAAACAACGAGCTTCCGTTGGTGCTTGGCAAAAGCTTTCTCTTAGAAAATTATACCTTGATCTTAACTGTATAACTTACTGGTTACCTACCACTGTTCGCCGTTATTTTCGCAAATGGGGAGTTGTTACAGAGGCTGATATTGATGTTGTGATTGATGCGTCAGGTTTCTCTTATTCGGATCAGTGGTCTCCTAAAATGAGTATTCGCCATTTATGTGGTGAAATAAAAAGAAATAATGCTCATGGTAAGCCTTATATTTTTATGCCTCAAGCAATGGGACCTTTTTCTGACCCAGGAGTAAGGGCTAATATAGCGCGTTATTTCCCTAAAGCTGCTTTGGTGTGCGCTAGAGAATCTGAAACATATAAGTACATCCATGATATAACAGGTGATTTTAGTTCTCTTAAGCAATATGGGGACTTTACTAATGCTGTAAGTTTGGTTGATGACTGCTTTCCCATGTCTAATGGAAAGATGGCTTGCATCGTCCCTAATAAGAATATGGTAAACCCTAGAAACAGTAATAAACGCTGGCTTAATAGCTATGAATCAACCTTACTCAATGCTATAGCTATTTATAGAGCAAAAGGCTTAACACCGTTTTTCTTAAATCATGAAGGGCATGAGGACGGGCTGTTGATATCATCTTTAAATGAGCAATTGGATCAACCATTGCCTGTTATTGAAGAGGCCGATCCGGTAAAAGTAAAATCTATTATAGCTTCATCTAAGGCTGTTTTATGTTCAAGGTATCATGGTTGTATTAGTGCTCTGTCTAATGGTATAGCGTGCCTTTCTACAAGTTGGAGCCACAAATATGAAAGTCTTTACGAAGACTATTTAGCTAAAAAATTGCTCATTAGCCCCGATATTTCAAAACCTCAGTTAGAAGCCCTTATTGAGCTAAGTCTGAATGTGGATAGTTCGCTACATGAAGACATAAAGCTAAAAGCAGAGCAATACAAAAAAGAAACAGAGCAGCTTTGGCTTGAAGTTAAACGAGTAGTTGATACGGTCAAAAAATGAAAACAGTTTTGATTACTAGTAATGCTTTTTACCCAAATATTGGCGGTATTGAAAATTCGCTATATTATTTGGCTAAAAGCTATTTGGAATCCGGGCATAAAGCGATCGTTGTAGTTAGCGATGTAAATAGCGTAAATACGACTATGCTTCCTGAATATGAAATGTTTGAAGGTATAGAAGTTTATAGGTATTCGTGTTTTCAAAATATGCCAAAGTTATTTAGACCATTAAGAGGTCTATTTTGCTTCTTTAGTATGCTTACCCTCTATAGAAGAATAAAAAAAGCATCAGCCCCAGACCTTGTTATTAGTCGTTTTCATAGTAATACAATGGTCTCAAAGCTCTCCGGATTAAGTAATATTACTTATTTATTACCAGGGGTTGTTCGCTTTCAAAATTCGCCGTCTTTATTGTCAACCAATAGTCGATGCTTAGAAAAGTTAAAAAAGCTAATACAGCTGCGTATACACTCGTTTGTACAAAAACGAGCCTTATTGGCTGCTGATCATTTAGCTGTTTTTAGTTTAAATATGAAAAGACAAGTACAAACTTGCTTAACTACACCAAGAGATCTTCTTTTGTGTAAGCCCGGTGTGGACACGGATTATTATCGCCCAGTAAAGGAGCTCGATAAAGCAGAGATTAGAAAAGATCTAAATATACCTCAAGGAAAGCCAGTACTTTTATGTGTAGGGCGTTTCGTTGCTGCTAAAGGCATTAAATATGCCCTTGAAGCCATGCTTACTCTTAAAGATTATCATTTAGTTATAGTTGGTGGTGGCGAAGAAGAGTCTCAATATAGAAACTTTGTGCTCAATAACAACTTAGAGAGTGATGTTACTTTTACTGGTGTTCAACAAGACACTTTGAAATTTTACCAATGTTCAGATGCCTTCTTAATGACATCGGTTTATGAACCATTAGGGCAGACCATATTGGAAGCTTTAGCGTGTGGTTTACCCATAGTGGCCTTTCGTAGCACCGGTGATGTAGTTACCGCTACCAATGAATTATTAGATGACAGTGAAGCTATATTTGTTGATGATTTGAGTTCAACTTCCTTAGCTAAAGGTGTTCAAAGTCTGTTCAACAATACCTCGATGCGTAATAGTATGGGTATGCAGAGTAGAGAAATTGCCAAACAACGATTTTCGTGGAACCATTTGGCAAGTAAATTGGTTAGTAACGCAGAAAATGACGAATAAAACGTTTAGTTTAAAGTATACGTACATTCAAATTTTTTTCTTTTTGAATATAGTCCTGTTGCCTTTTTTTGACAATATTTCTGGGGTGCTTTTTAAACTAGGTATTATGGGGGATGGTAGTATAGGTTCCCCATCACAATTAGGAAGATTGTTAGCAACAGTTTTTCTCATTTATCTTATCTTTAAATATTGCAAGAATACTTCAAAAATACTATCCATTATAATTTTTAGTTATTTTCTATTAGTGGAATTCTCTGTTGCTGTAATCCATCGTGAGCTGGTTCCTTTTTTATATGGCGTTGTAATGTCATCTAAGGTTATTTTCTTTTTTCTGTTTATCATTCTTGTCAAAGACTTAGCCGAGATAAAGAAAGTTGACATGGGGGTTATTGAAAGTTGGTTGATAACTTACGGCACTCTTATTTCATTTCTAGTTCTAATTTCCTACCTGTCAGGTTTTCATATTAGTAACTACTCTAAAGGTATTGCTACCCGCGGGTTATTTGTATCTGGTAATGGTTTGGGTGTGGTTATGGGAAGTTGTCTTTTAATTCTTATTCATAATCTAAAATCATTTAACTTAATAAAGATATTGCATATTTCATTGCTTTTTGTAACTACTACATTGATAGGGACGAAAGGTAGCATGATCTTTTCTTTATTGGCTTTAATATATTTTTTATTTAGACTTGGTTTTAAATTTCCTATTCTTTCAACTATTTTTGTTTCGACTTTTCTTTGTTACTTTTTGTTTCCCATTGTTGATCTGTTGCTATTGGTTTTTGAAAATATAATATACAAATTTAATAATATTGATAATAAATGGGTTTTAATCGCTAGTTCGAGAGATAAATTTATACTTGACGCTTTCGAACAAGTTAATTGGTTAGGGGCATATGCGCTAAGATTTATATTTGGTGGGGGTGGCTTTTATGCCTATATGAATTTTGATTCTTTTTTTGTAAACCCAAGAAAATTGCTAGAGAATGATATATTTGAGCTGTTTTTTTCCTATGGATTTATTTCGTCATTTTCATATTTTTTAGTATATGCTTGGGGGCTTTTGTCGCTATTAAATATAAGTGCTACTTCTATTTTATTTTATTGTCTCTTATATTTTTTCATTCTATTACTGCTGGACATGTTGTATTCAATGGTACGTCCGCAATAATGTTCCCTTTAGTTTTAGCATGTATTCTATCTACGCGAAGGAAAGTCTGTGATTAGTGTAGTTATCCCGCTTTACAATAAATCAAACTATATATCTAGAGCTATCAACTCAGTGTTAAATCAGACGATGGCGGTTCACGAAATAATAGTTATCGATGATGGATCTACCGATAATAGTGCAGAAATTGTTAGTGCTAGCTTCCCTATGGTTAAGTTGATTAGTCAAAGTAATAGCGGCGTTTCTGCGGCTAGAAATACAGGGATTTTACACTCAAAAGGCGAGTATATAGCATTTCTAGATGCTGATGACTACTGGACTGAACACTTTATAAATAACATTAACTTTTTGATTAAGCGCTACCCAAATGCCCAAGCATTCTGTACGAATTATGCTTTTAAAGAAAAAGAGTGCATATATCCTGCGAAATTGAAATGCTCAAATGAGATAACTTCTATTTTAGATGATTATTTTGATTTATGTTGCAACGCTGACTTGCCCATAACAGCATCATCAGTGTGCATAAACAAAAGCTTACTTGAAGAAGAAATTGGAGGATTTCCTCAGGGGGTTGCTATGGGTGAAGATCAAATAGTTTGGGCTGAATTAGCTTGTCGCACTAAAATTGCTTTCCATTCACATATTAGCGTTTACTATGATAGAGACGTACAAGATAGCGCCTGTAAAACGAATCATATTTATAGTCCAGCCCCACAGGTTTATGTCTATAAAAAATTATTAGCTGAAAATAAAGTTCCTAGAGAGCTAGTCAATAGCCTGATACATTTAATCCATTTGACAGTATTGAGTTGTGTTAAAAATAATCTCCTAGTGGGGAATAGAAAAAAAGCGTTAACAATTTTGTTGAGTAAAGGTTACCTGAAGTTTGATAAGTATCGCCTTATGGGGTTTTTGCTTTTGTTTTTTCCTAGGTTTTTTGTGGCTAAAATTTTTTCTGTTTCGCGAAATGATAAATAGTATGCATTATATTTTAAATAAAATTAAATCCTCCCCTTGTATTGAAAATGACCTTTTTTCCATAACGCGTGAACGAAAGAAGGGGCAGCCTAGAGTCGTTAGCTTTGTAAATCCCTATTCTTATATGCTACTTAGAAATAGGGAAGAAGGTTATTTAGTTGATCATTTTTATAGTGATGCAATTACTTCTAGCTTTTTTTTCTCTATGCTGTTAAGTATAAAAGTGCCAAGAATAAGTTTTGATTACGGATCGTTTGCTAAAACATTTTTCGGCGAGTTGAGCCATTCCGAAGATACAGTTTATTTTGTTGGCGCAAAACAAAATGAAATAGAAAAAGCAGTTTTAAACTTCAAAGAAAATTATCCAAAACTTAAAATCTGCGGTTTTAGCTCTGGGTATTTTGATCATGTAAATTCAAAACAATCGGTAATTGATAATATCAAAAAATCTAATGCTAAGTTTGTGGTTTGTGGGTTAGGTACACCGCTGCAAGAAAGTTTTTCACGCGAAGTTATTGATAACTGTGAATCAGTATCTAGAATATATACTTGCGGTGGTTTTCTTTATCAATCTACAGATAGTATTAATTACTATCCCCATTGGGTTAATAAATATAATTTACGATGGGCTTATCGGATTACAGTTGAAAACTATGTTTTAAAAAGACTATTGAACCAATATCCAAAGTTTTTGTTTTATGTAGTTAAAGATAGGTTTGCCAATGGCCGTAATTAAAGCTGAGAATTTTAGGTCGGATATTAATTTTCTTCGCGCTTTTTCAGTTCTTGCTGTCGTTTTTTTTCATTTTGGCATTGATTCGGTTCAAGGCGGATTTATTGGCGTTGATGTTTTCTTTTTAGTGTCCGGATTTTTGATGACTAAAATCATCGTATCTCGGTTGAAAAGTAATAACTTCAACTACATTGAGTTTATATTTTTCAGAGCTAGGCGAATCATTCCTGCATTGTTTGTAATGATAGTCGCTGTGTTTATATTTAGCTTTTTTCTATCGTTTCCTACTGAAATTCGTCAATTAGGAAAGCATGCTGTAGGTGCTTTATCATTTACTTCTAATGAAATTTTTTCTTCAGAAAGTGGCTACTTTGATCCTCATTCTAAAAACAAAGTTCTGCTCCATACTTGGTCTTTATCAGTAGAATGGCAGTTTTATTTGATTTATCCACTGGTGCTGTGGAGCGCTAACAAATTGTTTGGTAAGAGCATGTTAACCACCGTGGTTTTTGTTCTTTTGGTTACGTCTCTTCTTCTTATGCTTTTGGGCGATTATCAAACTTGGTTCTATTACTCATTGTTCACACGAGCATGGGAAATGTGCCTAGGGGGCCTCGCTTTTTTATATAAACCCGAGCTTTCGGTTAAAACTCGAAAGGCACTGTTTTTTGTTGGTTTTTTTGGCTTGATCTTAAGTGTATTACTAGTCAGTGAAGCCGCTCAATGGCCCAGCAATATTACAATTATTCCTGCATTCGCTACATTTGTCATCTTATTGGCTAATTATAATTTTACACCGGCCAGTAATAAAGTGCTTTCTATCTTAGGTTTGTCTTCATATTCAATTTATTTGTGGCATTGGCCTATTTATGTACTAATGTTTCGCTATTATGGTGAGTTAAGTATTCAGCAAACATTGAATGGTATTTTCGCTTCAATTGTTTTAGGTTGGGTATCATATAATTTTGTTGAAAATAACTTTAGAACATTACGCTTTCGGTTTATTAACATAGCTGGTTTAGCTCTAGTTTGCGCGCTTGGTGTTGGTTTTGCTGCTTTAGCTTTTATTAAAAATGGTTTTCCTGCCTATTCTCATTTTTCTAAAGCTGTTGTCTTGGCTGATAGTGAGGCTTTAAATAGAGAGCCTAGGAAGGCTGAATGTTTAGTTGATAACCTTGCTGCTTCACCACACTGCATATACGGAGACCCTGAAGGAGAGTTGGCTTTAATTGTGTTTGGTGACAGTCACGCCAGTGCTATGGTTACTGCTGTTGCTCAGTCGCTACCTGATACTAGTCATTTAGTTTTTGTGGCTAAAGCCGGATGTCCTAGCATTTCTCAGGGAGATTTGGGGCGTAAAAACAGCCAAGCTTGTTTAGATTTTGTTAATAGAGAGCTTTCACGTATTCAGCGCGATTATCCCAAGGTTCCTATTATGGTGATTAATCGCTGGTCTTATTATCTATATGGCGAAGCCGGGGAGCGAAAGCTAAATCTTACTAAACAACAGTTTTTAGCTAAAGAGAAACTATTGGCCAACGGATTACATAGTACTTGGTGCGGATTAGTAAATGAGAGGAGGGTCATTTTTGTCACTCCTACTCCTGAATTTGACGGTAATGTTCCTAAGGCTGTTGCTAAGTCGCTAGCGTTTGGCAGCGTTATGCCATCTGTTAGCTTAGAAGATTATCAAAATAGAAATAGAGTGGTTATTGACTCAATAAACGCATTGCATGAGCAATGCGGCGTTGATGTCCTTTACACCAAGGATTATTTATGTGGAGAGGAATACTGTGACGCTCAACTGTCTTCTCGCCCTTTGTACTTTGACGATAATCACCTTAGTGAGTTTGGCAACAGGGCGTTAACGAGCGCATTTGAAGGCTTGTTTATTAGGCATAGGTAGGAGTTTAACATTCTAGATATTTAGCTAGAAGAACCGAGTTTTCTGTTAGAAGCAATTGGATATTTGATAATATGTAAGCTTAACTGCTTGAATATCAACTTGAACGTGCTAAGAGCACATTATTAATCTAGGTGCTTGTCTGTTAGCTTTAATTGAGACAGAACTAAAATAAAAAAGAGATATCTCGCTATGCTTAAAGTTCTTCTTACTGGTGGTGCCGGATTTATCGGTAGTGCAGTTGTGCGCCATATTATTAATAGTACTGATGATGCGGTATTAAATGTTGATGTCCTCACTTATGCCGGTAATTTGGCCTCCGTTGAGAGTGTTGCTTCAAGCGCTCGTTATAGGTTTTTGCAGGCTAATATCTGCGACAAATCAGCAATGGCTAACGCACTTGCAGAGTTTAAACCTACGGTAGTAATGCACCTTGCAGCAGAGAGTCATGTGGATCGTTCCATCGATGGCCCTAGAGATTTTATTCAGACTAATATAGTTGGCACTTATTCCTTATTGGAGGCTGCTCGAGACTATTGGATGGGCTTAGAGGGAGAGGCTAAAGAGGTATTTCGGTTTCATCATATCTCAACCGATGAAGTATATGGCGATTTGGAAGGTACTGACGATTTATTCACGGAGTCCACTCCTTATGCGCCTAGTTCCCCATATTCAGCTTCTAAAGCGTCTAGTGATCACTTGGTTCGAGCATGGCATCGTACCTATGGCCTTCCGGTGGTTATCACTAATTGCTCAAATAATTATGGTCCTTATCATTTTCCTGAAAAGCTTATTCCGCACATTATTCTCAATGCACTTGATGGCAAGGCCTTGCCCGTTTACGGCGACGGCTTGCAAATTCGTGATTGGTTGTATGTTGAAGACCATGCCCGAGCTTTGTACAAAGTAGCGACAACAGGTGTAGTTGGCGAAACTTATAACATTGGTGGGCATAATGAAAAAACCAATATTGAAGTTGTTCGTACCATTTGTGAATTACTGGAGGAGTTAGCGCCCGAGGCAAAGGCAAATTTGCATGCGTTGGGCAAGCAAAAGTTTGCTGATTTAATTACCTTTGTTAAAGATCGCCCTGGTCATGATGCCCGTTATGCTATCGATGCCTCTAAAATAGAACGCGATCTTGGTTGGAAGCCTGAGGAGAGTTTCGAATCTGGTATTCGTAAGACTGTGCAGTGGTATTTAGCCAATCCACAATGGTGGAAAGATGTATTAAGTGGAGATTATCAACTCGAACGCTTAGGCTAGGGTAGATTGTCCAAAAATTGACTAACTTGAATTGTATTGTGAATTACTTCACAAAAATATTTATTCTTGATAATTTGGTGTGTAGGTATTGTCATTGCCTCTTTTCGGGAGAGAAAACTCAGGAACAATATAGCTTAGCTTTGTGTCGCTGGTTTAGTTCTCTTATATTTTTTTGCATTTCAAACCTTGGTTTTATGGTGGTTAAATACACAGTAAATATACGGGTGAATTGATATAAAAATTTCTCACTACCGTCAGCTGAGTGTAGTGAAAACCGATTAAATATTGTGAAAAGGACATATGAATGAAGATTGCTGTTGCCGGGACTGGCTACGTAGGTTTATCAAACGCGATGTTACTCTCTCAACATCATGAAGTAGTAGCTGTTGATATTGTTCCAGAGAAGGTGAACTTATTGAACAATAAATGTTCACCAATTGTCGATGCAGAAATTGAGGATTTCTTAAGTAATAAGGCGCTGAACTTCACCGCAACGCTGGATAAACAACAGGCTTATTTGGGGGCGGATTATGTGATCATATCTACGCCGACCGATTATGACCCTGAAACGAATTATTTTAATACAAAGTCTGTAGAGGCAGTGATTCAGGATGTATTGGCGATTAACCCTGAAGCGGTGATGGTGATTAAATCCACCGTCCCGGTGGGCTATACCAAATCTGTTTGTGAAAAATTCGGGGTGGATAACATTCTTTTTTCTCCTGAGTTTTTGCGAGAAGGACGAGCTTTATACGACAACCTTCATCCTTCTCGTATAGTGGTGGGAGAAGAGTCGGAACGCGCTCAAATTTTTGCAAACTTGTTAGTTGAAGGTGCTGTTAAAGAGAATATTGACGTTCTACTGACTAAGTCAACGGAAGCAGAAGCAATTAAGTTGTTCGCCAACACTTATTTGGCGCTGCGCGTTGCCTACTTCAATGAATTAGACACTTACGCTGAAACCCATGGTTTAGATTCTCGGCAGATCATTCAAGGGGTGGGCTTAGACCCTCGAATTGGTACTCACTACAACAACCCCTCATTTGGTTATGGCGGTTACTGTTTGCCTAAAGATACTAAGCAATTATTAGCTAACTACAAAGACGTGCCTAATAACATTATTGGCGCGATTGTAGATGCCAATACTACTCGCAAAGACTTTATTGCTGAGTCGATTGTTAAACGCAATCCTAAGCGGGTAGGGGTTTACCGATTAATTATGAAGTCGGGTTCAGATAACTTTAGGGCTTCCAGTATTCAGGGCATTATGAAGCGTATTAAGGCCAAGGGCATTGAAGTGGTTATTTATGAGCCGGTAATGGAAGAAGAAGAGTTTTTCCGCTCCCAAGTTATACGGGATCTAAATGAATTTAAAGCTAGTTGTGACGTGATTATCGCCAACCGCATGGTGGATGAAATCAAGGATGTTGCCGACAAGGTGTATACACGAGACTTGTTTGGTAGTGACTAATATACCCCTTAGGGTTTTAGGGCTCTGTGTGATAGTAATAATGTAAACATCTAAATTGATAAAGCCAAGCATTTGCTTGGCTTTATTGTTGTAGTTACATGCTCTAATTTAACGATAATGGCTGGCCACGCTGTTTTTACCCTTGGAGTGGGTTATGCCATATAAGCTGTATTTTCGGTTGAGTTTTTGTCCGCCATCTCGAGTCAGGGGAATCCAGCTAAATGATGCATATTGAGTACTGGAGCGAGTCAGCATCATGTCGAAGGGGATCTTAATGTAAAAGCCCTTGTTAAAGCTGCCTTCGCCGTAGTCTTTGGCGCTAACGTTGGTGCGGGTAAAGAAGAACCCAGCAACGGTGCCGTTATCAAACTCTCGGGATAAATCAACGGTAAAGCCACGGTCACCAGAAAGGTATTGACCCACAGATATTTCACCCTTGATATTATACCAAGGCGTTTGCCAGTAGAGCGAACCGTGACCGGTGGTAACTTCGTAGTCTCTAAAACCAAATTTTCGGTCAAAGTCACGTTGTTTTACGCGGTTAAGATCGACACCAAAGGCCCATGAACTATTGAAAGGGCGATATAGCACCTCTCCACCCACGCCGCCGTACATAAATTCTAGATAGCCTCCGTAGTATTGGGCATAAAGGCTTTTTCCATAGTGATCGAAATAGCTAAGTTGCAGGTTAGAAATACCCACTTTACTTTCGGTGAGGTATTCACGAATATAGGTACGTGAACGTGGAATCGCCCCAGTGGTTTGGTCAACCTTATAATTAAATCTATCGTAGTTATCTAACAGCGTCCAAGAGAGGATACCGTCCAGTTTTAGCTTTTCGGTGGGCTGGTATTCACCGGCTAAATGTAGAGATAGAGCATAAAAATAGAAGGTTTCTGGACTGCCGAAACTTTGAGTTAAGCCAGGATAGAGGGAAACATTATAGGGCTTACGTTTTACTTCCGTTTTGCTGACGGTGCGCGTATTAGAATCGTCTTCATTAGTTATTGCAGCGCTATAAGCAAACTCGATTTGTTCTCCTGGCGTTAGCTCGTGTCTAGCCTCTTTTAAAAAGGGGTCTCGTTTCAGCGTAGTTTGATAAAGCGGCAGTGAAGCTTTGTTTTCAACAATAGTAAACTCTCTCACTTCATCGGGTAGACGGTTATGTAAGATACGAGCTATTCGTTGGTCAGACTCGCTACGATCACGATAGATAACTTGTTCACCCACGATATTAATTTGTTGTTCTTTTAAAGTAATACTTTTAACTTCTAAGCCAGCATTTTCCGATAAGGCGCCAATCAGCTCATCGGGATTATAATCGCTAGCTTGAGCAGGTTCTTGGCGAAGTGCTTCTGGCTTGGGATCCAGCTTGAGCTGATTGGGTACGCTTTGGTAGTTAGTGCGAATCGTTATACCGGCCATAAGGGTATTGCCGCGCTCGTAACCTACGTTGAGTTTTATGTAGTCTCCCCAAGAATAAACGGCACCCACATTAATCGGCAGACTTTGATTAAATTTGTTACGTAAGGCTTCATTTTGATAGTTGTTAGGATCGTATTCTAGTTTTATATGCAGGCCTTCAATAGGTGTTTGGTATTCTAGTCCAGCAAATAGTCCAACGTGTTCACCTTTAAAGAAGTTTTCATAACCAACTTTACCTCCTTGGTCGGTGTCGGTTCGAGTCCAGCCTGGTCGGTAACAAGCTCCATCTGTCACTGTACAAAATGGATTTTTAATGCTGCTACCATTGGCCATATAGCCCCAACCCATTCCTAGGGTAAAGTCCAGTTCTCCCCAGCGTTTACTGGCTACCAAATACTCGCTAGAAAATATCCCTGTACCACCTATATCACGAAAGCCTAGGGCTATTTCCGGTATGTAGTAGGATTCTTGCCAGAGGCGAAATTTAGCATCGAAGCCCTTATCTTTATAACTTTGGTCACCACTGTAGCCAGGAAAGTTGCTATATAAGCGATTTTCTACTGAAGTATAACGAATCACCCCTTCAAACCAAGGTACTGGCGTGACCGATACTGCGCCGCGAATATAGGGGTCCACGTAGTTAAGGTTAAAGGCAAATTCGCCTTCCGGGCTCATGCGGGCGGTGGGCATTTGCATTAGCCCTACGCCACCAAAATCAGACTGGCTAGGAGCCGCAGTGGCTAGTCCCATACCGGCCATAGGCAAAATTGTACTCGAGGCAAGGATTAGCGGCTTCAGTTTTAGCATTTTGATTTGATTACTCACCTTGGCGATATCCTATGTATTGGTTTTGCAAAAGCTCAAGGTAGAGCTGGTTAATTTGTTGATATTCATCGCTCAACAGTTGTTGTTTAGCTGGAACAAAGATGATGCTGCCTGGAGCTAGGTATTGTCGGCTTTGCTTGTTCCAATAGGCAATTGGAATAAGCTCGGCACGGGTGTCGGGGTGAATTAGCCAAACTTCGCTGTTATCGGCTAGCTCATAGCTCGTCACTTGTTTTAAGTAATCAAGCACGTCGTTTTGTGTTTGGTGGGCCAGCTGTTTACTTTCCACAAAGCCTTTTATGCCAACGGTATTGGGGCGAACGGGTAATACTATTCGGTCGCCATCTTGCAGCAGAAAATTTTCAGTGGGCTTGGCATAAATTCTATCGGGATGCAGCGCGGTGACCATGCGGTCGCTAACCACAATATTCAGTACCTGTTGTTTTAGTTGAGACCATTGTTTGGCTTCATCCTGATCTTGCTTAATTTGTTGATCAATCAGGCTGATCAGCTTTGCATGTTTTTCACGGTACTGTTCACTGACTCCTTTACGCAACCAAGCTATCGCCGGCCAATAATCTTTGTCGCCAATATGTAACTGGTCGATGGCATCGCTCAGCCTCGCTGTGGCGGGAAGGCTTAATGTTTGAATTGGCTGATTGGCTTTAATTAATGTAATGCTAAGCGGTTTTGCTGAGTTGGGCTGCGTGTTGGCTTGAGCAAGGCTTGGGCTTAAACTGGCGATGAGCAACAAACTTAAGCTGGGGGTTAATTTCAGCAGCTGTTTGAGCGAGTACAACTGCGAGGCGCCATGCTGGCGCAAGGTGAGTTTACGCATCGTGCGCATAATAAGAGCTTCCTTTTGAATTAGCATGGCTGACTAAATATCTTCGTAGTAAGGCATTAGCCCTTCTAAACGAATCAGCGGTTGGTCTGGACCTAGCTGTTGCTCGCTGCGCCACACCAATTGTTTGTTATTATTCTGTTCTACCCAGTAGTGATTTACTACGCTGAAATCTAAATCAGGCACATATAGCCGTTCAGTGACTTGCTGTAATTTGCGTTGCTTGCCAGCAATACTCTGTTCGCTGACTTCACCAAAAGAAAAGCTTGACTGGGCTTGGCTACCAAATAGGCCTACTGAGGCAAAGTCGCGCTTTGAGAAATAAACTTGCTCAGGTTTAACAGAAAGCAGTCCTAGTTCGAAAGGATCTTCACCTTCAAACCGCACACCACTGCTAACAAAGGGTAAGCCATCGGCGCGAATTATTTGTCCGTTACGGGTGACGATGGTGATGCCATCGGTGGATGACCAAATCCGCTGCTGACCATCGGCTCTGGCCAGCGCCATATAAGTTTTGGGGTAAATGCCGTATTTCACATAGATGGCAGCGTAGTCAAAGGCCAAACGCTGCTCTTCGGTGAAGTTGGCATCTGGTAGCCCGTTAATGGCGATATCAAGCAGCTCTTTACCGCTTTTGTATTCATGGGTGCAAGCCATGAGCGAGCTACAAAGGCTCGCTAAAATTACCAGTTTTCTCAAATGCATGTCCGTTGCCTAAAGCTATAATCTGCCCTAGCTTAGCATTAGAAGGCGAGGGCTAAAAGTCTGTGATGTTACGTGACTTGATGGATGTTTATATTTTGCTCATTACCAGCTTGGTAAACCGAGCCTATGGGCTTATTTAGGGCTGACTGACTTAGTTTAACTATTTATAATAGTTGGATTGGGCGCACCCAGATTTGTTTAAGCTCGCTGGGACGCTATTCAATTTTATTAAGGACCCTTATGGCCAGAACCGCAGCTGCTTTACACATATTGGTAAAGCATAAAGAGCAAGCTGAAGACATTATTAAGCAGCTTAAAAAAGGGGCTAAATTTCAAACCTTAGCCAAGAAATATTCAAGCTGCCCATCGGGGAAGAAAGGTGGCGATTTAGGTGAGTTTAGGCGCGGCCAAATGGTGCCTCAATTTGACAAGGTATGTTTTAGCGGTGAATTGCTAGTGCCCCACCTGGTCAAAACCAAGTTTGGTTGGCATGTGGTGAAAGTACTGTATAGAACTTAAGTCATACCGTTTTTGCTATAGCACTCTTCTCGAACTCCTCATCACTCACTCCTCGTTTTAGTTTATCTCTGCTGGCTATAGCGTGAGCAGGGAAGGCTGCTTCGCCATAAGCGTTGCCTAACTCTCCCCATCTTTAATTGCCTTAATTAAGCTAATCTCACGTATGCCTGTAGCGGAAAACATTGATGACTCGCGCCGCACCACGCTTGAATTAATGAGAGTGCATAGCGACAGCGGTGATTTTATTTGTCTCACAAGGCCCCATTGGTGCTGGCTGCGCGGTTCAGGAGCGTCGAGCCAAAAATAAAGTGGGTGTATTTGGCATGATAATCCCATCTTAAGCGGCTTCCTTAATTGGTAACGGTAGCATCACCTACGACCCCGCCTCTGGCGGATATGCAGTGATTAACGCAGCTGTTGATGTAATCAACAAGGTTGATATTGGCCCCGGTTACACCATTAAAGGTTTCGGTGATGCCGAGGTGAGAACAGCTGAAAAACTGATTAAGTTCCACAAGGTGTTGGTCGTCACTCATATCTTGTCATCCTTGTTATGTGTTTTTGCCGCTTTGATTATGATGTCGAAATTTAACTCGGCAAAGTCTTCTTACGGCGAGTCGTTTCTATTGGTCACCATTTTGGCATCGGTGTTAGCTGGGCTAAACCACCGATGGTGGCTTTGGTAAAACTATTGGCATGTCTTAGCTTTGGTACTATTACAAGCCATGGAAAGTGGCTTGAATATGATAGGTATTAGCAACTTTCTTACCATGGCGCTTTGGGGCGGCACTTTGATTTTGTTTATATATCTTAGAAATCAAGATGATAAAATATCCCGATATTTCGCGTGTTTAAAACTACCCAACACGGCGTCTCACTTGGGCCTTTTATTTCCGCCTGTTGCCGAGCAGCAAATAGGGCTAAATGTAGCAACCCGCTTCATTAGCTAAATCGAAGTGTCTTGTTAACATGAGGAAGGTTTGTTGGCTAGCTTTATGGTTGACCATTTAGCGCCTTATAGTAAACCGCATTTACCCGCGCCATAAGCTAACCATTGCTAGTATGAAAGATTCACGCTAAGCGAGAGAGACTTCTGAGAAAGTCGCGCTGGCCACTTGGTTCCTGCCATTTTTCTTAGCTTGATAGAGCAGGGTGTCGGCTTCTTTAATGAGTTCATCCAAAGCCATTTTTCCTGCTAGCTCAACGACACCGAAACTGGCGGTGATATATACCTGCATACCACCGCTGGCAAAAGGTGTTTTTTCCAAGCTTTTTCGAAGGCGCTCGGTGAAAAGACTGGCTTGTTGACAATCATCTTTGGGTAACAGGATCACGATTTCTTCGCCTCCAAAACGGCCAACTAAGTCATCTTTGCGGGTATTGTTTTGCAATATGTTTGCGACATGTTTCAGTGCTTCATCACCCACATGATGGCCATAGGCATCATTTACCTTTTTGAAATGATCCAGATCCATTACCACTAAGGATAAAGGCACACCCTCTGCCTTATGTTGTTCAATTTTTTGCGATGCCAAGCTAAAAAATGAGCGACGGTTTAATAAATTAGTGAGAGGGTCATAGGCGGCGAGATATTCCGCTTTTAATCTGGCACTTTCCTTTACTTTTAAAGCTACTGACAAAATATAGGCCAGCACCATGGCCTCCAGCAAGACGCCAAACTCTGCCGCGTGATAGCCAACATAAGTAAATGGAATAAGCCCCGCGCTGGTGGCTGCCGTCGTAAATAAGCCTAACATACTCGCACTCACCGCCAGTACAAAATGCTGTGCTTTTGCTACTAGAGATAAATGTAGCAGGCCTAGAGCAACCATCACTACAGTAGACAAGCTGAGGTAAGAAAAAGCAACCAATGCGGCCAGTAAATGCCACTGCAATACTGTAGCAACCAATATGGATAGGATACCCAGCCCAATATAGAGTAAGACCAGCTTAAAACACTTAGGACGATGGCGTTTTACATCTAAGAAGCTCAGTGAGAAAACCAGACCCAAGACGCTATGCAGCACCATAATATTAAGGGTAAAGTAATTTTGTAGCAGTGGGTAATTGGGATGTACCCAAGCAAAAAGATAACCATTGTAGCCGGTATTCAAGACGATAAAGCTACCAATATAGATGGCATAAAAGACGAAATTCGCTTGTTTTAAAGAGCGATGTAGAATTAAGTTATACCCTAATAAAGTCAGCAAGATACCGTAAAGAATGCCGTATAACATGCCGCTTGAAATATCGCTATCGGCGACGTCTTCCAGCGACAGAAACTGAAGAGGCAAAACGATGGGGTCGTGGGCTTGGGCGCGAATATAAAATTCGCTTTCGCCCACTGGGAGTTGCACATTAAATACGATGCCAATACCGGGTAATAATTCTTGGGTTCGCGCTAAAGCATCCCCGCTAGAGCGCAGTGTTACATGGCCGTTAGCCTGCACTTGATATAGGTCTAGGTAATTGACCCAAGTTACACTGGTGGTGAGGCGCTTGTGAATTAACTGATCTGTTGGATTGTTCACCTTAATCCTGACCCATACAGCAGGGCTTCCTACGCCAAATGACAGTAAGCCAGAATCAGAGCCTTTAGCTTCTCCGCGTTCAAACATGGCTCTTGCCGTTGTTAGAGATATAGCTTGCTGGGGAGCTTCTTGTAAATAATCTACCTGGTAGGTGAATGTTTCTTGAGCGAAGCTAGCTGAAATAGCCAATTCGCCAATCACCAGCAGGCTGAGTATCAATAAACGGAAATGACTCAAAAAAGGCCTCAACAAAACATCAGTAATTTGTATTAAGAAAGGTCAATATTAACCATAGCCTGCGAGAAAATAAAAGTTAGGCATGAGCTTTTAAGTTCATATTGGTATTAATTGGGTGCAGTTTTCCTAAAAATGTACTTTTAAATCAACTCTGGCTAACTTATAGCGAAGGCTAAACAAGTTTTGTCTAGGTTAATCTTAGCTATGTTTCTGTTTGAGCCTAGGATCGTTAGGCTATGCTGGAATGTGGCTGATTGAGCATTTAAGCAGTGCGCTAATTGCGGCTTGCTAAGCGTTTCATTGCTAAATAGAATTGCCTTACTAACATTAGGGATTCAGCAGCCTAGCTAGCCTGATGATGAGTTTGCCTAATCGCGTACTGAATAGACGCTTCAGTGAAAAGTTAGGGAATGGCTGGTTAGTAAACACTAAACAGCCCGATAATTGTCGAGTAGGAAGAGAAACAGAAGATGTCTAAATCGGAGCAGTCCTCTAGAAAGTTAAGTTTTATTGTTATTGGTATAGTGTTGGTAGTTTGGCTGTATAGCCTTTGGGCCGACCGAGTGACGCCAATGACCGGCAATGCGCGGGTACATTCTTATCTGGTGCGGATTGCTCCCGAGGTTACTGGTAACGTCACTGAAGTGAATGTAAGCAATAACCAAGTGGTTGAAGCAGGCGACGTACTATTCAAAATTGACCCACGAAATTATCAAATTCAAGTGCGTTCGGCCCAAGCAAACTTAGCCATTGCCGGGCAAAATATTGGCGCCAGCACTGCCGCAGTGGAAGTGGCACAAGCCAAAGTAGTGGAAGCTTTAGCCGCACGTAATAATGCCGTTGAACAGGCTTCTCGAATCAGCGAGTTAGCCAAAAAAGGGGTATTGAGCCGCTCTGAGTTGGATAATGCTATTGAAGGGCGAGACCGAGCCGAAGCCGCGCTGGATGCTGCCGAAGCCTCATTGGCTCAAGCCAAACAAAGCTTAGGTCCCAAAGGGCAAGATAACCCGCAAATATTGGCGGCAATGGCTAACTTAGAAAAAGCCGAGTTAGATCTGCAGAAAACCCAGGTATTGGCCCCATCCAAAGGCATAGTCACCAATCTGCAACTCACCGTGGGGCAAAAAGCTAACGCCGGTTCGCCGATGCTGACCTTTATTGATCCGCGTGAGGTGTGGATCTCGTCGATGGTTCGTGAAAACTCCATCGAACATATTAAAGTGGGGCAAAAAGTAAAAGTGGTGATGGATGCCTTGCCAGGACGTGTATTGCTGGGCTACGTAGAAAGCATCGGTTGGGGGACTGGTGGTAGTAATAACATGGATCAAAATACTGGCTTTTTGGTGGCCGACAATAAATCTTTGAGCGCGCAACGTTATGCGGTGAATATCGCCTTTGCTAATGACCAAGTCCCGCAAAACGTCCGTTACGGTTCTCAGGCTACCGTTGCCTTCTATACCGAACAAAGCACTTTGGGTGAGCTTTTAGCTTCACTTTGGATGTATATCTTAAGTATTTGGACTTATGTTTCGTAGCCCTGCTAATCCAGTCATTCGGCTGGTTTTTGCACCAATATTATTGTTGTTTTATCAACTCTATAGTGGTGTTCCGCTACAGATGTTAGCGCCGGTATTTGTGGTGATTTTTCTTACCATTATGCCGTCGCGGCCGCCTTTAAATTTATTACTGATTGTATTGGTCACTTTGCTGTTTATTTGTTTTGGCATTGTGGCCTTGGGTAAGGCTTTAGTTGACTCGCCAAGTGGATTTGCCTTGTTTTGTTGGTCTATTTTGTTTTGGAGTTATTACCGTAGCCATCGAAACCCTAAAGATATCCTCTCTTCGTTAAGCTTAGTTGTTATCATTATCATGGTGGTGATGACCAAGCAGATGGGCCTATCCACCAGTGGTTTACCTTGGTTAATGTTCAATAAATTTATCATTGCCATTGTGGTCACTTATTTGGCGTTTATGCTGTTCCCCGGTGAGCAAAAGGATATTTTACCCGCCGAATCAACAGATAAGGCGCCAGAACATCATCTTGGTTTGATTGCCTTTAAGGCAACGGCACTGTGTCTGGTCTTAGTCGCTTTAATGGGCATTGGTAGCTCTCAGACCATGCTTATCGCGATCACCATTGGTAATATGATAAGAAGTCCCTTGGTGAGCGACCACCAAACCTTTGGTCGAAATCGTTTGGTGACAACGGCCGTCGGTATTTTATTCACCTTACCTTGTATGTTGTTAGTGGTGTTTGGCGTTTCTCATTGGTTATTGCTAGGTGTGAGCTTGTTTTGTGGTTTGCAATTAGCCTGTTATGGGATCCGCCGTGGTTGTCGTATGGACGTATACCAGCTGTTGTTTAATAACTTCACCATATTAACTTACCAAGTAATTTCTCATCAGGGGGCGGATTCTTTCTCTGCACAGTTCATGCGTTTGGTTTCTATATCCATTGCGGTGCTGATTGCGGTCTTGCTGTTAAACTTGACCAGTCACCCCAGTCCAGTCGAGTCGCACAGTGAAAGTGAGTCCGTTTAAGTGCTCCGTAAGGTATCAGTCTGTTCCTTAGATTTTATAAAGCGGGCTGAGTCGCTATCCCCACATTTTTCTAGCAAACATTCTTTGAAGCGAATGCTTTTGCTATTTTGCAGTTTACTGAGAATAAAAGAGAGTCTTATGTGGTCGCGTTGTTGGGTATATTTTATGGTTTTGGGTTCTAGCTTGTTTAGTTCGCTTGTTTTGGCTAATCGCCTCGTTACTGAGTTTGAGCTGCCCCAACATCATTGGTCGCACTATCTTGTTCAGCCTGAGGTATTGACTAAGTTCGAAGAGCAGCGCTTACAGCAGGACCATTATTTAGGGCTATTCATTCAAGAACTTGCAGTGCAAGAGTTAGCTCGTGTATGGGCCCTTAGTCTGCAGCCCGATTTTTCCTTCGCTCAGCTTCCTGTCGGGCAGTATAACTTTTCTAGTATGCATAATATTCAGCGTCAAGGGCGCACGCCGTTTGCTTATTTTGCTCGCACCGAGCTTAAGGGTTTAAGCTCGGATGACATTAAACTGGAGGTGTTAGTTGAGGCGCATGCAAATCAAGGCCACGGTGATACAGGAACCGGTATAAAGCTAAGTGTACCGCTTAACCTTAGGCTATCGCTTCAGCAGCTACAGCAGCTGGAGTCTTTGGAGCAAGTAGAAGCTTGGGCCAGAGCAGAGGTCAGACTTGGTGAGTAAGCAAGCCCTTACTGTTTACTTGAACAATCTATCTCTAGATGAGGGGCAGAGATGAGCAAAACCGCTTTGACGCTGACCTTAATCCGTGGTTTACCCGGCAGCGGCAAATCGACTCTAGCTAAAAGCTTGCCCGGTGTGCACCTAGAAGCGGATATGTTTTTTGTTGATAAACAGGGCCATTATCATTTTCAGCCACAAAAATTGAGCCACGCGCACGCTTGGTGTCAGCAGCAAACCGAGCAGCAGTTAAAGATGGGCAAGAGTGTAGTTGTCGCTAATACTTTTGTAGAGCTGTGGGAAATGCAGGCTTACCGAGACATTGCCGCTCGAACTGGGGCTAAATTGATTATCCGCTGTTGTCGTGGCAATTATGGCAACGAGCATGGGGTGAGTCGGCAAACCATTGCTAATATGCGGCAACGCTGGCAAGAATAAAGGCGCCTGAGGCGCCTTTAATATTCTGCTTTGTGTGGTGCTGCTTAAGCGCGAGTGGGATCGGCGTACATGGCGCTGATTTGCTCGGCAAAACGGCTTTCAATTACCGCTCGTCTTAATTTCAAAGTTGGGGTGAGCTCGCCTTGCTTCATACAAAACTCTCTAGGTAACAGAGTGAATTTTTTCACCTGTTCAAAGCGGGCCAAATTGGCCTGTACTTGCTTTAAACGACTCTGAATTAAGTTTTTAATTTCAGTGTTTTCTAGCAGTTCATCACGGTGTTGCCACTTAATGCCTAATTGTTTCGCATGCTGCTCCAAGACTTCAAAGGCCGGTACAATCAGCGCCGACACAAAATGACGGGCATCGGCAATAATGGCCACTTGTTCGATTAATGGTTCGCGGATTAATGCGCCTTCAACCCGTTGTGGTGCAATGTATTTGCCGCCCGAGGTTTTCATTAATTCTTTAATTCGTTCGGTAAGCTGTAGGTTGCCTTCGGCGTCAAGATTGCCAGCATCCCCGGTATGTAGCCAACCATCAACCATAGTTTCAGCGGTGGCTTCGGGTTTGTTGTAATAACCGCGCATTACCGTTGGGCCTTTAACCAGAATTTCACCTTGCTCAGAAATTCTTACTTGCAGGCCATCCAGTGGCTGCCCAATACTGCCAAGACACTTATGCTGTTCGGTATAACAAGATACCGTAGCGGTTGATTCGGTCATGCCGTAGCCATAGGTAATGGGCACGTTCAGGCATTGGAAGAAGTGGTTGATGTCGTCGGCTAACTTTGCTCCCGAGCAAGGAAGCAATTTAGCGGGGCCGAATATGGCACGTAGCTTACTTAGCACCAACTTATTGGCGAGCCGATATTGCAGCTTGTGAACTAGGTTCGGCTGTTGCTGAGTTTGTTTTAGCGTTAGGGCTTGCTCGGCAATTTCCATTGCCCAGTTAAATAAGGCTTGTTTTCCTGTAGAGGCTTTGCTCACTTTTTGTAAGATGGCCGAATGAATTTTCTCGTACAGGCGCGGCACGCTGCACATCAAAGTGGCTTGGCTACGCGGTAGTGCTTCTTGGATTTTAGCCGGATCTTCTAAGTAGATATTGCTAGCGCCCCGATAAAGGACGTAATAAGTCCAAGCGCGCTCAAATACATGGCTTAAGGGTAAAAAGCTCAGCGATACATCACTGCTGTCCACGGATAATCGTTGGTCGTGCATGGCAAATGCACTGGCGAAATTGGCGTGATCAAGCATTACCCCTTTGGGCTCACCAGTGGTGCCAGAGGTGTAAATTAGAGTGGCGAGGTCGTCCATTTTTATTTGTTGGCGACGGGTTGCTAAGTCTGTGTTATCGCTGTTCTGGCCTAGAGCTAAAAACTCGTTCCAGCTCAGTATGTTAGTATTCGCTGGCCGCAGGCAAGTTTCAAAACAAACGATGGTTTCGATGCTACCAGATTCGAGTAACTGCACGCCAATTTCGAGTTGTTCTTGCTGGCCAACAAATAAAATTTTGCAGTTGGCATCCTCTGCTATGTACTGGCTTTGCTCAACGGTATTGGTGGGATAGATAGGTACTACACAACCACGTGCGGCTAATATCCCGAGATCGGCAATGGTCCACTCAGGCATATTCGGCGACATAATTGCCACCCCCTGTTGCGGTTGGTGACCTAAGTTAATTAAGCCTTTGGCCACTTGCGTCCATTGCTGAGAAAAATCCTTCCATGAAAAACATTGCCAGGCTTGATCGCGCCAAATTTTCAATGCGACCTGTTGCGGTTGTTGTTTAGCTTGACGCTCTAACAAACTAACGATGTGCTGCATGTTTTTACCTTTGATAAGGAGGAGAGGCGAGGAGCCCAATAAGCGCGCCATTTTAGTTATTTTTAGTTTGGCGTACAAGTGTAAGCTCAGCTATTTTGTGGATTAATATCACGCAGTTTCCATTTCTATAATTATTTATCATATCAATATCCTTTTGTTGCCCTAGTTTGCAGAAGCTTTATCTACAAAAAGCAGCGGATTAGTGACTCTAGTTTGAACTAGGGCGCTAATCTTTCTTAAACTATTGCTGCTGGGTAATCGTTTACAAAAATAGAGTCTAGGGTTAAGCCTCTTAGTTGGTCGGTTTAGCCTGGAAATACGCTGTTATTACTCTAGTAACCCTTATTCAAAGCCTTTTTTAGCATGATTTACTGGCTATTTTTTCAGTTGTCGCGATCTTGATCGCAAAAAATACAGATTAAAATTAGCAGTTGAAAAAAATAGTGGAAACGTTTTCCCTTTGGTGCTTAAATTCAATTTAACAAGGCTGTGCTAAGCAGTACTTACTTGAAAACCTGAACAGGCGTTTATTGGGAGAGAACCATGAAGAAGGTGTTGGTAACAGGCGGTATGGGTTACATCGGTAGTCATACCTGTGTGCAGCTAATCAAAGCAGGTGTAGAGCCGATTATTTTAGATAACTTATGTAACAGTAAGTCAGAGGTTCTCAAGCGCATCGAAAGTTTAACCCAACACCGCCCGGTTTTTTATCAAGGCGATGTGCGCGATCGCGCCGTATTAGAGACAGTGTTTGCGCAACATAAAATTGATTCAGTCATCCACTTCGCTGGCCTAAAGGCAGTAGGGGAGTCGGTGCAAAAGCCCTTTGAATACTACGATAACAATGTGTCTGGTTCCTTAGTGCTGATAGATGTGATGCGCAAGGCTGGGGTGAACAGCATGGTGTTTAGCTCATCTGCCACGGTATACGGTGAACCAACTAAAATGCCAATTGATGAAAGCATGCCTACTGGTGCCGTTACCAACCCTTATGGTCGCAGTAAGTACATGATTGAAGAATGCTATGCCGATATTCAAAAGGCCGCGCCAGAATTAAGCGTGACGCTATTGCGCTACTTTAACCCGGTGGGAGCTCACCCCAGTGGATTGATGGGTGAAGATCCCCAAGGCATTCCCAACAACTTAATGCCATTTATCGCCCAGGTAGCGGTAGGGCGTCGTGAAAGCTTGTCGGTATTTGGTGATGACTACCCAACTCCCGATGGCACCGGAGTGCGGGACTACATTCATGTAATGGATTTAGCCGACGGGCACGTGGCGGCTTTAACTAAAGTGGGCCAACAAGCGGGTCTGCATATTTTTAACTTGGGCACCGGCAAAGGCAGCTCAGTATTAGACGTAGTAAAGGCGTTTAGCAGTGCTAGCGGTAAAGACATCGCTTACCAAATCTGTCCGCGTCGCCAAGGTGATATTGCAGAGTGTTGGGCGGCCACCGATAAAGCCGAGCGTTTATTAGGCTGGAAAGCGACTAGAACATTAGAAGAAATGAGCGCTGATACTTGGCATTGGCAATCCAATAACCCGCAGGGTTATGAGCAATAATTAGATGATATTTACAAAGTGCTGACCGACACTTTGATGGAGAGATGAAAGACTATGTTGAACACAGTATTTGACCCAACTGAGCATCCGCACCGCCGCTATAATCCCTTAACTGGGCAATGGATTTTGGTGTCGCCGCACCGTGCCAAGCGCCCTTGGAGCGGTCAAGACGAGGCGCCTGCTACCGAACAGTTGCCCAGTTACGATGAGAAATGTTTTTTATGTGCTGGTAATACCCGCATTTCTGGAGATAAAAACCCGGATTATCAAGGTACTTACGTATTTACTAATGACTTTGCCGCCTTGATGACCGATTCGCCGGATGTACCTAAGTCCGATGACCCACTATTTACCAGTATGGAAGCGCGCGGTCTTAGCCGAGTGATTTGTTTTTCACCGGATCACAGCAAAACTTTGCCTGAATTATCCTTGCCAGCGATCCGCGGGGTGATTGATACCTGGAATGAACAAATTGAAGAGTTGGGTAAAGATTACCTTTGGGTTCAAGCCTTTGAAAATAAAGGTGAGACCATGGGATGCTCACAGCCACATCCGCACGGACAAATTTGGGCTAACAGCTTTTTGCCTAACGAAATAGAGCGCAAAGACCAACACCTACGTGACTACTATCAACAGCATGGTAGCAACTTATTGGTGGATTATGCGACCAAAGAGCTGGCGGCAAAAGAGCGTGTGGTAGTGGAAACTGAGCATTGGCTTGCGGTAGTGCCGTATTGGGCAGCATGGCCCTTTGAAACCATGTTGCTGCCTAAAACTCATATTCGCCGTCTCAGTGAATTAAGTGATGCTCAACGTGACGACTTAGCGTTAGCAATTAAAAAGCTGACTAGCCGTTACGATAATTTATTCAAGTGCTCTTTCCCTTACTCAATGGGTTGGCACTACGCGCCTTTCTTTAAAGAAGGTGATACTTCAAGCGAACATTGGCAATTACATGCCTTGTTTTATCCACCCTTATTACGCTCGGCTAGTGTACGTAAGTTTATGGTGGGTTATGAAATGCTGGCTGAAAGCCAACGCGATTTAACCGCTGAGCAAGCCGCAGCTAAGCTGCGTGAGCTAAGCGATGTGCATTACAAAGAACAAACTAACTAGGGGAGCCTGAAATGTCAGAACGCCAACAACAACTTATTGATAAGGTTTCTGCAGCCTTTACCGAAATGACCGGCAAGGCTCCTGAAAAGCTGATCCAAGCGCCCGGACGGGTGAACTTAATTGGAGAGCACACCGATTACAATGACGGCTTTGTATTGCCTTGTGCCATTGACTATCAAGCCATGGTGGCGGCCTCACCACGTAATGACAGCATTGTGCGGGTGGTAGCTGTTGACTATCAAAACCAAGTCAATGAATTTGATATCAGCAAGCCCTTGGAATTTGAGCCAGAGATTATGTGGGTTAACTACATTCGTGGAGTGATTGCTTGCCTACAAGCTAAGGGCTTTGAGTTTTCTGGGGCCGATATTGCGGTGAGTGGTAATGTACCTCAAGGTGCGGGGCTAAGCTCATCGGCCGCTTTAGAAGTGGTGATTGGCCAAACCTTTAAAGCTTTATATCAGCTAAATGTATCGCAGCAACAACTCGCTTTAATTGGCCAGCAGGCCGAAAACGAATTTGTTGGTTGTAACTGCGGCATTATGGATCAGCTCATTTCAGCTGAAGGTGAACAAAATCATGCCCTGCTGATTGATTGTCGCTCGCTAGAAACCCAAGCGGTAACGATGCCTGAAGACATGGCGGTGGTGATTATTAACTCCAATAAGAAACGTGGTTTGGTGGACAGTGAATACAATACTCGCCGTCAGCAATGTGAAGCGGCGGCTAAAGGTTTGGGTGTTGCTTCCTTGCGCGATGTGAGTGAGAGCTTATTTGCCGAAAAAGGCGCTAGCCTTGAGCCCATCGTCGCTAAACGTGCTCGTCATGTGATTACCGAAAATGCCCGTACCTTGGCGGCAGCAGCAGCGCTTAAAGCCAATGATATGGCTAAGTTGAGTGTATTAATGGAGCAATCGCATGCATCGATGCGTGACGATTTTGAAATTACCGTTGCTGAAGTGGATTGCTTGGTTGAGATGGTGAAGCAAGTGATTGGCGAAGCGGGTGGGGTACGTATGACCGGTGGAGGTTTTGGTGGCTGCGTGGTCGCTCTCATGCCGCCAAGTTTGGTGGACAAGGTTTGTCAGACGGTAGCCGATAATTACCAAGCCAAAACAGGCCTCAAAGAAAGCATTTACGTATGTAAGGCCATGCCTGGCGCTGGCGAAATTTAAGCGCTTACATTGTGATGCTAGCCTCGACTCGTTCGGGGCTTTTTTGTACTTACTGAATGGGGAATAAACCGCAGTGATGTGATGACGCGAAGAAAATGGCGTCCCCTACAGGATTCGAACCTGTGTCTAAGACTTAGGAGGGGAGCGTTATTAACGTCTGCAAATAAAATATATTTATATATATCAATTACATAAGTTGGGGGCTCGTTTACCATATCTTTTTCTATAGCGCAAAATGATAGCTGGAAATATTAACAGTCGCGAATAGTGGGCTAGATTGCAGGGCGGGAGCATACTTTGATGGATTTATAACCCAAAGAAGACTCTTGCCCTATAATCATCGCTCCAGCCCGCTTTCTTCAGCTTCACTTTTTGGCTCGGCGCACCACATTCGCACTGCTTGAGTATATTCATCACAAAACGTCTAAACAACGCGATGTTTTCAACGGCACCATCTAAAGTGATACGAGAGCTATCTTCTTTAAAAGCAACATCTAAAACATAATGTTGGCTGTTTTCAATCCGCCAATGCTGGCGAATATAGTGACCCAGAAGTTTGTGATTCGGCGACAAAGAGCTTATGTAGTAAGAGGTATCGACTGTGCCTTTGCCGTTGATCACACGATGGCGTTCCACTGCTATGATACTTCTTACCGTCGGCCATTTCTGCGCTAAGTCGTCGGGCAACTTGGCCTTTAGCTGAAACACGTATCGCTCTTCGCTGCGACCATGTTTTTTCTCTTTGACTTCGGTGACTATTTTCTCTTTGCCAGCATCAAAAATCGCTTGGAACTGCTCCACAACAGCCGCTCTAAGCTTAGGCTGATTATTTTTTACCTGGACAACCACATGCGCTTGTTTTTCTTTGATTTTTTCTAGTGTTTCACGCTGGCAATGCAGTGCATCAACCGTGACAATGCTGCCCTTTACATTAATAACATCAAGCATTTGGCGAACAATGCTTATCTCGCCATTTTTAGTCTCAGTCGGCTTTTGGCTTAGAACAAGACCTCGCTCAGTGTCGTAAGCCGTTACCAACTGCAATGCTGTTTTCTTGTCGTTACGATAGGAGCCCCGCAGTACCTTTCCGTCAAATGCGATAATGGGCTTGTTCTGAGTAGTTCGTTGTTCGTTTATCCAAAGAGCCAAAGCCTCGAGCAAAGATTCCGCAACAACGGAACGCAAGATGCGAGCTATCGTGTGTCTGCGAGGAATGCCATGCTCGAAAGGCCTATATTTTCTTAACCAGTCGAGCTTTTCTTCTCCATAAAATTCAATGTCTTGCTGTCCACTTCCCCTAAAATGACACAAATTTAAATGGAGTTTTCTACACTCATTAACGTAGGAGAACGCCATGAAAAAATCACGCTTTACCGAAACGCAGATCGTCAACATTCTCAAAGAAGCTGACGCGGGGATGAAGGTCGAAGATATCTGTCGTAAACACGGAATGAGTAACGCCACGTACTATAAGTGGAAATCTAAGTACGGTGGCATGGATGCTTCTGAACTCAAGCGAGTCAAAGAGTTGGAAGAGGAAAATTCGAAGCTGAAAAAGTTATTTGCCGAAGTCAGTTTGGAAAACCATGCGATGAAGGAACTCTTCGCAAAAAAGGGCTGGTGACAGCAGAAAAACGGAGCTGTGCCCAATTATTGGTCGGTGCCGGCTTGAGCATTCTGAAAGCCTGTACCTTGGCTGACATCAGCCGTTCAAGTTATTACCGGCCATTAGTCGATTGGCGTCAAAGGGATGCTGCTGTCATTGATGCGTTGAATTCTGAGCTTAAGAAGTCCCCCAGAGCGGGCTTTTGGAAGTGCTTTGGCCGACTGCGTTACAAAGGGTATCCATTCAATCATAAGCGCGTTTATCGCGTGTATTGCCAAATGGGACTCAACCTTAAACGGCGGGTTAAACGAGTATTACCGAAGCGAATTGCGCAACCATTACAGGTTGAAGCGAAAGCCAACTATCAATGGGCCTTAGATTTTATGCATGACGGACTTTATTGCGGGAAACGCTTCCGCACACTTAATGTAGTAGATGAAGGTACGCGGGAATGCCTTGCCATTGAGGTAGATAGTTCATTGCCAGCAGAGCGCGTTGTACGCGTACTTGAGCAAATTAAAGCTGAGCGTAGTCTACCGGTTCAATTACGAGTCGATAACGGGCCTGAGCTTATCTCGGCAAGGCTGACAGATTGGTGTGAACAGCACCATATTCAACTGGTTTATATCCAGCCAGGTAAGCCTCAGCAAAACGGATTTGTGGAACGTTTCAATGGCTCGTTCCGTCGAGAATTTTTGGATGCGTATTTATTTGAATCGCTAGAACAAGTCCGAGAAATGGCTTGGTTCTGGCGTTTGGATTACAACGAAGAACGAACCCATGAAAGTCTCGGTAATTTGCCACCGGCTGCTTACCGAGCAAAACTGGAAAACTCTACTTTAGAACTGTCTCATTAATGGGGAAGTGGACATTGCCAACCTTCGCATCCCGATGTGATAGCGCTGATCACAAGGAACATAACATCGATAAGGTCGTGTTTCTGGTTGATGTCCGATCGAGTATCTTCTACAACAGATAAGTGTTCAATAAGGTTCAAAGTGACTATATTTCAGAGGGTTTGGCGCTATTAGATCACATTAGTTAACAAAGTACGATCCCGCCCTGGGCTAGATTGAGCTTTTGGTATACAAGAGAAGAAGTGAAATGGCGTCCCCGGTAGGAATCGAACCTACAACTAAATCTTAGGAGGATCTTGTTATATCCATTTAACTACGGGGACACTCAGAGGATTAAATATCTTATACCAATTCCAATTTTTAGCCAATATCGAAACGAATAAGTGACTACAAAACAATCATATAGCAACTGACTCCTATCCCGCGCAGCGGGTCAATCACAAAAATAGCTTGACGTCAATAAATATTTATGATAAAGTGCGCTTCCGGTCGGCGAGGTGTCGACGTAATTCAAGCTTCTATTTTGGCTTGCTTTCTTTTTTGACGCAGGCCCTGCTTCGCAGGGAAAAGGGCCAGTTGTTTGGTGTTTGTTCCAAATTTGGATTTTTTTGAAAAAAGTTACTGTAAAAATCTTAAAAAGTGTCCTCTTACTATTATTGAGACCAATTAAAATTGCGGTAGTACCACAAGGGTAACTTTTTAACGGCTGCACTGCTATCGGATCTTCCTTTTCTGTTATTCAAAACACTGGTTTCTTTCAGCGAGGTACGAGCTGGCCTCTACGACAATTGAGTTTGGCCTTGTCGCAAGCGACAAGAAACAAGCCAGTTTTTAGAAATACTCGTAGTAGCTTTAGCTGAATGCTAACGATGGATTTATTGATATTTGTACCTGCAAAATCACACGCCTTGTCCTATGTTTAGAAGAACCAGTAAACCTAGATTCTGTAAAGCCTACCTTATTAGCAAGTTGTCGAATATCTTCTGAGGTATAGTAGGTTTTATTCGCTGGTCATTCCAATTTAGGCTAGTTTAACTAATGACTATATAATGCTTGTATTGATTCAATACAAGTAGGGCACTCTATTTTGATACCCTATACTCTTTTTTGACCACCACGCTAAGATGTTTTTTCAGATTAATAATAATTACTAGTCGATTCAATGGAAGTATCTGCCGATCAAGTAATCGTTGCTGATTGTGGTGCAAGCCTTAGTTATGACAAGTGAACTAAAGGGACGATTGATCACATGACCACCTACCGGTTTCTCAAAACGCAATTAGACGACAAAACTAAATTTGCGTTTTTCTTTGTAGATAATGAATTGACCCATATTGTGAGTTTCAACGACTAAGGCTGCTACTGGACTTCTGACTATTTGGATATTCGATCTTCAGTTCCGATGTTTCTATACAATATTTGTTAAGTGCATAAATCACGTAAAACGAACCAAAGATAAAGAGCCATCTCCAATTTAAATGGCAATCGGGTAATTTATCTTGCAGTAGCCATTTGAAAGTAAAACCGGTATAAACAAACACGCTATAGAACATCAGGTAGTACGCTATTTGCGCCTCAAGAGCGTCAAAAGCTTCCGGAGCACTATTCCAAAGGAATGCAAATAACAAGAATGAACTGAGTACAATACATAGTTTATCGAAAGAGATCGTATGACCCTTATTAGAAAGGATCGTCAGACAATATAGTGAGATAGCTACAGTTGATGCCCCATGTTCAAACGTCAAACCTAGTAGCACAAAAATTGATGTAGGAATAAAGAAATTGAAATCTGTTGCTTTATACAGTTTTCTGGGATTCTCAGCAGTCTCCGTGAAAACGGGGATCCCACGACTGCTCAGTACTTTCAAATAGGCTCCTAACTTGTGTTGAGGCACTTTCTCAAATAATAGAACTTTGGATTGGGTTAATCGTGTTTTGAATTCCTCTAAACTGAGTTTCGCTGACAACATAGCAGCTTTCAAAACTTCTCTTCTGCCTTTGATTTCTCTTTTATCCAAATAAATACTAGTTTTGAGGTCACCATGACCGGTTGCGGCGACAGCTGCTTGCAGGCGCTCAATGAAATTTTCAACACCGGAAAGCACCATTACACTAGATTCAAACTTGATCAGCTCATTGGTTGTGGAAATACAGGTAACCACTACTCTTTTATTTCTTAATTCAACTGATTCAATGGATTCAAGTGGGATTTGTGCGTAGTACTTGTGATTTCTGGTAAGCCAAAAAAGGGAATGTTGGTCAAAGCTTGCTAACGGTTTAGTTTTAAAAATGCAGCGACCAAACACTACTGCGCTACAAGAAAATAAGAAAAACCCAATTGTTGAAATAAAATAATTGACCAAAGGGAAAAGTTCGGAAAAATCACCCAAAAGCTTTAAAATATTTTGCATGCGTTGCATAACAAAAAAATTTGGTTTCCCGATCAAAGTATTAAATCCGACCCATAAGGAAATGGCTACGAAAACCAAACTAATTAAAGCCCATAAAATGGCTTTTTCCCGGCTAAATCTTAATTCATTAACTTCCATAGTTGTCCCTAACTGTTATTATTCACTTTATCTATTCAAAATGAATAATAAATTCCATTTTCCCTAAATACGATTAGTGTGTTTACGGCGCAAAATACAAGGCCAAAAGATGACCGTAAGCCCGGTCTTCAGGACGAATTGTGTCAAATCCAATTTGCCAAGCGGTTAATAAGTAAATATCGGTAATACCGGTGTTCACCTTTTCAAAAGTCCATTTGAAGTTCTCTCCTGATCGAGAATTTCTTATCACAAGCGTTTTGCTGTCACGGCTCAATGAAATTGACGGCTTAGAGTTTAAACGGTCGAGAAAAATTGCCATCTCCCATAATTGTTCAGTTAACAAACCATCAGGATAATAAAGATGCTGTCTAAGCACTGAAGGTGGGGCAAGATGCTCCCAACGACTCACAGCGGCGGCAAGACGCGCGGCATGACGTTGCGCTTGCTCTAATTTTTTTGCTTCTCTTTCTCGCACCAACTGCGCTTCACGCTCTTTGTCGGCCTTATAAGTAGCCTCAGCTTCCAGCTCTCGCTGCCGGGCCATTTCTTTCTCATGCTGCTGATGGGCAATTTGGGCTTGTCGGTCTGCCTCTGCTTCCCGAGCTAAAAAGTCCGTGTTTTGTGCAACTAGGGGAGACAAATACTCAGAAACGAATTGTTCGTAGTCTTTAACGAACGGATAGGCAATGGGATAACACATTTGACGAATATTAGTTCCCTGATACTTCGCTTGTTTGTCCCATTGTTGCTTGTTAAGTTCAACGTTGTCCCGCCATGAGTCAATCGGGTTCGTTATATAATCAACAATGCTACTCACATATCGAGCAGCATCACCTTCACACTTAAAATAGCTGTCCTTGTAATTCTGTTTACTGTCGGTATAAAACGCTTGTGGTTGGTAAGAAATGTCATAGCCATTTTTCAGTATCATGTCAAAAGCGAAACTGTTTGGAATAAAACCTACTGCTTGAGATTTTCGCCAGGCAGGAAGAATTTTATGATCAGCGCGGCCTTGTTGATCAATTCAGTGCAACGAACGCAGTAACCTCAAGGCGTTTTCCTCTTTATTCAGCTAGCTGACGAACAGGCATACCTAGCCTGCTCATTTTGTTCAACGCGCACACTCCGGCCATGATTTCGCCGACTTGGGCGTTGTAACAACGTAGACTCAACTTGTCGCTAAGCAGTTGTTTGAAACGATACATCGCCGTCTCCGATAGTGAACGAAGATGGTAAGCATTGTCCCGTTTCCAGTTTTCCAACTCACCTTGCTTCAAGGCTTTTACTGCAACGTTCCGTGGGTGACCCGCTTCCCACATACCTGCATTCTTGCGTGGAGGGATTAGTGCAACAGCCTTCTTACGTTGTACTTCTTGATAGCTCTGCCGTGTGTCATAGGCACCATCAGCGCTTACTGCTTTCACTTTGCGCCGCAGCGGTCTCAACAAGGTGGGTAACACTTCACTATCGTGAACCCAGTCCATCGAGACCTCAGCACTCACTATCTGATGGCTCTGGGCATCTACTGCCATATGCAGTTTTCGCCAGACTCGACGCTTTTCAGCGCCGTGTTTACGCACCTTCCACTCTCCTTCGCCAAACACCTTAAGACCTGTAGCATCGATAACGAGGTGAGCCGCTTGACCTTGGCTAGGTAGGCGATAGTTGACTTCAACAGTCTTTGCTCGCTTGCTTATACAACTGTAATCGGGAGATTTTAAGTCGACCTTGAGCAGGCGAAACAATGAGTTGATGAAGCCTTCAAGAGCACGCAGTGGTAACTTGAATACGCCTTTAATCATCAGCGCAGTTGCGATAGCGGTGTCACTGTAAGTTTGGCTGCGCCCTCGACGACCACTGCGCTCAGTGTTATTCCATAGTTCTATGGCTTTCTCATCCATCCAGAAGGTCAATGAGCCGCGTTGCTTCAGTGCACTGTTGTACAGCTTCCAGTTGGTGATGTTGCCTTTCGCTTTACCCATGTTTGGTGACCCGACAGATATAGATACAGATCAGATCCGCGACTGCTGAGTTAGTTCAATCTGATTTAGGAAACAACGCCGATCAGCGCTATACCAAAAAAATGCGTCTTTATTTGTTTTTTTATTAAACTCAACTTTGAACGCTTCGGTAGACTTGCGGAACTCTTTCAATGAAACGTTCGTTTTAACTTCATGTTGTACACGCTCGTTCAAGAAGTTAAAAAAAGTCGTTTTATCTATTTGGACCAAAACATCATCAGGGATCGGCTTCGCCGCAAAACTATGCCCGGAGAACGCAATTAACACGAATGACAAAAGAAATTTCTTCATATGGAACTTTTATCCTTAAAAAACCACATCAAAAGAAGCTGTTGCTAATAACTAAGCTCTCAAAGTGAAGCCAAGTCCACATATTTGGCCACTGAGCGACCTTATTCTCAATCCATGCTGGCAAATTCCAGAACAACGCATCTATGGAGTAACGCTCCAACAAATTCAGAACAACTTACTTTTAAATAAATCCAGGAGAGAAGAGAACAAGTAATCTTCCGTTCCTTGGAACATTGCTGCGGCTCAACAATGAATGACCTAATAACAAACCTGATTTAGTTATCAATAGTAAGCGCTAAGCTATTGTTTATCAATAATAATATCTTATGGTTTTACAACAATTTTAAATGCAGGAAGTTTTGTTGAAAATATGAAGCCTTTTCAAGAAATCAATAACTACTTATTCAACACAACTCGCAAATATTTAGAAAGCAAAGGGACGCACTCAACGACAATACCAGCACATGGATGATAATGTTTTCTGACTTTGTAAGAAGAATTACCAATCAATGACAATTCAAACGTTGATATCACATGGCCCATCTCCCTCGCTCACAGTCGTAGGCGATGATTGGCAATCCATTTACCGTTTCTCTGGAGGCAAGCTTGAGCTGACCACCCGCTTTAAAGAGCTTGTTGGCCAATAGCGGCTTAATTAATTGCATGAAATTCATACAGATAGCCCTAGCTTAACTAAATAGCATAGGGTATAGATACTATTTAGTTAAGCCAGTAAAAAGCCCAAGCTAACATGGCTTGGGCTGATTGACTCGCACTGTGGTGTTTTAGTTTACTTTAAAAGATGAGAACTGTTTATTGACTTCCGCAGCATGGTCTTTTAAGCGCTGGAACTCTTCAACCAATTGATGGATTTGGTTTGAGTTAAGTTCGCTGGCATTTTTAATGTTCACAATGTTTTCCGACAAATCGGTCGCCACTGCTGATTGCTCATTGGCGGCGGTGGCGATTTGTGCATTCACTTCGTTCACTGTATCAATAGAGGCGACGATTTGTTGCAAGGCTTCAGCCGTTTCATTGACGGTTTCTCGGCCTTTCTGGCTAAGTTCATGGCTTTGCTCGATAGAGCCCACCGCCTGGCTGGTGGAGTTGGTGAGTACTTCAATCAAGGACTCAATCTCTACCGTACTTTTTTGGGTTTGCTCTGCTAGTGAGCGCACTTCATCGGCCACCACGGCAAAGCCGCGGCCCGCTTCGCCGGCGCGGGCTGCTTCAATGGCAGCATTAAGCGCGAGCAAATTAATTTGTGCCGCTACGCCTTTAATCACATCTAAAATGGCGGTGATGTTACCCACGTCTTTTTCGAGGGTTTCAATTGAACTGCTGCTCTCTTTAATTTGTTCAAATAATTGGTCAAAGCCGTGCAGCGTTTGTTTAAGGCTGAGCATCGCCAAATCGCCTTTATCTTTAGCGTCTTGAGTGACGCCTGCGGCATATTTGGCGCTGTCGTCAACACTTTGCGCTGAGGAGCTAAGCTCAGACACCGCAGTGGCAACGAGTTCGGTTTGGGCTAATTCGTCTTCTACCACTTTTTGGTTTTGCTCTGAAATGCTGGTCATGCGGTCGACCGAACTCTCTACATCGGTAAAACTCTTCATTGCCGAATTTACCAAGTTTTGTACCTTCTCAACGAAGGCGTTAAAACCCGTTGCCAAGAAGCCAATTTCGTTATCGGCTTTTTTCTCAAGGCGTAGAGTAAGGTCGCCATTGCCGCTAGACATTTCGTGCAGTGACGAGCCGGTTTGTTTAATTGGAGTAATTAGGCTGCGTGCTACAGCAATACTCACTGCCAACGAGATAACAATAATCACCAAGGTGACCACCACCGACATAATGAAAATAGAGTGGGCGACACTATTGGTGACCGCTAAGGCTTCATCAACATTGTATTCAGCGATAATCGCCCAAGGCTTGCCAATAAAATTAATCGGGGCGTAAGCAAAGATGCTTTGCTGATCAAACAGGTTGTTTGACTGTTGCACGCCAGACTGACCCGCTAAGGCTTCATTCACGGCTGAATAAGATAGTTTGGTGTAACCGGCGTTGCTGCCTAGGTTTTGCACGGCTTGTAGTTCGGCGGCATTCTCTACCTTATTAAACGCGCTAGGGTTTTCTATTAATAAACGTGAGTTGGTACGGATCATTTCATCGTCGCCAACTAGGTAGGCTTCGCCTCGCTCACCCAAGCCTGAGGTGGCCCATTCACCATTGAAGGTCATTAACTCGCTAATTCGTTTAGTGTTAATTCGAAACACTAGAACAGCGAAGGGTTCATCTTCTACAAATATTGGAGCGGATAAAAAAGCCGAGTACTCGCCATAAGCGGGCGGGTAAAACTGAAAGTCTACAAAACTGTATTCACCCTGGGGTAGGTCTTTAGCCATTTTATAGGCTTGAGCCATACCGGTATTTTGGTAAGGGCCGTCCAGCATATTGGTGCCGAAGTCGAGCATTTTTTTGGCCGAGTAAAAGACTTGCGAGGTTTCGATGGCGACCATTGCCACATCGGCCAGACCAAAGCGTTGCATTAAGGTAGCCAAGTTTTGATGCATCTTTTTATGCGCTAAGGCAAAAGAGGTGCCGTCGCCGGGATCTAATACGCTGTCTTTATGGTTTAAGTCGGCATCGGTTTTAAGCAAAAACTTATATTGCACTGCCACCGCGTGGTCGTTTAGCTCTTGGGGTTTGGCGAGCTGACTAAAAGTATTATCTAGAGCTTGTTGTTTTAGATAGGAAGCGATAGTGGTTTGGTAGTATTGGCTTAATTCTTGGCGCTGAGTAATGATGTTTTCTTTACCTTGCAAAAAGGCATAAGGAAAAAATGCGCCATATAAACGCTCCGCCGATTGCTTAATTTGCGGTTGCTGAGAGTAATCAACGATGCGGGTAGCGAGGGTTTGCGAGTAGTTGTTAACCGCACTGGCAGTGACATTTTGTAGTGATACGAGCTGGTCTTGCCTCGATTCAAAAAGCGCTGTTTTCATCTGGTTGATAGCGACATTAGCAGTAAATAGGGAAGCCACTGCCGAGGCAAAGGTTGCGATAGATACAAACAGGATCAGGGTCTTGGTAAACATCTTCATTGATTAATCTCCGAGCTCATAGTCGAGAGTGCTCCGTTACACTGCATTTAGTTATTGTTGTGCTTATTCATTGTTAATTTGTTGTTGCTAAAATAAGTGTGGCTATTATGCCTTTGTTTTTCTTGTTATTTAGGTGACGGAAATCACGGCTTAGCAGATTACTTGAGGTCTTAGTGAGGGGGGAGTTTCATACTCGCTGTGAAATAGTTGATTTCGTTAGCCAGTAGCGTATTTCATTAATTGCGTTTGCTAGTGCTTGTGTGTTTTTTAGCCATTTAAATGGTGGTTTTTTACCAATGGTTTATTGCAAGTGATTGATTTGAGATGTTAGCACTGACTAAATTTTACCTAGGGCGTGTTGAGCCTCATTAGTCTGGCAAAAAACATAAAGCCGCTTGGTAAATTAGCGGCTTTACATTTATGCTTTTTTAGCCTGATAGCCGTTGGTTTATTGCTTACTGACGAGGTCGCCTAATTGAATATTGGCGGTCATGCTTGGGTCTAGCGCCACCACAATGGCGCTGTCCTGATAGACCTGTTCGATCCGTACCTCACTGCCGGTGAGGCTTTGTTCTTGGCGGGGAATGTCCCATTCTCCCCAGTGGTAGTTTTGCTGGATTAGGGTAAGTAACATGCCGCGATTTAATTGATTGGCCTTACCGAGATTGATTTGCCAGCGATCAGGACCTAATACTTTAACCACGCTGCCTTGTAATGGCTGGCAAGCAAGTAAGGCATCCACTTCCCCTAGGATCTGTTGCAGAGTGTTATTCACGGTTTGGCCATAGGCTGATAACCAAAATTCCGCAGTGTAGGGGGAGATGATCTCACGAGCGTCAAACTCCCAAGGCGCGTTCACCGAGAAGCGTTTGTTGTAGATTTCTTCTAGATCAATGGCGTTATAAACTCGCGCATTGATAACAAAGTAGCGTTGCGGGTAGCTAAAGTTAATCACCTTGGGTTTATAGACTCGGTCTAAAGATATGTTTTCTATTTCTAGTCCTAATAAATACTGTGCACCGTAGCGATCGGCGACATCTTTAATGCCTTTGTAGTTGTGCTCACCCGGTTTGTAATAGTTGAGTGGCAATTTAGGTGGATGCTTGATATTAAATTGCTTACCCACTTGTCTAGCTATGTCGTAGGTTCGTTGCTCTACAGCCGGAGACAGTTCTTGTAACTGGCCGACTCGTGCTTGGTGCTGTTGCTTTAAGTAAGGGGGCAGCAACAACAGGTTTTTACTATAACCGCTGGCTTTACATTGACTGGCTTCGGGAAAGACATCGGCTTGCAAGATCACGTAAAACTGCTGCCCTTGTTGCCCTTCATCTAATACGGTGAGGTTGTGTAGTGAACCTTTAGATACCACCTCTAGCTGGTCGAGCGTAAGCCGACCACCGTTGACTTGGCTTATGCTGGTGACAGAGGCACCAGAATACAATAGCAACTGTTTAACTGCTTCTTGCATGGCAGTGCTGCGTGCTTGGTCAATCTGGTTGTTAACAATAGTTGCCTGTCCCTTCGCTTCATACCACTCCGCTTGGCTGGTACTGCAAAGTAGCATTCCTATCATCAAAATAAGTATTTTCATAAGCTCCTCCTGCACAGGCTTAAGCAATAACCGTACCTGAAGTAAAGTGTTATTTTTTTGACTGGAACGGTTTTTGCTTTAGTCGGCTTAGTAGAAGGAGAAGGGTATGCGATATACAATATTAGTGGCAGCGTTGCTGGTGTTACAAGGCTGTAATACTAGCTTGCATCATGTTTCTAATTATCCCTATGTTGAGCCTCGTGAGCAACAGGAGGCGGCGTTATTCGCCCATGTAGATGAGCTTTCGGAACAGTTAACCGATGATTTGGAGCTGGGCGAAAAGGATACGGTGGCGATTAGCACGGTGGTTGATTTAGATAATTTGCAAAGCAGTGATAGCTTCGGGCGGCAAGTGGCGGAGGCAATGTTTGCCGCTTTGTCGCAAAAGGGTATTCATACCATCGAGCCTCGGCTAACTGGCCGGCTACAAATGGACCCAGGCTTCGGCGAATTTTCCTTGTCGCGAGATGCGCAGTTGCTGCGCGAGCAGATGCAAATTACTTACGTGGTGGTGGGCAGTTTTCAACGAACCGACTCTGGTCGCCACGTGAACCTGCGATTAGTTGAGTTATCTAGTCAAAATGTGGTGGCTGCGGCCTATCAATTTATTCCAAATAGTGCGGGGGCCACTTCGCCACGTGTCACTAGTGTGAATGGGAGCTTGCAGCGTCATGAACAATCTGTACTTTAAATTTTGGTTTAGCAGCCTTGCTGTTTTGTTGTTGATTGCTTGCTCTCCGCGTACCCAAATTCAACAGGTGGAGTGGACTTATCAACCACCAGGTGATTTTACTATTGTTAATGCCGTGGGGTATGCTCCGATTAGCCAGCAACGCGGCGCTGATTTAGCAAGTAAGCAGTTACATGCCATGAAGGCGTCTAAGCTAGATGCCTATCGAGAGCTATCTGAACAAGTTTATGGTCAGCGCATTGACAGTAGTTCTACGGTTAGCGACTTAGTATTGGGTAACGAGCGTTTAGCTGCTTCTGTTGCTGGGGTGATTCGTGGTGCTAAGGTAGTGAAATCTTATTCGGTAGATGATGTGTATGTCACTGAGCTACAACTCGATTTTAGAGATGTGTACCGAGTCACTATGTCTATGGCCCCAACGCGCCATCTAGAGAGCCAAAAAACCATTCAATTCTAGTAAAGATTTTACCTTTCAAGCCGATAATTAAGGCGTAATAGACGATTAAGGACCGGATATGAAAGGTATGACTCTAGTGGCTCTGGCCACTTCATTATTGGTGGGCTGCTCTAATACACCATCAATGCAAAAAGTAATGGTGTATGATGGCTCGGCGCACAATGTTGCCCATGCTCATAACGCACATTACCTTGAAGGCGTCGTTGATGAGAGTGGCCAGTTATTTCTAAGCAGCTCTCCGCGCCGAACTCTTAATACTTCCAGCGTAGATCTCTCTGATAAGGCTGTAGAACATTCTCTCACCGATTATGTGAATGCCATGTCGCAGCGACTGGTTTCTAGTTCTCACTATGTTAATGCTGACACTCCGATAGGGGTGGCGTCCTTTGTTCCTTTGGATGATTTTAAAAGCACTGACGTGTTTGGTATGCAGTTGGCAGAAAGTTTTGTCTATGAAATGCAGCAAAATGGTTTTTCAGTCATAGATTATAAAACGACGGGCTTTATACGGGTGACTCCGGAAGGGGATTTTGTTTATAGCCGTAATGTTAACGAATTATCCAAGCGTTTACCGATCGAATATTTACTGGTAGGGACCTTTAGTAAATCCACTAACGGCGTTTTAGTGAATGTACGAATTGTTGGTGCACAATCGAAGGTGGTGGTGGCTTCCGCTCAGGAGCTCATTCCTAACGAGGTATATCAAAGTAAGGTTCCCGAGCCGGTTAAGCGAGATGGCGTGATGATTATTGAGGCGCGTAAACAAGCCAATAGTCGTATGTCTGCAGGAGAGCGAGGCTAGTTTTAGTTTAATCGTCTATTCGTAACTCCCCCAAATCATCCGATATGATTTGGGGTTTTTTATATTTTTAAAAAAGTGAGCTTATTAAATAACAATATAGGAGAGTTAGTAAAACGCTTGCTTAAGCTTTAAAGCCTTTGCCCATGCGTTGCGAACTGTGTTTTTTACCTAGCTTATCGTAGGTAGAGGCATTTTGGTTTTGTAGTTGATCGATAACTGCGCTTAGCTGACGCACTTTTTCTTGGCTAGTTTTAATGATTTCACCATTAACGGCATTCAGTGTTTGGCACTGCTCTAGCAACTGCTGCGTATGGGCCACTTGTTTGGCTAGTTTGGCATCACTGCTGAGCTGGTGTTTATCGGCCGAGTTTTCTATTTGCTTATCTAGCTCGATAATCGCCGACAGTATTTGCTCTTTTTGCTGCGCAATAGCCAGTAGCCCGGTGCTGTCGTCTTGCTCAAGCGCCCGTTTTTCTTGTTGCAAAAGAGAAAGCAGCAATTGTAATTGCTGCTCTTGGGTATTCAGTAGGGTGGCGATCATAGGCTAACTATCCTAGCGCTTTATTAAACTCGCTTTCAAAGTCACCCATTTTTTGGGCAACTCGGTTAGCATCTATTTGATAGCTTCCATCGGCCACAGCTTGCTTGATTGACTCTAGTTTTGAACTTCTGCTGTCAGAGTCACTGAGCAAATTCTGCTGAATACGGCTGAGTTGTTGTGCTTCGTTAGTAAGCATAACTGAATCCTGGGCTACAGCAGAAGTAGCGTTTGAACCTTGTTCAGCGCTAGTTTTCGTACCTTTGTCAGATACTCTATTGGCATCTAGTTGACTAGGACGGTTTCCACCTAAGTTGTTAATGTTTAAAGCCATAATGGCGCCCCACAGTTAATCAATTTTTCGTATTCAATAAAGCTATCGGCTTGCCTTAATAAAACTTTAGAAAATATTTAAAGTTTTACTTCAACTAAGCCTAAGGCTTTGACTCGGCCGGTGACCAAACGTTGTGACTGACTATTTCTAACTTTAATGGTATCACCGATGCTACCACTTGATAAAGCCGTTCCTCGAGTGGTTACTTTTAAACCGCCCATATTAGCGGATATGGTTACAACGTCACCTTTACAAATAATGCAAATATCGCGCCCAGTTATAATTTGGCCTTTCCTTATCGCTCTAGTCAGTTTGGCTCCTAATAGAGGAGGGAGCTCGGTGAAATAACTCCCGCGCAATCTATTCTGTGGAATAAAGCTGGTTTCTAACTGTTGGTCGTTTAGCCTAGCTCCTTCTTGCAGCGGGGCTGCGGCTACCACCGCCGCGAGTAACACTTGTTTGCGTACTGGAATATACAGCCGCCAGTTAATGTGCTCGGCGCAGGTAACTAATACGATGGTGTTTCTTCTTACTTCATCGTTAGCTAGGCTATAACTATAATTACTGGGGCATTGGGGAATGGCGACCCGGTCATCGAGTTGGTTAGCGGTAAGTTCAATTTTTTGACTGGCGTCGCTACTGATTTGCGAGCGAACAAATTCCTCGGCTGATTTTTCAAGCTGTTGATGGAGTTCGCTAGTGTGAGCTGTAAGGCTAAAACAAAATATTAGCAGCGATGAAGCAATTTTTATCAACATTTCCTATATGATACCGATAAAGCAAAGTAACAATTGGCTTTTTTGTCTATGCTTAACATGTTGATGCTAGGCAGTTAGGTGTCAAAAAAACGACAATAAAGCGATAGTATATAGGGGTAAGCAAGGTTAGTGCCCCTTTTCTAAGGAGTGAGAGTATATGGCGGGTATTTTAGATTCAGTAAACCAGCGAACCCAGCTAGTAGGGCAAAACCGCCTAGAGCTGTTGTTGTTTCGGTTAAATGGGTCACAGCGCTATGGCATCAACGTTTTTAAAGTTAAAGAAGTATTGCAGTGCCCACCATTAACCGCTTTACCTAAGTTAAATCCTGTGATCCGTGGTGTTGCTCATATTCGAGGACAAACTATTTCGGTAATAGATTTGAGTTCTGCAACCGGCGGGCGGCCAATAGAGGATTTGTCTAAGTGTTTTATTATTATCTCTGAATATAACCGCTCGGTTCAGGGCTTTTTGGTTGGTTCAGTTGAGCGCATCGTGAATACCAACTGGGAAGATATTCTTCCTCCCCTAAAGGGGCGGGTAAATTCAACTATCTAACCGCGGTGACAGAGGTAGAGAATGAGCTCATTTCGATTTTGGATGTAGAAAAAATTCTTGATGAAATTTCGCCAGTTGATACAACTGTAAGTCAAGAGATCGTTGATGAAGCGGTTTCTAATGTACATATTGATAAGAAAATTTTGGTGGTGGATGATTCATCGGTCGCCAGAAATCAAGTAAAACGCGCCGTAAGTTCTTTAGGCGTTGAAACCCTACTGTGCCAAGATGGTAGAGAAGCTTATGAGTTACTCTGCTCTATGGCCAAAGAAGGGCCTATTACCGACCAAATTGCTTTAGTTATTTCTGATATTGAAATGCCAGAAATGGACGGCTATACACTTACCGCAGAGGTACGTGCCCATCCGGACCTGAAAGATTTACATATAATTTTGCACACTTCTTTAAGTGGCGTATTTAACCAAGCCATGGTAAATAAGGTCGGCGCGAACGACTTTATCGCTAAATTTAATCCTGATGAACTAGCGGCTGCTGTTCGTAAGTCTTTATAGAGAGTGTGGATGCATTTGTGAGAACCATAACCGACGATGTATACAAACAGTTTTGTGGCTTTTTAGAGAAGCAATGTGGAATTGTTTTAGGTGATAACAAGCAGTATTTGGTTAAGAGTCGCCTGTCACCGTTAATGTCACAATATTCTATAGCCAGTCTGACTGAATTGGTTCAAAAAGCCATGAGTTTGCGCGAGAGGGAATTGCGTGCGGCGGTGGTTGATGCCATGACCACCAATGAAACTTTGTGGTTTAGGGATACTTATCCTTTTCAATTGTTGGCCGATAAGCTATTGCCCGAATACAGTAAGCTTACTCGCCCAGTAAAAATATGGTCTGCGGCGAGCTCATCGGGGCAAGAGCCGTATTCTATTATGATGACCGCACTAGAGTATCAAGCAAAACGTCCTGGTACTTTGCCAATGGGCGTTCAAGTTGTTGGCACCGATATTTCGCCGTCGATGTTAGAGCACTGCAAACGCGCTGAATATGATGCCTTAGCCTTGGCTAGGGGCTTATCGCCGGAACGTAAGAGACAGTTTTTTGAACCAACCAGCGATGGCCGTTTTAAGGTTAATGATAAGGTGCGTAAAAACGTGAGCTTTCGTCCGCTAAATTTGCTTGATAGTTATGCATTAATGGGTAAGTTTGACATCATCTTTTGTCGTAACGTGCTTATTTACTTTAATGCTGAGGTGAAATCGAAAATTTTGAATCAGTTCGCTCAGGCGCTCAATCCTAATGGTTATTTAATGTTGGGGGCTTCTGAGTCGATTACCGGTTTGACCGACCGGTTTAATATGTTGCGCTGTCATCCTGGCATCGTGTATCAACTTAAATAAACTATTGGCGGCAGCAAAGGACAATTGTTGCCGCTTTGTTTGCCGCCAGCCGGCTTCTTGCCTCTAGCAGTTTCAGCCGTTCGGCTGATAAGTCCTTTCTCTTCCGTTATTTAAAGCGTCAAAAAAACACTGGCATAGCTTTTGCAAATTAATTTTTGTGAAAATTATAGTGAGGTGTATATGGCAATTACTTTCGATAAAGCTTTAGGCGTTCATCAACATACCGTTGGCGTTAGAGCTCGTCGCTCTGAAGTCATAGCAAGTAATATCGCCAATGCGGACACACCCAACTATAAAGCACGAGATATTGATTTTAATAAGGCTTTTGCTGCTGCTAAAAGCAAACAGAGTGGCGCTATGCAAGTGACTAATCAACGTCACATTCAAGCTGGGCGCAATCAGTTTTCGGAGTTGGGCTTTAGAGTGCCAGACCAGGCCGATACTGGCGACGGAAATACCGTTGACGTGCAAAAAGAGAAAACAGCTTTCATGCAGAATGGCCTTGAGTACCAAGCGGGAATTAACTTTTTGTCGAGCAAATTTAGTGGATTGCGCAAGGCAATTAAGGGGCAATAATGAGCTTTTTTAATGTTTTTGATATTACGGCCTCGGCCATGAAAGCACAGTCGGTTCGTTTGAATACCACGGCCAGTAACCTTGCTAATGCCGATAGTATTAGTTCGAGTGTTGATCAAACTTATCGAGCCAGAAAACCGGTATTTGCCGCCGAATTAACTAAAGCTAGCCAGGGGCAGCTAGAGTCTGCACAAGTTAAAGTGGCTGGAATTGTGGAGTCTGATGCTCCTTTACGTAAAGAATATTACCCAGAACACCCGCTGGCGAATGAAGAAGGCTATATCTTCAAACCTAATGTGAATGTGATTGAAGAAATGGCAGACATGATGAGTGCTTCACGTTCTTATCAAGCCAATGTGCAAGTCACCGAAGCCGCCAAGCAAATGCTAAATAGCACGCTCAACTTGGGTAAAAGTTAAGGAATAGCCTGTGTCTACGATTAATCCACTACAAAATAATTACTGGCAGCCTGAGTCGGTTGTTCCTGAAAGCAACAACAATCAGTCCTTAGGACAAGAAGACTTTTTCGCCTTGTTAACCACGCAGTTGCAGTACCAAGACCCAAGTAAGCCGGTTGATAATGCAGAAATGATTGCGCAGATGGCATCATTTCAAACCTCTGAAGGTATTGCTGAACTAGGCACTAAATTTGACACCATGAATTCCATTATGAATTCATCGGCAGCCCTGCAAGCGTCGACCTTAGTGGGGCAAAAAGTCTTGGTTCCTCTAGATTACGGATATAACTCAGGCCAGGGTTTTGATGGTGTAGCGGTGACTAATGCTGCTGCCACTAATGTCAAAGTGACTGTTGAGAATGCCGCAGGAGAAACGGTGAAAGTCATCGAACTAGGGGAAGGGAGCGGCAATATGCCTTTCTCATGGGATGGTACTGATTCTAATGGGGAGCCTCTGCCAGAAGGCACCTACAACATTAAAGTAAATGGGGTTCAAGGGGGCAAAGAAATTAGCCTACCAACCGCCACTTATGCCAACGTTGGGAGTGTCAGTCTTGCTGGTGGAACATCTGGTGTAGTGGTTAATTTAGAAGGTTTGGGCGGCATTGCTATGAGCGATGTCTTAGAAGTATCCAAAGCCTAACAAAGAATAGTAAAACGATAGGAGATTGAGAGATGTCATTTAATATCGCGCTAAGCGGCATCAATGCCTCGCAAAAGGATCTTGACGTTACAGCGAACAACATTGCTAACGTCAATACCATTGGTTTTAAAGAGTCGCGAGCAGAGTTTGCCGATGTCTATGCCACATCGATTTTCTCTAATGCTCGTACCGCAGTGGGTAACGGGGTGAAAACCGTGGATGTTGCCCAACAATTTCACCAAGGAAGCTTGAACTTTACTCAGAATGCCTTAGATATGGCCATTAGTGGAGAAGGTTTCTTTGTTACTGCATCGGATTTAACCACCCAAACTCGAGAGTTTACTCGTGCTGGGGCGTTTAAATTAAATGCTGATAACTTCATTGTTAACTCTCAGGGCCAATACTTACAAGGTTACACCGTGAATAATAGTGGCACCCCATCAGCTGTGAGTATGGCGGCCACTAACGCCATTCAAATTAGCGCTGAAGTGGGTAATCCGACGATGACGGGTAAGGTAGATATGAGCTTTAATTTGCCTTCTAGCGGCAGTACTCATGACATCGGAGATTTTGACCCAACAGATAGTAATACTTATACCTCAGCGACGTCGGTGACAGTATACGATTCGCAAGGTGGTTCGCATGTTGCTGAAACTTTCTTTATTAAAGATGATACGAACGCCAATACTTGGCATAAGTTAATTTACATCGACGGCAAACCGGTAGATGTGGCTGGCGGTACGGCACATACCCCTAATGCTGGTAATGCCAACCCAAGTATCCCCAGATCGGCGACCTTAACCTTTGACAACTCTGGTGCTTTGGCCTCAACGACGCCGTTGATTATTGAAACCGTCGCTTTGGGTACTGCGCCACCAAACGGCCCCGGTGGTGTTTGGGATCCAGTAACGGGCTCAGTTGACCCAACTCAAACCATTACTTTTAACTTAAATGGCCCAACCCAATATAACTCGGCCTTTGAAGTATCTAGCTTGTCGCAAGATGGTTCTACTGTAGGTAAATTGACCGGTATTGATATTGGTCCCGATGGTTTAGTGGTGGCGTCATACAGTAATGGCCAAACCGACAATATTGCGAAGGTGGCGATTGCCAAATTTGCCAACAACCAAGGTCTGTCGCAAATTGGCGATACTTCGTGGCAACAAACTCAATTGAGTGGTGAAGCGATTGCCGGGGAAGCTAACTCAGGCACCTTTGGTAAGATTAACTCTGCCTCGTTAGAGCAGGCCAACGTTAACTTGACCGAACAGCTAGTTAACTTGATTAGTGCTCAGCGTAACTTCCAAGCTAACTCCCGTGCTTTAGAAGTTAACTCAACGCTACAGCAAACCATTATTCAGATCCGTTAATTAAGCGCTCTGAATTAAAAAAGGCAGCTTAGGCTGCCTTTTTAGTTTATTTATTTTATTGCTGTTTATCTTCTTCGTAAAACCGTTTTTCTTCTTTGGCATTATATTTGCTGTTAAATCTATTGAGTCAGCTAATTGACGAAGGAAAAGAAATGGACCAACTACTTTATATATCGATGACCGGCGCCAAGCAGAATATGAATTCTCTTGCGGTTCGCGGTAATAACTTAGCAAACGCTAATACTACTGGCTTTAAGGCCGACATCGAGAACGCGCGTGCAATGCAGGCATTTGGCCCTGGCATGCCGTCTCGAGTATTTGCGATGACTGAACGCCCAACTCAGAATTTTGGCGATGGCCTACTTAAAACTACCGGCCGAGATTTAGATGTTGCGATCAAAGGTGAGGGTTGGATTTCTGTTCAGGATAAAGACGGCCAAGAAGCCTTAACCCGCAATGGTAATTTTACCGTGTCTGCTGCAGGGGTACTACAAACCATGCAAGGGCAGGCGGTGCTGGGTGACCAAGGTGGGCCGATCGTTATTCCTCTTCCTCTCGAAAAGCTAGAAATAAATGAAGATGGCACTATTGAAATTCGTCCCGAAGGGGCACCTGCGGACGCCTTAGAAGAAATCGGTCGAATTAAATTGAGTAAGCCTTTTGCTGGTGATTTAACCAAAGGTAACGATGGTCTGTTTCGCTCAACCTCCGGCCAAGCTTATCAAGCTGATGCCACTGTTGAGTTGGTAAAGGGCGCGCTGGAAAGCAGTAACGTTAATCCAGTGCAAGAGATGACACATATGATCAGCATGCAGCGTCAATTTGAAATGCAAATCAAAATGATGAAAGCGGCTGAAGACAACGATAAAGCTACCAACAATCTGTTGCGATTAAGTTAGGAATAAGGAGCGTATTATGCATCCCGCGTTATGGATCAGTAAAACCGGCCTAGATGCCCAACAAACCAACGTATCGGTTATTTCTAACAACTTAGCCAATGCCAGTACGGTGGGGTATAAGAAAAGTCGAGCGGTGTTTGAAGATTTGCTTTACCAAACTATCAATCAACCTGGCGGACGTTCTTCTCAGAATACTCGCATGCCCTCGGGTTTGATGATTGGTGCCGGTGCCAAGGTGATCGCCACTCAAAAAAACCATGAGCAAGGCAATGTGCAAACCACTGACAATGCCTTTGATTTGATGATTGATGGGCGCGGTTTTTTTGAAGTACTGATGCCTGATGGCACCACCGCTTATACCCGCAATGGCCAATTTGGTCTAAATGATGAAGGCACCATTGTTACCCCTGGTGCGGGTTACCCTTTGCAACCTGAAATTCAAGTGCCAGAAGATGCGCAAAGCTTTACTGTGGGTGAAGATGGTGAAGTGAGTGTCCGCTTACCGGGACAAACCGATAGCCAAGTCATTGGTCAAATCACTATTACCGATTTCGTTAATCCATCGGGTTTAGAGCCTCGCGGTCAAAACCTCTATTTGGAAACGGGAGCCAGTGGCGCCCCACAAAATGGTATTGCTGCTGAAAATGGTTTGGGCGCGATTCGTCAAGGCTCGCTGGAAACCTCCAACGTTAACGTAACCGAAGAGTTGGTTAACTTGATTGAAGCACAGCGTGTTTACGAAATGAACTCTAAAGTGATTTCTACAGTAGACCAAATGTTGAACTTCGCAACGCAGCAACTGTAGATAAGACGTAGAGAGGGATAGTTCATGAATAAACTATTAGTAATCGCAAGCTGTTTGGCAATCGCCGGATGCGCCAGTATGAATACCGCAGTGGTGCCAGATGACCCTGAGTTTGCCCCAGTTTATCCAGAAGAAGTGCCCGTTGAAGCGAAAATAACCGGTTCGTTATTTGCCCAAGATCAGGCAAACAACTTGTATTCTGACAAAAAGGCCCACCGAGTGGGTGACATTATTGTAGTGAACTTGGCTGAGCGAACCCAAGCCAGTAAGTCAGCCAGTAATGATTTAGCTAAAGACAAGAATTTCAATCTCGATCAAATCACCGTTCCAGGCGGAGTGGCTACCATTGGTGGTAACCCCATAGAATTAGGTCTTGGCCAAAGTAGTGCCTTTGCTGGTGCAGCCGATGCTGCTCAAAGTAACAGCTTGAACGGCAATATTTCGGTAAATGTAATTCGCGTATTGGCTAACGGCAATCTAATCATCAGTGGCGAGAAATGGTTAATGTTGAATAACGGCAACGAGTACATTCGGCTTACCGGTATTATTCGCCCAGAAGACGTGTCACCTGATAACACCATTACCTCGTTGCGTATTGCCAATGCTCGTATTCAGTACGGTGGCACCGGGGACTTTGCTAATACCACCGAGCAGGGGTGGTTGTCTAAATTCTTTAATGGCCCAGTTTGGCCTTTTTGAAGCCTAAACGTTGAGGAGTAGCGCCATGTTGAAGCGTAGCATTTTTGTATTGATTTTCGGTTTGTCTGTGTTGGCGAATACTGCTAGTGCCGCACGAGTAAAAGATGTGGCTAATGTGGCTGGCGTGCGCTCTAACCAATTAACGGGCTACGGTTTAGTGGTGGGTTTACCCGGCACTGGTGAAAAGAACAGTGATTTTGCTAAGCAGTCTTTCGCCACCATGTTACGTAACTTCGGCATTACTGTGCCTCCGGGTACTAACCTAAAAATTAAAAACGTGGCGCCAGTGGCGGTACACGCTGAGCTTCCGGCCTTTGTTAAGCCGGGTCAAACTATTGACATCACGGTATCGGCCATTGGTGAAGCCAAAAGCTTGCGCGGCGGCAGCTTAATTCAAACCTTTTTAAAAGGTGCTGATGGTGAAGTTTATGCGCTAGCACAGGGCAGTTTAGTGGTGGGCGGTTTTGGCGCTGAAGGGGCCGATGGCTCTAAAGTTATTTCTAATACCCCTACAGTGGGGCGCATTCCCAATGGTGCCATTGTTGAACGCGCGGTGCCTTCGCCCTTTATGAGCGGTGATACCATTACCTTCAATTTGAAACGTTCTGATTTTACCACCGCTAAACGTTTAGCCGATACTATCAACAATCTGGTTGGCCCTAATACAGCAACGCCAATGGATGCCGCTTCGGTACAAGTATTTGCTCCTCGAGATCCCGGTCAGCGAGTGGCTTATTTATCGACTTTGGAAAACTTGAGTTTTGAGCCTGCTTCAGAATCGGCCAAGATTATTGTTAACTCACGAACCGGTACCATTGTGATTGGCAAAGATGTTCGCTTGTTGCCTGCCGCCATTACCCACGGTGGTTTAACCGTGAAAATTTCAGAAACCCCGGTGATTTCTCAGCCTAATCCATTCTCAGATGGAGAGACGGTACAAACCACTGTAAGCACCATTGAAGCGACTCAAGAAGACTCCCGTATGTTTAATTTTGACCCCGGTGCGTCTTTGGATGACCTTGTGCGTGCGGTAAACCGAGTAGGGGTGGCTCCGGGCGACTTGGTCTCTATTTTGGAGGCGCTGAAACAAGCTGGCGCCATCCAAGGCGAGTTATTGGTGATTTAATATGGCGATGGATGCAGTCAAACAATCAGCAAATTATCACGATTTAGCCAGTCTGGATGAGTTGCGAAGTGCTGCGCAAAAGGATCCCAACAAAGCTTTAAAGCAGGTTGCTAGCCAATTTGAGTCTTTGTTTATGCAAATGCTAATGAAGCAGATGCGTAAAAGTAATGCCTTATTTGAGAGTGATTCACCTTTAAATAACCGCCATACCCAAACTTATCGTGACATGCATGACAATCAAATGGCCTTAGAGTTGTCATCGTCGGGGGCTTTAGGTCTAGCCGACCTGATTGTGGCTCAGTTAAATCCTGCTGCTGCGAACGTTACACCGGCTTCGGTGCTTCGTGGTGGGCAAAACATTGATTTGCAAAAACGTTCTTCTCAGGCAGAAAGTGAAAATGGCAAGAATATTGCTCTATCGACTAGGGTAACGGCTGATGAAAGTAAAACTTTAGCGAAAAAGCCCAAATTATCAGCTAGCCCTGAATTAGAGGCAAATAGTGCCACAGAAAAACGGCAAAGTTTTGCCTCTCCTGCTGCCTTTATTGAGACGATTTTACCGGTAGCTAAGAAATGGGCCGCAGAAAAAGGCATCGAACCCTTAGCGATTGTCGCTCAGGCAGCACTAGAGTCGGGCTGGGGTAAAAAGGTCATCGCCAATCGAGATGGTTCTAGCAGTTACAATTTATTTGGCATTAAAGCAGATAGTCGCTGGCAAGGAGATAAAGCTGTGGTAAGCACTTTAGAGTATCGAGATGGACAAGCCCGTCGAGAGCAGGCCGCTTTTCGTTCTTACTCTTCATTTGAAGAAAGTGTTAAAGACTACCTATCGTTTGTTGAGGGGCCTCGTTATCAACAAGCCCTCGCACAAGGCCATGATGCCAAGCAATACGCCAAAGAATTGCAAGCGGCGGGTTATGCAACCGATCCGCAGTATGCCAATAAAATTGGTCAAATTTTGGATAGCCAGCATTTTTCAGAATTTCGTGACGAACTGGTGGAAGGGGAGTAACAATAGATGGCAATGAATGACTTATTAACCATTGGCTCCTCTGGTATTGCTGCACATCAACGTTTATTGATGACCACCGGTAATAACATTGCCAACGTTAATACACCGGGTTACAGCTTACAGCGCACTTTTTATACAGCTGATGTGCTCGGCGGCTTACGCGAAGGTTATACCGAGCGAGTACTCAATGGCTTCGCTCAAGCGCAGATGTTCCGTGATACTTCAACCTTAGCTAACCGTAATGCCTATTTAGAATCGGTGAGTTACATCGACACGATTTTAAGTGATGATGCCTTGGCCTTAAGTAGCAAGTTTGATGATACCTTTACTCAATTGCACGCCACTACAGATAACCCTACTGCACTATCTACTCGTGAATTGGCGCTTTCTCAATTCAATGCCTTAACTGAGCGCTACCGTACGCTGAACGAACAGTATCAAATTCAAGAAAAAAACCTCAGCCAAGACATCACTGAAAAAGTGAACGAGGCCAATGCGCTAATTACCAATATCGCTGAAATTAATAAAGAAATCATCTCTGCCGGTGGCCTTAATCCTTTAGATGGTAAAGTCGCGACACTGGCAGATAAACGCGACCAAGCGATTAAAGAGTTAGCCGAACTGGTGGATATTAACACTATTGCCCAAGATGACGGCTCCACCTTGGTATTTATGCGCTCTGGCCAAGCCTTGGTTTTACAAGATGATAAGGCTATTTTGGCAGTAGCTGACGGTGACCCCGATACCACTCAAAAAGAAATGACTTTGTCCTTGTCTGGCTCTGCTCGCATTATTGGCCGCGAAGATATTGGTTCTACAGTGGGCGGTTTAATGGAATATCGTAAAACGACTTTAGATACTAGCCGTAATCAGCTTGGTCAGCTATCGATAGCCATGAGTGATGCTTTCAACAGCCAAAACCACTTGGGAATGGACTTAAATGGTGACCTTGGTGGTGATATTTTTACCCTGCCTACTTTTAGCGGTAAAGAGTTTTCTACTAATACCGCTGCAGGCGCTATTAGCGGTTCTTTTATTCCTGGCAGTGGCAGCGAGGTGACGCCCTATGATTATCGAGTCACTTTCACTTCGGCCACCACCTTTGAAATTCAGCGCTACGAAGGAGATCAGCCTATCGAAGCCGCTGTTAGTGGCAGTATTCCGCCGAGTAATTTTCAACTCGATGGCTTAGATTTAGATTTTTCTGCGGGGCCTTTCGCCGCAGGCGACCGTCATCTTATTCAACCGACTCGCGATGCTGCGGCCGCCATGGCGGTGAGTATGAGTCAGCCCGAGCGTTTGGCTTTAGCATCTCCCATAAGAGTGGAGTCAGAGTTAAATAACCGCGGTAATGCAGCAATTTCTATTGATTCCATCTACGACACCGACCCCGCAACATCTGATTTCACCTTACCCGGTGGATATGACGTAAATGGTCCAGCAGAGGTTAGGGTTAACGCCGCCGGCGATTTTGAGATCTATGATGGCAGCGGCACTTTAATGGCTACTGCGCCGGCATCTAGTGGTGGTCAGCAGTTGTTTGCTAATGCGGTACCTGCCTTAAGCCCTGGTTATGACATTAACATTGATGGTGATGTGCAGGAAGGCGATGTTTTTACCATGGGCTACAATACCGAAGGCTTTAACGATAACTACAACGCACTACGTTTCGTTGATTTACAGCAACAAGACTTAGTGAGAAAGAGTTTGGCCACTGGTGGTGATAATAAGATGACCATGAACGATGCTTATGCCAGCGTAGTGAGCTTTATTGGTGGCAAAACCAGTGAAGCTCGTGTGGCGACGGCCGCCGCAAGCTCTTTGTTGGAACAAAGCACTCTGCGACATAATTCCATATCGGGGGTAAACCTTGATGAAGAAGCGTCCAATTTAATTCGCTTTCAACAAGCTTATGCAGCCTCGGCACAGGTGATTAGTGCCGCTCAAGAAACCTTTCAAACACTATTAAGCTCAGTGAGGTAATTAAGGTATGCGAGTATCTAGTATTAATCTATATCGAAATTCCTTGCAAGGTGTACTTAATGGCCAAGAACAAGTGCAGAAAACTAATCTGCATTTAATGACCAACAAGCGTTTACTCACCTCGGCAGACGGTCCTTCTGACATGAGTAAAACCATGTTTTTGAGCACTGAAATCACCTTGACTGAGCAGCATTTAAAAAATGGTACGCTATTAGAAAGTGCGCTTAATTTTGAAGAATCGGTACTTGGAGGGATGACCACAGCCATGCAACGAGCAAGGGTTCTTGGCATTCAAAGTGGTGATGGCATTAATGGTCAGTCGGAACGAGATTCCCTAGCTAAGGAGCTAAGACAAATCCAAGCTCAATTGTTGGACTTTGCCAATAGCCAAAATGCTGATGGTAGTTACGTTTTTTCAGGTTTTCAAACGCATAAACAAACCTATGCTTATGACGGAAGTAAGTATACCTACCAGGGGGATTCTGGTGAAAACGAATTAAAAGTTTCTGGTTCAGTTTATATTCAAAGTAATGATACAGGTAAAGAAGTATTTGATAATGTGTTTGAACGTTTTAAAACCAACGATACCAGTGCCAATATTTCAACTGTTGTAGAGAGTCAACGGAGTTATGATTCATTTTACAATCAAAACTATGATCCAATTACTCCTGCTAATAATACCTTTCAGGTACAAACAACAGCTGGTGCACCTGATACCTATGAAATATTAGACAGTGGTGGTGCTTCTTTGGTGCCCCTGTAACTGGTGATTATGTTGATGGCCAGGCAATTAACTTTAACGGTTTGGCTATTACTGTTACCGGAGCAGCCGGTGCTACTGAAAGTTTTGAATTGGCACCGCCGACTAAAGAAAATGTATTTAATATGATGGGCGACTTTATTCGCGCCTTAGAAGACCCTACTGTACAAGGTGTTGATTTTTCTGAGGCTCAGAACGATTTCATTGTAGGTTTAGATAATGCTATGGAAAAGATCGGCTTAACACTAGGCTCAATTGGTGCACGCGGTAACGCCTTAGATTCAGTTAAGTCTGCCGCTCAGTCTATGGATATTGTGAATAAATCTTCACGTGCCAGCTTAAGTGAAGTGGACTTTGCTGAGGCAGTGAGTGACCTACAAAAAGCAGAGCTAGCCTTGAATACCTCCTACGCTGCCTATAGTCGGGTGAGTCAGTTATCTTTATTTAATTATATTTAGTATTAAAGTTTATCGGAAGCTTGCCGATAAACTGATCTTGTTTGGGATTTTAATTTGTTTGTTTCGATAAATTTTTAATAAAAAGCTAAAGATTTTCTCTCATTTGTCGTTAAAAAGGGTGCTTCAATAATGAAGCACCCTTTTTAGTTTAGATGAATTAAAACAAATTAAAAAAATTGCTAAAGATTATTGAGGTAAGGCCGTTAAATAGGGTAAGTCAGAAACAAAATAATAACTGACAAGAATTAAAACCTATTAATGGTTAAATATAGATAGGAGAAATATCATGGCTTTATATGTTAATACTAATGTGTCATCAATAAATGCACAGCGTCAACTTTATAACTCAGGTAATGGTTTAGATACCGCATTCCAACGTTTGTCATCTGGCTTCCGTATTAACAGTGCGAAAGACGATGCTGCTGGTCTACAAATTTCTAACCGTTTTACTACTCAAATTCAAGGTTTAGACCGTGCAGTAATGAATGCCCAAGATGGTATTTCTGTGGCGCAAACTGCTGAAGGTGCAATGGATGAAGTAACCAATATGTTGCAACGTATGCGAGTATTGGCGATTCAGTCGCAAGATGGTGTGAATAATACTGATGACCGTGTTGCCCTTCAATCTGAAGTAAGCCAATTAAAAGCAGAAATTAGCCGAGTTGGAACTACCACTAAGTTTGGGGGCATTTCGTTGCTCAACGGTTCTTATAGTGCGAATTTCTTGGTAGGGGCAAATGCCGGTGAGAACATTCAAGTCTCTATTGCAACCTCGGTTACTCAAACTGGTTTAGGTATTAATACTGTATCTGTTACCTCTGCTGCAGGAGCGAGTACAGCGATGGCTGCAATTGACTCGGCACTGAAGGCGATTGATGAAGAACGTGCGAACTTAGGTGCGGTACAAAACCGTTTCCAATCTACCATTCGCAATCTATCGAATATCTCGGAGAATGTAACAGCAGCTCGTTCACGTATTAAAGATACCGATTTTGCAAAAGAAACTGCAAATTTGACCAAGAACCAGATCTTGCAACAAACCTCGACTACGATTTTGGCTCAAGCAAATCAACGTCCTCAGGCTGCACTATCTCTACTTGGATAATAAAAAGAAAGGACGGTGGGGGTTCAATCCACCGTCCTCAGACTGCAGTAAGCGCGATGATTATTTTAGGAGGCTCAATTCCTTTATTATAAAAATGCGCTCTAGTTTCGCTCTCATCTCCTATCGTTTCGAGCGACATGGTCAAGTGTGTGGATAGCACGCTTGGCCATTTTTTCGCAGCGGTTCAGACTGCATTGTAAATAAAGCAATGTATGTGCCAAATTTTTCGATGTTTTTTTGACTTCGTGTTTATGGCGCTAATTATAGTGTTTTTTTTGAACAATTGTTAGTGAGCTACTTGGCCATTTTGTTTAATCGGTAAATACAGCATCTAGTTTTATGCTTAGCTAAAAATATTTTGTGTGTTGCTAAAGGCCCATGGTGACGGGCTTTGCCGCTAGGGTGGCAAGTTTTTTCCTCTTTTTTTAAAAAATTCCTAAAGCTTTCTTTACTACTGCCGCTACAGAAACTGAAGTTAATAAAACTTTGGTCCATTTTAAAGTTGTCTTGGTTAGGTTCAGCCGAGGGTTCAACAACTTAGATATGGTGTCAATTGTCTTGATGGGTTCAGAAAAGTCAGGATGATTTTAATTTAGGAGGCTCAAATTATGGCATTAGTCGTAAATAGTAATGTGTCGTCATTGAACGCACAACGTCAACTGTACAATTCTGGCAATGGCCTTGATACTGCTTATCAGCGTTTAAGTTCTGGTTTTCGTATCAATAGTGCTAAGGATGATGCAGCAGGTCTACAAATTTCAAACCGCATGACCTCACAGATCCAAGGCTTGGATCGCGCGGTAATGAATGCTCAAGATGGTATCTCTGTAGCGCAAACCGCTGAAGGGGCAATGGATGAAGTTACCACCATGCTACAACGCATGCGCGTACTAGCAGTTCAGTCTCAAGACGGGGTGAATAACACAGATGACCGCTTAGCGCTTCAATCTGAAGTTAGTCAATTAAAAGCTGAGATTACTCGTGTTGGTGATACTACCAATTTCGGGGGAACTAATTTGCTTGATGGAAGTTATAATGCAAGCTTTTTAGTAGGTGCAAATGCGGGTGAAAAAATTACTGTAGCGATTGGAACAACCATTACTGCTGCTGGTCTAGATGTGGATGCTATCAGTGTTACATCTGCGGGCGGAGCTTCTGCAGCGATGGCGAAAATTGACTCTGCATTGAAACAAGTTGATGCTGAACGTGCTGATTTAGGTGCGATTCAAAATCGATTCCAGTCAACAATTCGTAACTTATCGAATATTTCTGAAAACGTATCTGGTGCTCGTTCGCGAATTAAAGATACTGATTTTGCCAAAGAAACGGCAGAATTAACTAAAAATCAGATTTTACAACAAACTAGTACTTCAATTCTAGCTCAAGCAAACCAACGCCCACAGGCTGCGCTAGCTCTCGTATAGTTAAAATTTTAGTAGGTAGAAAGACGCAGCCGCACTTATACTTAGGTGTGGCTTGCTTCGTTTAAGGAGTCAGATATGGAAGGCAATGTAAATAGTATTACGGCGTTTTCTGCTTCTACTGCAGCGGCGACGGAACGCCCAGAACTGAAACAAATTGAGCCGGTTAAGGGCGCGGAAGACTCTATTTTTCCTGCTAGTAATATAGAGTTGGCCCGAAAATCGCTTCTAGAAGAAAATGAGGCTGCGAAACAGCAAGCGGCAGAACGCGTAGAGAAAGATCAAGATAAAGCATCGGTTGAAGATGTGGTTAAGTCGATTAATCAAATTTTGGAAGTGCAAGACCGAGATGTGAAGTTTGTAGTTGATGAGCGAGATGGTCAGTTTTTTACTTCGGTTTTGAATCGTTCTACTGATGAGTTAATTAGGGAGATCCCTAGTGAAGAATATCGTCAGCTGGAAGAGCGCTTAAGAAAGTTCCAGGATGCGATTGGTGAGACCACTGGCTTATTTGTCGATCAATTGGTTTAGTTTTTACTATGTAGGTGAGCGTAATGAGTGGAATTACAGCAGCAGGTATTGGTAGTGGCTTAGATCTCGAAGCATTGATTGAAGTTTCTATTGAAGCGATGCGAGTGCCTCAAGAAGCTCGTTTGCAAGAGCGGCGAGATACTTTGGATGTTACTCTATCAGCTGTCGGGGCGGTGAAGTCGGCGATGAGCGCGTTCAAAGATATCTTGGATAAAGCTAAAGAGCCTAGTACTTTTTTCCCTCGTTCTGCCTACGTAGACGGAACACTAGTATCAAGTGTTTCTGCAGATGATGATGAATCGAGCGACCCAAGTAGCTCTGCAAGCGGTGCATTTAATGTTTCATTAGCTGATGATGCTGTGAATGGTCGTTACGACGTTGAAGTATTGTCGGTTGCTCAAGGGTCTAGAGCGGCTGGCCAAACGGAGTATGCTGCTTCGAATACGGTGATTGCAACTGACGCCGGTGAACTTACTTTTTCCGCGGGCAGCGGGGCAGATGAAGAAAGCTTTACTGTTGAAGTGACAGCAGGTATGCGCTTGTCTGACTTGAGAGACGCTATTAATAATGCCACTGGTAATTACGGGGTTACCGCCAACCTTGTAAATACAGGTACCGGAACTCGTTTGGTTTTTGATTCAGCAAAAACAGGAGCGGATGATGATGCCGATCCCAGTAATGGTAATCCTAATGATTTACGAATTACTTCTACTGGTGCAGTAAATGCTGATTTAGATGCTTTGGTTGCCGATGTTCAAGTTACCGAAAGTGCTTCTAACGCCAAAATCTCGATAAACGGGATTGAGGCTACCAGTGACACGAATACCTTTAAAGATGTTGTCAGTGGAATTACCATTACCGCCAATTCTTTGACAACCTCCAGCGCGAGTTTGGAAGTTAAACCAAACGATAGCGCTGCAGTAGAGAGTGTAAAAAGCTTTGTTGACGCATATAACAAAATTATTAGTGCGATTGATAAATATAGTAAGCCTACAGAGGTATTAGAAGGGGAAGAGAACAACCGAAAAGAGCTCAGTGGTGACGCGATGTTTCGTTCTATGAAATACAGCTTAGGGCGTATGAGCACCACGGGTTACACTGACCCTGATGATGCAACTCGCATTACTACCTTCTATGCGCTTGGCATAGAAATGGATAATGACGGGAAACTTAGCTTAGATGAGTCAAAGTTAAATGATTGGGTTGAAGGTGACTTAGATAAACTTGGCGAAATTTTTGCAGGGGAAAATGGTGTAGTCGATACTTTCTACGGTTTTGTTGAAAGTTTTGAGCAATCGGGTGGTGTATTGGCTACTCGAGAAGATTCGACCAGGTCACAACTACGAGATCTTGACCATGCTGACCTTGCGCTAAAAGAGCGTATGGACGAGTACGAATCTACACTTCGAGCAAAATATACGGCCTTTGACCAAACAATGGGCGCGCTTAATAACCAAATGTCTTATATTATGGGGCAATTAGGTTAGTTATTATGGGAAGTAATCAAATATGTATAAGCACGGAATTAATCAATATCGTCAGGTGGGTATTAAAGATCAAATAGCCACCGCCGATCCTCATAAAATCACGCAAATTTTAATGCAAGCAGCATTAGAAAACCTTTCTGTTGCTAAAGGTTGTATCGAACGTAATGACCTCACTAATAAAGCCAAACCTATGGCAAAAGCAACCTCTATTATCACTTCGTTAAAAAACACTCTCGATCATGAGAGGGGGGGAGATATTTCGACCAACCTCGATGACTTGTATGCCTTTATGCTAGAACGCTTGTCTGAAGCAAGCCGAAACAATGACGCTAAGTTAATTGAAGAGGTGATCGAAGTTTTTTTACCAATCAAGACCGCTTGGGATCAGATCCCTGATTCGGCTAAAGCAGAAGCTTATACACAACGATGAGTTCGGGTATAAGTGATAAGCTAGAATTAGACGCTAAAATATCAAAAGCCCATAAAATATTAGATCAAATAGGCCTTGAATTAGAGCGCGAAAATGTTGATTTGAAGAAAATTGACACTCTCATTCGACTGCATAACAGCGCTATAAAGTCTTTTTTCTCCATAGATATTGCTATGCCTGATTCTTATCGAACGCTAATTAGCGATTACCTTCAAGAGATACAGCGTGTTTTAGAGCATGCTGCTAAGCAAAAAAACTTGATTGAACAGAAGTTGGGTTCAATTAGGCGTGGTAAGAAAGTTCGTTCGGCATATATTTCAAACACTTAAAAGAGAGCACAGATGCTTTTCAATGTTAGTTATCAAGTTCATCCTGATGAAGAGACTCAACAGCAGCTTGAAGCAAGTATGGGCGCATTTACTAAACGACGTTTTTATCAAAACTTTAAGGCTTTTAGTCAATTATTCCCAGAATTAGCTAACTCGGTGGGGAAGTGCCAATTAAAAACCTATGCCCCCTTTGTCACTAAAGCTAAATATTTAAATGTAAGTAATAACCTAAAAGGGCGGGCTTTATATAAGTTAAACCCTTACCAGCAGGTAGATAAACAGCTTCAGTCTTTTTCTAAGTTCTCACTAATATCAAAGCGAACACCTAATAAAGCATCAGAGCCGCCAAGTACTGTTAAGCCTGGCAGTTCTTTAAAAAGCTATTTTCCTGACTTAGGTATAAACTATCAGCCTCTGGGTGAGGCTAGCGATAATCTAATTATACTAGGGAGTGGATTAGGGTTACATTTAGATAAGTTATTGGCATCAAAATCTTGGAATAAAGTTTTACTGGTTGAGCCATCTTTAGAGTTGCTACATATATCCTTATATACTGCAAATTGGATGTCGGTCCTCCGCTATGTCAGTCAACAACAGTGTGAATTTAGTTTGGTGGCAGGAGTTGATGGCAAAAATAACTTTAAGCATATTGACGAATGGGTTGATCATTGTTCTTTAAATGATAGTTATTTAGTGCGCCACTATCATTACAATGAGTTTAACCAATTAGATTTAGCCTTGGCTGCGGGTGATGTTGCCTTGGGCAACTTTAATAGTTTTCAGCCAATTGATTTGTCTAGGGATAGGGAGTTTGAATGTAATAACCCTCTCATGGATTGCTGGGTTGACGCTGTTCCGAGCCAGAGTGTTGAAGATACTCATCAAGTAACTCTTGCTCACAGTCGATTTAAAAGAAACTTTGACACTTTACGTAAACATTTTCCTGACGTAGCACACGCTTTCGATGGCTATGATTTAACATTCTGGCAGTTATTTACTATGCCTAATGGAGAGCTCAACCTTTTTCATCGTATCAATGGTGATATGTTATTTTCTGAGTCTCCAATGCAAGAATCTCGTCAATATTACCAACATTACTTAAAATCTCCACGGATCGAGAATTTGGATGCTAGGTATATTTTAAGAAAACCAAGTCCATTTTTACACTACAAGTATTCTGATGAGTTGCGGCGATTGGTTCAAAAGTTACCAAGTGAACGGCGTCAGCTACCAGAAAAAATACCTTCCTTTATTATGTACGGATGTAGCTTAGGTCACCACATTGAAACCTTGCTTTTAGAGCATAAGGTGGATCATTTTACCCTTTATGAGCCAAGCTGGGATTTCTTTTATGCTTCGTTATTTGTTATTAATTGGGAAAAAATAATTAATATAGCGGAGCAAGAAGAGCGTCACTTATACTTAAGTATTGGTGATGATGGTAGCAACTTATTTAATGATATACATAACTTATTGAAACATAGAGGGATAAATATTTTACCATACACCTTCTTTTTTACGAGTTACTTCAATGAGAATTTAGATAAGAGCATTAGAACGACTCGTGAAAAGCTACAAATATTAACTAATATCATTGAATATTTTGATCACTCTATCTTCAACTTAGCTCATACCAGCCACTTACTTAAGCAAGACAATTGCTATGTAATGCTAAAGGATAAGCCTGCTCTAATTAAAGACGAGTTAAAGAACACGCCTGTATTTATTGTTGGTAATGGCCCTTCGTTAGATCATAGTATTGATGTTATTAAAGAAAATATAGATAAGGCAGTTATCGTTTCATGTGGCACTAGCTTGAAGGCTTTATATGAACTTGGTATTAAACCTGACTTCCATGCAGAGGTGGAGCAGACTAATGCAACAACTTTGTGGATTTCTCAGGTTCCAGATAAGCATTGGCTCAAGGATATTTCTCTTGTATCTGTATGTGGAGTTCACCCTAATGTTGCCGCTTTGTTTAAAGACTGTTATTTAGGTATGAAATTAGGAGAGGCTTCTACAGTTGCATACGGACGAATGAATTCTGTTTTCGATGAATTTCAAGGTATTCTTTATTCTTATCCTACAGTTTCCAATTGTGCTATATCATCTTTGATAAAGTTAGGGTTTAAAAATTTATATTTATTCGGAGTGGATTTGGGCTTTAAAGATGTGAGCCGCCATCATAGTCAACACTCTGCATATTATAAAAAGGATGGTGAAGCTTTATATGATTACAATCGACACGGAATTGGCTTTAGAGTAAAAGGAAATTTTGGTGACGATGTGTTTACTAAGCACGAATTTAAATTTTCAGCTGAAGTTATTTCAGAATCATTAGCTGAAGCGCCTGATGTAGATTGCTATAACACCAGTGATGGGGCATTCATCGAAAATACACATCCTTTAACTCTTGATTCGGTGTTACTTTTAAATCCTGTCGTCGATAAAAACAAGTTTAAAGCTAGGTTGAAAAATGAAGCGTATAAATCTGTTAGTAAAGATATTATTGACTCATTCGATAGCTTTTACTCTCAAGACGCGTTTAACTACCATTTTGATAAGGTTCGCTCTCTGTGGGAGCAACCTTGCGAGAGTTGGGAACAGGCTTTAGAAAAAATGGATAGGCAAGATAAACTCTTCAAAGAGTCTGCCCAAGATTTGCATAGTCTTTTTTATTTCTTATTACGAGGTAGTGGATCCTTTTGTTTAACCTATATGACAAGGTTGGCATTTTCAGCAGAAGATGAGTCTTTATGCATGGAGCGTTTGGCCGATGCAATTGATGTCTGGAAAAATTATCTAGATGATGCGAAGGCGTTTTATTTAGAGCATTATGGTGAGTTCGATAAAACTAATGCGCCATTGGAAGGTGCTGAATTTGGCTAATTCAAAGGTGAAAAATGGTTTTTGATTTAAGGTTAAGAGAAAGTAAAGTATTTGGTGAAATATTTAATTTAACAACAGGTACGATAACACCAGAATCTGCATCTCAATATTTAACTAAGTTTTTAGCTGATTTGGATGATAGTTCAAAACAGGATGAGTCAAAAGCTAATGAAATATTCAACTTGATTATTTCAGAACTAGAAAGATTATCAAGCGATGATGGCCGATTTTTGATTTGCCTTTATTCTATTCATGTGAAATATGGTGATAAAGTAGCGGCAGTTAAGGAGATTGAAAAGTATATTGTATCTTCTGATGTAGATTTTAATAGCGCTTGGTTCATTTATTGGCAGGTTTTGAGAGAGGTTTTTGTTAATCGGCAATTATTCGATTATTCAGAAGTTGGTGCTTGTCTTATCTCTATGTATAAGAAGGTTTTTAATTTATTTGATAAATCTATCTCTCCTTTATTCGAAAAGACGCTTTCGATAAATTCCATTTCTGGAGTAAGTGGTTGTAACAAGGAAAGAGAAAGAAAAAAAATAGTTATTGTTACTAACCAGTTTTTAGGGCTTAAACATGCGCCAACAATACTAGCCGTTAGAATGGCGAAGAAATACAATGAACTGGGTTTTGATGTTAGTATCATAAATACAGCTTGTCTTCCTAGGAAGTATAGTGTTTTTTATGTTGGCTCAACAACGTTCAATTATGTTCCAGAATATTCAAGGGTGGGCATTGATATAAGCCTGTTTTCAGAGGGAAACATCGAAATTAGTAAAGCAGGAGGTCGTGAGAATAATGTAATTCACGATGGAGTAAAAATACCATTTTGTCAGGTAGATAGCCTTCATGAGTATAGTGTCGCTTTATCTTCTATTCTAGATAATGAAGTGGATTTGGTTATTTCTGTTTCAGATAGTAACTTATTTTGTGATTATTTGTCTAAACATGCAGGTTCCTCTATTCCTATTATTATGCATCCAACTTCATCAGGACTTCCATTGGTTATATATTCTAATCCACTTTTGTTGAATCATCCGGTAGAGTGCGAAAAAAATAGATCTGTCGATGACTTAATTTTAGAGAGGTATTACCCAAAACGTTTTAACTATTTACCTTTAGCGAGAAGGGACTTTTCTCTACCTGAAAATAACTTTCTTATCGCAATAGTTGGTAATCGCTTAGAGGAAGAGATTGATAATAATTTTGTTGAACTGTTAGAGCGTATTATAAGCTCAACGCCGTCCGTTAGCATAGTATTTGTTGGTTGTGATGAGTCCATTTTAAATAATTTTGATTTACCCTTAAGAAGGGCATCATTTGTTATTCCATATCAGCAAGATTTAGCTTCGTTTTTAAAGATTATGGACTTATACCTCAATCCTGACCGAACAGGTAGTGGAACTAGTGCTGTGATGGCATTAGGGGCGAGCGTTCCTGTTGCTACTCTAGCTAAAAGATATAGTGATGTTTCGTGGTGGGTTCAAGATGAATTTTCATTTTCTGATTATAACTCTATGCTCGATTTCATTTTTAAATGTATATTTGATAAGGAGTTTTTTCAGCAACAAAAAAATAAAGCTATAAGTATTTATGATGACGTTACCTTGTCTGGTAATTCTTTTGAAAAAATACTGTGGGATTGTGGATTGTGTTAGAAGGACATGACTTTGATACCATTTAATCGACCCGCAGTTACCGGCAATGAGATTGCTTATATTAGCAAGGCTATAGCCAGTGATAAGATTTCTGGTGATGGGATGTACGCCAAAAAATGTGAAGGATGGTTTGAGCAGAGCACGTCTTGTGAAAAAGCGCTACTCACCCCTAGCTGTACCCATGCTTTAGAAATGATGGCTTTATTGATCGATATATCCCCAGGTGATGAAGTAATAATACCTTCTTATACTTTTGTATCGACAGCTAATGCTTTTGTATTGAGAGGTGCAAAAATTATTTTTGTTGACGTAGATCCACATACACTAAATTTGGATATACGCCATCTCGAAAAAGCAATAACTAAAAAGACAAAGGCAATTGTAGCCGTTCATTATGCTGGGCTTTCTTGTAATATGAATAAATTAGCTATGATTGCTGATGAACATGGAATATATCTTCTTGAAGATGCTGCCCAAGCAATAGGAAGCTATTATAGAAGTAAGCCATTGGGTAGTTTCGGACATTTGGCAGCCTATAGTTTTCATGAAACAAAAAATATTACCAGTGGTGGTGAAGGAGGGGTGTTGATTATAAATGATGCCTCTTTGAAATCCCGAGCAGAAATCATTAGGGAGAAAGGAACTAATCGCTCTCAATATTTAAGAGGTGATGTAGGGAAGTATACATGGGTAGATATCGGAAGTAGCTATTTGCCGTGTGAGTTGCAGTCCGCGTATCTATGGGGGCAATTGCAAAAATTAGATGCGATAACTGCAAAGAGAATGAGTATATGGAATAGTTATGATCGAGCTTTTCGCCCAGAAAAAAAACGATGGAATGTTATTCTTCCTGAAGTACCTAGTGAATGCAAACATAATGCTCATATATATTTTATTCGATTAAGTTGTAAAGAATTACGAGATGATTTTATAAACTTTTTAGATGTCGTCGGTATATGCGCTGTTTTTCATTATGTCCCTCTTCATTCTTCTATAGCTGGGAGAAAATATGGCAGTTTTTGGGGAGAGGATATTAATACAACCAATATTAGTGATACGTTGGTTCGTTTGCCTTTGTTTTATAATATGCGGCAGCAGGATGTAGAAAAAGTTATTTCTAGAGTTAGGCTCTACTTTGATGGCTCTAGGTGATTAATAATTAGCTTTGCATCATTAAGGTTGTTGAATATGGTGTCTAAAACGGAGTATCTACCCTCAAATTTTCTGAGTATTGTTGAATAATCTATCCACTCTATATTTATATCATTGTCTTCGAATGTTTCTTTGTTTAGGTATGATTTTGCTGCAGGGCCTGTTATATAGGTAGTTGCATTTAATTTATTGCATATGTCTAGTATCCTCTCATTCTTGCCACCTATAGGGGCTAAAGACTCTGCGTTCACTACTTTCGTTTTTATTTCTAGACATTTCATTACTTCCCTTATTAACGCATTGTTTAAGTCTGACAGAAATTCCCAGTTCTTATTGTAGATTTTTTTGAAATTAGAATAAGTTTCTTCAAAAAAAGGGGACTTGCTATAATTTTGTTCAATGCTCATCCAGTGCTTTCTCATCCAATAAGAGTTTGATATGGTCACTGTATTTATATTATCACTTAATTTGGTTTTATGTATAGGAACGGTCAACCATTGAGGGCCGTTAGTTGTACGAATTATGTTTCTATTTCTCCAGTCATTTTTTGTATACTGCACAATGTCGTAAGTTACAAAGATATTAGATCTAGATATTAGGTAAAAATACCCTAGCCATGGTATGTAATTGGTTTGAAGAATAGATACTCGAATCATAATTTAATACCTCTCGTGTTTTTTCCAACTTCTTTAGCTGGGCAGCCTAAATATTTTCTGTTTTTTTTGTTTGATTCGGTTAGTACTGCTCCTGCTCCAAGTAAGGTATCATCTTCTACTGTTACATTTTGAATTACAGTTGAATTGAATGCTATGAAGCAGCCGTTCTTTATTATAACATTTCCTCCTATAAGTGAGTTGGCCGCAAAAAAATTATGGCTATTTATACTAGCGTCATGACAAACATGTGACCCATTCCAAAATATGTTGTTATCCCCAATCTCTGTGAAGGGCTCTATTTGTACATTCGGAAGGATAATGTTGTTTGTGCCTAATTTACACGTTTTTGCTAGTTTAGATCCAATAAAATTGGTGGTTGTGAAACCATCATTTTTAATTCTTTTAAAAATAGTTTCTCTAGCCTTCATATCTGCATAGCCTATTGTAACCAATAGTGGTGGAGTGTTTAGTGTGCCAGCATACCTTTTAATCCTACTGTATGGGATTAAAGGTTTACCTAAGTATGTTTCGCTAGTGTAATATTTGTCGTCTACGCTATAGGCAATAATTTTAGTTTCATTTAACTCTTCTATGTAAAAGCTGACTAGTCGTGCTAAATCGCCGGCTCCAAATATTATTAGCTTTTTCATATTACCCTTGATTTGGCTTATATAATCTCTGTTCTTCTGGAAGGTAGAATTCTTCTAGAGAAGTAGGCATCCTTACATTCATACCGAGAAACTGGCGTCCGTTATTACCAAGCTTGTTAATTATTTCATTTGGTACTAGTCTGGGAAAGTCGAATCTCTGTCTCATATAAGAGCGACAAAAGTTCATAGTTAAAGCACAGCGTTCTTGATTGCTGTTGTTAGTGCCTGCTGCATGCACTAGGCGAGCGTTAAAAATGATTAAGTTACCTTTTTTACATATTGCCCGTTTTGCATTCTTGCGAAAGTATTCTTCATCAGGTAATTTCTCGTTTAAGTGGGACCCTGGTAGGTAATAGGTTGCTCCATTTTCTTCAGTGAAGTCATCCAATGGAATTATTAGGCCAATATTCGTTAAGTAATTATTTATGAATCTAGGGCTATCTACATGTATACGTGTACCATAGTTACTTTGGTGAGGCATTAAAGTTGATGATTGATAAGCGTATAATATTGCATTAGTGTCAAATAAAGACGTAACGTAGTGGTATATTTGGGGGTTATCAAGAAGAGCCAGCATGCTTTCTCCATGTAGCATACAATTGTGTACCATGCCCTTATCAAATATATCTGCTTTTTGCTCCGATAGATTTTTTTTTGTAGCAGCAAGAAGCTCTTTTTTTAGTCTGAACAACATTGCACTGTCAAAGACATTTGGAATTATTACTATACCATTTTTTTTAAAATTTTCTTTCATGTTTAATGATTACTTTTTCATTATTATTCTTATATACTTAAAAAGGTGCGATGATAAAGGAAGAACGCTTTTTAAGTAGTTTTCAATAATGTCTGAATTTCCTTCTGGCTCATTGTTTAGTATTCTTCCTTGGTCTATAAACCAATCGTAGGTGATGTTGCATTCACTAAATCCGATCTTTTCAGCGGTTTTTCTTATTTCTTCTGGGCAAAATCCATGGTTAATTGTTTTTATAGGTTCTGCTTTTTCCAGTGATTCAGGGCTTACTCCATATAGTTCATGGTAATGTTCGCCATTATGTATTGCTGCTTTTATCTCACGATTTATCAGTGGGCTGTTGGTTTTTTTGTTCTTATCTTCCATTTTTAAGGATTGGATGAAATGTCGATTTGGGTTTAAGTCTGAATAGAAAATACCACCAGGTTTTAAAACTCGGTGTACCTCTTTTAGAAAAACATTAGGAGAACTTAAATGATCCATAAATGAATAAGCAGTTGCCATGTCGAATTCGTTGTTTTTGTAAGGAGTTTTTTCTGCTTTAGATATATTTAAGATTATATTTCCTGAACTGGTATCAACGCGATTTATCATTTCAGGTGTTATGTCTACACCGTGGAGCTCGGAAAATAGGTCTTTGCTTAAATTGAGAATGAAGCCGGTTCCGCATCCAAAATCTATTAGTTTACTTTCGTTTCCTAAGTCTTTAGATAGTGATTTTATTATCTGCCTAACTTTTTTCTGATTCTCTGGCTTAAAATGTGGGCTTTTTTGGTATGCGCCACTAGTTACTAAGGCTGTATGGATAATCTTGTTTGCTTCAAGTGTTTCGTTCTCATTAGCTTTGTTCATTTTTAATATACCATTATTTTATTATTGCACTTAAATATTGTCCGTAACTACTTTTTTCCATTTTATGAATGGACTTATTAAGCTCTTCTTTGTTTAACCAAGATTTATTGTATGCTATTTCTTCTAAGCAGGCGATTTTATAGCCCTGCCTCCGTTCTATCATTTCGACAAACTGAGTTGCTTCGAGCATGGTTGAATGTGTTCCCATGTCAAGCCAAGAAAATCCTCGCCCTAACAATTCAACGTGAAGCTTTTTTTGGCTTAAGTAAACTTGATTGACACTGGTTATTTCAAGTTCTCCTCGCTCAGACGGCAGTACCGATTTTGCTATTTCTATGACGTCATTGTCATAAAAATATAAACCGGTTACGGCTGAGTTCGATCTGGGAGAGCTAGGTTTTTCTTCGATTGATGTTGCACGGTTTTTACTGTCAAATTCAATTACGCCAAAGCGTTCGGGATCTTGTACCTGATAGCAGAACACTGTAGCGCCATTTTTACGTTGGCGGGCTTTCATCAATTTTGGGCTAAAGCCGGGACCATAGAAAAAGTTGTCACCTAAAATAAGCGCAACATTGTCTTTGCCAATAAAGGACTCACCAATTATAAACGCTTGAGCAAGACCGTCAGGATTCGCTTGAGTTTGATATGATAAATTGACACCAAAGTCACTACCATCGCCTAATACGTCGATAAAATGGCGCTGGTCATCAGGAGTTGTGATAAGCAAAATATCTCTTATACCTGCTAACATCAGCACTGACAGAGGGTAGTAGATCATCGGTTTATCGTAAATCGGTAGCAGTTGCTTTGATACGCCGCGTGTAATGGGGTAAAGGCGTGTACCAGATCCTCCCGCGAGAATAATTCCTTTCATGCATTGCTCCATACCGGGTTTACGATTAGTTGAAAGTACTTTAATTTGCTTGGGGTTGATGGCTGTGGACTAGTTCACAATAATATTCATCTAAATTTTGATCATCGCTACTAGTTAATGCCTGGTAGACCTTGCCCGGAAAAGCAATGGTGTTTTCACCTATAGCAACAAAGGTTTGTGGTGGCTCATCTTCACTCTCTTCTATATGGAGCCAGTTACCTCCAACATGTTGAATAAACACTTCGCCAAGATAAGCACCATACATAAATGAAAGAGTAAATAACTGGTTGTCATCAAGTGAAAGTATATCGATTTTGCTAATGATAGCTTGAACCAGTGAAACGCTTTCTTCAGAATAGTCCAGCGTTACGTTAAATTCATTGGCTGCAAAGTCAATGGCATCTTTGGCCGTGGCTTTCATTAGTTCGCTGATGTTGATTGATTCACTCATCTTCATTACCTAAATTAGTTGTTTGAATTGTCCGCAGGGTACACCGAAACAACGGTGCACCACGAACTCAGTTTTTATTTTAACTATCAATCGGTTTTAGTAAATTCCAAGCACATGCCATGCCAGGTTTTATATCTTGTACAACTTCACGGCCTAGCAGTTGTTCATAAAACTTTGGCTCCAAACCTAAGCCCGGCCTTATTCTTCGGATATGCTTTTTATTAATTTTTTCTCCGGCTCGCATCTCTTTTACAAAGTAAATTGAGCGACGAAACTGGAGATTGGCCTCTTCTGACTTTTTACGGGAATAGTCGATTTGTCCGACGGCCTGCCAGGCGAGTTTGGTTTGATTACATAATTCTTTGAGTTCATGAGGCTCTAGTGAAAAAGCAGAGTCAGGTCCCGGCTGATTTCGGTCTAAAGTGACATGCTTTTCAATTAAAGCTGCACCTAGTGAGACAGCTGTGGTTGCGACGATGTTTCCCAAGCTGTGATCAGATAGTCCCACTACACAGCCGAAGCGTTTTGCTAGATCTTGTATAGTGGCTAGATTGGCTTGCTCGACAGGAGCAGGATAGGCACTAATGCAGTGGAGTAGTACTAGCTCACGGCACCCGTTATTTTTAGCACAGCTTACGGCTTCTTCAATTTCTTCAAGAGAGGCCATACCGGTAGAGATAATTAAAGGCTTACCGGTTTTGGCGATGTAGGCAATTAGAGGAAGATCTGTTGCCTCAAAAGAAGCAACCTTGTAGGCTGGGGCGTTTAAGCTTTCCAGTAAGTCGACCGCGCTCTCATCGAATGGGCTAGAAAACAATGTTAGCTCCAGTTCTGCCGCTTTATCAAATAAGGCTTGGTGCCATTCGAAGGGCGTATGAGCTTCTTTATAGAGTTCGTATAGCGTGTAGCCATCCCATAGCCCTCCCTGGATTTTGAATTCAGGGCGGTCACAATCTATGGTCATCGTATCTGCTGTGTAACTTTGAATTTTCACTGCATCAGCACCGCAAGACTTAAAAACCTCTAGGGAGAGCAGGGCATTAGCTAGGCTACCATTATGGTTGGCTGAGAGCTCTGCAATGATATAGGGCGGATGTTGTGGGCCGATGGCGCGTCCGTTGATGTATACCGTGTTAGTCATGTATTGGCCTCGGTGGTTGTAACCACGATTGCTGATTCACTTGGATATAAGCTTGTGATTGAAATAGCTTTTTAGAAGGAATATTAACAGGCAGTATGGTGGCATGAAAGAAGGCTTGAGGTAATAGCTGTCGGATTTGAGTTAAGGCCATGCTGGCAAAGCCTTGTTGATAGTGTTCAGGGGCAATATAGATAGATACAAGATAATGGCCAAAGCGCGCCATTTGGCTTGTTCTGACACAGCCCACATCCTGATTATTGACTCTAATAATAAAAATATGTTCAGCCGGATTGGATAAGGCCTGCTTAAACCAAGCATGGTGTTCATCGGGTACTGGAGTGGCTGGGTTTAAAGCAAATTTCCGGGTATTCGGATGCTGCTGCCAACGCAGCAGTGTCTCACTGTCACTGGGGCTAGCTAGTTTTAGGTAGGCATGCCTTTGTTGGTTTATTTGCTGGCTTTCCATGGCAACAGCGATTCGGCTACTGCCGTTTAGGTCGATTAATTTCTCACAACTTGCAGTGATACTTGCGTAGTCAGTGAGCAGCTGGCTAATGGCTTTATCCAGTGCATGGGGCGTGCTGAGTTCTAACTCTTCTAGTGCCTGTGCAACCTTAATATCTTGTAAAGCCCTTGCGTTAGCTTGTTGATTTTCAGCCAAGACTAAGCACAAACTGGGGAGCTGTAATGCTACCCGCTCCCAAGCTGCTCCTCCGCAAGCCCCGATGGCGATATCGGCTGCAAGTAAATGTTGTGCCATGTTACTAACATCATGAAAGTATTGGCTTGGGATGGGGCTGTGCAATAATTGCTGTTGTAATTGCTCTTGGTAGGGGTAAGCGGCCCCAGTGATAATAGTAAGGCTTAATGATGCGGCAAAGCGGCTTTGTTCAAGCAAGTGCAATATTTTTAAGCTCATGTTACCTAAGTCTGCTCCGCCCATGTTGATTAGCAGTTTTAGTTTCTGATTAGGCGGTTTGCGTCGTAGCTGCTGTTTGGCGTGTTGAAATTCTTCACGTAATAAACAGTAGTCAAGTCCTAGTAAGGTACTTGATGGAGGCGCAAGAAGCGGCTGATAATCAGAGAGCTTGCGCTTAAGTCCTTGATCGATGAGCATGCTGCAATGGTGTTGGCGGTTGGCTAGGTCATCAATCACCAGAATATCTTTTACTTGCTTTTGCAGTAGGCTTTGCCAGCGCTGGTCGATGGCATAGTGGTCTACAATCAGCCAGTCCCATGACTCACTGGAATGGTGAGCCAAGGCTTGAATGGTCAGTTGAGCATCTTGATCTTGGCTGCGTCCCAACCAAGTTTGCGGGGCATGCTGCTGAATGGGGAGCTTGGCTTCAGCCAGTTCACACAGTGGCAAAGAGTAGGCCGCTAGCTGTTGCTTAAGGCTTAAAGGTAAAGGGTTACAGATGAAGAGTATCTGGTGTCCTCGCTCGGCTAAGCATTTTGCCAAACAAAGACAACGCATGAGGTGCCCAGTCCCTATCTCTGCTGATGCATCTGTTCTAATCGCGATTCTCATACTAGGCCTGTGAATATTGGCTACGATAAAGGTTTTCTGCGATTAGCCAATCTTGGGCGTCATCAATATCTACCACACTGGATTTTTCTAGCACTAGGGCCTTAGCTTTTGCGCTTAAGATCGGCGTGGCATTGAGAAAAGCGCTGCTTTTACCCCAGTAAAACTGACCACTGTCGTAATAACGAGGTGGTAAATCCTGACTTCGTAGCAAGACATTTTCTGGCTGGCTCATTCTAATGGTCTGTGACGCGGGCTCTATTTCTAAGGCGCGTTGTATTGGTGCGGGAAATGCAACCACCGGATAGCTATATTCGGTGTCATGCTGCTGTAGCAATTGATAGCTTTGTTTAAGCCACGTTGGAGTGATAAATGGGGCAGTGGCATAGATACAGCAGGCAAAATCGAAGTTTTCCTGCGGCAAAAAATGTTGCAGGGCGTGTTGAATCACCGGTGTTGTTGTTGCGTGGTCATCACTGAGTTCTGGTGGCCGTAAAAATGGAATCTCTGCGCCATGGTGAGCTGCGATATCGGCAATTTCGGGGTCATCGGTTGATACTATGACTTTGTCAAAACAGCCTGAATTGAGGGCTGCTTCGATACTGTAAGCAATGATCGGTTTGCCGCAAAACAACTTGACGTTTTTGTGGGGGATCCGCTTACTGCCTCCGCGTGCCGGAATAATCGCTATGTTACTCATTAAAAAACTCGCTTATTTTTTCCACCACGTAGTGTTGCTGTTGCTCAGTTAAGCCGGGGTGGAGAGGCAGGCTTAAACAGCCTTGGTAATAGTCTTCAGCTTGCGGAAAGTCGCCTGCTTTAAAGCCGAGTCGTTGGTAGTAGGGTTGTAAATGAACCGGGATGTAGTGAACATTTACTCCAATCTGCTGAGCTCGTAAATACTTGAATAGTGATAGCCGCTTGTTGGCTTCGACTTGAATGACATATAAATGCCTAGCCGAGTTTTGCATGGGGCTTTGTATTGGCAGCTTGACTGGGAGGTCTTTTAGTAAGTCATCGTATGCTTGGGCCAATTGCTCGCGTTGTTCAATCCATCGCTTAAGATTGTTTAATTGCGACAGGCCCAGCGCCGCCTGCATTTCAGTCATTCTATAGTTAAAGCCCAGCTCTAGTTGCTGGTAATACCATGGGCCTTGGCTGTTTTCGAGCATTAGCTCAGGATCACGAGTAATGCCGTGTGAGTGCAGCAAGCGCATTTTGTCCGCGAGTTCCGCATCGTTACAGCAAGCCATACCGCCTTCTGCGGTGGTGATAATTTTCACCGGATGAAAACTAAAGATAGTGATGTCACTATAACGCCCGTTGCCAACGGCTTGTTGTTGGTAGTTAGCCCCAATTGCGTGGCTGGCATCTTCAATGATTTTAAAACCATACTGCTGTGATAGGGCGTATATCGCTTGCATATCACACACTTGCCCACAAAGATGCACAGGGATGACTACTTTGGGTAAGGCATTGATTACCGCAGCCTGTTTAAGCTTAGTTGATAAGGCCTCTACCGACATGTTGTAGCTAACGGGGTCGATATCGACAAAGTCCACTTCAGCCCCACAATAACGGGCACAATTAGCTGATGCAACAAAAGTAATCGGGCTAGTCCAAACATGATCGCCAGGGCCAACGTTTAGCGCTAGGCAGGCTAAGTGTAGGGCGCTGGTTGCTGAATTCACCGCTATTGCATGCTGGGCGCCAAGTGCTTTTGCAATTGCCCGTTCGAATGCAGGGACTTGTGGTCCCTGAGTTAAAAAATCAGACTCCAGCGTGGCGATAACTGCCTCAATATCCTGCTGGCTGATTTGTTGTTTACCATAAGGGATCATAGTACTGAGTGCTTATCAAATTCTAATATTTGCTGGGTATTCAAAAATTCAGGGTTGGTTCCTGAATGATACTCATAGCCTGCGGCAACTGGATGTCCCTGTTCGTTAATTTGGTTAATGCCATAGTCATGCTCGCCATTGAAGAACTTAATGCTGGGGCAAATAACGAAATGATCTTCGAACTCTAGGGTCAAGTGAGAGTCATCACTTGGACACATTATTTCATGTAGTTTTTCGCCGGGGCGAATACCCACGATCTTAATGGGCAGCTCAGGAGCGTAGGCTTTAGCTAAATCGACAATACGAACCGATGGGATTTTAGGAATAAAAATTTCCCCGCCATGCATACGGGTAAAGTTTTTCAGTACAAAATCCACCCCTTGTTGCAGGGTAATCCAAAACCGAGTCATCTCTTCATGAGTAATAGGGAGATGGTCTGTACCATTGTCGATTAAGCGTTTAAAGAAGGGGACCACAGAGCCGCGTGAGCCTACAACATTACCATAACGAACCACTGCAAAACGGGTTTGTCCTTGACCGACCATATTATTCGCTGCTACAAAAAGTTTATCTGAGGCTAGTTTTGTAGCGCCATAAAGATTAATTGGAGCAGCCGCTTTATCGGTACTAAGAGCAATAACCTTTTTAACGTTATTGGCAATGGCCGCCTTAATGACGTTTTCTGCGCCATAGACATTGGTTTTGATACATTCCATGGGATTGTATTCTGCCGCAGGAACTTGTTTTAACGCCGCTGCGTGGATGACGTAATCCACGCCATTCATTGCCTGGGTTAGGCGTTCAGCATCACGTACATCGCCGATAAAATAGCGCATGCAAGGAGCATCAAATACCTGTTGCATCTCGAATTGTTTTAGCTCGTCACGTGAATATATGATTAAACGTTTGGGTTTATAACGTTCGAGAATCGTTTTAGTGTATTTTTTGCCGAAAGAGCCTGTTCCGCCGGTAATCAAAATCGATTTATTATCAAACATAACACTTCCATATATTCGGGTTTATACCATTTGGGCTGGGGGTCTCCGAGCTTAAAACTGCTAAAGCAATAACTGCTCCAATATTTATCAGCTCAGCGAAAAAACATAGGCTTTTGAATTTTATATCGAATTTATTAGCACCTAGTAGCTGAATAAGCCACCTTCCGTTGTTATTTGATAGACGAAATAGTAGCGGCGTCATATTTTTGTCGGTTTTCGGCCTAATGTCTTGCGTATTTTTGACGCTTGTTTAAAATCAATTTTTATAAGGTAATTGACTAAGACTGCTAGATGGCAGCTTATTAAGCAGGGGATAAGGATGCAGGCATCCAAACGCGTTTTGGTTTGCGAAAGCGACGCAGAGAGAGCTAAGCAACTTGAAACGGTGCTCGGGTTTATTGGTCAGCCTAGTGAAAGCTGCCAAATTGATTGTTTGGCCGAGCAAGATAGTGTCGACAAAGTGGTGGTGATTAGCAAGCAGCTCGATGATGATGTCGCCGCACTTATCTCCCAGTTTCCTCAGTATCCTTTTCTCAGTGTTGGAGAGGGAGAATCTCTCGCTGATTTACCGAATTTAATCGGCCATTTAGAACAGCCTTTTAGTTACGAACAACTCACTCAATTACTTCACCACTGTGATGCCTATCTTACTCATCTTCCTGGAAAAACGACTCCTGCGAGAAGCGAGCGCTTACGTCAAAATTTAATTGGTAAAGGCATCGCTATTCAGGAAATTCGCCATTTAATTGAACAGGTGGCGGGCAAAGAAGCGAACGTACTCATTCTAGGTGAGTCGGGTACAGGTAAAGAAGTGGTAGCGAAAGCCATTCATGACCATTCGGCTCGTTGTGAAGGCCCCTTTGTGCCGATTAACTGTGGCGCAATTCCACCAGATCTGCTGGAAAGTGAGCTGTTTGGTCATGAAAAAGGCGCATTTACTGGCGCCTTTGCTATGCGTAAAGGCCGTTTTGAGCTAGCTGAAGGCGGCACCTTATTTTTAGACGAAATTGGTGACATGCCAATGCCAATGCAGGTTAAGCTACTGCGGGTGCTACAAGAGCGTCAGTTTGAACGGGTGGGCGGCAGTAAGCCTATTCATGCTGATGTGCGGGTGGTCGCGGCTACCCACCGTCACTTGGAGCGAATGATTGAACAAGAGAAATTTCGCGAAGACTTATATTACCGCTTAAATGTGTTCCCTATTGAGATGCCGTCTCTACGCGAGCGCCAAGACGATATTCCGCTGCTGTTGCAAGAGTTGGTTAATCGCCACGAAGAAGAACACGCGGCGGTGGTGCGCTTTACTCAGCGAGCCGTTGAGTCTTTAATGCAACACCAATGGCCGGGTAATGTGCGTGAGCTATCCAACTTAGTTGAACGCTTATTGATCTTACATCCTAATCAAATTGTTGATGTGCATGATTTGCCGCCTAAATATCGCCATATTGATGCTGAAGCTTATGAGCCTAATTACAGCCCTGAGCTAGCCGAGCGCGATGCCTTATTAGCCATTTTTAACGATGAAGATGCCTCGGTATTTTCTGATCCAAGTCCTGAAGGCTTGTTTGATGATGCAGAGCAGAGTGACCTGGCCGAAGATGATGGTTGGGGCGCGGTGCAGCAATTGCCCGATGAAGGCGTCAACTTAAAAGAATTGTTGGCGGAACTCGAAGTCGACCTGATTAAACAAGCCCTCGATCAGCAAGACGGTGTAGTGGCGCGAGCCGCTGAACAACTTGGAATGCGCCGGACTACGCTGGTGGAAAAAATGCGTAAATACGGTTTGAGTAAAGAAGGTTAGGCCATTCTCATGCCATTAATACATTGAATTTAAATGTATTTTTTATGGCACGAAACTTGATTGAGTAAGCAGTGTTAACGGTTTTATGACGCGGAGCTTACTCAATGCTTTCACAGCACACTCAACAGCAACCCAGCAGTAATTTGTCTGAGCACAATTTGTCTCAGATTTTTGATGTGATGCCATCAGGTTTGGTGTTGCTGGACAATAAAGGCTATGTATCAAGAGCCAATCCGGTGGCAAAGCAGTTACTCGGTGACGACATAGAACAGCAACGCTGGCTAGAAGCTGTGCCGCGTTTATTCGCCCCCAAGGCTGATGATGGTCATGAATTGTCGTTGGTGGATGGGCGCAGAGTGCAGTTGAGTTTATCGCCTTTGCAAGACCGACAAGGCCAATTAATCGTATTGACCGATATGACCCATACTCGGCAACTTCAAGCCAATGTGGCCAAACTGCAGCGCTTATCAGCCTTGGGCAAAATGGTCGCATCCTTGGCTCATCAAATTCGCACTCCCTTATCAGCGGCCATGCTGTATGGCTCTAACCTCGCCAATAAAACCTTATCCGATAAGGCCCGAGAGAATTTTCAGGGAAAAATGATGGCGAGGCTGAACGATCTAGAAACTCAAGTTAATGACATGCTGTTGTTTGCCAAAAGCGGCGAGAAAATGGTAGTTAGCGATGTCTCGGTGGAACAGATTATTGATTGTTTACAGGCGGCAACTGAGGCCTGTATGCGTCGTTATCAAGTGAATTTTAAACGGGTGCTTAAGCTGCCTAATACTACATTGTTGGTAAATGCCAACGCTTTGGTTTCTGCCTTATCTAATTTGGTGGAAAATGCCGCTCAACAAAGTGCCCCCAATAGCGACATTTTGGTTTCTACAGCTTATTGTGATGGCGCTTTGCAAATTGCTATCGAGGATCAAGCTGGCGGTATTAAAGAAGCTGATCCCAATCGAATTTTCGAACCTTTTTATACCACCAAACAAAACGGGACTGGCTTAGGTTTAGCTGTAGTCAAATCCGTAGTGAATGCCCACCAAGGAGAGATTAGGGTGGAGGCCGCAGAACAGGGGGCGCGCTTTGTCGTGGATCTACCTTTACCCGATGTTTGCCAACAAAACCTGGCCGTAGGAGGACATTAAGATGAGTCAATCTACCATTCTGATTGTTGAAGATGACGCCGGATTACGAGAAGCCTTAGTCGATACCTTACAGTTAGCTGGCTATGCTTGTGAACAAGCCTCAAGCGCTGAATCGGCCTTGCTACTATTGTCTGAGATGACTGTGGACTTAGTGGTGAGTGACGTTCAAATGGGCGGTATGGACGGCTTAAGCCTGCTCAAAAACATCAAACAAAAATGGCCGCAAACCCCAGTACTGTTGATGACTGCTTATGCCAAAATTGACGACGCGGTAGCGGCAATGCGTGATGGCGCTATTGACTATCTTTCTAAACCCTTCTCACCTGAGGTTTTACTTAACCAAGTAGGCCGTTATGCGCCAGCAAGTAAAGTTGAAACTACAGAACCTATTTATGGCGATGCCTCAACTGAGGCTTTATTAAAGCTAAGTCAAAAAGTAGCCGCATCAGAAGCCTCGGTATTAATCAGTGGGCCAAGTGGGGCCGGTAAAGAAGTGCTATCGCGTTATATCCATGATTGCTCTAATCGAAAAGATCAAGCCTTTGTGGCAATTAACTGCGCGGCGATCCCCGAAAACATGCTAGAAGCGACCTTGTTTGGCTATGAGAAAGGAGCCTTTACCGGTGCAATCAAAGCTTGTCCGGGTAAGTTTGAGCAAGCCCAAGGTGGTACCATTTTACTCGATGAAATTAGTGAAATGGATTTAGGTCTACAAGCCAAGTTATTACGCGTATTGCAAGAGCGTGAAGTTGAACGTTTGGGTAGCCGTAAGATGATTCAGCTTGACGTTCGAGTAATTGCCACTAGTAACCGTGATATGCGAGAAATTGTACGCTTGGGTCAGTTTAGAGAAGATCTGTATTATCGTTTAAATGTCTTTCCTCTGCATTGGCGACCTTTAGCTGAGCGCAAAGGAGATATTTTGCCGTTGGCTCAACACTTATTAACGCGTCATAGCAAGTGCCAGTTTGAATTAAGCTTAAGTGCTCAGCAAAAGCTATTGGCGCACGCTTGGCCGGGTAACGTTCGCGAGTTAGATAATGTGATGCAGCGTGCAATTATTCTAGCTAATGGAGATGTGATTGATAGCGATTGCCTGATCATTGAAAATCAGATGACGCCTGTAGCCTTGCCTGAGCACATCGATGATTTGCCGTCTGTCGCAGAGCCCTTAGGTAACGAACTTCGCCAACAGGAGCAGCAAATTATCTTAGATACGCTGCGGGCGTGTAACGGTAAGCGTAAGGCTGTGGCGGAAAAACTGGGCATTAGCCCGCGCACTTTGCGTTATAAGTTAGCTCGAATAAAAGATGCCGGTATAGAGCTCCCCGCATAAACTTATCTAGCAGACTTGAACAAAATTTAGCAGTATGTCGGAATGTCATACTGCTTTTTTATTTCAAAATGAGATAACTGTCCGCACTAATCGGTTTTTTGTTAATAAATTGGTGAGGCTTCTTGTTCTCTTTTCACGTATAATGCCGCCGAATTTTAGTTCTCTACTAACTCCAGAAGAGAACACGCATTTTGCTATGGACATTACGGAGGACTCATGACTCAGAACGTTCCAGTGGTAACCATTGATGGCCCGAGTGGATCAGGTAAAGGCACTCTATGCCAAAAACTAGCAGAGCATTACCAGTGGCACCTTTTGGATAGCGGAGCGATTTATCGAGTTCTTGCCCTAGCTGCTCTTCACCATGATGTGGCTTTAGATAATGAAGACGCCCTAAGCCTATTGGCTGCTCATCTTGACGTAAGCTTTAAAGCCAGTGAAAAGGGCACCTTAGTGATTTTGGAAGGAGAAGATGTCTCTTTTGAAATCAGAAAGGAAACCGTTGGCAATGCCGCTTCTAAAGTGGCGGCATTTCCTCGAGTAAGAGAAGCCTTGTTGCGTCGCCAACGCGCATTTAGACAAACGCCCGGTTTGATTGCAGACGGCCGAGATATGGGAACGGTGATATTTGTAGATGCACCAGCGAAAATATTTTTAGAAGCCAGTGCTGCGGAACGAGCCCAGCGGCGCTATAATCAGTTGCAAGAAAAGGGCTTTAATGTTAGTTTTGAACACCTTTTGAGCGAAATCGAAGAACGTGACCAGCGTGATCGAAATCGAACGGTGGCACCTTTGGTACCCGCTCAAGATGCGTTAGTTATTGATTCAACATCACTTTCTATTGAAGAAGTGGTGAAATTATCGATAGAGTTTATCGATAATAAATTAACCCAGTAATCTCTGGGACTTGGTGCACCTAAACACGGACGAGTTAGGTGTTTATTGTTAACCCCATTTAGCCGGATTGCTAAGTGGACGTTTTTATATGTGTAATTAAATAATGACTGAATCTTTTGCTCAACTCTTTGAAGAGTCACTTCAGGATCTAGAATTCCGTTCTGGTTCGATTGTTAAAGGTACTGTAGTAGGTATCGAAAACGGCATGGTACTAGTAGACGCTGGCCTTAAGTCAGAATCTGCCATTCCTGCTGAGCAGTTCAAAAACTCTGCTGGCGAATTAGAAATTGAAGTTGGCGCTGAAGTTGATGTTGCGCTTGACGCAGTAGAAGATGGTTTCGGTGAAACTGTTCTTTCTCGCGAAAAAGCTAAACGTCACGAAGCGTGGATCCAACTTGAAAGTGCTTACGAAGAGCAAGCAACGGTTGTTGGTATCATTAACGGTAAAGTTAAAGGTGGCTTTACAGTTGAAGTTAACACCATCCGTGCATTCTTGCCTGGTTCTCTAGTTGACGTTCGCCCAGTTCGCGATACTGCTCACCTAGAAGGTAAAGAGCTTGAATTTAAAGTTATCAAACTTGATCAGAAGCGCAATAACGTAGTGGTTTCTCGTCGTGCTGTTATCGAAACTGAAAACAGTGTTGAACGTGACCAACTTCTTGAGAACCTACAAGAAGGTCAAGAAGTTAAAGGTATCGTTAAGAACCTTACTGACTACGGTGCATTCGTTGATCTTGGCGGTGTTGACGGTCTACTACACATCACTGACATGGCTTGGAAACGTGTTAAGCACCCAAGCGAAATTGTTAATGTTGGCGACGAAATCAACGTTAAAGTACTTAAGTTCGACCGCGAGCGCACTCGTGTATCTCTAGGTCTGAAACAATTGGGTGAAGATCCATGGGTAGCTATTGCTAACCGTTACCCTGAAGGTGCTCGTCTTGAAGGTCGCGTAACTAACCTAACTGATTACGGTTGTTTCGTAGAAATCGAAGACGGTGTTGAAGGTCTAGTTCACGTTTCTGAAATGGATTGGACTAACAAAAACATCCACCCATCTAAAGTTGTTAACGTGGGTGACCTTGTTGAAGTTATGGTATTGGATATCGACGAAGAACGTCGTCGTATCTCACTTGGTTTGAAACAATGTAAAGTTAATCCATGGGAGCTATTCGCTAGCACTCATGATAAGAACGACAAAGTTTCAGGTAAGATCAAGTCTATCACTGACTTTGGTATCTTCATCGGCCTTGACGGCGGTATTGACGGTCTTGTTCACCTATCTGACATCTCTTGGGATGCTCAAGGTGAAGAAGCAGTTCGTGACTTTAAGAAAGGTGACGAAATTGAAGCCGTTGTACTTCAAGTGGATGCAGAACGTGAGCGTATTAGCCTAGGTGTTAAACAGCTTGCTGAAGACCCATTCAACAACTACCTAGCAGACCTTAAGAAAGGTGCTCTAGTTAGCGGTACTGTAACTGAAGTTGATGCTAAAGGCGCAACTGTTGAGCTAGCAAGTGGTGTAGAAGGCTACCTACGTGCTGGTGACGTTAGCCGTGACCGTGTTGAAGACGCTTCACTAGTTCTTTCTGTTGGTGACCAACTTGAAGCTAAGTTTGTTGGTGTTGACCGTAAGAACCGTGTAATCAGCCTTTCTATCCGTGCTAAAGATGAAGCGGACGAGAAAGAAGCAATGGCTACTCTGAACAAGAAAGAAGATGCTCAGATTGGTAACGCTATGGCTGATGCATTCAAATCAGCGCTTAAAGGCGAATAATCGTTAAATCTTTTTAGATTTATGTGATTGAATATTGGGGGGGACTTGTTCCCCCCATTTCTTTATCTACACTGGTATTAGTTCCCTTTATCAATGGCTTGGAGAATCCATGACTAAATCTGATTTGATTGAAATACTCGCTAGTAAACATATTCAATTTACCAGTAAAGAAATTGAGTCGGCTATTAAAGAAATTCTTGAGCAAATGACCTGTTCTTTACAGGATGGCGACAGAATTGAGATCCGTGGGTTTGGTAGTTTTTCTTTGCACTTTAGGGCTCCTCGCGTAGGACGCAATCCTAAAACAGGTGAAAAAGTCGAACTCTCTGGCAAGTATGTTCCGCACTTTAAACCTGGTAAAGAGTTAAGAGAGCGGGTTAATACAGGCCTATAAGCCGTTTGTTTTACAATACGGTGATCTTGGCTGGTTAAATTAGCGTGATTGCTGCATAATTTCCCTAGCTTTTGTTTGGCTCTGGGAGGTTATGTGAAAGCAATTTTTTCAACATTATTGTTAGTTGTATTATTTGTTACTGCTCTCGCCATGGGCGCACAGAATGACGAATTGGTAAGGGTTAATTATCTTATCGCCGAGTCTGAAATGCGCTTATCTTGGTTAATGGCTGGGCTTTTTATTGCTGGATTCATTACCTGTCTTTTGTTTTTGTTAGCTTTTTATACTCGAATCCGTCTAGAACGTGCTGCTCTTCGAAGGCGTTTGGCTAAACAACAAAAACAGCTTAATAAATTGCAAGATGAGATGGTCAAGGATAGTTAATGCTGGGCTTGTTGTTCTTGTTATTGCCGGTTGCCGCCGCCTATGGGTGGTATATGGGGCAGCGAAGTGTTCGGCAGAACCAGCAACAGCAAACTAACCGTGTTTCCAAGCAATATGTCGAAGGCTTAAACCTTTTACTCTCCAATCAATCTGATAAAGCAGTCGATCTATTCGTTGAGCTATTGCAGGTAGATTCAGACACTATCGATACCCATTTGGCCCTTGGTAACTTGTTCCGACAGCGTGGCGAGGTGGATCGTGCTATTCGCATTCATCAAAACTTAATCGCTCGCGAAGGCATCGATATTGACCAAAAGAACCTCGCCTTACAACAACTCGCAAAAGATTACTTAGCCGCTGGTTTATTTGATCGCGCGGAAGCTTTGTTATTGGAATTACAAGACGAGCCTGATTATCGCCAAGCGGCGCTTAAACAGCTGTTAAATATCTATCAGCAAACGCGAGAGTGGCCTCAAGCCATTAGTGTGGCAAAGAAAATAGATCCAAATAAATTAAGTGATGTACATCGGCAAATCGCTCATTTTTACTGCGAACAAGCCCAAGAGTTAGAAACCGCCGGTAAATTGGCGAAAAGCCAAGCTTTATTGAAGAAAGCTTTATCTACCGATAAAAGTTGTGTCCGGGCCAGTTTGCACTTGGCGCAGATCCAGTTTGCCAATGGCGACTACAAAGCCGCGTTAAAAAACTTAAATCGTATTCCCGAGCAAGATATTGACTTTGTGTCTGATGCCTTGAGCTTGTATCAATCCTGCTGTGAGCAGTTAGTAAAACCCGAATATTTCCAACAGTTCCTTGAGTATTGTCTTTCGATTAAAAGCTCAGCGAGTGTCATTATTGCCTTATCTGCAATATATCGAGAAGCACATGGTGCTGAGCACGCTCAAGACTTATTGGCCGAGGAATTAAGGCGAAACCCTACTATGAAGGGCTTTCATCATCTTATGGGCCTGCATCTTGAGGTTGCAGAAGAAGGGCAGGCCAAGCAGAGTTTGCAAGTCTTGAGAGGCTTGGTAACTCAACAATTAAAAATAAAACCGCACTATCAGTGTCGTCGCTGTGGCTTTTCCTCTCACTCCATTTACTGGCATTGCCCGTCATGTAAGAGTTGGGGAACGGTGAAACCGATAGTGGGATTAGACGGAGAGTAATATTAACATGCAAGACCCTAAGGTATTGGTTGCCCTTGATTATGCTGATCTACGGCAGTGTATGAGCTTTGTTGATGGCCTAGAGCCCAGCTCATGCCGCTTAAAAGTGGGTAAGGAAATGTTTACCTTGTTTGGCCCAGAGTTAGTGAAAGCGCTACATCACAAAGGCTTTGAAGTATTTTTAGATCTTAAATTTCATGATATTCCCAATACCGTAGCCAAGGCTGTCGCGGCAGCGGCTGAATTAGGGGTTTGGATGGTCAATGTGCACGCCAGTGGAGGGCGTCGCATGATGGAAGCCGCCAAGGCTGCCTTACAACCATATGGCGACAAACGTCCTAAGTTAATCGCTGTTACGGTGCTTACCAGCATGGAGCAAGCCGACTTACAAGACTTAGGCATAGAGCTTAGCCCACAGCAGCAGGTTGAGCGACTAGCTAGCTTAACTCAGCAGTGTGGCTTAGATGGTGTGGTTTGCTCGGCGCATGAGGCAACGGCATTAAAGAGTTTACTCGGTGAAGACTTCTTGCTGGTGACTCCGGGGATCCGCCCCAGTGGCAGTGAGCAAGGAGATCAGCGTCGTATCATGACGCCTGTAGAAGCCATTGCTGCGGGCTCTGATTACCTTGTTATTGGCCGCCCGATTACCCAAGCGGCCTCGCCTAAGCAGGTATTGCAGCAAATTAATCAAGAGTTGTCTGAGTAAGCGGGGCGTGGCCCAAGCCAATAAGCTAGCACTGCTAGGATTAGGCCGAGGCTAGCAAAAATAAGATGGGCATCAATGGCGACATCGATGCCTATCATGCCACTAACCCAGGGGTCATCGCCGTAATACTGCTCAAGAGCTAATTTAAGCGCAATCGCGGCCAGTACTAAATAACCAGACTTAGGTTTATCACAGCATACATCCCTACAAGCACCGTAAACAATTAAGCCGTGGGTCACTCCCGATAGTCCTACATAAATATGGTAGTTGGTGAGCATTATCGAAGCACCGCCAATAATTGCCAGTAAACTGCTTAATAAGCAAAATTGCCAATTGGATAATCGGTCATCATAAATGAAATAAATCACTGCTAGGGTCATCATATTCATCACCCAGTGAGTGAGGTTGCCATGGGCCAGATTGCCGGTGAAGATGCGCCAATACTCACCTTGTTGTATCAGTGGCCTATTCCAAGCAAGTAGCTCTGAGTGAGCTAACGAAAACCAGCTCACGCTAATCACTAGCAGTAAAAACCAGTAGCGTTTCAATAATAGCTGCAACACGCTTATTCGTAACTCAAAGGATCTTTAACCCCATTTAGCTGGAAGGCTTCGAGGCGTTCTTGGCAAGCTCCACATTTACCGCAGGCATGCTCCCTTCCGTTATAACAGGTCCAAGTCTTGGCATAATCAAGCTGCATGCTTAGGCCGTCACGCAAAATATCTATTTTAGACTGTTCTAGGTAGGGGCTAATCACTTCTACCGCTTCGTAGTTAGCAATTAAACTCACCTCGTTCATCTTTTTAACGAATTCAGGGCGACAATCAGGGTAGATAGCATGATCGCCAGAGTGGGCACCATAAAAGACTTTTTTAGCGCCAATCGAAACCGCATAGCCAATCGCAAGAGATAACAAAATCATATTGCGGTTAGGCACTACCGTTGATTTCATCGATTCTTCTTGATAATCCCCTTCAGGAATATCAATATCGGAAGTCAATGATGAGCCAGCTAATAGTTGATTGATACTGGTGATATCAACAATCTTGTGTTCAATGCCCAGCTCCTGGCAGACTTTTTGCGCATATTCCAGCTCTTTAACGTGGCGTTGCCCGTAGTTGAAGCTGAGTGCATGGGGCTGAAGGCCAAGTTGTAGCGTTTTATGTAACACGGTGAAGGAATCCATACCACCGGAATAAATAACCACGGCTTTTTGTTTCATCTTTTACTCATCAAATATGTTCTAATATGCTGTAGATTCTCCCTTATTATGATTTGGTATACAAATGTCAAAACAAGCTTTACCGGTAAATGAAATATTTGAAACTATTCAAGGTGAAGGTTTCCACACCGGGGTTGCCGCTGTTTTTATTCGCTTACAAGGATGTGACGTAGGCTGTTCTTGGTGTGATACTAAACATACTTGGCAGGTTTCCCCCGATGACCAAGTGAGTAGTGAGCAAATTATTGGGGTGAGTGGTGATACCGCTCGTTGGGCGAAACTTTCTGCCCAGCAGCTTTGTGATTTACTCACTCAGTACAGTGCAAAACATATCGTGATTACTGGCGGAGAGCCTGCCATGTACGACTTAACTGAGTTAACAGGCGTCTTAATTCAAGCGGGATATTCGGTGCAGCTAGAAACCAGTGGCACCTACCCAATTCGAGTTGCGCCAGAAACCTGGGTGACAGTATCACCAAAAGTCGCCATGCAAGGTGGTAAAACGGTGTTAATTGACGCATTAGAGCGAACAAATGAAATTAAGCATCCGGTAGCTAGAGAGCGAGATATAGATAATCTGCAAGCATTGCTGAATCGCATGCAAAATAAGCAAAGCGTGCTAGTTTGTTTACAACCTATTAGTCAGCAAACTCGGGCTACTCAATTGTGTATTGATGCCTGTATTGCAAACAATTGGCGCTTATCTTTGCAGACACATAAGTTTATTGGAATTGAGTAGTAAGATATTTTCTGTTTTTATTTTTACTTATATAAAGGATGACTATGACTATTTTAGTAACCGGCGGCGCCGGCTATATCGGTAGCCACACCGTAGTCGAATTATTGGAGCAGGGAGAAGAGGTGGTGATTGTTGATAACCTCTGCAACTCTCATCCGGCTTCTGTTGATAGAATTGAACAAATTTGTAAAAAGCGTCCTGATTTTTACCAAGTGGACGTATGTAATAAATTAGCCTTGGCAGAGGTTTTTGCTCAGTATCAATTTAAATCGGTGATACATTTTGCCGGTTTAAAAGCGGTAGGAGAGTCGACGACTATTCCATTACATTATTATCAAAATAACGTCTCTGGAACCTTAACTCTATGTGAGGTGATGGCAGAATATGGTGTTAAAAATTTGGTGTTTAGTTCATCGGCTACGGTGTATGGTGATCCACATACCGTTCCCATATTAGAAAGCTTTCCAACTGGCGCAACCAATCCTTATGGACGTTCTAAATTAATTGTGGAACAAATTTTAGGGGATTTATATCAATCCGATAATAGTTGGAATATTGCCTTATTACGTTATTTTAATCCGGTAGGTGCGCATAAGTCTGGTTTAATTGGCGAAGATCCTAATGGCATTCCAAATAACTTGGTTCCCTATATCACTCAAGTGGCTGTTGGTCGTTTACAGCAACTCAGTGTATTTGGCGATGATTACAATACACCAGATGGGACAGGGGTGAGAGATTACATTCATGTGGTTGATTTAGCTAAGGGACATTTAAAAGCCTTAGCTAAGCTGGCTGATAACGCCGGGTTGGTGACCTACAATTTAGGTACTGGTCAAGGCTATAGTGTATTAGAAATGCTTAAAGCCTTTGAAAAGGTATCTGGTAAGACTATTGCTTATAAAATGGCACCGCGCCGCCCTGGTGATATTGCGGCTTGTTACTCTGATCCCAGCTTAGCTAAACGGGAATTAAACTGGCAGGCCGAATTAGACTTAAATGACATGGCCGAAGATTCTTGGCGCTGGCAACAAGCCAATCCAAACGGTTTTGCTTAATCAAATAAAAAAGGAGCTATAAAGCTCCTTTTTTATAAGGATATTGGACTAAATTAAGAAGTCTTCTTTAGTCTTTCCTTCGTTCTTGATAGCTTTCTGAATAGGAGATGGGGTTCTTCCTTGGCCAGTCCAAGTTTTCTCTTGGCCATTTTCATCAATAAACTTATATTTTGGGGGTAGAGGCTGACGTTTTTTACGCTCTTTAACCGGAGCATCGCCAATCATTTCTAATAATTCGTTAGGATCGATGCCATCTTGTTCAAGCAAGGCTTTATATTTTTCTAGCTTTTCTCTTTTTTCTTGCTGTTGCTTTTCTTCTTCTTGTTTAAGCGCGTAACGCTCATCCAAAATAGTTTTTAGTTTATTATAGCTATCTTCTATTTGCTCAATAGATAGCTCTTTGGTAGCCGCTTTAAGGCTTCTTGCGTTTAAAAATACCTTAACAAAGTCGCTCATATTAATCCTACATTCATTTAATTTTTAATTAGAGAATCAATTAAATTTTAATTGTTAATTAGTTCTTGTCAATTACTCATGTTTATTTAAGTAGTTTTTTAAATTATTTTGATAAAATTACAGGTTTGTTAGTGGTTGAAGATTCTGCTTTTGTGGGTATAATGCAGCCACTAACGCTATATTGTAGAGGAGCGCTGGTCAAAAGTACTACAAAGTGGGGTGACACCTATGGCTTTGTAAGAAAGGGGCCCGCGCCGAAGTAAATCGTCTCGTCAACACGGTTTGCTGGTGACGCATTTAATAAGTGCGCCACTGTCATAGTGAATACTATGGAGAGCTACAGAGTGCCGCCTTCGTAGTGCTCACTCAGTTTGCTCTCTGGATTAAATAACAGAGAATAGATGCAAACCATGTCTTATACAGATTCTTTTTTATCGGTACTCCCGCCACTTATCGCCTTAAGTGTCGCTTTAATCTCCCGTCGAGTGATTGTTGCGCTAAGCTGTGGCATTGTCGCCGGAGCCCTGCTTATTAGCGAGTTTTCTTTTATCTCGTCCACTGAGTACCTAGGCAATTTAGCCTTGGGGCTAGTGTGGGATGACGGTGCGGCTAATGGTTGGAACATTCAAATTATTGCGTTTTTATTATTGCTGGGGGCAATGACCAGCTTAATGACCGCCACCGGTTCTACCTCCGCTTTTGCAAACTGGGCGAAAAAACGTATCCAAACACGCCGCCAAGCCACTATGACCACCGCTTTATTAAGCTTTGTGGTGTTTGTGGATGATTACTTCCACAGCCTAGCGGTGGGCAGTGTAACGCGTCCCCTTACCGATCAAGCAGGAGTATCGCGGGCTAAGTTGGCTTATTTGTTGGATTCCACCGCCGCACCGATGTGTGTGCTGATGCCGTTGTCTAGCTGGGGGGCCTATATTATTGCCCTAGTGGGAGGGTTGTTGGTTACCCACGGCATATCTGATATCAGTCCCTTAGCGGCCTTCGCTAGCATGGTTCCACTGAATTTCTACGCTATTTTTGCGTTATTAATGGCCTTAGCCGTGGCTTATTTTAATCTCAATATTGGCCCTATGCGTCAGCATGAAAGTGCCGCGGAGCAAGGCCAATTATTTGATGCCGAAAAAGGTACCCCAGCGGGAAGCGTAAACCATGATTTTGAAGCTGATAATGGCTCGCCGTTAGGCCTAGTATTACCGATTGTAATTTTGACCCTAGTGACTTTTTCTAGTTTTGTTATTACCGGTGCGGCTGCGCTGGAGCAAGAGCAAAACTTTACACTACTGGCTGCCTTAGAAAATACCGATGTAACTATCTCCTTGGTTTATGGTGGCATCGTGGGTTTGTTGATTAGCGGCTTGTTTGCTATTCGTCAGCGTTTGTCTTTAGCCCAAGTGGGGAAAGCCGTTTACCTAGGCTTTAAAGCGATGCTGCCGGCTATCATTATTTTGTTATTTGCTTGGTCTATTAGCGGTGTGATTGGTGATCTAGAAACGGGTAAATATCTCGCTTCTCAACTGGATGGCGCGATGAATCCAGCCATGTTACCGATGTTGATTTTTGTATTGGCCGGTTTGATGGCCTTTGCTACCGGCACTAGTTGGGGTACTTTTGGTATCATGTTACCGATTGCTGCTGATATGGCTGTGGCCAGTGAAGTGAGTTTGATGTTGCCAATGCTATCGGCGGTATTAGCTGGAGCGGTATTTGGTGACCATTGTTCTCCTATTTCTGATACCACCATTTTGTCCTCTACCGGCTCTGCTTGTCATCATATCGACCACGTAGCGACTCAGTTGCCCTACGCCTTGTTGGTTGCAGCCATCAGTATGCTGAGTTACCTAGTCATGGGCTTAAGTGGCAGTGTTAGCGCTGCGTTGTCAGTTGGTCTTGTGGCATTTGCTATTGTCACCGGTGCTTTGTACCATCGCCAACAAACGGCGGCGATGGCGCTAAATAACTCGATATAAATAAAGAGGGGTAAATGGCTTCACTACATTTTAAATATGCGGCAATGAACTCTGGAAAGTCGACCCAGTTGATTCAGGCGCATTTTAACTATCAAGAGCGGGGCATGAACCCTTTAGCGCTGATTCCTGCAATGGATACTCGTGACGGCGTGGGGATAATTAAAGCGCGGGTTGGTTTGTCCTTAACAGCTGAAACCTTTTGTGAGCAGCAAGACTTATTTACTTCGGTAAAAGCCAAGCATCAACAACAGGCTTTGGATGTGGTGATTGTTGATGAAGGCCAGTTTTTATCTCGTGCTCAGGTCTACCAACTGGCGAAAGTAGTGGATGATTTACACATACCGGTAATGGTATACGGGCTTAAAACTGATTTCCGTGGGGAGTTATTTGAAGGCGCTTATCATTTATTGTGTTTGGCGGACAAGTTAGAAGAGTTAAAAACTATTTGTTGGTGCGGCAATAAAGGCCACTTTAATGCGCGTATCGATGGACAAGGTCGTGTGCTTAGTGAAGGTGAGCAAATCGAAATCGGTGGTAACGACCGCTATGTGTCTTTGTGTCGCAAGCACTTTATTCAAGGCAATGCCGGCGAACACTAGGGCTGGTTGAGTTTTTTCAGAGCGTCGTTACAGCGGCGCTCTGCTGACTTTAATTCCATTAACACCACCTGAATATCCTCTAGCTGCTGTAATAGGCTCAGCTTTTTTAGTTTTATATTGTCAATTAAACTAAGCACTTCTTGGCTAGAGTTCATTTTCGCGTCGTATAAATCAAATAACTCTTTTATTTCGCTTAAGGAAAAACCTAGGCGTTTACCCCGTAGTACCAGCTTTAAGCGTAATTTATCGTGTTTTGAATAGAGCCGCTTGCTCGCGACGCGTTTTGGGTGCAATAAACCTTGATCTTCGTAGAAGCGAATGCTGCGGGTGCTAATGGTAAACTCTTTAGCCAAATCACTAATGGTGTAAGGGGTTGGGTTGTTTACCATATTGCCTCTCTGTGCAGTAAGACCTAACTGAAGAGTGGGGGAATTTGCCGGGCTGGTCAAGCAACCGGCAAGTTGCCGGTTGCTAATGCCATTTTAGAAGCTGTGGTTGTATTGTAGCGCAACGATGTAGGCGTCACCCTTAGATACAAATTCCACCCCTTCTTCGTTAAAGCTGCCTTCTTTACCTTGAATGTAGGTAAAGCCGGCATCTAAGCTTCCTTGCTCACTGAGGTGGTAAGTAAAGCCTAAGCCGTAGTTATAACGGTCATTATCTGGAATACTGATGGTTTTGTGAGTCCGCGAAGGGCTGCGGTCAAAGGCCATACCGGCGCGTAACTCCCATTCAGGATTGAGGTACCAAGTGGCACCAAACGATACGCGATAAGAGTCGCTAAATTTTTCATCTTTTTGCATCACACTGCCAATGCCATCAGAGGTGGCATTGATCTCTTGGAAGGTACTCCAGCCCGTCCAAACATAGCTATAGTGAACCGCTACCGCTTGATTAAGGCGGTTGTAACCAGAAAACTCAAAAATATCAGGTAAATTTAGGGTTAATTTACCGGGGATTTCTTCTCCACCTGTGCCGTAGGGGTTAGTGCTAAGGCCTTCGGGAATGTCGGAATAAAAATCACCCTTAAATTTAAGATCTACTTTAGAGCGGTAGCTAATACCATAACGATGATTGGGGTTGATTTCCCACATCGCGCCCACGTTCCAACCATAGCCCCAGCCATCACCTTTTAAGTGTGCCGCGTTGCCTGAAGCCGGGAAGGGACTGTTGCTACCGAAGTTGCGAATGAGTTTGGCTGTACCATAAACGGCATTCAGTCCCGCACCAATGCTAAAATGAGAATTGACGCGGTAGGAGACATTGGGGTTTAAGTTGAGGGTAATTAACTCTGTTTGGCCGGCAATTGGGCCTGCAGCATAATCGTCAGGATACTCGGTGGATAGGCCGAAATTAGAGAACATACCAAAGCCCCAAGCCCATTTGTCATTAATCGGTTGAATGAAGTAGCCAGCTGGCACTGGCGCGCCAGGTACTACGTCTTCATTATCTAGGGCTCGGTCGAGGGCATTGACCCCAGTATTCCCTTTTACGTAAACGTCAGGTTTGATGTAAGTTAAAGCACCGGATACGGCAATGCTGTCAAACATTGACATGGCAGCAGGGTTACGCGCCAGTACCGAAGCATTGTCGGCGACCGCTGCTTCACCAGCAAATGAGCGGCCAAGCCCGGAAGCGGAGTGTTCTACTAGTTGGAAACCGGCAGCGTTTACATGAGCGGCAGTTAAGGCGGCCGACGTAGCAATAAGCGCTTGTGATAATTTCCTTATGTTCATTATTCCCTCTCTTTTTACGGGTTATGTGGTCGACATTTTATAGGGTCACAAAGCTGACCTCTGACCAGACTAGGAGCAAAAACCCGCAATGTTAAGCATTTGTTAAATGTTTTTGTCAAAAACACGAGCTGTAGCACAAAAGTTAAACAGGTGTTTAATGTTGGTGGCTTGGCAATATAGCGGGTTGACAGTAAACATCAAGCTTAGATGTTTAAGTTTTTGAGGCTGATAGCTATAAAAAGGCCGTTTAGCGTAGCAAAGCGGCCTTAAGTTAGGATGAAGCTTAAATTGCTTGATTCAGTTCAGCGGTAAGCGTATGCAGGGTTTTTTCTATAGGCTCTTTCATTTCGCCAACCACCACTAGGCTGGCGTTCGCTAGCGGTTCAACCATGCCGTGTAAGGTTTTATCTGAAAAGCTCTGTACGGTCTTTAATTCGGTTGATTTAGGCACCACAAAAACATTGATGTTGGAACCCATTTTGCCTTTCATTACCATGTGCAAGGCTGGGCTGCCGGCATAAGCACAATGATTGACATAAACCACTTTACCAGGAAGTTGTTCAAAGCTCGCACCATAACGTGCCAATTTAGCGTTAATGGTTTGCAGGCTTGGCTGTTCGTCAACTCCGCTGGTGTAGGGCATCTCTTCATAAACATGCTGTAGTGCCAGTTGCCCCATATCTGCGGCTTGTTGCTGCCAATGAAATAAGCTGGTACTCAGGCCTAGAGCAAAGGCAATGGAAGCGGCTATAGCAATCTGCCAACGAGACTTACGCCGGTATTGCTGGCGAGAATCATCAAAACTTTGGCGCAGCATCAGGCGCTCGGCAAGGCCATCTGGTACTTCAACGTTTAGCGCTTGCTCTAATTTATTTTCAAGCTGCTGCATATCATCATACAGCTTCTTGTTTTTGTTATTACGCCTTGCTTCCTGTAATAGCGCCTCGCTACGATTGCGAGGATTCGTATACAGCTGACGGCGAAACTCTAGCTCATCCATTACTCTGTCCTCGATGTTGGTCCTGTTCTAAGGCTTCTTTGAGTTGATTTCGTGCTCTAAAAAGCCGAGTCATGACGGTATTTTTATTTAGCTCTAACATTTGTGCAATTTCATCACCGTTAAAGCCACCAATAATTTGCAGCAGTAAAGGCTCTTTGTATTCTGGCGCAAGTTTATCAATCTGCCTCCTAAGCCATTCGTTTTCAATTTCTTGCTCACTACTATGAGCATTGATATCGGCCACTGAATGTTCTTCGATATCGACTAAATCGAATTGTTTGCGCTCAAAGCGCCGGGCGTTCTCGCGCCGCAGAATGGTAATTAACCAGGCCTTTGCCGCTTTATCGTCTTTTAGCTGCTCAAGCGAGCGCCAAGCCCTAAGAAAGGTTTCTTGAACGATGTCTTCGGCGACGTGTTTATCCTTTACCAGCCAATAAGCGTAGCGGTAAATGTCCCGGTTGTAAGCCTGTACTAAGGCCTTATAACGTGTTTGTTTTGCTTCCATACTCGACTTGACCGAGTGACTGGACTTTTTCTTTCGAAAAAAATCGACAAGCATGTTATTTCCTAGATAAATCCATTAAAGCTAATCTATCATGACAAGTGTCAAGGCGACTGAGCTTGGGTTATGCTACACAGTAGTTCTAATTATGCTTTAGTTCCGTGACAAAGGTATAACTAAAGTTTGCTGTAGATTAAAGGAAAGTTGATGAAAACGAAGTTAGAAGAATCTAAAGTTTGTTGTTGTGTGGACGTAGGTGCGGTGATCGACGGTGAAGAGCGAACCGCTGTAGTTGAAGAGCTTTATGCCGAGCAAGCTTTGGCGGAAGCGCGTCTAACTGAGCTAACAGCTAAAGCACGCAAAGCAGAATCTGATCCTTGTGAAATTAACAGTGAAATCAGCGCCGTAGAAGGTGGTGTGAAGTTAAGTGCCTCTTTCACTTTTTGTTGTCAGGCAGAAAGCCTAATTTTTCAATTAGGCCTTAACCGCTAAGTTAGGGATTGAGCGAGGACAAGCTAAGTTGTTCTCGCTGTGTTGTTTGCTCCGTTTCACGCTTGTAGGCTAGGCAAGCTTGGTAAAACTCATTCAAATCTAGCTGTTGCGGGGCGTTCGCCCAATTTGCTGCGGTAATTTTCTTGAGTAGGCTTCGCCATTGGCCAGTTGCTTGCTGTTGGTTCACCCAGTTTGTTAATGCTTGTTCCGCCTGATGGCTAGCTCCCTGTTTGCAAGCCGCTGCAAACTGCTGCCAGTAGTCACTATTTTGCTGTATTTCTTGTTGTGGCGCTAGGTTAGGGCCCTGCGGACGCAGTTTGCTTTGGCGAATAAACCAAATTAACGCGGCTAAGGTGATTAACCAAGCAAAGCCAAATAGCCAAGTTAACCACGAACTGCCAGTGTCTGATGATGCTACTGTGGCGTTTGTTGGTGGCATAGGATTGTTTAAGTTAAGCGCTTGATTCTCTGGCGCTGGCACCACCTTAATTTGCCGAGCTTTTATTTCTGCCTTGGCGAGTTTATCACTGCTTAAATCCCACCAAGGAAGAGACCATCCCGGTAGACTTAATTCGCCAGTGGTGACCGGGATCAGCGCGACATTTAAACTCCGCTGAGCAAACACTATCCCATCTTTTACTATGGTGCGGTCTTGGTAGGGCTCCGGATAAACGCGGAAGTTGGGGCCATAATCGATATCTATCTCTGGCAGTTGTTGTTCGGTGATACCAGCAATGGTCAGATTGATGATGCGGGTAAAGGCCTGACCCTGTTGATAATCACTCTGCAAAGGTTGGATTTCTTCATTTAGCAATAAATCGTGGGAGGGTAACCATTGACCAGGGAAGTTAGCCGGAGGCGCTTTTACGGTTAAAGCTAGAGTTTGCGCCGCAATGTCGATAGGGCGAGCACGATGGTTGATGTCGTTGGCTAAGCCACTTAAACGGGGCCCTCTTACTTCATATTCTCCGGCTTTTTCTGGTGTGATTAGCCACTGACGAGTGAGGGTGCGATAACGCTTACCATCCACAATCTCAAGGTCTTGTTTGTCATCGCCCAGTTTTTCTACTTTGGCGTCTAACATGTTGGGGGCAAAAATATTGGCCTGATCTAAGCTATTAGCTACCCAAATTTTAGCGGTAAAGGTCACCGGCTGGCCTAAATAGACTTCGGCACTATCTAGGCTCACTTCCATGCGCACTTGGTCTTTGCTGGGCTCAATGGCCTCTATTTTTTTTGCTTTTAAATGAATGGGTTGGGTATTTTCACCACCAATGTTAAAAGAAGGGATCAAATAATTACCTTCTTCGCGTACCAGTAAGGTGGTTGTCCAACGGGTCTGGGTTGATGACTGGCCATTGATACTGGTGTGCTGGCGAGCCGTGGAGGTACTGCCCACCACGAATTTTTGTCGGAGCAGTACCGATGGGTCGAACTCATTGCTCGAAAGGGTATCGTTCGCCACAATCTCTAAAGTAAAAGCTTGTCCTACCGCCACCGGGTTCTGGCTGACGGTAGCGGTCACTTCGGTGGTTGCGTAACTACTGAAGCTAAGTAATAGCATGAAACATAAACTAAGTGCTTTCACTTACCAATTCTCCTGATTACTGGGCTGACGACGGCGTTTTTGATATTCAAGGTACATTTTATTGCGTAATAACAAGCTGGGGTCATTGGGTAGTTCTTCTAACCATTTTTGTAGCTCTTGTTGTTGCTCTGGGTCGCTGGGTGAGCGGCTAACAGCGGTGTTTTGCTGGTTGTCTTGTTGCTCATCCTGCGCTTGTTCAGCTTGAGCTTGCTGCTGGGCTTGTTGCTCTGCCTGTTGTTGCTCTGCTTGTTGTTGATCGCCGTTTTGCTGCTCTTGTTGCGCATCCTGTGAGGACGCGTCTTGCTGAGCATTTTGTTCCGACTGCTCCGATTGATCTGATTGCTCACCGGATTGCGATGACTGATCATTGTTTTGCTGTTGCTGTTGCTGTTGCTGTTGCTGTTGCTGTTGCTGTTGCTGTTGCTGTTGCTGTTGCTCTAGCAGTTTCTCTACTAGTTGTTTGTTATGTTTTGCTTCGGCAAAGTCTGGTTGTTGATTTAAGGCCTGTTGGTAGGCATCTATTGCCTGTTGATATTCACCTTGCTGAGTCAGCGCGTTTGCTTGGTTATACCAGGCCGTAGCTGAATTATCTTGTGCGTATAGCTGTTGAGCTTTTTTATAGTCGCCAGCTTTATAATAAGCCGCGGCTTGCCAGTTCGGGTCTTTAAACAGCTCTGCGGCTCGCTGGTAGTCTTGCTGCTGCCAGGCTTGCTCTGCTTGTTGCGCCTGATTTTGCCATAAATTGGCGCTCGCGGGCTGGCTTAAACCGAGCAGTGGCAGGCTGCACAGCAGCATCACTAAATCGCCGCGGCGAAGTTGGATTAGCATAAGCAATATGATCAATGGCAGTAGTAGATAACCAATGTCTTTTCTTGCTGCGGCTTGTTGGCTTTCTGCTGAGGCTTCGTCAGCAGAGCGATTGCGCAACGAGGCGAGCTTTTCAATATCGCTATTGTCGGCGCTTAAGCGCTGGCAGATGCCGCCAGTTTGTTGGCAAAGAGGCAGAATGTTAGCCACGTCTAGTTTGGCCATAACAATGCTGCCAGTCTGGTCTTTTAGCATGCTACCGTCTTCTAGCGGGATCGGCGCGCCTTCCTCACTGCCTATGGCTAACATTGAAAAACGCAGTTTATGTTGTTGCAGACTAGCTAAACTTAGCGGCAGCTGCTCTGCAGAGATGCCATCACCAATTAATACAATGTCTCCCTGAGCGTAGCCTGCTTGTTTGATGAGTTCAGCGGCCTTATCTATGGCTAGATTTAATGCTGAGCCGTGAACGGGCATTAATTCGGGCTTAAGGTGAGGCACCAAATTAGCTAGCGTATTGCTATCGCTGCTTAAGGGACTAAGTACAAAGGCATCACCGGCGTAGGCTATTAACGCTGTTTCACCGTCTTTCCATTGGGCTAATAAATCTAGAGCCTTGTATTTGGCTAGCTCAACGCGATCCGGTTTAAGATCTTGGGCACGCATCGAGTAGGACATGTCCATAATCAGCACTCGGGCACTACCTTCACGAAATACCGGTACGTTGTCACTGATAATGCTGGGGCCACTTAAGGCGATAATAATTAAGCTAAACAACGCTGCTAAAGGCCACTGTGAACTCGACCTTGTGCTTTCTGAGTTGACTAAATACTTGGCGATGGCCGGCTTTAACAACTGCGACCACGCCGATTTTTCATGTTGTTGCTTTTTAATCAGTAACAGTAATAGTAGTGGGCTAAGCAATAGCCACTCTGGGCGTAGTAAACTAAGGCCTAACATCAATTATGCTCCTTGATAAAACGCTGAGCTAACAAAGGCTTGGCTAACATTACCAACATCACTAAAGCGGCTAGAGCCAGCGGCCAGTAATAGAGCTCGTGCTGCGGCCGATAAAATTGTTGGGCTTGAGTAATTGGGTTTAAGGCATTTATTTGCTGGTAGATTTGCGCTAACTCTTCGGTATTTCTGGCACGGTAATATTGGCCACCGGTTAAACCAGCTATTTGTTTAAGGCTGGCTTCGTCTAGGTCTTGCGAAGGGTTAATTTTACGTTTGCCAAATAGGGTTTGCTGGTACAGTTCGTCGGCACCCACCCCAATGGTGTAAATCACCACTTGATTTTTGGCAGCCATTTCAGCAGCTTGCATCGGCTCTACTGTGCCCGAGGTATTTTGTCCGTCGGTTAACAAAATTAAAATGCGTTGCTCGGCAGGGTGGTTCATTAGTTGTTTGATGCCCAAGCCGATGCCTTCACCAATCGCGGTTCTATCACCCACCAAGCCATGAACCAATTCATTAACCTGAATCAATAAGCTGTCTAAGTCGAAACTCAAGGGGCTGGCTAAATAGGCATGGTCGGCAAATAGTATCATCCCTAGGCGGTCGCCACGGCGTTGTTCAATGAAGTCGGCTAGCAGTGACTTGAGCGCGGTTAAGCGGTCTACCGCCTCACCGTGTAACTGCATGTCTTTGATTTGCATGCTTCCCGACATATCAACAGATAACAACACGTCACGCCCTTGTTCATCAATGCCTTGTAATTGCTCGTCTAACCAGACGGGTCTTGCCAAGGCACACAAGCAGAGTAACCATACTAGCCACTGTAAGCCTTGTTTTAACCGGCTATTGCTTTGTTCTACGGCGGGTTGCGCTTGGCTATAGGGGAGACTGCTATTGAGCAGTAACTCTGGGGACTGAGCTTGTTTGTGACTAAAGCGCTCCACTAGCCACAACAAGGGCGCCGCTAAAAACACATAGGGCCAAACAAATTCAAACATGCTGTTCCCCTCGTGCTGAATTATCAACAGCGTTGCGGCCTTTGAGGCTAAACAGTGTCGCTAAAGTGAGAGGGGCTCGGCAGCGCTTTATCCATTGCTCGGCCATATCGCGGCAAGCAAGGCTATCGCTAGAGGGGGTTGCAGCATATAAACAGTGTTGCCACTGAGCGCTTAACTCTAGAAAGCTGCCCGAAGCCACTTTGACCTTGCTGTCGAGAAAGGCTAACCATGCCTCACCACTCAGTGAGGCGACTTGCTGGCGAGGGTAGTAGCTTAGGGCTAGCCGCTTGAGCAAGAGATTAAGCTCGGCAAAGCTTAGTTCTGCTTGCTTTAGTTGGGCCATCGCCTCACGGCGTGGTTGATTTAATCGCCAGTAGCGCCAAGCGATAAATAGCGCTAGCAGCAAAAGCACAATCATGAAGCCAGCCAGTAGCCACCAACCTAAAGCGGGGAGGGCGGTTTCAAATTCTGTAGGTAAAATAATATCGTTTAAATCTGCTAGGGGATTAGTTTGCTCAGGCATAGTCTTGCCACTCTAAGGCTGTTGAGAAATGCTGATGGGGAATGCGCGCTTGTTGTAACATGCGCTCGATATTACGCTGACGTTGTTCGGCTAAGCGTTTAAATTGCTGGCGAAACGCTTTATTACTCGGGTTGATATAGGCTTGTTGTGAGCCGTCACTCACCGCGAGTTGCTGAGCCTGTTGGGCTTTGGGCAGTTGTTGCTCTAGCGGATCGCTGATTTGCCAAGCAAATACTTGATTGTGCTGGGACAAGCGTTGCAAGTGCAGCGCGGCATCTGAATCAAATTGATAAAAGTCGCTGATCAGGTGCACTTGATAGCCCGTTTTAATTAACTGACTTAACTTAGCCAAATTATGACTGGGCGAGCCAACTTGCATTGAACCTTCGGTTAAGCGTTGAAACTGCTGATTATGCAAGTCCACAATGCTTTGCAATTGGGCTAACCAATGGGTCTTGCTGGCAGCAGGCTTCTGGTTATGCGCTTGCTCTCCCAAATGTAGGGTTAACGCGACCCGTTCACCTAATTGTTGGGCGTTCCAACCTAAACAAGCCGCTAATTCGCTGGCAAATACCGATTTAAGCTTATCACCACTGCCAAAGTACATGGAGTGGGATAGGTCGAGAAAGATAAACACCGGGTGCTCGCGGTCTTCCCTAAATAGCTTGGTATGGGTTTTTCCGGTGCGGGCGGTTACTCGCCAATCAATGCAGCGTATGTCATCACCCGCTTGATAATGCCTCACCTCATCAAATTCCATACCTCTGCCACGCACTTTACTCAAACGATTGCCATGGCGACTACTGGTAACTTGTCGCCATGGTGGCATATTTAGATGAATGGCTTTGGCTTCGATGAGCTGCTCAATGCTTAAATTAACCGGAGAAAGACGGGTAATTTTATTCATTAGGCAAAGGCTACCAACTCAATCAAACGTTTAATTACGGTATCGGCTGCTATGCCTTTGGCTTGGGCTTGGTAACTAAGAAGCAAGCGATGACGTAACACCGGATAAGCCAGTTGTTGAATATCTTCTGGGCTGACAAAGTCTCGGCCATCTAACCAAGCTTTGGCTCTTGCCGCTCGGGCTAAGGCGATGCTGGCACGTGGGCTGGCACCAAATTCTAGCCATTGACTAAATTCATCGGTATAGCGCTGCGGCTCACGGGTGGCGACTACTAAGTCCACAATGTACTGGTTGAGTTGCGGAGCAATATGTACTTCCATGATGGCGCGGCGCAGGGCAAACAATTTTTGCTGGCTAAGCGGCTCTGGTTGGCGCAAATGCACTTGCTTGGCTTCACGCTCGGTCAGTTGCAAGATTTTTAGCTCGTTCTCTGCATCTGGATAAGTGAGACATAACTTAAACATGAAGCGGTCGAGCTGTGCTTCTGGCAGCGGATAAGTACCTTCTTGCTCAATGGGGTTTTGCGTGGCCATTACCATAAATAGCTTGGGTAAGGCATAGCTCTTGCTGCCCACGGTGATTTGTTGCTCAGCCATCGCTTCTAACAGTGCCGATTGCACCTTGGCTGGGGCACGGTTAATTTCATCGGCGAGCACTAAATTATGGAAAATAGGCCCTTTTTGAAAACTAAAACTGGCGGTTTCTGGGTGAAATACATCAGTACCGGTTAAATCTGCCGGTAGTAAATCGGGGGTAAATTGGACGCGATGAAAATCACCTTCTATACATTCAGATAAGGCCTTTACCGCTCGGGTTTTGGCTAAACCTGGAGGACCTTCTACCAGGATGTGTCCGTCAGACAGTAAGGCGATAAGTAATTGATCAATAAATTCAGCTTGGCCCACAATGCTTTGATTTAAATAATCTCGAATGGCCGATAAGGTGTTATTACTCATTTTTCCCTCTGAAATGGATACCGCAAGCAGCGATGATAAAACACTCTTCGACGCGGCTCAAAAATTTCCTTTAAATTTGATGGCTTAAAGCTGGTTTTAATCACTTGTTTGAAATTTGTAAATAAATGGTTAAACTAAGCGAATGAGGTCTGACCTCTTAACTTGTTAAGGATATAGTGAATGCATCAACAACAATCTTTACAAACTGCCAGTGGCGCACGGATCGCAGTGGTTGCCGGTTTGCGTACGCCTTTTGCTCGTCAGGCGAGTGCCTATCACGGTGTTCCGGCTGTTGATTTAGGCAAGATGGTGGTGAATGAACTCATCAAACGAGTTGACCTCGATGTGAAAGAAATACAGCAGTTGGTATTTGGCCAAGTGGTGCAAATGCCAGCAGCCCCCAATATTGCGCGAGAAATTGTCTTAGGCACGCCCTTAGATGTGTCTACCGACGCATACAGTGTGTCGCGTGCTTGTGCTACTAGCTTTCAAGCGGCGGTAAATGTGACCGAGTCAATTATGGCCGGCACCATTGATTGTGGTATTGCTGGTGGCGCAGATTCATCTTCGGTATTACCCATCGGGGTGAGTAAAAAGCTGGCGCGTAGCCTGCTAGATTTATCTAAGGCGCGTAGCCTAGGGCAACGTTGGAATATCATTAAACAACTACGAATTAAAGACTTAGCCCCGGTGCCTCCTGCCGTAGCAGAATATTCAACCGGTATTTCCATGGGCCAAACCGCAGAGCAAATGGCCAAGACCCATGGCATTAAACGAGAAGACCAAGACAAGCTGGCAGTGCGCTCACACCATTTGGCTCACCAAGCTTGGGAAGAAGGCAAATTAGATGCTGAGGTGATGACCGCTTACCCAGAACCCTATCGCCATTCGATTAGCCGCGACAACAACGTGCGAGGCGATTCCAGCTTAGAGAAGTTGGCTAAGTTAAAGCCGGTGTTTGACCGCAAGCATGGCTCGGTAACGGCGGCCAATGCCACGCCTTTAACCGATGGCGCAGCGGCGGTGATGCTAATGCGTGAGGATAAAGCCAAGGCCTTAGGTTTGCCGATTTTAGGTTATATCAAGAGTTACGCCTTTGCTGGTATTGATGTTTGGCAAGACATGTTAATGGGGCCGTCTTATGCCACGCCCATTGCCTTGGATAGAGCGGGCATTGGCCTGCAAGATCTCGACTTAATTGAAATGCACGAAGCCTTTGCTGCGCAAACTCTGGCCAATATTAAGATGTTTGCCAGCGATGAGTTTGCTCGCTCAATTGGGCGCGATAAGGCGCTAGGCGAAATTAATATGGAGAAATTCAACGTAATGGGTAGCTCGATTGCTTATGGTCATCCCTTTGCGGCCACCGGTGCGCGAATGATTACCCAAATGCTTAATGAATTACGTCGCCGTGGTGGTGGCTTAGGCTTAACAACCGCTTGTGCCGCTGGTGGCCTAGGGGCAGCAATGGTGTTGGAGGTAGAATAATGGAACAGCAAACATTTAGCCTGAGCATAGAGCAGAATATTGCCTTATTAAAAATGGATGTGGCTGGCGAGAGCATGAACACCTTAAAGGCCGAATTCGGCCCAGAGTTGGACGCTATTCTTGATGATCTTTCCCAGCAATCGCAGCTGCAAGGCCTAGTGGTGTATAGCGGCAAAGCGGATTCATTTGTGGCTGGGGCCGATATTGCCATGCTAGATGCATGCGAGACAGCGGCAGATGCGCAGCAGCTATCACAACAGGGTCATAAAGTTTTTGCACGTTTAGCCAGCCTGCCGTTCCCCGTGATAGCGGCGATTCATGGCCCATGCTTAGGTGGCGGGTTAGAACTGGCGCTGGCCTGTGATTATCGAGTCTGTAGTGACCACGATAAAACTAGCCTAGGTTTGCCCGAGGTTCAGTTGGGCTTGTTGCCCGGTGGCGGTGGTACTCAGCGTTTAGCCAAATTAGTGGGTTTGCAAAAAGCCCTAGAGATGATGCTCACCGGTAAACAGCTTAGGGCGAAACAAGCGCTTAAGAGTGGCTTGGTGGATGAAATGGTGCCCAACAGCGTATTGCTAGAAGTCGCCAAGAAGTATGCAGGAAAGGCCAAGCGCAAGCCTAAGCCAAAGTTATCGACCATCTCTAAATTGCTAGAAGGCAATGCGCTTGGGCGCAATATTTTGTTTAGTCAGGTAACTAAACAAACCTTGAGTAAAACTCGTGGTAACTATCCCGCACCAATGGAAATTATTGCCTGTGTTAAAGCAGGGGTAGAGAAAAACAGTGAAGCGGCGTACTTAGAAGAAGCGCAGCGTTTTTCTAAGCTGGTAAAAAGCCCTGAGTCTGCGGCCTTACGCGGGTTATTTTTTGCGTCTAATGAACTGAAAAAAGAAAGCTTATTTGAGGGAGTTGAACCGAGAAAAATTAAGCAGGTAGCGGTTTTAGGCGGCGGCTTAATGGGCGCGGGGATTGCCTTTGTCTCGGCGACCAAGGCTAAGGCACAGGTTCGAATTAAAGATATTAGCGAAAAAGGCGTATTGGGTGGGCTAAATTACGCCTACAAACTACTGGATAAAAAGCGCCAACGACGTTTTATTTCACATGCTCAATTGCAGCAACAAATGAATGATATTACCGGTGGCACTGACTTTACCGGCATGAAAAACAGCCAAATAGTGGTTGAGGCGGTATTTGAAGACTTAGCGCTTAAGCAGCAAATGGTGGCGGACATAGAAGCCAATTGTAATCAGCACACCATCTTTGCCAGTAATACCTCTTCACTGCCGATTGCCCAAATTGCGGCTAAGGCCGAGCGTCCCGAGCAGGTAATTGGTTTGCATTATTTTAGCCCGGTAGAAAAAATGCCTTTGGCCGAGATTATTCCGCATGCTGGTACTAATCAACAAACCATTGCTGATACCGTTGAGTTTGCGCGTAAGCAAGGTAAAACCGCCATTGTGGTGAAGGATGGCGCTGGCTTTTACGTGAATCGCATTTTGGCCCCCTATATGAATGAAGCCGCCATTTTGCTGCTAGAAGGACAAAGTGTTGAGCATCTCGACAAAACCTTGCTTGATTATGGTTTCCCTGTAGGGCCTATGACCTTGTTAGATGAAGTGGGCATTGACGTAGGCGCTAAAATTGCACCTATATTAGAGGCCGAATTAGGTGCTCGCTTTAAAGCTCCGCAAGCCTTTAGTAAGCTAATTGACGATAAGCGCTTGGGTAAGAAAAATGGCCGCGGTTTTTATCTTTATCAAGGTAATAAGGGCAGAGCCAAAAAAGTGGATTTGCAAGTGTATTCGGTACTTGGGGTTAAACCCGGTAATCCAATGGACGCAGAACAACTGGCTAAACGCTGTGTTTATATGATGCTCAATGAAGCGGCGCGCTGTTTAGATGAAGGCGTGATTAACAGTGCTAGAGATGGTGATTTAGGGGCGATTTTTGGCATTGGCTTCCCGCCATTCTTGGGTGGGCCGTTCCGCGCCATGGATAAAATTGGCTTGGCTAATCTAGTGGCAGAGTTGGATGAGATGGCCAGCCTTTACGGTGAGCGCTTTGCGCCTTGTGAGGCGCTGAAGCAGATGGCTGAAAACAAGCAGAGCTATTACAGCTAGCTAAAGTGACATAGTAAAAGGGCCAAATGGCCCTTTTTTATACACCGAGTGAAGCTTATTTTATAGGAGATAATAGCGCTGGATTGACCACCAAGTTTCGCACTCCGTGGGCGTGGTCTTCCTCAAATATATTCCCTTCACACCATTTGCCGACGGTATTGATGTTCACTTTAGCGACTTTTGGACGAACACTCCAAGATACTTGAAAAGGTGAAGCTTTTTCATTGTAGCCAGGTCCAGTAGTCGAACCCGCATACTGCACTGCTTCGCCAGTGTTATTCAAGATATTTAAGGCTTGGTGGAAACCGTTAACGCTGCCGACTTGGGTGAGTGCCATAAAATCTTCTGCTTGCTCGTCATTCACCAAGACAAAGACTTGAGTTTCTACGCGTAGTTGTGGGTTATTAATCGCCTCATTTAAGCACGAAGCTAAAGTGGGTCCGGGAACGACTTGAGCACTAGAGTGAACATAGTGCAGCTCGATAGTATCACCAGGGTAGAGGCTACCGTGGGCACTTGGGCAGATTTCATGAGCCACAGGTGCAAGCTCTGCCTCTGTTAAATGGCCGTTGTACTGGTAGCCACTTTGATAACCGTGGCCGTCACCATTACCCGCATATTGGGTAAATTCTCCACCTTTATGCTCCGCATTTTTATGAAAATGGATATTGCACAGGTTCATTTGCTTATAGGTTGGGGCTTCATTAAAGGCGATGGTATTACTGCCCAGCGCTGAGTCTATGTCTCTTGGAGCTTGCGGTCCAAAGCCTTTATTGGCTGTGTTTTCGGCTAGCTTTTGGCGTTGCTGACTGATGACTTTATCTGCTACCGCATGGTGAGTCGCACTGTGCTCGGTATTGGCACTGGTATTAAGAGCCATTAGGCTTGCTGCACCTAATATTAAGAGCTGATGTTTGTTCATGAGTTAACTCCTATTAATCTCATTGGGGGAGACACGAAAAAAAGCGAGCACTGTTTGACTCGCGCCGCTGCGGCAAGAAGAAACGGTTATGCCGAGGGTTTAGCGGAATCCTTTCTAGGGATGGCTGGCGGCAAAATACATTTTAGTGATGATGTTTTCATTAAAAATATCAGTGATAAACCACTATCACTGCGTTTGATCAATTTTGCGGTAAAAAGGGCGATTGGCGTTTTTGCTGGTGTTTCAGTATCTTCTAAAATGCGCGGCTTTCCTTTCGAGTGTTAAATGTGGCCACGATGTTGTTGCTGTTGTTAAGTTTAATAAGTGCCTTATGGTGTTATGTTGAAGCCCTTAAGTTTGCCTTGCCGGTGTGGCGCTGGACCTTAGTGGGCTTCTTATTTGGTCCCTTTTGTTTTCCTCTGCTGTGGACACATCAACAATTGAATTTAAAGCGTTATCAGGGTTTTAACGACAGCAAGCTAAAAGCCTAGTTGCGGTTGTTAGTTATAGCTGTATAAGGCGGCGTCGTTTACAAAGTCGCTGCGGCTTTCTATATAACTTACCGTTTCAAGGTGGTGAGTATTCAGTGGGGCGCTACGCGGGTGGCTGCTGCCATGGTTGTAAACAATAATACGGTCGCGTCGTTTGCTCTTCAGGCTCATCATAAATCGAACTAAATCATGACGCTCTAGTTGCTCGATACACTCAGCAGCACGCTGGCGTTGGTCAAAGTTTAAGTCTTTATTGCCGATACTGACCCAAAAGCGTTGCGCTCGAGTACGCATATTACTTTCTGGCTCTAATATTTGTGCAACGAGTCCTTGTTTACTTTGTTGCCATTGCGCTTCGCTTAACTCAAACATTAATACTGGAAAGTCATCTAAAAAGTCATTAATCGCATCAAATAGCATTTGTGGTTGGCCATGTGGAGACTGTACATAAAAAATAATACCCGGATGGCGATTAAGCGGTAAGTTTCCAGTACCAACGATATAGCCCAGTTGTTGTTTAGTCCGTAGCTCATTGAAGAAGCTAGATGTCATAATGTGATTACTCAGCGTAAATAGCGCAATGTTCTCTGGACTGAGATCGGTGCTTTGGTAGTACACCATCATCGCTGAGTCGTTTTGTTGACATTGTACTTCGTAGAGTAAACTGCCTTGGTTTTTAATGCTGATGAGTTTTCTTGGCGTCTCCTTAGAAGGGTTGGTTGTGGGCGCCATTTCTTGTTGAATGTAATCACCTAGCGCAGAGATTTCTGACTCTGTCCAGTTCCCATAAGCCAGCATTTCTACGTGAATATTTTGGTATAGCTTTTCTACAAAATTGGGTAAGTCTTCGAGCTGTACGTTTTCTAGAGCGGCCAGTAGTTCGCGAGGCGGTGGATTATTGGGCTGTAACAATGAAGTGAGTTCGCCAAATAATTGGGAAATAGGCTTCACTTGCATTTGGTTGTGCCAGTGTTTGGCCAGTTGCTGTTTGATAATAGCAAAACGCTTGGCCTCGAAATGGCCTAATAAGCGATTGCCCATGATCATTTTTAACAGCAATATTTGTTTGTCGCTAAAGCCCGAAAGATGCAAGGTATAGCCACCTTGGTGGGCATATAGCTGGTAAGACATACCCGCAATTTCGGCTTGGTAAGTCATCTCACTAAGATGGTCTAACATCAACTCTACCATCAGCCGAGTGCATACGATATTGCGTACCGAGGCTACGGCATGTGCAGAATCTACCGATACGTATAAATGACCTTTGGGAACTTTAAATTCGGGTTCGTTACTAAACCATAGTCGAAACCCTGCTTTATCAAGTAATAAGCGTGGCTGGGCAGGAGTTTGCTCAACCTCAACTAAGCTGCTTGCTTCGTCTTCCACGGCTAGAAAAGGGTTAGCGCTAGGTAAGTGTAAGTCATCAATTTTACTGGGATTTTGCCAGCGTTGGATGCGTTCCTCTTCAATCGCTTTGACTGAGTAGGGGGTGTGGTACCACTTGGCTTTCCTGTCGGTGTTTAGCTTGGGCGAAATTAAGCTGATCCGCATTCGCTCAGGACTGATTTGCTGTAGACAATGTTCGATTAGGCTTTGGTCAAACTGCTGCATGGCATAGTCACCAAAGATTAAATCTTCTTCTGGGTAGTGTTGCAGGTTTAGTGACAGATGTGACACCAAATCGATGGCGCGTGACTTTTCTTGAAATAAAAATGCTCGCTCAAAGACTTGTTGTTTTTCGCGATAACGCCAAGCCTGAACGCCTTGTTCTCGAATCAGCGCTAAATAACTAAAGCTGGCATCAATTATCTCATCTATCTTATTTAGACCGTCATCGGTAAGCGAGTAACTTAGCGTGAAGTCTTTAAAGTTACTGCCGCTAATACCACCGCCAGCGGCCATAGAATTGATTAAACCAGCATGGCGTAACAATGCAACTAAGCTTCCTGGTCCCTCATAACCCAAAAGGTGAGCAATGTAGGTGAGCGGTTTTTGTCGATATAGCGCATCGGTATTGTCAAAAGCAAAAGATAAGGTGAGCTTTTTTAAGTCTTTAACCGGTTGAATATGGCACTCAATGGCTAAATGATCGCTTAAATACAATGGTGGTAGTTTTAGTGCTTGTCGAGAAATACGGGGTACCGCCTCAAATAAGCGCCGAACATGGGCCTCTTGTACATCTAAAGGTTTTTCACTGAGCAGGGCCAAGGACATAAGATCGGCAGAATACTGCTGCTGGTAAAACTGAATTAAGTCATCGCGAATACTTGCGTCTGGCAGGTCGCTTAAGGTATCTAAATTGCCTACTGAAAACTGGCTGAAAGGGTGGGCCGGGTTAACGGTTTCTTTATGTACTTGATAGATGCGCCGAACGTCGTCTTTGAGCTTTAATTGATATTCTGAGTTAACGGCTTGGCGTTCACGTTCAACCAGCTCAGGGTTGAAACATGGGCAGATGAAAAACTGGCTAAAGCGGTCTAGCGCTTCATCAAACCAGCGGCTTTCTATATCAAAATAGTAATTAGTATATTCGGTGCCAGTCCAAGCATTATTACTACCACCATGGCGATTAATAAAGCTTTGATATTCGCCAGGAACGGGGTAGGAATCGGTGCCTAAAAATAGCATGTGCTCTAAAAAATGAGCTAGGCCTTCGCGCTGTTTAGGGTCATTAAAATGGCCAACATTCACTGCTAGCGAAGCCGCTGATTTTTGCGCGTCAGGATCCTGTATCAACAGTACTTTAAGACCATTGTCTAATACTATATGTCGGTAGTGTTTCGGATCATTTGGACTGATTCGCAAGGCGGTTTCCTTATTTGCGCTGGTAGTATGATTATCATTCGCTTGCGCAGGTCTTGCAAACTCTGATGGATGTTTTGTGGCATATCAATTAAATTAGCAGCCAAAATTTGTAAGCTTGAGCGTTTAGCCATCGCTTTTTATTGAAGAAGAGCCCTTATATGCAAGTATATATCATGCGTCATGGTGAAGCCGAAATGTTTGCCGCCACTGACAGTGAGCGAGCACTAAACCAGCAAGGTATTAATGAAGTGACCAAGATGGGACACTTTTTAAGTGAAAAGATGACTCATTTGGATTATTTACTGGTCAGTCCCTATGTGCGAGCTCAGCAAACATGGCAGTGCTTATCGAGCCTATTACCTAAACCTGAGCAAACCGTAGAACTTAAAGAGCTAAGTCCCTCGGGCGATGAACAAGCAGTTGTGGCGCTCATTAATGAGTTAGCCATAGAAAAGCCGATGGGCAAGGTATTGGTTATTTCTCATTTGCCCTTGGTAGGTTTTTTGGTGGACGGTTTAGTGCCTGAAGTTGGCGCTCCCTTATTCAGTACCGCTGCAGTCGCCGAATTGGAAATTGCTGCAGAAAACAGTCTGTTGTCATTGCAGCATCCAGTAAGCTTAAGCTAGCTTGGTCCTATTCTCTAGTTTTTGTTCTTAAATTGGTTTTTTAGTCTTTTTGTTGAAAGTTCTTAGTTTTTTGTGCTTTTGCGATCCTCTTCGCGAAACCGCCAAATAAGCTCGAGTTTGTTGGAAATAGCGGAATTCTCTTTGTAATATCCATATTGTCAGAATTAAGTAGTGGACAAAAACATGAAGATATTTTCTCGCTATTCTCCAGTAAAAATAGCCCGATACGTTAAAGCGTTTTTTAAAGGACGTTTGTATATTAAAGGAAGAGGGGCTTATGAATTTAACAATGGAAAATTAATCACACTGCCTAATCATAAAACCACCAAACACCGGCAGACGGTGGCGGAAGTGAACCAACAAATCGACCAATTTAAGAATAAAGCCGCTTAATCCGTGTGCTAGTTTTGCTGAAAACCACTCTTAAGGAGTGGTTTTTTAGTTTGGAGAATTAATTAATACTAACAAGGCGCTGGAACCACCATATATTTTCGGCGCTTGATGAAAAGCTAAGACCTCTGGATGCTGAGCTAGCCATTGAGGGACTTTGGTTTTTAATACTTGCTGGCCATGGCCATGCATGATTGAAGCAACGTGGTAATGTTGTTGTTTACACTCTTGAATTAAAGCTGCTATTTCCTGCTTAGCTTGTAACTGGCTTAGGCCATGTAGATCTAACATAATTTCCGGATCATAATCACCGCGGCGCAGTTTTTTGAGCTCATAGGGATCACATTGTTCGCTTTGCCAACGCATCGGCCCTTCTGTAGGCAATAGCGGATGATACTCATCAGAAAAGAAGAATTGGTGATTATTTAGTACAGCGCGCTGTTGTTTGTCCCTTTGTTGGCTTTTTTTCTTGATTCGAGTAGGCTCAGGACTTATTTTATCTTGTTTTATCTGGCGAACGCCTTGAAGGGCTTGTTTAAAAGCCGCGAAATCTTCGTCAGTGGGTTTTTTCATCTTAATTTATCAGTTGTGCCAGAAGCCATTTATTGTGGGTGATTGTACTTAAACTGGAGGCCAAATTGGAAAAGATATTTATCGAAGAAGCAGTCGATGAGTTACATACTATTCAAGATATGATCCGTTGGGCGGTGAGCCGCTTTAATGCTTCGGGGGTTTTCTATGGCCATGGTACCGACAACGCTTGGGATGAAGCGGTACAACTGATTCTGCCTAGCTTGCATTTACCTTTGGATATCGACCCCGAGGTACGCCATGCCCGCTTGACCCGGCAAGAGCGAACTCTATTAGTTGAGCTGGTGGTTAAGCGTGTTCAAGAGCGCATACCAGTGGCTTATCTTACTAATAAAGCATGGTTTGCCGGTTTGGAATTTTATGTCGATGAGCGAGTATTAGTGCCTCGTTCTCCGTTTGCCGAGCTCATCGAAAATCAATTTTCGCCTTGGTTAACTCAAGAACCGCAACGTATTCTTGACTTGTGTACTGGTAGTGGCTGTATCGCCATTGCTTGTGCTTATGCCTTTAATGAGGCAGAAGTGGATGCGGTGGACATTTCAGAAGAGGCTTTAGCTGTGGCTGAAATTAATATTCAGGGTCACGGCTTAGAGCAACAGGTAACACCTATTTTGTCTGATGGCTTTAATCAACTTAGCGGGCAGTGCTATGACTTAATCGTGAGTAATCCTCCTTACGTTGACGCAGAAGACATGAGCAACTTACCTGATGAATTTGCTCACGAGCCTGAGCTGGGTTTGGCGTCGGGTTTTGATGGTTTAGAATTAACTAAACGAATTTTGGCAGACGCTGCCGAACACCTAAATCCTAAAGGCTTGTTAATTGTAGAAATCGGCAATAGCCAGATACATATGCAACAACAATATCCCGATGTGCCTTTTACTTGGATTGAATTCTCTAACGGTGGGCACGGCGTATTTATTATTAGCCGCGAGCAATTATTGGCTTGCGGTGAGCTATTTAAACAGTAAGGAAGCAATTGATGGCAGGAAACAGCATTGGCCAGCTATTTCGAGTCACAACCTTTGGTGAGAGCCATGGTGTGGCACTGGGATGTATCATTGATGGTTGCCCTCCGGGGTGGAAATAAGCGAAGAGATCATTCAAAAAGATTTGGATCGCCGCAGACCGGGTACCTCTCGTTATACCACCCAACGCCGCGAACCTGATCAGGTGAAAATTTTGTCCGGCGTATTTGAAGGCAAAACTACTGGTACCTCAATTGGTTTGTTGATTGAAAATACCGATCAACGCTCAAAGGATTATTCAAATATTAAGGATATGTTCCGCCCCGGTCATGCCGATTATACCTATCATCAAAAATATGGTACGCGTGATTATCGTGGTGGTGGCCGTTCTTCCGCACGTGAAACGGCAATGCGAGTCGCCGCTGGTGTGATAGCTAAAGAGTATCTTAAGCAACAGCACGGTGTAGACATCCGTGGCTACCTTAGTGAACTTGGCCCGGTAAAAGCTGAAAACATCGATTTTGAGCAAATTGAGCAAAATCCTTTTTTCTTTCCCGATGCCAGTAAACTTGAGCAGCTGGATGAGTTCATGCGAGCACTGAAAAAAGAAGGTGACTCGATTGGCGCACGCTTAAGTATTGTGGCTACTCAGGTGCCAGTGGGCTTAGGTGAGCCAGTATTTGACCGTTTAGATGCTGATATCGCGCATGCCTTGATGGGGATTAATGCGGTTAAGGCGGTTGAGATTGGTGATGGCTTTGCGGTGGTTAATCAACGCGGCAGTGAGCACCGGGACGAAATGACTCCGCAAGGTTTTAGCTCCAACCATGCTGGAGGAGTATTAGGTGGAATTTCTTCAGGACAAGATGTGATTGCGCATATTGCACTTAAGCCTACTTCGAGTATTACCGTGCCGGGGCAAACCATTGATAAATTTGGTCAGCCAGTGGAAGTGGTGACTAAAGGACGTCACGACCCGTGTGTAGGGATTAGAGCTGTGCCTATCGCCGAAGCTATGTTAGCCATTGTATTAATGGACCATTGCTTGCGCCAGCGTGGACAAAATGGGGCTGTGAGCACCGATACGCCTATTTTGCGTTAAGTGATTTCATATCCGTTAAGCCCTTAAGTATCTTTATTTAAGGGCTTTTTTATTAGCTAAACATTTGTTGAGTAAGCCATGCTTGATGATATTGAACAACTGATTGGTTTATTTAATCGCAGCTTTGCCGACTACGATACGGTTCTGATCGCCGGAGATGATGAACCCTTGTATTTGCCTAAAGGGCCAGGGCGAGCTCAACATCAAATTATTTTTGCGCATGGTTTTTTTGCCAGTGCATTGCACGAAATAGCCCATTGGTGCATTGCCGGTGAGCAACGCCGTCTCTTAGAAGACTATGGATATTGGTATTATGGTGATGGTCGCAATCAGCAGCAGCAGGCCGCTTTTGAACAAGTGGAAGTAAAGCCGCAAGCCCTGGAGTATGCTTTTTGCTTGGCGGCAGGGCGACCGTTTCAGGTGAGTGTTGATAATCTCTCGGGTTTTCAAAGTGACAGGCACGCTTTTAGGGATGCGGTTGAACAGCAATACCAGGCATATCTTAAGCAAGGCTTTCCCTTACGAGCACAACGCGTTATCGACCTATTAACGACGGCTCGTCAAGCTCAACTTCTTGGCTCTTTGTAGAGGTGTATTATGCTTAAGCTTGGATTGATTATTAACCCTATAGCTGGTTTAGGTGGCAGTGTGGCGCTAAAAGGTAGTGATGGGGTGGCTGAGCAGGCGCTGGCAAAGGGAGCGGTTAAGCAAGCCAATTTTCGTGCCCAACTAGCACTCGAATTGCTCACTTCCCTTCAGTCCCAGTTTACCATTTTCACTGCATCGGCGGAGATGGGTGAACAGCTTTGTGAGCGACTGAATTTACCGTATCAAGTGGTTTATCGAGCAGCTGAGCCCAGTAGTGCTGAAGATACGCAATTGGCGGCACAACAAATGCTCGAGGCGGACGTGGATTTATTACTGTTTGCTGGTGGAGATGGTACAGCGAGAGATATTTTAGCGGTAGTCGGTGAGCAGCTAACATGTATTGGGATTCCGGCGGGGTGTAAAATCCACTCCGGTGTTTATGGGATTACGCCCAAGGCTACAGGTTTGTTAGTGGCTAAGTTTGTTCAAGGGGAAATGCTAAGCCTGCGAACCGCTGATGTGATGGATATTGATGAGCAAGCTTTTCGTCAAGGGCGAGTTAGAGCCAAGTGTTTCGGTGAGATGGTGATCCCCGATGAACTGCGTTATGTACAAGCTGTGAAGCAGGGTGGCATAGAATCAGAGGACTTGGTATTACAAGATATTGCCGCCGAGGTAAGCGAAATACTAGAAGATGCCCCCTTTATTGCAGGGTCTGGTACTACGGTCGCAGCAATTATGCAGGAGTTATCACTACCTAATACCTTATTAGGAGTAGATTTTGTCGAAGATCATCAAACCGTTCAACAGGATTTGACCGCCACACAAGTGCTGAATAAAATAAGCGGCGCTGAAACTAAGCTACTGATTACTCCTATTGGTGGCCAAGGTCATTTATTTGGCCGTGGTAATCAACAGTTAAGCCCTGCTGTTATTCGTAAGTTAGGGCGAGAGAATATCGTTGTTGTAGCCAGCAAAAGCAAACTTAAATCCCTGCATGGACGCCCGTTGATAGTTGATACTGGCGATACAGAACTGGATAAGGTTTTATCCGGAAGCATCAAGGTAATCACTGGTTACCGCGATTATATTATGTATCGAGTATCGAACCCTGAAAATGAGGTTACCGATGCTCAAAAAATATGTCACAGCACTACAGACTTATCTGAATAGTCACGACAATAACCTGAATGCACCACCGAAGAATGTGGTTCAATATTTAAATGATCATCTTGGGGTAGTGGCCACGCAAACCGAGCTTAGCCGCCGTCCAATGGTTTATTGTTTAAAATCACATATGCATATGGCTTTATTAGAAGCCTATTTCGACGGTGAAGCGGATGACACCATGCAACAGCAAGTCGAAGACTTATGGCGTAAGGCGATGGTTTTCGCAGATAACCATCAACAAGTGGCAGCCGTCGCTTGATTGAAAAAAGCAAAGCATGAGCTTTGCTTTTTTATTTTGAGCTGCTCAGCTTTTAGCCTTGAAAAGTTGGGTTTGGTTACGCCCACCGTGCTTACTTTGGTAAAGCGCTTGGTCGGTATTGGCTAACCATTCTTTGGCACTGGCGGTTTGCTCATCGAGTTCGGCAATGCCCAAGCTAATGGTGAAGGGAATCTCTATTCCCTCTACAACTGGCTTAATCGCTTCTATCGTGGTACGCAGTCGTTCACAGAAACCTTGCGCATGAGCAGCATCGGTATCAACCAAAATGACAGCAAATTCTTCACCGCCATAACGCCCGGCGATATCTGTTTTACGCATAATCTTGCGTAGCGTTTCGCCTACTAGTGAAATGATTTTATCGCCAGCAGGGTGACCATAAGTATCGTTAACCTTCTTAAAGTGGTCGATGTCGAACATCACCAGCGAACAGGGTGATGTGTTGCGAACAAAGCGGTTAAACTCTTGTTCTAAGCGATCTTGCCAATAGCCTCGATTATACAGCTGGGTAAGTTTGTCTGTGCGACTAAGCACTTGCAGCTCTTGATTCACCCTTTGTGCTTCTAATTTGTTGACCGCGTTATCTGTCACATCGTAAATGATCAAACTTATGTGAGTGACTATGCCGGTTAACGAGGTGAGTGGAATGATGGTGATGTTTTGGTACATAAAATCTACCGTGCCAGTAATTGGTCGATAGTTTTTGAATGGGAATACATGGGGGCGTTGCTCCCAAGTAGTGAAGGCTCGGTTTTTAAGGAAAAACACCGAATCTATTTTATGTCTTAACCACTCTTCTGGTAAATCTGGAAATAACTCAAATAGTGACTTAGCTTGAACTTGATCGGGGCGCAAACCACTATGGGTTTCCATGAAGTTATTCCAAACTTGTACCTGATAATTTTTATCGAGTACCACTAAGCCGACATCGATAGTTTGTATCATGTCCAGCATCCAGTGGAACTCGTTCATGTCATTTTGATGTTGGCTCATTGTGCTCAAATAGATAAGAAATTTTATTGTTTAGGGTTGGCATAGAATCTTCAGTAATCAACAGTAATAAATCACACTGAATGTTGTGTTTCTCAATGGTGTAATTTATTTCTACGGCTAAGGTTTTTTGCCAACGGTGAGTATTGTTATTAATTAAATCGCTAATGTTACAGTGCTGGCCCAGTACTACCGGGTGGCCTTGAGAGAAGCCCACATCAAGTTGATCGGACACTCCTTTTAAACAGGCTCCTATCAAAATGTTAGCGATATCCATCAGTACTTCTAATTGCCCGTTATCGTCTAATTGGCCCTGGTATTTCATTAGCTTCGACATGTCTTCAAAGCTGGAATCATGAAATAGTAATAAGGCTTCTCCGGCAATGCCTGAACCGATAAATCCTTGGCATACTGCCGACATGGACTCATTCTCTTCCACCGAGCTTAAGGCCATATGCAGTTCGCTGGTTTCAAGAATATTCACGTTAGGAATGGGTAAAACAATAAACACATCCAGTAAACGAGCCAGCAAATCGGCGGCTCGGCCCATGGCTACGTTGGCGATTTCTTGGTAATGGTCGCGATAATCAACGATTTTAGGTGACAGGGTGTCTTGTTTGGGCGGCGCCATTTTGGCCAGTGCTGCTAGATCATTTTCTAGTTCTAATAGCTGCTGGGATTCAACAATCCCGTAGGCTACTAAAATTTCGCCAATTTTAGCCTTGTTGGTCGGTTTTTTGATGAAATCTAAAGCACCTAGCTGTTTTACTCGCGTATAGGCTTCAGGTTGAATGTCGCCAGACACTACGATGACCAGTGCTGGAAGATCGTTTTTTTGCACGGCCTCTAAAACTTGATAACCGTCCATGACCGGCATGTTGAGATCGAGAAACACCACATCACCTTTTCCTTGGCGGATCATCTCGATGCCTTCCTGGCCATTGGTGGCGTAGCTTATCTCTACGTCCCAGCCTGGAGGTAAGCTACGAGCCATTTGTTTTCTTGCGAGCTTGGAGTCATCGCAAATCAGAATAGGTAATGCCATAATCTATAATTAACTCTCCTTGTCTGATTGTAGTATGAAGGTAAAACAGGGCCATGCTAAGAGCTAACTGACAAAAAGCTGAGTTTTCTATGCTGCGCTTTGAGGTTCTTCACAAAAACGTTTTTGTCGCTAAGTGTAAAGATAAGTTTAGTCGAGAAGTAATGGATAATTCGCTAAAGTTTCATTTGCTTCAAGATAGTCTGATATATTGCAGGGTCAAATTAAAAATATTAGATAAATCAATAAGGCCCAAGGGCTTAATTAACGGTAATGGATTATTTTAGAGGATCTAACGTGAAATCAGCTGGATGGATTAGGCAAGGCCTTACGCTGTTAGTGGCTGTTGTTTCGATGTACGCTCAGTCCGCCTCGATGCAAAGTCGAATAGAGTACTATGATGTGAGCGCACATGACTTAGGCCAATTGCGCCAACAGTTATTAGCACAAGGGCCACAAAAACAAGGCAATCGCTACAGTATCGCGGCTCAATACCGCTTAAATTGGACTCCCAAGGTACAAATTCGTAATGAACGCTGCGAAGCCCTAGCTCCTGAGCTGCAATTAAGCGCCGATTTGTTGATGCCGCGCTGGATTAGCCAAAGTAAAGCTGACTTTTCGGTACAGCAGTCTTGGCTGAGCTACATTGCTGCAGCTCAGCTGTATCATCAAAATATCACCCATCTTATCGAGCAAAGCGCCGATCGTTTTATTCAGCAAACCCGCGGCTTGAGCGCCAAAGAGTGCCATCAGCTAGAGGCCTTGATCAATGCTAAAGGTCGAGCAGCCCTAGCCAGTGCCCAACAGAAGGTACGCACTTACCAACGGCAAACCGCTTATGGTCAAACCTTAGGGCTAATATTGCCTTAGCTCATTGGTCGGCCTTTGAGTAAGCGTCTATTCCAAAATCGCTGAGGGTGGACGCTTCTCAAGGTGCTTGCTTTTAACGGTAGAGGTTCGCCACACAGCTGAGCTGCCAAGAGTTCGGTGGCAAACGGGGCGCTACATATTCCTCTAGAGCCAAAGCCAACGGCTAAAAAGCTGCGTGAATGCACAGGTGAGTCGGCGGTTTGCCAATTATTTTGGTAGTCATCACCAAGTAATCTGTTTAGATCTGGCAGTTGGCCCAGTAAGGGTAGGTGGTCGCGAACTGCGCAGCGAATCGCCACCCTTCCGGCTACCTCGGCACACTCTAGGTGCTGATTCCATGCTTGCGGCTGGCAGTGGCGCAAAGCGGCTAAGTTACTCTCGGTTTCTTGCGTGCGCAGTTCTAGATCAACTTGGTTACGTAAATAGCTGGCACCGATGCAATGCTGCTGTTGATATGCCGGTGTCAAGTAACCTTCATAACACAGTACTTTACGCAACTTGGCTAAGCTTGGATTGCTCTTGATATGGCTAACTTGGCCTCTCACGGGGCTGAGTGGGAGTTGTGCAGCCTGGGTTAAATTGAGTAAGTGATGTGCCTGACAAAAGGCCACATTGTGGTGGTGTTTCTCGTGCCCTGTAAATATTAAACGGCAGTAAGATTCATGCTGCTGATAGTCGATAAGTTCGTGTTGGTAATGTACTTCTAATAAGCCAGTGGCCAGTGCCGCATCTAGTATTGTCTGTACGCATTGCTGAGCGTCGACCCAGCCAGCTTTGGGGTAGTGCAAAGCTTCGCTGGATAGGCTCAAACCCGCCAGTTCGCTTGCTTGCTCAGCGTTTACCGCATGTACCAATTCGCTCGGGTAGCCTGCTTCGGTGACTTTTCGGTGTTTTTTCTGTGATTTTTCGTTATAGGCCAGTTGTAATAGTCCGCAGAATTGGTGTTCAACTTCTCGTTGCTGGTGTTTTAGCTGCAGCATTAACTGGTGATGATAATTAAAGGCGTGTTGAAAAAATTCTGTTAGCGGCTGTTGAGTGGGGCTAAGCAGTGGATAGACTGCGCCCTGGCGGTTGCCTGAAGCTTCTAATGCCGCGGCCTTATTTTTTCATATAGGCTGACTTTTACTCCACGCTTGACCATGGCATAAGCCAAGCTGACTCCGGCTATGCCAGCGCCGATAATCGCTAAGTCTTCTCCGCTTCGCATAGCTTGGCGTTGATAAAGGCGCGTTAGTAAATCTTTGGCTTGCGGCTCTCCTTGGTAATGGCCAACTAACATGTCACGTTTACGGCCAAAACCTTTGCCTTTTTGCATGGCAAAGCCCACTTCATTTAAACCGCGACGCACAAAACCGGCTGCGGTAAAGGTGGCTACCGATGCTTGTGGTTTAGACAAGCGGGCCATTTGCTCAAATAGCTGTGGTGACCACATGTCGGGGTTTTTACTCGGTGCAAAACCGTCTAAATACCAACTGTCCACGAGTCCTTGGCTGGGGGTGACTAGCTCTGGTAAGTTGTCGTGTACATCACCTATCCAGAGGTCTAAGCAAATTGGTATAGGGGATTCAAAGAGCAGGCGATGACATCCCGCGGTCATAATTTGTGGGTAGTATTCGAGCAATTGCTCACTAAATGGCAGTAGTTCAGACCAAGCTTGTAAGGCTTGTTTTAGATCGCCTAAGCTTAAAGGGTGTTTTTCAAAGCTAATAAAATGCAGTCTTTTTACTGGCGTATTTGGCTGTTGTTGGCAATGCTGTTGGTAGTGTTGCCAAGTGGCGAGAAAGTTAAGCCCAGTGCCAAAGCCAGTTTCGGCTATCACATAGTGAGAGCTAAGGTGCTGGGACCAGCGCTGAAGGAGTTGATTTTGTTCAATAAATACATAGCGGCTTTCGGCCAGTCCGTTATCTACGGAGAAATAGACATCGTCGTAGTGGGTTGCCACCGGCGTACCTTCTGGCTTCCAATGTATAGTGGCGGTTGTGGTATTATTCACATTATCCGATGATGACAAAACATAACCTCGAGTTTTACTAGAAAATTTAAGCGTACACGTGTACCCTCATCCGACCAGATTCGGCTGCAAAATAGGTAACATAGCAGCAAATACAACCCGTGAGACCATCTGATGAAAAGAGCAGTTATCACCGGGCTAGGCATTATATCTAGTATCGGTAACAATAAAGAAGAAGTATTAGCATCCCTAAAAGCAGGTAAGTCGGGAATCACTCATTCTCCTGAGTTTGCTGAGTTTAATCTGCGTAGCCAAGTATGGGGTAATCTTAAAATAAACCCCGCTGAACATGTAGATCGCAAAACCATGCGCTTCATGGGGGATGCTGCGGCTTATTCTTACTTATCCATGCAGCAAGCTATTGCTGATGCTCAATTGAGCGATGACGTGGTATCTAACGAGCGTACTGGATTAGTGGTTGGTTCTGGTGGCGCATCGTCTAAAAATCAGGTTGAAGCGGCAGATATTCTGCGTGAAAAAGGGGTTCGTCGCGTTGGCCCTTATATGGTGCCTCGCACCATGTCTAGTACTACTTCTGCTTGTTTGGCTACACCATTCAAAATTAAGGGCGTTAACTATTCAATTAGCAGTGCTTGCGCTACCAGTGCGCACTGTATTGGCCATGCCCTAGAATTAATTCAACTTGGCAAACAAGATGTTGTGTTTGCTGGTGGCGGTGAAGAGTTACATTGGACCTTGGCAATGGAATTTGACGCCATGGGCGCCTTGTCAACCAAATACAACGATACGCCAGAGTTGGCTTCTCGTACCTATGATGCTGACCGCGATGGTTTTGTTATCTCTGGTGGCGGCGGCATGGTTGTGGTGGAAGAGCTCGAACACGCACTGGCTCGCGGCGCTAAAATCTACGGTGAAATTGTAGGTTATGGTGCGACCTCTGATGGTTACGACATGGTGGCTCCTTCCGGTGAAGGTGCGGTGCGTTGTATGCGTCAAGCGATGCAGGGCTTAGACGGTGGTGTGGATTATGTGAATACCCACGGCACTTCTACTCCGGTTGGTGATGTAAAAGAGCTCGGCGCCATTCAAGAAGTATTTGCTGGCAATAGCCCTTTAATCAGTGCGACTAAAGCGATGACCGGTCATGCCTTAGGTGCGGCTGGTGTGCACGAAGCGATCTATTCATTGCTAATGATGGAAAATGATTTTGTTGCACCTAGCATCAACATTAATACCCTAGATGAGCAAGCCAAGGGCTTAAACATTGTGGCTAACCAAGCGCAAGAGGCTAAGTTAAACCGAGTAATGTCAAATAGCTTTGGTTTTGGTGGTACGAACGCCACTTTAATTATTGAACGCTACCAAGATTAAGTTTATTTAATCTGAAAAAAGCTGCCTTAGGGCAGCTTTTTTTTATTGGCGAGGATCTGCGTGGTAAGATTGCCGCCCTCAAAATTTTGCCAAGCGAAGCTGTCATTGATGAAAATAGTTGTAGATGAAAACATACCGTTTGCTCAGCAGATCCTAAGTCAACATGGCGAAGTAGTGGCGCTAGATGGCCGAACCATGCAGAGCGCACACTTACGTGATGCCGATGCCTTGTTGGTGCGCTCTGTGACCCCCGTTAATGCTCAGTTACTTAGTGAGGCTAAGCAACTTAAATTTGTTGGTACTGCCACTATTGGTACCGATCATGTAGACCAAGTCTTGCTTAAGGAGCTGGGTATTAACTTTGCCAGTGCGCCGGGTTGCAACGCTATTGCAGTAGGAGAGTATGTAACGACGGCTCTATTGGCTGCGGCAAACGAACGTCAACAAAGCCTGCAGGGGAAAAGTATTGCGATTGTGGGGGCGGGGAATACCGGCTCACAGTTGGCTAAGCGGGCAAAGGCTTTAGGCATGCAAGTGCTGCTGTACGACCCACCGCTTAAGCAGCAAGGTTTATGTGAACAATCAGTGAGCTTTGCACAGGTATTAAGTGCCGATGTGATTAGTTTACATGTGCCTTCTACCAAAAGTGGTGAATTCCCTACTTACCACATGTTTGCACAGGAGCAGCTTCAGCAACTTAAACCTAGCCAAATACTCATCAATGCTTGCCGTGGTGATGTGATTGATAACCAGGCCTTGCTTAAACAAGCAGAGAAGGGGCTAAGCCCGCTGCTTATCTTAGACGTATGGGAAGGCGAACCCGTAGTGTTAAAGGAGCTGGTAGACCATGCCTTTATTGCCACTCCGCACATTGCTGGCTATAGCTTAGAGGGAAAGATGCGAGGTACTAGCATGGTTTATCAAGCTATGTGTCAGGCCTTGAATTTAGACTATCAAGATAACAGTGATAGCTTGCTTAATCAGCCGGAGTTCCAGCAACTAAGCCTTAATGGTCGCTTAAACCAAGCTAAGTTAACTAAATTGACTCAGTTTATTTATGACATCTTTGCCGATGATCGGCGTTTTCGCCGCTTTGGCCTACAGCCCCAGGGCTTTGATCGCTTAAGAAAAAATTATCCGCAGCGGCGTGAGTTTTCTTCGCTGCAGCTTGTTAGTCAACATGACCAAGTTGCTTTAAGTGCGCTTGGCTTTAACCATCAAGAGAATAAATAATGCAACAGTTTCATAATGTCGCAATCATTGGCGCAGATAACGAACAAAGCCAACAGTTAATTGAATTGCTTGAGAAAAATCAGTTCCCTGTCGCGCAGCTATTTGCCGTCGCTATAGAGCAGCAAGATGATGAAGAAAGCACCTTGAAATGGCAAGGGCAGGCTGTCGAGTTTGCAGACCCACAGTTAGTGAATTGGTCAGAAGTCAGTGTGGCTTGGTTGCTTAGCAGCGAAGAAGCCGCCTTAGATATCGCCGAACAGGCTTGTCAACTTTCTACGGTGATTATTGATGTTGTTGGCGCTAAACCACAAGCGCTAAGCTACTTACATGCCGCAGTTAACCCTGAACAAATTGGTGAACTTATTAGTGAGCGCTGGCTAACTTGTGCTAGCAGTTTGGCCGGACAATTGGCGCTGCTTCTACATATTATTCAACAAGATGTAGAGCTAGAGCGGGTTGAAGTTAACGCCATGTTGAGTGCTGCCAACAAGGGTAAAGCCGGAGTGGATGAGCTAGCTGGACAAACTGCGCGTTTGTTAAATGGTTTGCCGGTTGAACCTGCGGTTTTTTCTCAGCAACTCGCGTTTAATCTATTACCCGAGCAAGCGGAAGAGGGCAGCAGTAGCGATTTCGAACAACAACTTAGTGAACAATGCCGAGCGCTATTACGCTCACCAGAGCTGATGGTAAACGTAAGCGCACAGCATGTACCTGTGTTTTATGGGGATAGCCTATCTATTCACCTCTACGCCACCTATTCTTTAGACTTACTCAGCATTAGAGAGTGGTTATCTGAGCATTCGGCTTTTGATTTAGTGGAAGGCGAAATCGTTACGCCGGTGAACAATATCGCAAATAATCAATCTATTGTGATTAGTCGTTTGCGCCAGAACCCATACAGCGATAAGGGCGTTAATTTAAATCTAATGGCCAATAACCCGCTCACTGGCCAGTTAAGTAATGCGCTGCAGCTCGCTGAAATACTAGTGAAACAGTATATTTAAAAAATGGGTTTAGATTACTGACTTAGCGCCGATAACTGTAGTTGAGAAAATGCGCAGTAAAATGCGATCTAGACGTAAACTGTTGCTTGTTTTCCTAGATCGCTGATTGTTAGCTAGTTATATTAGAGAAATAACAACGGATTGATATTTTTCAGTCTTTTAGCAAGAACACAAGGACAAACTATGGGGCGGAAGATTTCCCTCGTTGCTTTATCGGCAGTTTTAGCATTTACCACGACTCATCCAGTTGTCGCACAAGAAAGCGGCACTTTTTATGTGGAGTTAGTCGGGCCTGATGAAGTAGTAGGCGAGCCAGAGCAACAAATTTATGGACCTGTTCGCAGCAACGATACGCTGTGGGCCATTGCCAGCTTAAACCGTCCCGCGCCTTCTATTAGCGTTTATCAAATGATGTTCGCTATTTTAAAGAAAAACCCCCAAGCCTTTAATAACGGCAACATCAACTCCATGGTAAACGGTAGCTTGTTAACCCTGCCTAGCGCTGAAGAAGCTCTTGCGGTGAGTCATCAAGATGCGGTGAATGCGCTTGCCCCTAAAGCGCCAGCTAAGACCGAAACCAAAACTACGGTTACCACTGTCACGCAGGCGCCTGAAGTTAAACCAGTGCCCGTTCAAACACGTCCTAGCGTTGATGCCGCCGCGTTGGAAAAAACGCAGCAAGATCTTGATAGTTTGCGAGACCGTCTAGAAACGCGTATCGATGAGTTAGAGCAGCTTAAGCGTCAAGAGTTTGATGTGCTGAAACAACAAATGGATGAATCCAGTCAGCAAATGGTAGGCCTTGCTGAAGTGAATCATCGAATGAAAATGCGCATACAGGAACTCAGTGACGAATTAAGTAGTATTCGCGAAGAGCTCAATGTTAACCGCCGTAATCAGACGCAAATCTTACAATTGCTCGAAAAACCTCAAGTTGAGGAAAGCCAAGCGGCTCAGTCGGGGGGCCTAAGCGACATCTTATCTTCTCCGCTAAATTTGGCGTTGATTATTTTTATTCCCATTTTGCTTATTGCCTTAATTATTACTTTGCTTTTACGCCGCAAAGCGAAACGCGAGCTCGAGCAGCAAGATAAGGAAATGGCTGAGTCCACCTTAAGCTTGATGGATGAAGACAACGATGAATTTTCTAGTTTATTTAGCGATAACCTAGATGCTGAAGAAGGGCAAAGCGAGGATTTAAACGCGCAGTTTGAAGAGGACGAACCAGACTTAAGCGTTGAAGATAGCCCTATCGAGGCAGAGCACATCGATGATAGTGATGATGACTTAGAGCCGGAGATTGAAGAAGCCAGCTTTGAAGAGTTTGCGGCCGCGGCTGAAGACGAAATTTCAGATGAAATCGCCTTAGACGAGAGTGAAATGGCGGCGCTAGATGCCTTTGATAGCGACGATTTAGTACCCTCTCCTGAGCAAGAAGAACAGCCAGTTGCTGAAGATCCTGATGCAGTCATTAGTGCCGATGATTTGGCCGCTGCACTGGCTATGGACGATATAGAAGAAGATATCTTTAATATTTCGGACGATGAACCTGAAGATGCCGATGAGTTGTCGTTTGAAGAGGCGTTAAAACAACAGCAAGAGATGGAAGCTGAGTTGGCCGAAGCCAGCCAGCAACAAACTGACGACTTCGCTAATATCGATTTATCTGAAGATATCGATGAAGAGACTGTCAGTACTGCCAGCGAAGCCGCTACTGAGACTGAGCAGTCTGAATCAAGTTTAGAGTCGCTTGAAGATGATAGTGTTGTTGATTTCCCTGCGGTTGAAAAAGAGGCTCAGGCCGATGATAGCTCAATTGATTTAGAAGATGAGCTAGTAGATTTGTCGGACTTGGACTTGGCCGACCCCACCATCGATCTTGACGCTGAAACCGAAGCATTGGAAGGTTTGGATGAAGCGGCAGAGCAAGCTGATGATGCAGACTTAGCAAACGAAGAAGCAGATTTAGCCGACGTGGAGCTTGAGTCAGATCCATTGAGCGAAGCATTGGATGAATCTACAGAGCAAATTAGTGATGACGATATTGACAACATGTTTGCCAGCTTTGGTGAAGATGCTTTCAAAGAAGACGCTAGCACCGAGCAAGAAGATTTACCTTCGCGTAGCGATATAGAAGAGCGAGAGTTTGTCGATATAGATAAGCTGCTAAATGAAGCCGATGAAGAAACTGGCGATGAGTTAGACCCTTACGACAGCCCAAGCTTAGATGTTGACCTTGATACTTTCCCCGAGGTATTGCCAGACGATGAAGCCATTGATGTTGATGTAGATGCAGAATTGGCCTCAAAGTTAGATTTAGCTAGAGCTTATTTAGAGATAGATGACCAAGATGGCGCTAAAAAAATTCTTCAGGAAGTGCTCGACAGCGATGACGCTAGCTTAAAGAAAGAAGCAGAGCAGTTGATGGCGCGTTTTAGCAGCTAGTTAACTTGCGCTATCTAATGACAAAGGCAGTGAAGGTTCACTGCCTTTTTTGATCAATTCGCTAGGCTAATTGAGAAAGGGCGGTGACATTGGCATGGCATTTTCTTATTATAGCCGCCCAAATTTTAATGATTGGTAATTTATGCGTATTGCTCTTGGCATTGAATATGATGGCGCTGGTTATTTTGGCTGGCAGCGGCAGCGGGAAGTGCGCTCTATTCAACAGGAATTAGAAGCGAGTTTATCGATTGTGGCCAATAGCCCAATTGAGTTGCAGTGTGCGGGCAGAACCGATGCTGGGGTTCATGCTACTGGCCAAGTGGTGCATTTTGACTCCCCAGTAGAGCGCAAAATGGCCGCTTGGACCTTGGGAGTCAATGCTAACTTGCCAAAGCAAATTGCGGTGCGTTGGGCTCAGCCAGTCAGCGATGATTTTCATGCCCGCTTCAGTGCGACGGCTAGGCGTTATCGCTATGTTATTTATAACAGTCGCTATCGTCCGGCTATTCTGAGTCAAGGTTTGAGCTTTTACCATCAAGCGCTTGACGTTGAACTGATGGAGCAAGCAGGCCAAGCGCTGCTAGGCGAACAAGACTTCACCTCGTTTCGTGCTGTGCAGTGCCAAAGCCGCAGTCCTTATCGCCGAGTCGAGCACTTGCGAGTTTCCCGCTATAACGACTATGTTGTGGTGGATATTAAAGCTAATGCCTTTGTTCATCACATGGTGCGTAATATTGTCGGTAGCTTGTTAAAAGTAGGGCAGCAAGAGCGACCTGTTGAATGGATTGCCGAGCTGTTAGCTTTGAAAGACAGAGCCAAGGCTGCCGCAACAGCGAAAGCATCTGGCTTATATTTAGTCCAAGTGGATTACCCAGCAGAATTTGCTTTACCAAAATTACCAATAGGCCCTTTGTTTTTGCCAGCAAGTTAAAAAAAACTGTACGATAATGAAGGGTTAGACCAGTTTTATGTAAAATATTTTGGCTAATTGTGGTTTAATTGCCGCCATTCAATGCATTCTGTTATTACGGTGCTGATAGCACCTATTGAGAAGTAAGGTTTCCAATGAGTTGGTTAGAGAAAATTCTTCCAAAAAGTAAAAGTGCTTCTGGTAAACGTCGCAACATTCCAGAAGGTGTATGGACAAAGTGTGCTTCCTGCGAACAAACTTTGTACCGTGCCGAGGTAGAACGTAACCATAACGTGTGCCCTAAGTGTGATCACCACATGCGTATTGGTGCTCGCCAACGCTTAGAGGCTTTTCTTGATAAAGACGGTCGTGAAGAGCTTGCAGCAGAGTTGGAGCCTCGTGATAAGTTACGTTTTAAAGATAGTAAAAAGTACAAAGATCGCATTGCTAGTGCGCAACGAGCCACCGGCGAAAAGGATGCTTTGGTGGTAATGAAAGGCGAGCTTAAAGGCCTGCCCGTGGTAGCTTGTGCTTTTGAGTTTGCTTATATGGGCGGTTCTATGGGCTCGGTTGTGGGCGCGCGCTTTGTGGCAGCCGTCGATAAATGTTTGGCCGAAAACCGTGCCTTGATTTGCTTCTCTGCCAGTGGCGGTGCGCGGATGCAAGAGGCTTTGTTCTCGTTAATGCAAATGGCTAAAACTTCTGCTGCTTTAGCTAAAATGCGCGAAAAAGGCCTACCTTATTTCTCGGTGCTCACTGACCCAACCATGGGTGGTGTATCGGCCAGTTTCGCTATGCTTGGGGATATTAATATTGCAGAGCCTAAAGCGCTTATTGGTTTTGCTGGCCCTCGCGTTATCGAACAAACGGTGCGTGAGAAGCTACCCGAAGGCTTTCAACGCAGTGAGTTTTTGCTAGAGAAGGGTGCTATCGATATTATCATCGACCGTCGACAAATGCGCGAGCGTATTGCTGGAATGGTATCGAAGATGATGGGTATTGTAACCAGTGAAGCTGAAGTGCTCGTTGAGACAGTCGATGCAGAAGATGCCTCTCAGCAGGCACCAAACGAAAAACAATAGCATGTCAGCTACCTTCAATAATCAAAGCCGGTCTCTCGCAGACTGGCTTTCTTATTTAGAAAATCAACATCATAGTGCAATTGACCTAGGTTTAGAGCGGGTTGCAAAAGTCGCCACTCAGGCTAAGTTAACTCACTTAGTGGCTAAAGTGATCACTGTTGCAGGGACTAATGGTAAGGGCTCAACTTGTGCATTGTTAGAACAACTATTGCTGGCCGAAGGCTACCGTGTTGGCGTGTATAGCTCACCGCATATAGTCGATTACCGCGAACGGGTAAGAATCAACGGACAATTGCCCGATGAGCACGCATTTTGTGAGTCCTTTGCAGCCATTGAGCAACTTCGCTGCGACACCAGTTTAAGTTACTTTGAGTTTGGCACTTTAGCCGCTATTTGGATGTTCTCTCAGCAAGAGCTAGATTATGTGATCTTGGAAGTCGGCTTGGGTGGGCGTTTAGACGCAACTAATATTGTTGAGCCCGATGTGAGCGTGGTGACTACGGTTGCTTTGGATCATGTTGATTGGTTGGGCAGCGACCTACAACAAATTGGTCGCGAGAAAGCGGGTATTTTTCGAGCTGGCGGTAAAGTGGTAATTGGTGATGACAACATTGTTGAAAGTGTATTGCAATGCGCTAAACAGTTGCAGTGTCAGCAATTGGCAGCAGGGCATCAATATACCATAGAAGATACCGACGCTGGTTGGAGCTACCAAGGACCTAAGCTTGCTTATCAACACTTGCCTTATCCTAAATTGCCACGAGCCAATGCCGCTACGGTGCTAGCGATAGTTGAACAGCTTGAGCTTAGTCCTAGCCCAGAGGTAGTAGCTCGGGTGATCGCTAATTGGCAATTAGCTGGCCGCTTACAAACCTTATGCAACGAACCCTTGGTTGTGTTGGATGTAGCACATAACCCTCAATCGGCGAGTTATTTGGCTAGTCAACTGCCGGTCATAGCCAAAGGGCGAAAAATTGTGGCTGTGTGTGCCATGTTGAGCGATAAAGACGTTAGCGCTAGTTTAGCGCCGTTGATGGACAAAATAAGTTATTGGCACATCAGTGGGCTAAATCATCCTCGAGGTGATGATGGCAGTGCGTTGGCAGAGTGCCTTCAGCATCAGCAAAATGTTCAACGTCATGCTTCGGTAAAACAGGCTTACGCTGCTGCATTTAACAGTTTAGATAATCAAACTATGTTAATTGTATTTGGTTCTTTTTTTACGGTAGCGGAGACATTAGAATTGTCCCCAGCAAGCCTTAGCCGAGAGTGAACATTGACTGCACAGTTTAAAAATCGCCTAGTGGGAACCATCTTTTTAGTGGCGCTGGGGGTGATTTTCATTCCCGATATTCTAGACGGCAAGAAAACTCGAGTAGAGGAAGAGTTTAATGCCATTCCTTTTGCGCCTAAATTAGACTCTTTGCCGCCATTGCTCATTGACTTACCTAGTGATTCTGCAGCAGCGGCTCAGCCTAGCAGTGCTGAGGCTGAAAATAGCGGCGTAACTGAAACGACCGCGCTTGCTCATCAAGACTCGGCGGAAACCCAATTTGAAAAGCCGGCTTATATAGTCCAATTGGGAACGTTTAAAAATTCGCAAAATGTCACGCGTTTAGTCGAAAAACTGCGGGCAGAGGGTTTTCAAGCACACTCTTACCCTGAGCCGCCAGTGGAAGGCGAGCTGAATAGGGTATTTGTTGGGCCAAATGTGTCTAAGAAAGCTTTAGAGCAGAAACAGCAAAAGTTAAAGGAATTAACTGGGTTAAGTGGTGCAGTAAGGCCCTTTGACCCACTATTTAAGTAATAAGGGAAAAATACTTAGACGCAATTTATATTTGTTTCTGGTAGAATTCGCAGCGTTTTTCAACAAGTAGAAAAATTTATGGCTTGGGTAGACTACGTCATTATCGGCGTAATAGTATTGTCGGCACTAATCAGCTTGGTTCGAGGCTTCGTTAAAGAAGCTTTGTCACTGGTTTCTTGGATCGCGGCATTTTTCATTGCCTCCCAGTTCTATCATGACCTCTCTAGTTATTTCACCTTAATTGATAACCCCTATTATCGCAGTGGTTTAGCCATTGTCTTGCTATTTGTGGCCACCTTGGTTCTAGGGGCCTTAGTCAATTATCTATTTAGCCATCTGGTAAACTCTACCGGACTGACCGGTACCGATAGGGTACTGGGAATATGCTTTGGTGCAATCAGAGGGGCCCTGGTGGTCAGTGCTTTGTTATTCGTACTGTCGTTTACCGGGTTTCCCGAGTCAACATGGTGGAAGGGCTCGTTATTGATCCCCGAATTCACTGTGATAGTTCAGTGGTTTTTTGAGTTCTTAAAAGATTCGTCAAGTTTCTTACATAATTACCAATCTTAAAAAGGAAAAAGCTTCATGTGTGGTATTGTCGGCATTGTCGGTGCTAGCCCGGTTAACCAAGCAATCTATGATGCGCTAACGGTATTACAGCATCGTGGTCAAGATGCAGCTGGTATCGTAACGATTACCGAAGGGATGTTTAAACAGCGCAAAGCCAATGGATTGGTAAGAGATGTGTTTGAAGTCAAACACATGCAGCGTTTACGCGGAAACTTAGGGATCGGCCATGTGCGCTATCCTACCGCTGGTAGTTCTAGTGCCGCAGAAGCGCAACCTTTCTATGTTAACTCTCCGTTTGGGCTAGCTTTAGCACACAATGGTAATTTAACTAATGCCAAAGAGCTGCGTGAGGAAATGGCTCAAAGAGCACGCCGTCACATTAATACTACCTCTGATTCAGAAGTGTTATTAAACGTATTAGCTCATGAGCTTGATAACATCGTTGAAGATGAACTATGTGAGAAGCAAGTGTTTACCGCGGTGCGTGAAGTACACAAAAAAGTACGTGGCGCTTACGCTGTTACCGCTTTGATCATTGGCCAAGGCATGGTGGCTTTTCGCGACCCTAACGGTATTCGTCCCTTGGTATTGGGCAAAAAGGTGAGTGACCAAGATCCAGATAAAATGGAATACATGGTAGCGTCTGAAAGTGTCGCCTTAGATGCGGTTGGTTTTGAATTTGTTCGAGCGGTAGCGCCTGGAGAAGCGATTTACGTTACCTTAAATGGTCAGCTATTCACTCAACAATGTGCGGAGAATCCTGCTCATCATCCTTGTATTTTTGAGTATGTTTATTTTGCTCGTCCAGATTCGATTATTGACAAGATTTCAGTCTATGGTGCTCGGGTTAATATGGGCACTAAACTCGGCGAAAAAATTGCCAGAGAGTGGGAAGATCTCGACATTGATGTGGTGATTCCTATCCCTGAGACTTCTTGTGATACGGCCTTACAAATCGCCATGCATCTAAACCTTCCTTACCGTCAAGGCTTCGTGAAAAACCGTTACATTGGCCGTACCTTTATCATGCCGGGTCAAACCCAGCGTCGTAAATCTGTGCGTCGTAAGCTAAATGCCATTGATGTAGAGTTTAAAGGTAAAAATGTATTGTTAGTGGATGACTCTATTGTTCGAGGAACTACCTCTGAGCAGATTATTGAGATGGCTAGAGAAGCCGGCGCGAAAAAAGTATATTTCGCCTCTGCCTCACCTGAGATCCGCTTCCCTAATGTATACGGTATCGATATGCCTTCAGCCAACGAATTGGTGGCTCATGGTCGTGAAGTGGATGAAATCTGTGAATTGATTGGGGCTGATGGTCTAATCTTCCAAGATTTGGAAGATTTAATCGAAGCTTGTCGTGAAAGCAATCCAGAGATCCAATCTTTTGAAACTTCAGTATTTAACGGAAAGTATGTCACCAGCGATATTGACCAAGATTACTTAAATTACCTTGATCAGTTGCGTAACAATGACGCCAAAGCGCTACAGGCTCATGAAGAGGTGGCTAGCTTAGAGTTACATAACGAAGATAACTAAGCCGCTTATCAAGCAACAAAAAAGCACCCTCGGGTGCTTTTTTAGTTTTAACGAGCAAACTCTTTTTTGCTAAATTCTACTCGCTCTAGTGGGTTAAGTTTTTGCCCCTGAGCAATCATTTTCTCAACCAGCTTTAGACGCGGCAGAATGCCTTCTCCATTGGCTATTTGAATAGCTAACCCAGGTCGAGCGTTAAGCTCCAGTAACATCGGGCCATTTGATTTATCCAACACCATATCAGTGCCTAAGTAGCCCATGCCCGACATCTCATAGCAGTTTGAGGCCAGCTCTAATAAACGTTGCCAATGCGGCACTTCTAATTCTCTAAGAGGGCGGTCGGTGTCGGGGTGTACGTCAATCGGTCTATCAAATTGCACCGCATGTAAGGCTTTACCCGTGCCAATGTCGATGCCAACGCCTACCGCACCTTGGTGTAAGTTCGCTTTACCATCAGAGGCGGCCGTAGAAAGGCGCATCATCGCCATTACTGGATAACCTTGAAAGACGATCACTCGAACATCGGGTACGCCTTCAAAACTAAAACCATCGAAGCAAGAATCAAATTCGATGAGTGCCTCGATAACCGCCACATCAGGGCTTCCACCTAGAGAAAATAGACCCGCTAAAATATTAGAGCAATGGCGTTTAATGTCTTCTTCGGAGGCCTGGGCACCGCTGGGTTTAAAAAATAATCCAGCTTGTTGTTTGGTAATAACCAAGATCCCTTTACCACCAGAGCCTTTAGCGGGTTTAATCACAAAGCCAGAGTGTTTATGTAGCAAAGGAATGATGGATTGAATGTCGTGCTGAGTTCGTACCACGCCAATTAACGCTGGAATGGTGACTTCGTCGCGCTGGGCGATGATCTTGGTTTTTAGTTTGTTATCAACTAAAGGGTAGAGCTTACGCGGGTTGTAACGGCTGATATAGCAGGTATTCCGCTGATTCATGCCCATAATACCCTTACGCGCAAGCTTAAAAGGACTGCTGAATTGACCTAGCATCAGTCCTCCCTATCCGCGAGCGGTTGAAAACGACGTAGCTCTAACAAGCGATAGCCGGTGTAGTTACCTAGGATCAAAATAATACCCAATACGATAAATTGGATACCCATGAAGTTGAAGGTGAGGTGGCGTACATATTCATTATTCATGGCTAAGAAAGCCAATACTGCGACCAACAAGCTACCGCCGCCTTGCAATACCACTTCCTTAGCGCCTTCCTCTTCCCACAATACTGACATGCGCTCAATGGTCCAAGACAAGATAATCATAGGGAAGAAAGTTATTTTAAGGCCTTCGGTTAGACCCACCTTAAAACTAATCACGCTGAAGATGGAAATGATGCCGATTACCGTGATGATCACCGCCGATATTCGCGAGACCAGCAACAAGTTTAAGTGGGACAGGTAACCTCGAATGATTAAACCAGTACCCACCACCAATAAGAAGCCAATTAAGCCGGTCATCAGCGAGGTTTGCATGAAGGCCACGGCAATCAATACTGGCATAAAGGTACCGGAGGTTTTTAGGCCCACTAATACCCGCAGTAATACCACAATCAGCACGCCAATCGGTATCAGCAAAATACCTTTAAATAGCGCTTGTTCTTCTAGAGGAAGACTATCAATAGAGAAGTTTAAGAAGTCCGCTTCGCTAATTTTGGGGGCTACCGCAGATTGGGCGCTTTGTTCTACCGACAGCATCGAGAAGGTGACTTGAGAATCTCTGCCACCAACCACTTCTAGCAGACTATTGCCGTTATATTCCCATAACAAGGTATTTGCTGGACGTCCTTGAGAAGCGCTGGCTAAATCGAAAATTTGCCAATCGTTTTCGTCTTTAAATACTTGAATATATTCGGTAATGCTTTGTCTGCGTCGGCCATCTTCTAACTCTAAGCCTTTTACAATACGGGCTGGCACGTGCGCATTGTTTAATAAGTCTACGATGAGTTGGTTTTTCGGTTTGTAATTTAATATGAGGCCGGTATTTTGGTTACTCTTAGCCGCTTCATCGGTAAGCGCCTTTATCAATTCTCGAGTAAAACTATAGGCATCGGCTGAGACTTCTTCTGCTTGTTTTACTAGATGGTTAGCCGCAGTAAAGTAGGGCTCTGGGTATTCAGTAAACGGCGTAGTGGGCATTTGCGGCTGGTAGATGTCAGTCGCTTTAGGGTCTACGAGAAAGTCGACCTTATAATACATTTCCTGATGCCCTTGGGCGCTGCGCTTGGTCCAGATGGCTCGGGGGTTGTCCTGGTCATTAACAAAAGAAAGGCCGTAGGCTAGTGAGGCGGTGGACTCATGAATACGAGTGAAACCCTGTTGTGTTTGCGGTAGCGCTAGAACCGCTTCTACGCTGTCGCCACTGGCGTCAAATTCAACTTTGGCTTCAATAGACCAAATCTGGCGTTTCTCACCCGGTTGCCATGGTACTTCAAATTGAATATGACGATACAAGGTCATACTGATACCGATGAGCATACAAAGGCTGACAATTAAATAGAACGTATTGCGAGAACTCATGGGGTTTAATCCTTAAAGGTGGGCTTCGCTTGAGTAAACTTCTTGCTGACATCAACTACACTGATGTCTTTTAAAAAGCTACGGCCTAACAATACTGGATAGCTCAAATGCTTACGGTCGGTAAGGGTAAACTCGGTTTTTTCAGTGATTGGCCCCAATTTAACCAGCATTGATACCACTGGGCGTTTATCCACTTGGTTAGTCGAGGATTGAATCACTTCTGCGCTTCGAATCACAGGGCGCTCTACCAAAATATCTTTGTCTAGGGTGTCATGGCGCATATTGAAGCGTACCCAGTTTTTTCCATCGCGCTCGAACTGAACAATATCAGTCGCGTTTAGCGATGAGGTCGAGGCTCCGGTGTCAATTCTTGCTTGGAAAGCGTTGGTCTGACGTTCCAAGCTAACCCATTCAGCTTCACCTAAGACTGTTTTATTACCTAGTTTGTAGCTAGTTTGACTAGTACAGGTTTTTACAGTGGGCTTTTGTGGGTTGGTGCTGGGGATAACAATGCCATCGATTTTTTCATCTAATTGTTCAAAGTGCTGTTGCTGAGACTCGAGTTGTTCAGAGATGGCTTGACACTGCTCAAGCAGCGCACTTTGTTGGCTAGAGAGTTGATCCAACTGCCCTAAGGTTTGCTGGTGTTGTTGCTCATATTGTTGTGAAGCACAAGCGCTCAGCAGCAGGGACAATGAAATTATAGGAAGCAGTTTCATAGTTCATTTCCATTTAACAAAGATAAATCGGTAGACATTAACAATTGTTATTAGCATAGCGTAACGAAACTCGTTAGTCTGGATTAATTGCAATTAAAACAGCACGTTTCGGTGCAGGTAAGCCTTCAACAGTAAGTGAATTGTTCTTAGGATCGAGGTAGTCACTTAATGATTCATGGGTCATCCATGAAGTACTGCGTTGTTCGTCAACGGTGGTGGTGTCAACGTCGACTATACGTACATCAACAAAGCCGACTTTCTCTAACCAGCGTTTTAAGGCGGCTGTACTCGGCAAGAACCAGACATTGGGCATTTTGCCGTAACGGCCCGCCGGTACTAATACCTGATTTTCATCACCATCTACGACTAAGGTTTCTAAAACTAGCTCTCCACCAGTTTGTAGTTGCTCTTTCAATTGGATCAGATGGTCCATGGGAGAGCGGCGGTGATATAGCACGCCCATAGAAAATACCGTATCAAAAGCGCGTAGTTTTGGTAGCTCTTGAATACCTAAAGGCAGCAGGTGAACCCTTTGATCTTGATTAGCGAAATTGCGAATAGCTTCAAATTGCATCAAAAATAAGGTGGAAGGATCGATCCCCACCACAAATTCTGCCCCATCTCCTAACATTCGCCACATGTGATAACCGCTGCCGCAGCCCACATCTAACACGTAGCGATGCTGTAAGGGAGAAATATGCTGGCGCAGGCGTTCCCATTTCCAGTCAGAGCGCCATTCGGTGTCAATGTGGATACCGTAAATATCAAATGGGCCCTTACGCCATGGGTGGAAATGGCGTAATAAGTTTTCAATTTTCTTGCGTTCGCCTTCGCTAAGCTCCTCCGCTTTACCTATGCTGACATGCTCAGTAAGCTCGATGTGTTCAGTGGTGAGCTGGGGAAATTTATTAAGCACTCGTTGCCAACGAGGAAAGTCACCATGAGCATGCTCCTTTTGCCAATCACCGAGTTGTGCAGGTAGGGTGTAAAGCCAGTGTTTTAAACGGTTTTTGGCAATAATTTGGTAAAAATCAGAAAAATCTATCATCGGTGCTTTGCTAATGTAATGATTGTGGCTAGAGAAAGTGTGAGCAATTGTAGCAAGCTTTAGCTTCGCTTGGCGAGCTGCAGCTGAGTACTTGAGGCAAAACAAGCTTAGTTAGGCGCTGTTTTTATCCATACTAATCGTTGTTGCTGATTGTGGCTAAGACTTCCGCTATCGCATATGGCGATCCCTCGGCTAGCAATCAATACATCGCCATGTTGCTTGTGCTGTAAATGGGCGGCCTCTAAGTGCTGTTTGCTTTGTTCAGAGAGCACTGAGTCGAGTCGAATAAAAACGATTAAAGGTTCCCGCTGCTGAATAAAATTGTCGTTTAATAGTGTCGGCAATTGTTGTTGCTTCGTTAGGCTAGCACTGGCAAAAGCCAGTGTTTGATTTTGGTAACGGGCCAGCGCTAAAAAGGGGCTAGGGCTTAAGGGGTTTTGGTTCGAGCGGTAGCTATTAAACCACTCAAAAGCTTGATTTTGCCAGCCATACATAAACATCTCTGGAGTGCTGTTGTTGTGGCTGAATTTTACGCTTTTTTGATTTAATGAAAATTTTCTATAGCTTTGCTGTTTTTCGTCGATACTTAGATAGGGGATTGCCGCGACTACTAGGCTGCCATTAACCGTATTAATCAGTGTTTGGCTTTGTTGCGTTAGCAAAGCTAGCGTGTGGGGTTCACTAATACTTAGTGTGGGGGCGTTACTAGGGCAATCACTAATAATGAAATCATCGTATTCAAATTGTTCAACCTGAGCGGCCAACGGTGAGCTAAAGCTCAGCCATAAACAAGGTAATGTAACCAGTAATTTTAAATACTCATTCATAAATAATAAGGCAAGGGTTAGCATCAATAAGTAACAAATGCTAGCACACTTTTAAGCCAATCAATTGAATATTCACAATAAAAAAACAAAGCGGTATGTAAGAGGACACTTAAATGGGCAACTTATCGATTAAACAGCGTTTAATCTTAATTATATTAGTACTGCTAGCGGTATTAAGCGCTGTACAAACCTGGTTTCAAGCTAGAGCTTTAAGCCAAGAAACGCGCCAAGATATTGCGGCAGAAGCCAGTCAGCTAGGTAGAGCTGCTAGCGATCAGGTGAGCATGTGGTTCGACTCCAAATTGGCTATCGCGCGAGGCATGACTTCTGATCCTAAAGCCGACACGTTTTTGGGTGATTTGGCGCAGGCCAAAAATAGCGGTGATTTCATTTATTTCTACTTTGGTAGCGCCGAAGGTGAAATGACCATGCATGATCCAAATGAAACCCTGCCGGAAGGCTATGACCCGCGCACTCGGCCTTGGTATAAAGGCGCGCAAGCTAACGGGTCGTTTATCTCTGCTCCTTATGTTGATGCTACTTCCGGACGAATGGTTATCTCAGTGGCGCAGCGAGTGAGTGGTGGGGTCTATGCGGGGGATTTAGGCCTAGACAGTGTTACTCAGCGGGTATTGAACTTGGCCAATGAGCACGTCTATCCGGTGATTGTGGATCGCCAAGGCTCAATCATTATTCACGCTAACAAAGACATGGTGCTTAAGAGCATCACTAACTTGTCAGATGAGCTGAGTACTGAGTTAATTCAAGAAAAAGCTAAGAGTGCTGCTATCAGTGAAATAACGGTAAGTAATCAAGCGAGTTTTGTCAGTGTTGCGCCGATCGATGGTACCGATTGGTACTTAATGTTTGTTTTTGATAAACAAGCGGCGCTTGCACCGGTTAACGATTTAATTCGTAACTCTGCAGTATTTGCGGTGATCTTGTTTGTGGTGATCGCGGTGGTTATGTTGAAAGTGATTAGCGCGATGCTTAAACCTATTGAAGTATTAGGTGACGCGATTAATGAACTGGCCTCAGGAGACGGCGATTTAACTAAGCGGATTAACCTGCAGCGTCAAGATGAAATCGGTCATTTAGCCGCAGGTATTGATCGCCTTATTCAACAATTGCATGGCTTAATGAAAGATATAGCCGACGATGCTGACCATCTAAAACAAGCGGCGACTTTAACCAACCAGTCTACTCAAGACTCGAATCAACAAATAGAACGCCAGCAAGCCGAAGTGACTCAAGTGGCGACGGCAGTAAATGAAATGGCCGCTACCGCCAATGAGGTGGCCAACAATGCTGAACAAACCGCAGAAGCAGCCCGTGAATCAGCTGAGTTTTCCGAGCAAGGTAAAGTGTTGATAGGCCGTAATCAACAGCAGGTGAGTAGCCTCGCTGGCCAACTTGATGGCGCAGTGGCTACGGTGCAGGAGCTTGAACGTAATACCCAGGAGATCAGCGATATTTTATCTACCATTCAGGGGATTGCTGAGCAAACCAATTTATTGGCATTAAATGCTGCGATTGAGGCCGCACGAGCCGGTGAACAGGGTCGTGGTTTTGCGGTGGTGGCGGATGAAGTACGTAATTTGTCGCAACGCACTCAAAGCTCTACCGAAGAAATCAAAACCATGTTGGAGCGCTTACAAGCCAATACCCAGAGCACCGTGCAAACCATGGATGAAAGCCAGCAGCTGGCTAATATTAGTGTGGAAGAGGCTACCAAGGCCGCAGAGATGCTAGAAAGCATCACCAACTCGATTACTCATATTAGTGATATGGCGACGCAAATCTCCAGTGCCGCAGAAGAACAACGAGCGGTCACCGAAGAAGTGGGACGAAATACCCAAGGGATCCAAGATGCCTCTATGGAGCTAGCTGAACAAGCTGCATCGAGTTCCCAACGAGCCACAGAACTAGATGCTATTGCCGATAAACTGCATAAAGAGGTTAGCGCATTTAAACTCTAAGCACGTCAATAATAGCCCGCCGCGGCGGGCTATTGGCCACAGCGTTAACCTAAAAAAAGTAGCCCGGTTAGCGCCAAGCTCAGCAATACCCACAATACCGACAGTTTTAGTACTCGCAGTAAAAATAGCCCTAACAGTGCGCATACTGCATCTAAGTTGGTGGTTACCGCACTGATAAATATAGGCTGGTACATTGCCGCCATTAATAAACCCACCACCGCTGCATTTAGCATATGAATGGCTGCGGCATACTTTGCTTGTTGAGCAATGGTTTGCCAGACATCCACAAAGGCTAGTACTAATAACAGCCCAGGTAAGAATATAGCAATGGTAGCGAGCAGTGCGCCAAGTAGTGGCGAGCCAGGGTTAACCACTGCGCCTAGGTAGCTGGCGATACTGAACATCGGGCCGGGAACCGCTTGCGCCGCAGCGTAGGCGCTTAACAGTTGCTCTGCTGGAAGCTGTTGGGCCAGTGATTGCTGGAGCAGCGGAAGTACTACGTGCCCACCACCAAATACCCAGCTTCCCGCTTGATAAAAATGACTGAAAGTCGCTAAGCTAGCTTGTATCGGTAGCCAAGTTAATATCATCAATAAGATGAAGGTAGCTAGATAAAGCCAGCGGATCTTGCCGCCATGGTTTGAGCAAGGTGGGGTGACATTAAGCTGTTGTTCAAGCCGTTTATGTAGTAATCCGCCGCTAAGCGCTGCGACGGCTAAACTGCCAAGTTGGCTAGCGATGCTGGGGATTAATAACACCGTACAACAGCTTAAAATACAGGCAGTAATTAAGTATTTGTTACGACAAAACTGGTGGTACATTTGGCTGAGGGCATCAATGACTACCACTAAGGCTGCGATTTTTAAGCCGGCAATTAAGCCTCCCATCCAAGTAAGCTCGGTACTCAGTTGCGAAACAAGGGCTAAACTTGTCATAAGTAGTGCTGATGGCAAGGTAAAACCGATAAATGCTGCTAGGGCTCCAAGTAAACCGGCGCGATGTAAGCCAATTGCAAAACCGACTTGTGAAGAGCCGGGGCCGGGTAAAAACTGGCTTAAGGCTAGCAAGTTGTGGTAATGCTGTTGAGACAGCCACTGCTTATTATGCACAAACTCCTGTTGAAAATAGCCTAGGTGCGCGGCGGGGCCACCAAAGCTGACTAAGCCTAGTCGAAGAAAGCATGTGAAAACATCAAAGGCGGATTTTATCATGGTGAGTTCTGCTGAGGATAAAGCCTTAAGTTTATGACGCTTGGGTTACAAATTTATTGCTAAGCTCGCTTAGCTATTGGGGCGAAAGCCGCATCGCGCAGTGAAGATGACTTGGATAATCAGTGAAGGAGGTCGAATGAAGACAGGGCAGCTTTGGGCATGGTGTGTGTTTTTGGGCGCGATACTGTTGCAAGGCTGTAGTAGTCTTCGGCCCGAAGCATATAGTTGTGCCTCTAGCATAGAGGCGCTAGATCGTTTGTTAGATCAGCATGTGGGAACCCTCGAAGCGACACGAGTCAAGGGGCATCCGGCGCTGCGCTCTCAACGGTTTATTTATAGTTTCATAGAGCAAGCAGATTCTGCTACCAAACAAGCAGCCATCGTCGATGCCATGCTTCAATTGGCTCAACAAGGCTTGTGGTTGGAGTGGCAAAACTTAACTCCCAATTTGCAGCAACAATGGTTAACCCGTTATCAAATAGATGAGTTTGGCGCTTATACAAAAACTTGCTTCGCTAAGGCCAAGCAGCATTATTTACAATCAAGCTCCAGTACGGCAGCCTTACTGGCGGAGATACAACCAGAAGATGACTATTCATCAAGTGCTAAGATATTGGGTTTATACCCGCTGAGCTCTCGTGTATTTGAGCGGGCAGTGGTTGAAGAACAAGACCATTTAAAGCAAACTTGGTTAGCTGCGCGTCAGCAGCCTTATAGTGGTTTCTCTGCCCAACGTTCCCGTTTGTTTGTGCCTGACGAACCGGGACCCGCGCCAACCCAACCCTTACGTTTGGATAACTTTGGTCGTTTAAGCGATGCAGCTCAAGCTCAACGTTTATTAAGTTGGCACGCGCCTCAATGGCTAATCGAAGATGCCGATTCAAACAACCTGCCGGGTAAACCATTTTGGCAGCGGCAAAATTTGAGTGTTGATTTAAGTGAGGCGCTGAGCTATTCAAAAATCAGCTATGGGCGTTTCAAGCAACAGACCACGATACAGCTAAATTACATTTTATGGTTTAAACAGCGACCTAAACTGAGCGCCATCGATTGGGTGGCTGGCCAACATGATGCGCTGGTTTTTCGTATTCATTTAAGTCCAGACTTAAACATCTTAGCTTATGACAGCATTCATCTTTGTGGCTGTTGGTATACCTTAATGCTACCAAAACAACAGTCTTATGTTGCCGTTCAGCAAGTCGGCCAAGAACCGGTGTTAATGCACCGGGTGAAGGCGGCCCGAAACATGAGAGTGTCGGTGAGCGCAGACACCCATCAGATTGTGGGTTTAAGTCCTGCATCCCTTTCAGATGCTTTGTTTCAACAGCGCTATCAATTGCTACCGTGGCAGAGCTTGCTGAGTTTGCCGCGAGGCGAGGGGCAGAGCAGTGTATTTGATAACAACGGTTATGTGTTTGGGTCGCAGCGATTAGAACGTTGGTTTTTTTGGCCAATGGGGGTGAAGCAGCCGGGCTCGCTGAGACGTTTTGGTGACCACGCGATAAGCTTTATCGGCGAACGTTATTTTGACCAAGCTGACTTGCTACAGGCTCTAGGTGTGCAATAATGCGGTTTTATACATAGCTATTAGCGATTGAAAAGTATTAGGAATCAATACTATGAGTTACGATAACGACAATATTTTTGCGAAGATTATCCGTGGTGAAATGGACTGCTTAAAAGTCTATGAAGACCAATACACTCTGGCGTTTATGGATATTATGCCGCAGGCCGACGGCCATACCTTGGTGATTCCTAAAGAAGCTGCAGAAACCTTATTTGATTTATCTGAAGAAGGGGCTGCTGCGACCATTAAAACGGTTAAGAAAGTCGCGGAAGCGGTAAAACAAGCAATGCAAGTAGAAGGCGTGAGTTTGGTTCAGTTTAATGGTGCACAAGCTGGTCAAACAGTACCGCATATTCATTTTCATATTATACCCGGTTCATTGGCTGAAGCTCGAAGCCATGCTCGCAATATGGTGGATAGTGCTAAGCTGCAGCCCTTTGCCGATAAAATTGCTGCCTTGCTTAGTGTATAGGATAAATAAAGCTGAAAGTCTGAATCAGGCTGAGAGCATTGTTTTCTCAGCCAAATAATAAGGCCTAGCTGCGGGGCTATTTTATCGCCACTAAAGAGCCAAAGTTAAAGCATTGAAACCACAGCTCGCTGGCGGAAAAGCCGGCATCGGCAAAGCGCTGTTTATGTTGAGCAATGGTATCGGTGACTAGAACATTGTCTAGCGAGCTACGTTTTTGGCTAATTTCCAACTCGCTGTAACCATTGGCGCGTTTAAAATCTAAGTGCAATTCGCTAATTAAATTTTGGGTACTGGTTTGCTCGAAATGAAACTTCTCACTGACTATTAGTAAGCCTCCTGGACACATTCCCTGATAGATCTTTGTCAGCAGGGCCAAGCGTTGCTCTTGAGCAATAAATTGCAGCGTGAAATTTAACACTACCACCGACGCTTGGTTAATCTCCACCTCGCAGATATCCTCGCATAACAGGCTTACTGGGGCTGAACTGCGAAACGCATCAAGGTGTTTTTGACAGCGCTCTAGCATGGCCGCCGAGTTATCTACTGCAACAATTTCCACGCCCGGTTTGGTGACGGCACGGCGCATTGCCATGGTGGCCGCACCTAACGAGCAACCTAAATCATAGAGCTTGCTGTTGGCTTGGTGAAATTGCCCTGTTAAATGGCCAATGGTTGAGATGATGTTGCTATAGCCCGGCACCGAACGTTGGATCATATCGGGAAACACTTCGGCGACCTGTTCGTCAAAGCGAAATTCACCGAGTTGGGTTATAGGTTTAGAAAATAGAGTATCTTTGCCTTGCATGGCTGGTTCTCGTACGCAAAAGCGGCTGTAAAAAAACAAAATCGTATAAGTGGGGCATTGTAACCAGCCAAAGCGTGCTTGTCTTTGGCAAAATTGTCGTCTGCACTAGATTTATTGCTCTATCGCTATTCTTATTTATGGTCGCTTTCCTTTATACTATCGCCCTTTCACTCCTTGATGTTGCCAAAGGGCTCCGTCGGAGTTATTCATTTACTAAATTTTAAAAACGTAAAACGGGAAAGGCCAAATGCGCACTGTTTACTGTGGACAAGTCACTAAAGAGTTAGTTGATCAAGAAATAAATTTAGTCGGTTGGGTTAACCGTCGTCGTGATTTGGGCGGTGTTATCTTCATTGACTTGCGTGACCGAGAAGGCATTGTGCAAGTGGTGTTTGACCCAGACCGTGCTGACGTCTTCAATACTGCTAATAGTTTACGTAATGAGTTTTGTATTCGCTTGAAGGGCCGAGTTCGCGCGCGTCCAGATAGCCAGGTTAACCAAGATATGCGTACCGGTGAAGTTGAGCTATTGGGTTTAGAGTTGGAAATTCTTAACCGTGCTGCGCCACTTCCTTTAGACAGTAACCAAGATAACTCGGAAGAGCAGCGCTTACGTTACCGTTATTTAGATCTTCGTCGTCCTGAGATGACCCAGCGAATGATGTTCCGTGCCAAGGTGACCGGTTTTGTTCGTCGCTTTATGGAAGACAATGGCTTTTTAGATATTGAAACGCCGATTTTAACCAAAGCAACCCCAGAAGGTGCGCGTGACTACTTGGTGCCAAGTCGTACTCACAAAGGCCAATTCTTTGCTTTGCCGCAGTCGCCACAAATCTTTAAACAGTTATTGATGATGTCGGGCATGGACCGTTATTACCAAATCGTGAAATGTTTCCGCGATGAGGACTTACGTGCCGACCGTCAACCTGAGTTCACGCAAATCGATATTGAAACCTCATTTATGAGTTCCGATCAGGTGATGGCAGTAACCGAGCAAATGATTCGCGAGTTGTTCATTGCCATGTTGGATGTGGACTTAGGTGAATTCCCACAGATGACCTATGCAGAAGCGATGCGTTTATATGGCTCAGATAAGCCAGACTTACGTAACCCTATGCAGCTGGTGGACGTAGCCGATCTAGTTAAAGATGTTGAGTTTAAAGTATTCTCAGGCCCAGCTAATGATGAAAAAGGCCGTGTAGCAGTATTGCGTGTGCCTGGTGGTGCTAGCTTGTCGCGCAAACAAATTGACGACTATGGCAAATATGTGGGTATTTATGGTGCCAAAGGCCTAGCTTGGATGAAGGTGAACCAAGTGAGCGATGGCCTCGAGGGCTTACAGTCACCCATTTTGAAGTTCTTAAACGAGCAAGTAGCTAGCGCCATTGTAGAGCGTTGTCAGGCTCAAGATGGCGACTTAATCCTATTTGGCGCAGATAAAGCCAATGTTGTTTGTGAAGCTATGGGCGCTTTACGTCTGAAAGTGGGTGAAGATTTAGGCCTAGTGGCAGATGAATGGAAGCCGCTATGGGTAGTCGACTTCCCGATGTTTGAAGAAGTCGATGGTCAATTCCATGCTATTCACCACCCGTTCACCGCTCCTGTTGAAGGTGTGAGCGCCGAGCAGCTGGTAAGTGCGCCAGAGGGCGTATTGTCGAATGCTTACGATATGGTGCTAAACGGTTGTGAACTAGGTGGTGGTAGTGTGCGCATCCATAAGCAAGATATGCAAGCTGCGGCCTTTAAAGTGCTGGGTATTAGTGAGCAAGAAGCTCAAGAGAAGTTTGGCTTCTTACTTGAAGCCTTGCAATACGGTACGCCGCCACACGCTGGTCTAGCCTTTGGTTTAGACCGTTTGGTGATGTTAATGACGGGCGCTAGCTCTATTCGTGATGTAATGGCCTTTCCTAAAACGGCTACTGCAGCGTGTCCGCTTACCAGCGCGCCAAGTGCGGCTAATCCCGTTGCGCTTAATGAGTTAGCTTTACAGGTACAATTGCCTGAGGCTAAATAGTTAGTTTCTAAGCATGATGATAAAAGGCGAGCTATTTAGCTCGCCTTTTTTGTATCTGTAGTGCTTAGTTGTTGTTTGCTTTAGGCATGTTGATTAATGGATGCAAATGAATAACTTGGTCATTTTTATCTAATAGGGCGCCTTTTTCGTTACATCGTTGGTAAAAGGCCAGTGCTTCAGATTTAGGTTGAGGCCGACCAAAGAAGTAACCTTGTACCTTGTCGAAACCATTTTTCTTCAGCCAATTAGCATGTTCTAGGGTTTCTACTCCTTCCACTAATATCTCGTAGTTTAGAGTGTTAATTAGTTCGCGCATGCTCAGTACGATATTTTGCGTCGGTTTCGACGAAAGAGCGTTGTGGCCAAACTCGCGGTCAAATTTAATTTTGTCACAGGCTAAATTGCTTAAGTAGCTGAGCGAGGTAAAGCCTTTGCCAAAATCATCAAAGGCGACCCGTATTCCTGCTTGGCGAATTTCCTTAAGTTGATTTTTCACCTGTTGATAATTTTGTACTGCAACACTTTCGGTAATTTCTAACTCTAGGTAATTATCGCCGATATTCGCGGTATTAAATTTGCTGATGAGTCGCTTAGCGAAATGCTTGTCTTCAAATTGCCGTCCGCTAATGTTGAAAGCAATGGTTAACCCTTGATGGCCTTGTTGATGTAATTCTTCTAATAGTGCGATGGATTTTTCTATCACCCAATAACCCAGGGGTAGAATGTGTCGGCCCGCTTCAACGATGTCTAGAAACTGGCCCGGATTCATCAAGCCTTGAGTGGGGTGGTTCCAGCGTAAGAGTAATTCGAAGCCGGTAACTTGCTGCTGATTCATCGATATTTGCGGTTGTAAGAATAGTTCGAGTTGGTCTTGGGTCATGGCATTTTGAAATTGATTCTCAATGGTAAATACCATGTCATTTTGACGCGCCAGTTCAATATCAAAGTGGGTGCAACAGTTTCTGCCTTGGCGCTTAGAGGAGTACATTGCCAAATCAGCGTATTTAATTAACAGTTGCGAGTCGTATTCGGCTTGCTTAGCTGTTGCTATGCCAATGCTAAGAGTAACACGCATTGTGATTCCCGATAATGTAATATCGCGCGCAATTTCTTGAGCAAGGCTATAGGAAAAACCTAATACGCTGTCTTTGTCTTGATTGGTGATCAGCAAGGTAAACTCATCCCCCCCAAACGGTAGGTACCGGAAGCGGATTTACCTAAATGTTTGATTCTTTTGGCTACCTGTATCAATAATAGGTCGCCAAAGTCATGCCCCAGGGTATCGTTTATGGTTTTAAAGTTATCTAAATCAATATAAATTAGGCTTATCTCATTACCTTGATTCTTGGCCTTTTGTAAGGCTATGCCTAATTGGGTGAGAAAAGCGGTGCGGTTGGGCAGCTCGGTTAAAGGATCCTCCATTGCCATCTTTTCTAAGACTTTAGTATTTTCTGCAATGTTTTCCCTCATTCTGGCAAAGCTATTGGCTAGCTCAATGGAGATGTCATCCAGCGAGTCAAACTCATCATGAAAAAACTGTAATTTGGCCTGCGGTTGATAGCTTTTTTCTTGCAATATACTAGGCAATGTTTCGGTATGGTAACGAAGGCTGTTAAGTGGTCTGCGCATCAGTATGATGCCAATAGCAATCGCTAACATCATGGTAAAAAGCAGCAGCATTAATAGCTTGTTAGAAAACTGGTTTTGCAAGCGTATTTGCTCACTCCAGTCTTTTAATATCAGTAGTTTTAGTGAAGGGCTAGCACTGTCTCTTATTGGGTACTGCTTACCAACAATGGTTTTTTCTTCAACGTTAAACTCAATATTAGCGTGGTTACGGTACTCAATGGCATTGTCAAACCAGTTTTGACTGAGTACTTGGGTATTGGTGGCTAACAATACACTTTTATAAATCGGCCGCTCAAGATCGATGATGGCGACTTCAATATCATCACGCTCAGTAACATTGATCAGGGCGTCAGCTAAATCTAATTGAAAAGCCAGTACGCCTTGTTCTGCGCTTCTAGTGCGTATCGGAAGTGAAACCCATAAAAAACATCGTTCAACACATTGTAGTAGGCGCATTGGCCTAGCTAACAAAGACACTTGTTCAAGTAATTGCCGCGGTGGAGGCTCATCTACGTTGGCACAGCGGTATTGGTCTACGGTGAAGACGGTGCAGCCATTATTAATTGGCAGCAGCCACTGCAACTCAGGTAAACGTTTGGCTAAATAACGGTCTAATTCCGCTAGGCTATCGGTTTGGCTTAGTAAGGTTTGAGTTTCAAAGATGTAGGTGACGCTGTCACTTAATCGTTCAATTTGATCGTTAAATTCTAAGGAATAGTTGTCCAGATAGCTGCGTTTTAGCTGCTCTTGCTGGTTTTGATAGTGCTCGGTAGCAGTTACGCCAAATATACTAACAACAATGCCTGCAGCTAAAATTAAAGCTAAGGTAAGTTTTAATCTTACGCTAATGTATCGGTTTTTTAGATCCATCAAAGGAAACTGGCTCAAGGTCATTGTTATTCCTTCTGTTCTCTATACCACTGATGCATTTTAATTAAGTGTTATCATATTAAGCATAGAGTGAATTATTAAAAACGATAACTTAGTTGTGCCGCAAATAAGCGCCAGTAGCGTTCTGGGTTATTTGTGCGGCTAAGGTTTAAGTCACGAACCGGCGGTATCATGGAAGTGCCAATGAACCAATGGTGCTCTAGTTTTAACTGAAAATTTCGATGAAAGTTCCAGGTGAATCCAATGGTGATGTCTTCTAAGTTTCTTAAGTTGGGCTCAATATCGTTGTCGATAAAGTGGCTATTATCATAGCGTGCAAGCAAATTCCATTGTTGGTTAATGAGGTACACCGCTTGAAGGTAATAGGCGTTCATATCGATACTGCCGTCGAAATTGCCTTCTAGTGGTTTGGCAAACTGATTTTTGCCTTCAGCCGATGTCCCTCCTCTACGCATAGTAAATTCTGCGGTTAATTCATAATGTTGTTGTGAATACTGCAGTGAAGCAATGTATTGCTCGGTATCAATAGTAAAGTCGAAGGGTAGGGCCACAGGGCTTAGTGGGCCCGCCAAGTCGATGGCATTGTTCAAATACATTTCTAAGCGCCGATATTCTAGTGCCGCGTACCAATCTGAATTAGGGCGTGCCGCAAAGTGCAAAGAGGTGTTCCACTTGCTTTCAAATTTGCCATTTTGGTCTTGACCTAAAAACCGCCGAGTAAAGCTTTCATCGAATTTTTCTTTGCCGATGGATGCCGCAAAACTGTATTGCTGGCCATTGGTTGTAAAGTGGTCTAAATCAATACGTATACCATCAGCTCTTAGGCTCTGCTCTTTGAGGATATGCGGATAGATTGACAGCGGCAATACGATACTGGGTCGAGTGAAGGGCACATCTTGAGTGGCCCCGTAAATGCCGTTGGCTAATTTAAATCGGCCTAGTTTAATACTTAGTTCCCAGTCTTGATGAACCGCGATTTGGTAGTTTAGGCTTAGGTAATCTAGCTCCAAGCCGCTTTCGAACCAGTCTCCATTATCCCTACCAATAATCAAACCTGATAAGGACCAACTAGGGTTGAGTTGCCAAAAACCGCGCAGACCCGCTTCATATAGAGGGCCGCTATCTCCAGAGTTGTAGCCATAATAATTATTGGCGCTAACATCGATATAGCTGGCGGACACAAAGCCTCCCCAAGAGCCTTTTGCTTGGCTAGGACCTACATATAATGCTGCGCTTAAACTAGTTAACAACAAAAGAATGAAGAGCTTCATTATTGACCTCTTGGCTAGCATATCCAATTGCGTTGGGGTTGTTTTTTATACTTTCAAGCATCGCTTGTTCTGAACTAACCACAGTTGGCGCGACAGCTGTGCCGGTGTATATCTGCCGCTCCCAAATTCTACTGAGTTGATAAGGAAATAGATTTAGGGTATCTAGGCAAAATTGCTTATGCAGTGGTGCATTGTTATCCATTACTACCAATTCTATCATTTGCCCATCTGGCCAATGTTTTTGCCGAAGAGAGAAAATAGAACGTATAGTGTTGATATTGAGCTGGGCAGATTGTTTGGCGTGGCTAACCACCCAAACCTTGGCATGAGCTGGCATGCTAAAGGATATGGTGTGAATAAATATAGATAGACTTAAGACTAAGCACTTCCACAAACATAAAGCCGAGGTTGTGCGCTTAACGGTTAAGTTCATAGCCTTCCATGCTAAATAATAAATAGCTTATATGCCTTTGATTAACTAAATATAGGCTAATTTTTTCAATAAGTTAAGTGTGAGTTTAAATTGTTTTTATTTGTTTAAATATCCATCACTGCGCATCTGTTTTGTTTTATTTTTGTTATTTATATCAATAACTAGGCGGCGGTTTTATCCTATTGCTTCAATATATTTATATATTACAAATGTATTTTTATGCTTTTGGGCGGTGAAGTATGGGGCTGCTTAGTTTATCTTAAGAGCTCTTTATTGTCGGTGGGCTTAGCTTTCTTAGAGGCCTTGTTGATCAATTCAGTGCAACGAACGCAGTAACCTCAAGGCGTTTTCCTCTTTATTCAGCTAGCTGACGAGCAGGCATACCTAGCCTGCTCATTTTGTTCAACGCGCACACTCCGGCCATGATTTCGCCGACTTGGGCGTTGTAACAACGTAGACTCAACTTGTCGCTAAGCAGTTGTTTGAAACGATACATCGCCGTCTCCGATAGTGAACGAAGATGGTAAGCATTGTCCCGTTTCCAGTTTTCCAACTCACCTTGCTTCAAGGCTTTTACTGCAACGTTCCGTGGGTGACCCGCTTCCCACATACCTGCATTCTTGCGTGGAGGGATTAGTGCAACAGCCTTCTTACGTTGTACTTCTTGATAGCTCTGCCGTGTGTCATAGGCACCATCAGCGCTTACTGCTTTCACTTTGCGCCGCAGCGGTCTCAACAAGGTGGGTAACACTTCACTATCGTGAACCCAGTCCATCGAGACCTCAGCACTCACTATCTGATGGCTCTGGGCATCTACTGCCATATGCAGTTTTCGCCAGACTCGACGCTTTTCAGCGCCGTGTTTACGCACCTTCCACTCTCCTTCGCCAAACACCTTAAGACCTGTAGCATCGATAACGAGGTGAGCCGCTTGACCTTGGCTAGGTAGGCGATAGTTGACTTCAACAGTCTTTGCTCGCTTGCTTATACAACTGTAATCGGGAGATTTTAAGTCGACCTTGAGCAGGCGAAACAATGAGTTGATGAAGCCTTCAAGAGCACGCAGTGGTAACTTGAATACGCCTTTAATCATCAGCGCAGTTGCGATAGCGGTGTCACTGTAAGTATGGCTGCGCCCTCGACGACCACTGCGCTCAGTGTTATTCCATAGTTCTATGGCTTTCTCATCCATCCAGAAGGTCAATGAGCCGCGTTGCTTCAGTGCACTGTTGTACAGCTTCCAGTTGGTGATGTTGCCTTTCGCTTTACCCATGTTTGGTGACCCGACAGATATAGATACAGATCAGATCCGCGACTGCTGAGTTAGTTCAATCTGATTTAGGAAACAACGCCTTTCTTAGAATGTTAAATTTGGAATAGCCGCTGCTTAAGGTTTACTATTTGCCTCGGTTAAGCAGCTTTTGGGGAATAAATGGCTGGATATGACATGTAGTGTGATATTAAATATCGCTAGGCCGCTCAAGATGCTAAGCGCAGCAAAATATTTACCAAGTTTATTCGGGGGGGACCGTTGCTGCGCGCGAAGGGGGCTCCGATCTGGATGCCAACCCCTGCCTTCGAACGGCGATCGATAAAGCCCTGTCTCATGATATGACCCGTGATACCGTGAATAAAGCGATACACAGAGGCGCTGGCGAGCTAGACGGTCAACAGTTAGAAAGCGTAGTTTATGAAGGTTACGGCCCTGGGGGAACGGCAGCATTAGTTGAAGCTATGACCGATAATAAGAATCGCACAGTTGCTAGTGTTCGACATGCGTTCTCAAAAAGTGGCGGTTACCTAGGCAGCGATGGTAGTGTTGCTTACTTATCTGAAAAGAAAGGTGTTATTTCGTTCTCCGTAGAAGAATTTGATGAAGAGCGTATTATGGAAGTGGCGTTAGAAGCCGGTGCCGAAGGTGTGATTGAAAATAACGATGGCAGTATGGATGTCATAACGCTTGCTGCTGATTTTGGCTCAGTGAAAGATGCTTTAGATGCGCAACAGCGACTAGCCATACATGCCGAAGTCACAATGATCGCGTCTACTCAAGCTGGGTTAGATGAGAGTTGCACCCTTAAGTTGTTGCGTCTGATTGACGCTTTGGAAGACGATGATGATATACAGAAAGTTTACCACAATAGAAATATTTCCAATGAACTTGCCGAAAAGTTGTAATTAGTAGTGAGCATTATTTTAGGCATAGATCCCGGCTCGCGGATTACCGGTTACGGCATAGTGAAGCAGGCGTATGGGCGAACTGAGTATTTAGCTAGTGGCTGTATTCGCACCAACGAAGTTGAGTTACCTGCTCGTTTAAAGCTTATTCATGCGGGAGTCAGTGAGATTATTGCCCAGTTCTCTCCCGATGAGTTTGTCATTGAACAAGTCTTTATGGCGAAGAATGCCGATTCAGCCTTAAAGCTGGGGCAGGCTAGAGGGGCTGCAATTGTTGCTGCCGTAAGTCAAGATATTCCTGTGGCAGAGTATTCGGCTAGGCAAATAAAACAAGCCGTTGTCGGTACAGGAGCGGCAGACAAAACGCAGGTGCAGCACATGGTGACGCAATTATTGGCTCTATCGGCTAGCCCTCAGGCTGACGCTGCGGATGCCTTGGCGGTAGCGCTATGTCATTGCCATACCAGACAAAGTTTAATTGGCATGGCGGGAAAGGTGCGTGGTACGGTACGTAGACGTTTACGTTAACTCGAGTTGCTAAAAAAGCAGCCGTAAGCCAATTTTTTTAAATTTATCTTGTACTAAGAATTGAAACTATAAAAGTTTGACCCAATATGCTGATAGAGATTATTAGCTAAGGTAAAGAGGACGACATGACCTTAGAGCGTTCAGAACGTTTTGAAATTCCCGTATTACCGCTCCGTGACGTTGTGGTTTACCCGCACATGGTTATTCCTTTGTTTGTTGGCCGCGAAAAATCCATCCGCTGTTTAGAAAGCGCGATGAGCCAAGACAAACAGGTATTATTAGTTGCCCAAAAGGATGCCAGTAACGACAACCCTCAAGCTGACGACTTATATACCGTTGGAACGGTGGCTAATATTTTACAGCTACTGAAGTTGCCTGACGGCACCGTCAAGGTGTTGGTTGAGGGTAGCCAGCGCGCTAGATTGGAAGAAATTATCCAACAAGATGAATACTACATTGCGTCTGCCGAATATGTAGTGTCTGCGCAGCCAGAAGAAAAAGAACAAGAGGTAATGGTTCGTTCAGCGATTAGTCAATTTGAAGGCTATATCAAACTGAATAAGAAAATTCCTCCCGAGGTGCTCACTTCTGTTTCTGGTATTGACGATGCTGCCCGTTTAGCCGATACCATGGCGGCGCATATGCCATTAAAACTTGAAGACAAACAGTCGGTACTAGAGTTGGCTAGTGTCACCGAGCGCTTAGAGTATTTAATGGCGATGATGGAGTCAGAAATTGACTTGCTTCAGGTAGAGAAAAAGATCCGAGGCCGCGTTAAAAAGCAGATGGAAAAAAGCCAGCGTGAGTATTATCTGAATGAGCAGATGAAAGCGATTCAAAAGGAGCTGGGCGAGTCTGAAGACGGTCAGGATGAATTTGAGCAGCTAGCCCAACGCATTGAAGAAGCTAAGATGCCTAGCGAGGCAAAAGAGAAGACTCAGGCTGAACTTAATAAACTAAAAATGATGTCGCCGATGTCTGCCGAAGCGACGGTTGTGCGTAGTTACGTTGACTGGATGCTCAGTGTACCTTGGGTAAAACGCTCAAAAGTGAAACGAGATTTAGCCAAAGCAGAGCAGGTGCTTAACCAAGATCACTATGGTTTGGAAAAAGTCAAAGAGCGCATCTTAGAATACCTCGCCGTGCAAAGCCGAGTGAACAAGCTGAAAGGGCCTATTTTGTGTCTTGTTGGGCCTCCTGGTGTGGGTAAAACCTCCTTAGGACAATCTATTGCCAAATCCACTGGCCGTAAATATGTGCGCATGGCTTTGGGCGGCGTACGTGACGAAGCTGAAATCCGTGGTCACCGTCGTACTTACATTGGCTCTATGCCTGGCAAGCTCATTCAGAAAATGGCTAAAGTGGCGGTGAAAAACCCCTTATTTTTGCTCGATGAAATCGATAAAATGGCCTCTGATATGCGTGGTGACCCAGCATCAGCACTACTGGAAGTATTAGATCCGGAGCAAAATAACAGCTTTAACGATCACTATCTGGAAGTGGATTATGACTTATCAGATGTGATGTTTGTTGCTACCTCAAATTCAATGAATATTCCTGGTCCTTTGCTTGACCGTATGGAAGTGATTCGTTTGTCTGGTTATACCGAAGACGAAAAACTCAACATTGCTAAGCAACATTTGATCGATAAGCAAATAAAACGTAATGGCTTGAAATCAAATGAGATTGTTATTGATGATAGTGCCATTATTGGCATTATTCGTTACTACACTCGTGAGGCTGGGGTACGTAGTTTAGAACGTGAAATTTCTAAATTATGCCGTAAAGCGGTAAAAGAAATTCTGCTAAATAAAGACATCAAAAAAGTCGAAATTAATCAGCAAAACCTCAGTCATTACCTAGGCGTACAGCGCTGTGATTATGGTAAAGCCGATGAAAATAATCGCGTGGGCATGGTGACCGGCCTAGCATGGACAGAGGTGGGCGGAGATTTACTGACCATTGAAACCGCCTCGGTACCAGGTAAAGGCAAGCTGACCTACACCGGCTCATTGGGAGACGTGATGCAGGAGTCGATTCAAGCCGCGATGACGGTGGTACGTTCTCGTGCTGAGAAATGGCGAATTAATAACGATTTCTATGAAAAGCGTGATATTCACGTGCACGTGCCAGAAGGTGCCACACCAAAAGATGGCCCTAGCGCTGGTATTGCAATGTGTACCGCCTTAGTGTCTAGTTTGACAGGTAATCCTGTTAAAGCTGAAGTCGCCATGACTGGGGAAATCACCCTACGCGGCGAAGTGCTTCCTATTGGAGGCTTAAAAGAAAAACTATTGGCTGCACACCGTGGTGGAATTAAAACGGTTTTAATTCCAAAAGAAAATGAACGAGACCTTGAAGAGATCCCAGAAAATGTTATCGGTGACCTTAAAATCATTCCAGTACGCTGGATTGAGCAGGTGCTCGAGGTTGCATTAGAGCAAAATCCTGAAGGCTTCGAAGTAAAAGCTTGAGTCAATGCAAATAAACGGGATGCAATCGTAAAATAGTACTTGCCAGCCTTGTTCAAGGGCTATAGCCTAAGGCTGGCAAGGAAGCCGTTGATAATAACATTGATGGTAGAATTTACTTATTTAGACTAACTAGCCTCATTCTCAACCGTGAAAAAAGGGAACTTCCCGTGGTTAGAAGAAAAGGAATAACAACAAGGGGAACCAATTGTGAATAAAGCTCAACTCGTAGATAAAATTGCTGAAGGCGCCGATATTTCTAAAGCGGCAGCGGGCCGTGCGCTGGATTCTTTTATCGAAGCGATTTCTGATACCTTGAAAGAAGGCGACAGCGTTGCCTTGGTAGGTTTTGGTACTTTTCAAGTTAAAGAACGTTCTGCCCGAACTGGCCGCAACCCGCAAACGGGTGCAGAGATTCAAATTGCCGCTGCTAACGTTCCGTCGTTTAAAGCCGGTAAAGCGTTGAAAGACGCCGTAAACTAAATTGTCAGTCGCAATTTTGCGGTCTGTCAAAGGCGCATCCTCTGATGCGCTTTTTCATTATTAAATGTGGTAAAGAGTAATTAAGCATGTTGGAAAAGCTCCGTGAAGGAAGCCAAGGTCCGGTAGCCAAAATAATTCTAATTTTGGTCATTTTATCTTTTGCTCTGGCTGGTGTAGGTAGCTACATTGCAAGCCCAAGTGAGCAATTAGCCGCTGAAGTCAATGGTGAATCGATTACCCGAGCAGAATTTGACCAAGCTTATCAAAATGAGCGTGCCCGCTTAGAAAATCAGTTTGGTGATGCATTTAACCAGTTAGCTGCTGATCCTAACTATATTGCGCAATTTAGAAATGACGTATTACAGCGTTTAATCAACGAGCGTTTACTCGATCAAGCCGCTGATAAATATGGCTTACGTGTTAGTGATGCTCAGGTGAAGTCGCAAATACTGGGTATGCAGGAGTTTCAGGTTGATGGTCGCTTTGATAACGAGCGCTACCTTGCGGTTCTTTACCGCGCTAATCTCCAACCTGCGCAGTTTAGAGATATTATTCGTGCAGATTTAACTCGTCGTCAGTTACAACAGGCACTACTAGGCAGTGAGTTTGCACTACCTGCCGAAGCAGAACTATTGGTGAAGTTAAATCAGCAAACGCGTGATCTTCGCTACGTTACCGTTCCGCTAGCTAATTTTTCCTCTCAACAAGCGCCAACTGAAGAGGAAATGCAGGCTTATTATCAAGAGCATCAAAGTAACTTCCAAACCGAAGAGGCTGTAGATCTTGAATATATTATTGTTGATGCCGACGCTATTGCCGAAACTATTCAGCCTAGCGAAGAGGAAATCGAGCAATATTATCAAGCGCATTTACAAAGTTACAGTCAGCCAGAACAGCGTAAAGTTGCTCATATCTTAGTTAACTTCAGTGATGATGAAGCTGCAGATAAAGCTAAAGCCGAAGCCTTATTGGCTCGAATTAATAGCGGCGAAGATTTTGCCGAGTTAGCGGCCGAAGCCTCTGATGAGAGCTTTAGTGCCGAAAACGGCGGAGAGCTAGGTTGGTTTGAAAGTGGTGTATTACCTGAAGCTTTTGATAGCGCCTTATTTGCAATTAGCGAAGTCGGCCAAGTTAGTGATGTGGTTAAAACCGAGGCGGGTTTTCACATTATTAAATTGCTGGAATTACAAGCTGAGCAAGCACAGCCGCTGTCTGAAGTGAAACAGCAAATTAGCCAACGTTTGCAGCAACAGCAAGCGCAAGCCGCTTTCTATGCTCAAGCTCAACGCTTAGCGGAAGTGGCCTTTGAAATTCCTGATTCATTAGTTGATGTGGCTAAAGAAACCGGTTTGGAGCGTAAAACCCTAAGTGGCTTGACTCGCTCGAACGCTAGCGGCGAACTAGCGCAAGCTCAGGTGTTAAACAAACTGTTTGATGCAGACTTTATTGCCGAAGGTCTTAATAGCGATGCTATTCAACTCGCTGCTGAGAGTAATATTGTGGTTCGCGTTACTGCTCATCAGCCTTCTGTATTGAAGTCCTTTGAAGAGGTTCAGTCTCAGATCGCCAGCGCGCTAACCCAGTCTAAGGCTTCTAAAGCTGCTCAAGAATATGCTGAGAGCCTAAAACAGGCGATGCTTTCAGGCGAAGGTTTAGATGCCTTGTTGTATGAACAAAATCTACAGGTAGAAGCTAAATACCGAGTAGGGCGCGATAGCCAAGACTTAGAACCTCAGGTGGTTCGTCAATTGTTCACTATGGCTAAGCCAAGTGAACAAAAAGTGGCTGAGCGAATTACGGCGATGAATGGCGATCAAGTGGTGATTCAAATTACCGCAGTTAATGAAGCGGAGTCTGTCGATCCAAGTGAGACTCAACGTTGGTTACAACAATTGGCTAATGTAAAAACTGAAGCAAGCTATCAAGTGTTAATCGATGTGCTAAAAAGTAAGGCAGAAATCGAAAACTTATTGTAAGCTTAGCTCTTAAGTAAAATACTGAAAAAAGGACGTTTAACGTCCTTTTTTTATGGAGTTAAAATTGAAGAAGACACTAATATTGCTCATTGCACTGCTCACTATTGGTCTTGGTGTATTAGCGTTTGTTTACTTTGCTTACCCACAGCTAATCGGTGCGCAGGTAAGGCATCAGCATAACCCCTTGCTTGGAACGTGGGAGTCAGAGCACGCTTTTTACGGTAAGCGAGAGCGTTTAGTATTTACCGAAAGCGGTCAAATGAAATCTAGTAGCCAAGTGGCTACTGAGTATAAAATTGATGGTAATCGAGTGATTGTTAAATCTGCTGATAAGGTAGTTGAATACCGGGTATCTAAAGATGGCCAAAGTGTAGATGCTTACTTACCTAGAGCTGGCCGAATTCGTTATCATCGAGTGGAATAAAAAAGCCCCAAGCTAATTGGGGCTTCGTGAATCGTTGTGGTTATTAGTCTAGGTTAATCACGTCAAAGGGAACTTGTAGATCCACGTCTGCCTCGTAATCTACACCGCTAACACCAAAGCCAAATAGTTTTAAGAATTCGGCTTTATAGTATTCGTAGTCGGTGTATTGCTTAAGATTCTCGGTGGTAATTTGTGGCCATAAGTCTACACAGGCTTGTTGAATATCTTCGCGTAATTCCCAATCATCGAGGCGTAAACGGTTGTTGTCATCAAGCTCTGGTACTTTGCCATCTTCGCGGTATAAGCGTTGGCTAAATAGGCGATAGATTTGCTCCATACAGCCTTCATGTAAGCCATGTTCCTTCATGATTTTAAATACCATGGAAATGTATAAGGGCATGACTGGAATCGCTGAACTAGCTTGGGTCACAACGCTCTTAAGTACTGCTACATTGGCACTGCCTTGCTTATCGCTTAATTGGCTATTTAAAGCGCTAGCGGCACGGTCTAAGTCCATTTTCGCTTTACCTAGGGCGCCATCCCAATAGATTGGCCAAGTTAAAGCGGTACCGATATAGCTGTATGCCACGGTTTTACAGCCTTCTGCGAGTACTCCGGCTTCATCTAGGGCATTAATCCATAATTCCCAGTCTTCACCGCCCATTACGGTTACGGTATCGGCAATTTCTTGTTCGGTGGCCGGTTCCACACTTGCTTCAATAATGGTGTCTTTATTGGTATCTACAGCAGTAGCGGTATAGGTTTCACCGATGGGTTTTAAGCTTGAGCGAATCAGCTCGCCGCTGTCAGGGAGTTTTCGTACCGGTGATGCTAAGGAGTACACCACTAAGTCAACTTGGCCTAAGTCTTCTTTAATGAGTTTAATTGCGGCTTGTTTAGCTTGATGAGAGAAGGCATCACCATTAATGCTTTTCGCATATAAGCCAGCCTCATGGGCTTTTTGATCAAAGGCTGCGGCGTTGTACCAGCCTGCTGTTCCGGTTTTTTTCTCGGTGGCTGGCTTTTCAAAAAACACCCCAATGGTAGCCGCATCGCTACCAAATGCCGCGGCAATTCGAGAAGATAAGCCGTAACCACTAGACGAGCCAACAACTAATACCCGTTTGGGCCCGTTTGTTACCTTGCCTTGTTGCTTGGTGTAGTCAATTTGCTGTTGTACGTTTTCAGCACAACCCACCGGGTGAGTCGTGGTACAAATAAAGCCGCGGATCTTGGGTTTGATTATCATGTTAATTCCTTAAACTTACCCGATTGTTATACGCTAGATCTGATTTACAGCGTTGAAAATGCCGTAATTTTAGCATGTTTACTTTTAAAGTGGCATGTAGGCTAGCTGATCAGAGCAGTTTAAGCTGCATTCTTCGCTCATTACCTCAGAAACTAAGCATAAGTCTGTTAAATCAGAGGGTTGCATTGTCAATTAAAAGTCAAAAAAGGCTATACATCCTTGCTATTAGATAGTATCAATGATTAATCATATTGGAATAAGTATATTAATTAAATTATCACTTAAGGGATTAGGGTGAAGATTTGAAAAGTAAAATATTGCCGACCAGTATAGAAGGAAAAATAGTTGGCTTGCCCACTAGCAAAACTACGCAATATGCCGCTCAGCAAAAGGCTGAGGAGATCGCCGCTCACTATGCTAGCTATTTTCAGCCGATCGTGGCTGCTACTAAAGAAGATATTCGAAACGTTTACCGGCTGCGCCATGACGTATATTGCTCTGAGTTAGGTTTTGAACCTTGCAATCCACAACAACTTGAACAGGATGAATTTGACCAATACTCCGATTATTGTTTGGTTAAACATAAATCTTCAGGTACTTATGCCAGCACCGTAAGAGTGGTCGCGCCAAGTGGCCAGCAAGTTTTGCCTTTAGAAAAATACTGCGAAGGCGCGATTAGTGATGCGGCGTTGCATCCACAAAACTTTGCACGAGAAGATATTTGTGAGATTTCGCGTTTAGCGCTGCGAGCGAGTTTTCGTCGGCGTAAAGCGGATCAGTTTAAGCAGTCTGCTATTGGTGGAATTAACGTCGCTGAACTCTATGAAGAAGAACTACGTTGTTTTCCCTTTATTACTGCCAGTATGTACTTAGCGGCAACGGTGCTGGTTGAGCGAAATAATATTAAACATGCTTACGTAATGATGGAGCCAAGACTCGCTCGCAGTACCGCGCTATTGGGTATTAAGTTTCAACAAATTGGCCCAGTGGTTGACTATCATGGCCAGCGAGCACCCTATTACATTACTGCCGAAAGGATCCGAACGAATTTGCCAATTACTTTAAAGCCTCTTATGGATATGATTGAAGCGGAAGTGATTCAATCTTTAGACATAGCTCAGCTAGCTTAATAAATTTACGCCGCCTAGAGCCATGGCTTGGTTATTTTTTAAAGGCATTTTTATAGGCATTGAGTAAGCGTTGGCTCAGCTCGTGCTCTGGGTTAGCAAAAAATTGTTCGGTATTCTTTATTTCAACTGCTTTGCCTTGCTGCATCACTAGCACCTTATCTGAAAAATGATGTACCAAGCCTAAGTCATTGGAAACAAATATATAACTGATGGCAAAGCGTTGTTGTAACTCCAACAGTAGGTTAATAATCTGTGCTCTCACAGAGACGTCTAAGGCGGAAAGACTCTCATCAATAACAATGATTTTGGGGTTGAGTATTAAGGCTCTGGCCAGGCCGATCCGCTGTTTCTGGCCACTCGATAACATATTGGGAAAGAATTCCGCATGCTCTTCTAATAAACCCACTAGTCTCAGTGTAGAAACGACCCGCTGTTGCTGCTGCTCAATACTCATAGAGGTGTTGAGTGAGAGTGGCGCAGACAAAATGCGGCCAATATTTGAACGTGGGTTCAATGAGCTATTGGGATCTTGAAAAATCATTCTAATGAGGCGACAACGGCGCGTGTAGTCACCAAAGTTCAAGGCTTCACCATTAACAAAAATATCGCCGCTACTGGGCTTATTAATCCCAGCTATTACCTTTGCCAAGCTGGATTTACCTGAACCGGATTCGCCAATGATGGCTAGGCTTTCGCCCATATTTAAGTCAAAACTTACATCATCTATCGCGGCAAAGCGTTGGCGACTTAGCCAGCCCTTATGGATATATACGTGTTGTGATAAATGTCTAACGTGCAATAAATTAGCCATTGTTACTGGCCTTTTTTTCAATATTTAAGGGGTAGTGGCAGGCGTATTGGTGGCCTTTTAGTTTTCTTAATTTGGGTTGAACTACACATTTACGCTGGGCTTTCGGACACCTTGGGCCTAGGCGACAGCCAATGGGAAGGTGTTGCAGCGCAGGTATTGAACCGGGTAGGCCTGGCAATAGCGCTTTGCGTTCAAAGGGCTTATCGAATTGTGGGGCAGAGCTGAGCAAAGCCGCAGTATAGGGGTGATGGCTGTTGTTCACCACTTGCTCAGAGCGGCCCACTTCGACCATGTGGCCGCAGTAAATCACACTAATGGTATCTGCCAAGTCTGATAAGGTATTTAAGTCATGGCTAATCAGTAAGATGGCGGTGTTGTTTAGCTGATTCAGTTTATGCAGCAGGCGCAAAATTTGACTGGCAGTGGTCACTTCCATTGAAGTGGTGGGTTCGTCAGCCACTAACAGCTTAGGTTGGCCTGCGATGGCCATGGCAATCATCACCTTTTGGCAAAGGCCGTCTGACAATTCATAAGGGTAGCTGCGCATCACTTTGTGGTGATCTTTTACCCCTACTTTGTGTAGTAGGGCTTGAGCTTGTTTTTTCCGCCATTGGAAGCGGCGCCAGAACCCGCCCTTGATATTGTGGCAGGGGATGGCTTCTTCAATTTGCTTACCGACCTCTTCAGAGGGATCAAGACACAAGCTAGGCTCTTGAAAAATCATCGCTATTTCGTTACCCAGAATTTTGCGACGTTGCCTAGTGGTGAGTGACATCAAGTCTACGTCCCTAGACGCATCCGATCTGCTTTGACCGTCCAACTGGGTTTGGTGACGCCTAATAGCGCCTTGGCTATTAGGCTCTTGCCTGAGCCTGATTCGCCGACCAAGGCTTTAATTTCCCCCTCAGCCATGGTGAGGCTTACCTTGTCTACCGCTTTGACAATACCCGTGGGGGTATTGATTTCGATAGTTAGATTACGAATGTCTAACAAGGCCATCAGTCAACTCCCTCTAACATGGCTTGGCGTAAACCTTCTCCCACCATGTTAACACTTAAAATACTCATCATAATGACACAGCCGGGTAGGGTGACTGTCCAAGGTGCGGAGAACAATAGATCTTTACTACCACCTAGCATTGCTCCCCATTCGGGTAAGGGAGCTTGAGCGCCAATACCAATAAAGCCAAGAGCAGTAATGTCGATCAGTGAAGATGAAAAGCTGCGGCTTATTTGAAAAATAATGGAATCAGCAATATTGGGTAATACGCCATTTTTAATAATACGGTAGTTGGTAGCGCCATCTAAGCGGATCGCAGTGATGTACTCTTTTTGTACTTCAGTGGATACGGCTATGTAAGTAAAACGAATAAATTGCGGTATTTGCGCGAGGGCAATGGCGATTAGGGTGTTTTCTAAACCTGGACCTAGAAATGATACCACCATAATGGCAATCAGCAACGATGGAATGGATAGGGCTGTATCCATAACGTGGTGTAGGATACTGGCTTTAATTCCTTTGCTCATGCCGGAAAAAACGCCAATAGGGATGCCAATGAGTGCGGCAACCAATACTACGACTAAACCTCCACCAAAGGTAAGCTGACAGCCATAAATTATTCGGCTTAGCAGGTCGCGGCCTAGGTCGTCGGTACCTAAGAAGTTATCAACGTGGCCACTTTGATTCCAAGAAGGTGGCTGAAATAGATTATCCGTTTGAAAATCTAAGGGGTAGGGGCGATTAGCGGCCCAAATAAGGCCAATAACACAAAGCCTAAAAAGAACCAAAAGCCGATCATGGCAATAGAGTTATCTCGAAAGCGATTGAGTGCCCGCTGTAGAGTACTGGAGACGGTGGTCTCGGCGAATACGTTAGTATTGAGCATAGACTTCTCTTCGGCGTAGTGGGTGGATCAATGCAGTAAAGATATCGGTGAGTACGAAGGTGGTAATTACTAAGGTGGCCACGGCCAACATGCCACCTTGAATGGCCACATAATCCTGCTGGTAAATGCTTGAGATGAGCCAACGGCCAATCCCCGGCCAAGCAAATACTACTTCCAATACCATCGCCATGGTAAGTACATTGCCAAACTGTAAGCCTAAGCTGGGCAGAATAGGCGGAAGAGCATTATGTAAAGCGTGGCGACTAACAATTTGCCATTTTGACAAGCCCTTAGTGGTCGCCGCTTTAATGTAACTTTCGTTCATTACTTTAGCCATGGAATTGGAAAGCTGGCGAATTACCTCGGTGGTGGGAACCACCGCTAAAACCAAGGTGGGTAAAGTTAAGTGATTAATGATGCTAATAAAAGCAGGCCAACGGGCCTGCGGCTCAAGCCAAAATACATCGATAATGCCAAAACCGGTAATTTGGGGAATTTCTAATAGCAAATCGTAACGCCCAGACACTGGAAACCAGCCTAGCATTAGCGAAGAGTTCATCACCAGCAACATAGCCAGCCAAAATACCGGAATGCTGTAACCCACCATGGTAACGCTCAGGATTAAGTTTCTTATCCAGTGTTGGTGGTAAATTCCCGCCAAGGTACCTAGCGGTACTCCGATTAAAAAGGACAACAAAAAGGCCGAAAAGCATAGCTCCAAGGTCGCAGGGAGAAATACTAAAAGTTCGTCAAATACCGGTTTGCCACTGACACTAGATACGCCTAAGTCACCGTTAAGGTTTTGCCAAACAAATTTGAGAAACTGCGCCAGCCAAGAACTATCACTGGCAACATAAATGCTTTGGTTTTGTTGGAAAACAAAGGCAATTAAGTTGATGGCCAAAAAGGTAATAATTAATAAGTTAAGGCGCCGAATTAGGTAACGTAACATAACTTACTTCCTATAGGCGTTGTTAAAAGAAACGCCTCCATAAGGATTCCAAGTAATGCCGGTAATGGTGTCACTGTAAGAATACATTTTTAAAGCATGGGTTAACGGCAGCACGGGGACATCTTGCTCAATGATTTGTTGAATTTTATAGTAATTTCTTAAACGGTCGGCAAGTCTTGTTGAGCTAATTGCCGCGTCGAGTAAGGTTTCTACCTGGCCATTACACCAGCGGCTATAGTTATAGCCTTGCAGTACCGCTTCACAAGCAAATTGCTGCCTGAAAAAGTCATCGGGGTCGCTGTTGTCGGTGGACCAGCCGATCAACAGTAAATCGTAATTGACTTCGGGTTCACGTAAATAGCGACGCAATACCTCCCAGTCAAATAAACGTACGTTAACTTGGTAACCTTGTTCACGTAAGTCATTTCTGATTAACTCGGCCGTTTTATGCGGTTGCGGGTTATAACTGCTGGCTTCATTGAGTACCCAAAACTCGATAGGCTGCTGCTTGGCTTTTTCAATATAGGGGTAAGCTAAATGGTCAGCTTGTGGTGAACGAGACTGGTGACGATAGGCCCAAGAGGAGGCCGATAATACACCGTTGGCAATTTCTGCAGTATTTAAGTATACCGAGTCCACTATCCGCTGCTTATCGATAAGGCCTGCCACATTTCGGCGAACTCGAACATCGGCGAACGGTGGTTTCTGAGTATTAAACGCTAGATAAGACACATTTAAACCAGCCTGTACCGATACCAGTAAATCGTCTCTTTGGCGTAGCACTTCAAGTTGGTTGGCCGCTGGTTGAGCCATCATGTCACATTGCCCAGTTAACAGTTTTGCTAATCGAATCGAGGAAGTTGGCGTAATATCAAATACGAGCTGGTGCATCGGTGGAGCGCCGCGCCAATGCAGCCAATGACGATAATAACGAATAAAGTGATCTTTACGTTGGTTAGCGTAATAGAAAGGCCCTGTGCCGATTGGCTGTTGATCTAACAAGCCTAGTTGATGTTTAGCTTCCAGTTGTTTGGCGTATTCGGCGGACAAAATAACCGCATAGTCACTGGCTAAGCTGGCCAAAAATGCTGCGTCTGGCTGGTTCAATTCAAACTCAACAGAAAATTCAGAAAGTTTGCTTAAATTTTTAATTTTTTTGGCAAAACCAATGTTGTTAAAAAATGGGTAATCACCATCGGCCAAAATATATAGCGGATGGTCTGGGTCAATAATGCGCTGAAAACTCAACATAACATCGTCGGCGTTTAATTCGCGACTGGGGCTAAAGTAATCTGTTTTATGGAAGTGAATGCCTTGGCGCAAATGAAAGCGGTAGCGAAGACCATCTTCACTCACTTCCCAACTATGAGCCACACCTCCCACTAACTGCTGAGTGATAGGGTCAACTTCCACTAGTCGGTCATAAAGGTGACGAGAGGTAACCGCAATAGCGTTAATTGAGCTTTCTAGTTGCGGGTTAAAAGAGTGTGGTGCTGTTTCGGTGCAATAGACTAAACCAAGCTTCTTTACGTTTAATGGTTGTTCACAACCCAGTAGCAACAAAGCGAAGCACATCACTGTGCTAATTGAGAATGCATTCATGTGAAAGCTGATATCCTGATAACTGCTTGATAATTTACCATTAACCCTCAGGGTTACTCAACCAGTGAAAGACCTAGCCATGAGTATTAATTCGATGTTTTTTGATTAAACCCCTTAATTGATGGTAGCTGATTTGCAAGGCTTTGGCGCTTAGGGTTTGTTTATAGTGGTGTTTTTCTAAGGTTTGTTGAATTAGCTTCTTTTCAAAAGCCGCAACTTGCTGGGTAAAACCTAATTCTTGATCAGTAGCTGGGCTGGAGTTAGTGCCGCTGCTAGGGCGCCACGGGGAGGCAAAGGGGTCAAAATCCACATCATTAATGAGCCCTTTGGCGTTACTATTTTCTACTATTGCTCGTTCAACCACATTTTTTAGTTGCCGAATATTGCCTGGCCAAGGGTAGGCCACCAAGCGTTCGATGACCTTAGGATTAAACTGTGGGCGTTGTGAAAAATTTAGCTCTCGAGCCATGTTATTGGCGAAATGTTGCGCTAGCAAGCCGATATCCGCTTGGCGATGGCGTAGCGGAGGAAGCGTTATTACGGCAAAAGATAAGCGGTCGAGTAAATCGGCGCGAAACAGGCCTTGTTCAACCAATTGCGGTAAATCTTGATTAGTGGCACATATTAAGCGCACGTCAACGGCAAGGGTTTTGTTGCTACCGAGACGCTCAATTTTGCCGTATTCAATGGTGCGCAGTAGTTTTTCTTGCACTTGGTTTGGCATCGTGGCCAACTCATCGAGAAATAGCGTGCCTTTATCGGCTTGCTCAAAGCGGCCAATCCGCTGTTGGCTGGCGCCGGTGAAGGCTCCTGCTTGATGGCCAAATAACTCCGATTCTATAAGATTGGGGTTCAGGCTGGCGCAATTCAGGCTAAGGTAGTGCTTATCCCAACGATCCGATAAATAGTGGAGGCGCTCGGCGATGAGTTCTTTACCAGTGCCTCGCTCGCCAATCACCAATATCGGTCGATTCAGCGGTGCCAATAGGGACACCTTATCTAATACTTCAAGAAAGCTAGGGTCGTTACCTAGTAAGCTGGGTTTATCCATTGGTTATTTTGACCAAAAATTGGTTTATTTAACTATATATGGCTTGTGTAAATTTGCCATATTTTAATTTAATTAATGATAAACAATGACTTACTACTTTGGCACAAGATTTGTAATGGTGACTAATGAGAGACAAGCAATCAGCCATATAGGCTAGAGGAGATAATTATGGGTTTGTTTTCACGCTTAGCCGATATTGTGAATGCCAATATCACCGCCATGCTGGATAAAGCAGAAGATCCACAAAAGATGTTACGGCTGATTATTCAAGAGATGGAAGATACCTTGGTAGAAGTACGCGCCAGTACCGCCAAAGTATTAGCCGATAAAAAGCAATTGCATCGAAAGATTGGACAATTACAAGAGCAAGTACAGGACTGGCAAAGTAAGGCTGAACTCGCCTTGAGTCGCCAGCGCGATGATTTAGCTCGGCTGGCCTTAATCGAGAAAAAGCACACCGAGGATTCAATTAAACAGCAGCAGCAAGAATTAGCCGCGGTGGATGAAAGCCTGTCGCAACTACAACAGGAAATTGAGCAATTAGAATTAAAACTCAGTGAATCGCGTAACCGCCAAGCGGGTTTGTTGGCCCGTCAAGCCACGGCGCAAAATCGTCATGCTGTTCGCCAGCAGTTAGATAATGAACGAGCCATTAAGACTCGCGAAAAGTTTGAGCAATTCCAAGCTAAAATTGATCAATTAGAGGCGCGGGCTGAAATGTACGGTCAAACGCAACATCATTCAGATCTAAACAAGCAGTTTTCTGAATTAGGCGCTGATGCTGAAATTGCTGACGAACTCAATAAACTTAAAGAAAAACTTAAGCAGCAATAGGAGAACCTATGCTTACTATGTTGGTTACCCCGTTAATTTTGTTTATGGCGATAGTTGCTCCACTATGGTTGATACTTCATTACAAAAGTAAACGCCAAATTGAAAACGGCATTAGTGAACAAGAGCGAGAGCAATTGAATGTGCTGAGTGCTCGAGCGCAAGAAATGTCGAGCCGACTTAAAGCTTTAGAAGGTATATTGGATGAGAGTGTGCCGCATTGGAGGGAACGTTAATGTTTGATAAGCCCTTATATCGCGATCCTCATAATGGCAAGTTAGCCGGTGTATGTGCGGGTTTAGCACGCAGTTTAGGTGCCGAAACCTGGCTAATTCGTATTCTTGCGGTCACTTTAGCCATCACCAATTTGGGATTGTTTCTGATTATTTATGGCGCGGCATGGTTGTTTTTAGACAAGCCGCCACAGAATTCTTATCAAAACGATGCGGTAACGATTAAAGCAAAGGTGTGGCAGCGAGGTAATACTGCTAGTCAGGCAATAAATGAGCTAGAGCATCAATTTGACGATTTTGAGCTGCGCTTACGCAAGTTAGAAAAGGTGGTGACGGCACGTGATTTTGAACTTCATAGTCAGTTCAAAAACTTATGAAACATATAAAAAAAATCACCAACTTCAAATTAACTCATACAAATATCAATCGACGCTTGGGTTAAGTTAACTTTTTTGGTTAGACTAAAGGAGCAGAAGTAATATTTGAGTTAGGAAACCATGGACTCAATAAGGATTATCGGCGTAATTGAGCGTGTATTACGGATAGATATTAAGTGTCTTCAAAGGTGGCCCTGCCAGCCTATATTGGCCTGTTTAGCGAGGCCTGCATTGTCAAATAGTATAGCGAATCAAGCATGCGCATAGAGTTGAACTGCGAGCAAAATACGCAGGTTTTTAGCGCCGTATTAAATGTTTTAGTTAAGCATGGTTTAGCGCTGCAAGCGATGCAGAGCGCAGACTCCGGGCACTTGTTTTTACACTTAAGTGAATTAGAGCTACCACTCACTCAGCAGTTGCTTAGTGAGTTTCGTTGTTTAAACGGCGTCTCTGACGCGCGTATTGTTTCTGCTTTACCCTCTGAAGTTGAACATAAAGAAGTTCAAATTTTATTGGATAATGTGCCTTATCCCGTCGTGCTGATTGATAAATCCGGTCAAATTCGCCAATTTAATCAAGCCTTTGAACAATCCTGTGGCGATACCCTACAGCCTTTAGCCAGTAGTGATATTGGCAAGCACTTGCGTGGATTTAGTGTTCACCGTTGGTTTGGCAGTGGCTCTGGTAAACGTGAAATTGTAGAAATTCAGTTAAATGGTCGAGTCTACATGGTGGATGTAATTCCACTGTCAGAAACCGCGTTATTTTCCCACCTTCCCGGCGCGATAATGCTATTTAAATCGGCGCATTGGCTGGAATCTAGTTTCGATTTGTCGCAAATCGAGTTAGGGATTAGCGAAGGGCGCTTAGTTGCTAGTAGTGATGAAACTCAAAGTGTATTAAATGCACTTAAACGTTTAGTTGAGCACCCTTTACCCACCTTGTTATTTGGTGAGGCGGGTGTGGGTAAACGCTTTTTAGCGCGGCTGTTGAATGAAATGTCGATGGGCGGCGATGAGCGTTTCCATGTGGTGAGCTGTCATAATCAGGAATACAGCTTGTCGGAGCAGCTGGCAGAAATAGCTGCTGAGCAGCCAAATACCGTATTGTTGACAAATGTTGAACGGCTTAACGGTAGCGAAATCGAAGATGCGGTAAACGCCTTAACAGCCCCTCAACTGGGTATTAAACATTTGATTTTTTCAAGCCGTTATACTCCCGAGCAGTTAGCCGCTCTATGGGGGGGCGATTGTTATTACTCGGTGATCAAAAACAGTATTAACATTCCGCCTTTGCGCCAGCGCAAGGAAGACATTGTTCCTTTAACCCAATCCTGGTTAGATTTTCAATACGCCAAGCATCAGGAAATTCCACCGCCCTTAACTCGCGAAGTAAAACGCTATCTTAGCTCTTTAAGTTGGCCGGGCAACATTCCTCAGTTATATCAGGTATTGCAGGATTCTATCGACATCGGCAGCATGAAGCGCTGGCAGGTCAGCGATATTAAGTATCACCACGAACGGGTGGTGGATAATGTCAGTATCGAAAGCCTATTACAGCAAGATTATCATTCGGCGATGGGCGAGTTTGAACACTTGTTGTTAAGCTATCATTATCCGCAACATCCTAGCTCTCGCTTACTGGCCAAGAAGCTCGGCTTATCTCATACTGCGATTGCCAATAAGCTCAGAGAACATAATATTCGTAATAAACCTGATTTAGATAATTAATTTTGCTCGATTTAGGCAGTTAAAGTCTCGATCTGTGGTTTACCCGTGCGCTGGTTTTGCTATGATGCGGCAAGCAAAAAAATAAACTATGCAACGGAGACGCAAACACAATGAAGACCTATAAGATCGCCTTATTGGCCGGCGACGGCATCGGCCCAGAAGTAATGAAGCAAGCGGTCAAAGTACTTAAAGCGGTTGAAGCGCGTAACCCTGAAGTAGCATTTGAATTGAATGAAGCGCTATTTGGTGCGGTTGCTTACTTCGAAACGGGTAAATCTTTTCCAGCTGAAACTATCGCTATTTGTGATGAGGCGGATGCTATTCTAAAAGGCACTATCGGCCTAAATCACGAAGACTCTAAAAAGATCCCCGTTGATGAGCAACCTGAGCGTGGCGCCTTGTTGCCATTACGTCGTCGTTACAATACTTACGCGAACTTCCGCCCTGTATATTTACCACAAGAACTCGCTCACTTTTCACCACTTAAGCCTGAAGTCATTGGCGACGGCATCGATTTGATGATCATTCGCGAATTAGTGGGTGGCTTGTACTTCGGCGAGAAAGAAGTGGGTAAAGACGATAACGGTAAGCGTTATGTTCGTGAAGTTTTAGAATATGACGAAGACCAAATTCGCGCGATCCTAAAAGTAGGTTTTGAAACCGCCCAGCGTCGTAAAAAAGTGTTGCACAACATTCACAAGAGTAACGTATTGAAGTCAAGTGTGCTGTGGAACGAAATCCTAGAAGAAGTGGCGGTTGACTACCCAGATGTAGAAGTGAAACACATTTTAGTTGATGCGGCTGCGACTTACCTATGTTTGAACCCAGGCCAGTTTGACGTAATGGTAATGGAAAACATGTTTGGTGACATTTTAAGTGACCAAGGCGGCGGTATCTTGGGTTCGCTAGGCCTAATGCCTTCTGCTTGTGTTGGCCCAGAAAAATCATACTACGAGCCTTCTCACGGCAGTGCACCAGACATCGCCGGAAAGAACATTGCTAACCCATACTCAATGATTGGCTCGGTTGCCTTAATGCTAGAGATGAGCTTTGGCATGGAGCAAGAAGCGAAAAACCTATGGCATGCGATGAAGTCAGTATTTGCCAATGGCTACGGCACTCCAGACTTAGCCAAAGGCGAAGATGCCAAGCTTATCGATACCGATGCCTTCGGTGACATGGTAGTGGAAGAGCTTAATAAAACACCTCGCGGCTAAAATTTTTAGCACTAATAAGCCAGCCTGCGGGCTGGTTTTTTGTTTCAGTTAGTGGGAACAATTCAATGAAGAAATCAACCAAACTGGTTACGGCCGGACGCGATAAAAAGTGGACTCAAGGCCTAGTTAATCCACCGGTGACTCGGGCTTCAACCGTGGTGTTTGACAGTGTCAAAGAAATGAAGCAAGCCACCGCGCAACGCCATAATAAAACTTTGTTTTACGGGCGCAGAGGCACCCAAACTCACTTTGCTTTTCAAGAGGCGATGGTTGAGATTGAAGGTGGCGAAGGCTGCGCTTTATATCCTTGTGGCACCGCGGCAATTAGTGGCGCCTTACTGTCTTTTCTCAAGCAGGGCGACCATTTGTTGATGGTCGACACTGCCTATGAGCCTACCCGCGACCTCTGTGATAAATTGCTTAAAGGCTATGGCATCGAAACCACTTATTACGATCCAATGATCGGCGCGGGTATTAGCGAACTCATTCAAAGCAATACTAAAGTTATCTTTTTGGAGTCTCCAGGCTCTTTGACCATGGAAGTGCAAGATAGCCCGGCGATTGTGGCGGCTGCACGAGCGGCGGAACAAGACATTGTAGTTATGCTAGATAATACTTGGGCCTCTCCGCTTAACTTTAGCCCCTTTGATTTCGATATCGACATTTCTATTCAGGCGGCGACTAAGTACATAGTGGGCCACTCAGATGTGATGTTAGGTACCGCGGTGGCGAATAAGCGCTGCTGGGATCAACTACGCGAGAATTCTTACCTATTAGGTCAGTGTACTTCCCCCGACGATATCTATTTGGCGATGCGTGGTTTGCGTACCCTAGGGGTGCGCTTAGCACAGCACCAAAAGAACGCCTTAGAAGTGGCTAAATGGCTTGCTGAGCGCGATGAGGTTGACCATGTGCGTCATCCTGCCTTGGCAAGCTGTCCGGGACATGAGTTTTTCCAACGCGACTTTCAGGGCTCTAGCGGCCTGTTTTCTTTTGTGATGAAGGGGGGCAACCAACAAGCTCTAACGGCCTTACTCGATGGTATGCAGCACTTCAAAATGGGTTTTTCCTGGGGCGGATTTGAAAGTTTGATTATGGGCGTGAACGGTGTCGACAAGCTTCGCACTGCGACTCAGTGGCAAGCCGAAGGTACGTTGATTCGCGTGCACATCGGTTTGGAAGACCCAGCCGATTTAATCGAAGACTTAGCTGCGGGCATCGCTCGCTTTAGCCAACAGCTATAGTCTTTTGGCAGCGTGATGGCCTTGCTACTTACCGACTCGTTGTTGGGGGAGAGGGCAAGGCTATATTGTTTCCGGCCTTCGCCCAGCTTAGTCTTTTTTCAGTGGCAGCCTAACACAAAACTCTACGCCGCTATTGTCGGTAAAGTTTCTGGCGCTGATTTTTCCGCCATGAAACTCGGTGATCAGCCGAGCGATATATAAACCCAAGCCCAAGTGGGGTTTTTGTTGAGCCTGTTGGCTTCTAATTGACACCATCGATTCAAATATCTGTTCGACCATATTGTCTGGCAGGGTGGGACCGTGATTACTAACCAGCAATACCGCATCTTTACTATCCTGCTGAAAGCTTACCTTTATCGCTTTGTTGGGCAGGCTAAATTCCATGGCGTTGGCCACTAGTTTGTCCATTAATTGGGCTATGTACTCCGGTACGCCGACAATTTTCAGCGTATTGGGGCTGATCTCGCAATCAAAGGCTTGCTCGGGGTAGGTATATTGATAACCCTGCATACAGCCGCTAACCACTTTGTTGAGTGGAAATTCGCTGGTTTCTGCTTGGGACAGGCTTTGCTCTAAGCGCGTTGCTTCACTCATATTGTTAAGAATAAGGTTTAAACGTTGCACGCCTTCTTGGGCTCGGTCAACGTACTTCTGGGTATCGTTATCCAAGCTTTGCAAGCTAAGGTGTTCTAAAGAAGAACGTACCACCGCCACCGGAGTGCGCAGTTCATGAGATAGTCGTGATGACATGTTCTCTAGATAATGGGTGTATTGGCTTAAGCGGCTCACAATGTTGGCAAAACTACGCGATAAATCGCCAATTTCATCCTTATGTTTGGCGCCTTTAAAGGTGGCGGTAACCCGACCTTGACTATCAATGGCGCGTTCGGCTTGATCCCTAAGTTTGCGAATGCGGCTGGAAATACTTGAGGCAAACAAAAATAAGCTGAGGGTACCCGCAACCATTACGATGAGGATGATATTGAATAGCCGCTCTAAGGCGCGGTTACGCAGAGTTCTTATGCCGTTGGTGGTCTCTTCGGCAATTACCACCCCCATTACCTGATTGTCTATCCATATTGGGCTGGCCGCAGCCAGTACTACGGCGCGTCCATCGGGAGTTAAACGCCAAGTCGACCCCAGTTTACCGCTTAAGGCTTGCTGAATATGACTGCCTTTTAACTCGGTTGAATCATGCAGGGAGTCAACAAAGTCTTGCGGCGGCTTAGTTAGTATTTTGTAATACAGTGGATGTAAGTAGCGTTGGCTGAATTGGTTCCACCATGAATCGTCATCACTGCGGCTTAGGTCGCGCGCCCATATGCTTTGACTATTGCGAATATCGCCAGATTTGGCCAGCACTCGACCGTGTTTATCAACCACCCAAATGCGCGAACTGTTATGGCGCATGCCTTTGATGATGTTTTCAATTTCTGGGGAGGGGACTAACACCGTGCCGAGTTTATCCACACTATCAATGGCAGAGGTGCCCACGATAGAGCTTAAATGACGCTTGGGTTTACGATTAACGTCATAAATAGAAAAGCCCAGCTTACTGCCCACCATAGTCAGTGGGATCCGCAATTCAATGTTATAGCCCTTGTTTGTTTTGAGCCACTGGCCCTGTATTTTAAGTTCGGGGGTCACCGGTGTGTTTTGACTGGGATCCAGCGGTAGCTCAAAAGCGTTGATCCAGCCATCTTGCTTGGTGGCGACGATGTAGCGGCGAAACTGGCCATCGGGGGCGAGCGTGGCGATGGCTAAGTGGTCGTTATTATCGACGCTCAAGGTATTTTGGCCACGGTAAACTACATCGTGGTCTGTCACCTCAAAATAGGCATAAAGGTAAGCGCCAAATTTGCCCACCATATGGGTGAACTCACTTTGTAAAGGCGCGTTAGGATCTGCTTGATAAATCACGTGGTCGGCAGCATAACGTAGCATGCGGTGTTGGTAGCTCTGCCAGTCATTAAGCTTACCATCGAGCTGAATCGGCCCAGATAAGGGATACGCATATAAATCGCGGCCTTTTTTCACCTGGCTTAAGAAACTGGCTTGGCTATTAAATAGCTTAGGCCGCTCATGCAAGGCGGTGGCCAGCGCTTGGGTAGTGCCTTCTAAGGTTTTTTCTTGGCCTAGGCGCAGGTATTTTTCCATTTCCCAAACGTAGTGGTAGCCCAGCCAAGGCAAGCACAGTAGAAATAACGAAAGGATGCAGACCTTAGCGCGTAGCCCGATAGGTAAAACGGGCAACATTAGGCGAGACTATCCCAGCGATAACCTATGCCATACACCGTATCAATGCATTCAAACTGCGGATCTACGGCAAGAAATTTTTTGCGGATCCGTTTTACGTGGGAGGTGATGGTACTGTCGTCAACATAAATCTTAGCTTCGCTCATTAAGTCTTGGCGGCTGCGCACGTGACCAGGGCGTTTAGCAAGGGCATGGACCATCCAAAATTCGGTAACGGTGAGCTCAATGGCCTGTTGGTTCCATGTCACTTGCATGCGGTTGCCATCAATGGCTAAGGGGCCGCGAGCCAATAAATTATTCTCTTCTATCGCGGCACCGAGCAATTCAGAACGGCGAAACAAAGCTGCGATCCTAGCCACTAAGTGAGGAAAACTAATATCTTTAGTTAGGTAGTCATCGGCGCCTAAGCGTAAGCCGCAAACGGTATCAAAGTCGCTGTCTCGGGCGGTGAGAAAGATGATTGGCAGACTGCTAGACATGGCCCTTAGCGATTGGCACAACGAGAATCCACCATCTATTTCATCTTCTAAGCCAATATCAATAATGGCTAAGTCGGGCAGGCGAGTGGTAAAGGCGGCTAAGGCATGGGGGCGGTTAGCATAAGCCTGCACACTATAACCCTGCTGTTCTAATACTTCTTTGTAGTTTTCCCGAATGGCGACTTCATCTTCGACAATAGCGATCCGTTTCATTGGTAGATTCATTCTCTAAGCTGCTGACCTGCCTAGACTATACATGATTTTTTAAGACCTTTGGTGGCTTCGCGCAAATTGCCATTTTGTTGCCACAATTGATAAGCGAATTGCCATGTTTGCTCCCCGTCCTCGCCACTTCAGCTTGGTTTAATAGCCCTAACAAACGCTTTTAAGCAAATTCATTAATTTAATAGCAACAAGGACACTCTCATGAAAAAGCAATTATTGGCCATTACGGTAATCACTTCTTTAGGTTTTGCTGGGCAGAGCATGGCTGCCGATGCTGTCTCACCAGCGCGAGACGGAAGCAAACCGATGATCGGTTTTGGTTCTGGCGCAGCAGTAGGGGCACTCATTGGCGGGCCGGTAGGGGCGTTTATTGGCGGCTTTACCGGCGTATGGATTGGTAAGTCGGTGGCCGATGAGGAGGCCCTAGCTAGCCAGCAAGCCGAACTAGAACAGCAGCAACAGCAATTGCAAGTATTGGCTAAACGTAGTGCCAACTATGAGTCTTTAAGTGAGCAGCACTCTCGGCTAAATGCGCAATTAAATCAACTTAAAGCCGCCCAACAGCAGAAGTTAGATGAACTGGCGCTAGGGCTTAATGTGCAGTTTAAAACCGGCTCCTCACTGATTGAACCACACTTTAAACAGCAACTTGATGACGTGGTTTATGCCATGAGCTTGGCGCCTGAGCTGAAACTCGACCTAGCGGGTTATGCTGATAGACAAGGTGATGCCAGCTATAACCAAGCCTTGTCGGAACAGCGTTTAGCCGAGGTGCGCCGTTATTTGATTGACAATGGTATTGATGAATCTCGACTTCATTCGCGCGCCTTCGGTGATACCGCACCGCTGAACGCTGAAGCGAGTTTAGAGAATAACTTTTTTGACCGTCGAGTGACTTTAAAGTTGAGCTCTGAGCGTGGCATGTTGGCCGCACAATAAGCTTGCCAGCTAAGGGAGATAGCGCAATGAACATTAGGCTTTTAAGCATAGGTGTGGGTTTATGTCGTGGCTTCTGCCTGGCAGGAGTAGCAAGTTTATTTTGGGCCACATCGGGTGGTTCTAGCCAAGCGGCTCAGTTAGAGCCGCCGTTGACGGAAACAGCCCAGATGGCCGGACTACGTTACCTAGATGCCAATGGTCAGCCTCAATATAATTTACCCTTGCACAGTGAGGTAAAAATGCAGGTGGCGGGCTTAACTAACCGTGTGATGTTAACCCAAACTTTTGTTAACAATAGTGAGGATTGGATTGATGGTAGTTATATGTTCCCTCTACCGAATAATGCAGCAGTAGATAGCATGCAACTACTGATTGGTGAGCACAAAATTGAAGGGCAAATTTTGCAAAAAAAGCTAGCCAAAAAACGCTTTGATGAAGCCAAACAACAAGGCAAACGTGCCAGTTTAGTAGAGCAGTTAAGGCCTAATATTTTTACCACTGCAGTGGCCAATTTGGCGCCGGGTGAGCACTTAAGTGTGACGATTAGTTACCAACAGCAAGTAGACTATCAAGATGGAGTATTTAGTTTTCGCTTTCCGATGTTGGTTAACCCACGTTATACGCCGCCGCAAATATTTGCCGATAGCCAAGCTCGGCCAAGTCATGGTGAAGCTGGGTTTAATTGGTCTTTTACCTCGCTGTTGCAGCAGCCTAAACTTAACGCTAGTACTGGCCAGCTCAAGCAGCAGCTTCAGTTGTTACAACATAGTGCAGAGCAGTACGCGCGAGGGGCAGATAGCCGTGGCTTAAGCCTAGATCTCAATATCAATTTAAACCCCGGCTTTGAACTGGCGCGTTTAGACAGTCTATATCATAAAATGACAAGCCTGACGCGCAGTGATGGCAGTATCGATATTCAGGTAGAGAATACCCTGCCCAATAAGGATTTTGTATTAAGTTGGCAGCCCATAGTTGGCGCGCGCCCAGAAGCGGCGCTGTATACGCAGCGCGGGCGTAGCCATTCCCCAGCTGAATCTGCGGCGCAGCATGATTATGCTCTACTGATGTTGATGCCGCCACAAGAGCAAGCGGCTGAGGCGCTGGAGTTGGCTCGCGAGTTGATTTTGGTGATTGATACCTCGGGCTCGATGTCTGGACAATCCATTAGCCAAGCACGCGAAGCTTTACATGAGGCCTTGAGCGGCTTAAGCGCTAAAGACCGCTTCAATATTATTGAATTTAATTCCTATGTTCGAGCTATGGCAACTCAACTTTTGGCGGTAAACGCCAGCAACATGCGCCGCGCTAGAGCCTTTGTAAATAGTCTGCATGCCGATGGTGGTACCCAAATGTATCCAGCCATTGAAGCTGCCTTGGCCAGAACCGGACAGGCAGAATCGTCGCCAGATGTTTTACGCCAGGTGATTTTTATTACCGACGGAGCGGTGAGTAATGAGCAGGCTTTATTTGATTTGATCCGCAACGATTTAGCCGACAGTCGTTTTTTTACCATCGGCATTGGCTCGGCCCCTAATTCACACTTTATGCAGCGAGCCGCTGAGTTGGGTAAGGGCACCTTCAGTTATATTGGTAAGCAATCCGAGGTGAAACAGCAAATCACCGAACTGTTTAACAAGATTGCTCACCCCGTGGTGAAGGACATCAGGTTACAGTTTGCTGACGGCACGGTGCCAGAATATTGGCCAGTGAACATTCCCGATCTCTATTTAGGCCAGCCAGTCATGGTGAGTATGAAGATACCCAGTGGTTCGCAGCAGCAGGTCGTTGTGAGCGGTGAAATACAAGGTCAGTATTGGCAGCGTAGCTTAAACTTGCGCTCATCACAGCGCTCGGCAGGTTTAGACCTATTGTGGGCAAGACAATATATTGCGGCTTTGGAGTTACATAAGACCGCGGCGGATGAAAGTCGCGTAGAGCAGCAAGTATTGGCATTGGCACTTAAGTATCATTTAGTGAGTTCGCAAACTAGCTTAGTCGCAGTAGATGTCACTGCCCATAAACCGCAAGGTATTGATAGCCGCCAGCAGCGGATTGCCAGTGGCATGCCCGAGGGTTGGTTAAGGCCTGCAATGTTGCCGCAAACAGCCACTTCAAGCCGTTTAAGTTTGCTGTTAGGCGCTCTGCTAACTTTACTCAGCCTACTGGTTTATTACCTAACACGATATACCTCTCTAGCGCAGCGTTTCGCCGCTTAAACAACTCGGCATAGCGCCGTCTAAACGGCGCTTTGTTCAACCTAGACTTATTTTTGTCACATAGGTAAATGCTATGAATATCAGTTTTTTAGCTAAGCACCCTTTGCCTAGCAGTTTGTTTTTACTCGGGGTTTTAGTGTTAGGCCATGGGTTATATATACAAGCCAAGGCTTACTTGGCGCAGTTTTTAATTGCTCAAGCGTGGCAAAGTACCTTGGCCGATCAACAAGTTCACAAACCTTGGTACTGGGCTGATACCTATCCGGTAGCCAAGTTGAGTTTTGTGACCAAACAAGAAAGCATCGCCTTTAAGCATCAGTTGGAATCTGTGTATGTATTAGCGGGCGCGTCGGGGCGCACCTTGGCTTTTGGCCCAGGGCTAGTGCTGAGTGGTGCGGCAATTGGAGAGGTCGGCAATACCATTATTGCCGGCCATCGAGACACCCACTTCGCTCGCTTGGCGGCGATCAACAAAGGCGATTTATTGCAGCTAGAGGCGCGTGATGGCCAGCAGCTACTCTATCAGGTGGTGAATACTCAAATCGCTCACCAAAGTGAAACGCGGTTTATGGCGCCAAGCGATGATAATCGAATCACGCTAATTACTTGTTATCCGTTTAACCAATTAAGCGGTGGGGCAGAGCAACGTTATATTGTTGAGGCATTATTGGTGAGTAAGCCGAAGCTAATCTAGTATTGCTTTAGTTACACTGAGTTTACTTTACCGCAGATAGCAAAAAGCCCGTAACTCATTGAGCTACGGGCTATTATATGGTCGGAACGAGAGGATTTGAACCTCCGACCCCCGACACCCCATGACGGTGCGCTACCAGGCTGCGCTACGTTCCGAATTGAGCTGTGAATTTACTTAGCTATCGACGTGCTGTCAATACACGCCGACGAATTTTATGTTTAAGTGCTCAGCGAATAGACAAATTAAGGTTCAGCTTGATAAAAACGTTTCAAGTCGTTGAAAACTTGAACCAACATTGGCACCGAAACTCTAGCTGAACTAGTGGTTAAATCACGGTCATATACCTGATAACTACCGGAGTGGTTAAACAAGGTGATTTGGTTTTCTTGCACTACCGCTTGTTGCTCTTGGTTGCCGATTAATATCCAGTCACGTTTACGCTGTTTAAAGATATTTTGGCCATTGCTGTAACTACGGCTGTTTGACGTTACCGCGAGCATATCTTGTAATAAGGTTGGCACTATGTCGTGATGACTGGTATCACGATGGTGCAAGCTAGGGGCTCGCTCTGGCCAAGAGATGAATAACGGTACTTGAGTTTGATAGCGGCTAAAGTTGCTACCGTTACCCCAATAGTTGTTATTTTTATCATTCAGCTCATTGGCGTAATCAGAGGTAAATACTACGATGGTGTTTTCCATCTGGCCACTTGCTTTAAGTGCTTCGTATACCAAACTCAGTTTTTGATCTACTACTTCTGCTGCCTTGTTGTAATACTGTTTAATTGTTTCAGCTGTTACTTGTTTCATGACTTGACCGCTTCCATCGTCGTAGGCGGCTACACCATTTAAGTAGAGGAAGTTAAACCAAGGGAGCTGGGCATATTGGCTTTGTTGCCAATCTAGCCAATCCTGTATTACTTGTGTATCACCTTCTGCGCCACCAGGTAGAGCGCGCATGTTTAGGTTGCTCAAAGAACTAAAGGCGCTTCCTGCTAATTCTGGTCGGTTGAGCCCTTGGCTTGAAAACAACTGTATTTGGTAGTTATGCGCTTGTAGGGCATCAATTAATACCGAGCTTTGATGACTTGATTTTATGCTTGGCCAATAGCTACTAGGCAAACCATAAAACAGACTAAACAAGCCTTCTTGCGCTTGGTTGCTACCACTAAAATGACTAAAGAATTGGCTAGAGCGTTTCGCTAGTCGCCAGCTATTAGGCATTGTTTGCTGGTTCAACATGTCCCAACGTAAACCTTCAACAACAACTAGTAGCAGGTTGTAGCGTTGTTCAAGTGGAGCATATTTTAGTGGAGTTAGTGGGTATTTTAGCTCACCTTGACGTGCTTCATTTTGCGCTTGAGCTTGCTTGTAATAAGCATCTACATCGAAGATACCTTGTTCTTGAAGAAAGCTACGGGCAGTAAGAGGGTAGAACAAGGGGTAGTTGTTTTTTTGTCTAGTAATGGCTTGATAGTTAGTGGCATCGGCCCAAGCATGTACCAAGTGGGTCAATAGAAAACATACGAACAGTAGCGCCGCAATAGGCACACCAAAATGCTTGTGTTCTAGACGGCGTAGGTATTTCCAGCATAAACGAGCCAGCCAAAGTTCCAATAAGAAGATAAAAGGCACCGAGGCAAACAGAAAGTTAAGCGTATTAGCTTGGCTGTTTTGCTCTTCATCAATTAATAACTGAAATAAGGCTGGGTTAAGATGCAGACCAAAATTGGCAAACAGTTCTGTATCTACAATTAATAAACTAATACCAATGGTGGCGAATAGCGCACCGATGAAACGCATTGAGCGATTGCTTGGTATGATGAAACTTAAGGGGAATAACGTGAGTAGGAAGATCACAAAGGCAATGAAGGAAAACTGCCCCAGCCAACTCACTAATAAATAGCTTTGCCCTAAAAAGGTTTCCGGTGGCGGAACCAATACTAGATAGCGTAGCCCGACGATTAAGGCGAAAATAATATTAGTTAAACAAAACCAATGGCCCCAGCTAATCAGCTGGGAAACTTTATCGCGGTACTGTTTTGAGCTACTTACCATTAGAGCTAAATATTCCTTTACTTATTGTCGATAGAGCTTTTCAGCGCTTTAGCAAAGCCTTCACTGAGTTTTTCCCTATGCTCAGGGGCTACACGCTGATTGATGATGCAGGTGGCCGCATTGCCAAGAACCATTAGCGCGAGATCTGGCTTGATATCGGGTTTGTCGATTACTTGGAGTACTTGATTAAGTAATTGTTCCACTTGCTGGTTGGAATATTTTGAAACTATTGCCATTTCTTCTCTGCAAATTTGCTGTTAAAGACGCGTATAATAACCCACCTCGTCAGCAAACACTAACAGTTAGAGACTATGAGCATTTCATTAAAACACCTTATTTTACATTCATTAGAGCTGAGCCTAGATGGCGCGATTGAACTTCAGGCACGCGCTGAAGAAATGGCGCATAGCGATGCCGCTTTAGAGCTTATCGAGAGCCTGCACTTAAATTACAGCGGCCGGGCGGCTAAAGGCTTTGGCTACTATAACGAAGAGAACACCAGCCCATTTAAGCAGCAGTTGAATGGTCTGTTGGAGGCAAGCCTAGATTTTCATCGTTACAGTGTGGATGCTGGACAAGTATTAGTAGAAGAGCTGCGAAAATATGACTTTATTGAGCAAGGCGTATTGCTATTTGCCCAATATGAGCATGTTGCTGGTGAGTATTTATTGATTATGCTGCTAGAGAATAAAACATCGCCGGCGGTGAACGAAAGTTTAGAACTGACCGCTAGTCGCTATTTGGAAACCAGCTCAATTCAGTTGGCGGCAAGAATCGATATTACTGATATGCAGCGTAATCCAGAATCGAAACGCTATGTGTCTTATATAAAAGGACGAGCAGGGCGAAAAATAGCCGACTTTTTTGTGGAATTCTTGGGTTGTGATGATGGGCTTGACGTAAAACTGCAAAACACCGTGTTAATGCAAGCTGTCGACGATTATTGTCAAGCAACTCAATTAGATAAAGAAGAGAAGCAGGCATATAAAGACGAAGTAAAGACCTACTGTGAGCAACAGCTAAAAGAGGGCCAGGAAATCGTTGTTGGCGAGTTGGCCAAAGCCTTACCCAAAGCTGAAGAAAATGTTGATTTCTATCAATTTGCTGCAGAAAACTATCCGCTTGAAGAGCAATTTCCTGCTGATCGCACCGCGCTAAAAAAACTGGCGAAGTGTTTCGGTCAAGGAAAGGGAGTTTCGGTTAGTTTTGAACAAAAACTGCTCGGAGAGCGTGTTTTTTACGATGAAGCAAGCGATACATTGACCATTGTGGGGATCCCTCCTAACTTAAGAGAACAGTTAAAAAATAATAAATAGCTTAATTAAAAACCTTGAAAAGGTTATCACTTTCATTTGTGTAGTAAAATTACCACATGGAAAGGTTTTCAATGGTTTTTGTTGGCTATTATGTTGTTTTATTACCACCGTTGAGTGATAAAATCACCTTCGGAGGCGTGTGCCGCCTTGCTTTTGCGGTTTGTAATATAATTTCAAAAGTGCGAGCTGAGTCATGTGCGCTTTCATCCTTTTGGGCTAGAATCAGCCCCAGCAAGTTATGCTTGCGACCTAAAAATCATAACGACAGTTAAGGAAAGGCTAATGAAAAAGACAATTCTTGCATCTGCTATTGCGGTTGCTTCTTTAGGCATGGCGGCTAACGCTTTTGCCGCAATTGAAGAAGGCCAGTTGACCATTTGGGTAAATGGCGACAAAGGCTATAACGGCTTAGCTGAAGTAGGTAAACGCTTTGAAGCTGATACTGGTGTTAAAGTAAGTGTTGCACACCCAGATGACGCCCCAGGAAAATTCCAGCAAGCGGCTTCTACAGGCTCTGGCCCAGATATCTTCTTATGGGCACACGACCGCTTTGGTGACTGGGTTGACGCGGGTCTATTAACTGAGGTTAAACCAAGTGCTGAGAAAAAAGCTGCAGTTGAAGATTTCGCTTGGGATGCTGTAACCATTAACGGCAAAATCTACGGTTACCCAATCGCTATCGAAGCGGTAGGCCTTATTTACAACAAAGATTTGGTTCCAAACCCACCTAAGACTTGGGAAGAAATCCCTGCTCTTGATACAGAACTTCAAAAATCTGGCAAGCACGCTATCTTGTGGGATTACAACAATACTTACTTCACATGGCCATTGCTAGCTGCTAACGGTGGTTACATCTTTAAATACGAAAACGGCGCTTACGACACTAAAGATACTGGTGTAGCAACACCTGGTGCTAAAATGGGCGCTAAAGTTATTAAAGACTTAATTGACAACGGTCATATGCCAAAAGGCGCTGACTATGGTGTAATGGATTCTGCCTTTAACAAAGGTGAAGTAGCCATGGTTATCAACGGTCCTTGGGCTTGGGATAACATGGAAAAAAGTGGCATCAACTACGGTGTAACTTACATTCCAACTATCAACGGTAACAAAGCTAAGCCAATGGTAGGTGTATTGGCTGGTGCAATTAACTCTGCATCTCCAAACTCTGACTTAGCCATTGAGTTCCTAGAGAACTACCTTGTTACTGATGAAGGTTTGAAAACTGTGAATGACGATGTACCACTTGGTGCGGTAGCGCTTAAGTCTTACATGGAACAGCTTTCAAGCGACCCACGCATCGCTGCCACTTTCGCAAACGCTCAAGATGGTGAGCCAATGCCTAACGTAGCTGCTATGGGTAAATTCTGGTCTGCGATGGCAACATCTCTAACCAACATTACTAGTGGTCGTCAGCCTCTAGATAAAGCACTTGACGCTGCTGCGCGTCGTATAGCGAAATAATACGGTCATATTATTTCGGTCAGGAGGAGGATATTGGTCTATCCTCCTCTTTATTAATTTCGGTCTAAAACAAAGGTTGTACATAAAATGGGTCTTTCTGCGTCTCCAGGTTTTATGCAGGGCAAATACGCCTGGCTAAAACTTCTGCTGGTCACCGCGATTGTATTGCTTAACGGCTATGCGATTGTGTTGATGTATGCAGGTGGTGAATATGCATTTGCATTGCTCACCCTTGTTGTTGTTTCTACCGGCGTATATGTTTTTGTAAATCAAAAAACATATGCCCATCGATATATTTTCCCCGGTATTGCTGGCATGGTGGTGTTTATTATCTTCCCCTTGGCCTATACCGTCGGTATTGCGTTTACCAACTACAGCGGAACTAACTTGTTGTCGCTTGAGCGGGTAGAGCAGTTACATAGCCAGAAGACTTATATGGCAAAAGGAGGTTCATTTGACTTCCAATTGCATCAAGATGTTTCTGGTAAATATGTATTGGCGCTTACTCAAGACGATACCTTATATACTTCTCGTCTTGTTGATATGGTGTCTAATGCCGATATTCGCGCTCAAAAATTAACACTTGATACTCAACGGATTAAGTTACAAGTGGCTGATAGCGCACCTGCATCAGACGTTGCTCCTATTAAAGATGTTATCTCTCATCGTCAATTCTTGAATAGCGTGATACTGGTTACCCCTAAAGGTGACGAGCTAGTTATGAATGGTCTGCGTAAATTCTCAGCCATGAAGCCGCTTTATACTCGTTTAGAAGATGGTGTAGTGCTTAAAGAAAGCGGCGCGATTATTGATGGTCCTTCTATTCTGCGCAATAACCAAACTGGTCAAATCATGTTGCCAAACATGGAGATTGGTTACTATCAGTACATTAACGATGAAGGTGAATTTGTTGGTGACCGTTTAGCACCTGGCTTTGTAGTTGGTGTGGGTTGGAAAAACTTCGACCGCGTTCTTACCGACAACGGTATTAAAGAACCTTTTATTCAAATCTTCATTTGGACAGTTATTTTTGCCGCCGGTTCAGTAGCCTTTACGCTAGCCATCGGTATGGTGTTAGCCTGTCTGATTCAGTGGGAAGAGCTTAAAGGGCGTGCGATTTACCGCGTTGTTCTCATTCTTCCTTATGCCATCCCCGCGTTTATCTCCATCCTCGTATTTAAGGGTTTGTTTAACCAAAACTTCGGTGAGATTAACGCTATTCTAGAGTCATTATTTGGTATTAAACCCGATTGGTTTACTGATCCACTAATGGCCAAATCAATGATTTTGATTGTGAACACTTGGTTGGGTTACCCCTACATGATGATCTTATGTTTGGGTATGCTTAAATCTATTCCTGAAGACTTATATGAAGCTTCAGCAATGGACGGCGCCGGCCCAATTAGTAACTTCTTCAATATTACTGTTCCACTATTAATGAAACCATTAACGCCGTTGTTGGTTGCTTCGTTTGCATTTAACTTCAACAACTTCGTATTGATTCAGTTGTTAACAAATGGTGGTCCTGACATTATTGGTGCCTCGACACCTGCTGGTACAACCGACTTACTAGTAAGTTATACCTACCGTATTGCCTTCCAAGGTGATGGTGGTCAGGACTACGGCTTAGCCAGTGCCATTGCTACCCTAATCTTCATTGTTGTGGGTGCACTAGCATTGATTAACTTGAAACTAACTAAATCTGAAGACAGAGCAGCATAAGGAGCAGCTATTATGGCAATGGTTCAACCTAAATCATTGAAATATAGAAAATTAGCTACTCACGTAGCGCTATGTTTATTTTTATGTTTGATTATTTTTCCATTATTAATGGTTATCACCATTTCCTTCCGTACAGGTAACTTTGCGGTTGGTGAATTGATTCCATCTAATCCTACCTTAGACCACTGGCGTCTTGCCTTAGGTATTACGGTAGTTAATCCCGATGGTTCGACAACGCCACCACCATTCCCAGTATTGGTGTGGCTGTGGAACTCGATTAAGATTGCCGGTATTTCAGCAATTCTTATCGTAGTGTTGTCTACCACAAGTGCTTATGCTTTTGCTCGTATGCGCTTTAAAGGTAAAGCAACCATTCTTAACGGGATGTTGATTTTCCAAATGTTCCCATCGGTCTTGGCCTTGGTAGCTATTTATGCCTTGTTCAACAAAATCGGTGAATACATCCCTTGGTTGGGTCTAAACACTCACGGCGGTTTGATCTTCGCTTACCTAGGTGGTATCGCACTACATGTGTGGACCATTAAAGGTTACTTCGAAACGATTGACCCTGCCTTAGAAGAGTCGGCTGCAATTGACGGTGCAACACCGTGGCAGGCGTTTAGATTGGTATTGTTACCGCTTTCTGTTCCTATTTTGGCAGTGGTATTTATTCTTGCATTTATTCAAGTAATCACAGAAGTACCGATGGCGTCGGTATTGATGCAAGACGTAGATAAACTCACGCTTGCCGTAGGTGCACAACAATACTTGTATCCGCAAAACTACTTGTGGGGTGACTTCGCCGCCGCAGCAGTATTGTCAGGATTCCCAATTACCGTGGTATTCCTACTCGCCCAACGTTGGTTGGTGGGTGGCTTAACCGCTGGTGGTGTTAAAGGTTAAATTATTTGGGCGTAGCTGCAATGGCGGCTACGCAAAACAAGATTGATTATAAATAAAGCAAATGGCTTTATTTAGTTTGGAGCTAATAATGGCTGATGTAATTTTAAAAAATGTACGTAAAAACTACGATCCGGCAGTTCACCAAGATACTTTGCGTGAAATTAATTTAGATATTCAAGATGGTGAATTTGTTGTATTCGTTGGTCCATCAGGCTGCGGTAAGTCAACTCTTTTGCGTATGATTGCAGGCTTGGAAGATATTACCAGTGGTGAATTGAGCATTGGTGGAAACTACATGAACGATGTACCACCGGTACAACGTAACGTAGGTATGGTTTTCCAATCTTACGCTTTATATCCACACATGGATTTGCGTGAAAATATGTCTTTTGGCCTTAAATTGAAGAAGGTTGATAAAGACATTATCGAAAAACGTGTAAGTAATGCCTCTGACATTTTAGGCTTAGACCCATTACTTGACCGTAAACCAAAAGAATTAAGTGGTGGTCAGCGTCAACGTGTGGCCATCGGTCGTTGTATCGTGCAACAACCGGGTGTGTTCTTGTTTGATGAACCACTTTCTAACCTTGATGCGGCACTTCGTGTGAAAATGCGCATCGAGATCGCAAAGCTCCACAAAGAACTTCAATCAACTATCATCTACGTGACCCATGACCAAGTGGAAGCGATGACCTTAGCTGATAAAATTGTGGTTCTTAGCCCATTAGACCCAAATGCGGCAACTAACCTAGAACAATTTGGCTCGCCTCTAGAGCTATACCATAACCCAGCCAACAAGTTTGTTGCAGGCTTCATTGGTTCTCCAAAGATGAACTTCATTGAAGGTGAATTGTTAGAAGTTAGTGATACAGAGAGCAAAATCAAATTGGTAACTGGCGACGTTATCACAGCAGCAGTAGACACAAGTCGCGCTAGCGTTGGTGATAGTGTTGAATTGGGTTGTCGACCAGAGCACTTGGTAGAAGAAGGCCATGCTCATGCCGAGAACTTCATCACAGGTACTGTCGTGGTTGCAGAACACTTAGGTGCTGAGTCTTACGTTTATATGGACGTTAAAGGCTTTGATTTCACCTTCAAAGCACGTAGTGAATTCCCAAGTAATAATGGTGATGAGCTACGAGTTGGTTTACCAACTAAAGCTTGTTACTTGTTTGATAGCAATGGCATTGCGTTCCCACGTACTGCCAAGTACAACAAAGACTAGAAGTTTTGACCATTAATTTAAAAGCGACCTTCGGGTCGCTTTTTTTGTGCCTGTTTACCGCCACAGTGACTAGAGCTAGGCGAACAAGAAGTTAGGTTAGCTGGGAAGTTTGTTCTCGCGTTGCATAATCTCTAATAACGCAGCTTCAATAAATTGTTGTTTTTCTCGCTCGCTTGCATCGAAACTAAGGCCGTAATGCATTCTGCTAGAAGAGCCGTGTTCTAGTCGTTGGTTACAAATCCGAGTTTTAATAGCGAAGGCTTTTTGACCTTCAATAGTTAACTCTAGTTTAAAAGGCTGTTGCCTTAAGGTGTGAGGGATTTCTTCGGTGACGATGCCACTGCCATTAAGTGACAGATCTTTAAGTATTGCGGAAAATGTATCGGCTTGTTTGCCTAAGCTTTGTAAGCGGCAGTTTAGGTATATAGGTAAGCGGCTATGCTGTCTGAGGCTTATTTTTTGTAAGTTACGGGGGTAGTCGATAACTAGCCAGCGACCTACGGTACTCATTAATTTGGATATAGCACCGCGATAAGCAAAAATGGTGGCGTTTGGGTCTCCTTCATTAACTAAGCGCACCACTATCGACTGACCTTCTCGAATAAGTTCTCTGGCCATTTCCCAATGTTGGTCGGTGCCTCGCGATATAATGACACACATGCCTGGTTCAATCCCAATTAGGCGGCTGCGTAAGCGTATTGGTTTGGTCGCCGTAGGGAGTTGTAGATGTACCTCGGTCTGGCAAGGCAAGGCATTAAATTTATTAAGTAATTCAGGTGCTATCTGGCTCACAGGTTGTTTCTAAGCTGCTTATTTAATCATTTAACCTTACCATAGAATTTACGTGTTTGGTTTTGCAGATCGCACAAGCCATGACTAAATTGTTAGCTTAGCGTTATAATGCGCCGGATGAAGCCAGCTGGAAATTAAAATGAGATTGTTTGTAAGAGATCTAACCGTTATTGACTCAACTTATTTATGCCCTGACCGGGGTTTAGTAGGGGAGAGCTGGTTAGTCGATATTGAATTAGGTGGCTCGTTAAATGAAATGGATATGCTGCTTGATTTTGGTCAGGTGAAAAAGCTGATAAAACGTTTAATTGATGAAAAAGTCGATCATAAGCTGTTGGTTCCTCAGCGCTCGCCTTTATGCGAAGTTAAGCGTAATGCTGGTTATACCCAATTAAACTTCCTGCGGCCTAATGGTAAAAGTATTCACCTTTGCTGTCCGGATGAAGCTTATACCTTTATTGATGCTGTTGAAGTGAGCAACCAAGCTTTGAGTCAGTATGTAAGCGAAGTGGTATTGGCTCAGTTACCTAAAAATATTAAAGATATTCGTATTAGCCTACGTCATGAGCAGATTGATGGCCCTTATTATCACTATAGCCACGGCTTAAAAAAGCATGATGGTAATTGCCAGCGTATCGCCCACGGTCACCGTTCTGCTATAGAGATTATGGTGGACGGAGAGTCCGACATTGATTTGGCGACTAGCTGGGCGATGAGGTGGCGTAATATTTACTTGGGCAGCGAAGAAGATAAAGTCGAACCATCGCTAGTGAGTTTTTATCAAGCACAAGACTGGCAACAGCATTACGCCTTTGCCTATGAGTCGCCTCAGGGTAAGTTTGAGTTGGTTATACCAAAAAACGAAACCGATATCCTGCCTTGCGAGACGACGGTAGAGAACCTAGCTGCTTATATAGCCAGAACCTTAGCTAAGGTATTAAATGGCCATGAGTTAAGGGTAAGAGCTTATGAAGGGGTAGGGAAAGGCGCTATTTGTGAAGCCAGTGAGCCCTAGTTAGAACGTGTTTATTTAAGTGCTTTTCAATAAAAAAGGCTCCTTAAAGGAGCCTTTGGTATTTTTACCGCTTTACAGCGTAAAGCGTTTCACTAATAAATCTTGCTCTGCGGCTAGCTCACCTAATTCTTCACTGGTGCTAGTCACTATTTCAATGCTTTGATAGTTGTCGTCACTAATATCTGAGATACGGTTGAGGTTGGTAGAAATTTCTGCACCGGTAGCTTGTTGTTGTTCTGCCGCTGCTGCAATTTGGCTACTCATATCTGAGATTTGAGTAATGATGCCTTGGATTTCTTCCATCGCACCGTTTGCGTCAGAAGTTTGCGAAATGCTCGATTGCATCTCAGTTGAACATTCAGACATTACCGTTACCGCACGCTGAGCACTCTTTTGTAAGTTCTCAATCATCGATTGAATTTCGGTGGTTGAGTTAGTGGTTTTCTGAGCCAATACTCGCACTTCATCAGCTACCACGGCAAAGCCACGCCCTTGCTCACCTGCGCGAGCGGCTTCAATGGCAGCGTTTAGCGCAAGTAAGTTAGTTTGGTCGGCAATACCACGAATCACATCTAAGATTGAACCGATGCTATTACTCATGTTGTCTACTTCGCCAATCACTGAGCTACTGTGGTCCAGTTTTTCGGAAAGTTGATGGGTGGTAGTAATGTTATCACTCATGATCTTGCGCCCTGAATTGGCCGCTTCTTCTACTTCCATCACTTTCTCTAAGGTGACATTAGCACTTTTCGCCACTTCTCTAACCGATTGCTCCATTTCTGTCATGGCGGCAGCAACCGATGCAGTTTCTTGGCGCTGGTTATTCAATTCGTCTTTGGCGCTGTTTAGGGTCACAGAGTTACCCTTAGAAACATTAGACAAGCTTTCAGCAGCTTGGCTAATTTCTAGTAGCACGGTGCGCATTTGCGACATCATGCTATTAGCGGAATCCGCTAGCTGACCAAACTCGTTGTTACTAGAGTAGGCTACCGTTTCGGTCATATTGCCTGCAGCCGCGGCTTTAAGGGTTTTTAGTAACATGCTGAGCGGCTGTTTAATCGCACTGGCTACGTTCCATGCCACTAATAAGGCTAAAACAATAACCACTACCATGGCGGTAATCAACTGAATGCGGCTTGAATCAAGCATCGCGCTGGCATTTGATGAGGCCTTATCTACTTGTTGGTTAGCTATCTCGTTAATGCTAGTAAGGATGCTAATAGCATTAGTGATTTCTAAGGCAGTTGCATCCACATGCTGGGCTATGTCTTCTCGTTGTTTGGTCAAGGCCAGGTGCTCGGCTAGTACGCCATCGTCTTGGGTGGAGTCTTTAATAAACTGGTCGATTTGGTGGCCCATATCATTGCGTAATTCAGGAATTTCGTCTTCTAAATCAGAGGTCGCTTCTAAGAAGTTTTTAATCAACTTTTTATTGCGTTTGAAGATGACTTCTACTTTGGCTGATTCGGTAGTGTTAAGACCCTCTAAGGTATTAAGCTCGACAACGGCCATGGCGTTTAAAAAGCTTTCTGATGCCCACCGAATGTAATCATCATTTAAGGCCACCACTTTATCGGAAAGGTTCTTCTTCAACTGTGGAAGCATGACCGATAATAGGTTGGTGCTGCGTTTCACATTTTGTTCGGCTTCTAAATAAGCAATGTAATCTTGTATTACTTGAGTTGCCACTCGGAAGTAGTTTTGATCTAAGTTATTCAAGGTATCAAGATGAGATTCAAGCTCGTTATTGCCTTCAGCCATTGAGCGTAGAGTGCCTAATGAAGAGACAAATACCAGTTCGCTTTGTGCAAAAGCTTCACCGCTGGCTTTAATTGCATCTGCGTTTTGCGAGGTTAGCGCATCTTTAAAGTGTTTATCTGCGGTTAATAAATCGACAGCAAATTCACTACTTTGTAGCACTAGAGGGGTTGCTTCCTCTGTCACTAAGTCCAGTTGTTGGTTAAATTTATTACCCGTTTGCAGTGACAAAATGTTGGTTAATACCATCATCAGCACTAAAAAGCCGAACCCAAAATTTACTCGATGGACAATAGAAACATTTTTTAAGAATTGGAGCGATGAGGCTACGTTTAATGACTTTTTTTTCATAATTCCCCGACCAACCGATTTGTTAGCTATTTATAATTGTTATGATTTCATACTTTAGTCAAAGTATGCCTGCTGTTAGCGCGACTTGCTATGCAAGAGATCACAACTCTTTCTGAGTATGTTGCATTAATAAACTTGTTAATGGCTGATATAGCGGCGATTTGATACCTACTTATCAAAATTGCCGCGATTGTCTAAAAAGTGAGCGCTTAAGTCCAGCTTTAAGCGGATGAGTTGGATTGTTTGATGTTGCCTCAATTAGGGGGGGATTTATGTGGTTTGGGACAAGTTAATCGATGGCAAGGCTTAACGGTGTTTTACCAACAAACAAAGGCTTTAGCTCTAGCAAGACTGCGAGACGCCACCCCTTGCGGTTGTGGCTCTAGCCAGTGTCTTATGCGTCAGCCTGCAAAGTTGTAGCTCAGCCCTATTTAGCGATTTGTTTGTAAGCTATAGCGAACAAATGCAAGCCAGCCGCTACCAAATTGGTTCGGGGCAGTTTCAATTAGCGGCTAAGTTGATTGATGAAGGGCACCCCAGCGATAATGGCTATTATTTAAAACTGCTAGAAAAAGGCCGAATCACCTACTTGGCCGGAGAGTATCAGCAAAGCCAAGCGTATTTTAAACAGGTTGATGAGCAGCTTGAGTGGTTGTCTCGACAAGCCGAATACCGAGTTTCTAGCGGTTTACAGCAACTTTCTACGCTGGCTACTAACGATAATTTCATTCCTTACCATATCCCGGTATACGAGCAAGTGATGCTGCATCACTATCAAGCGATTAACTATTTACATAACCAGGGGCTTGAGTCGGCTTTAGTTGAAATCCGCAAGGCGGGATTGATACAGCAGCAGGCCATGCAAGAAACACCCGCTAGCTTAGAGCAGCAACTGAGAGACTATCAGCAGCAATACCAGGAGTTAAGTCAGCAGTACCCGCAGTTTAAAACCCAGCAACAATTAGCTAACGCTTACCAAAATGGTTTGAGTTATGTGTTGTCTGCGGTGTTGTATTTAGCGGCAGGGCAAGAGGACGATGCTTATATTGATTATCGTAAGGCTTTGGCCTTGGCTCCGCAGAATAAATACTTACAAGCCGAAGTCGCTCGTTTAGGGGCCAAACTGGCCATGGAGGATTATCAGCAATATACGCCGCTTAAAGGCGAGGCTCTTACTAAGCAACAAGGCTTATTAGTGGTGATCCACGAACAATCCCTCGTTAAAGCGCGTCAAGAAGCACGATTTTCTTTGCCGCTATATCATAATAATCAGTGGCAGAATTTTACGGTGGCTTTGCCTGTGATGCGAGGGCAAGCCAATATCGCTCTTCCGCTAGATATTCAGGTAGCAGGGCAAGGCCTAGCCACTGAGCAGGTGGTTCAGCTAGATGCCTTAGCGGCAAAACAGTTGCAACAAGACTTACCCGGCCTGTTTTATCGGCAATTATTGCGTTTACTAAGTAAAGAACAGTTGCGCCGGGCGGTTAATCAACATAACGATGCTCAGCATGAAAGCTGGGAGAATATTTTGGTTAATCTTTACAACACAGCGTCTGAGCGTGCCGATACTCGCAGTTGGCAGAGCCTACCGGCTTTAGCGCAAATTGCGATTCAGGCTTTGCCTGCCGGACAACATACTCTAAAATTTGAGGGCTTAAGCCAAAACCTCGAGCCACTAAACATTCGAGCAGGGCGAGTCAGTTTAGTGTTAACTAACGACCTAGGCTCTGCCATTCAAGTTTTTAATTTGTAATGAGAGGTGAACATGAAATATGTATTCTTGCTGCTCAGCCTGCTATTGGTAGCTTGCACCACAAATACTTCAGGTATTTCTGCCGATTCAGATAAACCTGATGGTAAGCAATGGCTGATCGTTGATAATATCAGTTTGGGGCGCAAGTTAACGGTATTGGGCGCAACGACTCAGCAAAACAATGATCGCCTACAAGGGGTGGCTACCATACAATCTCTATATAAGGGCGATTTGAATTTGCAGTATCGCTTCTATTGGTATGACAGCAACAACATTCAAATTAATCAAGCCACTAGCGCTTGGACGCCGCTCACTTTACACGGTAAACAACAAATTCAAGTGCAGTCGATTGCCTTACTTGATAGTGCCAAGCACTTCAAAATTTATGTTAGAGAAGTGAAATAACAGAGAGATATTTATGAATAAACGACTAGTGCTTATTAGCTTACTTGCGCTTGGCTTAGGTGGATGTTCCAGCCAAGTAAGTTATGGTGACCCTCAGCAAGTAGAAACGGTTGATGTGAGCTTTGGCTCCACCGACTTACAAACCATTGCCGGTGAAATGACCGACTCGATGATATCTTCACCATTATTGCTTGATATTACCGCTAAGGGGCGGCCAATTGTTTTTGTGGACCGGATTAAAAATAAAACCACAGAGCATATCGATACCGAGTCTGTCACCGATACCATCAGCACCAAATTGCTGCAATCGGGGAAATTCCGTTTTGTGGATATGACCACGGTAAATCAGGTAAGAGAGCAATTAGGCTTTCAAAATGACAGCGACCTTGTTGATCCATCAAAAGCGATTGCTTTTGGTCAGCAGGTCGGTGCCGAATATATGCTGTATGGCAATCTGTCTAGCATTGTAAAAACCAACAAAAAAACCAAGGACGTCTACTACAAGATGACCATGCGTTTATTAGACCTTAAAACAGGTTTAGTGGAGTGGGCCGACGAGACTGAAATCCGTAAGGCAGAAACTAAGTCTACTTTTGGTTGGTAAGGAATAAATGGGACCTCTTTTTATTGATTTACTCACTACCGAGTTAAGTGGCGAAGAGCGGGAAATGTTGCAGCATCCGCTAGTGGCCGGGGTGATTTTATTTTCACGTAACTACCATGATAGAGCGCAGCTCATCGATTTAGTAAAAAGTATTAGGGCTGCTTCTCATACTCGCTTGATTATTGCTGTCGATCATGAGGGGGGCCGAGTACAACGTTTTCGCCATCAATTTTCGCCTATTCCGGCAATGGGGCATTTAGCTGCTGTTGCCGAACACTTGAGCATGCCAGCGGAGCAACTAGCCAAGCACTTAGGTTGGTTGATGGCAGCAGAGCTACGCGCTTGTGACATCGATTTGAGTTTTGCGCCAGTGTTGGACGTGAATGGCATAAGTGATGTGATTGGCCTGCGCGCTTTTAGCGAGCAGCCTCAGCAAATTATTCCTTTAGCCAGTGCTTTTATCGACGGCATGGCGCTAGCAGGCATGAAAGCCACCGGCAAACACTTTCCGGGACACGGCAATGTAAAAGCCGATACTCACCATTTGGAAGCGCGAGACTTACGCAGTTTTGAGCAAATTAAACAGCACGATATGCAAGTATTTAGTGCCTTAATTTCGCAAAATAAGCTCGATGCGGTGATGCCTGCCCATGTGATTTACCCCGATGTAGATGAGCAACCGGCAGGCTTCTCTGCTAAATGGTTACAACAAATACTTCGACAAGAGCTGGCTTTTAAAGGTCTCATCTTCAGTGATGACCTTAGTATGAAAGGCGCGGCGGTGGTGGGTGATTATGTGACACGAGCTAAACAAGCTTTAGCCGCTGGCTGTGACTTGTTGTTGGCGTGTAATGACCGAGATGCCAGTATTCGCTTACTTGATGGTTTAGCCCATACTCAGGTTAAGGGGGCCGAATCGCTATTAGGCAAAGCCTATCCAGCTACTTGGTCGGAGCTAGCAGCGCAAAACAACTATAAACAAATCACTGAACAGACGCGGAAAATAGCGACAATCACCAGTGAATGGGATAAGTTATAAATACACTTGATTTTAGTCAGTGATTGAGAGGAAGGTAGGCTAGGATGATTATTTATTTACACGGCTTTGACTCTACAAGTCCGGGTAACCACGAAAAAGTATTGCAGTTACAGTTTGTTGACCCGGATGTTCGGCCCATTAGTTACAGTACTATCCATCCCCGTCATGACATGAGCCATTTGCTTAAAGAAGTGCATAAGCAGTTAATGTTAAGTGCTGAAGAAGAAGTCGTGGTTTGTGGCGTGGGTTTAGGCGGTTATTGGAGCGAACGAATAGGCTTTTTATGTGGCATTCCTTCGGTTATCTTCAATCCAAACTTGCATCCAGAGTTAAATATGCAAGGTCGTATTGAGCGCCCTGAAGAGTATGTTGATATTGCGTCTAAGTGTGTCAGTGAGTTTCGCGCTAAGAACAAAGGCAATTGTACCGTGATACTCTCAGAAAACGATGAGTTTTTAGATAACAAAGCCTCAGAATTAGAGTTAAAAGACTATTATCAGATTGTATGGGATGACCAACAAACCCATAAATTTAAAGATATCAGTCGTCATCTTCAGTTGATCAAATCACTCAAGCGTTTACCCAGTTTATAAGCTAAATACTTAACAAAAGAAGAGGGTTTTCCCCTCTTTTTTTGTAGGCTTATTTTGTGATCTTAATCAAGTTACGTATAATGTGTCCACTTTGCTGAATGGGCTGGGCTGACAACACTCATAATAAAGTCTTTAGCAAGGTTTACACTTCAGATTGTTACAAGGAAATAATCAAGCATGACTAGAATTGTTGTAGTTGGTGGTGGTGCCGGTGGCCTCGAGCTAGCGACGCGTTTAGGGCGCAAGCTGGGGAAAAAAGGCAAGGCCAATATCGTTCTGGTAGATAAAAACCGTACTCACCTATGGAAGCCCTTACTGCACGAAGTGGCAACAGGCTCTCTGGATGCGGGAATTGACGCGTTAAGTTACCGTTCTCATGCGGCCAATCATGGCTTTGAGTTTCAACTGGGCGAAGTCGCCGATGTTAATCGCGAAGACCAGTTAGTAACGTTGAAACCGATGGTGGAAGAAGGCAAAGAAATCTTGCCTGCACGACAACTTAACTATGATTACTTGGTTATGGCCATTGGCTCGGTGTCTAACGACTTCAATACCAAAGGCGTAAAAGATCACTGTATTTTCCTTGATAATCCTAGCCGTGCCGATTTATTTCATCACCGTATGCTTAATCGCTTTTTGCAGTATTCACAAAATGATGAAGCAGAAAAAGGCGAAAAAGTACGTGTGGCCATTGTGGGCGCGGGCGCTACCGGGGTAGAGCTATCTGCCGAGCTGCACAATGCATTAGACCAACTTCGTGCCTACGGTGTGCCTAACCTTAGCAATTCAAGCTTAGCGGTCACCTTGGTGGAAGCCGGCGAGAAAATCTTACCTGCTTTACCTGTACGTATTTCTAGCGCCGCTCACTCAGAGCTACAAAAAATGGGTGTGGATGTTCGTACTAATACCATGGTAACCGAAGCGACAGAAGAGGGCTTAACCACCAAAGAAGGGGAGCTAATTAAAGCAGACCTGATGGTGTGGGCTGCAGGTATTAAGTGTCCAGACTTTATGAAAGAGCTAGGTGGCTTAGAAACCAACCGCATTAATCAACTAGTGGTGCGTCCTACTTTGCAAACTTCGCGTGACAGTAACATTTATGCGATTGGCGACTGTGCTAGTTGCGCCATGGGTGAAGAAGGCTTTGTGCCGCCTCGCGCTCAATCTGCTCACCAAATGGCCAGCCTAGTATTTAAAAACATTTTGCGCCAAATGGAAGAGAAGCCACTGTTAGACTTTGAATATAAAGATCACGGCTCTTTGGTTTCGCTTAGCCGTTATTCAACAGTGGGCTCATTAATGGGCAACCTAATGCAAGGCTCTATGATGATTGAAGGGCGCATTGCTCGGGTGATGTACATCTCCTTGTACCGCATGCACCAAATCGCGCTACACGGTTACATGAAAACTGGCTTAATGATGTTAGTAGGGCGAATCAACCAAGTACTACGGCCTAAGTTAAAATTACACTAAGCGTCAGTGTAATCAGATTAAAAGCAGCTCTTGAGCTGCTTTTTTGTTGTTTTATTGGCGGTGAGGTAGCTGAGTCAAGCGCAGTTAAACGACATGCACTCCTAGGTAATTGTTTGCTATAACGCTGCAATTAGCGGTAGAGCTTAGCGAGGTCTAGCCCGCTTGTGGACTACGCTTAACTGTCTTGTTATATTTTTTGCTCACTGAACTTTCAGGCAATAGTAATAAGCATCCTCACCAGAAACATCATCCTTAATTTTTTCAAAATTTGCGGACAATAATTTTGCAGCAAGTCTTTGCGAGGCTATGTTTTGCACTCCCACAACAGCTTCTACGTAAAATTCATTTACACCGTTCCGTTTAAACTCGGCTTTTAGCTCATTAATACTCAATTTCACAATTTCAGTTCCAAGACCCTGTTGACGATATTCAGGAGGTACTGCATAACCGAGATTGACACAAGGTAAACTTTGGATTGTTTCTGTTATAGCTACAACAGCAAAAGCTTTAATTAGCTGAGACTCAACTTTCGCAAAGGTGAATCGAGGACGGCCATTAGGCTGATCATAAAACATTTTTAGTGAAGGGTGTGCAGCACAACTGCGTAACGGTATTCCGTTAAAAATCTCAGTCTGCAAGCTCATTAATGCATTCATTGGATTTACCATTGAAGCCACGATACAACTCCTTATTTGACTTGAAAATATAACGCATTAAACAAAAGCAACTTGTTGCCTTTTGATTTAACTTGTTAGGCATTGCGTTTTAATAAAAGCCATACATTCAGTTACAGTGACTTTTAGCCTTGTCTAAATTTGACATTGTTTTTGTTTTCGCAGCTTGGTGAGCCACTGTTAATAGAGCTGCAGTCACAGGAAATTCAGCTCCCACCCCAGGCCAGTAATAACCATTATCATCTTCACAAAGACTAATTATAACTGGCTCTTTATTTACTAATACATCCTCGCCAAACTCAACAAATATTCTATAGCTTATATTTGTTTCAGCTTTACCCGTAATAATCTCTTGAACATCCGCATTTAGCAGATATATATCCCCCTCATCGGGATTTGAAGTCAGTTTGGTAACCTGTGTATTTGTAACCACGGCTGTAAATGGAGTATTTAATATTGATTGAACTAAAAAATCTTGCTGTTCATCGAGATGATTAGCATAAGCTTGATTACTTAAAGCCATCAATGTAGTGATAAATAATTTGGCAATAACCATATATTTCATTATGTTAAGCCTCCGTGCTTGCCAGCACTGCCGGAGATGTGTATATGGGTAGCCGGCCAGTCGACTCATCAAAACCTGCGGGAACAACAAATGTATCCCAAACACTGGTCTTATATTTAGCAATGCTTACTTTATCACCTTGATTACCACCTAATATGAAAAGATATTGACCTGTTGCGCTTTGACCTACAACAAAACCAACATGCCCACCTCCTTTTCTACTTTTTATTGCAATTGCCCCCTGAACTGGAGTCGAAATTGTTTTGCCAAAATTTTCCCAAGACTTAGCACGAAATGCATTTTTCACAGGAGTGTAACCATGCTTTTTCATTACCCAAGCAACAAAAGAAGCACACCACGCATTTTTACCGCCTGAGTCATCTTTTCCCCAAAAATTTGACGCAGAAAAATACTGAATTATTCGTGGATTTGCTTTGAACCCAGGAACTTCACTTTGTCCTAATTCTTTATATGCAGTTTTCATCCACGGAGCAAAACAAAATAGCGCAGCTCGTGTCGAGTATGCCTCGATATGCCGAAGATGCGCTGGAACTTTGCTTGTCATAGTACAAATCCTTTCTTTTCATAATCTTCTTTAACTACGAGCTATAAAATACGCAGCAGCAAACGAAGCGATGGCTAGTAGGGTATTACCCGGACTTCTCGTTAAATCTCAGCTATAGCTGCCGACAAACAACTCACTCCAAGTAAAATCACATAATAATGACAATAACTTATCAGCAAAAGTCGATGTATTACAGCGCTTATTGATATAAAACAAATTACAACCTATTTACCGCGCCAGATTTTGGCGCGGTAAATTTAATGGCACTAACAACAAAACGATAAAATTCATAAGGTTATAAAAACAGGCAAAAACAAAGCGAGAACAATTTAGGCCTTTTAAGGCTCGCTTTGTCGCACCTTCTCTCTAATTATTTTAATACTGTATTAATAGCTAGTGGTATCAGCAGGATTCAAGTCGCTAGATGAGCGTTCACTGGCTTTGCTTCAAGCGCAAGCTGAGCCTTAAATAACCGGGGATTAAATTAACGAAGTGCTTCGGCTTTTAGGAGAGGTGTTAAACAGCTTTATTTGGCAAGCGTAGGCTGCTTGCTTAGAGCGGCTTTAAGCAAAATAAAGCCAAGCAGTAAACTTAGCCACAGGGTGATAGCGTTGAGTAACTCAAAGCGCCAGTAATTTAGATTGATGGCGTGTACTTGCAGGCTAATATCGGCGACTAGTATTACTAATAGCCCCCACAGTTGTAGTTTTTCCGAGACTTTGGCCCATAAGCGGGGAAGTAGTAGTCGGCTCAATGGTAGGGCGCCCATAGCCAGCCCTAAGTAAAACCAGCGATGTTCAGGGTAGAGTAGGCTTAGTATGTCACCACCAGTCTGCCGAGAGCTGGCCGCTATGGCAAATAGCAACCAGGTTCGGCTGAGTAGCGCACAAGTGAATAGTACGCTGGTTTGATTAGCAAAAAACACGTTTTATTGAAGTTCGGGCAAAGCCGCTTCTTCGTCAGTCGCCTCTGGCAAGGCGTTGGCTTCGCTGAGTTCTATGCTTTGCTCTAGCACGCTGTTAGTAGGCTGTTCCAATAATTCAGCTTGGGTTTCGGCTTCAGGGCTGCGGCGAATTTGCACCAACATACCCATTAGCGGGTGATCGAAGTAGTGAATTTCGCCAGAGCGCACGCGGCGTTTTTGATCAAACTTAAAGCTGTGTAGTTGCTCAACGGTATGAAACTCTTTAACTAACGCACCTTGCTCCGATGTTTGCATATCGGGTGTGACTACCACCACCGCAGGGGCTTCAGCATTTGGATCCACCACCTCGGCCACTGCTACGTTGGGCGGAACATTCAACGGTTCGGCGCTCTCTTTTGACTGCGTTTCTGCTGCGGCTACTGGCTCTACAGGCTCTGGTGTTAAGGCTTGTTCCACTTCTACGGGGCGTTTAAGAATCAGCTCACTTTCTATATACAGGTAGTGCTGAAGGTAAACACGAAAACCACCTTCAAGCTCCCACAGGGCGCTAGGCTCTATAGGCGTTTGTTCTGCTGTTGCCTGTTCTACGTCAAACAAAGACAAGTTTTCTGCGCTTAAGTCGATGGCGTCGTCGGCGGTTTGCGGCGCACTGGCAGACAATAGCTGACCATCGCTGTTAAAGCGGGTAGAAAAATCCTGACCTGCTTGCACGGTATAGTGCTTAGCGCGGTTACGCGGTGCAACTACTTCTCGCCAACCAATGTGTAGCAGTGGAGTAAAGGCGGCGTGTTGCTGGAGTTTTGCAAACTCATCACTGAGTTCTAATTGTGATTTACTGAGTATGCGCCGCTTAGTGCTGCCGCTTATCGGCCAACCTCGGCCATCTATGGTGACAGGCAGTTGGTCAAATCTAGGGCTAACACAAGGTTGCTCACAAGCAAACAAAGGGCCTAACAGCGGTTCGCTGGTATTCACATTGATTTGTTGCGGCTGGGGCCAATATTCTTGAGTACTTGCCACATCGATGTTGCGTTTAAAGAAGATAACCTCAATATCAAACCAGCGAGGTTCTTCGGCAAAACTGGGAATGCTGCTTAGGGTGATGACGGCCAGACTGCAGAGTTGTAGGGCACTTTTAAGAATTAGACGCATTGGCAGTAAATTGCTCCAATAGTGATTCAATAAGGCTTAATCGTTGTTCTGGGCTGTCACTAGGCACGGCAAACTTGAGTTTATTTGCACCCTCTAAACGATAGATAGCTGGTTGTGATTGTAACAGGCTTACGAGGAAAGCGGCATTAACTTTTGTGGATTCCGCAAACTCGACCACGCCCCTTTGGGGCCGGCTTCTATTTTTTTAATGCCTAAATGTTCGGCGGCAATCTTAAATTTTTGCACCTCAAACAGGTTTTTAGCCTGCTCTGGCAGTAAGCCAAAGCGGTCAATCAGTTCCACTTGTAGTTCACGCATTTCTGCCTGATCGCCGCAATTAGCAATGCGCTTATACATGGTTAAACGGGTAGTCACATCGAAGATGTAGTCGTCGGGCAACAGGGCAGGAATACGCAGCTCTACTTCTGCTTGCTCGCTTTGGCTCAAGTCCCAGTTAAGGTCTTGGCCTTTTTTCAGGGCGCTTACCGCGCGGTCGAGCATTTCCATATACAGGGTGAAACCCACGGCTTCAATTTGGCCGCTTTGGTCATCACCGAGTAGTTCACCCGCGCCACGTATTTCTAAGTCGTGGGTGGCTAAGGTAAAGCCTGCGCCTAAATCTTCTAGTTGAGCAATGGCATCTAAGCGTTTTAGTGCGTCCTTGGTAATCAGCTTGGGCGGCGGGGTGAGCAAGTAGGCGTAGGCTTGGTGATGAGAGCGGCCAACCCGTCCTCGCAATTGGTGTAACTGGGCTAAACCAAAGTTGTCGGCGCGGTTGATAATAATGGTATTGGCGCTGGGAATATCGATGCCAGTTTCAATAATGGTGGTACATACCAATACATTAAAACGTTGGTGGTGAAAGTCACTCATGATCCGCTCTAGCTCGCGCTCGCGCATTTGCCCGTGGGCTACGGTAATGCGGGCCTGAGGTAACCACTCGCTCAGCTCTTGCGCCACTCGGTCAATGGTTTCTACTTTATTGTGTAGAAAATACACCTGGCCACCACGCATTACTTCACGGCTAATCGCTTCTTTAATTAGCGCGGGTTCATGTTGGCGAACAAAGGTTTTTACCGCCAAACGCTTGGCTGGGGGAGTAGCAATAATCGATAAGTCTCGCATGCCACTCATTGCCATGTTTAGCGTTCGTGGAATAGGCGTAGCGGTTAGCGTAAGAATATCTACATTGGCGCGCATCGCTTTAATTTGTTCTTTTTGGCGTACCCCAAAGCGATGTTCTTCATCAATCACTAGCAGCCCCAAATTGGCAAACTGCAATTCTTTGCTCAGTAATTTGTGGGTACCAATGATGATGTCTACCTTGCCAGCCTTAACATCTTTAATAATTTGCGTTTGCTCTTTAGCGGTTTTAAAGCGCGATAGCGCGGCTACCTCAATCGGCCAATTGGCAAAGCGGTCACAAAAGTTGTCATAATGCTGTTGTGCCAGCAGCGTGGTGGGCACTAATACCGCCACTTGTTTACCGGCATTCACCGCCACAAACGCTGCTCGCATGGCCACTTCGGTTTTACCAAAACCTACATCACCACAAACTAGCCGATCCATGGCATTGGGCGCTTGCATATCGCTAAGTGTGGCCTGAATGGCTTGTTGCTGGTCGTCGGTTTCTTCAAAGGGGAAGTCGGCGGCAAATTGCTGGTACGCCGTATCATCCATTTGATAAGCAAAGCCCGGTTTGGCGGCGCGTTTGGCGTAAACTTCTAGCAGCTCGGCGGCCACATCACGGATTTTTTCCGCCGCTTTTTGCTTGGCTTTTTGCCACTGGTCATTACCCAGCTTATGCAGTGGCGCGGTTTCATCGTTAGCGCCTGAGTAGCGGCTAATTAGATGCAGCGCATTCACCGGTACGTACAATTTGGCTTGGTTGGCATATTCCAAGCTGAGAAATTCGGTTTTAATGCCGCCGTTTTCAAAGTTGGTAAGGCCTTGGTAGCGGCCTATGCCGTGTTCTATATGTACCACGGGCTGGCCGATGCTCAGTTCCGCCAAGTTACGGATCAATACATCGGGGTTAAGGGTTTTATTGGACGCCTTACGCTGTTTGGCTCTTACCTTGTCGCCTAGTAGGTCGACTTCGGTAATCACTTGCAGTTGCGGCTGGCTAAGTTCAAAGCCCTTTTCTAGCGGCGCTACTACCATCGCCAATTGCTGCTCGCTGCTGATAAAGTCGTTCAGCGTAGCGTAATCTTTAAGCTTTAGTTTTAGCGGGCTGAGCAGGTTTTTCAGTGCTTCGCGGCGGCCTTCGGTTTCGGCAATAAAACAGGCCTTAAGCTTGGGGTGATGCTCAAGGTAGTGACTCAGCGCTTGCAGCGGCAGATTCAAGCGATGGTTAACGGTTAAATCGGGCAGTGCATGGGCCTCTAGATTTAGCTTACCTTGGCTATTTCTGGCTGGGCCCTTGTGTAATTTGACGCTAGCAAACAGTTTCAGCTCTTTTAAGCACTGCTCGGTGCTTTGATAAAGTTCGTCTGGCGGCAGTATTGGTCTGGCTTTATCGTGACGGCGGTTTTCATAGCGCTGGCTGAGTTCATGCCAAAACTGTCGCCCTGCCTGATCTAAATCACCCACCTTAATCACCACGGTATTGGGTGCTAATTGGTCGCTCAAGCTTTCGGTGTGGCTATGAAATAAGGGCAAGTAGTATTCAATACCGGCAGGCATAATGCCTTTGGACACCTGTTGGTAAATTGAGCCTGCATCGCGGCTTGGCTCAAAGCGATCCCGCCATTGCTGGCGAAAAGTTTCGATGCCGCTGCTATCGGTGGGAAACTCGTGAGCGGGCAGCAAGGTAATGCTTTGTTGTTGGTCTGAACTGCGCTGGGTATCGGGGTCAAACTGCCGAATGCTGTCTAACTCGTCATCGAAAAAGTCCAAACGAAACGGCTGCTCGCTGCCCATGGGGAACAGATCTAACAGGCTGCCGCGTAAGGCGAACTCGCCGTGTTCCATCACCTGATCAACATGCTGATAGCCAGCATTCACTAAGCGCTCTTTAAAGGCGGCCAAGTTTAGGCTTTGACCCACTTTGAGCTGCAAGCTGTGTTTAGCTAAAAATTCCGCCGGGGCGCAGCGTTGTAACCACGTCGCCATAGGTGCGATGAGCACGCTGTTACGGTCTTGGCTTAATTGGTTAAGGCTTAAAATCCGTTGCGATACGATGTCTTGATGAGGCGAAAAGTTATCGTAGGGCAGGGTTTCCCAATCGGGTAGCAAATGCAAGGGGCGGCTGGGGTTAAGCCCGTTCACTTCGCGCTCAATTTGCAAGGCGCTGCGAGTATCTTCGGTGAGAATGACAATCGGTGCGTCGAGTTGGCCAATGTATTGTTGAATCACCAAGGCTAAGGCACTGCCCGGCAGATTGCTGACTTGCTTATTGTCGCCCGCAGCGGTCGGGCAGGGTAAATTTAGTAACACAGAAAACTCTTATTTTTCGGCTTGTTGTCGAGCATCTGCTCGAGCTTTTAATTGCTGGCTCTGCACATGCAGACTGGCTCTTACTAGGGCTTCAACATCTTCTTCGCGGATCCAGCTATAACTGATTTCCAATAAATATTCTTTACTGTGAGCCAGCGCTTCACTGTGTTTGACTTCGCCATAACAAAACACGGCACTGGACTCTTCAGGCAAGAAAATCTTTAGCCGTAAGGCTTGGCCTTTAGCTAGCGCTTGTGGCCAAACGCAGTGGATCTCAGAGCCACCAAATAATTGGCTAATGGTGCGATGTTCTGGACTATCCTGCTGGGCTAAAACATAGCTTAAAACACGATTAAGTTTTTGTTCTTGGTTTTGTAGGTAAGTTAATAATTGTTCACCCGCTTCACCTAGCTGCTTTAGTGCGCGTAGCCCTATTAAAGAATGCTGTGAGCCATTGGCGAGAATAAACGGTTCTGGAATACTGGCTTCAAACTCAGCATGTGATTGAGGCAGGTCTGCTTGTTCAATCACTTCGATATTCACGTTGAGTTGGTGAGATACACTAAAATATTGTTGTTCTTGCATATTTTCCTACAAACGCCCAGCGGCGAGTGACAAATAACCATGCTTTAAAGCGTAGTTGAAGGCGAAATTACAACAACTTGAGCAAGCAATTGCAAATATACTGATTATCTTTGATTTTTATGTGATTAAGCAAGCTATGTTACTTGTTGCTGTGCAGGGCGCACGGTATGATTAGCGCGTTTTTTAAAAGCTTAGGGATGTCCGTTGCTTCGATGAAATTGATTGGCTTTATAGCATGGCGGTTCTCACGCGGAGCCAAACAGCAACGTTTTGCGTCATTTGTTAGTTGGTTTTCGACGCTGGGGATTACCCTAGGCGTAGCTGCCTTAATTACTGTTATTTCGGTGATGAATGGCTTTGAGCAGCAGCTGAAACAACGCATACTTAATCTTGTTCCCCACCTGACTTTGGCTGCTGAACAGCCGATTCCCCCGCAACTTTCGGGTTATGCTCATGCACCTTTGGTGCTTAGTGAAGTGGTATTGCAAAGCACCTCTAATTTACATGCCGCGATGATGCAAGGCATTGATGTGAATGCTCAAGCCGATGCCGAGCTGCTTCGTGATAAAATGCTGATAGGGGATTTAGATGCCCTACAACCGGGCAGTTATAAGGTGGTGATTGGCATTGGTGTTGCCAATGCCTTGGGCGTGCGCCTAGGCGATAATATTCGTTTATTGGCCACCGATCGCTTGGTCTATACCCCGCTAGGGGAAATGCCCTCGCAGCGTAATTTTCAGGTTGCCGGTATTTTTGAATTTGCCGCCGAAGTGGATAAGCAATTCATATTAGTTAATCAACAAGACAGTGCCAGATTACTGCGTTCTCCTTTAACTAAGGTGAGCCAGCAGCGCATCTATTTAGACGACCCCTTTAAGATTGAAACCCTCGCCGCTAGCTTGCACAAGGCCGGGGTAGAGTTTCAAGATTGGCGTCGTTTCTATGGGGAACTATTCGCCGCGGTGAAAATGGAAAAGAACATGATGGGGATGTTGTTTTGCCTGATTATTGCCGTGGCTGCATTTAATATTTTATCCAGTCTAGTCATGATGGTGGGTGAAAAACGTAGCGACGTTGCTATTTTACAAACCTTGGGTTTGTCACGCACCAAGGTGGTGATGGTGTTTGTTACCCAAGGGGCCTGGAGTGGTTGTGTTGGGGCTGCGGTTGGCGCCTTAAGCGGTTATGCCTTAAGCGCCAATATTAACCCGGTGATGTCAGCTTTGGGCTTAAACTTTGCCGCTAATTTTGGTGGCGCGGGCTTGCCGGTAGTACTGCGTAGCGAGCAGATTTTATTTATCACCACTGCAGCGATGTTGCTCAGCATTGTGGCAACCATTTATCCGGCTTGGCAAGCCAGTAAGATTCATCCAGCAGAGGCTCTTAGATATGAGTGAGCAAAGCGCTCAGCCCGTTTTAGTGGCAACTAATATTTGTAAAACTTACCAAGATGGCAAGCAGTTAACCGAGGTATTGCACGGTGTCGACTTCGCGGTTCAGTCTGGTGAAGCGGTGGCCATTGTGGGTAGCTCTGGTTCTGGTAAAAGTACCTTATTGCATATTCTCGGCGGCCTTGATGATGCCAATCAAGGAGAGGTGAGTATCGAAGGACAAAGCCTAGCGGGCTTAAGCAGTAAACAATTGGCTAAACTACGTAATCAAAAACTGGGTTTTATTTATCAGTTTCATCATCTATTGGGTGAGTTTTCCGCCTTAGAAAATGTAGCCATGCCTTTATTAATCGCAGGCGTCGCCAAGACTGCAGCCTATCAACAGGCGCAAGCCTTGTTAGAACGAGTAGGCTTGGGGCACCGTTTAAAACATCGTCCTGCTGAACTCTCTGGCGGAGAACGCCAGCGCACCGCCATTGCTCGCGCTTTGGTTAACCAACCCAGCTTGGTATTGGCTGATGAACCCACCGGCAACCTAGACAGCCATAGCACCGAGTCGATTTACCAACTTATTTTAGAGCTTAACCGTGATTTGAATACTGCTTTTGTAGTGGTGACCCACGACTTGGCTTTGGCCGCGAAATTCTCTCGTCAAGCGCATATGCAAGACGGTCATTTTGTTAGCAAGGCAGATTAGTATGCGCTTGCCTTTATCGTGTTTCATTGGCCTGCGTTATCACCGTGCTAACAATAGCAACGGTTTTATTTCGTTTATCTCGGCCTCTTCCACACTGGGTATTGTATTAGGTGTGGCGGTGTTGATTATTGGTTTGTCGGTAATGAACGGCTTTGAGCGAGAATTACGAGAACGCTTTTTAGCCATTGTTAGCCATGGTGAACTAGAAGCGGTTAACCCTCCTTTAAGCGATCATCAACATTTACTTGAAGCAGCACGCGCAGAACCCCACGTATTGGGGGCTGCCGCCTACATCCAATTTAGCGCCTTGATCCAAAAAGGTAAGAAGATGAAAGCGATGGCGCTAAAGGGGATCGATCCTGAAACTGAAAAAACCGTGACCAGTTTACATCAGTACGTGGGGGATGAGGCTTGGCAGGCCCTGTCTGAAAACCAGCCACAACTGATACTTGGTGCAGGTATTGCTAAACATTTGGGCATCACAATTGGCGAGCAAGTCACGCTATTGTTGCCTAAGCCACAGCAGCAACATCTTAGTTCGCCACAACGGGTAAGGGTTAAAGTGGTTGGTTTGATGCGGGCTGGTGGGCAGCTGGATAATCAATTAGGTTTTATTAACTTGGCCTATGCGCAGCAGCTCAGCCAGTGGCAAGAGGGGGTGACTGGCATCAGTTTAAAAGTTGACCAGCCTTTATTCGCCGATGAGATTGTGCGTTCGGTGGCAAAGACTTTCCCCCAATTAGTTTTTATTAAAAGTTGGACTCGCCAATACGGGTATTTGTACCAAGATATTCAATTAGTTCGCACCATTATGTACGCCATTATGCTGTTAATTGTGGCGGTGGCCAGCTTCAATATTGTGTCCACGCTAATTTTAGCGGTGAGTGAGAAACGCGGTGATATTGCGATATTAAAAACCATGGGGGCATCGGATCCCACCTTGCTGCGCAGTTTTGTGGTTTATGGCTCTTACAATGGGATTCTAGGCTGCCTTTGGGGCGCTGTTTTCGGTGTGTTAGGGAGTTTGGGCTTGCCTCATTTAGTGGGCTGGCTAGAGCAAGCCTTAGGCCATAGTTTGTTATCGGCTGACATCTATTTCATCGACTTTTTGCCAGCCAAGTTACTGTGGAGCGATGTGTTTGTGGTGGTGGTTGCCGCTTTAATTTTAAGTATGTTAGCTACAATATGGCCAGCCTGGCAGGCGACTAGAGTGAAACCTGCCCAAGAGTTGGGGTAAACCCCTTGCAAGAGATTTAAAAAGGAGCCAATGGGCTCCTTTTTGTTTTTCTATTGGCTTAACGACGTTTGCGGTAGCGGCGTCTAACGGAGTAACGCCACAGAGCGTTAATTGAAAAGTAGCCGCATATTGAGAAGAATATGCCGCAAACTAAACTGCCTAGTAAAAACGAGGGGCCAACGGTGGCGATCAGATGTTCTATGCCTTCCCAAGAAAACTCTATATGCACTTGGGTAATGGCTTTACCCAAGATTGAGGCTCCAACCAGATAACAAAAATAAAAAATAGCGGGGATGGTAAACGGGTTGGACACCCACACTAAGGCCACCGATAAGGGAAGATTAACTTTAAATAATATCGCTAGCGCAGCAGCAATAATCATTTGGGAGGGCAGTGGAATAAAGGCAACAAATAACCCAATAGCAAAGGCACCAGCAGCGGAGCGACGATTTAAATGCCATAAATTAGGGTTGTGTAGCCATTCTCCAAAGAACTTAAGATGCTTGCTGGCTTTCAAGTCTTCAGTCTTAGGAATAAATCGTTGTATCGTCTTTTTTGGCATATAGTTTAGTTACTGATAAAAAACTTTTTATTGCGCATGAATGCCTTTTTACTAGCCAGTTTGCTAGCAATGACTTCGTCGTTAGTCTGGCCAAGCTTGCTTAGCCTGCCTCTTTTATATGTTAGCTGTGTTGCACTGGCTGCTTTACTGTGGAAAAGAAAGCTTTGGGCTGCTGGCTTCATATTTGGGCTATGTTGGATTGGTGTACACGGCATCTATTATCAATCATGGGGGCTCGCTATCCAACAAAAAACGGCCAACTCTAGCATACTTGGTAAAGTCTTGGCAGTTGATAATAATCAATACTGGCAAAAAATCACCGTAGAAATTGATCTGGTTAATGCTAAACATAGTATAGCGTGGTGGAAGCCTAAATTAATTTTATATTCTGCGCTTAAAAAGCCAGCAACATCCTTGCAAGTGGGTCAAGTTATTCATGGAACGGCCAAGCTGAAGCCCGCTTATGCTAACGTTAATCCCGCAGGGTTTAACTATGCCAGATGGCTGTTATCAAAAAATATTGTAGGGCGTGGCAGTTTGCTTGACTTTCAAGTCATCGATGCGAGTAGTGAGTGGCGAGAGCCTGCGCTGCAGTTGATGGCTGAGAAGTTAAAAGCTTATCAGCATGGCGGCGAGATCTTGGCTCTGATGGTGGGGGATAAACGCTTATTAAGCCAGTCACGGATTAGTCTCTATCAACGTTCCGGTTTAGGTCACTTATTTGTTTTATCCGGCTTGCACCTTGGCATTGCCGCATTTTGGTCTTGGTTGTTGTTTCGAGGGTTTTGTCGTGGTGTAAAACTTCGCTCTGAATCGCTGCCTTTGTTACTTAGTTTGTTGAGCTGTTTACTCTACTGTTGGCTGGCGAACTGGCCGCTGTCAATGATGCGTGCTTGGTTAATGTATGCTTGTTTGTTGTTGTTCTTCCTGCTGGGTGAGCGACGCCGCCCTGTTAGCGCACTGTTGGTGAGTGCTTTTATTATTATGCTGCTTTGGCCGTTTAGCCTATACAACAACGGCTTTTGGTTATCGTATATTGCCGTTAGTGTGGTTTTATTGTGTTTATGGTGGGGAAGTCGCAGTAAGTGGCAAAGCTTACTGGTTATTCAGTTTGCTCTAGGTCTGGTGATGCTGCCGGTGCAAGTGATGATGTTTGGGGTAGTGCCCAGCTTCGCCTTAGTACTTAACTTGGTTGCGGTGCCTTTATTTAGCTCTTTGTTAGTCCCTCTCACCTTGTTATTAGGAATGTTGAGCTTCAGCCCTTGGTTTGAAGCTCTTGCGGGCATTGTAGATAGTCTATTTAGCCTGTTATATGGCGCTATAGTTTATTTTGAATCAAAGCAAACGCTTAGTTTTAGCAGTCCGGCCTTGCTAAGCGGCCTACTGCTGCTTATGCCTAGCTTTATTCTGGCGCTATTGGTGTTACCTAAAGCAGTTTCTAGAGTATTTCTACTGGCCTCATTATTATTGCCTTCGATGCTTGGCCTGAGCCATTCGACTCAATCTTGGCAGGTTTATGTGTTAGATGTGGGGCAAGGTTTAGCGGTGGTAGTGATGCATCAAGGTGAGGCGCTGATTTATGATACTGGCCCTCGTTATCGTAGTGGTTTTAACCATGCGCAAGCTACCTTGCTTCCTTTGTTAGCCAATCTCTCGGTAAAGCGGGTTCGCGATATTGTGATTAGTCATGGCGATAACGACCATGCTGGCGCACGTTTAGTATTAGAACAAGCCTTTCCTGAGGCAGAGCATCACTATGGTAGGGATCCGCGTTTGCCATCAAGTGGTTGCAGCGGAGCAGAACAATGGGGGCGTTTATCTCTTTCTTATTATATGGCCGAGTTAGGTGATGGTAACAATGGCTCATGTGTATTGTTGATAGATGATGGCCAATACCGCTTGTTACTGAGTGGCGATATCGAAGCAAAAGCCGAGCAACAGTTGCTTGAGCAAGGGTTAGGCAAAGTGAGTTTTTTGCTTAGCCCACATCATGGTAGTGCTAGCTCGTCTTCTAAAGCTTTTGTTGAGGCCTTGCAAGCCGAAGTAGTGATCCACAGCAGTGGCGCGTTTAACCGTTTTAATTTTCCGGCAGATGAGGTACTGGCTCGGTATGCAGACAGCCAACAATTTATTACTGGGCGGGACGGTGCCATTCGACTCAATATTGATGAACGAGCATATCAAGTGCATCTAGAGCGTTATCGAGCGGCGAGTCCATGGTATCAACAAATCATCAGTTGGTGATTTTTCTATAAACCGCTAAACTAAGGCAATTTTTCCGATGGAATAACTCTGTTCTTATGATTCCAGATACAGCTACTGATACAAAAGCTAACTTTCTCCGCTTATTAAGCTACGTAAAAGAACGCAAAATAGGGCTGATTATGGCCATTATCGGCATGATCGGTTATGGCGCGGTTGATACCATGTTTGTCTATTCTATTAAGCCTCTCATCGACGAAGGTTTAACTGGGAAAAACCCTCAGGTTTTAACTTACATGCCTATTTTCGTTTTAGGTATTGTATTGTTAAGGGGATCTGCGGTTTTGCCAGTAGTTATGGCATGGCTTGGGTTGGTGGTCATTTGGTGATGAAAATTCAGCGCCAAATCTTTAACCATTTGATGAGAATGCCAGTGTCGTTTTTTGATAAAAACCCCACCGGTACACTGTTGTCTAAAATTACCTATGATTCAAACCAAGTGAGCACTGCGGCTACCGCGAGCCTAGTTAACTTAGTGCGCGAAGGTGCCACAATTATCGGCTTGCTAACGCTTATGTTTTATAACAGCTGGCAACTGTCATTGATTTTCTTTGTGATTGGTCCGCCGGTAGGCATAGCGATTAACTTTGTGAGTCGCCGTTTTCGTAAAATTAGTACTGGCATGCAGCACGCTGTGGGTAATGTCACGACTACCAGTGAACAAATGCTAAACGGCCATAAGGAAATTCTTTCCTTTGGTGGTCAGCCTAAAGAAGCGCTGCGTTTTGACCATGCCAGTAATATGATTCGTCGTCAGCAAATGAAAATGGCCACGGTATCGGCGATAGCCAACCCTGCGGTACAGTTTATTGCGTCTATTGGTTTAGCGATTGTGTTGTTTGCGGCTTCGTCACCGCAATTGGTTGAGCAGCTTACCGCGGGGACTTTTACCATTATCGTGACTTCTATGATGATGTTACTGAAGCCCTTAAAGGTGATTACTCAGTTAAATAATGATGTGCAAAAAGCCATGGCGGCCTGTACCAGTTTATTTACTTTGTTAGATATGGAACCAGAACCTGATAGCGGCACTTATACCACTCCTCGAGCCAAAGGGGCTATTCGTTTAAACAAGGTTGAATTTAAATATCCCACCAAGAATCAAATGGTGTTAAAAGGTATTGATTTGACCATAGAAGCCGGGCAAACCGTCGCCTTGGTTGGGCGTTCAGGTAGCGGTAAGACAACCATTGCCTCCTTATTACCGAGGTTTTATGAGGCCACCAGTGGTCAAGTATTACTGGATGAGCGCCCAGTTGAAGAATACCAACTCGATAATTTGCGCGAGCAATTTGCTCAGGTATCGCAGACGGTTCATTTGTTCAGTGGCAGTGTGGCCGACAACATTGGTTATGCAAAGGCAAGTGCAACTCGCGAAGAAATAGAACAAGTTGCAGAAATCGCCAATGTGACCAGTTTTGTAGAAAACTTTGAAGAAGGCTTCGATACCATAATTGGAGAAAAAGGGGTGATGTTATCGGGCGGCCAGCGACAACGTATTGCGATTGCTCGTGCCTTATTAAAAGATTCACCAGTATTGATTTTAGACGAAGCGACTTCGGCCTTGGATACGGAATCAGAGCGAAAAATTCAACAAGCCATCGATAAAGTATGTGCCGACCGCACCGCGATTGTGATTGCTCACCGCCTGTCTACTATTGAAAGCGCCGATAAGATTGTGGTGTTAGACGAGGGGCAAGTGGTGGAGCAGGGCACGCATAAAGAGCTGTTAGCCAAACAAGGGGCTTACTATCAACTACATCAAATTCAGTTTGGTGAGCGTTAGTGAAATTTTGGTATCAAAATAAACGCCAGCACTTTTTCAAGCTGGCGTTATTGCTGCCCTTAAGTTATCTGTTTCGTTGTTTAGCCAAGTGTAGGCGCTTCGCCTATGCTCGCTTTCTCACCAGTTATCGCAGCCCAGTACCAGTGGTAGTGGTCGGTAATATCAGCGTAGGTGGGAACGGTAAAACTCCGGTGGTACTTGCGCTGGTGGAACAAGCGCAAGCACGTGGCTATAGGCCTGGAGTCGTGAGCCGCGGTTATGGCGCTAAAGCCCCCAGTTATCCTTATGTGGTTAATCAGCAAAGTCTTGCAAAACACTGTGGTGATGAACCGCTGCTGATCCACTTACGAACTCAATGTCCGGTCGTGGTAGACCCTAAACGTAGTCAAGCTTGTGAAAAGCTGCTGGAGTTGGGGTGGACTTGATTATTTGTGATGATGGTTTGCAGCACTATGCGCTGCAGCGTGATATAGAAATAGTGGTGATTGAAGCTCAGCGTGGTTTAGGCAATCAATTATGTTTACCTGCCGGCCCCTTACGCGAACCGCCACAGCGCTTGAGCAGCGTGGACATGATTATTACCAATGGTGAGCCGGCATTTTCAGAGCAAAGTTATTTATTGCAGCTAACCCCCTGTGCTTTGCGTCGAGTCGCCGACGGAGCGCCTTATTTGGGCACTAAGCAGTTTGATGCCGCGATGGCTGGGATTGGTAATCCACAACGCTTTTTTGACTCTTTAGCTTCTTTAAACTGTACTGCTCAGCAGCAGATTAGCTTAAGTGACCATCGAGAGCTTAGTCGTGAACAATATCAAGAATTACATTCAAAACGTCTCATTATGACCGAGAAAGATGCCATCAAATATCGGGCAAGTGCTGGAGCAGAGTGGGTCTATTTACCCGTAGATAGCTTATTATCCGATACTTTTTATCAGCGCTTTTTCTCTTTATTACAGGAAAAACAGCATGTCAGTAGAACATAACGTATTAGAAATTGTGGCCTGTCCTCTGTGCAAAGGAAAACTGCACTATGACAAGCCAAATAACGAATTGGTTTGCAAGTTTGACCGTTTGGCTTATCCGATCAACGATGCTATTCCAGTATTGTTGGTTAATGAAGCGCGTGAAATGTCCGCTAACGAGTTACCACAATGAGTTTTGTTGTCGTTATTCCTGCGCGTTATCAGTCGAGTCGCTTACCCGGTAAACCGCTGCAGGATATTGCTGGCAAATCCATGATAGAGCGGGTTTATCTGCAGGCCAAACAATCTGGTGCTGAGCGGGTGGTGATTGCCACCGATGATAAGCGCATTGTGGATGCGGCAAATGATTTTGGGGCCGAAGTGGTACTCACTGCTACAACCCATGAGTCGGGCACTGAACGTTTGGCGGAAGTATGTCAAAAACTGAACTTTGCCGATGATACCATTGTGGTAAACGTGCAAGGGGATGAGCCTTTAATTCCCCCTGCGGTGGTTAGCCAAGTGGCGCAGCTATTAGTAGAAGCGCCTGAGGTTAAAATGGCCAGTTTGTCTGTTCCCATTGACGAGCCAGAAGATATTCTGGACCCCAATGTGGTGAAAGTAGTGTGTGATAAACAGCAACATGCCTTGTATTTTAGTCGTGCAGCCGTGCCTTTCGAGCGGGATGGTAATTGGAGTAATGAGCATTATTCTCGGCATATTGGTATTTATGCTTACCGCGCTCATTTCATCGGCGAGTATATTCAGTTAGCTCCGTCGCCACTTGAAAAAATAGAGAAGCTTGAGCAGTTGCGAGTACTTTGGCACGGTGAAAAAATTAAGATGGCACGCGCCTCTGAAATACCAGCCCATGGGGTGGATACGCCAGAGGACTTAGCCAAAGTGCGTGCCTTGTTTAATTAGCCCTTAGTTATGATAGAGATGAAATGAATTACCTTCCTTTAAGCGAACATAAGAAAGCTTGGATATTTAAACGCAGTGATTTACCCATTAGTGAATCAGATGCGCAAGCGATTAAGCCAATGACTGAGGCGCGCGCTACCTTGTTATGGAAGGAGCAGATTAGCAAGCAGGTCGATCACCCAGATTTTTTTCGTAAAGGGGATTGGCCGTTTAGCATCGAAACATGGAGCGCTCAAGGTAACTGGGAAGAAGTGTGGGATAGCGAACAAGCTGATATGCCCGAAGAACTATTAACACATTTAAACTGGCAAGATAATACCGTGGTGTATTATTGCAACGACCAACAAAGTATCATCGAAACCACTTGGGCGGTATTCAAACGTTGTTGGAAAAATTTCTTGTTTATGGATGATGGCGCCTTATTGATCGCCAAAAAACGCAATGAAGTGGCCCAGTTTATGGCTAACGGGACTTACCGTTATGGGACTAAACCCTAGTTATTCATAGTGAGTTTGATATAAAAAAACCGAAGCTCTGCTTCGGTTTTTTTAGATATTGCTCAGTTTACTTAAACGGACGTTGAGGTTCGCCGGTATAAAGCTGACGAGGACGACCGATACGTTGGGTCGGTTCTTCCATCATTTCCTTCCAATGGGCAATCCAACCAACAGTACGTGACAGAGCAAAGATAACCGTAAACATACTTACTGGAATACCAATGGCTTTAAGCACGATGCCTGAGTAGAAGTCCACATTGGGGAATAATTTCTTCTCTTTGAAGTAAGGGTCAGAAAGTGCAATACGTTCTAACTCCATTGCAACATCGAGTAGGGGATCGTCAATGTTTAATTCGTTCAACACTTCGTGGCAGCTTTCACGCATTACAGTGGCGCGAGGATCGTAGTTTTTATACACACGATGGCCAAAGCCCATTAAGCGGAATGGGTCATTCTTATCTTTAGCACGAGCGATAAACTCTGGAATACGATCAACCGAGCCGATCTCTTCCAACATATTCAAACAGGCTTCATTAGCGCCACCATGAGCAGGTCCCCATAGGCAAGCAATACCAGCGGCAATACAGGCAAAGGGGTTAGCGCCAGATGAACCAGCTAAACGCACGGTTGATGTTGAAGCATTTTGTTCATGGTCTGCATGAAGAGTAAAGATGCGATCCATAGCGCGCTCAACAACGGCGCTAATTTTGTACTCTTCAGTTGGAACAGAGAACATCATATTGAGGAAGTTTGCCGCGTAGCTTAAATCGTTGCGCGGATAAACAAAGGGTTGGCCTGCTGAATATTTGTAACTCATTGCCGCCAATGTTGGCATTTTTGAAATGAGTCGGTAGGCCGCAATTTCGCGATGACGTTCGTTGGTGATATCCATCGAGTCGTGATAGAAGGCTGATAGCGCTCCTACTACACCCACCATAATGGCCATTGGGTGGGAATCTCGGCGGAAACCTTGGAAAAAGTGAATCAGTTGCTCATGCACCATAGTGTGGCGAGTGACTGTGGTTTTAAACTTGGCGTATTGCTCTACGTTCGGTCTTTCGCCGAATAATAAGATATAACAAACTTCAAGATAGTCAGCATGTTTTGCTAGGTCCTCAATTGAGTACCCACGGTGCAACAAGATCCCTTGTTCGCCGTCAATATAAGTGATCTTCGATTCGCACGAAGCGGTGGCTAAGAAGCCAGGATCAAAAGTGAAATAACCTTTTTTTCCAAGAGTTCGAACATCAATTACGTCATGTCCAGCTGTTCCAGAGATAATCGGCATATCGTATGCGTCTTGTCCTGGCAGCTTGAGGGTGGCTTTATTTTCAGCCATAGCACGTCTCCCTTGCTTATTCTAATTGGTATTGTTCTTTGGATACAAAGTGCAGCACATTCTGACCTAGAACAAGGTTAAATGTCAATTAGCGCTCGTTGTGAATTATAGTGACTTATAGCCATTTTGTTAAAATTTAGGATCAAGATGGCCGTTTCGTTGCGTTAAATTAGCTAAATGAAGGAATTGTTAATTGTATTTGCATAAGTCGAGCGTTATACTTTGTCTGAAGTATGGCGCTAGACCGAGCATTTTTTGCGCAATATAAACGTTAGTTTTTATACTTTAGTCTAATTTTAAGCCTTAAGTTCACAAAATTAACATTATCGCAACGCTTTACTCTGTCCAGGGCCTGACTTAAACACCATAATAAAAACTCAAGGAACTGAGTGGGCAGAGAATCGTGAAAACAAAACAAAGACCAGTAAACCTCGACCTACAAACCATCCGATTTCCCATCACTGCAATCGCATCTATCTTGCACCGTGTTTCCGGTGTGATTACCTTTTTCGCGTTAGCTATTCTACTTGGCCTACTTGCTGAATCCCTTCAGTCAGCAGAAGGCTTTGCAAATGTTCAGTCCATTTTAGACAACTTCCTCGTGAAGTTGATTATTTGGGCTAGCTTAAGCGCGTTGATGTATCACATTGTTGGTGGAATACGTCACTTGATAATGGATTTAGGCTATTGGGAGGAGCTAGATAGTGGCGCATCTAGCGCTAAAATCTCGTTCGTTATCACTGCTGTTCTAGCGGTATTAATGGGAGTAATCGTATGGTAACTAATGCTGCAACTTTCGGCCGTAGTGGCGTACATGATTTTTTACTGATACGTGCGACCGCTATTATCTTAACCCTATATACCATTTACCTGTTGGGTTTCTTCATTTTTAACGATGTTGATTACCAATCTTGGAGTGGCTTTTTTGCTTGGCTTCCAACCAAAGTCTTTACCTTACTTGCTTTGCTATCGATGTTAATACACGCATGGATTGGTCTATGGCAAGTATTGACCGATTACGTTAAATGCACCGCATTGCGTATTGGTTTACAGTTTTCTTTAACAGTACTGGCGCTAGTTTATGTAGCGACTGGTCTGTTCATCATTTGGGGGTAAGTCGAGTGGCCATTTCTATTCGAGAATTCGATGCCGTAGTAATCGGCGCTGGCGGTGCAGGTATGCGTGCTGCCTTACAAATTTCAGAAGAGGGCAAATCTTGCGCTCTTATATCAAAAGTATTTCCTACCCGTTCTCATACCGTTTCGGCGCAAGGCGGGATCACTGTTGCTTTAGGTAATTCACATAAAGATAACTGGCAGTGGCACATGTACGATACCGTTAAAGGTTCAGATTACATTGGTGACCAAGACGCCATTGAATATATGTGTAACGTCGGTCCTCAAGTGGTGATTGAACTAGAAAAAATGGGCTTGCCATTTTCTCGTTTCGATAATGGTTCTATTTACCAACGGCCTTTTGGTGGTCAGTCTAAAGAGTTTGGCGGTGAACAAGCCGCCCGCACAGCAGCTGCTGCTGACCGAACTGGACATGCTTTATTGCATACGCTTTACCAACAAAATGTGAAGAAAAAAACCACCATCTTTTCTGAATGGTATGCCTTAGATTTGGTGAAAAATGCCGATGGTGATGTGGTGGGCTGTACCGCTATGGATATCGATAGCGGCGAAGTAGTCTACTTTAAGGCTAAGGCTACGGTATTGGCTACTGGTGGTGCAGGGCGAATTTTTGCTTCTACCACTAATGCGCACATTAATACTGGTGATGGCGTAGGCATGGCATTACGTGCTGGCGTGCCGATTCAAGATATGGAAATGTGGCAATTTCATCCAACTGGTATTGCCGGTGCCGGGGTCTTAGTGACCGAAGGTTGTCGTGGTGAAGGTGGTTATCTACTTAATAAAGATGGTGAACGCTTCATGGAGCGTTACGCGCCAAACGCTAAAGATTTGGCCGGACGAGACGTGGTTGCCCGCTCTATGATGACCGAAATCCGCGAAGGTCGTGGTTGCGATGGCCCTTGGGGCACTCACATTAAGCTTAAGTTAGACCATTTAGGTGAAGAGGTGCTAGAGAGCCGTTTGCCTGGTATTTGTGAGTTATCTCGAACCTTTGCTCATGTCGACCCAGTGAAAGAGCCTATTCCAGTGATTCCAACCTGTCACTACCAGATGGGCGGTATCCCTTGTAACGTAAATGGTCAGGCCATTAAACAAAATGACAAAGGCGAAGACGAAATCGTAAATGGTTTATTTGCGGTTGGCGAAATTGCCTGTGTATCGGTGCACGGGGCTAACCGCTTAGGCGGTAACTCGTTGTTAGATTTGGTGGTATTTGGCCGAGCTGCAGGTAAATTCCTTGGTGAATATTTAAGCCGTGATATTAACATGGCCGATGCAAGTGAAGCTGAGTTAGAAGCTGCGATGGCACGTTATAACCGTTGGGAAAACTCGACTCCTGATGGTGAAGACCCAGTACAAATTCGCAAAGACCTACAGCAATGTATGCAACTCAACTTCTCGGTATTCCGCGAAGGGGATGCCATGGCTCAAGGGCTGCAAGAGCTTCAAGAAATTCGCAAACGCCTTGCTAATGCGCGTTTAGATGATAAATCAAAAGACTTTAATACTCAGCGAGTAGAATGCTTAGAGTTAGACAACTTGATGGCCACAGCCATTGCTACTGCTCATGCGGCTAACTTCCGCACTGAAAGCCGTGGAGCTCACAGTCGCTTTGATTATCCAGATCGCGATGATGCCAATTGGCTATGCCATTCACTGTTTGACCCAGAAACAGAAACTATGGGACGTCGTGAAGTGAATATGTCACCAAACCTACGCGAAGCTTTCGAACCGAAAGTTCGTACATATTAAGGAGGCGGCTATGAACGTTACTTTTTCTCTATACCGCTATAATCCTGATACAGATAGCAAACCAAGCATGAAGTCATATCAGCTTGAGGTCCCAGAAGGCTCTGATATGATGGTACTTGATGCGCTGATTTTGCTTAAAGAACAAGACCCTAGTATCGCTTTTCGCCGCTCATGTCGGGAAGGGGTTTGTGGTTCAGACGGCATTAATATGAATGGTAAAAATGGCTTAGCCTGTATTACTCCTTTATCCGATTTATTAGGTAAAGGTGATATTGTAATTCGTCCGCTGCCTGGTTTGCCGGTCATTCGTGATTTAGTGGTAGATATGGGACAGTTTTACGATAACTACGCACGAATTAAGCCTTATTTAATTAATGATGGGCAGATGCCGCCCGCTCGTGAAAACTTGCAAAGCCCTGAAGAGCGCGAAAAACTAGATGGCATGTACGAGTGTATTCTATGTGCATGTTGTTCAACTTCGTGTCCTTCTTTCTGGTGGAACCCTGACAAATTTGTCGGACCAGCGGGCTTGCTTGCTGCTTATCGCTGGCTGGCGGACAGTCGTGATACCGCAACTGATGAACGACTTTCAGAATTAGACGATGCATTCAGTGTATTCCGCTGCCATGGCATTATGAATTGTGTGAGTGTTTGTCCTAAAGGATTAAACCCGACCAAAGCTATCGGCCATATTAAGTCGATGCTGATAAAACGGGCTGTTTAGCTAAAAAGTTAATTTTTTAAAATTAGCTGGATCTAAATAGCCATTTTACCTCGGTAGGATGGCTATTTTTTTATAAAACCCTATAAAGTCATACAGTGACGTAGAAAATAAAGGGATAGCGTTTAAATGCAAAATGGCGTAATGAAAGCCTGGCTAGAGTCCTCGCATTTAGCTGGTGCTAATTCAACCTATGTGGAAGACCTCTACGAGGCATTTTTAGAAGATCCATCTTCTGTATCCGAACAATGGCAGGATGTTTTTGCCGAACTTCCAGCTGTTGATGGTCACCCTGAAGACACCCCCCACGCTCCAATTCGAGATTACTTTCGCCGTTTAGCGAAAGACACGTCTCGATTTAGTTCTCCGGTTGAAGATCCTCAACACGGGGCTAAACAAGTTAAAGTATTGCAGTTGATTAACGCTTATCGCTTTCGTGGCCATCAGCATGCGCAACTCGATCCTCTAGGCTTGTGGCAACAAGAGCGGGTGCCAGATCTTTCCCCCGAGTTTCACTCTTTAGATAGTGCAGACTTTGAAGAAACCTTTAACGTGGGTTCTTATGCCATAGGTAAAGAAACCATGGCCTTAAAAGACTTACACCGTTCTTTATTAAAGACCTATTGTGGTTCTATCGGTGCAGAGTACATGCACATTACTGATACTGAAGAAAAGCGCTGGATCCAAAGCCGCTTAGAAGCAGTGGAAGGCCAAGGTGAGTTCACTAAAGAAGATCAACTACGGTTTCTTAAAAGTTTAACGGCTGCCGAAGGTTTAGAGAAATATCTAGGCGCTAAGTTTCCAGGAGCAAAGCGTTTTTCTCTAGAAGGCGGCGATAGCTTACTGGTGATGCTAAAAGAGATTGTGCGCTCTGCCGGAACCCAAGGGACTAAAGAAGTTGTTATTGGCATGGCCCACCGGGGTCGCTTGAATGTGCTGGTAAATGTGCTCGGTAAAAATCCTTCTGAGTTATTTGATGAGTTTGCCGGTAAACATGATGAGACATGGGGAACCGGTGATGTTAAATACCACCAAGGTTTCAGCTCCGACTTTGCTACCCCCGGTGGCAATGTGCATATGTCTTTGGCTTTTAACCCTTCACACTTAGAGATTGTTAATCCGGTGGTAATGGGTTCGGTTCGTGCTCGACAAGATAGACGCGACGGTGAGAATTGTTTACCTATTACTATTCACGGCGATTCGGCTATCGCGGGGCAAGGTGTGGTTCAAGAAACCTTCAATATGTCTCAGGCGCGTGGTTTTAAGGTAGGCGGTACCGTACGTATTGTGGTGAATAACCAAGTGGGCTTTACTACTTCAAACCCCCGAGATACCCGTTCAACTCAATACTGTACAGATATTGCTAAAATGGTTCAGGCACCGATTTTCCATGTAAATGGTGATGACCCTGAAGCTGTGGCTTTTGTTAGTCAGATGGCACTGGATTTTCGCAATACCTTTAAGCGTGATGTGGTGATTGACTTGGTATGTTACCGCCGTCATGGCCATAACGAAGCCGATGAGCCGAATGCAACCCAGCCTTTGATGTACCAAAAAATCAAGAAACACCCAACACCGCGTAAGGTATACGCAGATATGTTGGCGGCTCGTGGTCAATTAGATAGCGCTGATGCGACTGCTTTGGTTAATGAATACCGCGATCAACTCGATAACGGTGATTGCGTAGTGGAAGAGTGGCGTCCAATGACACAACATAGTGTTGATTGGCGACCTTATCTTGGTCATGAATGGGATATGGCCTACGACTCGTCTTTACCCATTGATGTGGTGAGAGAATTAGGTGAAAAAATTACTCGTTTGCCTGAAAATCATAAGTTACATCCTCGGGTTAAAAAAATCATTGATGATCGAGTACTAATGGCTAGAGGTGAAAAGCTGGTTGACTGGGGTTTTGCCGAAAATCTCGCTTATGCTAGCTTACTCGACGCTAAAAACAATATTCGTCTCACAGGGCAAGACTCTGGCCGTGGTACTTTCTTCCACCGCCATGCGGTACTGCATAATCAAAATGATGCTTCCACTTATGTGCCTTTGAAAAATCTATCTGAGGGGCAGGGCCATTTAGCCTTGTTTGACTCGGTGTTATCGGAAGAAGCGGTATTGGCCTTTGAATATGGTTACAGTACTGCAGAGCCTTCGACCCTGGTTATCTGGGAAGCTCAGTTTGGTGACTTTGCCAATGGTGCGCAGGTGGTTATCGACCAGTTTTTATCTTCTGGTGAGCAGAAGTGGGGGCGGATGTGTGGCTTAGTTATGTTGCTGCCTCATGGTTATGAGGGGCAGGGGCCTGAGCACTCGTCAGCGCGTTTAGAGCGTTATTTGCAATTATGTGCTGAGCACAACATGCAAGTATGTGTGCCTTCAACACCGGCTCAAGTCTATCACATGCTGCGTCGCCAACAGGTTCGTCCGATGCGTCGTCCTTTGGTGGTTATGTCACCTAAATCATTGTTACGTCATCCCCTTGCGGTGTCTAGTTTGGAAGAGCTCGCCGAGGGGCAGTTCCAGAATGCTATTGGAGAGGTGGATGAGCTTGACCCTAGCCAAGTTCGTCAGGTGGTGATGTGTTCTGGTAAGGTTTATTACGACTTATTAGAGCAACGCCGTAAATCTGAGCAAAATGATGTTGCTTTGATTCGAATCGAACAGCTATATCCGTTCCCAGATCAAGAAGTAAAACAAATTCTGGAACAATATCAACATGTTGAACGGTTTGTTTGGTGTCAAGAAGAGCCATTAAACCAAGGTGCGTGGTATAGTAGCCAGCATCACTTTAAATCTGTTATCCCTGCAGGGGCAGAGTTACGTTACGCTGGTCGTCCGGCTTCGGCATCTCCAGCAGTAGGGTATATGTCTCTTCACTTAAAACAACAACGCGCCCTCGTTACTGACGCGTTGACTGTTGAATAATAAAGAATAAAGGAAGCCTTAATGAGCATTGAAATTAAAGTGCCTGACCTACCCGAATCAGTAGCCGATGCAACGATTGCTACGTGGCATAAGCAGCCGGGCGATTCGGTAGAACGAGATGAAGTTATTGTTGATATTGAAACGGATAAAGTTGTTCTTGAAGTACCCGCGATGGAATCGGGTGTGCTTGAGGAGATAATTGAAGCCGAAGGCGCGACCGTACTTGGCCAACAAGTCATTGGTAAAATGAAAGCCGGTGCGGTAGCTGGTGAAGAAGTCAGCTCAAAAGCTGAAGAGCCAAGTGAAGCTCCTAGCGATAAGGCCGTCAATGATGAGTTATCACCTTCTGTTCGTCGCCTTGTTGCCGAGAAAGGGGTAGACATCGCTAAGGTGAAAGGCACTGGTCAAGGTGGACGAATTACCAAAGAAGACATAGAAGCCTATCTAGCTAAACCAGCAGAAGCGCAAGCGACTAAAGCTGCCGAGGCCGCGCCACAAGCGCCATTGTCTTCTCGCAGTGAAAAACGCGTAGCTATGACGCGTTTACGTAAGCGGGTAGCAGAGCGTTTATTAGAAGCTAAAAATACCACAGCCATGTTAACTACCTTTAATGAAGTGAACATGAAACCCATCATGAGCCTGCGTAAGCAATATCAAGATGTATTTGAAAAACGTCATGATATTCGTCTTGGTTTTATGTCTTTTTATGTAAAAGCGGTGGTGGAAGCATTAAAACGTTACCCAGAGGTAAATGCTTCAATTGATGGCGACGACATTGTTTATCATAACTACTTCGATGTAAGCATCGCGGTATCAACGCCACGAGGTCTAGTTACTCCAGTGCTTCGTGACTGTGATTTACTCAGTGTTGCCGACATCGAAAAAGGTATTCGTGAGCTAGCGATTAAAGGTCGTGACGGTAAGTTAACGGTTGAAGAACTCACCGGGGGAACTTTACCATTACTAACGGCGGTGTGTTTGGTTCTCTAATGTCTACACCTATTATTAATCCTCCGCAAAGTGCGATTTTAGGTATGCATAAGATCCAAGACCGTCCTATGGCGGTAAATGGTCAAGTAGAAATTCTACCAATGATGTACTTAGCATTGTCCTACGATCACCGCTTGGTCGACGGAAAGGAGTCAGTGGGCTTTTTGGTAACCATTAAAGAGTTGCTAGAAGATCCAACGCGTCTATTACTAGACGTATAAACAAGTTTGTTTTGGGCCTGGATTTCAGGCCCTTATTCGGAAAGGTGTTGAGCACCTCAAATGTATCCCCTAACACTATGGATAGAACATCATGAATTTGCATGAATATCAGGCTAAGCAACTGTTTGCTGATTACGGCTTGCCAGTGCCAGAAGGGTACGCCTGTGATACCCCACAAGAAGCAGCCGAAGCTGCGGGTAAAATCGCTGGCTCTACCTGGGTAGTTAAAACTCAAGTTCACGCTGGTGGGCGTGGTAAAGCAGGGGGCGTGAAAGTGACCTCTGATAAAGAAGAAGTTAAAGCGTTTGCCCAGCAATGGTTAGGTAAAAACTTGGTGACTTACCAGACCGATGCTAATGGTCAGCCGGTATCGAAGATTTTGGTTGAAGAAGCATCTGATATTGCTAACGAACTTTACTTGGGCGCGGTGGTTGATCGTGCTTCACGTAGAGTGGTATTTATGGCTTCAACCGAAGGCGGCATGGAAATTGAAAAAGTTGCCGAAGAAACGCCAGAGTTGATTCATCAAATGGCCATCGACCCTCTCGTCGGCCCTCAGCCTTATCAAGCTCGTGAGCTAGCTTTTAAGTTGGGCTTAGAAGGTAATCAAATCCGCCAATTTACTAAGATTTTTGTCGGTTTGGCTAATATGTTTACTGACCACGACCTAGCGCTGCTAGAAATTAACCCTCTGGTGGTAACTGGTGGCGGTGACTTGATATGCTTAGATGGCAAAATCAATATTGATTCCAATGCCTTGTATCGTCAGCCTAAACTTCGTGAAATGCACGATCCTTCTCAAGAAGATGAGCGTGAAGCGCATGCGGCCCAATGGGAGCTAAACTATGTTGCACTAGATGGCAGCATTGGTTGTATGGTGAACGGTGCAGGCCTTGCTATGGGCACTATGGATATCGTGCAATTGTACGGCGGCTCTCCAGCCAACTTCCTAGATGTTGGCGGCGGCGCAACCAAAGAACGGGTAACCGAAGCCTTTAAGATTATTTTGTCTGATGACAAAGTAAAAGCTGTCTTAGTGAATATCTTCGGCGGGATTGTTCGTTGTGACCTGATTGCCGATGGCATCATTGGTGCGGTAGAAGAAGTGGGTGTAAGTGTGCCGGTAGTGGTGCGCCTTGAAGGTAACAACGCCGACCTTGGTACCCAGCGCTTGGCTGAGTCTGGCCTTAACATTATTGCAGCCACTAGTTTAACCGATGCTGCTGTACAAGTCGTTAAAGCTGCGGAGGCCAAATAATGAGTATTTTAATCGATAAAAACACCAAAGTAATTTGTCAAGGTTTCACTGGTGGCCAAGGTACTTTCCATTCAGAACAAGCTATTGCTTACGGTACTCAAATGGTGGGCGGTGTATCACCGGGTAAAGGCGGTCAAACTCATTTAGGTTTGCCTGTGTTTAATACGGTTCGTGATGCTGTGGAAGCAACGGGTGCTGATGCAACGGTTATCTATGTTCCTGCACCTTTCTGTAAAGATGCGATTTTAGAAGCCATTGCAGCTGGTATTAAAATCATTATCACTATCACTGAAGGTATTCCAACATTAGATATGTTAGAAGTGAAAGTGAAGCTAGATGAAGCTGGCGCTCGCATGATCGGTCCAAACTGCCCAGGGGTTATTACGCCTGACGAATGTAAAATTGGTATTATGCCAGGACATATTCATAAGGCCGGTAAAGTTGGGATTGTTTCCCGCTCTGGTACCTTAACCTATGAAGCAGTGAAACAAACTACCGACGAAGGCTTTGGTCAATCAAGCTGTGTTGGTATCGGTGGTGACCCAATCCCTGGTTCTAACTTCATCGATATTTTGGAAATGTTCCAAAATGACCCTAAAACCGAAGCCATTGTGATGATTGGTGAAATTGGTGGGAGTGCCGAAGAAGAGGCGGCCGCCTACATTAAGGCTAATGTGACTAAGCCTGTTGTTTCCTACATTGCCGGTGTTACTGCGCCTCCGGGTAAGCGTATGGGGCATGCTGGGGCGATTATCGCTGGTGGTAAAGGTACCGCGGCAGATAAATTTGCAGCCTTAGAAGATGCTGGCGTGAAGACCGTTCGCAGCCTAGCGGATATTGGTAAAGCCTTACGAGAAGTGACCGGCTGGTAAATTTTTCTGCTAATACTAGGGCGCCTTTATGGCGCCTTTTTTATTTTTATTGCCTTGAGCAGATTAGGCTAATGTTCCCTTTTATCGCTTAAACATAGTTATCACAATTAAGTTGCTAAAATTCGGTAATTTCTTGCTTTTAGGCGGGTAATGAACAACGATGGTGAGTATAAATATTAAAATGAAAAACTAGACTAGCCACAAGGATGAACTATGAAGGATGCGCTTCCTATAGAACATTTGTATTACACCGAAAATAGCTTGGATAAAATCCTCGATAATCTCGATAAAGTTAGGCAAAACATTTTCCCTAATTTGTTAGAAGAAAAGGATTTACTAGAACAAAGCTTTCCCTCTGTTTGCTTAATTGGTTTGGGCCGTTGTGGTTCAAATATCGCTCTTGATGTTGCCACCCTCGTTTACAACTCCCGCACTCACTACCTAAATGAAATTGAATACCAAGATCAGTTAGCTCAAGAGCGCGAATTCAAGCCAATGCGCTGGATTAAAAATCATTTGCCCATAGACACTAATAGTGGTGAAAATCCAGTCTTTTTGATTGAGCCAGTTGTACTCGTTGGTGACTTAGACAAAGATATTGCAGGACGAATTAAGTATTCCTCGCAAGCTGGGCGGCAGAAGTTTTTAGAAGAATATAAAAAGCTGCAGCTGATGGACCTTTCCGAAGTGCATGCGGGCGGAGCCGGTAACGCACCCATCCTTGGCCAATACCTCGCAAAAATCATTCTGAATAAAGATACTAGCAGTTTTAGAAATGAAGATTGGCGGCATATTCATTCTTACCTTGTTGATTCTTGTGGTATTAAAGCTAACCAATCTCGGCTTTACTTTTATATTTTTAGCGCGGGTGGGGGAACAGGCTCTGGCATGGCATCTGAATTTGGCTTAGCGCAGCAGTTTTCATACCTAAGTAAAACCTTTGATTATCAGGTCTCGCCGTCAAATCAGCCAGATAAACGCGATTCTTTTGTTTTTGAGCCCATCTTTACCTCTGGTATTTGTATCTTGCCTAATATATCCGGCAGCAGCATTGAGGTCTCCGAAGCGCTACATATTAACGCCGGACGTTTGCTGTGTAAGTACTTATCAGAGGAGTGGGATTTCTCCTATAACGTAGAGCGAGAGAATAACGATACGCCCGAAGATGTTATGCGCCGGATCCGCCCTTGGAACTCAATGATGCTGATATCAAATGATATTATGCGTTACGTTGAGCAAGATGAAAGCGATAAGGGCAAAGATATCGATGTGAATACCATGGAGAAGTATGCTAACCAGTATATTTCTCAACAGATCTTTAATATTCTCACCGCGCAGGCGGTGACCACCGATTACGATGAAAACTACTTCCGTCGAGCGGGGATAGACATTTCTGAAACGGTTCGCTTAGATGCTAACGATTTATTTATGAGCATGGCTGGCCCAGTAGCGGTAGCTTATGCCGAAAGCGTGGTAAATAAATCGGTTAATGATGATGTAGATATTGATGAGCTATTTTTCCGCTCCATTGATTTACCGCATTTCAACTTAGATACTCAAGCGATTGAAGGGATCAGTATTTTACCCATCGAATCGCAACGCTATAAGCAATCATTGAAGAAATACCAAGACAGCCACTACAACGCAGAAGAGTTGAATAACCTGCATTTCTTTAAGCATTGTTCATCGGTTATTTCCATTATCTCTTTGCCTAAGGATTACAAGCTGTCGTTTATGGATTTGAACAAGTTAAAGGTTCATATCAATAAACTGTTCCCAAATACCACTCTTAAGCGTTATGCCTTAGTCATCGGTGCGTCAGCCAACTTGTCTTTAACAACCTTGGTAGCAAAGAGCCCGTGTTTAAGTGATGATTTTCTTACCTTGGTGGTAGCGTATATAAAACGTTGCTTTGCTAAAGAAGAGTATCGTTACAGCGATGAGATCGACCAAGCTATTTTGCGTTTTATTACACAAGATGAGTTTAAACCTGAAGAGCTACAAGAGTTCTTGTGGGAGTTTGAGAATCCAGCGAAGATTCTCGATACCAACTGGTATGCGATTAAACCGATGTATGAGAAGAAATACCGTGAGCTAATTTCCGAAACCGATAAATTTGTATCGATTAATGACATTCGCTTAGATTTCAAAAATGTTGAAAATGCGATTAAGTATCTACGTGAGATTTATCGTCACCGCATTAGCAAAACCAATATTTTGTCGCTGGACAATGAGGTTGATGGTGTAATACACCTATCTCCGGCTTTACATTCTATAGAGCCTATCGAAGGGGCGAAGTAAAACTTTAAAAGGGGCTAATTAGCCCCTTTTTACTTGCTCTATTATTTAAAAGTGAGAGTTAACTTTGCTTAGCACTTTCGCTGTTTAGTACGAGGTTTTGTAGTTCGACAGAGCCTAAGTATTGCTCTTGTTGGCGCAGTAGCAGGTAGTTTTCTACTGCTCTGCGGTTCGTCGCTACATTGCGCTCGATAGCGTATTGAAGATCAGACTTCATAAGATTCCCTTTAAACACGATAATCAAACATCCGACCCGATGGTCTGCTCAAGTTTGAGAGGCTAATGTTACATAATTGTGAATGAAAAGTGAAGCTTTATCCGCAGACAAAACGGTATGCTGCTGTATAAACACACAAAATATGCAGAATCACAGATTACTTCTATAATCCTGAGCGAGCGTTGTTATTATACTTGGACAAGCCTGAAATTTTGTTTCAAAATGTGGGCGTTATCTGATTAGGGTCATAAAAGTTTTAGCTTTAGCGTGGCAAAATGCGCGCACACTAGAATAGTTTGTAGTCATAGCCAAGGCGCGGAATCTACAGCTATTAGAAACGATTATTGTTGTTTCTACCTTCTTGTTTTAGCCAGTTAGTGTATTCAGCACAATAGGGAAGGTGGGAATAATTTGTTAAATTATTACGTAAGTTTTGGTCAGTTCAGCTTTGTGAGGGAATGATGGTTAAGAAAATTGGTGTATTAACGAGTGGCGGTGATGCTCCTGGTATGAATGCGGCGGTACGTGCCGTAGTTCGTAGCGCATTGTCTAAAGATATCGAAGTATACGGTGTGTACGATGGTTACATGGGCTTGCATAACGATAACATTAAAAAGTTAGATCGTTTTAGTGTGTCAGATGTGATCAACCGTGGTGGTACTTTCCTTGGCTCGGCACGTTTTCCTGAATTTAAAGAGCTTGCTACGCGCGAAGTTGCTGTGGAAAACATGAAGAAACATGGTATTGAAGCCTTAGTGGTAGTGGGTGGTGATGGCTCATATATGGGTGCGAAAAAGCTCACTGAAATGGGCTTCCCTTGTATCGGTTTACCTGGCACCATCGATAACGATATTGCCGGTACTGACTACACCATTGGTTTTGACACAGCGTTAAACGTAGTGATTGATGCCATTGACCGTATCCGTGATACCTCGTCTTCACACAACCGTATCTCTGTGATTGAAATCATGGGCCGTTACTGTGGTGACCTAGCTATGCAAGCGAGTATTGCTGGCGGTGCAGAGTACGTGATTATTCCTGAGAAAGGCTTTGACCGCGAAGAGTTGCTTAATAGCCTGAAAGATGGACAGAAAAAAGGTAAAAAGCATGCCATCGTTGCTATTACCGAGCACATCACTAATGTAAATGAATTAGCTGCTGGAATTGAAATGGCTACTGGCCGTGAAACCCGCGCGACTATTCTTGGTCACATTCAACGTGGTGGTACGCCAACTGGACGTGACCGCGTTATGGCTAGCCGCATGGGGGCTTACGCGGTTGACCTACTAGTTGAAGGTCATGGTGGTCGCTGCATTGGTATTCAGAACAATAGAATGGTTCATCACGATATTATCGAATGTATCGAAAATATGAAGCGTCCATTTAACGAAGATCTATACGAGTTATCTAGATGTTTGTTCTAAACAATTAGATCCTTTTAAAAGCCCGCTGATGCGGGCTTTTTTGATCTAGTGCAATGCTAAGTCATTGAGTGACCAATCATATTTCAAGTAACGAATGTTTGCCTTGCGTATTTGTTCAGGCGAAGCTTTGAAATCGGCTGCATAGTTACTGAGGTAGTTGTTGAGGTCATTACCAAAGTCTTCGTTATACCATTTAAAAATAGATGATAGGTAGAGCTCTTGCCGTTCAGCTTGGTAGCGGTTTTTGTCACTGCGTAAAAACTCTCTAAACGCTAAATCCAATTGTTCTTTAAGGTGGTCACCACTAAACGCATAGCTTTGCAGGGGAGGACAGCTAAGCGCCGCGCATACCAGTGCAACATGGATGTGTGGATTATTGTAGTGCGGCCTAATCAAATCATGTTCAATGTGGTCTAAGCTGACCTTTTCACCAAACAACATAAATCGCTGTTTCTGCCAAGGTGAGCGAAACCAACTGCCTAGATCTTTAATTGAATCAAGCTTGGGGTAGGCACTAAGAACGTAAGCGATGGTGTAGGCATTATAAGCGTTGATTAAAAAAGCCAACTGTTGGTCCTTTGTCCATGCGTAAAACTGCTGCTGGGAAACCGAGGCAATAGTGTTGAGATAGCGCTGTAAGGCCGGTCGGTTAAAGTTGGCGTAATCTACTCGACTCTCCTGTTTTGGCACCACCCAGTGAACGTGTTTGGTTAATAAATCATTCCACAATTGGTGGTTAAAGGGTTCTGATAGGGCAGGGCTGAAGACAAATAGTTGGCAGAGGATTAAAACTTGAGCAAACAAACTGCGGTAGGCTTTAAAAAGCGCTATTAGCGTTTGCAAAATTGCAGTGCTTAAGCGAGAATAGCCTCGCTTCCAAGGAAGCACTTCTATGGTGGCCCTATTGGTCCTCCCGCATTGATACTCTGTGAACTCGGCCAGGCCCGGAAGGGAGCAACCGCAGCAGACGACTCGAGTGCCGGGATGTGGCTGGTAGGGCTGCCACCCAATTTTCTTCGTGTTGTTTGCAATTGAAGTTGACATAAATTGCAAGAAGTTGGCATAAATTGCAACATAACATGACATAGCCTATCCTTAAGTTGTAAATTTACAATATATGAGTGCTGGTTATGAAGTCTAGAGTTATTGGCCCTTCTACCCACAAAAGTATTTTTAAGTTTGCCAGCCCTAAGATGGGAAAAATGGTTAAAGTTGAGTCATCGCTTGAGTATGACGCTTGTTTCCATTTTGAATATTCACCAAGCATAACCTCATTTATTGCTCAACCCTGTGGTGTTGATTATCAGTTAAATGGTCGTACTCAAACTTTTTATCCTGATTTTCTTGTTGAAGACAAAGAGTTTGGTAAACGCTTTTTTGAGATCAAACCTTCTTCAAAAGTTAGAAAACCAGAATTTAGAGTTAAGTTTGCATTACGAAGAGAGGCTGCTCTGTCCCAAAGCATTCCATTGATTGTTGTGACTGAAAAACAGATCTGCTTAAACCCCATTTTAAACAATCTCAAATTACTTCACCGCTACGCAGGAAACTATTCACTAACTCCACTTCATTTTTGGGTTTTAGATGCAGTGAAGTCGTTAGGTCGAATAACCGTTCGAGATTTGGTTGATGAGTCTGATTGTGCGCCAGGAGATGTTTTTGCATCTGCATTAACTTGGATATCTCGTGGGCATTTACAAGCTGATATTTCAGACAATGAGCTGGGAGTCAATAGCTTGGTGTGGTGCTAGCTATGGCATCCTCTCGTCATACTTTGGGTTTATTTGATGATGAGTATGATTCCCTCTCGGCCGAATCAATTGAGTCTTTTAGTAAAGAGACGAGTGATTTAGATAACGACCACCTGTCCCCAGATTTTGATAGCTATTCGAAAGAGCAACAGCGAGAGGCTTTGCGACGTTATGCTTTGATCCAATGGGTTGATAAACGACTTAAGGGCGGTTGGACGGAGAAAAAATTGTCACCTTTATTGGAGCAAGCCACAATAGAGTTTGACTTCACCCTACCTAACTGGAGGACCCTTTCTCGCTGGTATTCAAGCTATATTAATTCTGGTCACTCACTTGAAGCTTTACTGCCTAAGCATCATAAAAAAGGAGGGACAGGTGCTCGCAAAATGGAAGATGGTTTTTTCTTTGAAAAAGCTATAGAGGAATATTACTTAACCAGAGAAAGGCCAACTATTGCTGATTGTTATGAACTTTATAAGAGCTGGATTGTTTTAGAAAACTCTAAACTGATTAGTGGTAAGTTGAAGCCAGTTTGCCAGAGAACCTTTTATAACCGAATCAATAAATTATCTCCATATCTAGTTGCACTCAGGCGCTTTGGAAAGCCATATGCAGATAGGCATTTCAGAACAGTCAAACAACTTAAGAAACCAAGTAATGTACTAGAGCGTGTAGAGATTGATCATACCCCTCTGGATTTAATTCTGGTTGATGATGAGTTGCTACTTCCTCTTGGTAGGCCTTACCTTACTGCTCTTATGGATAGCTACAGCGGTTGTATTGTTGGTTTTTATATTGGTTATAGAGAACCAAGTTATGACTCGGTTCGCAGAGCGCTATCATGTGCATATTTACCAAAACATTGGGTTAAGGAGCGTTTTCCATCAATTAAAAAAGAGTGGCCATGTGAAGGAAAAATAGGAATGTTAGTCGTTGATAATGCCGCTGAATTTTGGTCATCCAGTCTCGACGATGCATGTGCAGGTATTGTACAAAATGTTGACTATAACCAAGTCGCTAGACCTTGGCTAAAGCCTATGATTGAGCGCTTTTTTTCCACAGTGAATAAAAAACTGTTGATTTCTATCCCAGGTAAGACATTTTCCAGTATTCAGGAGCTTAAAGACTATAAACCTGAAAAAGATGCTGTGATGAGGTTCTCTACTTTTATGGAGCTTTTTCATAAGTGGTTAATTGATGAGTACCACTACAGGCCTGATACAAGGGAAACGAAGATCCCGATTGTTCAGTGGTGTAAGGGAACGTCACTGGTTTCCCCTCCAACATATGAAGCAAATGAAGCTGAGAGGCTGCTTATTGAATTGGCAAAGGTTAATGAACGGTCAGTGCTTCATGATGGAATTCATATTCATAAGTTGAGGTATGTATCTGATGAATTGACAGAATATAGGAAGCGCAAATCGCCAGAAACTGGTGCAAAGCACTTAAAAGTAAAAGTTAAAACTATCCATACATCTATTGCCTATATTTTCGTCTTTCTACAAAGTGAACAACGTTATATTAAGGTGCCATGTGTTGATCAAGAGTATGCTTCTGGACTTTCTTTGCTACAGCATCAAACTAATCAACGATTTGTTAGGAGCTATGTTCGATCTTCAGTGGATACCGAACACTTGGCTGAATGCAAAGTTTATCTTCATGAGCGTATTCGAAAAGAAGCGGAAGCTCTTAGCCAGAAAGTAAAGAGAAAGAATCCAAAGATCGGTGGAATGAAGAAAATGGCCAAATATCATAATATTGGTAGTGATTCTGGTAATGGCTCAATTACTGCTGCGCAAGCTATTCAAACACAAACATTGCTCGCTAATAACACAAAACCTACTGATATTGAGGATTTGGATTGGGAGAATTTTGAGCTTGAGGATGGCGCTTACTAATGGCACAACTTTTAGAAATGCAGCAGTCTCAATTTGACAGTTTCCTTGATTGTTTTATTGAACACCCCACTGTCACAACAATTTATGAGATTTTCGACAGGCTCCGCTTTCATTTCCATTCACACCAACGTATTTCGGCTGGCGCAGCTGCCGATGTCCCCTGTATGCTCCTGACTGGAGACAGTGGCTCAGGCAAGTCTTCGCTGGTTCGTCACTATAGGCAGCAAGCTCAGGCCTCTCCAGATAGCCAACTAAACGTTACGCCAGTTTTGGTAACCAGAATTCCAGACACACCGAGTCTGGACTTGACGATTTTAGAAATGCTTTCAACGCTAGGGCATTTTGGAACCAGTTTTAGATACAAAGCATCCAACTCTCTATCTCTTACAGCTTCATTACTTAAAGCATTAGCGTATAAAAAAACGGAGCTTATCATTATCAACGAAGTACAAGAGTTATTTGAATTTAAATCGCTCAAAGAGTGTACTGCTATCTCAAATAGGCTGAAATATATTAGCGAGGAATCTGGTATCCCATTCGTTTTGGTTGGTATGCCTTGGGCTGATAAAATTACTGACGATCCTCAATGGGATTCACGGCTGATACACAAGCAGTTTTTGCCTTACTTTAATTTATCTTCGAAAAGTGATCTTAAAGAATTCAGCAGGTTAATCAATGGCTTTTGTTTGAGAATGGGGTTTGATGTTCCGCCAAAACTTAACGACAAGCATACCATCAGAGCCTTGTTTTCAGCGTGTTCAGGGCAGATGCGGTCTTTGAAAAGTTTGTTAAGTGAAGCTTTATTTTTAGCACTTAAGGATAGAGCCTTGACTATTGAACTTAAACATCTTGAGGAGGCATTTATTTTCCAAAAGCCAGGTGTTAGTAACCCATTTAAAATGGCTTTTGAGGAAATACCAGTACCGAAAGTTAAGGAATATTCGAAGCTAAACCATGCCGCTTCAACTCTCGATGAACAGATCATTCGCACTCAGTTCGTAGATGGCCTCCCAATATCCCAACTCTTAAAGAAAAACTCATAAACTTAGAGTAACGTTGCGCCAACTAAGTATTCCTTAGTATTATTGAGGCTAGGATACTAAGAAAATCTTAGTCATGTTTCTTAACTGGCTAATGATTGATGGAAAACCCGCTACCTACCAGACTTCGAGATGCCCGTAACGCAGCGGGCATATCTCAGCAGAAATTAGGGATTAAGCTTGGTATGGACCCCAATACAGCTAGTGCCAGAATGAATCAGTACGAGAAAGGTAAACACGCACCAGATTTTCAAACAGCTAAACGATTAGCGGACGAGCTTGGCGTACCTGTCGCTTATCTGTATTGCGATGACGACCTACTTGCAGAATGTTTATTGAAGTTGTCTAAGCTCTCTGAAGAGCAGATTAAGCGGGTCATGGATAGTCTTGGATAGCCTAAGGCAATCTCTTTGGGGCCGGTGTTTCTAACATACTATTGCCCCATTACGAGTTTCAAGCCTAAAATAACTCAAATCAATCTTCGTGTTTTCAGCAAATTAACCTTATCTCTAGCGCTAAGCTTAATGAGTATTTTAATATTTATATTGACTCCCTTGTCACTAGCCTGATAGCATCACGACCTTATTGATTCTTAAGTCAATTTTGTCCAGGTAAGCGAGCAAGGAACCGCATGTTTAAGGCAGTGAAATCGATGGCGTGTTTGGGAGGCTATAATGCACCCAAACGCTAACCCTTTCGAGCAAGCTAAGTTTAACCAAACTCTGTTAGTGGATGCCTTTGGCCAGTCTTATATGTTCTTACCTAGGCATGTAAGCCATGTGCCTAATTCTGGCGAATTGATTCATCACCATATCGATACATATTGGGCGCAATCCTTACTGCAAAACCATAGCCCTATGTGGGGTTATCAGTTTGACTTAAACACACTGTACTTTCAGGTGTCTGGCGATTACATGGCTAGCCACAAAAGTGAGCAGCAAAAAATTGCTTGGCTTAGTAATGGCATTGTGAGCGGTGAGGTTAAGGTGCTCAAAGGTAAAAACTTTGCGCCGCCTCCGCCTTCGAATATGGAAGGCGGCATGCCTGTAGCAGCTTTGCCAGAGAGTGTTGTTACTCGCGCTAAGCCAGCTCAAATGCCCTTAGGCCAAGGTGGACAATCAACTGAAGACATTCGCGAAGCTTTAGACTTGTATTGCGCATTACCAGATGGCTCACCTGCGGCCAACTTGCCTTACAAGGCAACCTTAGCTGACGGCACAGTATTAAAAGGCATGCTCGATGCTGATGGTTTAGCGCATCTACCTAACCTTAAACCCAATAACGTTGATGTTGAGTTTGGCGAGCAACCCAATGACGCCGCCATTGCAGCTACTCGAGCCGAGATAGCTGCCGTACTCAGTAGCATTATTTCTGCCGAGAGAGCTGAGGGTGCCAAGATTGCGGCCGAGTATGGTGAGCTAAATGCACTTGAAAAGGGGGCATCGAGTATTGGCTCTCTGTTAACTGGGATTGGTGGTGCGCTTAGTGATGCCGCTGAATTTACCTACAACCTTATTGAACTTGCGTCTGCTCAAGGGCAGCTTAAACGCGCCTTCACTGCCGCGTGGGAAGCTTATAATGTTGAAGACAACGATAGTTGGGCGACCAGCTTCGCCAACAATTGGACGGCTCAGCAACATCAGGCCTACGTAAAAGCACTGGGCTTTGACCCCACCTCTATTACCAAAGAAAAGCTCACCGAAGCCTACGAAATTGCTAGTTTCATTAGCGATGACAGTGAAACACAAGCCGTTCTAGTACAGTTTGTTAAAGATTTTGCCAAAGCCCAGCACCACACCGAGCTGACAGAAATGGGCGGGGCTGCCATCTTCGACATTGTACTTAGCGCCATTTTAGTGGCCCTCAGTGGGGGAACAGCAAGCGCCGCCATAGCCGCAAACCGAGTGCGCCATTTAGATAAACTTGGTGGCTTATTTAAAAAGCTTGCTAAGCAACTAAAACAAAAAGCCAGATTTAAAACTAAAGCAGGCCGTACTGGCGGAAAAGTTGAACAACAAATTGCTAAGCCTGCGGGGGCACAAGTGCCTACCGATACGGGTAAACAAAAAAGCGCAGTACTTCCATCTCATTCAACTAAGTTTCACAATATTGAATCAAGTCAAGTTGAGATAGAAAACTTTAAGACAGTTAGGCAAATTGACCTCGAGGACCTTTCAAATGCAGATGCCAAAGCTGCAAAACAATTAGCTCAACAAGGTTGGCGAGAAGAGAAGATTTCAGAGGTACTAAGTTCAGGCGATGATTTCCGAATTAAAGAAGTTAAAGCAGGTGATAAGCTCTATGGCTTTAATACTAAAGGCTTTGAGAAAGATATAGAAACCTCCGCGTATTGGATGGATGAAGCTGGTTTACAGCAGATGAAGTCGAAGCACTATGATGGAACGAATTGGGACCATGAAGGGGTGAAAAATAGCATGGCATTGCCATGTTTTAACCGAGCCAATATTATCGAAGAAGTTATGGTGACTAAAGACCAAAAGGTTGTTGAATCGACTATTGGCAAAGCAACAGAGCTTATTCAATATTCTGAAGCCAATAAGTATGATACTGGCTTGCTAGGTAAAATTATGCCTGGTGGCGGTACTCAGATCGCCGCAGACCCAGCAACCTTAATAAAAGTTAAATAAACCGGGATCTAATCGTGACTATTTTACAAGAACAAAAAGATGATGTTATCGCAATCTCTAACTACTTACTCGATCGATTTAGTGAGTATGCGGTAGTTGACTCTAGCCCTGAAGGGCGTTTGCAAGCGCAGCTACTTTGGGTATTAGATAAACTAAAAGAGCCAAACTTTAGTTTGCCTTTGCCAGCAGAGCAACTTAGCACGCTACGTTACATATATACTGATGGTACTTTGAGCTTCCGAGCTAGTAATCCCGATGATATGAATTCTATATTTATAGAAATTGAATTACCGTTAGAACAGTTGATTAAAATCCTAAAAAGAGGGCAATTATTAGTTAAACCTGAATATTACCCTTGTGTGTCAATAGTAATAGGTAGCTTAATCGATTGTTTGAAAAACGCTCACCGAGTATTAACTAAGGATGAAGAAAAATTCCTTGCTGAATTGGAAGAGCTTAAGTTAGATATTGATAGCGGTAAACAGCTACTACCATTTCAAAGCCACTTACCCAGATTTCCAGGGTATACCGAAGTACGTGGTTTTGGCGGTAACTCTATCGATGATATCCCTAAGGCTAAAGACCTTTTTAATGTCTTTAAGAATGCGGTATTTAATGGTGTGAGGCCAGATGCTTGGGTAAATCAAGTTACTGCTAAACAGGCGGTAGAGGCACTCGTTAATTCATAGTATGAGTAACCCCCCCCTGTCTTTGATGCATCTACTTTTGTGCCAGTGCCTCGCAAGCCAGAATGGCCCGTATACCAGCCCGAGAACTTACCTAGCGCTTGGAAAAAAATTGCCGAGATTACTGATGTTAGACGTAAAGATACTATTTATGATTGGCAGCTTTATTTCGATGGCGCCATGCTAATTTTTCATCACTGGAGTGATAGCATTAACGAGTTTAATGGGAAGCCATTTCGTTATGTTGGGCAATACGAGTTCCCCATTGGTGCAGCCGCATGGTTTGTAGAAAACCTACCGCGCTTTTTTAATGCTGGAGACCCAAGCAAGCCGCAAACCAGTGAAGGTTTTCATCATTACGGGCATTGTGGTGACGAGGAGTTAGGGATATCCAGGCTCATTAACTCTATAGGTAGAGATATTCCCGGTTACAGCTTAGATAACTGTAGCCGCTGCGGTCACCCAGATATGGACTTATGCCAAAGCTTTAAGATGAGTGATGATTTTTTGTTTAATCAAGGAATGCTAGAGCTATTCAAAGACATCGCTAAGCGCCATGCAGCAGGCACGCTTTAAATCAGATAAAGAGTCAGAAAACGAATGTCGGTTCTTTCTTTTTAAGAATGCCCTGTAATGTTCCTAATTAGCACTTTTCCATACTCACAATAATCCGAAGCAACATTATTAGTTCAAATAGTCTAAAACGTTTTTGTCCAAAAGTGCGTTAGAACTGTTGCTCATAACATTTCTGCGTACACCAATTTGAGCTAGCATTACTAATGACTAAATGACGCTTGTAACCACGCACCTGTATTCCTTTTTGAGCACCACTTAAAATAGGCTTTTCAGATCAAGAATAATCAACTCGAAACTGTTTGCTTATACAGTGTTATTTGAAATTCGCTGATATCGACGAATATTGTGGAAATTTTTTTGTGTTTACGCTGGCGAATATTAATTATTTGGTTGATTATCAATAAGTCGGTTTAGAAAACGCGCATGCACACTAATAATATGTTAGACATCTCAATGAACCTTGATGAACTAGTAAATTCTGTGCCTGAAATTGATCTTAGAGAAAATCTCTCACGCAGGATCGGAGAGTGGAAGCAAGACGGTAAAGATATTGAGGTGCTCGCTTATCTAATAGGAGAATGGCACGGAAATTTTTGGTTTGAAGATACGGATGCATCAAACAAGTTCCACTCTGAATTTCAAAATTTTAAAAATGCCGCAATAGATAATGTTGGCGGTTTAACATTAAACGAACGGCTGTACTGGTTTGGGCTTTTTGAGGTATGGGAAAGTGGTAATGAAACTACACACAAGCGCTTGCGTAGTAAACTCCGTGCAAATGCCTAACAAGGCGCTGTTGTGCTGCGCAGTCCGCCCCAAAGCTTGGCGTTAGAGAGCCCGATGCACTTTAAGGACATACAACTAATAAATGGCGGAAAACATAGTGAAGAAAAGCTTTCACAAAACCGCTACCTTACGAAATATTGGGAAAACGTTCGAAACCTTTTTTCTATACATTTGGTAGACGGACTCGATGTAGCTGGTATATCCAAACTCAACATCCAATTGGGCGAATATGAAGGGCCCGAATATTCGCCACCAGATCATCGCGGTATTGCAGTTTTCAAAAGAAAAGATTTCGACTTTCATGAATTTTCTGCGCTTGAAGAGGAAGAGAAAGACGCCGCTTCTTTGGAATACATCGAAAGTTCACTGCTTACCGTTTGCTCTGAAAGTGGTGTCAGCGCCAAAGTGTCTAAACAGCTTAAGCAAGCTTGCCAAGCAATTCGTGAAGAGGGTTATGAACACATAAAACTGCACAAGAAAACCTCTAAATGGCATAGTTCCCGAAAAGCTCGCGCAGAGACTAAATTGCACTTCAGAAGAGGCGGTATCGATGCGTACCTAGAATTTATAGACAAACATGGAAACGTCCTGGGCAAGCACAAAATTGCTGATTCTCGGTTCTGGGATGGGCTATGGGCTGATTTGTGGAAAGGTCGCTGGGAGAATGACACATTCCTCATTACAAATAGGTTTGGCGATACGTTTGTGAGAATAGAGTCAGCTGTTGATGGCGCTTTCTAACAAGGCAAAGCAGTGCGCTGCCGGAATCGCTAACGTTCGCTGGTCTTTGTGGCGTTAAGTTTCAAGGAGAGAATGTGAGTAATCCAATAAATCCCAATTTCCAATGGAACGAATTTTCCTGGCAAGCAGATGTAAAATTACCTGCTTGGTCAGGCTTCCAAGAAAGAAACAGGCCTTATGGTGCAATATCATCGGATGAACCATCTAATGGAACTATTAAAATAGTTTTTGCACCAGAAGGTAGAGGCGATGAATCACTAAACTCTACGGAAATGGAGCTTATAAATTGGTTTATATCGCATCAGAGGCAGGTCATAGAATCTATAACAAACACGCTATTTTCTAACTACGCGGCTATTAAAGGCAGCTGCATAGAGGAAAGTGGTGAAGAAATGGCTGAGTATTTTCCTGAAGTAAAAGACGTTAGCGACATTAAGAGTGTCGTGGGCATCATTTCCGTGAATATCCATCAAGTGAGCAAGGATAATATTCCTTACATTGGCGTGGAAATGGGCTGTAACTGGGAGGAAGAGCACGGAATGGGATTTTTATTACATGGCAACAAAATTGTTGAGGCTGGGGGTGCTGATACAGCCTTTCTTTTATGGTTGGCAGAGAAACATGCAAATGAAACTTAATAAATTGCTGCAACGGACAAGTTTACTCTGTCACTTTTTGCGCCAAAAGACGCACAAAAACCACTATCTAAAATTTGTTCGGTGAGCCGAACGTTAAATGGCACAAGACATGGAAATGGAGTTCATTCAAAGTGTTGTTCTACTGGAAACAGGGGAGCTATTGCTGGTTTTGAAAGGTGGCGGTAAATCCATGTACCAGCACATATATAGAGAATCGGCAGGCGTTCACTGGGATAAACACTTGAAGGGTTTTAAATCCACACGAATTCGAAAGAGGTCGGTTTCCAGATGGTACTCACACATATTAGCAATGGCAGTCTCAGGCTTAAGTCTAAAGCTTGAGCTTTCTTCCGGTGTTTCTTGGAAGGGCATTTCCGAAAGTGAAAAATCTAAAATCCTCAGTGAATGTGCCACTTAACAAGGCAAACCAGAAAGCATTCGTCGTTGTGCTCCTCGCGGGGCCAAGTACCACAACGCGGCGAGCCGCTGGCCTTTGCCACTAAATAACAACAATGGCCAAGGCTGGTGAGCAGGCGATATATCCAATAACCGCAAGGTCCCGCGTCATAGACAAAGTGTAAGGTGGCTTGTGAGTATTTAGATAGCAATTGCTTGGCCAGTTTAACAATGGCGGTTTTAGCGCTAGATATTCTGCCGAAGTGAACAGCTTGTGCGCCTCGTTGGCCTTCAATATAGGCGACTTCAACAAACTCTTTGCGAGTATCTAGGCCAATAAAAAGTATGTTATGTTTGTTCATGCTGATCTCCAATCTAGTTTATTGTCATTAACTATTATGGCTCTGGCTTTCAGCTAACCCACGAAGTTGGAGATCAGCACCTTCTTGGGGAGTCATTATGTCTATGTGTAAGTGAGTCACATGATTCCATCTGATAAAAATGATGAAACTTCTATCCGCTTATTGCACTTAGCATCGGATGAAGATGTTTTAGAAAACGCTGAAGGGTTGTTGGAGTGGCTTCATGATGTAAATTGGCCTGTATTCGGTGGCGTAGTAACGCGGCTGTCTCCTCTAGGTGATCATTTGGTTGGGCCAATAACTAAAATCCTTGAAGGCAGCGATAGTATTTGGAAAGCAAATATAGTCAGCCATTTGATTCCTGCATTCAGTCCAGAGTCTCAACAGCTCTATACGAAATCGCTCGAAAGTATTCTGTTCCAATTTGATGAAAGCGACCTCAGAGAAGGGACCAAAGGTCTAAGTTCAGTGCTTACGCTCAATACTCTCAAGAAGTTAAATATCCAAAATTACCCAAATCAGAATCTAGAATCGCTAAGTAAAATGGAAAACTTAGAACAGTTGTACCTTACTTCTAGAAAGCTAGAAAACCTTGATGGAATAGAGCACCTATCTAAGTTGAAGTTACTGGATCTCTATAACTGCCCACTTCTAGCTTCTCTGAATGGCACAGAAAAATGCCCCAAATTAAAGAGTATCGAGATTGAAGCGTGTAATCGGGTTTGCGTATAACAAGGCGTTTAAGACGGATTCACAACGCTCGGCATTCTCGGTTTGATTCAGCTTTAGTGTTTACGGCACAATGGTTTAAGTGTGGTGGTCTGCGTTGCTCAACACTTAACGCGGCGTTATACGTTTGGAGATTTTGACATGCCAGCAGGAATGGATGAATACCTAGATAAGGTGATTGAAAATCGATTTTCAGTGTCACTAATGTCAAATTCTAAATGGCGTAAAGTGTTTACGGTATTAGATGTCCCCGAATTGATGTTGAAACAGTGTTATTGGAAGTTTGTTGATAGCGATGATGAGTTTCTAGACTGGTTTACTAAATCAGATGAGTTAATGGAAAAGTATGTGGGTGATTATAGACCGGGTCCTTTCGCCTACAAACGAATTGAGTGGTTAGAAATCCCCAAAGTAGGTAAGTCCAGTGGGTATGAAAATGTTCCTTTTAAACATTGGCATCAAGATATAGATGGAGCATTGAGTATCTTAAATTCAGTCGGTCAATTTGATACTGAGCTTACGGGTAGAGGGTTGCGTATCTACGGTTTCAGAGAGTAAGCGTATAACAAAGCGTTTAAGAGCGATTCGCCAACACGCGCCGAGCTCGCTACGTGCCACTCGTTCGTTTACGCTTTATGCGGGCTTAGAACCATCAAAGCTGACTCATTTATGTCCAACAGCGTGCTAGGAAATGGGCCTATGGCTTCACCGTCTATTCGCTTTTTGCTTAGGCTAACTGGCTAGGGCTACTGAGCATATTATGGGTTCCGGTGATTAGATAGCCTAGACCTTTAAGTTTTTGGTGCGAATAGTTTATCTAAGCTTCCAAATAAACTTGGCAAACCCCTTAGCTTGCTGCTATATCCTTACTAAGGAATTCTTAGTCTTGGTGTGGAATGTTTCTTATCCCTGAGGATTATCATGAAGATGAGTCACTAGAGAGCTATCTATTGCGTATTTCTCAAGCAAATGGCTTTGAGTCATATGCTCTATTGAGTGGTGCGGTAAAAGAGTTTTTGAGACAGCATGATGCTGAAGCCTACGGGGCATTTCCGCTTGAACTTAGCTTGGTTAATATCTATCACGCAAAACTATCTAGCAGTTTTAGGGTTAGGGCTATTCGGCTGATGGAAGAGCTTATAGGTTTGTCTACTTGGCAGCTTAACCGGCTTGCGCTAAAGCATACTGCACAAACCATTGTTGGAAGCTATACCATTTTAGTGCGCCAGAAGGAGTTTCTTCCGAGAGCTTTTCTTAGGCAGGGAAGTGTTCCAGTTTGCCCTCAATGTCTCTCTGTGCAGCCATATATTCGCCAAAACTGGCACTTCTTGCCTTGTACTGCTTGCAATCTACATCAAACCAAGCTGCTTTGCCACTGTCCTGAATGTGGTGAGGCTTTGAATTACCAAAAAACAGAGCTAATTGAATACTGTCAGTGTGGTTATGACCTTCGAAGTGTCAGAACTAATGTTGCATCCAAAGCAGAGTGTCAGCTAAGCGCAATATTTGACAAAAGTAGGGAGGCCTCAAACAACCCTCTATTGGTTTGTCGCCATACCTCAATTCGTACTGGGGCTTTGCTTTGGTATTGCTTGTGGCGAAACGTAGAGCTTGATGAGTTAGTCGTTGATAAGAATCACGCTCAGGACTGCATAGGATTTTTTGAGCGCTGGCCAGATGAAATCAACAAGGAGCTTGCAGCTATAGCTGAGGCTGCGGAACAACGACTGGTTGAGCCTTTTAATAAAACCGCATTTAGCGCGGTATTTGGTGGGCTGTTGAATAGAAGTCGAGTCGCTCCTTTATCTATGTCGTCAGAGGATTTTATTCACCAGAGTGTCATTCAGTTTTTGGTTCATTTAGTGATGGATAACCCAAAATCTAAACAGCCGAACATTGCCGATCTTCAGTTGACGGTGCCAGAGGTGGCAGCTTTACTAAATTGTTCTCGCGAGCAGGTTTATCGCTATTACGAAGAGGGGATGCTAGAGCTTACTTTCCGGCTAAGGCTCCATAATACGTTGTCTTTGAATAAACCCGCTTTCTTTTTACGGCAGGCTGTCGAGCTTGCTATTAGCCTAACCTCAGGTTCTGGCGATCCTCTACCTGCTTGGTGACGCGATGACATTAGCTGACATCATTACAACTCAGAATATTGCAGAGCGAAATCGCGCGTTAAAGCGAGCTTTTGCCCCTGACTCCAATGGCGTTGAGGTAGTTGGCAAGGAGCAAGAGGCTTTGGTAGTTCTTCTTAACCTATCTTTAAGGAAAGAAGAAGTCGATGATTTGTGCGATCAGACTCTTGCAACAACCACTCTTAGGAATCAAAAGCACCTACAGCTCTGTTGCTCAGAAATTCAGTGGTTGCATAGTCATAACCTTAAGTTCCCTAATGCTAGGGTTAGTCATCAACGATTGCTCACTAGTCCTCAAGTCCCCGTATCTGGAACCCTTTCTAGTGCAAACTTTCCGGTTCGATATGGCTGGTCTCACGATAGTGCAAGAATTCGTAAGGCAAGCTTGTTTTGTGCGGAGTTTAAATGGAATGGATTATGGACATGCCTCGCTAAAGAGTTGGATGAGAGAGACCATATTTGGCAAAAGGTTTTTTTTGAGCTTGGGTTTTCTAGGAGAGATTTTCAAGCGCTTACTGCAATGGTTGGTGAGCTTTTAGGGGAAGAAACATTTCCTCAAGAGGTTAGCCCCTTTTCCAGTCAGATAAGAGTTCCCTTTAAAAATAGTTATTGCTCGGTGACACCAGTGGTAAGTCACTCTTTGCAATCTGCTATTCAGAACCTTGACTACATCTTAAAAAAGGGAAAATTTAAACGTCTTCAACATGAGCATTCTGCAAGTATAGGGAACCTATGCGCCGCTCATGGCGGTCGTGTGAGTAGCTTATTTTATCCTCCCCATATAATTAAATATCAACATGTAACACTTAGCTCCTCATTAGAAAAACGTAGCAAGAGTGACAGTGTGTTTAACCGAAAGGCTATTAATAACAAGATATTTCACAATGCGTTGAGAGCGCTCATTAACCCAAGTGTTGAAATAACTTTGAAAAAGCGCAGGCAGCGTAGGTTGTCTGCATTGCGGTACGTTCGTAAAGAATTGGCCGCATGGTTAGCGCCTGTTATGGAATGGCGAGATTCTCTTGAGGAAACCGAAGGAACCTTAAATGAGTTGGAGCAGGATAGTCTTGTTTACCGCTTGCTGACTTTTGAACCTTGTGACTTTCCCGTGCTGCTGAACCAGCTAAATATCTGTTTGCACGAAGAACTACAAACTAGCTTCTATGGTGCAGAGTTTGCTTTTCACCCTAGGTTGATTCACCCCTTGAAGAGTCAGCTTTTATGGCTGCTGAACTATTTGGGCAAAGATGATGATGAGTCTGACGTTGAGTCTGATGTTCAATACATCTACTTCTCTAACCTCAGAGTTTTTGATGCAGATGCCATGGCTAACCCATACTTGTGTGGAATTCCTAGCCTGACAGCCGTTTGGGGAATGTGTCACCGATTTCAACTTCAACTAAACAAGCTGTTGCCCGAGTCAGTCTCTGTTGATGGGTTTACTTGGTTTGTTCATCAGTATTCTTTATCTGCTGGTCGCAAATTACCAGAACCGTCAAGGTACATAAGAAATGAGTTGAAGCGACCGGGATTCATCGCGGGTCAGCACTGTGATTTGACGATAGATTTGATCTTGAAAATATCAGCTAGGGAAGACTTCAGACTATCCGATGATGATATACCGTTGATCCAAGCTTCTTTGCCAGCAAAGTTGGCTGGAGGTAGTGTTCATCCCCCCTCGCTTTATGAGCGTAGAGAGTGGTGTAGCCTCTATTCTGTGCAACATGAATTATTTGACAGATTAGCTCGGTTACCTACTGGAGGTAGATGGGTCTTCCCAACCCATCAGGAGGTTCATTCACTCGAAGAATTGATGGATATCATCACTTCTGATTATTCAATCAAGCCTGCTATGTTGGGGTATTTACTGTTGGAAGAACCAACGCTCAGAGAGGGGGCCCTCACCTCTATGCATGCTTATGCGGAGCCCTTGCTCGGATTAGTTCAAACACTCTCTGCGATCGATGTTCGTATTATGAAGCCGAAGGTTTTTTGGGCTGCAGCGTTTTGGCAACTGAAAGTCTCTGAGCGAGCTATGCTTATGAAAAGCCTTTAGAGTTCGGTGTTGCCATGCAACTGTGCAAACAGCTCAAATATGAACGCTCAATTCAGCCAGGAAAGGCAGTTTTTTTCTATAAAACGGAAGATTCTGAATTCGTTCCATTAGAGGCCGATATCAAGCGGATCCGAGGACAGAAAACAAGCTTTTCAGAAGCTTACGCTAGCATTGCTAAGCCAAAGAATGTTGCTGTACAAGACTTAGCATACTCGAATCCTATTCGAATGGAGACGGTAACAGTTCCTCCTTTGGTTGAGGCAATCTATTGTCGATTCAACCTAAGAATTTTTGCTAACTCTCTAGAGCCGTCAGTATGTGACGACCTAGATACTCACAATATTCTAAAACAGCTTGCCAATGGCTACCGGCAAAAGGAAGGCTATAAGGAGTTGGCCAAACGTTACGCTAAAAACCTTTTGCTTGGACAGTGGTTATTCAGAAATCAGCAAACTTATCCCGTATCTATTGAACTACTAACGTCTAATAACTCAATTTTTAGTGTTAACGATGTTCACCAGTTTGACTGGAATAGTCGGTCAAATAGTTATATCAACCAAGTCGAAAAGTTGGCGGCTGAACTGGCTGGGGCGTTTAGCGAACCAAGGCGTTATTGGTCGGCTGAAGTGACAGCAAAAATATCCGCCCAAATGGGGGAGGAGATCTTTCCTAGTCAGCAACTAACTGAGAAAGTGGAGAAAGGCGAGATTTCCAAATTATTCTGTAAGCTGGCAATGCCGGACGGGCGTGAGGCGGTCATTCTAAATATGGAAAAGGTCGGGGCTGGTATACAAATGATCGATGATTGGTATACTGATGAGGCCGATTATCGGCTTAGAGTGCATGAATATGGAGCAGATCCTAAGCATGTAATAGCGCAAAGGAGACCAGAGACACACAGTGATTTTTACTCCTTAGTTTCCCAAGCCGAAGCTCACCTAGAAGTGTTAAAACAAGCTGTTTCTTCATCAGATATTCCTGCCGAAATTCATTATGTGATGTCTGTTCTTATCAAGGGTGGGATGTTTCAGCGAGGTAAAGAGGGGTGATAGAACGTTATTACTTTATTGTTCGATACTTGCCTAAGCGAGCAGATTGCTCTTTGTTGGCTGGGCGCTGCATTAAAGAGCTGCACCATATCTTTAGTCAAACTGAAGAGTCAATAGCCGTTAGTTTTCCTGAATGGACGGTTGGCTCTCTTGGCCCTTCGATAGGGTTTGTATCTTCAAGCGTTAAGTATTTAGAAGCTCTTCGTAATCGTTCTTATTTCATTGATATGCAGGAAATAGGGGCCTTTGAGCTAACGAAAGTGCTAACCGTCCCTAACGAGGTAGGTGAGGTTAGGTTTATTCGAAATCAGCGGGTAGCGAAGCTCTTCTCCGGTGAGTTTCGGCGGCGTTACGCTAGAGGGAAAAAACGGCCGAAGCTAGGGGGGAAGGCTTTAATCCGGAACACTTGTCAAAGGATGTTGAGGTCGCCCCATTCAATAAGGTTGCTATACAGAGTAGTTCAAGTAAGCAGCATTTCATTCTTCATATACAAAAAGAGTTTGCCGAAGCTCCTGAAGCCACAGGGCTTTGTAGTTACGGCTTTGCTACGGCATGCGAGAAAAGGGGAACTGTTCCAGACCTAAGTAGCTGTTACACCTTTATTTGAAGAAGTCATAATTTATGTTTAATATCAACATGTTATTCTTCCGTGAAATATAAGGGTAATTCTAATAATCGTCTATAATTGTTTGGTGTGATTGGTAAATTATTCAGTTACGCATCATGACCTGCCGCATAGGCAGCTGAGAAAAGTCACGCCATTAAGTATTGTTTGAAATACCTATGACCTGCCGCATAGGCAGCAGAGAAAACAGGGATATACCAGTAACGATTGTGCCACCAATGACCTGCCGTATAGGCAGTTGATATAAGGCCCGGAAGTAAGCAACCTCAACAGCTAACTTTTCCTGCCGAAAGGCAGACGTCGTACTTCAGTGCTCCAGTATTCGCTGGAGCTTTTTTCTTTCTTATTAAATTTATATGTCTTAACTGCTGATACCAACTGATTACATTGGAGCTAATCTTGTTTTGACGATTTAGCACAATATCCACCTAAGCTAGCGCGCTGTGAGTTTTCAGTCCAAGTCGAAAGAATCATTCTAGAGTTAAATGGCAGAGTATGTAAACGACAGTCTCAACAACAAATACGGTACAGATACTCTCTTCGCGGGTTCCCAAGGAATAAGCCCCAAATGGAGCATGAGAATGGCATTTCTTACCCCGCAATACACAACAAGATGGTTAGATATTCCAAAGGTAAAATGTTAGCTATTAAATCTAGCCAATACTTGCCGTTGCCGCTCACACCTGAGCTAATCATATGTCACAAAGAACCCTAACATAGATCCTCCCATTTTTAGCCTTGCTATGACAATCTCACCTAAAATATTAAAACATTGAAAAATTTTAACTTTTAAACCTTATTAACTTTTTAAAGTTAATAAGTCGTTGCAATTATTGCATTGGCCGTTAGGCTTACAGGAAATATGTTGACACTTTTTTATGTTCAATTGATTTAAGCTGTCACTTATTCATCAATTAATAGGTTTTAGCAATTATGTCTCTAAGGCGTTTTTCTTCATATCGATTTGAAAACCAAGCTATTGCGCTTGGTGGTCTTTCTGTGGATGCGCGTTTTGAGGTTTTTGCATGCGAAACCAACAGCTACCTCTGGCAGTACTTCATTTTAGATCGCTCTTGGGATAGAAACTCTGTTTCTGGTGTCCCTGTTTTCGCGTTAGTTGAATTTGCTGTTAAAAATGGCAAGTTAAGAGTGAATGATGACAATGCTAAAGAATGGATTGATGCCGATTTAAACAATATTCTGAGAGAGACTATCTCGATGGTCTTACCAAGGTTGTCAAAAAGAACTAACACCATCAAACCAGAATGCTCGTCATTGGACTATTCTGTTTACCCACAGCTAGGGGCGCAGCTTGCCACTAAAACAGTGCTGCCGTTTCTTGGGTGATTAATGTCACCAGTTTTAGATCCCAAACCTCATCACATAATTCCATTATCAGTAAAAGAGTGCCAAAAATTGGCTTTAGATTATGGTGAAAAGCCCGATCGGATAGTTGATAGTGATACGATCAAGGATGAATTCTCAGGCCTCGCTATAAAGATGCCGCTGCTGATTTCAGAAAGCGATGACTGGTCTATAAAAAGTATGGCTTTAAGTGTAAGGTGAAATAGCAGAGTCAGAGGGCTTGGTATATCAGTTTTCTCGATGTGACTAGATCTGACAGGTTGCCTAAATCGGTTCTGTCCAATTTCAAGTTACGGATTTAACAACTATTGTTCGAGAATCTAGCAAATGTCTAGGATTCTCAGGCCTTATCAATCTCTACAGTCAAGGTCTACACACACATCGTCCAGAGAGAACTAAAGCAAATTCCATCCATCAGCGATAAGTTCATCACATTAATACCAAAGAGTTACATTTAATACTCTATGATTGCTTCATAGCTTTATGATAATTCAGTTATTATGCCTAATAAGCAATCAGCCCACTTTGAATTTCGAGTCTCTGTCGAACGTCAAAGTGCTTGAAAAATAAAGAAGTAGTTCGTATGAGTCATAAGGATAAGCAAGCGCTAGCACTAGAAAAATTCACAAAGCTAATTTCTCAGCATCGCGAAGATTTAGCGGGAATTAGCTCTGCAAATGAAGCTACTACAAGGCTTCTTATCATTGACGATATTTTAGCGATTCTTGGGTGGAAGAAAACTGACTACAACCCCGAAAAATGGTTGTCCAATGCGGGGTTTACAGATTACTTGCTCACTAGCAAAGGTACCCCTCGCTTAGTGGTCGAAGCAAAAAAAACTGGCCAGACTTTCAAGTCCCTGACCAAAAACACGAGCAAGACAGACTATGAAATTCGCTACCTTCGCAGATCTTTTAAGAAACCTTTCTCTGATGTCATTCAGCAAGCCACCAATTACTGTGTAGAGTCTAAGGTACCTTTTGCACTGATCACTAATGGGGCTGAGTGGGTAGCTCTTCAGCTGATTCCTTCTCCAGGAACTAGCTTAGATTCTTCGAAAGCAATCTACTTTGGAAATGTTTTCTCCGAGTCCTTTGAGTTTGACTTATTTTGGTCGTTGTTATCGAAGGAATCGTTCGATGACCTTCGACTTGAAGGCTACTTAGCAAACATCAATTACCAACAAGCAGAAGTCAGCAAGGTGCTTCGTTCGGATTATTCAGAGTTGCAATGGCGAGTTAGTAGGCCTGAAGAGTATCTGTCTGAGTTTTATGAGAACTTCTTCTCCAAGATAACTGAGCCCAATCAAAGGCGCATGTTAGAGTACTGCTTTGTCTCAGACTCGAAACTGGATCAATACCGGGGTGACTTAAAACGTCTGCTAAAAGACTCAAAACCTACGTACATGCCATCGAATACTGAAGATTGTGACCCTGGAGCAGGTAAAGATTCTATTCTTAAGGATGGAAAAAGTGGTCAAGTAGTTATCATCACTGGGTCTGTAGGTTGTGGAAAAAGTACGTTGGTGACGAAGTGTTTGGTAGAGGCTAGACAACAGAAAGAGCAACTTGCACACACAATACTAATTGACTTGATCAATGAGGTGTCAAGACAGGATATTGACGCTAGATCCGTTATCTACGACCGAATCTATGAGTACCTAACAAGTCAGTTTGATTTTGTCTTTGAGCTAGATTACTTACGTAAAATCTATGCAAGGGAGTTGAGGAGCTACAAAGAAAGCAGCTACAAAGAATACTTCAAACTAAACCCGAATGCATATATCAAGCATGAAGCCGATCTCTTAGACGAGAAAATCAAAGATAGAGAGAAATTTGTTTTTGCTGCCTTAAAGCAGTTAACCAGTGATAACAATTCAGTAATAGTAATTCTCGACAACGTTGATAGAGCGCATGAACGGTTTCAGGAAGAAATGTACGCGCTTTGCCACGATCTAGCTGGTAAAACCGGTGCAAAGACGATCATAACATTGAGAGAGTTCACCTTCTTCAAAAACAAGAAATCTGGTTTCTTAGACGTGCGTCCTGAAGATAGGGTGATTCATTTAAAAGCACCGAATTTTGGCAAGCTAGTTTCTCAAAGGATCAAGTACATTGAGAGCAAAGTAGATCAAGATTTTCGAACCAAAGACTGGCGAAAGCAGTTTGAGAGCTATGATGATTTCTTAAACGCTATCAAGGTTCATGCATCAGCTTTAAAGCGAAGCCTCCAAGTCTCTGATGATGCGCATAACATTCTTGAGACTCTATCTTCGATTTCTTGGCACAATGTTCGTTATTTTTATGACCTGCTGAGAAGGATTCATCGTCAACTTGGTTCAGGAAGTTATACTTGGAAAAACAAGGAAGTAATTGCTGCCTTAATGGCGTCGACGGAAGCTGGAGAGTCTCCAATAATTCCAAATATATTTGTCCCTAACCCTTCTTCGTCACAGTCATACTTTATCAAAATACGCTTGATTTCTTACTTGAGCACTTTGAAGGCCGGTGAAGTTACTAACGGTGTGCCACTGAACAGAGTTGTCGATTTTTTGAGGCTTTATGGGTACCAAAGAATCTGGATCCACTCAAGTATCGAAGAGAGTGTTAAGCAAAAGCTCGTCGAGTGCCTAGAGATCCCTTCGGAAAACGAATCACTTAAAGGGTTCACCCTCGATATGGGCGGAACATATAGGCTTTCACCATTGGGTTTGCTGTTCCTCAATCAAATTGTTCGGGATAAAACTTATCGATCTCTAATATCTGTAACGCTCCCCATTCATTCTAGCTGTGCGTTTGACGAATTCAGGAATGAATTTATGAATGTTAATTCCTACATGTCAGATACAAATGAATACTTGTTGTTCAGAGAAGGTCTGGATATCGTCTTAGGTTCTAAACTGTGTTGTCTAACAGAGTCATACTTTGTAGTGGTCAAGTAAAACTGGCCACGGTTTTATAGTTTTTCCAGTACAACTCTTCAGCCTGATTCGGTGGCAACATCTTGTTGTGCTGATGTGGCCTGACTTGGCTGAAATACCCTACGATATAATCCGTTATGGCGTGCTTGGCTTCTAAAAAAGTTCGGTAGCCTAGCTCTGGCATCCATTCTGTCTTCAAACTTCTAAAGAAACGCTCCATCGGCGCATTATCCCAACAATTACCACGGCGACTCATGCTCTGTTTGATTTGATATCGCCATAGCAACTGTCGATATTTAACACTCGTATATTGGCTGCCTTGGTCTGAGTGAAACATTAGTCCTTGAGGCTTACCTCTCAGTTCATAAGCCATCATCAGCGCCTTGCTAATAAGTTTACTGTCAGGGCTCAAAGACATTGCCCAACCAACAGGTTTCCTTGCATATAAATCCAGTACAACCGCTAAATAAGCCCAACGATTCCCAGTCCAGACATACGTGATATCACCACACCAAACTTGGTTAGGCGCATCCACCGTAAACTGGCGAGCAAGAACATTGGGTGCAACAGGATGCTCGTGTGTCGCTCGTTTATAGCGATGCTTTGGTTGTTGGCAGCTAAACAACGCAAGTTCACGCATCAAGTTGCTAGCGACATAACGGCTTAAGGGTGTACCTGTTTGCGTAACCATTGCTGCAATAGTGCGAGCTCCCGCAGAACCTTCACTCACTTCAAATGCTTCTCGAACTTTCTCTTTAAGCACAATGCGATTCGGTGTTTCGCCGACCGCTTCATCACGCCAATATTTGTAACTACTTCGATGAACACTGAATAGCTGACATAAATGATTAGCGGGAAAGCTCTCTTGAAGCCGATGAATTAACGCAAACCTTTCAGCTCGTCCGACATCAAGAGAGCGGAAGCCTTTTTTAAAATGTCTTTTTCCATTTCAAGGCGTTTGACCTGCTTTTCTAGCTCACGAATACGGCGTTGCTCATCCGTCATGGGTGTCGCCTTAGGTGATTCACCACGGCGCTCTGAGCGAAGTTGTCGCACCCATTTATCCATCGTTGAGTTACCCACGCCCATGGCTTCAGCGGCCTCACGAACGCTGTAATTTTGGTCTACAACAAGCTGGGCAGCTTCTAGGCGAAATTCGGGGCTAAAGTTAGGTCTTCTTGGTTTTGTCATTAGTTCACCTGTTTTGTCTCTGAGGTGAGTCTATCACCTCTAATCAGGTGGCCAAATTCACTATGCCACTACACTTGCATCATGAGCTAAACACTGAGAGGGTACTTTCTGAATCATTTTTGAGCTGTTCTACAGAGCTTCAACTGACAGAGAGAAGGCTGAAGGAAGTCTTTGCGATTGGCTCAAAGGGTAGCGGTGTCCTAACAAGTATTAGCAACACAGCCAAACAAGCTGCTTCTCGTCAAATTAGCATGAATTTTGACGAAGATGACTTTCAGGACGACACCAAGGATCATTCGGAGTTTATTGCAAGTTTAAGCTACGACTTTGATAGTGGAAAGCACAGTGGCACTGAATATATCCCTCTGATTTTTTGTGCTTTGCGACTAAAGCAAATTGAAGGTAAGGACTTTTGTAGCGGAGCAGATCTTACAAAGGTGATTAACGATTACTTAGTAAGCGAAGACAATAAAAAGTACCCAAACAATGTCTCTAGGGCTCTAAGAAGCAAGAAACTACAAGAACAAGATTGGCTCCAAATGCGAGCAGATATGCATCCTAAAAACAAAATGTTTGGATTAAGTGAGGAATGGCAAAATTTTTGGGATGAGGTTTTTATAGAGAAAGTATCTAGCTAGTCAGAACGGGTTGGTTTAAGCGAGGAGGAGTGGAAGTAATACACCTAGCTCGTGGGTAAAGTTGAACCGAAGCCGTCTAGGGCTTAGCTTGGCGGTGTTTTTTACGATTAAGGGTCTTCCTGTGTAGATAGAGAAGGCGTCAACTCGCTCATCCACATCAACTAGATTGATGAATATACATCCCAATTTTTCAAGAAGCTTAACCATATTCGAAATGGGGCCAAGCCCTAAGCCCCATTCTCGCCTCGCACGTTCAGCTAATACTTCGATGTCCAATTTCGAGTTACGGTAATAAACAATGGTTGCTTGAAAACCTAGAAAGTGGCTAGGGTTCTCAGGCCTTACCATTACAAGGCACGTGCCCAAATTCTAATTATCCGAAGTATACAAATTCGATTGCCGACTCTAAGTCGTTTCTGTCCACCGATGTTTCAGCTGCTCCTGACCCCCTACTAAATGTGCCTGCCAAACTTCATGTTGACCAGCAACATTTGAGAGGAGGTCATCATGAGAAAGCTATCTTCCGGAAAATGCAGTGGCATCAAAAGGCCATTTAAGCTTGAAGAAATCTGGCGGATCAGAACTAGATTGGAGATTGAAAACAACCTCATGCAGCTTGCGCTACTGAACCTAGCTATTGATAGCAAGTTAAGAGCGAGTGATTTACTAAGGCTGCACGTATACGATGTTTCTTCGCAAGGAGTTATCTATGAAAGGGTTCAATGTATTCAGCAGAAAACGGGCACTGACGTACACTATGAGATTACTCCGAGAACGCAACAAAGCATTAGCCGATGGATCTTTTCAGCATCCCTAGAGGCAAGCAGTTTTTTATTCCCGAGTTGCCGCCGCAAAGAGCAACCTATCAGCTACTCATACTACCGATCAATTATAAGGAATTGGGCTGTAAAACTTGGATTGAATGCGGACTACTATGGTACTCATTCCATGCGCCGCACCAAAGCTACTTTGATCTATGCCAGAACAAAAAACATTAGGGCGGTACAGATCTTACTTGGGCATTCGAAGCTAGATAACACTATTCGGTACCTTGGCGTTGAGCTAGAAGACGCTCTGAGACTCTCTGAGAAAACAGACTGCTGATAAGCGCTGATACAGGCTTTTCTTCTCTTCTGAAAAGCCTGTGCCCATTGTTACTTGGGGCTAGTACTAATCCAACTATTTCAGTATGGCTTTGCCTTAATCAATCTTATTTGAACTCGCCGCCAAATGAGTGAGCTTATCGATGTAACTCTGCAACACTCATCGTGAAAACTAAATCCGAATCAGCTTGGTTTGAGTAGCTGTGGGGCACATCCGTTTTAGCTATAGCGGACTGACCTTCAAGCAGTTCTATGGTTTGCCCATCAATATTCAAAGTAAGTATTCCAGACTCAACATGAAAAAGTTCAAACGTACCTTGTGGATGACCTGATGATTCAAAAATTTCTGATGGCTTCATTTCCCAGCGCCATAATTCAATCATATCGGGACCGCTAGTTCCTGCCAACAGTTTGGCGCTACCACCGTACTCGCCAGTCCAAAGCGTTGGAATGTCCTCTTTATCAATGACGTTGACGGTTGGATTACTCGCAACATTCACAATATCGGCAACCGAAATCCCAAGGGCAGCAGACAGTTTACACAACGTCGAAATGCTAGGGTTAGCCGCACCTTTCTCTACTTCGACTAACATACCTTTACTGATGCCTGCTCTTTTTGACAAGGCATCCAGTGACAGTTTGAGATGTTTTCTATGTTCCTTGATCCTTGCTGCTACAGCCTGATTTATGAAATCAGCATCAGCACCACTAGCGGTCGATATATTGACTTTTTTAGTCATTGTAATGTATCTTGCACAAAAATGAATCACTGAAGGAATTATCTAATGGTTGTTATAGTGCCGTCAATCGATGCTTGCATTTCCCATATTGCACCAGAGTTCAAAGCATTGAGCATATCCGTTAAAGGAACGGAAGTTCAAAACCCAGAGTACGCAAAACAGGTTCTGCAAGAAGCGTGTACTTCGGTCATTGAGAATGACCATTCATGGGCAGAATCACACATCAATGCGTGGGGCGATGTTTTTCGTCAATTTGGCGCTAAACCAAATAGAACTCCTTGCTCCGCTGCGGCACTGCGAAAACGAGTATTGAAAGATGGAGGAATGCAGAGCATTGACCCTATTGTAGATATTTATAATGCCATCAGTATTCGATACGCCATACCCGTTGGTGGTGAAGATATGGACAGTTATCAAGGAACGCCAACACTCACTATCGCAGATGGCTCTGAATCCTTTGACACCATGAAAAATGGTGAGGCTTCAATTGAAAACCCTGATGTTGGGGAAGTAATTTGGCGCGATGAAGTAGGCGTTACTTGTCGTCGTTGGAACTGGAGGCAGGGTGTCAGAACCCGAATTGAATCTGACACACGTAACATGTGGTTTATTCTAGAAAGCTTGCCAGAAATGCCACTAGAACACTTGCAGGAGGCGGGGCAAGAAATGATTAAGCACTTGCAAGTGATCATGCCTGATTCAGTGATAGAACAATCGTTAGTATTTGCTTCAAAATCGATTGAGGTTTGATGTGATAAATACTTTGTTAACGGGTGCCGTTGTTTCAGGAAGTTTAATTGTCGCAATCGGTAGCCAAAATGCGTTTCTATTAAAGTGCGGATTAAAAAAGCAATACGCACTGTCCGTTGCTACTATTTGCTTTCTTGGTGACATTCTACTGATCAGTACTGGTGTACTGGGTATAGGGACACTGCTCTATAATGCACCATTATGGAAAGACCTTTTGACTCTTGGCGGCGTAGTATTTCTTTTCTGGTATGGCTACCAATCTGCAAAATCAGCCTGGACAGGTTCAAGTCACCTAGAGTTGGAAAATTCGGACATTACTCAGAGTTGGTTAAAAGTCGTTTTAATGGCGATGGCTATCACTTTTTTAAATCCACATGTTTATCTGGATACGGTGGTGATCCTTGGTGGTGTGACTGCTCAAATGGAACCTGATGAAAAACTATTATTTGTTATAGGGGCACTGGTTGCATCAGGGATATGGTTCTATGGCTTGGTGTATTTGGCTAACAAGTTGATCCCACTCTTTAGTAAGCCAAGAACATGGCGAATGTTAGATTCTGCGATTTCATGCATCATGTTTGGTATTGCATTGAAGCTGGTAACACCTCTGCTAAGCCAATACATATAGAACGTCGTTATAACGCCATTTTTTCAATAAGTTAATTCTATTTTAGAAGGTGAATTTCATGTTTGTTGGGCTATCTGCATTTCCCTTAACACCAATGTACGATGATTCTGTTGATGAAAAAGCTTTTATAGGTCTTATTCAGCGCTTGGTTAATGCTGAGGTGGATTCTATTGGGGTATTGGGGTCGACTGGTAACTATGCGTACCTCACAAGAGAAGAACGAAAAAGAGTCGCGCAGATTGCGGTTCAACACGCAGAAAAAATACCTGTCATGGTTGGTATTAGTGCTTTAAACCTAAGAGATGTACTCCTAAATGCCGAAGACGCTCAAGCGGCAGGAGCATGTGCAGTGTTATTAGCGCCAATGTCATACCAGCAGTTGAAAGAAAATGAAGTGTATAAGTTGTATGAAGTTGTCACTTCTAATCTATCCGTTCCTCTTTGCGTCTATGATAATCCTGGCACGACACATTTTAATTTCAGTGATGAACTGCACGGGCGTATCGCTCAGTTACCCAATGTCAGGTCAATAAAAATCCCAGGTGTGCCGATGGAACCTCAAGCCGCTTTAGATCGAGTAAACCGCCTCCGTGCTTTAATTCCCGATCATGTAACCATAGGTATTAGTGGTGATGCTTGTGCTGTATATGGATTAAACGCTGGATGTGAGGTTTGGTATTCAGTCATTGGTGGTTTATACCCTGAAGTGGCAAAAACGCTCACAAAAACAGCGCGAGAAGGAGATAAACAAGAAGCTTTTCGCCTATCGAAAATACTAACTCCGATGTGGGAACTATTCCATCGTAATGGAGGAAGCCTTCGTGTTGTGGCTGCTGCGGCTGAGATTCAAAACTTAGTTAAGCCTCCTTGTTTGCCGTTGCCACTTAGAGCATTAGAAGGAAAGGAAAGAAAAGAATTAGCACTATTGCTTAATAGTTTAGAATTATCATGATGTTAGGGCATTTTTTTTGGTTTGTAACTCACAATAACACCGTTAAGGATGATTGCAATGGATGCTATTAATTACCCTCTAATCTTAGTGGCAGCATTAGCTGCGATAGCGAGTCCTGGGCCTGCGACATTAGCTATTGCTAGTGCATCAATGAGTCATGGTCGAATTTACGGCTTAGGCTTAGCCTGTGGCGTGCTCACGGGTTCGCTGTTTTGGTCTTGTAGTGCAGCATTTGGTTTGGCTGCACTACTCAGTTCAAATGTTTGGATATTTGAATTCATGCGGTATTGTGGCGCTGCCTATTTGATTTATTTATCGCTGAAATCTTTACGCTCTGCCTTTGGGACATCAACGTTGACGTTATCTCAACGTCATTCAACAACGCTGTCTAATATCTATTTCAAAGGGCTACTTATCCACCTGACTAACCCTAAAGCCATATTGTTTTTCGCTTCCTTGTATTCCATCGGCGTTCCTGCAACCGCGCAGGTTTCTGATTTGGTGGCGGTGATATTGTCTGTCGGAATGTTGAGTTCCAGTGTCTTTCTTGGTTACGCAGTTCTTTTCTCGAATCATAGAGCGAGAAATATCTATCTAAAATCTAAAGTCATTTTTGAATGCACGTTTGCTGCTTTTTTTGGTTTTGCTGGAATGAAAATTTTGACGGGTGATATTGTTAAGTAGTTCTTAACATACCTGTATTGGAAGACGACTTCCCCCGTTTTGGGAGTGAGCTGCTGGGACGACCTAGCCCTGTTATTATTTGGAGGGGCTATGCCTTGGCTCTATCTTCTCATTGCTGGATTACTTGAAATTGTATGGGCTTACACAATGAAGCAATCTTACGGTTTCACTCGACTTATTCCATCGCTCATAACTATTTTTGCAATGATGGCAAGTTTTTGGTTACTAGCGATTGCTATGCGTTCTATACCTCTTGGAATGGCGTATACAATTTGGACAGGTATTGGCTCTGTCGGTGCATTCCTTATTGGAGTGTTGTGGCTAGCTGAACCAGTTAACGCTTTGAGAGTTATCGCAGCAGTTCTGATTATTATGGGACTTATTTTAATGAAACTATCAAGTCTCTAAGTACCATCAATTCATACAGCAAAGTCGTCCTTTACTACCAAGATTGAGTTCTGAGTTAACCGATTTTTTCCATACTAGAAGTTATTCATGGCTTGCTAATTTAGTAAAGCCACTGAAACAGAAATGTCCAAAAACGTGCTTCAACGGTTGAACTAGGCATTCGTAAATATCTAGTTATTAGTGCGGTGTGCAAGCGTTAGGAGGATTACCATTATTTTACTTGACCACCATTACCAAAATACCTTTTTGGCAGGGCGGTGGGTTCACACAATAAAGTTATCACTGATGAGCTGTAAGTAAATTTCTTTCATCCATTTTGTTTGAAAGTGATAAAAATAGAATTATGTCATCTTTAGCTGCAATCTTATGTCAACTTCTTATTCAAAAAGTTAGTTAACTGATTGATGTTTCGTTGGCCGTTATGCCAACTTCAATTGCAAGCCACACTTCGCTGAAATCATCTTTCTTAATACTCCATCATTGCCTTAAGCTATCTTAGCTGTTTGTTTGGGATCCACAGTCTCCTTAATCTCGCCTAACTGTTGAATTTCGCTTTAACTCTGCGAAGCATATTATATGTATAGTTATTATCTTCGGCGTACGCTTCTTTTAAGTTGAAGTGAATGCTCTCATAGAAAAGCCTTGCCACTTGTGACTCTTAAGTATGAAGATACAACTTCACTAAGCAAATGCTCAACACAAATACGCACCTTGAACGTACGGGCTCGCTTATAGAAGTTGTTAGCCCTTGTTCGCTAAGCATAACCAACACGATGAGCTTAAATAGCCAGTCAGTACAAGCGGGTCGGTGAGACCCGCTTCTAAATTAAATTTCCTCGTGTTTATGCACCAATCCAAAGTCTGCAAGAACCGAATAGGCCGCTGGGATCATAAATAGCACTAACAAGGTTGAGGCAAAGATGCCGAACACAATTGAGATAACCAAGGGCTGAATGACTTGAGCTTGCAAGCTGGTTTCTGTAAGTAAAGGCAGTAAACCCGCCGCCGTGGTCATTGAGGTTAAAAACACTGCTCTGAAACGTTCTCGGCTTGCCTTAACCACCGAGTCGTGAACACTGTCTCCTTCATCGACGTGATGGCGGATATATTGCACCAGCAAGATGGAATCGTTGACCACGATGCCGGCTAGGGAGACAAAGCCCATCATGCTGGGCATGCTCAGGGAGTGGCCGAGCAAGATGTGCCCCCACACCACACCAATGAAGGCTAATGGTATTGCGAGCATAACTACTACGGGCTCCAGATAGCTGCGGAACTGATAGCTGAGAATAGCAAACACGCCGAACAAACCAAGTAGGAAGCCTTTGCCCATGGAGGCCCCGGTTTCGGCGGCGTCCTTGGCTTCGCCTTCAAAATCGAAACGTAGCCCTGGGTATTTCGCCATCAGTTTAGGTGCTTCTTCGCGTTGGAACTGGGCGATGATAGCTGTTGAGTTGGCTTTGCTGTTGTCCACATCACCAAACACGCTAATGGTTCTTAAACCATCAATACGCTGGATGCGAACATAGTTACGCTGAAAATCTAAGGTAGCAATAGTGGCCAGTGGGAGCTGACTGCCATCCGCCATGATGATAGGGAAGTTTGCCAGTTGTTGTAGGTCGCCCGCTTGCACTTTATCGAGGCGCACTTCTATCGAGATATTTTCAACGCCAACTTGAATTTCATCTGCGGTCTGACCAAAAAAGGCTGCCCGCAACTGGTTAGCCACCAATTGACCGTTAATGCCGTAAGTTTCCGCGCCGGGACGAAGTTTGACTAAGACCTCTTCCTTACCCATACGCATATCGTCGAGCACGCCATGCACACCGTCGAATTCGTTGAGATATTGCTGAATATCAATGGACGCGGCTTTGAGTGACTCTAGATCATCATGCTTGGCGCGAATTTCAATGGCCCGTCCACCAGGCCCCATGGTTGGCTGTTTAAAGACCAGTGAAATGGGATCGGCCAAGTCCCCTATATCTTGGCGCCAAGCTGCGATGAAATCATCAATCACAGTGTTGCGACTCTCCGCACCGAGTAGATCGAGTCGAACCGTGGCGATGTGTGGCCCCGACTCATTAGCATCAGCATTAGCATTAAATTGACTGGTAATATGCTCAATGAGTGGCACACCGTTTTCAATATTTTGCGTCCATTGTTTGTCTAGTTTTTGAGCAGACGCGACAATTCTGTCAACCACTGCCTCGGTTTGCGAAAGTGAGGAGCCCGGTGGCAAAATGATGCGCGCTTCGGCGATATCGCCGTCCAGCTCGGGAAAGGGTTGAAACTTGAGTAAGCCGCCGGCCAAGGTGGCCACCGAAATTAGCAGTAGGGCTAACACTCCTCCGAGGAAGGCATAACGAAATTCCACCACTTTCTCTACTGCGTTGACCAGGCTGGTATTACGGAAGTTCTCAAAACCTTCCAGTAGTTTCTTTTTAAATCTGGCTGCTGGTTTGTCATTCTTCTGTTTATGCAGCGAATGCGATAAATGGTTGGGCAGAATCAAAAAAGCCTCAACTAAGCTTAGCGTTAGAACAAGAATTAACACTTGTGGAACCGCTTTGAGCACGGCGCCCATTTCGCCTTGCAAAAACAGTAAGCTGCCGAAAATACACACGGTAGTTAAGAAAGAAGAAATCACCCCAGGAAGCACTTTATTCACCCCTTTGATGACAGCATTGTCGACATTCTCTCCTCTATCTAAGTGGGCAGCGATTGACTCGGCAATCACAATGGCATCGTCCATCATGATCCCGATGGCCATCAGCAAGCCCACCAAAGACATAATGTTGATCGACAGCCCGAGCTGCGCCATTAGAAATAGGCCACCGAGGAAAGCAACTGGTAAACCGGCTGCCACCCAGAATGAATAACGCAGGCTAAAGAACAGCCACATGGTAGCGAACACTAGTACGATACCTTGCCAACCATTGCGTACCATCATGGTTAAACGATCCCACAGTACCGATGAAAGGTCGTTGGTGAGCTCGAGTTTGACGCCGTCTGGGGCAATCGCTTGTTGTTGCTCAACGAATTGGGCAACCCGCTCCTTGATTCTTAGCGCATCATCTTCTTTGTTCTTACTGACTTTGAGTAGGGCGGAAGGATGGCCATCGAATAGCACTTTTTGCTCATCTAACTCGAAGCGGTCGCTAATGCTGGCGATGTCTTTGAGCCTGATTTGTGAGCCATTGGGTCCAGAGCCAACGACGATGGTTTCTAGTTGCTGCGGGGTAATGCGTCTTTCATCGAAGCGGATCAGAAAGTTTTTATCAGGTGTTTCAATATTACCACTGGGTAATTTAATGTTTTGGCGGCCAATTTGAGTGGCAATATCGCCAACGCTCAAGCCTAGTTGGCGGGTCGCTTGCGAGTCTAATTCGACGCGAAACTGGTGGTCAGAAAATCCCGCGATATCAACCAGAGAAACTTCATAGTCTAGCTTTAACGTTCGCTTAAGTTGTTCCGCGTAGGCTTTCAACTCCGGCCAGCTGGTATCTGCGGTAATGGCGACGTCTACCACTGGTTCGTTCCAGTCTAGCTCCTGTACCACAGGCGATTCTATCTCCTGAGGAAAATCATTAATCGAGTTGATTTGGGTTTGCACATCGACCAGCATTCGCCCGATATCGGCTTTCTCGTTAAGTTTGAGAATCAGTCTTGCCGAGCCTTCAATGGCTTCACAGCGGGTTTCTTCGATATTGGCGAGGCCATCAACAGCATCTTCCATGCGAACACAGATGCTCTCTTCCACTTCTTGTGGAGACGCACCGGGGTAGACCACACCTGCCATTATGTAAGGAGGGTCGAATTCTGGGAAGGTTTCACGCTTGATCTTGGTCAGCGAGGTAATCCCCATTACCAGCAAGCTAAGCATCAGTAAGTTGGCTGCTGTTGGGTGCTTAGAAAAGAAGCGAATCATAGTGACGACTCCTGTTGGCCGCTGTTAGCTTCTTTCAACAACATGCCGTTAATCGCTGGCAGCAGATCGTTAAGGATAAGTTTGTCACCTTGCTTCAATTGCCCATCGATGATCACTTTATTGTTGCGGCGATAGAGCACCGACACGGGCTTAATCTCCAGCTTATTGTCCTCACCCATGAGATAGATTTTATCTCCATGAAGTGCGCGTTCAGGGATTACCCAGCTTGGATTTTGTTGCCCTTCGATAAGCGCTCGAACAAACATGCCGTTGACCAATGGTGGCACGGAGCGGGGATTGAGATGGCGGTAGTCTTGTTGGATCTCTAGTATCACGCCTGCGGTAGCCTGATTGGGGTCAACAGTTTCACTGATTCGGCTAACTTTAGCAGGCCAACTGGCCTTCATATTACCGCTGCTAAGTTCAATACTGGCATCAATAAAGGTCATATCTGCTTGGGGAATGCCTGAGCTATCACGATCAAACTCGCCAATACTCGAGGCCAGGGTGTGCATATCATGGATAGACAGTTGAGCCTCAACTTCCATCACATCTATACCATGCGCAGTTACCATGGTTTGCTGCAAGTTAACCACCTGATTTTGCTCGATATCAACTTGAGCAATACGTAAATCCATGGGTAAAGTTATGATGGTTTTTTCCAGCGAACGCTGTGCTTCCTCCACCTTAGACTGATTAACTTTGACCAAGGCTTCGGCGACCCGTTTTTCGTCGGGCATCAAGGCGATTTGATTTTCGATGTCGAGTGCTAGCTTGCGTTGTGAAAGCGTGCTTTGTTCTTGCTGATCCACTTCCGATTGCGAGATAAGTCCTTTGGAACGTAAATTTTGCTTACGTTCGAGCTCTTTGTTGGCAATCACTAAGCGATTATGCTCAATTGTCAGTGTTTGCTTTAAATTTTGCTCTTCTTGGCTTAGTTTGGCGAGAGAAGTTTGTACCGATTTAAGATCCGCCTGTGCTTGAACCAATTTGAGTTCATAGTCGAGTGGATCGATGCGCAGTATTTCTGTTCCTGCTTGAAGAATTTTACCTTTTTCCAATTTAGGGTGGCGGTAGACGATTTTACCGGTGACTTCTGCGATGGCCTTCCACTCAACCTTAGGTTCAATTTTGCCGTAGCCAATCGCTTGCGGAGCCATTGCTTGCAGTTGCAGTGCTAGAGTCTCCACTAAACGGGCACGATCACTTGCTGGCCTAACCGGGAGTTCCGGTTTGAGTTTGATCGCCAGTACTAAGACAATTATGCCTACCGCGAACGCCGGAAAGAACAGTAGTTTTTTATTGATTTTCATAAGTGTTATTCCTGCAGGTCGCTGGTTTGAAGGAAACCATGTGTCATAAGTTGTATATTGTGTTCTAACAGTTGATTAAGAAATTCTTCAGAAAGCTCAATCCCGTGAATAGCAAGCAGCGATTGGGGCGCGATAAATGGGAACACCATTAAGCTGATAAAAGACACTTTACATAGCTTAGGATTAGCATCGGGTCTTAATATGTTGCTATCTACCAGCTTCTCGAACATTAGCATTTGCATCGGCTGACTAATGTCGGTGAATACTTTTTCTAGTAGCTTTCGCTGGGTATCGGAGCTATCCATGTGCATAACTTGAAATACCAAACGAGGAAATTGGGGGGCTTTAAACATTTCACGATAGTAGGTGCGCATGATGTCGAGAAAATTCTTTTGTGAACTATCTTGGACCATCAGTTGCACTTGCTTCTTCATAGGTTCGAGGGTTTCTCGCAACATGGTTTCAAATAGCCCCTCTTTGCTACCGAAGTAGTAGCGGATCATCGCGACATTAACATTGGCCCTATTAGCGATGCGTCGAGTGGAGACATTATCGTAGGCCATATGGGTGAAAAGCTCGCGAGCGTGGTCGATAAGCTTTTGTCTAGCGTCGATACTGTCACTGGGGCGTCCTGCTTTTCTGCTAGTCTCTGTCACAACTTAACTCTAAGTTATTATACGTGTGATTAATTATAGAGAGAGCGCAGGCAGAGCGATATGACAAAAATTAATCAGTATTTAAACAAATGATTAATTTTCGGATTTTGCTGAGGGTTTAAGCTATCTAGAGAGAAACAGGCTCGGGTAGTATTAACAGGTTCAGGATACGCTTCATGATGATTGGCGCGCTTGGATCTTGCCAGACTCTGATACGGCGGGTAAGCACCTACTGAGTGATAATGCCGTGAACTATTGCTGGTCGCCGTAAACAACTCAGCCACATACTAAGATGTGGCTGAGTTATGTTTAGGCGAAGTCTTACTTATGCCGTGCTTGCAAGCAGGCAACGACTTCGTCGAAGCCGACTTCTTGTTTTTCTAGCAGTACTAGCAAGTGGTAGAGCAGATCGGAGCTTTCGTTGATTAGCTCTTCGCGGTCGTTGGCCATGGCCGCTAGGGCTACTTCTACGCCTTCTTCGCCGACTTTTTGTGAGATACGCTTAGTGCCGCGGGCAAATAGGCTAGCGGTGTAGCTTTGCTCAGGATCGGCAGACTTACGCTCGGCCAGTACCGCTTGTAGCTGGGCAATGAAAGTGAGCTTGGGCTCTTGGTGACCATCAAAACAGCTTTGAGTACCCTTATGGCAGGTTGGGCCAATCGGGTCAACCGCCACTAGCAGCGTGTCTTGGTCACAGTCTAAGCTAATGCTTTTAAGCTGCAGCACGTTGCCAGAGGTTTCGCCCTTGGTCCATAGACGTTGTTTAGTACGGCTATAGAAGGTGACCTGTTGGCTGTCTAAGGTCTTTTTCAACGCGTCGCTGTTCATGTAACCTAGCATCAAGACTTGGCCGCTGTGGTCATTTTGTACCACGGCAGGGATTAAGCCTTCGACCTTGTCCCAGTCAATTTGTTGGTTGAGTTGTTCAAACTGGCTCATAGTCGAATCGCTACCTCTTGTTGTTTTAGATATTGTTTTAGCTCGCCAATATTAATGATGCTTTTATGGAATACGCTGGCGGCGAGTGCGCCGTCTACGTCAGAAATCTTAAAGGCATCTTTAAAGTGCTGCATTTCACCAGCACCACCCGAGGCGATTAAGGGCACTTTACAAATTTCGCGTACCCGGCTTAGTTGCTCTAGGTCGTAACCTTGGCGAACCCCATCTTGGTTCATTACGTTAAGTACAATTTCACCTGCGCCACGCGCTTGTACTTCTTTTACCCAGTCAAAGGTGTTCCACGCCGTGGTTACGGTGCGTTTTTCATCACCGGTAAACTGCTTCACTTGGTATTGCTTGGTTTCGTCACAGTAATAAGAGTCGATACCTACCACAATGCACTGCACCCCGAATTTATCGGCCAAGCGAGTGATTAAACTAGGGTCGGCGAGGGCAGGCGAGTTAATGGAAATTTTATCGGCGCCATTTTGCAAGGTGCGGTTGGCGTCTTCAATGGTTTTAATCCCGCCAGCTACACAGAAGGGAATGTCGATAACTTCAGCCACGCGGCTCACCCAGCTTTTGTCTACCACTCGTGCATCAGAGCTGGCGGTAATGTCGTAGAACACCAACTCGTCGGCGCCTTCTTCAGCATAGCGTTTGGCTAGCGGTACTATGTCGCCAATGATTTCGTGGTTACGAAACTTCACCCCTTTTACCACCAAGCCGTCTTTAACGTCTAAGCAGGGAATAATTCGTTTAGCTAGCATTGTTGCCTCCTTGCTGCCAACAAGCGATGGCCTGTTCTACATTAAACTTACCTTCGAGCAGGGCTCGGCCAACTATCACCCCGGCTACACCGGTATCAGTAAGCGCGGCGATGTCATCTAATGAGCCAATGCCACCAGAGCTTTGCCATTGAATGTCTGGATACTGGGCACACAGTTCACGGTATAGTTTCACGTTAGAGCCAGCCAGCGTGCCGTCTTTTGAAATATCGGTACACAGTACGTGCTTAAGGCCCACAGGGGCGTAAATTGCCACTAATTCTTCAATGGTGACGCCGCTGTCTTCTTGCCAGCCCGACACCGCCACTACCTTGTTACCTTGCTCATCGATGTTGATATCCAGCGCCAATACAATGTGCTCGGCGCCGTATTTTTCCATCCATTGGGCAACCACTTCGGGTTGTTTCACTGCAGTTGAGCCAATAACCACGCGCTCGGCGCCAGCGGCTAACAAGTCTTTTACGTCTTGTTCGCTGCGCACCCCGCCACCAATTTGAATTTTGGCGGGAGTGTTTTTCAGCAGTTGGGCAATCACATCTAGCTGGCGAGCGCTGGTATCTTTTGCTCCATCTAGGTCAACTAGGTGCAACCAATCTGCCCCTTGTTTGTGGTAGTCAGAAAATTGCGCCTGAGGATCGTCACCATAAATGGTTTTTTGTGCGTAATCACCTTGGAACAAACGCACAATCTTTCCGTCGATTAAATCTAAAGCAGGAATGATCATGCCTACATCTCCAAGAAGTTTTTGATTAATTGCGCACCAGCTTGGCCACTGCGCTCGGGGTGAAATTGTACGCCGTAAAAGTTGTCTTTGTTCACCGCGGCGCTAAAGGCATTGCCATAGTCACACTCGGCGATGGTGGCATCATTTACCGGTAGCGCGTAGCTGTGCACAAAGTAAAAGTAGCTGCCAGCTTCAATGTCTTTAAACAGTGGGTGGCCGGCTTGTGGCTGAATTTGGTTCCAACCCATGTGCGGTAGGCGTTGACCATCTTTAGGTTGCATTAAGGCAACTGTACCAGGGATTAGACCTAAACATGGAATGGGTTGTTCTGCTTCTTTAGCGCCACCTTCAATGGAGAATTCGGCCAACATTTGCATGCCGAGACAAATCCCCAATAAGGGCTTTTTAACCTGCTTGACTAAGTCGATCAGTTCGCGCTCTGCCAGGTTTTGCATGGCTTCGCTAGCGGTGCCCACTCCGGGTAGGAACAGCTTGTCGGCGGCTAATATCACCGCAGGGTCGCGGCTCACTGTCACCGGATAGCCCAAGCGTTCTACGGCGAATTTTACCGAGGAAAGGTTGGCACATCCTGTGTCGATAATTACATTCATTGTTACTTGTCCTTTTTCGCTGAGCGCCTATAACATGCCTTTGCTGCTGGGTAGGGCGTCGCCTGATTTAACAATGGCTTGACCTAGGGCGCGACCAAATACTTTAAACAGCGCTTCCACCATGTGATGGGTGTTTTTGCCAGTGGTTTCTAGGTGCAGCGTACAGGCCATGGCATCGCTTAAGGAGCGGAAGAAGTGCGGCACCATTTCGGTGGCAAAGTCACCGATGTTGTCACGGCTGAAATCGGCTTTAAATTCAAGATGGGCGCGGCCACTTAAATCTAAAGCACACTGGGCTAGGCATTCGTCCATGGGTAATACAAAGCCAAAACGGCCTATGCCACGTTTGTCACCCAAGGCTTGTTTAAGTGCTTGGCCTAAGGCAATAGCAGTATCTTCAACGCTGTGGTGGTCGTCGATGTGATAGTCGCCCACCACTTTGCAATTCAGCTGGAAACCGGCATGAGTGGCAATTTGGTCCAACATGTGGTCGAAAAAACCGAGGCCGGTATCAATTTGGCTACCACCGGCGTTGTCTAAATCCACCGCAATGCTAATTTGAGTTTCTTTGGTATTACGCTCTACCTTGGCTTTACGGCCTAACTGGGTAAGGCGCTTTTCTATGGCTGGCCAGTTTAAGCCATCACGTTGATATTGCAGTCCTTCCAAGCCCATGTTTTCAGCTAGCTGCATGTCGGTGTGGCGATCGCCAATCACATAAGAGTGGGCAAAATCAATCACGCCGCTTTTTAGGTATTCCTTCACTAAGCCCAGCTTGGGTTTACGGCAACTGCAGTTATCTTCCTCGAAGTGCGGGCATACCAACACTTGATCAAACTTAATCCCCTGAGACTCAAAGATATCCATCATGTAGTCTTGGGCTAGATGGAAGTCCGCCTCTGGAAAACTGTCGGTACCTAAACCATCTTGGTTAGTCACCATCACTAAACGATAGCCGTTAGCTTGCAGCTTGAGGAGTACCGGAATCACCTGAGGTTCTAGCTTCACTTTGGCAAGGCTGTCTACCTGCTTGTCGGTGATGGGTTCATCGATCATCGTTCCATCGCGGTCGATGAATAGTATTTTTTGTTTCACTTGGCTCACTTCGCTCGCTCCAATCCTTGAATAGCTGATACTGTGGCGGTAATTTCTTGCTGATTGCCGATAGTAATGCGGATGCAGTTGTCTAGGCGCGGTTTGTTGGCAAAGTCACGCAGTACGATGCCTTGTTCGGCAAGGCCACTAAATACCCGCGTCGAATCATCAAAGCGCACCAGTATGTAGTTTCCGGTGGCTGGGAAGATCTGCTTCACAATACTGAGTTTACTTAATTCCTCTACTGCTTGGCAGCGAATGGCATTTAAGCGGGCCACTCGTTCACGCATAACCGCTAAGCCCTCGGTGCTTAATGCCTTCGCGGCAATTTCTGCCACTGGGCGGGCGATGGGGTAAGGTGCTATCACCTTGCTCATCACCTCGATCACTTCAGCATTAGCTAAGGTAAAGCCGCAGCGCAGGCCTGCCAGAGCGAAGGCTTTGGAAAGGGTACGGGTAATGACTAAATTGTCGTAGTCGGCCAACAGTGATACCACGCTTTGGCGCTCGCAAAACTCAATGTAGGCTTCGTCTACTACCACCAGAGCGCGATCTTTCTGAGCACTCAACAGGGCGCACAGTTTGGCATGATCCAACATATTGCCGGTGGGGTTGTTAGGGGCACAAAGGAAGATAATTTTGGTGTCTACCTGAGACAGCGCGGCGTAGTCTGGGTCGAAGTTTTCATCTAACTCAACACACTTAATCTCTACCCCAATGGTTTCTGCACTTACCGAGTACATGCCGTAAGTAGGCGGGCAAATTACGATGCTATCTTGGCCGGGCTCACAAAAGGCGCGGATAAGTACTTCAATCGCTTCATCGGCACCGCGGCTGGCCAACACTTGCTCACATTCTAGGCCTGCGTAGTTGGCATAACCTTCAATTAAGGCTTGTGGCTGAAACTCAGGATAGCGGTTGAGTTGATCCCCGTCGTAGTTAAACTCACTGACTTCGGGGCTTTCATTAGCGTTAAGCCATACTTCTCCACTTCCACCGATGCGACGGGCACTTTGATATGGCACTAATTGTTGGATCTTTTTACGGGCTAGTAAGGATACTGACATATTACTGCTCCTCACCTAAGCGCAGGGTGACCGCGCGGCGGTGTGCATCTAGGCCTTCTGCATTGGCTATTGGGATCACCGCTGAGCTGAGATCTTTTAGACCTTGCTCAGTAAGTTCTTGCACCGTAAAACGCTTCATGAAGTCCAAGGTTCCCAAGCTTGAATAGGTGCGGGTGTAACCATAGGTAGGCAGAGTATGGTTAGTGCCACTGGCATAATCGCCCACTGATTCTGGCGTCCACTGACCAAGGAATACACTACCGGCATTTTCAATCTCAGGCAGTAAGTCTCGGGCTTGTTCGGTTTGCACGATTAAGTGCTCTGGCCCATAAAGGTTACTTACTTGTACCGCTTGAGCTAATTCATCAACCACAATCGCAGTGCTATGAGCGAGCGCTTGGTCGGCAATATTGTTACGGCTGAGTAGTGCTAGTTGGCGCTCTAACTCACGGTTAACCGCTGCCGCTTGCTGCTCGCTGGTGGTGACCAAAATAACTTGAGAATCAGGACCGTGTTCGGCTTGCGATAATAAGTCGGCAGCCACAAACGCTGGATTGGCTTGCTCGTCGGCAATTACCAATACTTCTGAAGGACCAGCTGGCATATCAATCGCGGCACCTGCGTGATCGCCGCTTACTTGCTGTTTCGCTTGGGTTACAAAAGCATTACCGGGGCCGAAAATCTTATCTACTTTAGCGACGCTTGCTGTGCCATAGGCCATGGCTGCAATCGCTTGAGCACCACCGGCCGCGTAAACTTCGTCTACACCGCAAAGTTTAGCGGTGTACAAAATCTCTGGGGCAATCGGCGGTGGTGAGCTTAACACTACCTTTTTACAGCCGGCGATACTGGCTGGAATGGCTAGCATCAATACCGTAGACGGCAGTGGCGCGGTGCCTCCAGGAACATATAAGCCGACTTTAGCGATAGCAGCATAGTGCATTTCACAGCGGACGCCGGCTTGAGTCTCCAAGCTGATGGCTTGAGGCTTTTGCGCTTGATGAAAACGTTCAATATTGCTTTTGGCTTGTTTAACTGCTTGTTTGAATTGTTCACTTAAGCCTTGTTCTGCCGCATCGATTTCAGCTTGGCTGACTCGCACCGAGCTTAACTCGGCCTTATCAAATTTAGCGGCCAAAGCGATTAGCGCTTGGTCGCCTTGTTGGCGAACTTGCTCAACAACATCGCTAACAATACTGGCTATATCAGTAGAGCTATTTACCGCAGGGCGAGATAGCACTTGTTGCTGTTGTTCGGCGGTGAGTTGGTTCCAAATAACCGTTTGCATGCTTTTATCTCAACATTTTCTCGATGGGCATCACCAGAATCGAACTGGCACCTAAGGCTTTCAATTTTTCCATAGTTTCCCAGAAAAGATTTTCTGTACTGACTACATGTAGAGCCACTTTATCTTCATCACCCGCTAGCGCTAACACGGTAGGGTGCTCACTACCGGGTAGTAGGTCAACAATTTGGGCTAGGTGAGTTTTAGGTGCGTGTAACATGATGTACTTGCTTTCTTTGGCTTCCATGGTGCCTTGCATGCGCATCAATAATTTGTCGAGCAGTTCTTGGTGTTCGTCGCTAAGTTTGTTTTTTGATTTAATGAGAACCGCTTGTGAGCGATAAATCACTTCTACTTCTTTTAAACCATTAGCTTCAAGGGTTGCGCCGGTAGAAACTAGGTCACAAATAGCGTCGGCTAAGCCAGCACGAGTCGCTACTTCTACCGAACCTGCTAGCATACAGGTTGAGAATGGTACGCCTTGCGCATCAAGGTAACGTTTAAGAATACCAGGGTAGCTAGTGGCGATACGTTTATTGGCTAAACATTGAGGGCCGGTGTAGTTGAATTCTTCTGCTACTGCGAGAGAGAAGCGACAGTCACCAAAATCGAGACGTTTTAAAATTTCGCAGTCAGTTGGCTCATTTTTGGCTGAGCGCAACATGGTTTCTTCTTCTAATACGTTTTCGCCAACGATACCGAAGTCAACTACGCCGTCCATTACTAGGCCTGGAATGTCGTCATCACGTACGCGTAATAAATCCACTGGCATGTTTTCTGAGTGGGCAATCAGGCGTTGTTGGCGGAGGTTGATTTTCATTCCGCAGCTTTTTAAGAGTGCCTGTGAATCATCGCTAAGTCGTCCTGATTTTTGGATGGCGATGCGTAGTCGTTTTTGCTCTGTCATGTTGTTATCCCTAATTATAAAACTAAAAAACCCCGGAGGGTAACCTTCCGGGGGTTTATAATATTGTTATATCTTACCACCGGAAGCTGCCAATTTGCTTCCAGCAGAAAACCGCCTGAAGCCTATTCTGGATGATGGTGGTGGTGATGCTTCAGTTGGTTAAAAATCATTTTCGTTCCTGTCAACGTAACTTTGCCGCCTTGGCAATAATGCCCATAAACTTACCAAGACAGCGCTAAATTGCAACCTTTTTTCAAGGGTTTTTGTTATTCACTTAAAGTTGTTCAAAAAATAGCCGATAATTAAGTGGAGAAGCCATTAAAGGAGGGTGCAGCGTGAGCCAAGATGCTATTTTGCCAATCGTGCCTAGACCATTGGCAAAGCCTGATGGGAAAACCCCACCAATTAAAACTACCAAGGTGGTGAAAAAAGGTAAGGTTGCTGAGCAAAACGATGTAAAAGTGCGACCTAAGCACCCTAGTGAGCAACAAAACGCGCGCAAAAATAAACCGGACCCCGACGACCCCCATGATATTGACTTGTTTGTTTAGGCTTAAGTTTGGTCTTCATTAATTCGGCTGGTATAGTTGCGGCGAATTAACGCTTGCCGGAACTCTCATTGAAACATCAGTATTTTGCCAAAGATGGGCTTTTATCTAAGGCCATCAGTGGATTCTCCCCACGTCCCGAACAACATGAAATGGCTAGCGCTGTTGCCGATGCCATTGAGCATGCTGGGCAACTGTTAGTTGAAGCGGGCACGGGCACCGGAAAAACCTTCGCTTATTTAGTTCCGGCGATGGACAGTGGCAAAAAAGTGGTGATTAGTACCGGTAGTAAGGCGCTGCAGGACCAGCTCTTCAACAAAGATTTGCCGCGTATGCAAAAGGCCTTGAATTACACCCATTCGGTAGCCTTGCTGAAAGGGCGAGCCAACTATCTGTGCATCGAGCGCTTAAATAGCTTTTCCCACTATAGCAGTGGCCAAGATCGCGCGACCTTAGCCGAGTTAGTGAAAATTAAAAACTGGGCACAAGGCGAGACTACTGGAGATATCAGTGATTTAGGGCCAATTGCCGAGCGCTCAGACGTCTTTCCATTAATCACCAGCACTAACGATAATTGCTTGGGAAGAGAATGTCCTTCTTATAAAGAATGTTATTTAGTTAAGGCGCGTAATAAGGCCTTAGATGCCGATTTAGTGGTGGTGAACCATCACCTGTTTTTCGCCGATATGGTGGTGAAAGAAACCGGTTTTGGAGAGCTCATCCCTGAGGCTGAAGCGTTTATTTTTGATGAAGCCCATCAGCTGCCCGATATTGCCGCTAGCTATTTTGGACAGCATTTTTCCAGTCGCCAAATTTTAGATTTGTGCAGTGATATTGAGTTGGCCTACAAGACTGAACTGCGTGACATGGCGCAATTGCAAAAAGCGGCGCAGAAATTAGAGCGCCGTATTCGCCAATGCCGTTTGTCTTTTGAAGGCCTGCGTGATCGCGGTGAATGGCGGCCCTTGGCTAAGCAGTCTCGTTTTGGCGAAATGATGCAAGCGCTAAAAGAAGATATGGACTTTGTCTATCAAGTGCTGAAACTTGCCTTATCGCGTTGTGAACTGGCAGATTCCTGCTTTGAACGCCTCGCTAAAATGCGCCTGTTATTTGATAAAGTAATGGATGTCGATGCCACCGGCTTTAGTTATTGGTACGAAACCACTCGTTTACATTTCACTTTAAATATTACGCCGCTGAATATTGCTGAGCGCTTTAATCAGGAAGTGCAAGAGCGTGATGCGGCTTGGGTATTCACTTCGGCGACCTTGGCGGTGGACGGCAATTTTGAACATTTTCAAAGTCAAATGGGCTTGCAACAAGTAAAGAGCTTATTGTTGGACAGCCCCTTTGACTATCAGCGCCAAGCGTTGTTATGTGTACCGCGTTACTTACCCGAGACCAAGCAACACAATGCCGAGCTGTTGATTTTAGACCAGTTGGCGCCAGTGATTGAAGCCAACCGTGGACGCTGCTTCTTTCTTTGTACCAGCCATCGCATGATTCAAAAAGTGGCCGCAGAATTACGTCAGCGCACCGAACTACTGGTATTGGTGCAAGGTGAGGCAGGTAAACAAGAATTACTCAAAGACTTTGTGGAAGATGGTAACGCAGTGTTGGTGGCCACCAGTACTTTTTGGGAAGGGGTGGATGTGCCTGGAGAGGCCTTGTCTTGCGTGATTATTGATAAGCTCCCCTTCGCTGCGCCAGATGATCCTTTATTAAAAGCTAAGAGTGAGGACTGCCGTTTACGTGGCGGAGATCCCTTTCGTCAGGTATATTTGCCGCAAGCCGTGATCAGTTTAAAACAAGGAGTGGGGCGTTTGATCCGCACTCAAACTGATCATGGGGTGGTGATTATCTGTGATAACCGCATCGTCAATCGAGACTATGGTTCACTGTTTATTCGCAGTTTACCGGCGATGCCGCGCACTCGAGAATTATCGAAGGTGCTGGAATTTGTTAAAAAAGACGCTGAGGAAACATGACAGCAAACATATTAGCTTTAGATACTTCTACTGAAAATTGTTCGGTTGCCTTGCAATGGCAAGGTGAGATCCTAAGTCACGAGCAATATAGTCCGCGAGATCATACCCAAAGAATTCTTCCTTTTGTTGAGCAAATTTTGGCTCAAGCGGGTGTGAGTCTTCAGCAATTAGACGCCATTGCTTTTGGCCGTGGCCCAGGCAGCTTTACTGGCGTTCGCATTGGTGTTGCCACCGCGCAAGGGCTTGCTTTTGGTGCCGACAAACCCTTGGTGGCAGTATCCACGCTGCAAGCGATGGCGCAACAGGCCTATCGCAGTGCTCAAGCTGAACATTGTTTTGCCGCTATTGATGCGCGTATGAGTGAAGTTTATTGGGGCGAGTACCAACTACAAGAGGGGTTGATGTGTTTGCTGGAGCAAGAGCAAGTCATTAAACCTGAACTGCTTAGCGGTAGCGCTCAAGTGGCTGCAGCAGTGGGCACCGGTTGGCAGAGCTATCAACAGCTACTGGCTAGTCAATATTCTGGCGCAAAGATACTTGAAAGCGTACTTTATCCTTCGGCACGAGATATGCTTAACTATGCTCAATACGCCTTTAGTCAAGGGGATGTGGTGGCAGCTGAACATGCTGAACCGGTCTATCTTCGTGACAAGGTGACTTGGAAAAAGCTTCCTGGTAGAGAATAGAGTAGAGGAAAATAAACTTGAAGATTCAGGGCCTTGGCCAGCCCATACCGCAGCAGCCTAAGCTTAAATCCGCTAGCAGCAGTACTGAAGTTAGCGTTGTGACAAAGGCGCCAAAGGGGATTGTTCCCTGGGCGGTAATGGATGAACAAAGTGTCGAAAAACTTCGCTACGACCAAAATATTGGCAGTGGTGGAGAGGCTATTTCTCATTATCAAGATGTGGCTAATCAACTTAAACGCCAACAGGTAAATGAGCTGTTTGGCATTGATTTGTTTGCCTAAGAGCCGTTTTATTTGTGTTAAATTCAGCCACTATCGCAGGCCTAGATATTGCCTACCTAGAGCAAGCTGGCGATAGCCAATATTGCTTATTAATGTTACATGGCTGGATGGACAATGCCGCCAGCTTTGTCCCTTTAATTAAGCAGTTTCCTCAGCAACACTGTATCGCGATTGACTTTCCCGGTCATGGCCATTCAAAACATCGTCACGACTACTACCATTTTGTCGATTATGTCGATGATGTTTATGCCGTAATAAACCAACTTAAACTAGATAAGCCGCTGGTACTAGTGGGACATTCCTTGGGCGCGCTGGTGGCCTGTACTTTTGCTGCCGCCTTTGCCGAGTTGTTGCGAGGCCTAGTGTTTATTGATGGCATTGGCCCGCTTAGCTTGCCTGATTCAGCCACCACCGAGCATTTGGCTCAGGCTATAATGCAACGCCATAAGTTGCGTCCAGCCAAGGGCTTTAGTCACTTAGAACAGGCGATAAAACTACGCTCTGTTAACAGCGGACTCAGTGAAGCCAATAGCCGCCTATTGGTTGAGCGGGCCACCGTATGGCGTGATGATTCATGGTACTGGCGCCATGATGAAAAGTTAAAGCTTCGCTCGCCATTGCGTTTTAGCGAGTCTCAGGCGAAAAACATCTGCCAGTCAGTCAGCATTGCAAGTTTGCTCATCGCTGCTGCAGAGTTTCCTTTAATTTCCCACTCACAGCTAATTCAACGTCAACAGTGGTTTAGCCAGTTAGATACTTGCTTGATTGCGGGAGGCCATCATTTACACATGGAAAACCCCGCCGCTGTGGCATTCGCCATTCAGCAATACCTCAATACAATTGTTTGAGCTCGCTCACTATTCCTGATCATATTTGTTACGGCTAATGTTAAATTATTGTTATTTTAAACGCTGTATGAAACAATTGTTTAAAATATGTAGAGCTTTCACTCTAAGGTGGTCTCTGCAGAGTCTGCTTCTTATAAGTTTAATAATTAAAATGGCAGACTGATTATACTTAACGTAACCAACTTGTTTTAGGAGAACTGCGTGGAAAAGGTTTGGCTTGATCGGTACCCTGAGGATGTTCCAGCAGAAATAGATCCCACTCGCTATCAGTCTTTGCTTGAGGTGTTTGAACAAGGCGCAGCCAAGCATGCTGACAGAGTTGCTTATATCAACATGGGGCAGGTGTTAACTTATCGACGCTTAGAAGAGCAGTCGCGCGCCTTTGCAGCCTACTTACAAAATGAACTTAAGTTAAAAGCCGGCGACAGAGTAGCCTTAATGATGCCCAACCTGTTGCAATACCCAATTTGTTTATTTGGCGCTTTGCGTGCTGGCATGGTGGTGGTGAATGTTAATCCTTTGTATACACCACGTGAACTTAAACACCAATTAAACGACAGTGGCGCTAAGGCGATTGTTATCGTGTCTAACTTCGCCCATATTTTGGAAGAAATCGTAGAAGAAACCAGCGTAGAGCATGTCATCTTAACTCGCTTAGGAGACCAACTTTCCGCCACTAAACGCACCTTGGTGAACTTTGTGGTGAAGTACATTAAGAAAATGGTGCCTAAGTACCATTTACCGCATGCCCAGTCTTTACGTTACGTTTTATCAAAAGGCCAGCATTTGCAGTACGTGCGCCCTGAGGTAAAAAGCGAAGATTTAGCCTTTCTGCAATATACTGGTGGAACCACCGGTGTGGCCAAAGGTGCGATGTTGTCGCACCGCAACATGGTGTCTAATCTACTGCAAGCAGAAGCGATTGTTGGACCGTGTTTAGAGACCGAAAAGGAAGTGGTGGTGACGGCCTTGCCGCTCTACCATATCTTCGCTTTAACCGCGAACTGCATGCTGTTTTTCTCTTTGGGTTGCCAAAACCTGTTGATCACCAATCCTCGCGATATTCCTAATTTTGTCAAAGAGTTGAGTAAGGTTCCGTTCACCGCCATTACTGGGGTAAATACCTTATTCAATGCGCTGTTAAATAACGATGATTTCGCCAATTTGGATTTCTCCACTCTACGTCTTTCTTTAGGTGGTGGAATGTCTGTACAACGCGCGGTTGCTGAGCGTTGGCAAAGCATCACCGGCACCCGCTTGATAGAAGGTTATGGTTTAACTGAATGTGCTCCCTTGGTAACGGTATGTCCTTATGATTTAGATGCCTATAACGGCAGTATTGGTTTACCAGCGCCTTCTACCGAGATAAAGCTTGTAGGTGACAATGGCCAAGAAGTTGCTCAGGGAGAGTCTGGAGAAATTTTAGTCAAGGGCCCACAGGTGATGCAAGGCTATTGGCAACGGCCTGAAGCGACACAAGAAGCGATGCCCGGAGGCTGGTTTGCCACCGGTGATATAGCCACTATGGACGAGCAAGGTTTCTTCCACATTGTCGATCGTAAAAAAGACATGATTTTGGTCTCGGGTTTTAATGTGTTTCCTAACGAGATTGAAGAGGTGGTGGCCAGCAACGCTAAGGTACTAGAGGTAGCTGCGGTGGGGGTGCCCAATGAAATCAGTGGCGAAGCGGTTAAGGTGTTTGTGGTTAAAAAAGAAGACTCTCTCACCGAGAAGCAGCTAATTGAATATTGTCGTGAGTTTTTAACGGCTTACAAAGTACCGAAACTGGTAGAGTTCAGAGATGAGCTTCCCAAGACCAATGTGGGCAAGATCTTACGCCGAGCCTTGCGCGAGCAGGGATAAACCGTAAAATGGTGGCATTATTCTATGCTATCCCTTAGGACGCCTTGATTTTGGCTGACGTAAATTTTGAAATGATAGTAACAGAGGCGCAATTAGCGCCTTTGCTACGTTTGTTGAATGAGCAGGCGCCTATGGTGCTAGCCATTGATACCGAGTTTGTTCGTACTCGTACCTATTATGCTCAGTTGGGCCTACTGCAGATTTACGATGGTCAGCAGTGTTATTTGCTTGACCCTCTTGAACTCGACATGGCGCCGCTGTGGCAAGCTCTGGCTCGCCACCATTGGGTATTACATGCTTTTGGCGAAGACTTAGAAATTATTCAGCGGCTGAGTGGTCAATTTGGCTTAAGTGTATTTGATACTCAGATTGGAGCGGCTTTTCTTGGCCATGGTATAAGCCTTGGTTACCAGCGCTTTATCGCCACGGAATTAAACATTGAATTGGACAAAGGTGAGTCTCGCACCGATTGGTTAGCCAGACCATTGCGGGCTTCGCAATTGGAATATGCTGCCTTAGATGTGATTTATTTGCTCCCCGCCTATTTGAAAATCAAACAACAACTGGAAGAGCAGGGCCGTTATCAAGCTGCCTTGGAAGAAAGCGCGCGTTTGGCTGATTTGAAAAAACGGGTGCTTAATCAAGATACCGCCTATCAAGACATTAAAAATGCTTGGAAGCTTAGCCCACAGCAATTAGCGGTACTGAAAACCTTAAGCGCTTGGCGCGTTCAACAGGCCATGAGCCGTGATTTGGCCATCAATAATGTGGTGCACGCCGATACTTTATGGGCCTTAGCCCGTTACCAACCTAGCAGCATGGCGCAGTTGCAAGGTTTGGGCTTGCCCGCCCAAGAGTTGCGAATTCATGGCACGAGGCTGTTAAAACTCATTAAGCAGGCTAAACAAACTAAGACTGCCGATTTTCCTGCGCCAATTAAACGTATCGTGGACTATCCGGGCTATAAAAAAGCCATTCAAGAACTGAAAAAAGTCGTGGCCACAGTCGCAGAGGAATCAGGCTTACCCGAAGATGTGCTGGCAAGTAAGAAGATGCTGAATCAATACTTGTCTTGGTGTTGGAAAGAAAACCGGCAAGCAGAAGAGCTTCCTCTGTTGCTTACCGGTTGGCGTCAGCCTTTATTTGCTAATCGCGTTGATCAGGTAGCGTAATATTTAGCTCTAGTACGCTGATATCTTCACTCTTATTGTCCAAGCTCACATTGACTTGGTCGGAGTCGATATCGACGTACTTCTTGATCACTTCAATAATGTCTTGTTTCATTGCTGGTAAATAATCGGGGCCGCTACGCTGGCCTCGTTCATGAGCAACAATGATTTGCAGTCGTTCTTTGGCGGTTTGCGCCGTTTTAGACTGTTTTGTAGTACGAAAGTAGTCTAAAAGAGACATTCTTATCCTCCAAATAGGCGGCTAAATAGGCCTTTTTTCTGTTCTTCCAAGAAACGGAAATCTACGTTTTCTCCAATTAAGCGGCTTACCGCGTCATCGTAGGCAAGGCCTGCGTCACTGTCTTTATCTAAAATTACCGGCTCACCAGAGTTTGAGGCTTTGAGTACTGCCGGTGATTCTGGAATGACACCCAGCAATGGAATTGCCAAAATTTCTTGAACATCTTCCACGCTCAACATGTCGCCACGATTCACCCGCTCTGGGTTGTAACGGGTTAGCAATAAGTGTTCTTTAACCGGCTCTAAGCCTTGCTCAGCACGTCGTGATTTACTGGCCAACATACCCAGTATGCGGTCAGAGTCGCGAACCGAAGACACCTCAGGGTTGGTGGTAACAATCGCTTCATCGGCAAAATACAAGGCCATAATGGCACCCGTCTCAATACCAGCCGGTGAGTCACAAACGATGTAGTCAAAGCCTTGTTCGGCTAAGTCTTCCAGTACTTTTTGTACGCCTTCTTTAGTAAGAGCGTCTTTATCTCGGGTTTGCGAAGCGGGAAGAATGTACAAATTGTCAGTACGTTTGTCTTTAATTAAAGACTGATTAAGGTTTGCTTCGCCTTTTATCACATTAACAAAATCATATACCACACGACGTTCGCAGCCCATGATGAGGTCTAGGTTGCGTAAGCCAATGTCGAAGTCGACGATTACTGTTTTAAAACCTTTGATGGCAAGGCCTGTGCCAATGGCAGCACTGGATGTTGTTTTACCAACACCGCCTTTTCCTGAGGTCACAACGATAATCTTAGCCATTATCTTTCCTTTATGAATGGGTTAACAAAGTTAACTTAAATTACCAAATACGATTTTCCGATCTTCAATTTGTATGCATTGAGGCAAATTAGCATGTTCAGCAATTTGCTCGTGCAATACATAAACACCGGCGATTGAAATGAGTTCTGCTTGTAAATTTTGGCAGAATATTTTGCTGTCTTTACGGCCACTGGCTCCGGCTATCGCGCGACCTCGCAAGGCCCCGTAGATATGAATGTTGCCGTCCGCAATGACCTCTGCGCCATTACCCACAGAGCCAATGATCACCAGATCGGTGTTTTGCGCGTAAACCTGTTGGCCTGAGCGAATTTGTCCACGCACCACTTTACTGGGCACAACGCTTGGGCTAGCGGGTTTTTCTGGGGGAGGCTCAATGGGTTTTGCTGCAGCTTGTTGGCCACCGCTGGTCATTACGGCTAAACCGGCTGCGCGAGCAGCGGTTTTTTGTTGTTCCGTGGTACAACCGGTGACTCCCACTAATACAAAATCTTGAGATTCGACCACGTCTTTTAGTTGGTTGAAATCAAAATTGTTGTCTACTTCACTAATGTTTACGACGATAGGAGCACAATTAAAAAATTGTGGCGCCTGGGCCACTTTTTCCATCAGCTTGTTATTTAATGATGTTAAGTCATTCTTTCCTAAGTAAACGACTGAAAGGGTGAAGTTTGTCCCTTTAAATTCTATTTCCTGTCCGGACATGAACAGTGGATTCCTTTTTTACATTTGTATACGAGCAATGACGCCACAGCATTTATTCTGATATAGTCTGCGTTTTAGCATAACCTGATCAGTACCTAGGATACTAACATTTTCATGTTCTGTGCAGTCTATAAAAGTCTCAAAAAACAGCAAACTTATCTCTATATTGAGAAGAAAGACGATTTTACTAAAGTACCCAGCTCGCTATTGGACTTAATGGGAGCCAAAGAGTTGGTGATGGTGGTGCCCAAACGTCCAACTAAAGATTTTGCGAGAGTTGAAATCACAGCCTTAGAAAAGGCATTTGCAGAGCAAGGCTATTATTTACAGCTTCCTCCGCCACCAGAAAATTACCTTAAACAGCACTTAGCTGCTCAAGCTAAGGCTAAACAACAATAAGGGGAAATACGTGAAGAAAATTATCAGTGCGGTGCTATTCTCTGCAGCCTTTTCATTACATGCTGAACCGGGCTTTGATAACTACGTAGAGCAACTTAAAGTCGAAGCGGCTGAGCAAGGCATCTCTCAACAAACCATTGACGCCGCCTTTGCCAATGCTCAGTTCTATCCTCGTGCGGTAAAGGCTGATAAACAGCAGCCTGAGTTTAAGCTCACCCTCGATACTTATTTACCTCGTGCGGTACCGGCTTGGAAGGTGCAACAAGCCCGAGCTCTATATAAAAAGCACTATCCTTTATTAAAAGAGATAGAGAAAAAGTATCAGGTGCAACCACGTTTCGTGATTGCCTTGTGGGGAGTGGAGTCTAATTTCGGTAAGTTTACCGGTAATTACAATGTGGTATCGGCACTGTCTACTATGTCATATGAAGGACGCCGCGAAGCGTTTTTCAAAAAGGAATTGATGAATGCGCTAAATATTTTAGAGCAGCAGCATATTAGCCCTGCAGAAATGAAAGGTTCTTGGGCGGGCGCTATGGGGCAGGTTCAATTTATGCCTAGCTCGTTTTTAGCTTATGCTCAAGACTTTGACGGCGATGGCCACCGTGATATCTGGAATAGTACCGCCGATGCGCTGGCCTCGGCGGCGAATTATTTAGCGCAAAGTGGTTGGAGTAACGATTTAACTTGGGGACGTCAGGTTAAACTGCCGGAGAACTTCGATGCGGATCTATTCGGTCTAGCGACAAGCAAATCCTTAAGCGAGTGGCAGGCTTTGGGCGTGCGCCGCTATGATGGTACTGATTTACCAACCCGTGATATTCGCGCTTCCCTAGTGCAGCCAGACGACGCGCATGGCCGTGTTTATTTGGCCTACGATAATTACCGAGTACTGATGAAGTGGAACCGCTCACATTACTTTGTGGCTGCGGTGGGCACCTTGGCAGACCGTATTTCCTATCCTCCGGTATTTTAATATGTATCAACATCTTGATCAGCAGGGCCAGCTAATTGCCCTGCCTGCAGCTAAAGCGGTGTGTGTAGGGCAAAACTACCTAGACCACATGCAAGAAATGGGTGGCGCGCCGGTTAAACAAGCGGTGTTTTTTATCAAGCCCAACAGCGCCTTTGTTAACTTTAGCGAGCAATTGGCGATTCCGGCCAATAAAGGTGAAGTGCATTACGAGTTAGAATTAGCACTGTTGATTAACAAGCCGCTGAAAAATGCCACACCAGAACAGTTAGATGATGCGGTGTGGGGGTATGCTTTAGCCTTAGATCTCACCTTGCGTGATATTCAATTGCAACTAAAACAACGCGGCCACCCTTGGGAGCGCGCTAAAGCCTTTGATAATAGCTGCGTGTTGAGTGCATTTAAACCGCTTAACTCCTTAACTGAGTTAAATCAGGTTGACCTAGCTTTAAGCCAAAACGGTAAATTGAAACAACAGGGTAATACCTCACAGATGATCCGCGATTTACAGCAGCTGTTATGTGAAGCTTCATCTTGTTTTAGTTTAATGCCGGGAGACGTGTTATTAACGGGAACCCCGGCAGGCGTTGGCCCGCTGCACGCGGGAGACCAACTAGCGATGAATGTCGCAGATATATCGGTAAATACAGAGGTAGTAGTAAGTGAGTGAATTAGGGTTTTGGCAGCAGAAAACGCTGGCGCAGATGACTGACCAAGAATGGGAGTCACTGTGTGATGGCTGTGGTAAATGCTGTTTGTCTAAACTTATCGATGAAGATACCGATGAGTTGTATTACACCAACATTGCTTGTGTATTACTCAATAGTAAAACTTGTCGCTGTAGCGATTATGAAAACCGTTTTGCAAAGGTGCCTGATTGCGTCAAGATCAGCTTAGATGATGTTGAAGCCTTTCATTGGTTGCCGCCGAGCTGCGCCTATAAACGCTTGATTGAAGGCAAGCCTTTGCCTGAATGGCATCCCTTATTAAACAAGGGTAAGGCCTCTGAAATGCATAAACGTGGTGCTTCTATTCGTGGCAAGATCGTTTGCGAAACGCAATTAGTTGGCCCTTCGCAAAACTATATTGTGCGTTGGCCTTTAGATGAATGTGAGTAAATTTAGACAATAAAAAAAGCCGCGACAGCGGCTTTTTTTATGTTTGTTGAAGCCGTTATTTTCGCTTGTTAAACCACTGCAGAGCAAAGAACGAAACCGATACCGCTAGCGAAACGGCAAATATCAAAATCAGCCATTGTGGCATCGACCAGCCTAAGAACATCCAAGAGATTTCGTCGCAGTAGCCAGTGGGGTTGAATAACCAAGGTATCCACTTGTCTAGTGGTGCCCACTGTGGAAAGTTAGCGAAGAAATCACAAGTAGCGAAGGGGCTAGGATTCATCTGATAATCAGCATGGGTAATCGCCAGTTGTAGGCCCCAAACCGAGCTGACTATCCATAAGCCGAAAGCCGTTAAACGAATCAGGATATTTGTGGGTGCGACACAACCGATAAGCCCCGCAAACATCAAACCAAACATCGCCACACGCTCGTAAATACACATAACGCAGGGGTCGAGTTTCATCACGTGTTGAAAGAATAACGCACACAACTCAAGTGATAAGCTAGTAATAAAAAGCAGAAACCAAGGTCGTCGTTGGTACGGCATGCTGCTTAAAAATGTTAGCATAATCAAAGGCTCCAATTAAAAAGGCGACGTCAGAGCATCGCCTTTTTTAATTTTAATGTCCAGCAGAAATGCTTGCCGCTGCGTCCGCAACGTGATGGCTAATCCAGCCCATGTCGTAGAAGAACTGGGTTGCCGGCGCAAGTGCAAATTCGACACTTAATAAACCAATACCAGCAAGCACGATGGTATAAGGTAGCGCCATCCATACCATGCGTCCATAAGACAAGCGAAGCAGTGGCGCTAGAGATGACGTTAGCAAGAATAAGAACGCAGCTTGACCATTGGGCGTGGCGACCGAGGGTAGGTTAGTACCGGTATTAATGGCAACGGCTAACATATCAAATTGGTCACGAGTAATTTGACCTTCTAACCAAGCCGATTTTACTTCGCTGATATAGACGGTACCCACAAATACGTTATCGCTGACCATCGATAGCAAACCGTTGGCGATGTAGAAGGCAACCAACTGGCCTTCGTTTTCAATTGACAGCACCCAATGAATCACTGGCTTAAACAGTTCTAAATCAATGATAACCGCTACGATAGAGAAGAATACCGCGAGTAGTGCGGTGAAGGGCAGGGCTTCTTCAAAGGCTTTACCCAGCTGGTGTTCTTCAGTAATACCGGTGAACGAAGTGGCCAAAATAATCACTGACAAACCAATCAAGCCCACGGCTGCAAGATGCAAGGCTAAGCCAACTACAAGCCACACGGCGATAACAGCTTGAACAATTAGTTTGGCGCGGTCACGGTTGTTGCGTTTTTCATCTTCGTATTTGTCGTAGTCAGATAAAATTTGTCTTACGTTTACCGGAAGTTTTGCACCATAGCCAAACTTGGCAAATTTTTCTAGCAATACACAGGTGAGAAGACCAAAGGCCAGCACTGGCAGTGATACAGGAGCCATTCGTAGGAAGAACTCAAGAAAGTTCCAGCCTGATTGGTCGGCGATGATTAGATTTTGCGGCTCACCTACCATGGTACATACACCACCTAGTGCGGTACCCACACCGGCGTGCATCATTAGGCTACGAAGAAAAGCTCGAAAACCTTCTAGGTCATCACTGCTTAGGTCATCACTAGTGTGGTCATGGCTTTGATTAAAGTCTTTTCCAGAAGCGACTTTGTGGTAAATGCTATAGAAGCCAATGGCCACACTGATCACCACGGCAATTACGGTTAAGGCATCAAGGAAGGCTGATAAGAAGGCGCCTGCCATACAGAAGGCAATGGAAAGCACTGCCTTGTTTTTAATTTTGATTAGCATCTTAGTGAAGACAAACAACAGAAGTTGTTTCATAAAGAAGATGCCAGCCACCATGAAGATCAACAAGAGAACTACTTCAAAGTTACCCACTAGCTCGTGTTTAACTGTGTCTGCCGAGGTCATCCCAATTGCGACGGCTTCTATGGCTAACAAACCTCCCGGTTGCAAGGGATAGCACTTTAGCGCCATAGCAAGGGTAAAAATAAACTCTACAACTAATAACCAACCCGCAATAAATGGGTTTATATAGAAAACGATGGGGTTAATGATTAGAAATAAAACAATGGCTTTTTTGTACCACAAAGGCGCGTTACCAAGAAAATTCTTAGCAAAAGCGCTAGACAGACTAGTATTCATCCTGAAATCTCATTGTTATTCAAATGGCAGGTCAAGTTTTCGCATGGGAAAACCCGAGCAGGATTGTAAGGGATAAGCCGCTGATTTGGTAGCAGCTTAAGAAAAAATATCAAATTAATCTTGGCCAACGATGCGGCAATTGAGATTTATTCCAAGCTTGCAGGTTAGAGCTCAAACCACTTACTTTAGCTTTAGTTAATGGTTTGTTATTATCCTCCAAATAAAAACGTAAATAGACTGAGTAAAAAATGGTCATAAAAGCAAAAAGTCCAGCGGGATTCGCTGAACAATACATTATCGAATCGATCTGGAATAACCGTTTTGCACCTGGAACAATCCTTCCTGCAGAGAGAGAGCTTTCTGAATTAATTGGCGTTACCCGTACTACCTTACGTGAGGTTTTGCAGCGTTTGGCTCGTGATGGCTGGTTAACTATTCAACATGGTAAACCCACTAAGGTGAATAACTTTTGGGAAACGGCAGGCTTGAACGTATTAGAGACCTTGGCGCGTTTAGATACCGAAGGGGTTCCAGAGCTATTTGAACAGTTACTTTCTGCTAGAACCAATATCAGTGTGATTTTCATTCGTGGTGCATTAAAAAACAATCCAGAGCAGAGTCGTCAGTTAATTGAGCAGTATAAGTCTTTAGAACAAACCGGTCAGGCCTATGCTGAATTTGATTACCAAGTGTTGCATGGCTTAGCTTTTGCCTCAGGTAACCCTTTGTATGCCTTAATATTAAATGGTTTCAGAGGCATGTATCAAAGCGTGGGTAAGTTTTATTTTGATGAAGCCGAATCTCGCCAATTGGTAGATAAGTTCTATCAAGACTTGATTGCCTTGGCTGAGTCTGGCGAGTACGACAAGGCCCTTTATGTGGTGCGTAATTACGGTATTGCCAGCAGTGAGATTTGGAAGCGCTTGCGCCACATTATGCCAAGCAACGTTATGGAAGTGGATTAACACCGCGTAATAAAAAAGCTCCGCTAGCGGAGCTTTATTATTTAAGCAATTCTGGCTTCGAGGTAGTTAATAATATCATTTGATTCATACAGCCATTCTACCTTGTCTGCTTGCTCAATCCGTAGGCAGGGTACTTTTCTTGAGCCACCTTGACTCACTAACTCGTCTAAATACTCTGGTTGGGCTTTGATATCACGTAGTTCAATCGTAATGCTATTACGGCGCATAGCGCGGCGAACCTTTACACAAAAAGGACAAGCCGCTAATTGATAGAGCTGCAAGCCTTGGGTTTTACGGTTAATTTGCTGTTGTTCTGCTATCGACAACCTAGGTTTCTTAGGGGCAAATACGGCGTTAAAAAACAAGATAATGCGGCCTAAGAGCCAACGAACAAATTTCATTCATAGATCCTTAACAATAAAATTTGCCGAAGTTTACCATATATTAACCGTGCACCAACAAGCTTAAAACAAGATAGTGGTAAGGCCTAGGGCAAAGAATAATAAGGCGGTTAAACGGTGAATTAGGGTCATGGGGAGTTTTTCAACGCCCAATTTACCGAGCAAGACCACTGGAACATTGGCTAAACACATACCAATAGTGGTGCCGGTAATCACCATGACTAAGGATTCATACTTGGCTGCTAAGATCACCGTGGCCACTTGGGTTTTATCACCAATTTCAGCAATGAAGAACAGTACTAAAGACGCAAGGAAGGGGCCGTACTTAAGCATCTTGCTATCTTCTTCGTCAATCTTATCGGGAATGAGCACCCAAATAGCCATGGCGATAAAAGACAAACCTAATAACCAGCGGAGTACTTCTGGGCTTAACCATTGTTGCACCAGAGAGCCAAACCAAGCGGCGGCAGCGTGGTTGAGCAGGGTGGCGATAATAATGCCAAGAATAATCGGTACTGGCTTTCTAAATTTGCAGGCTAGTAATAAGGCTAGAAGTTGAGTTTTATCACCAATTTCAGCAATCGCTACGGCGGTGATTGAAGTAAATAAAGCTTCCATGAGGGTCTCACGTTATGAGGTGGGCTAATAACCAATGCACACAACGCCGCCCACCTCGTATTGGCGTTAATGTGCATTTGGTCTTGCCAGGCCCAATAAAAGGCTGCATTCACCATGGTGATTTGGCACCAAGTATGTTGATGAATGCCCGTAATCCGAAAGGATATGGCGGCTACTCCCCAAAACGCGGGGCGAATATAACCAAATAAGCATTAAATAGCAAAAGGTTTTAGCCACCAATACGTTTGGTTTTGTAGCCTTTTTGCTGTAACCAATTTTCTAGTTTGTCGCGTTGATCGCCCTGAATTTCAATCACATAGTCTTTAACGCTGCCACCAACACCACACAACTTTTTCATTTCCTTAGATAGGGCTTTTAGTTCGGTTTCACTTAAACCAAAGCCGCTTAAGCAAGTAACCCCTTTGCCTTTGCGTCCTTTTGTTTCTCGGCGGATCTTAATAAAGCCGTCGCTTTCGGGAATGGTTTCTTGCTGTTGTTCTGGCTCAATACGCCCTTGATCAGTGGAATATACCAGCTGTGATAATTGGTCTTTCAATGACATTGTTGCTTACCTCAATCATAAGTCGCCAAATGGTAGCGTATTTCAACAGCGGCTTCCAAAGTAAAGCGTTTAAAAAAATGCTTGTTCAAATATCAAACAGTGAAAAGTCCTTGATTCAGATCAAGACGAAATAGTGATGAGTGTCGCACAATCAATCAAATGAAAATCATTATTATTTAAGTTTTGGCACGGAGGCTTTATGTCATTAGATGAAATAGCTGTAGGTCAACAGGCGTTAATTTTAAGTCTGCAAAACCTATCTAGAGCGAATCGTAAAAAGTTAATGTCTTTAGGCATTTTGCCCAATACAACGCTAACCATTGTCAGACGCGCACCGTTAGGAGACCCAATTCAAATATCGGCTCCGGGGATTAGTTTGGCCTTAAGTACTAATCAAGCTAAATCGATAGAGGTGCAGTCACTATGAGTCAATATATGATAGCCACTGTAGGCAACCCAAATAGCGGGAAGAGTACCTTGTTTAACGCGCTAACAGGCAGTAGACAAAAAGTGGGTAACTTTAGTGGTATTACTGTCGATAAAAAGTCAGGCCTATTACAGGTGGGTGACTGGAAAGCCGAGCTAATAGACTTACCGGGTGTTTACAATATCGACCCGCAGCTCGATACCAGTGCACTCGACGAACGTATTGCTTGTGATTTTCTACAAACAGAACCCTTAGATTTAGTCATAAACGTTGTTGATGCCGCCGCTCTCGAGAGAAGCTTGTATTTAAGTATTCAGCTAAAAGAGCTGGGTTTGCCAGTGGTGCTAGTGCTCAACAAAATGGATACCGCCAAGGCTAAGTTGCTGAAGATTAAAGTGAAGCAATTTAGTGAACGTTTCCATGTGCCGCTAGTTTGTTTAGCGGCCACATCTAAGGCTCAGGTGAATGAGTTTAAACGTCAATTACCGGAAATTGTTAAACAGGCGCAGCAAAGCGCTACCTTAAATCTCACTTATTCTGAACAGATTGAAGCCTTTGCCGAGCAGTGGCAGCCTAAATTGAGCATGAATAAGGGGCAAGTATTGCGTCTTTTGGAAAACGACCCCTGCTTGAGCCAGCAGTTATTGCCTGAGCAATTGGTGGAATTTGAGCAAGCAGCTCAGCAATTTGCTACTACCGACATTGACCTAGAACTTGCTGCTAGTCGTTACAACTTTATTTACTCGCTCACTCAAGAAAGCGTGGGTAAGAAAGGCCAGTTGCGTCGCGATTACTCAGCCATGCTCGACAAAGTTTTGCTGAATCGTTGGTTAGGCATCCCCGCCTTTTTAGGGGTGATGTATGTGATGTTTATGTTCGCCATTAACGGTGGTGCGGTGTTTATTGATTTCTTCGATATTGTGGCTGGCACCATCTTTGTTGATGGAGTGCAAGAACTATTAGCTAGCATTGGTGCGCCAGAGTGGTTAAGTCTGGTGTTATCTGGTGGAGTGGGAGTGGGTATTCAAACCGTGGCAACCTTCATTCCAGTGATTGCCTGTTTGTATCTGTTTTTGGCGCTTCTGGAAAGCTCAGGTTATTTAGCGCGGGCCGCCTTTGTGGTGGACCGTGCAATGCAGGTCATTGGTTTGCCTGGTAAAGCCTTTGTGCCAATGCTTATGGGCTTTGGTTGTACGGTACCTGCGGTAATGGCGACTCGAGTGCTGGAAAAACACCGTGAACGGGTACTGACCTCGGCGATGAGCCCATTTATGTCTTGCGGCGCTCGCTTGCCCGTATATGCCTTGTTTGTGGCAGCCTTCTTCCCCGAGCAAGGGCAGAACATGGTATTTGCTTTGTATTTGATTGGTATTATCGCCGCAGTGGTAACTGGCTTATTGCTCAAATACACCTTATTGCCCGGTAACGCTCAAGACTCGGTGTTAGAGCTACCCGACTACCAATTGCCGACAGCATTTGGGGTGTTTTTATTAACTTGGCAGAAAGTGCGGGGCTTTGTTTTAGGCGCGGGTAAAACCATTGTATTGGTGGTGGCGGTGTTGAGTGTATTAAATAGTATTCACCTAGGCGATGAGGGAGCCGCTCCAGAGCAACCCCGCTCACTGCTAAGTAAAGCCAGCCAAGTCGTGACTCCAGTGTTTGCTCCAATGGGCATAGAAAAAGACAACTGGCCAGCCACAGTGGGCATTGTAACCGGTTTGTTTGCTAAAGAAGCGGTAATTGGCACCTTAAATAGCTTATATGCACAAGTGGGCGAAGATGAAGAACAGTGGACCTATTTGGAACGTTTCCAAGAGGCCGGGCAAACGATTATCGATAACTTCCTTGGTCTAAATTACAGCGATCCTCTTGGTATCGAAATCGAGCAAACTAACGATTTGGCCGCTGCAGCAGAAGCTAATGATGTAGATGTCAGCACCATGTCACAACTAACTTTACATTTCACACCAGAATCCGCGGTGTCTTTCATGTTATTTATTTTGCTATACATGCCATGTGCTGCGGCCATGGGGGCCTTGGTGAAAGAGCTGGGAATGCGCTGGGCTAGATTGATTGCAGTGTGGTCTACCTTGCTGGCTTACAGCGTCTCCACGGTTTACTACCAGTTGGCCACTTGGCAACAAGCGCCTGTGTCGGCTAGTGTTCTACTACTAGTGATTGCGATGATGATGTGTACTTGGGTGCTATTTCTAAAAAGAAAGAAGGCAGAGCAATATGATATTACAAGCGCTTAAACAGTACATAGAGTCAAATCCTGGAGCCACGCTGAATCAAGTTGCTCGGCATTTCTCGATGGATGATGATGCGACTTTGGCGATGCTACAACCTTGGGTTAAACGCCACCGTTTACAGATTGTTAAACTCGGCTCTTGTTCAGGAAATTGTGGGTGTTCTGCTAGTGAAGATCAATGGCAATTATTTTGGCAAAGCGAACACAGTATAGGTGTGACTTGCTCGGCTTAAAATAAATCAAAAGGGCGGTGTATTACCGCCCTTTTTGCGTTAAGGCTAACGCCACTTGCCTTTGGCCATTAGCTTTTAGACAAAGCTAAGCCAGTCTCTAATCGTGGATCTTTACGTTATTTACGGCGCGCACAAATTCTGGGTCAAAGTGCTTAACTGTCGGTACTTCATAGCCTAAATCTAGGCTACTAATGATTGCCACCTCTGGTTCGCTAAGTTGAAAATTCCAAATAGCAAAGGTCTATTCAATTCAATGCTGACGAGTTGACTTGGGGAACACCGTTGCACCACGCTGTATGTTCCAGCGTAATCTCACTTGCGCAATGGTCTTGCCATGGGCTTGTGCGATGTCTTGTAATACTTTCTCTTCAAATGGCTTGTAGTGCCCGCCGCCAATTGGCACCCATGGCTTCGGCTTGCACGCTATAATGTTTCATGGTTTCTAAAGCTGCAGGCTGGACGAAGTAGGCATGCAGCTCAACTTAATTCACCATCGGTTTTATCGTGACGGTTTCGCAGAAGTTAGTTAACACACATGCGTAGAAGTTAGAGACCACGATGGCTTTTAACTTGCCTTGCACATAGGCATCTTCTAAGGCGCGCCAACCGAATCTTCATTTCCGTATACCGCGGCGGTATCAATCATTCGGTAGCCAGTTCGGATGGCTCTGAGCACAGCCTGTTGGCATTGCTCTTTGTCGGTCACTAGAAATACCCCAAAACCTAACATAGGCATTTTTAGCTTATTGCTTAATATCGAATATTTTATTTTAGAATACTTCCATTGTGATGAGTGGATGTATAAATCAGTGAGCACACTCAAATGCACGCAATGTTATAGATTTGTCAGTGAGGCGAGCTGATAAGTTGATGGCAAGCGTTACTGTAGAAACTAACGCTGGGCCATGCAATATGCAGGCTGATAATAAATGCCAAGCTGAGGGCGTTAGTTGGGAAGAAGGGCATCAAGATGTGGGCTATTTATAATAGCCGCGCCAGTGTTAAATTAGCGCTAGCGGGTGCGTTACTTCAACACTGGCCTTATTATTCGGCTTTGTCACTGATTAGGCGTAACAGCAAACTTCCGTCCAATAGTGCACGCTTCACCAATGCTAAGCCACCAATGGTTGGGCTATTTTGAAAATGCGCCACAGTGATTGGTAAGTTCTCGCTAAAGGAGCTAAGCGCTTGGTGCTCTACACATTGTTGAATAGTGGGGAGTAATATGGCTTCACTGGCCATGATTTCCCCGCCTAATACAATCTTTTGTGGATGAAATAGGTTAATACAAATAGCGATACTGTTACCTAACACTGTAGCCACTTGCACTAATACCTGCTTGCAAAGGGTATCGCCTTGATTTGCTGCTTGGCAAACATCATTAATGTTAAAAGGCGTGCTTAGTAAACAAGGACGGCCTTGGGCGATGAGCTTCTCGATGCGTTTTACGATGGCGTTATTTGATACGATGGTTTCTAAACAACCGACGTTTCCACATTGACACTTTTCACCTAAAGGGTCGACTTGGATATGGCCAATTTCACCCACATCGCGATGCTGGCTCATGAATACTCGGCCATTAACAATAATCCCGGCACTGGTGCCGTTATGCACGGTAATGAGTATTGAGTCGAGACAGTCTTTAGTGGCACCAAAATAATGCTCGGCCAAGGCTTTGGCGCGGGTATCGTTACCAATATAGGCGGGCAGGCCGAAGCGCTGCTCTATATATTTAGCCAGCGGGCAGTCACGCAGTTGGTAATGTGGGGTATATACTACAATGCCTTCACCGGGATTAACCAAACCAGATAAGGTCAGTGCCACGGCAATCAGCTTGGCGCTGCTGTCTACCTGTTGCTGAATAAACTGGTCAATTTGCGTAAGTAAATCATCTACTAGCGCTTGCTGTTCGGTTTCAGTCATCGTTTTACAACAATGCGCATGCGATATACCGCTTAAATCGAACAGTGATATATCCATTTCACCGCGGCCTAAGCGTACCGATACAAAGTAATAGTTAGCTTGTTCGGTCATTAAAGAAATCGCTCTGCGCCCTCCGGTGGAAGCTTGTTGAGCCACTTCTTTAATTAAGCCAGTAGCCAGCAGTTGCCGAGTGATTTTAGTGACGCTGGCAGGAGCCAATTGGCTTTGCTCGGCGATTTTGACCCGGGAGATAGGCCCTTGTTGGTCTATCATTCCGTACACGGCGGCGGTATTCACTTGTTTTACTTTGTCTACATTGACAATCAGTTTGTCGTTCATGCTAGCGTCGTTTTAAATTGAGTTAAGTGACCATCGCTAATGCTAAGTGTCACATTGAAGTCCTTATCAAAGGCAGTGAGGTTAGCCCGATAGCCCGATTTAATACTGCCTAACTGTTGTTCCATAGAGATCGCTGTTGCGGGGTACAAAGAGGCCATTCTCAGGCTATCTCGTAGTGAGAAACCTACTGATTGTACGCAGTTTTTTACTGCTTCTATCATGGTTAAAGCCGAGCCGCCCAGTGTACCATCATCACCGACGCAAATCCCATCCTGTACGCTAATTTTACGCCCTACAAAATCAAAGCTGTCGATGTCTGCGCCTGCTGCTGCGGTAGCATCGGTCACTAAGCAAAGTTTCTGCTGTAACAGTCGTTGAGCTAGCCGCACGTTAGGAGCCGCTACGTGGTGGCCATCTACGATGATCCCCGCGTAAAGGTTGTTATCGAAAATGGCGCCCACCACGCCGGGTTCTCGACCGGTCATTGGGCTCATGGCATTAAATAAGTGAGTGGCAAAGCCTGCACCCGCGTTGATCGCTGCCGTAGCTTGCTGGTAGGTGGCGTTGGTATGGCCTATCGATACCAATATACCGGCTTCTTTAAGAGCGCTAATGGTGGCAAGCTCGACGTTTTCTGGAGCTAAGGTCACCTTGCTAATGGCATCGCTATTGTCGAGTAAGAACTGTAAGCGCTGTTTGTTTAAACGGCGGATCAGTTGCTCGCTATGAATGCCTTTTTTCTCCACGCTTAAATAGGGCCCTTCGAGATGTAAGCCTAAGTTACCAGAACCTTGATGCTGCTGGTGAGTCCTAGAAATCGCTACAGCTTGCTCCATTTCCTCATCATTGGTAGTGATGAGGGTAGGCATGAAATGAGTCGTGCCACTGGCTAAGTTGGTTTGGTGCATGAGTTCTAGATTGGTAGTGCTAAAGTCACCGTTGAGCATGACACCGCCACAACCATTCAGTTGTAAGTCAATAAAACCTGGGCACAAGGTGGCTCCATTAAGGTCAATGACATCAATTTGTGGTGATACCAGCGTATCGGCTATTACTGAGATAACGTGCTGTTTGTCGACGATGACGGAGTAGCCTGTCAAAAGCTCTTTACCATCAAAAACTACTGCATTGCTTAGGGCGTACATCATTGTATTGATCCTAAATGTTTTTAATATTTTCGGCTTCTAATTCGTGGAAGTAACGTACCGTTTTCACCTTAAGTTCCATGGTTGAGGGCTCATCACATACGATCATCGCTTTGGGGTGAAGCTGCAGGGCAGATACTGTCCAAAGGTGGTTAACACTGCCTTCAACGGCTGCTTCAAGTGCTTGAGCTTTGTTGTGCCCGGTCACCAAAATCATGATTTCTTCAGCATCAAGTAGTGTACCTACGCCTACGGTTAGGGCTAATTTAGGCACTTCTTCAATGTTATTAAAGAAACGGGCATTGACCATGCGAGTGTCTTCGGTAAGTGTTTTTACGCGTGTTCTCGAAGCAAGAGAAGAAGCCGGTTCGTTAAATGCGATGTGGCCATCAACACCTACGCCACCCATGAACAAATTAATTTTACCGTATTGCTTAATTTTGGCTTCGTAACGAGCACATTCGGCTTCTAGATCCGGTGCATTACCATCTAATAAATTAATGTTCTCAGGCTTGATATCAATATGCGAGAAAAAGTTGTTATGCATGAAGCTGTGGTAGCTCTCGGGATGATCTTTGGCAATGCCTACGTATTCGTCCATGTTAAAGGTAACAACGTGCTCAAAACTCAGCTGGCCTTGTTGGTGGAGCTCAATCAAATGTTGGTAAGTCGCTAAAGGCGTGCCTCCGGTAGGGCAACCTAATACAAAAGGGCGGTCTTCACTAGGATTGAAAGACTTAATTCTCTGCGCGATATAAAGAGCAGACCAACGTCCCACTTGGGTTTTATCTGTTAAAGGTATTAATCTCATGACTTTCCTCCTGTCGATTTTAGTGTAGTTTAGCAATTTAATTCTCTTCGAAAAATAAGTTATGAAAAAAATGTGATTTGAAGCGTGTTTTAAAAGGTGATAAGTTGGCTTTGTCACATTTTTGAAGTGCTTTATTTGCGATTGAATTTTTATTATTTACACTGCGAATTAAGTTCTTGGTGATAGTAAGCACGTGTGAGTGACATGTGTTACCAAGCTTAAGTTGACGGTATTTTTGCTGATAGGTTGAACTTGGTTAATGGATAGCCAGTTAAAGAGGGATAATTATGTTTAGTTACTTACAAAAGATTGGTCGAGCCCTGATGGTGCCGGTTGCGGTACTTCCCGCAGCAGCCATCCTAATGGGGATTGGTTACTGGATTGACCCCAATGGTTGGGGGGGAATAGTGCCTTAGCCGCATTTTTGATTAAGTCCGGCGCGGCCATTATCGACAATATGTCGGTACTGTTCGCTATTGGTGTGGCTTATGGCATGTCTCGTGACAAAGACGGTGCAGCCGCTTTGGCTGGTTTCATTGGTTACATGGTGATTACCACTCTGTTATCACCGGGGGCAGTTGAACAAATTGGTTTGGTAGCACTTAATGAGTCAAGCACTTTAGCCTTCTCTAAAATCAATAACCAATTCGTGGGTATTATCAGCGGTATCATGGCGGCTGAATTATACAACCGCTTCTACCAAGTTGAGTTACACAAAGCTTTATCCTTCTTCAGTGGTAAACGCTTAGTGCCTATTCTTACCTCAGTTGCGGGTATTGTGGTGGCCTTTGTCATGATGTACCTATGGCCGCTTATCTTTGGTGGCTTGGTAAGTTTCGGTGAAAGTATTACTGGCATGGGCTCTGTTGGTGCTGGCATCTATGGCGCCTTTAACCGTCTATTAATTCCTGTTGGACTACATCACGCTCTAAACGCTGTATTTTGGTTTGATATGGCCGGCATTAATGACTTAGGCAAGTTCTTAAGTGTGGCCGCTGATGCGGTACCGGGCGAAACAGGCCGTTACATGGCGGGTTTCTTCCCCATTATGATGTTTGGCTTACCCGGTGCAGCCTTAGCGATTTACCATACAGCTAAAGCAGAAAATAAATCTAAAGTGGCTTCAATTATGATTGCTGCTGCTACCGCATCGTTCTTTACTGGTGTGACTGAGCCGCTAGAATTTGCCTTTATGTTTGTTGCGCCAGTGCTTTATGTTGTACACGCCCTGCTAACCGGTGTTTCAGTATTCATTTCCTCTTCAATGCATTGGATGGCGGGCTTTGGTTTCAGTGCTGGTCTAGTTGATATGGTGCTATCTTCACGTAACCCATTGGCGACCAACTGGTATATGTTGATCCCTCAAGGTCTAGTGTTCTTCGCCATTTACTACTTCGTGTTTAAAACCATGATTGTAAAAATGAACCTTAAAACCCCAGGTCGTGAAGATGCCACTGAAGAAGAAGCAAGCCTAAGTGTTGGTGGTTCACACACAGATGTTGCTGGTTTGGTATTGCAAATGTTAGGCGGTAACAGCAACTTGGTGTTGGTCGACAACTGTGCGACCCGTCTTCGCTTAGAAGTAAAAGATAGCTCTCAAGTGAATGTTGCTGAACTGAAAAAGCATGTCCCAGGGGTTATTGTTCCTAGTAAAACCGCGGTACAAGTTGTGATTGGTCCGCACGTTGAGTTTGTGGCTAACGAGTTGAAATTGTTGGCGGCAAAATAAAGGTGGTGTAGAGAGCTGCTGTTTGTTAGTTCTAATTTGGCCCTCAGTTTGAGGGCCTTTTTTGTTGTTCGTCCGCGGTAAAAGGCGCTGCTCTGCTAAAAATCAATGTGCCAGTTGTTAGCTTTATTTGGCTTGTTGAATGCGTGGGTTATGCTGGGCATATTAAGCGCTGGTAGCGGAATACGGCATAACGCTTCCCTCTATTGAATCTAGCGCTTGCTGAGATTTTTTAAACCAATTCGTATCAGAACAAAACAAATTCGATTACAATCAAGTGAAGCTTGAAGTCTATGAAAAAACCAATAAAAACAATAGTAAATGCCTATTTTGGCGATACATATTACTGACAATTAATGATTTTAAGCGGGGCAACCTGTTCTCAGAAGGTGATTGAAAAATGTCGCTCGTTGGCTCCGCTCAATGACTCAGTAACAAGGAATCAATTAGTTGAAAACCATAGCAAATATTGCGGAAATGGCCGGAGTCTCTAAATCTACGGTATCTCGCGTATTGAACAAACGTCCTGGGGTTAACGCTACTGTTAGAGCCAAAGTGCAAGCGCTGATTGATGAAAGTAACTTCACTGCTAATATTGCTGCGAAGAACTTAAAAGCTCGCAACTCCGACACCATCGGCATTATCGTGCCTTTGCTTACCTCGAAGTCGGTGGCGGCCATGGTGCAAGGTTTTAGTGAAGTTATTGAAACAGAAAATATGCAAACCTTGCTGATGAATGCAGGTATGCAGGTAGAGAAAACCAACAGTAATATTAAGACGCTTAATTCAAAAGGGGTCGACGGTATTATTGTGTTAATGGCTGAATATAACCAAGAGCTAATTGAAACCCTTAAACAATCTGCCGCACCAGTGGTGATTGTGGGACAAGATCTTTCGCTACACGGCCTTACTAGCGTATTTTTTGATGATTATCGCAGTGGCTTTCTCGCTGGCACTAAGCTAACGCAACTTGATTGTAAGAAGTTAATGTTTATTGGCGTTCCGCAAAGCGATGTGGCGGTAGGCCGACAGCGCTTACGAGGCTTTGTTGATGCTGTCGATCTGGCAAATATTGAATGTCACTATCAAACCAACTGTGATTTTAGTCTAGAGTCTGGCTACCAGCAGGCCAAGTTGGCCCTCAATACCGGTTATCGGCCTGATGGTGTGTTTGCGGTGACAGACCGCCTAGCTGCGGGCACCATAAAAGCGTTAAGAGAATGCGGTCTTACCGCGGGTAAAGATGTGGCGGTTATAGGGGTGGGCGACGACGAACTGTGTACCGTACTAGAGCCACCATTAGCCTCGGTACATTATGACTATGTAAACATGGGTAAAGAGGCCGCCTCGGTGCTAATTAAGCAACTTCGAGACAAACCATCGGAAGCCTTAGCGTTCTCTTATCAGGGGCGTTTTGCCGAGAGAGAGTCCTATGCCTTAGCTGGACTTGCTGCGAAACCGCAACCAAAAGGGTAAGGTTTGCAGCGTAGTTTCACTTATAACGCTCTGATGTCGTCTTCTCAGTTTGTATTAGCAAATTCTCCAAAGTCAGGAAAACAGACTTTGGAGAACGAATGTTGCTCAGCGATGAGACTTAAAGGGGATGTGTAGCATTGCTTATGGCGGTTTAACCGCCATTTAACGATACTTAATCTTTTTCCGAGGTAGTGATAAAAGCCCCAACAAAAGCCACTGCGAAAGCTAGCGCGAAACCAATAAGGTAGTGAATTACCGAATTATTTTGGACGATGGCAATTCCAGGGATACCGGTTAAACCTACTGCGGTCATGCCCACTTTAGCAAATACCACATAAGCACCACCTACCGCACCACCGGCTAAGCCAGCAAAAAATGGTTTTACGTAACGTAAGTTAATACCAAAAATGGCGGCTTCGGTAATACCGAATAAAGCGGATATGCCAGAAGGCATGGCCAGAGCCTTGGTTTTTACATTCTTAAATTTCAAACCAACGGCTAAACAGGCGGCCCCTTGCGCCACGTTGGCCATTGACCAAATAGGTAGCAAGAAATTCACCCCAATATTAGGGTCACCCAATAAACCCGCTTCAATAGCATGGAAGCTATGGTGAATACCGGTGATGACTATCGCGGAGTAAGTGCCACCAAATAATAAGCCAGCCAATACTCCAACATTTTCATATAGATAAAGGAGTAGTGTAGAGATACCGTCACCCAGCATGCGGCCAGCAGGGCCAATCGCCACCAAGGAAATAAAGCCTGTTACCACGAGGATGATAAAGGGACTTAAAATCACATCTAGGGAGTTTGGAACCCATTTACGAACTCGTTTTTCGACTTTACACATAAACCAAGTCGCTATAAGCATAGGGAATACAGTACCCTGGTAACCAACTAAGCCCACTTCCATGCCAAATAATTCGGTTGATTGAAAACCGCTGGCAACAGTCCATGCATTAGTCAACGCCGGGTGGGTTAATACTCCCCTAAGGTCGCGCCCAAAATAGGTGTTCCACCAAATATTTTAGCACCCACAAAACCAATCAAGATCGGTAGAATGATGAAAGCCGAACTGGACACCATATCTAAAATCAAATACCAAATACTGTCGGTAGCAATCAGCTCGTTGGTGCGTAGGAAGCCCAGTAGCCCCATACACAAGCCGCTGGCCACAATCGCAGGAATAATCGGTACAAATACATTGGATAGGGTACGTGCCAAAGCCTGAAAAGGGTTTTGTTTAGCACCTTGCTCTGCCACTTCTGCGGTGGACGCCTCAGTAATACCCGCAAGCTCGGCTAAGGCGCTAAATACTCGATTGACGATGCCTGAGCCAATAATGATTTGGTATTGACCACTGTTGGTAAATACTCCCTTAACCAGTTCAAGTTCCTTGATTGCTGAGGTATCGGCAAGCTCGGTATCGTTAAGTACCAAGCGAAGCCGAGTTGCACAATGGGCTGCACTTGCGATGTTGGATTTGCCGCCAATCAGCTCTAGGATCTTCTTGGCTGTATCTTTTTCGGACATGTTGAATTCCTCTGTTGCATATTCCATAAAAACGGTTCCTAGAGCATTAGGCTAACAAGTGGAACCGTTTGCAGTTTTGTTCGTACTAAAACAAGTACTTAAAGCGTACTCGGCCGCCGAAGTTGTTATCTTCATTTGCATCTACATTGCTTAGCTTGCTTACATAAGCACCAAGGTAGATAGAGAAATCCGGTACAATGACGTTGGCAAATTGATAAGAGCCGTAGAAGGTACTCACTTTTTTGTCTGCGCTCGCGTCATCGATGTCGTTAATGCCGTAAATATAACCAAGGCCAAACTTGTGCCATAAGAAGTTTGCACCAAAAGTGGTGTCGCTTTCTTTGAAGGCATCCATTCTGGCTGCGTTCAGGTTTACCACTAAACCATCTTGATTATAGCTGGCAGTTAAACCGTAGCCGGTACGGTCAGAAATATCGTTGCCTTCAGTGTCGATTGTAGAGTTGCTGACGAGGTTAGTTTCTAAGGCTGCGGCGATGCTAAATGCGCCTTGTTTGTAGGCCACAACGGGGCGAACAACAAAGGCATTTTTATTATTTTTAGTTAGTTCAGAACCGTGGTAGCTGTCATTAGCGAAGAAGCCACTGTTATCACCAAATAGGGTTGATACCTCTAGGTAAACAGGGCCAAATGTTTGCTTGTACATGGCTTGACCCGCGCTACCAGAGCGGCCACGGCCTTCAAGCATGCGGTAAATATATACGCCTCCGTCAAGGTATTTTCCGTCGGCGGTGTCGCCGGAGTGGCTGACAAATACGTCTTGCCCTAAGGGGTTCATGTCGTAAGCCTCATAGCGGCCTAGGCGAAAGGTCCAGCTATCATTTTTGGCTACTTCAAACCAGACATCGTCGGTTCCTACTCCGCCGTCGGTGCCATAGGTGGGTTGGGCTAGAGCGCGTAGCATGTAGTCGCCTTGTTGGCGTTCACCTAAGAACGAAACTAAAAAGCGCCCATCTTGATCCCAAGATTTATCGTTATTAAGGCTAGCCAATCCTTTTTCTTTATCCACATAGTTAACGTTAAACTCAACGTCGCCACCGATGGTTAACTTGCCTTGTTGGCCTTCAATAGTCACTGCAGCCTGTGCTTGGCTAGCTGCGGCGAGTACAGTTGTTATAGTAATAGCAGCAAATTTGTTCATGGTTATTTCTTTCGATTAATAGTCCGTAGTTGAATCATCTATTTTTGTTGGCTTAAATTGGGCTGAAATCGGTTCCAGTTCAATTGCCGCTAAGAATAATTGCCATGGCGCTTCTTTCAAGCGTGAAACGTGTCAACTGTGAGCTAAATCGTGCATTTGTTGGTTTTTTGTTGATTTTACCGTGCCATTCGTCACATAAAACGCAAGGTGTTGTTGGAACCGATTGCGGTTTGTGGGGCTTAATCCTTAAAATGAACTTAGTTAATGAAGTATTCTTAAAATGAGTTGGAGTGTGCATGAGTGAATCATGGCAATGGACTACTGATAAATTCGCCGCTGATCCTTGGCGTCCCTGCTACCATATAGCTGCCGCCACTGGGCTGATTAACGATCCTAATGGTTTCAGCTTTCATCAGGGGCGTTTTCAGTTGTTTTATCAGTGGAACCCCTTTGGTTGTGAGCATAAGAACAAACACTGGGGTCATTTTAGTAGTCAAGATTTAGTGCATTGGCAAAGCCATGCTGCCGCTTTGGCTCCCACCGATTGGTTCGATAAGGATGGCTGCTATTCAGGAACCGCGGTCAGTAATGGAGAGAACCTTGAGCTGTATTACACCGGTAATGTGCGCAATGGTGAGCAACGCCTTAGTTATCAATGTAAAGCCTTACTGCAGCCAGACGGAAAGGTTGAAAAGCTAGGGCCGCTAACTATCGAGGGCCTAGATAACTATACTGGCCATGTTCGTGATCCGAAGTTTTTTCATTGGGGCGAGCAATCATGGATAGTACTTGGAGTGCAAACATTAGAGCTACAGGGCGGGATTAGTCTATTGCAACAGCAAGACCAAGGCTGGTGTGAACGTCATTATGTGACTAAGGACATCAATTTTGGCCATCCGCAACAAGCTTACATGTGGGAATGCCCGGATCTTCTGCAGCTAGACGACCAGTGGCTGCTATTAGCATGCCCACAAGGTATTCATTCAGACTCGGCCGAATATAATTCAACTAATTTAAGTGGGTATTTCACGGTTGATATGCATGGTGGACCAGCGGAGCTGAGCATAAGCAACGATTTTCAATTGCTAGACTATGGCTTCGAGTTTTATGCCCCGCAAACACTGCAGCACCAAGGCGAAACGGTGCTAATCGGCTGGCTCGGTCTACCCGATGAAGCAGAACATCCGACGGTGGCTCATAACTGGACGCAAATGCTGGGTTTACCCCGGAGTTTGAGCTGGCAAGATGGCTATTTGTTACAACAACCCATTGCTGCCATCAGGGAATTAATATCTGGACAGCAGCAACACAGTTATGGCGCTGGCAAACATAGTTTAAGTGGAATTAGCCGCAGTTGTTTACTGGAAATGGAATTGACATCCTGTGGTGCTTTTCAATTACTGCTTCCCTGCGGTGACGCCAGCTTAAGTATTAGTGCAAGCCAAGGACAATGGGTGATTGAACGGGGTCAGCTTGGTTGCGCTAATAGCGATAAAAAGCGGGTATATCAAAGTCGTAGTGCAAGCCCAACTAAGTTGCAGCTATTTATTGATAGCTCCAGCTTTGAGCTGTTTGTTAACGATGGTGAGGCGGTATTATCGGGCCGTCTTTTCCCTCAACAAGCTTGGGGGCAAGCCCAGTTAATTCTTGATGATGGTCAGGTTGCACTGACGCTGAGCCAGCTACGTAATAGTTGGATAGAGGAGTAAATAATGACTTCAGTAAAAGTATGGAATTTAGGTGATGCGGTGGTTGACCTGTTGCCAGAAAAAGATGGCCTGCTGAGAATGTGCCCCGGCGGTGCTCCGGCTAATGTCGCCGTTGCGTTGGCTCGCCTCGGGGTTAGCAGCGGCTTTATTGGCCGGGTGGGCGATGACCCAATGGGGAAAATGGTGAGTAAGACCCTGGCTGACGAAGGCGTGGATATCAGTTGTTTGAGTTTTGATCCCCAGCAGCGAACCTCCACGGTATTGGTTTCTTTAGATGAGGCTGGCGAACGTGAATTTACCTTTCTAGTTCAACCTAGCGCCGATCAATTTTTAGCTACTGAACACTTACCCGAATTTCAAGCAGAACAATGGCTACAGCTGAGTTCTATTGCTTTAGTGGCAGAGCGCTGTCGCCAAACCGCTATTGAAGCGGCTAAACGTTGCAGAGCCGCCGGTGGCTGGGTGTTTTTCGACCTAAACCTCAGGCCGATGCTGTGGTCTAGCCCTGAACAAATGCGTGAGCAAATTCAAGCCTTTTTAGTTTACTGCGATGTCGTTAAGTTTTCTGAAGAAGAAGCGCTTTGGTTGAGTGGCTGTGCTGATTTAGCCCAAGCTAGAGACTATTTGCAAACCCAGTTAACCATTCCGTTGATCTTGTCATTAGGCGAGCAGGGCAGCCAATTGGTGTTTGATGGGGAAACTCAAGCCGTGGCAGCCAAACCGGTAGCTAAAGTTGTGGATACTACCGGTGCCGGCGATGCCTTTGTGGGTGGAGTTTTGGCTCATTTGAGTCAGTACCCTCATTGGCAAGAGCAGAGCTTATTGTTGGAAGCTCTGGCCCTTGGTAATCAAAGCGGAGGCTTAGCGGTGGGTGAAAAAGGTGCTATGTCGGCGCTCCCCTATAAACAATAGTTCTGCTTAGCCTAACACTGAGCCCTTGTGCTCAGTGTTACCGTTTCTCCCGAGATTATCTACAAATAGCGTTCAGTATGGTTAATTTTGAAGTGTATTAACTGGCGCTAAGTAAGCCTGAGTTCCCCATAAGGGCACTGTCGACAAGCTGTGTTTGTAGCTGCCAGAAGTTTCTTTGGTGGAGTAGGATAGGTACATTAAGGTTTGCGAATCGGCATCGTAAATTCGTCTTATCTTCAACGATTTAAACAAAATACTCTTGGATTTTTTAAACACCACCTCTCCTGACTTACTACGGTCGATTTGGGCAATCATGGCCGGGGTGATTTCACCGGTTTGGCGGCAGGCAATCGACATGTCGCTGGGATCGGCAAAATCCAAATTCGCTTCCACATTGGCAATATGACAGGTGACGCCAGGGATCAGTGGGTCATTAAGTACACTAATTTTTATGTCTTTAGTGGTGAGAAAACCCAAAGAGACGTCACCCACTTCATTGCCGTCACAGGCTACCAGTAAGCTACTCGCCATTAGTAGCGGAATTAACTTTTTCATTTATTGGACTCCAAATTTAACCAAACTATGGCTATACGCTACGTTGCTTAAGTTTGATTGGCAATCCAAGCTTAACAATTACAGGCGTAGTTACGAAAGAGCAGGCTGTTGCGGTGAGAAATATAGCTTAGGAAATACATTAACAGGCGTTTATGGCAGCGTTTTTTGCTTAACGCGGCGATCTTTTCAACGCTTGTTAGAAGGTTGCTTGTACAAAGCCGCAGAATCAGGGATTATACGGCTTTAAAATTTTGATAATCAGTATAGATAGGTAGGCTGGTATGAGTGAGGCGGAAAATCGCCCTAGCAATTTCATTCGTCACATTATTGATGAAGATCTTAAATCGGGTAAGCATACAAATGTGCATACTCGTTTCCCACCTGAGCCAAACGGCTATTTGCATATCGGTCATGCTAAATCGATATGTTTAAACTTTGGCATCGCTCAAGACTACCAGGGTAAGTGTAATTTACGTTTCGACGATACTAACCCCGAAAAAGAAGACATCGACTACGTTAACTCGATTCAGCAAGACGTTCGCTGGTTAGGTTTTGAGTGGGATGGCGAGGTCTGTTATTCGTCTAACTATTTCGATCAACTGTACGCTTATGCTGAAGAGCTGATTCAAAAAGGTTTGGCCTATGTGTGTTTCTTAAATGCAGAGCAAGCCAAAGAGTACCGCGGTACTTTAAACCAACCTGGTAAAAACAGCCCTTACCGCGACACCCCTGCTGAAGAAAACTTAGCGCTGTTTAGAAAAATGCGCGCGGGCGAGTTTAAAGAGGGTGAGTGTTCTCTGCGCGCTAAAATCGATATGAGCTCATCATTTATGTGCATGCGTGACCCAGTGATTTACCGGGTACGTTTTGCTCATCACCATCAAACCGGTGATAAATGGTGTATCTATCCGATGTACGATTTTACTCATTGTATTTCTGATGCGCTTGAGGGGATTACTCATTCGCTATGTACCTTGGAATTCCAAGATAACCGCCGTTTATACGACTGGGTATTAGAAAACATTACTATTGATACTGTGCCTCATCAGTATGAGTTTTCACGCTTAAATCTTGAATACACCGTGATGTCTAAGCGTAAGCTGAATACCCTCGTCACCGATGGTCACGTGAACGGCTGGAATGATCCACGTATGTTGACCATTGCAGGTTTGCGTCGCCGTGGTTACACGCCTGCTTCAATCGTTGAATTTTGTAAACGTATCGGCGTGACTAAGATGGAAAACATGGTAGAAATGCCGATGTTGGAAGCCTGTATTCGTGAAGATCTTAACGCTAACGCACCGCGTGCGATGGCGGTGCTTGACCCGATTAAAGTAGTCATCGAAAACTACCCAGAAGACAAAGTAGAAATCTTGTCTGCACCCTCACACCCAAGTGAAGACATGGGCGAGCGAGAGGTGCCATTTAGCCGCGAACTGTATATCGAAGCCGATGACTTTCGCGAAGAAGCTAACAAAAAATACAAGCGCTTGGTGATCGGTAAAGAAGTTCGCCTACGTAATGCTTATATGATCAAAGCTGAGCGTTGCGATAAAGACGAAAACGGTAAGGTGACCACCGTTTATTGTACTTACGATGAAACCACCTTGGGTAAAAACCCAGCCGATGGTCGCAAGCCTAAAGGTGTTATTCATTGGGTATCGGCTGAACATGCCAAACCTGCAGAAATTCGTTTGTACGACCGTTTATTCACCGTGCCAAACCCAGCAGCCGAAGAAGACTTTACTGCGGTATTAAACCCAGAGTCTTTAGTGGTTAAGCAAGGTTTTGTTGAACCTAGCCTAGTGAATGCCAAGGCCGAGCAAGCGTATCAGTTTGAACGCCAAGGTTACTTCTGTGCTGACAATCAAGACTCAAGCCCTGAGCACTTGGTATTTAACCGCACCGTTGGGCTACGTGATACCTGGGCAAAAATTGGCGATTAGTTTGTTCGCTTGCGGTACAAATAGAGACAAATTGGAGTGGTATAAGTGAGCAAAACGGAAATGGTAAGTCCGCAAGAAGCACTTGCTGGACGAGAGCAGGCCATCGAGCTTGACGGTGTGCACGCAGTGAATGGTAGCAACTACCTACAAGCGCCAGCAGCCGGTATGGAAATAGCTTATTTCGCGCTAGGCTGTTACTGGGGAGCCGAACGTTTGTTTTGGCAACAAGAGGGGGTTATCACTACAGCCGTTGGCTTTGCTGGTGGTTATACACCCAACCCCACTTATGAAGAAGTATGCACCGGTTTAACCGGTCATGCTGAAACGGTAAAAGTGGTATATGACCCTAGCGTGATTAGCTATCGGCAATTGTTAGCCTGCTTTTTTGAGCAGCACGACCCAACCCAGGGTATGCGCCAAGGCGGTGATATTGGTACGCAATATCGCTCGGTTATTTTTGCCGTAGATGAGCAGCAGGCTAGCATTGCTAAACAGGCTCAGTTAGCTTACCAAGAAGCCTTAAAAGGTGAAGGTTTGGCTAAGGCGATTAGCACCGAGATTGTTGATTTTGATGTATTTTATTATGCCGAGTTAGACCATCAGCAATACTTGCATAAAAATCCTGATGGTTATTGTGGTTTAGGTGGCCTAGGCGTTTGCTTACCACCTTGGCTTCAGCAAGAGCCGTAAATAAGTAGAGCAGCCGCAAGGCTGCTTTTTTATTGGTTTTTGTTTTTTACAAGGCTGGGCTAATCAGCGCAGAGAATAAGCAACTAGCCGTACAGTAAGGTCTTACTGCGGTATCAGTGATGGCTTATTAGAAGGAAAAGTTGGGGGGATAGCCCCCCACTCGGATTTTAAACTAGCGGCGTAATTTTAGAATGCTGATAGGGCAGCTAATGCCTAACTTTTCAGCGGCTTCTTGAAAACCCGCTTCTAAGCGTTCAAAACTCAAATTTGACGTAAACTCCATACAGAGCATGTCTCGCTCTTTTTCGATGTTCCATAATACGGCTTCATCGGCGGTGGCAGATTGGACTAGCGGTAGTGCTTGTGTAATTGCTGCGCTTATTTTTGCTTTATATCTCATGAATCACCTTTGAGAAAGTCAGGGTCGCAGTTCGCTCACTTTCTACTACTACTTATTGATTTTTCCAAGAGTATTAAGGCAACAGATAAATAGGTGGTCTAAGCCTGTTATTTTATCTTTACCTAGCATCATCCATGATTGAACCATTCTAAACTACTTTTTGAGAACAGAGTGTGTAAAAGTTCAAAAATCGTAATAAAAAAATGTAATTTTGATAAACGCCCGAATATTATCATGTAAGTGCTTATTAAACATGCACTTCAAGCTGTTAATCGGTTTCTATGGTGATGTCAGATACCAATTGGTGTACCAAACTTTTTAAGTTAGAAAAGTCTTCTTCGTGAAGGATTTGGTTTTTGGCTTTTATAGAAAAGGGGAGTAATTCTAACCAGCGAGATACAACCCAATTTTCGTCTTGATAATCGATGCTAGCGGGATACTCATTATATAAACTGTGCAAGCTAAGTACTTGTTTAAGCTTATCACTTAAACCATCTTGTTGGTCTTCGGCGGGCTCGACGGGCCAAGCGGGAAGCTCGGTAGCTAGGGCGCTAAAGAGTTTGTCATCGGCTTGACTAATGTCGGTTAAGCTCACTCGTTTAGTCGCTCTAATGGTAATGCCTAACATGCCGTCTTCTAATTGCTCAAAATCATCTATGATGCAATGCACCCCAATTTCAAACTTATCGTTGATGTTGAGTTTAGGTTGGCACAGCACAAAGCCTTTAGATTCGGCACTGGCTATTGAAACTAACCGTAAGTAGCGAGGTTCAAATATACGGAGCTTGCTAATCCCGCCGGGTAACAGGAACAGTTCTAAAGGAAAAAGAGGTAAGCGCATAATTCACCTTGTCTGAAATAATAGCTCATGAAATAGCTACGGCTTAAGACAACAACCGGATCAAATTCAGTGTAGCACTTAGCATTATGGCAAGCTTAATTTTGCCGCTAAACGGTTTTGTCAGGGCTAGCTAGATTGTTGCTTGCTTTGTTTGTTAGTAAGTGGGTAGCAATAAAAAACCTTGTTTTAACTGCCGCTTCAATTCACTCCGTTAAGGCCTTTTAACATTAGAATGGCTGCTTCCTTAGACAGGCTTGCCTAGGCAAGGAATGCCGCTGTGAAAACGGAACAAGGGCTCTTGGTTTAAGATTAACTTTGCTTCTACCTCGCCGATTTCTTCAATTCGCTTATCCAATAGTGGTGTTGAGCAAAGTTGTGCGGCCAGTTGCAAATAGTCTTGGTAGTGGCGTGCTTCAGAGCGCAGTAGTGAGGTATAAAACTGACCAATTTCCAAAGGAAGCAAGGGGGCTAATTTGGCAAAACGCTCGCAGGAGCGCGCCTCAATATAGGCGCCAATAATGAGTTTGTCGGTTAAAGCCTCTGGTTCAAAATGGCGCACCTGTGAGATTAAGCCCTTGGCGTAATAGCCGGCTGTTACGTTATGGTAAGTAATCGAGAACTTAGCCATGATGGCAAATACTTGTTCAAAATGATGCAGCTCCTCTTTGATAAGTAGCCGCATTTTTTCCAACAATTGCTGCTTAAACTCGCTGTCTTGCTGACTCTTTTGCTGAATTATCGCCGATGTCGAAGGGGGCGTTTGTGTAGCTGAGGGGGTGTAAGCCAGCAGCTCTTGTTCTATTTGTGCGCTTAACAGGGGAGCTAATTTACAGCGCTTGATTAAGGCAAGTGCTGAATGGGCTTGTGCCCACTGCTCGGAACTCGCCTTAGTGATGCCATCGGCAAAAAACCAAGCGCTGAATGTTTCTAGCGATAACTTACCCGCTCTAAAAATAATGAACTCATACGGAGCCAATAAGTGTTTAATCTCCTGCTGTAGCTGGGGATTATTTTGCCCTGCATATTTTAACATTAGCTTGCTGGCGCTGGCGGCGGCCTTCCACTCCGCGTTGGCATGGTCAATTAATAATAGGGCGAGGTTTTCTGGTCGCTTTGCTTCGTCTAACCAAGCAGTTGGTGTTTCGCAATGTAAAAATTGGTGAATCGGCGAGAGTAGAGATGAGTAGGGCATGTTTAAACGTAATGTTTATTTGTTTAAAAGAGAATGTGTTCATCATCGTTGTTGGTGTCGAGTTGTCAATGCTTGTTATTAAACATCGCTCAATAAATAGACTAAAGACAAGTGTTTGGGGGTTAATCTGTAAGGTAGCCCATTGTTTTAGTGAAAATTTTTGAAATCGGTGAGCTAGAAGATTGTGCAAAGAAATAGGGATTGGTAGTATCAAATTAACAAAATAGTTGATAATAATAGTTCGAGTTAACAATGGCGTCTAAGAGTAGTGCTGGTCTCCAAAGTTCGTTTCTAAGTGTGTTAAGTATATTGTCAAAGTCTTCTCCTTATGCAGTGAGTACTGAGCGAGAAACCGAATCAGATATTCTTACCGGTTATAAAAACTATATTTATATCGAAACGGATATTGAGGCAGACTTTAAAAGGGCGCTTACATCAGCTAGGCCTAATGAGATTATATTTCTTTGTGGTAGTAGTGGTGATGGGAAGTCGGAGATTTTGACTCGGTATAGTCAGCAGTTTAAATCGACTCACGATTTCCATCTAGATGCGACCCATAGCTTCAGCCCCAACCAAACCGCCATAGAGGCTCTAGATAAACGTTTCGCTTTATTTAAACAAGGCTCTAAGCCTTTGGTCATCGGTATTAATATAGGCATGTTAGGAAATTATGCTGAAGAGGGCAACGAGCAACATCAAGAAATTAAAGCATCAATAAAAGCCTTTTTGGACAACAATTCCAGTTCTATTCCTGCAAATCATACTTATCTTGATTTTGAAAAATACCCAAAGTTTACCTTAAGCCAGCAAAGCTGTTCATCTGAGTTTGCTTCTCAGTTTATTGCTCGTTTAACGGCCCAAACCTTAGACAATCCTTTTTATGCTTTATATGACCGAGAAGTCACATTAAGGGGCCATACCACTCTAACGGCAAACTATGCATTGCTTGGTTTAGAGTCGGTACAACGAAACGTTATTGCCTTGTTATTAAAGGCTCGCTTAATAAAAGACCAGTTTTTAACTGCTCGAGCTTTGTTGGATTTTGTTTTTCAAATTTTAGTGATGGATGGCTACCTGTTCGATAACTTGTTTTCGGGAGCGGATAATGAGTTACTGGAACAGATCCAAGGCTTTGATGTAAGTAACATTCATACACGTCATATCGATGAGTTTGTACTACAGTTTGGTTTGGGTATTGAAGACGAGGGGTTTACCAGCCTAAAGCAACAAGTTAAATCTTTCGGGGTGTTCGATGTCTCAACAGCAAGCTCTTATTTACGAATGGTGTACTTGCTTAAAGATGAAGCTCAATTTTCCAATGCTTACACAGATCGCTTAAAGCTGGATTTTGATAACTCCTTAGTCGATTTGTACGCCGATGTTTGGTTGCTACATCATCGGTTTGATGGCTCGCCTCAACAGAGAAAGCAATTAAATAAGTTCTACAAAGAGACCTTAATTGCCGCTATTCATCGTTACTGCAATCGTAACTCTCCTGCCTTAGACAAAGATCAGTATTTTATTTCTGAACTTAATCGTTTTAAAACAGCTGTCGAGCTTGAGGTTAAACCTAGTTTCAGCGGTATCCAATCTAATGGTGCTGGCAAAATTGGTTCATTTAATGCCTACATCCAAGTGGATGGAGATCTATTAAAAGCATTACCTATTAGCATCAATTTGTTGGAGTTATTGGTCAAAATTAATCAAGGATATCGTCCCAATAAGCATGACAAAAATGCGGTATTGCTGCTTGATGAAGTTATTGAACAAATTATTGGAGTCGCAAACCGTAAAGACACACTGTTTATCTTAAATCGAGATAAGCGTTACAAGGTGGTCAATGAAGACAATGAATACTTTGAAGTGAGTGGTATTTAACAATGACATTAGATCGATATAGCTACCCCTTTAACCAAGCACTACCGCAAACTTCAGAAGATGTGCCTAATAAGAACAGCTTAAACAATTACTTACCTATTCGTACTAAGGGCAATAACTTTGATTGGAATGCCGTGATCGGTTTAGTACTACGTGGTCTGTTCAGAAAAAAAATAGAAAATTACAGCTATGACGAATTTGTACAGTCTTGCCAAGAGGCCTTTGAAGAAAAGCTAGGTGAAGAAGCTTTTTGGGATGTACTGCGAGAGATGTACTTTGATAATAAAGACATATTTTCAGTTAGCCCTGAGTTGTTACTGTTTCGAGCTCAAAAAGGTGAATATGAAACAGGTGATGCTCGTATTGCTTCTATGTTTACCAATCTTCTGAAAAACGAACGAATTGATGTTGTTGAACCAAACTTAAACTTTATCGAGCGGGAGGTCTTAACCACCTTGCGCAGTCGGATGAAAGATGACTCATCCATGCAAGTATACGAAAAGCCCTATTTGCCATATCTGTCTAAGGCCTTTCGTGATGATTTGAATTTTTTGGTGAGCCGTCCCAAGTATTTACTCAGTGAGATTGAATCCTTTTTGGCATTTTATGGGTTTACCTATACTGCTCAATTAAGTTTGGCGCTTACCGATTGGCGTTCAGGTGAGGCCCCTAAATCTAAGCCTTTATACTTCATCATGGATCATGAGCGGGCCAGCAATGAGCGTCGTCATATTAAAGACCATGGTTATAAGCTCTTTAGTGAGTCTGCCACTCGTTTATTTCCCATGTTAACCATGTTGGAACTGCTGCAACCAAATTATAGTGAGAAGAATGCAACTAAGTTACCTCTTTGGGCTATTGCTAAAGGTATTCAACAAACCGGGCTAGATGTCAAATCAAAGCTAGAAAACTTTGCCAGAGCGTTTCGCTCTCAGCGTAATCTAGATACTCCATTAGAAGAATCCGACTCTGCTCTTGTTTGGTTAGGCAATATTATGAAGTTGGCGATGGCGCAATTTGCCATCGGCGAGCGTGCCAATATTAACAAGCGCTATGTCATTGAAGTTGAAAAAAACTTAGCGTCACATTTTATCCAAGGCAGAGGCCGCAGTGGTCGCGTGCTGGTGCTTAATCAAGACTACGTAATCCTATTAACTAACATAGTGGTTGGTCCTAAAGAAAAACTCCGTTTCCACGAGCTCATTGCAGGGTTTAAGTTGCGCGGTGTATTTGTTGATAAGCAAACAGAGCAAGAGCTAATTAAATTTTATGAGCGTATCGGCAATGTTGAACGCATGAGTGATAGTGGAGACGCAGTTTATGTCTGTAAAACCATTTGAAACCTTTTTGGTTGAGCAGTTTCTAGCGAATGCTGAAACGCAAATAGAACCGGGTTTTCGCTATCAGTTTAAATCGCCCGATAGTGAAAATAGCTTACGTTTGTATCAAGCGATGTTAGCGCATCAGAGTGACACAACTATCATCGTGGGCGATGTTGAGTTGCCTTACATTCAATTGGCCAAATGTAAGGTTGTTCCGGTTATTCATAGTGAAAACATCGAACAAGTAGAAGGATTTACCGAAAATTATATTTCTCATTTACGTGATGAAATCGCGAGTCAGTCTGGTGTCCTCAAAGGCTGTGCCTTGGTTGTTATCCATAACAGTTTGTTGGATACCCTAATAAATTCAGCCGAAGATTTAGCCCAGGTAGGGCAAGTGTGGAGCCCTGATAAAATCAAAGAAGCGTTAAAAGGGCTGATTGACCAGCAAGATCAAGGTAAAGACGTATCTACTTGCTTACTCGATGACCAATTCGATGCCATTTTAGAAGATGGTGCCACCATGTTTGGTTTTGAATCTCTATATAAAGCTGTTGAAGATGGCGAAATTCACTTTGATGAGCTTGGCATGTTCGACGACCCTTTCGTTGCGCAAATGCAGAGTAACCCTAAGCAAATTAAAAAACGTTTAGAAGAAAACCGCGCACTGTATGAAGAGCTGTCATTTGAAGTAGAGCACTTTGGTGACCAATTACAAGATCGACTTAAAACCTTTGGTGAACGTTTTATTGATGAACATTTTTCCGAAGAAAATGCCTGGAAAGACGTTGAATTTGAAGCCTATATTCAGGAGAAAAAGCGTAATTCACAACAACAGCTTGTTCTAGAGGCAGAGCAAATGAGTGAAGGTGTAACTCTTACCGGTCGGTATAAGTCAGAGTCAAAAGCCGGGATGCGAGAACGCCATATAATTATTGAGCTGGATGAAGGTGTTAACGAATTTGAATTGAAGTTGGTATTTCAAGGGGCCAGCAATTTAGATAAAAACCAATTCAAGCTACAACCCGCAAAAGTGTTTAATAACCAAGAAGTGCTTAGCACGCGCAATACCTTAAAAGGTGCAAGTGCTAGCCTTAAAGGCTTCTACAATCACGAGCCTTTGTTTTTTAATTTGGCGCTGAAACGAGAAAATAAAGCGGAAGTTTATAACTTCCGTTGTTTAGTGTTGCGTAAGGGCGAGTTCTTCATCGAGCCTTTTAAAAATATCTATTTAGTTGAACCTGGCAATTCTAAGCAGCGCCTCACTTTAAATATGGATGATAACCAACTAGTTATTCGACCAGAAGTAGGCGAAAGCTGTTCATTAACCGATGCTAAGCAAGTGGTTGATAGCGCCGATTATGGCATCGTTGATTTTGAGGCTTTGGCGAATGAAGCTGATGAAATCGACTTCACTGTAAAATCGGGTGATAACCGCTTAAGTTTTAACGTAGAAGGTGCAGTCGCCACCGATTCTTTAACACTCCCTTTGTTGCTCAATCGCGGCCGTTTCCACAAACTATTTAAAGATGACTATAACGGTGAATTCTACTCGCAAAAGGGTAAAGTGGGCATCGACAATAGTGAGTTTGTGGTACCGGCTTTACGGCTCACTTTATTGCGCTGGGAACAAGATTTTGTTGAACGTAGAATCGTAGCCTTGTTTGACCGAGACGCCATCACCTTGGAGCAACTGCAAGAAATTGATCAAACGATCCATCTGGCCTATTCAAATTTATTTGATTACTTGGAGGTTCGCCGTAGCACTCCTTCGCTAGCTTCTTGGGGCGAGGAGTTTACTGCTCTAGTTGAGCAAGTTGTCTCTTCATGTCTTGATTTTTTTGCGGCAATACCTACCGGTAGTATGCTCACTCAAGCTCAGAAAACCGTGCTTAAGATTGGCTTAGTTCAACTTGAGGAGAATGAATACTATTCCCCATATCATCCCTTAATACTGGCTTACTATTTTAATTTGCGGCAAGCCATTCAAGCCGATGATAGTTTTGCTTCCCTGCCTGATGTTACCTTCGAGCGGCTTAGTCCCAAAGGTTTATTACCTTATGTATATCATCCGCAATATGAATTTGCTTACAATCAGCAAGTAAAAGAAAACGCCTTTTGGATTAAAAGTGTTCCTCAAGAGAAAAGCTCATTAAGCTTTGTGCGTAAGCTGGTTAAAGAGAAAATTGATGAGTTTCAAACCGCATTTTGTCAGTTATTTACCGGCTCAGAGAAGAGCATTATTGTAAATGCGGTAAACCAAGATTACGGCAATGAGCTGTTTATGGGCTTGGTTGATTATGTGCGAACCAATCAAGAGCAAGCCGCTTCTATTCACGTGAACCTTTACGATGATGAGTTAGTCTTTAATGCCTTTGACCATTTTTCTGAGATTGCCAACTACGATCAGTTAAAGGAACAATTAGGGCTTAATAAAGGAAAAGCACGAGAGGTAGCTGACGCCATCATCGATATTCTGCGCACTCGATTAACGTACAGCAAATTTACTAATCAACAAGCACAAAAAAATGGCCAAGCCTATGCCCACCTGTCGTTCTTTCGCAATAACGATAAGGTCGATTGTTCCGATATTGCTATAGACGATATGGCGTCGGGGATTGCTTGTGATGGCCTACTTACCGGGGATGCCTCAGAAAGTAAAGCTGGCTCCTATTTCACCGGTTTTGGTTTAAAAGGGGCTGATTACCAGCAATTCCCCCACCTAATGATGGCCAAGTATATCGGTGCTTTACTTAAGCCAGCATTAAAAGCTAATACCCAATACCATGGCGCCAATGCGGTTGCTCTGGCGGTTAGTGAAGACTTTAAAGGTGCTTTAGAGCAATGCTATGCCAGCTCTATTTGGACCACCATTATTGACCCGAAAGTTACCTTGGATTTTTTCCATAGTAACGAAGATGTGGTGCTGATCCATTATTCCGATCAATACACCAGTTCATCAAGTTACGACGCAATTACTGTAACGGCTCAGCGAGATTTATTTGAGAAAGTCGTGAAGCAGGGCGATGGTGGTCAAATTAACGAGTTCAACGCCTTTAATGGTGACTGGTTGTTAAAGATGATGACTTGTGCGCCAACCATCAATAAAGAGCGTAAAGGGGTTATTGGTGCCTATAAGTTTGTGACCAGCTTAGTCTATAACTCTGATATTACTTGGGTGCCCTTATCGGTGGCCGAGATGATCCGCGTTTCTGGCAATATTGGCTTAAAAATGTCAGATAGTGAATTCTCGCGCAATGTTCATGGCTATAAAAAAGGCGCTATTTCTGACGACGTATTGTTGGTGGGTTTTAAAGACCAACAAATGTACTTATTACCCGTAGAAGTAAAAACGGGGGCCGTGCCCGACTATAAAAAAGCAGTAAAACAAGCCCAAGAATTATTACGTTATTTAAGCCAAGATTTACTCGGTAACTCAAGTTTAGCCAGTAAGCTGTATCGTGGTTTATTTATGCGCCAAGTGTTAATGCAGGTTGATAAATACCGTTTATACAAAGTATTCACCCAAAACTATTTTGATGCATTGTTAGCTACGAAAGAGCAGTGGTTAAAAGGGGATTATTCACTTGCTTTAGTGGCTGATTATCCAGAGGGTTTTGTGGTGAGTCACCTAGAAGGTGCAAGCTGTTTAGAGCCCGATTATCAATTAATTGACGGGGTGCTAAAAGTAGACCTGCCCATGGGCTTGTTACCTTGTTTAGTTGAAACGCCCTTACAAGATGTTTTAACCAAGTTAGACGTAGTGAAACTGTGTCACGTGCCTTCGCTGTATGTTTTAGATAATGAGGTGCAAGCGAAGCCAATTGAAGCTGAGCCAGAACTTGAGCAGTTACAACCAGTTCAAGTGGTAAGCACTCTTACCGAAGAAGTGGCGACCCAAGAGCTAGAACTTGCAGATGTTGCCGAACAGCAGCATCAATATACTGTTACGCAGCCTGCAATGGCTGAACAATTACACGATATTGATAGCAATTTAACCGTACTGTTTGGACATAATGCTGTAACGCAAGCTCCGCTTAATTGGGAGCCAACCAATACCGCTAAATTTATGAATACTAACACCGGTATTATTGGCACCATGGGTACTGGTAAAACCCAATTTACTAAATCAGTGGTCACCCAGTTGCACCGTGGTCAAAGTAGCAATGTAAATGGCGTGGCTATCGGTATGCTGATTTTTGACTACAAATCCGACTATGTTGATGACAAGTTTCAGCAAGCAACAGCGGGCAAAAAGTTTAATCTGCATAAGCTGCCTTACAACCCTTTAAGTCTGTTTGGCGACACTCCTATGCTACCGGTACATACCGCGCGCGGCTTTTCAGAAACCATGGGTAAGGCCTTTAATTTAGGGCAAAAACAGCAGTTACGTTTACGTAAGTTGGTGGGTGAAGCCTATGAGTTAGCCGGTATTCAAAAAGCGAATCCTGCCAGTTGGACCAAGCCAGCACCAACCATTGCCGATGTATGGGCGCTGTTTATTGAAACCGAGCCAGATGAAGACTCCCTATATGCAGCCTTAGAAAGCTTGAGTGAGTTAGAGATCTTCGAAGACGATAACAGTAAGTGCATGAGCCTGTATGACTTAGTCGATGGCATTACCGTGATTGAGTTAGCAGGTTACCCACCAGAAATTCAGAACCTGGTGGTGGCCTTAACATTAGACCTGTTCTATTCGCAAATGCAGAAAAAAGGTAAGCCCGAAGTTCAGGGCGACTTCCGTCAAATCACCAAGATGATTTTGGTAGACGAAGCTGACAACTTTATGTCACAAAATTTCCCAAGCCTTCGCAAAATTCTTAAAGAAGGTCGTGAATATGGCGTGGGGGTTATTTTGTCGACTCAAGACATTACCCATTTTCAAACCGGTGAAAATGATTACTCCAGCTACGTACTTACTTGGGTTATTCACCGCGTTGCCAAACTTAAACCTCAAGATCTGAAAGCCATCTTTAGCGTGAATGAAAAAGCCGAACAAGAGAAGCTTATGGAAACCATCAATAAGTTAGAGAAGCACTACAGCCTGTATATTGATGGGGCGAAAAAAATAGTGAAAATGCGGGATAAGGCGTTTTGGGAGTTGAGTAATTAAATTTTTGATGCGGGAAATAGTTTATGAATAACAAGAATGTTTTGAGTCGAATATCGCCAATAGTTAAAGAAAAAATTAAAGCCGTGGAGTTAGCAAAGCGCTCTGCTGAAGTTGTTACTTTACGGGAGTGGTACGACTCAACCCCAATACATTCACCTGAGATTGTCTCCTACATGAAAAAATATAAACAATTAGGACGTCTTGGAAAAGAATTGCATCGAAGAGGCGTACCACGAGTGACAGAGCGTTTTGGTGATGATGTAAGAACTTTGGTTGAAGCTACTTATAAACGCTATATTCTCGATTTTTCAGCGCCACTTTGTGCGATTTGTTGTACTCATGTAATAAGTAGTTATAAAGATAATGTTGAATGAATCCGATATATATCAGAGTTTATCTGTCGTATAAAAAATATGGCAAGGGCTATTTGTCGGAATCAAGACACCATTCACTTCCAAACGATGAAAATGATTACCCAGCGACGTGATTACCTAGATTCTTCTTCGTATTGCCAAGCTTAAACTTCAGGCATTTAAAGCCATCTTTAGCGTGAATGAAAAATCCGAATAAGAGAAGCTTATGTAAAACCATTAATAATTTAGAGAATCATTATAGTTTATACATCGAAGGTGCCAAGAAGATATTCAAGGTGCGATATAGAGAATCTTGGGATCTATAAAAATAACCAAAAGGTCGTGTTTAATGAATAGTAAATACAGTACTCTTATTAATATTCTAGATAAGATTATTTCTGAAGCTCCGGTTAAATATAAGAAACTATACAGTGTCGATGATGACAAAAAACTAGAGCAAGCTAGATCTCGAGCATATATACATCTCTATCTCATGGCTAAGTTTGGTATGTTGGACTTTCTTGAGAGAGAGTTGTTGATACTGGACGGCTCAAATGATGGTGGTATTGATGCGTACTATATCGATAAAGATAGTAAGTCTATTAACATAATACAATCTAAATTCAGACATAGTAAGAAAAACTTTGAATCAAAAGAGATTGAAATCGATGAGTTGTTAAAGATGGATATAACTCGAATTCTTGATGGTGAAGAAAGTTGTGAAAATGGTAATAAATACAATGGCAAAGTCAAGGGGTTTCAAGATGAACTTGATAAATTGAAGCACAAAGCTAAGTATGAATATAATGTAATTATTTTAGCCAATTGTAGATACGACAAAAACAAGTTAGAAAAACTTACGGGTGGTTATGAAAGTAAAGTTATTGATTTCAATCTAGCATATGATGAACTTGTATATCCTGTAGTTAGCGGTAATTACTATAGCCGAGAAGATCTTGAAGTTAGTATTGATTTGGCTAACTCTCAACATCCTAGAATTCAATACAATGCTGATTTAGGTAGCGTAGATGCAAATATTACGGTGTTATTTGTTCCCACTATCGAAATCGCAAAAATAATGAATAAATATAAAAATTCTATACTCCACTATAACCCAAGAAGTTATCTCGATATGCGGAAGAACTCCGTAAATAGCGAAATTGTTAATACTTTAAAGGAAAGCGAGAATAATGAATTTGCTCTCTATAATAATGGGCTAACAATAGTATGCAGCGGTTGCTATTTCACTGAGAAAACAGGAAGGAAAAATAAAGCTTCTTTATCCATAAGCTTGCCACAGATAATAAATGGTGGGCAAACAGCATTTACTTTGAGCAAAATTTATGAAGAAGTAGAAGGAGATGAAGATAAAATAAAAGAGTATTTTCATGGTAAAGAAGTCCTAGTTAAAGTTATTTCTTTTGAGACTGATGAAGAAGATGATGAAGAAGACAAACTATCAGGTTTTCTTCCTGAACATTTAAAAATTGTAGAAAATGTTAGTCAAGCTACCAATCGACAAAACCCTATTGATGATGCGGACAGAAAAGCAAACCAGGAGAGCCAGATTAGGTTTCAGAAGTATGCATTTATGCACTCAGGCCTGTATTACGAAAGAAAAAGAGGGGAGTTTGGAGATGGTATCGCTAAAGGTTATTTAGATAGAAGTATGCTCATCAAGAGGGATGATCTCGTTAGATGCTGTTTTGCATCTACTATTGAGCCAGGTTTGGCGAGAAGTGGTAGTAAGAAGCTGTTGTTTGGTAGTGATGGCGTGGATAGTTTTTTATCTGATGGCGGAAAGTATGAATCCTACATATATGCTGTTAAGGCTTTATTAAACTTGAAAGATATGGAGAAAAAGTATCGCACATCAGATGATAAATATAGTGTATCTAAATTTGGAAGTGCATTTAGGTACGGTAAATATGCAGTTATTTCTGCAATATTTTCTAAATATTCACTCGATGAGATTCGCTTAAATTTAACAGTTGTCGTTGAAGATATAATGATTAGTTGGGTTGATTTCGAAAATTGGATTAGAGAGGAAGGTTTTAAAGACAGCTTCCAAAATGATAACAATATGCTGAATTTTTACAAGGGTGCAAAAATTAAAACTGCTATAGAGCGATATTTTCCTAAAGTTAGTTAATAAAATATGAAATGATCCCCGGATATTAACTCCGGGGACAGGTTTATTTAAAGTAATTTTGAAAGGTGCGACAAAAATTTGTGGTTTCTAATCGAAGCAATCCCATCTTCCACATGTGCTGCCCAAGCTTGTTGATATTCTTTATTATCTAGCTCTGGGTAATACATTTTTAGCACTAGCTCTGTTATTTCGCTGGTGTCTCCTAACCAAGTATATTTATCCATTATTAATGAGCCATCTAACTTGGCGGCTTGGCCTCGGTAACGGAAATCACTCTCAATAGAACGGAAGAAGGCAATACGTGCTGATACGTTTGGTGTAATACCCGTGTAGCCTTTTAATTTCTTTAATTGTTCTTCCGTTGAACGTGTTAGATTCATGCGATTGGGGAGCATTACACAGCCTCCTTATTAGTGTTTTCCCAAAAGTAGCCAGGTTTGAGTTTGGATGACTTGGTCGAGCCGTTAAAACAAATCTCGTAGCTACGGGCAATGTCGTCTTGGATGAGATTGGTATAGTTTTTATCGATCTCGGTATCAGTTGATAAGATCACAACCTGATGACTGGCGTGGGGGAAGTAGTTTTCAACCAGCTTATCACGGTGATGCGAGTCTAAACGACCGAGAGGCGTGTCGATAATTATTGGCAATTTACGGCCTGAGGTGCGCCCTAAGGCTTCTAAGATCGATATCGCATAGATTTGTTTTTCACCTGCAGACATCGCCTTACGATTGATTTTAATGCCTTGTTCGGCCATTAGCTCAACGTCGAAAGTCGATGGGTTAATTGCTGCGCTTAGTTGTAGATCTTCTTTGCGCGCCAGCTTCTTGTAAGATTGAATAAATTCATTCTCAAGTTGTTTTACTCGTGCTTTGGTCAGTTGCTCTGCAAATTTATTTAACAATAGAACCGCGTTTTGTGCATTGCTTACACTTTGGTTCTTATGCGTCTGATCTTTATTTTTATCGTGTAATTTTTGGATTTGTCTCGCTGTATCTAAAGCGAGACGTAGTTCATTTTTTGCGTGTTCGAGAGCTGCTCGATATTGAAGAATTAGCTTCTCTTTTTGTTTATCTAACTCTCGTATACTGGTAACTATTTCTTGTACTTGTTCTTGTTCTGGGGCTCGTGCGATATTACTCGAGGCGTTATCAATTTCCTCTTCTACTTTTGTAAGGCGTTGTCTCGCTGCATCAAAACGAGCGAATGAGTCTTGAGAAAGCTTGGTAATTTGATATTCGATAGTGTTGGCTTGGCGATCTGAAATATCTAATATAAGTTTGGCTGAATCAAGTTCACCTACATGAGTTTTGAAGCTATCGGTAATTGCGGCTTGGGCTATTTCAGTATCAAAGCTAGGGTATTTGCGGCGAAGTGTTATTAAGAAGTCGTCCAATTCATTACCGAAGTTTTGTTTCTTCTTAATTTGTTGTTCTTGTTTTATTTGGCCTAGTAAGTGTTGCATGGCGTTGGGGGCAAGAGCGAAAGGTAAGCTGGTTTCCATTTCCATGCGGATCTGTTTTTCTAACTCGGCCTTTTCTTGAAGTAAGGTTTCAACCTTGTCTCGTTCTTGTTCTCTAGTTTTTGCCCACGCCCCACCATTTTGAGACAATTTTGCTTCTAAGTTTGCAATGTCTCGAGAGCTTAATTCGATTTGGGTACTAATGATATCAGCTTCGTTGCGCTGTTTTTCGGCATTACGTTCATGGCGAATGCGTTTTTCATCTAGGGTATTAATCTCTTCTTTAAGTGAGAGTTTGAGTGTTTTCGCGTCTTCTTTTTTAAGGAAAATACCTAAGTCACTTTTGAGCTTTGCGATAACATCTAAACCTAGTAACCGACGTACAGCGGTTTTGAGTACGGTACCCGATTCATCTTCTGCTAAATCAGCTATTTTTTCGCCATCGAAGAAAAATAGATCTGCAATACCACTTGGAATGAGCTCATTTAAGAAGCCTTGGCATTGCTCATAATTAAGCTCAGTAAGTAGCGCCCCATCTTTCTCTAAACTGAGTTTATCTTTTTGGCCTTGTTTCCAACTGCGGATTACCTTATAAGTGTTTTCTTCGCCGTTTTGGCTGTATTTAAACTCTAATTCGATTGAAGCATGGTCTTGAATGCCACCATGACCAATACCTTTGTGAATTAATTCGTTTAGGACTTCGATATATTGGTTGTTAGAAAAAGCTTGGTTAAAGGCTAAGCGGCCAAAGAGCGCTAAGCGCACAGCCGTTAGGATGGATGTTTTGCCAGCACCATTTAGTCCACCAAAGAGAATAATGGGTTTAGGAAAGCTAATTTCCTCTCCCCGAGCATTTACTTGGGGAGGTAGAGGGGCGAGATCTATTTCGTGAACGCCCCGGAATACACGGAAATTATTTAAGGTTAGTTTTGTAATCAGCATATTGGTTGTTAAAACTCTTTCTGCAGCTGTTTATCTAAGCTTGTAAGTTGCAGGGTATAGTTCTCTATTTCTTGTTGGTGAATATCGAAGTCAGCTTTACTTTGAAGCGCGGTATGTTTTTGCTTAATTTCTTCTAAGCTTCCCCAGTCTTGCTTCAATAGAGTGGCAATTTTGTTACTAATACCACTGCGGCGGCTGAGACCTTCCATCGACATTTCAAGCTCGATTAATTTCAATATCATTTCTGGTGCAATATCGAAGTCTTCACATAATTCATGGATTAGTTGAGCGTCATCTTTACCAAAACTGGCGTTGTCGTCGTAAACCCAATCTAAGTCATACCCGTAGACTTCTCTGAAAATAGTTGGCAGTGAATCATCCCAATCGGGTTCGTTGGGATCGTGGATCCATTCTTGGCGTATTGCATGTAATTCTGCTTGGGTAATGAGTTCGATTTCTCGCCCTTCGGCTTTATATTTTTTATCTAACTCCAGCAGCTCCCTTAGCCATTGGCGTCGGTATTTCAACCAGTATGGGCCTGGCACATGTTTACGTTCCGAGGCGATGTCTTCGCCATCCTTCGCATATTGATAACTTACTTTACCAGTGCGGCGTTTGTAGTTTCGAAATTCATCTTTATTCTCTGGTTTAGTTGTTTCGGCTAAGTTGTTGCGAAACTCTAAAAGCTCTTTCATCCATTGCTCACCATTTTCGATGAGGCTTTCCATAGCTCGGTCTTTGGTGACTACGGTACAGGTCCAGCAGCCAAAGCGTGAGTTACCACAAGACGGGGTTGTTTCGTCTATGACCATAGGGCATTCGCCTTGCCCAGAGGAATCTTTATATAAGTTCCATAGAACTAAGTTTTTGCCACCCCAAGGGTTTTCCCATTCCAAGTCGTATTTATTGCTCCAAATATTTTTGGTGCCGTAAGGTGATTGTTGAGTTTCTAGGTGACAGAGGCGTAGAATTTTCCATACGTCATCTACCCCCCAAGTATCAATTGGTGTATAGATGAAAGCATTGGCTAAGGTGGTATGGCGAGCCAGTCGCGAACCATCAATTTTGTGCTTGGCAATGACTTGTGCCCGGGAGGCACTTTCTTGGCTGCGCGAGCCAAGAACTACGATAACTTCCTCAAATTGAGATACTTTCGATTTTATAAAGTCACTAACTGGGTCGATTTTCATTCTTTCGGTACACCAGCGGAATGAACGTGTTGGTGCTGGGTAGCCTTTACCCAACAAACTGGCCCAGAAGGTTTGGGTGTTTTTAGGTACCACTTTATGGCAGCTAATGGGTAAATTATCTCGTTTGGCTCCTTTTTCGATAGCCGCTAACGAGTTTTTAATATGGTTTACCACAACTGGGGTTTCTACTAACGTGTCTGATGAAACAACGAAAATCGGTTTGCTTCGATCTTTGGCTTCTAAGCCTAATAGCGCCATGTATATAAGAGACATAACCGCCGATGAGTCTTTACCGCCGCTGTAGCCGATTACCCAAGGGCGATTGTCTGCACAGTAAACTCGCTGTACGTCGGCGATGTAATGGCTTAGTTTGTTGTTTGCGAAGTCTTCGGCATTAATAAAGTCTTCGTATTCAGCTAAATCTTCAGCTAGTTGTAGCTCGTTCATCATGATAGTTGTTTCTCTAGAGCTTTTTCTTCAGGGCTAAGTGGTAAATCAAGTGCAATTTTAAGGGCATTCGCAGTGAGCAGAATATTGGTTGTAGATTTACTTAGCTTACCGTGATTCATACTGCGTTTTATCCACTCCGGATTGGTTTTTAGCCAATTCACGTTTGCTAGCTTTTGTAGTTTTAATTTCCAGTGTTGGGGCTCTTGACAAAGTAGGTGCTTGCCAAGGACGCCAATAGCATGCAAGCCAACCCCATGAGCGTGAATATACTCTTGGCGTAGCTGAGCCGGTGAAACTTGTTTGTTGATCACCATTTGCCAGTCTTTCATATGCTTTGAAACTTCATCCCAAAACTCAGCTGCAAGTGCTTTTTCATCATCGCTAAAGCCATCTTTTGGCCCTTTACTTAACAACGCTCGAGTCGATTGTTTAATGCTACTTAAGGTAAATAGCTTGTTAGATTTAGGGCTGATGTTGGATTTTTCCATCTCAGTAAGCCCAATAAAAGGCGCAATTTTGGTTGCTAATTCTCGTGCTAATTCAGAGCTTTCATCTCGGTGATCATAAAGCGTACCCAGTGACGGGCTTGGTTTTACCGCATATTTATTTAGGTCGGCGAACATTTGTTGGCTTCTGGTTAAACCTTCATCGATAAAAAACAACACCGGAATATTGTCTTGTCCGAGATCGGGGTTTTCCTTTAGCGCTTCTTCAATGGCTTTGCGGCGGTGTTGACCATCATTAATCAGTATTTGTGCATCCATAGGTATTTTCAGCGTGCCTAAGTTAGGCGCACTTTCATGATCGTCAAAAGAGATATCAATACCTACGGAGGCTGTTAATGCTGAAAATACATAATCTTTAGGGTTATCTAGCAGGTACTTCACCATTTCAGGTATACGAGTTTTGTTTAACGTTCTTTGAGCCCTTAGCTCTGGTGGAACGTCATCCTCGTTGTAGCTAAATATTTTGGGGATGATCCGTAGTGGGCAGGTTGCTATATAAAATGGGCGACCCGCTTGAATACCTCTTACTGCCGGAAAAGAGTAGCAATATCCAGAATCTTGAGTTTGCATAATCAGTCTTTAGCTTGTCGTAAATGACGAAAATGATAGCTGGTATGTCAAAATTTGACAAACTTTATTGTGGGTTTGTTATATATTGATTGCATTTTTTACGTTTGATTGCGATGGTATGCCAAAATGCGACGAGCATTCTACAGTGGAGAAGGCATAATTTCTATGCTTGTTTTTAATGTTTTGTTGCTAATAAAAAGCCTTTGATTTGCTTATTGTGTTTATCTAGCAGTATCTCGAACTCAGTGCGTTGCATCTGGGTTTCTATTTTATATTCGTAGCCCATCAGCTTTGCTAAACGTTTATCAAAACTTAACTGCTGCTTAAATTTAGGGTGTTGTCTAAGCATGTATAAGTGCTTGTTGAGCAGCGGGGGGCGACGTTGTTCATTAATATAATCAAAAAAATCTATATCTTGCTCGGCCATTTTAATTTTTATGCGCTCTACCAAATAGGGTACAGGCTGGTCAAAATTGTCATAGGCGGTGAGGGTAAGTTTGCCTGATGTAGTATGAATTTTAATGAGGTCGATGTTTTCATCTAACTCGCCATAAATTTGTAGCCCTGCACCGACGTACACCCTGAGTAATAGCGGTAATTCGTCAAGGTAGTCTTTATGAAAAATCAGTGAATGGCCTTGATTAAGTAAGCTAGCCGGTAGTAATTGGTGGGCTTTCTCGCATTGTTGGTTGATCAGGTTTGAATCGGCAATGGCAAAGAGTAGTTCGGTAGCTAGGTTAATGGCAGTTTTATAGTCACTAAATAGCGCTTTAATGTCGCGTTTTAATGGTTCGGGTTGTTGGGTGTAGGGTTTACGTTTTTCGAATAGACCGATGGCAAAATAGAGCAGCAGATCTTCTTTGCGACTTTTTTCTGCTTGCCGGAACTCAGCTGTGTTGTACATCTCTTGCAGTAAGTTAAATACTTTACGGTGTGAGCCAATTAGATTTCTTACTTGATCTGAATTGGTGAATTCATCGTTGGCGGGAATTCGGCCCAGGTCTAAGCAAGTGTTCCAAAAACTATTAAACAATGTTTGATTTTGGGTGATAAGCAATTTGGCTTTGTCTTTTGCTCCAACCGGTTCTGGAGAGGTGAGTTGCTGCCATTGATGATGGCGCTTGTACTTACTTTGTAAGTAGCGCTGTTCTTCCAGTTTGTCTTTGAAAATGTAAAAAATCCCTGGTGCCACTGTAATGACGTCTTCTTGCAGGCTGCGCTCTATGTAGGCTTTGATTTCAGATTGGGCGTAATACTTTTGAAAGGTGTTGCGTGAAGTTATTACACCGTCTTTATAGGGCGTAAATTGAGCGATGTAGCTCTCATTGGCGAGCATCACCGCTACCACTAACAGTTTATCGCTAAGCTCCCAAGCGCCAAGTAGGGCATCGAGGCGTTCATCTTGATCTTCAATTACGTTGAGAACAAAGCCAATGTTGATTATGTCTGAATGAACTTTGTCATTGTCGGGCTGAAAATTTGGATCCCAACCTAATACGTCAAGGCCGTGGGCTTCTAGCTCTCTTAAGTCGTCGCCTCGGCCGCAGCCATAATCAAACACTGAATACTGGCCTTCTAAATAGCCGTGTTTTACTAAGGTTTTCATAGGGGCCGATAGTTCATGGCGAACAATTGCTGTTTTGTGGCGATCTATGCCTGCATCTTCAATCGGTTGAATTGCTGAACATCTAAATAAACGTCCGTCTACTAATTCGTAGCCATGTCGCGCAATTAGGTTTTCCCAGGAGCGTTTAAAGCCAATTAGGCGTGAATTTTCATATAAGCCGGCGTTTTCACCTTCTTGAGTCAGAATCACAAATTCTTGGTAGTGCTTATGCTCGGGCAGAATCATAGTTTCTTTACGGTGCAAGATTGGTGGGTTGTCAGATTCTTGGTAACGGGTGAGTTTATGGCTAAGCCTTATTAAATCTATGTTTAGACTTTGTTTTAAGGCGGGGTAAGAGTCACTGCAAAATTCGGGATAATGAAGCAGTGATAATCGAAACTCTTTCTTAAACAGTTTCACTAAATTCCACTCATCATCAGCTAAATTTACCGCTTTTGCTACGGCAGGAATAAATTGTGACAAAGCAGTAGGCAAAGCGCTAAAGGCATCTTTATGAAGATAGATTGCATCTGGTAAGTGTTTTCCAACACTTATTTGAGAAACTAACTGAGAAAAAATGCTTGCGTCCATTTAGTGGGCCCCTAATTATTTAATCTTCAGTGGTTATAAATGATTGAATAGCTTGCGTGTGGCGATGCCTTGGGCACTCTTTTGGTTGATGCGAACACCATCGCTGCGCCTGCTTCTTATAAGTGCATAGTGTGTATTTTCTGGCCCAATGCTGAGGTGTATGGGTCTATCTTTGCCATAAAAATATAGGCGATCAAAGTTGAGCTGATTGACGATAAATCGAGCAACTTCATTCATTTTTGTTTCATAGCCTAAAACATAGAAATCACAGGCCGCTCCATCTCTTTTGCATATGCGCTTTCCTTGGCTGTTTAGCTCCATGGCCGCATGTTGGTCTAGCTTTGGTGCCATATCGCTAGGCTTATTGTTCAATATGTAACGTAGCAATGGATGGCTGGTAAAATCGTAGGTAATAACAACGCTTCCTAGTTTTTGCGCTATGGGGGTTAGAACAGCGCTGCTTAATTGATGTAAATAATTTGAAGAAAGGCTGCTTGGCTTGTTAGAACCTAAATATTCTGAATGTTTGTTTTTGTACCAATCAAGCAGTTGCAACATAGATTACTCCACGGTTTTATCACTTTGCTCTTGTTGCATCGTTTCAGTGGGCTGCTGGGCTTCTAGGGGCTTTGGACTTATCAGCTCCGCTGGGAGTGCTGTTGGTTCCATAACATCATCGGTTATCGCAGCTTCTGTTTGGCCAAGCTCATATTGCGCCAAAAATTGCGTTTGGGCCTGGCTAAGCGGTGTAGCTGCGTTGTTTAACTGGTGCTGAATTATCGCTAAGCTAGTATCTAAGTCGGTTTCTAAGTATTGCTGCATGGCGCGGCTTAAGCGTAATTTTTGTTTTAGCTCCCAAATCTCAGGTTGTTCTCTTTCTACTTCATCGCTTGCGCTTGCCATACTTGCAGCTTTAGCGCTTGCCATACTTGCAGCTTTAGCACTTGCCGCTTGTTGTTTTTGCACCGCAAGCTTGGCGGTGATTTGCTCAAGTTGTTGGTGGCTCTGGTAGTTTTTCCCGGCTAATACCAATACCAGTATGGCGAATACCGCTAGTGCAGCAGGCATCAGTATCTTCTTTAGCCGCTTGGTTTCTTTTTGTTGGGCTTGTTTGGCAATCGCTACGCTCAGTTTTTGAATGTAAAACTGTTGCTGATGAATGGTTTTTTTTAAATCGATAATCTGTTTGTTGCTGTCATTGAGGTGTTGGTTTATTGGCAGTGCGCCTTCACCCATGATCAGTTTTTGGTAACTGTTTTTAATCAGGATCATCAATTGTGATGAACCACCTTTATCTGGATGACAGCGTGCAGCGAGCTGTTTGTAACGGGTGCGAATTTGTTCTTCCGTGGCGTTTTCTGGAAGGTCGAAGAGTTGGAAGTGTGTCGTCATGGTGCGTGTTTCTATCCCTGTATAGCCACCGCTAGAATACAGCGTTTTATGCTTCTTGTCTCATGGTTAAAGCGTGACGACGATGCAAAACCCACTCGGCAAATAGTATACACTGGGAAGACTGAATATGAGGAAGTTACATGATGTATGAAGTCTCTTTCAATCAAGATGAGTTTATGGCGACTTATTGGCAACAACAAGCCGTTGTGTTTAAAAAAGGGATGGGTAATTTTGTTGATCCACTAAGCCCTGAGGAATTGGCGGGCTTAGCCATGGAGTCGGAAATTCAGTCGCGTTTAGTCACTTGTCATGAGCAGCAATGGCAAGCCCAGTTAGGCCCGTTTGAAGACTTTGCCGCCTTGGGGGAGTCGCATAGTTCGTTATTAGTTCAAGGCGTTGATCATTGGCACCCACGGGTAAACCTGTTGGCTGAAGCCTTTCAGTTTATTCCTAATTGGCGTTTTGATGATGTGATGGTGTCTTATTCTACCCCGGAAGGAGGGGTGGGGCCGCATATAGACCAATACGGTGTATTTATTATTCAAGGTGAGGGCAGAAGACATTGGCGGGTTGGTGAAAAGCAAATTTTAAAAGTGTTGAGTCCAGATCCGCATTTAAAACATTGCGAGCCTTTTAAGGCCATTATTGATGTGGTATTGGAAGCCGGTGATGTACTGTATATACCACCTGGCTGCCCACATGAAGGCTACGCGATAGAAGCTGCTATGAATTATTCTATAGGTTTTCGAGCGCCTAATTCTCTAGAGCTAGTAGGTGGATTTGCCGATTATTTGTTGCAACACCAGCCACAAACATCACGCTTTTCTGATGCTAAACGCTGTGTTACCCAAGAATTTGGTCGTATCGCCGAGCATGAAAGCCAAGCCCTAAATAAGATGATGGTTAAACTATTAAGTTCGCCAGAAATTAGTGCGCAGTTCTTGGGGGAATATCTAAGCGACAGCGCTCATAGCTCGGATATTGTGGTACTGCATAACAGCGAGCAACGGTTAGCTCTTGCCGATTTAGCCGAACTGGTGGAGCAGGGTTTAGCCTTAAGGCGTTGCGCTGGTATTAAAGCCCTTTATTTAGATGTATTGCCCTATCAAATCTTTGTTGATGGGCAAGCTTATATGGTGCCCAATTGCTCTTGGGCCTTGGCAAAAAGCATGTGTGATCATAACGCCATAGATGCCCACTCCTTACGAGCGTTAAAGCAGGACAGTCATCAGTTGAGCTGGTTACTGGACTTGCTTAATCATGGTTATTGGTATTTTGATAAAGTTGACTCAGACTGATGATTTGGTGTGTGCTGTGCCTTCTTTGATTCGTTATTAGCCATTTTATTGGCTTTGAATATTTGGCTTATTCACTGCTTTTCGTTATATCCCCCGATATATGTTGTAGTTATCTGTTTACCGTGTAGTTTGCCAGCAGAAACTACGCTTTTCAGTATCAGAAAGAAAGATTAGAAACGCGTAGCGATTGACAGCGGTGGTCTTCCGTTGTGCTCTAATACTTAAATTAAAAAAGCTAATGTCATTAATTAAGGGTGGATCTAGTTATATAACATGGTTTAGTGTGATATAGATCACTATTGATTTACCTGAGTCGTAGATGGTGAGAGTGCTTGTTTAGTTAAACAAAGGACTACTTATGCAGAAGGATTTGAAAGCCAGAGTCGATTGGATCGATGCCGCCAAGGGTTTTTGTATACTGCTTGTTGTTTTCCATCACGTTATTGTCACCTCTTACTCGTTGCCGACGTTTGTATCGGACTCCGGCAGCGACATTTTTTCTTATTTTAATGAGAAGATTAGTCATTACTTAGCGCCTTTGAGAATGCCGCTATTTTTTGTCATATCAGGAATGTTGGTTCATAGCTCTGTGACCAAAAAATCTTGGTATGAGGTTTTTGATAAGCGCATTTCAAATTTAGTTTATCTGTTTTTATTATGGGGCGTTATTCAATGGCTCAGTGTATATGGTATTAATCGCTTAGGGCAGCCCGAGGTACAGCTTAGCAGCGCTGTAAATGCCTTATACAGTAGAGAATTGTTAGAATTTATATGGTTGACGCTGAGGGGGCATAGCAGTCTTTGGTATCTTTATGCACTGGTCGTTTATTTTATCGTCTGTAAAAGCCTAGCGCGAAATTGGTGGTTAGCCTTGGCTACAATGCTGGTGTTTCATTGGTATGGCTGGACATTTGGCTTGTCTTGGCCTGTGAATAGTATTTTTATCAATGGAATTTATTTTGCCTTTGGTTGCTTTTGGGGGAGTAAAACCTTTGCTCTTTTGTCTCGTTTAAATGCATCTAGTCTGTTACTGGCAGCCTCACCCATAATACTATTCTTGCTCACTAAGGCCCTAGGATTCTCAATACCTATGCTGCTTAGTTTCTCGATTATTTTTGTAGGTGTTCCACTATTTACCGTTGCGCAGCGCGTTATGAAACTGAGTATTGTTTCCTGGATTGGCCGTAATACTTTGCAGATATATGTGTTGCATCGAATTTTTATTGAGCTAGTTGGGGTACTTGTGATTCCTGCAATGTTGGATTTAAACAAACCTTTGGATGGTTTAAGCGCAGATCTCTGGTTATTACTTTACCCAAGCTTTGCTACAGCTACGATTGTTGTATTAAGTCTACTGTTTTGGCATCTAAGCAACCGTGGTATTGGGCGCGCCTTATATAACATGCCTCAACGCCTTAAAGTGTTACGCTCATCTTGCCCATCCGCTTCTTTGTCATAACTGCTGTCGGCTGAGTTATTGCTTCAAAAAGTAATATTATGGTAGAGGAGGGGGCTTGATTTGGTTTACAGCCTTGGTCATTCTGAGGACCAGACTTAAATGGTTTGCTTGTTGATTAGAATGGCTAGTAGTTGCCGCTTATTCTGGTAAAATCCTTCAGCACTTTAATGTTCCCCCGTAAAAGTCAGTTGATAAGGCCGTTGCCGCTGATTTTTCACTCATGATTTAGAGGACGGTTTACCATGAGTCTCGCTGATAAAGTATTAGCAGTGAATAATGATTTACCCATTCGTACCGATGCACCAGTTCATAGTGGTAAGGTGCGTTCAGTTTATTGGCTTACCGAGGCCGACAGTAAACGACTCATTCAAGAAAAAGGCTATGATGTAGCCGAAGATACGCCTTTAGCCATTATGGTTATTAGCGACCGTATCTCTGCCTTTGATTGTATTTGGCATGGCGAACAAGGACTTAAAGGGGTACCCGGTAAAGGTGCTGCACTCAATGCTATTTCTAACCATTGGTTTAAGCTGTTTAAAGAGCAAGGCTTAGCCGACAGTCATATTTTGGATATTCCTCATCCTTTGGTTTGGATAGTGCAAAAAGCCCGTCCGGTAATGATTGAAGCGATTTGTCGCCAATATATTACTGGCTCGATGTGGCGTGCCTACCAAAATGGTGAGCGTAATTTCTGTGGTATCGATTTACCAGAAGGCTTGGAGCGCGATCAAAAACTGCCCGAGTTATTGATTACGCCGTCCACTAAAGGAATTTTAAAAGGTATTCCCGGAGTACCTGAAGCCGATGATGTGAACGTGACTCGACAAAATATCGAGCAAAACTATGCGGCGTTTAAGTTTCAAGCTGCCAGCGATATCGACGTTTACGAAACCTTACTGAAACAAGGTTTTGGTGTGATTAGCCAAGCTTTGGAAGAGATTGATCAAATCTTTGTTGATACTAAGTTTGAGTTTGGTTATGTCACCGATGCACAAGGTAACGATAAATTAATTTACATGGATGAAGTGGGCACGCCTGACTCATCGCGTATATGGGATGGCGCTGAGTATCGCCAAGGTAATATTGTTGAAAACTCGAAAGAAGATTTTCGACAGTTACTGCTTAATCATTTCCCTGATCCAGATATCTTACTTAATAAAAACCGTATGCCTGAGCGGGAAGCTTTAGCTCGAGACAACGATCTTCCAGTTGAGGTACTGATGAAAATTTCTAGTACTTACATTGGTATTGCAGAGAAAATCACCGGTGCAAAAATTGAGATTGCCGACAACCCGAAACAAGAAGTGATCGACATTCTTCGCCGAGACTACGATCTTATTGTTGACTAAGTCATCGGCAACTACTTCGTTGCTGGTGTGCTCAACTATCTACCCAGATAGTTGAGCAAGCGCTTTTTCTAAGGCTGCATTATCTTGTTGGTAAGTGGCCTTGCTTAGGGCTTCAATCTGCTGGTTTAGTGAGTCAGAGGCAAACTTCTCTGCACTAAACTGAATTGCCGTAAGCTGCTGCTGAACTTCTCGCCAACGCTGCTCATGAGCAAACTCGATAATCAATTGGGCACGCTCTTTAGTTTCACGTTTAAATACCTGATTAAGCGCTTTTTCGTAGGGCTGCATAGTGCTGCTTGGCGGCAGCTCTTGATGCTGATGGATACCTGCTGGCTGTTGAGCGCCTATCTGGCTAAGTGCTTGAATGATGGCAAGGGTATTTAGTTCGCCGAGTAGCTGCGCTTCCCATAGTTGCTCATCACTATTCAAAGACTCTAAGTTTTGTTGATAATGCTGGTGGTTTAACAGCAACATCCATAGTTGCTGCTGGAACTGTTCGGGCTGTAACAGACTTAAGCGAAAATCACTGAGTTGGCTCAGGTACTCGTTTTGTGCTTGGTCTTGATAAATCAATAGCTGGGGTTTTACAGCCAGTAGATTTAGTTGTTTGATGCGTTCCTGATTTAGCGCACTAGCTTCCAACAACAAATAATCGACTGGACCTAGGTTTCTAATTTGGTTGTAGGCTTGTTGCCATTCTCTATGTTTCCAAGCCAATTTAGGCGAGCTGATATTGGCTAAGGCCTTGAACGGGTTTTGTTGTTGGCTAAACGAAGCGATGTTAATCGCCTCTGCTGGCGGTTTGGTGTCTTCTATAGCCAGCATGGCTTGGGTTAATACTTGCAGTTCTGATTGTTCGTAGTGTGGAACGCTAGCTAAGCCTCGTGCCGCAAAGCTCGCGAGCCGGGCTCTTAAACACACCGTAGCGGCCTGCGGGACGACTGAGGGCTCAGGCACTTGTTCGCTGAGCAGAATAAGCGCAATGTTTTTGTCTTGCAGCGAGGCTTGCTGCTGCTCATTGGGTAATTGCTGGCAGATATAGCTTAGTGCTTCGCTGGACTCACATTGGGCTAATTCACTTAGCTCCAGTACTCGATAGCCTAGCAATTGTAGTTGTAGCTTAAGGCATTGTTGCACAAAGGTATCAGCAATATCGATGGTAACAGCTTGCTCCTTGGCTACTGGGTTTAGCTGCACTTCGGTGGCCGGTTCTAGCGAGAATCTAAGTGCTAAGGAGTCTTGCTGTTGCTGCTGGCGGGCACCAATCTGTTTGCATAGGGCTGCGCTACAAGCCAGCAGAGATTGCTGTAGTGGCGATAATAAGCTGGCGTTTTCTGCGTCCAGTGATACCACCAACTGCTGTTGCTCTAAGTTAATTTGCAGTAGTACCTGAGCTTTGGCAGGATACAGCGAAATTAAGTATAAGTGCAGGTCGATGAGCGCTTGCATGTGATAGTAATTAAACAGGTAATGCTGTTTTACTTCTGGGCTAATCACAAGGGCCCAGCGTAGCCGATTAGCCTGATATAAAGCGCTGAAGTGACTAAGGCGCTGTTCAAATAACTCGACAAAGTTTTCTGCTTGTAGCTTTAGGGCTTGGCTTTGGTTTTGTTGCCAAGGCAGGCAGGCGAGAAGGGTAGTTAAGCGTAGCTGAGCATCTAAGCTTTGCTGCTGATTGGCTTCGGTGTTGGCTTTTAGCGTTTGCAATTGCTGCATTGCGGCAAGACAGCCTGCCTTAAGTGGAGAATACAGGTCGCTTAGCTGCAGCGCTTGCCAGCGAGCCTGAGCTACAGGTTCTGCTTTGCTTGTTATGGGGGGACGCTCCACAATGTTGAGCAAGTACAAACTGTCTTTGTCAAAGCGTAGTGCTAAATGATTCACCGCGTAAGCCTGTTGTTGAGCCTGAGCAAGAAGGTAGAAGTCTTCAGGGTAACTAAGCAGCAGCTCCATAAATTCTGGGCTATCTTGTGCACTTTGCGGTGGTAGCGAGAAATGTTGGTTAAGATCTAACTTAAGCAATTGCTCTTTGCTGCAAGCAAGTATCTTTAAAGCTTTGGGACTGGCCTCAATAATGTGGTTATGCTCATCCACCATCACCAAGGCCTGTTGGCTTTGTTCCAAAAGGGTTTTCTTTATACTGTTGGCACGCTTGGATAAGGCAATGATTTGATTGAGCTTCTGTTTTTCTTTGTGCTGCTGTTGTTGTGTTTTATGGAGTGTTTCTTGTAGTTCTTGATGGCTTTGAGCTAATCCAGCGCTGTTTTCAACCGGGCTTGTTGTCTCCTTAGGTTTGGGCTGATTAGCGCTGCCAATACTGGCAGGCTTAGTCGAGAGGCCTGCTCGGCTCACCACTAAACTTAGAAAAAGTTGTATTAAAAATAGCAGCATCAGTAGATTGATAATTTTAAGCCGATGAGGATAAAGCCATTGATAGAGATTGCTGGGACTAACAAATTCAATTTCTACCCAAGCGATAGGGTTCACTTGGCTAGCGGGTTGCTGCTGATTGTCGATTAAGGCGGCTAACTTATTGGTGGTTTGGCCATCTTGGCTGGAGGTTTGCCGCGAGTCGCCCGCTTCAAGTAATACTTGCTGGCTGGTTTGGTCTGTCACTTTCACATAGTTTATGCTGGGTGACTTTAGCAGCTCGTTGGCCAAGAACTTGAGGGTCTCGGTATTTTGTATATTTACCGCTCGCCTCGCGCTAATTTCAAATAAGGATAAAGCCGCTTTAACTTCGTTTCCAACACTGGTTTTTTGCTGTTGGTATAAGTAGGGAAGACTCAGTGCGGCCACGCTAGCAATAACAACAAGGCAAACCAGATTGATCAGCAGCACTAATTTAAATCGAATATTCACGGTCATCCTTGAGTGGTTGTCGACTTGCCAGCGTATCAGCAAGTTTGATTAAAACGCATATCCAAAGCGTAAGTAAAGTGAATCAAATTCTATTTTTCGGAAGGTCTTGGCATTGTCTTGGTCGCGTTGGTAATAATTGTAACCTACTGCTATATCCCAGCGTCGATTAAAGGCATAGTTGAGGCTAAGGTCAGCCATCGCAACTTCCCCTTCGCTGTTATTGCCATACTCCCCTGCTAGTTCTAACTTCAGCGGTGGGCTCACTTGAAAAGCAATATTGGCATTGGCTAGCGGATATACTAGCCACTCCTCTTCTTTGGCTAGGTCGTGCTCAAAACTTGCATCTGCGTATAAAGCGGCTTGCGCATATTGAATGAGTAAGCCTAGGCCCAGCTCACTGCTCCAACGCTCACCCGCTAGCAGTTTATATTGCCAGTTCAGCTTGTTGTCCCACACTTGATATTGAGCATAAATGTCGCTGTTGTCTACCGCTAAGCCCTGAGCACGCGCTTCGTAGGGCTGGGTATAATAGCTAAAACGGTGTTTGTCGTTAGCTTGCCAACTCCATCTGGCGGCGGCAGTGGTTAGCGTGTCATCTTGTTCAAACAGAATGCTTTGCTGGGCTAAATTGCCAATATCGTTTGACTTTAGGCGAGTGGGGCCAAGCATAAAGTCGAATTTGAACTTTGGTTTAAAGTGGTCAGCTGGACGCTTCGAGCGGCTTCCTCCTTCAAAAAAACTATTTGATAAAGAAAGTTGTATACCTTTAGCGTCGCCATCGACTAGCGGGCTAAGACTAATATCTTCCGTTATAGGGTTCACAAAAAACAGGTTGCTGAGGGTCGCAATACTGGCACCCGCCAATACATCGTCCCAGTAATGTTTGTCTCCATGCACTCGGCTCCAGCCTGTATAAGCGGCGAGGGTATAGGCTGGGATCCCCAAGCAGAGCCATAACGGGTATGCAAAAATGAGGCGCCGCTAAAGGCTGCTGTGGTATGTCCAGAGGGGAAAGAGTTATTGGTGGTAAAGTTAGGTCGACGTTTATCTACTACCCATTTAATGCTTTGGGTAATGGTAAAGGAAGTTGCAAAGGACTTAGTGAGCTGAAGGGTGCCGGTGGTGTCTCCTTTCGCTAAGCTGAGGCCGAGCCCTCCAAGAGGCAGTATTACCTGAGTGTAATCGCCTATTTCTACCCAAGTATCGGCGTGGCTTAAGGCACAAAGGCTAACCAGCAGTGGCCCTATGGCAAGTTTATGGCTTAGTCGCATATTGGTCTCCCTACGTTTATACACAATCATCCTTTATCGCAAGTGTTTCATCTTACGTGTATTAGCCATATTTGGTCTAGCGCTAGCGTGTTGTGTTGGTTGAATATTTTTGCAGTGGCTAATGAATTTTATTAACGACGCTGTTACATTAGCTGCGCTTATTTTGAGTCTAGTGGAAGTTGCATGAAATACAGTCCCAGTATTGAACAGTTGATAAAATCTCTGCAAGTATTGCCCGGCGTTGGCCCGCGCAGCGCCCAGCGTATGGCTTTTGATCTTCTGGAGCGTAAACGACGCGACGGATTACAATTGGCGGCCAGTATTAGTCAGGCGATGGAAGTAGTAGGCCATTGCGAAGTATGTAGAAATTTTGCTGAAGAAGAGCGTTGTCCTATTTGCCAATCGGCTAAAAGAATGAGCAAAGGGGTGATTTGTGTGGTGGAAACACCGGCGGATGTCGCGGCTATTGAACAAACCGCGCAGTTCTACGGTAGTTACTTTGTATTAATGGGACACCTGTCTCCCTTAGATGGCATTGGTCCGAGTGAGTTGCACTTAGATAAGTTAGAGCAGCGCTTGGCGCAAGAGTCGGTGACAGAGTTGATTTTAGCTACCAACCCTACCGTTGAAGGTGAAGCCACCGCATATTACATTCATGACATGGCGAAGCGTTATCAAGTTAAGGTATCGCGCATTGCTCACGGTGTTCCACTAGGTGGTGAGCTAGATAGCGTAGACGGGACTACCTTGTCGCACTCGTTAATTGGCCGTCAACAACTAGACTAAGCTGACTTGCATCACACTCTCAGCCTACTTTTAGGTGGGCTGCTAACATGCTGAAGAAAATTTCCTTGGATTTGCTTGAAATCCATTTTGCTACCCCCATATCGTTTATCAACAAATGATCTATGTGTAAAAGCAAGGAAATAAAACAATGACTGATGCAGTTCATGCTGAAACTCATGGCTTTCAAACCGAAGTAAAACAACTACTTCAATTGATGATCCACTCTCTTTATTCAAATAAAGAAATCTTCCTCCGTGAATTAGTATCTAACGCTGCTGATGCGGCCGATAAGCTTCGCTTTAAAGCGCTAGAAAATAATGCCTTGTATGAAGATGATGGCGAACTTCGGGTTCGAGTTAGCTTCGACCAAGACGCTAAAACCATTACCTTGTCAGACAACGGTATTGGTATGACTCGCGATGAAGTGATTGAGCACTTAGGTACCATTGCTAAATCGGGCACTAAAGAGTTTTTCGGACAACTCAGTGGCGATAGCGCTAAAGACTCGCAGCTAATTGGCCAATTTGGTGTGGGCTTTTACTCGGCCTTTATCGTTGCCGATAAAGTGACCGTAGAAACCCGCGCTGCCGGTGTTGAAGCAGAGCAGGGCGTGCGTTGGGAAAGTGCCGGTGAAGGTGATTACACCGTAGCCGACATTACTAAGCAGACTCGCGGTACTGACATTACCTTGCATTTGCGTGAAGACGAGCACGAATTCCTCGATAGCTGGAAAGTACGCTCCATCATTACTAAATACTCTGATCATATCTCTATTCCGGTGCAAATGTGGAAAGATGAGAGACCCGAGTCTGAAGGCCCCGATGGCGAGAAAATTGCCGCTGTGCCAGGTGAGTGGGAGTCAATTAACAAAGCGACTGCACTATGGACTCGTGGTAAAAACGAAATCTCTAAAGAAGAGTACAACGAGTTCTACAAGCACATTTCTCACGACTTTGCCGATCCATTAACTTGGGCACACAACAAAGTAGAAGGTAAGCAGGATTACACCAGCTTGCTGTACATTCCTAGCAAGGCGCCTTTCGATTTGTGGAACCGTGAGCGTCAACACGGCTTAAAACTTTACGTGCAACGTGTGTTTATTATGGACGATGCCGATGAGTTTATGCCGGGTTACTTACGCTTTGTGAAAGGTGTGCTGGATTCAAATGACTTACCGCTAAACGTATCTCGGGAAATTCTACAAGATACTAAAACCACCGCTAACTTGCGCAGCGCTTGTACTAAACGCGTACTGACCATGTTAGAGCGCATGGCGAAAAATGATGCCGAGAAATACCAAACTTTCTGGGCTGAGTTCGGCCAAGTATTGAAAGAAGGCCCAGCTGAAGATTTTGCTAACAAAGAGCAAATTGCTAAGCTGCTACGTTTTGCTTCTACCCATAATGATAATGCTGAGCAAAATGTATCCTTTGCCGATTACGTTGAGCGCATGAAAGAAGGTCAAGACAAGATTTATTATGTCACCGCCGATAGCTATGCCGCTGCAGCAAACAGCCCACACCTAGAGATCTTCAAGCGTAAAGGCATTGAAGTATTATTGATGCATGACCGCGTTGACGAATGGTTAATTAGCCACTTGCCTGAAGCTGAAGGTAAGAGCTTAGTGTCTATCACCAAAGGTGACTTAGATTTAGGTGATTTGGATGATGAAGAAACCAAGAAACAAAAAGAGCAGGATGAGACCGAATACGCCAGCTTTGTTAGCCGAGTGAAAGAAACCCTGGGTGATAAAGTGAAAGACGTGCGTTTAACCTACCGTCTGACTGATACGCCTTCTTGTATTGTGGTTGATGAGCATGACATGAGCACACAAATGCAGAAGCTGATGAAGGCGGTGGGACAAGATGTGCCTGAGCAAAAATACATTTTTGAGTTGAACCCTCAGCATGACTTAATCAAACGTGTGGCCGATGAGCAAGACGAAGAAAAATTTGCTGAATGGGCGAGCTTGTTATTAGACCAAGCCACCTTGGCAGAGCGCGGTAGCCTAGAAAATCCTTCTGAATTCATCAGAAAGATCAATAAGTTGCTTGCTTAGTACTAGCTTTTTTAAGAAGGGCGGCCATTAGGCTGCCTTTTTTTTGGGCTAAACCTAGCGCAAATACGGCCTACACTAGAGTTAATGTGGGGTAGTGAACATTTTTGTAGATCATCGCATTTGGCTTTATTTGCATAGAATTAGCTCACAGTTAAATTGTTGGATCATTGCTAGAATGTGAAAAAAAAATAATAACAGGCGGCTAACATGCGTTTTGGAATACTGGCTTTAACTATGGCCTGCTTGTCGGTGCAAGCAGCCGATAAACTTACTCTTTGGAATGCGCACAATCCTTCACAATATCTTGATAGTGCGATTTTGCAATTTGAACAAAGCAACAATATCACCATTGAGAAAAACAATTTTTTATCTGAGCGTTTGCGTGAGGAAGTGTTAAATCAGGCGCGTACTAATACTCTGCCAGATATTTTATACGTGCCCAGTGATTTCGTGGGCATGCATGAGCTAATATCCTTAAGCCCAGTTCCAAAAGATTGGATTGTTCCTGATATCCAGCAACGCATACTCAAGGCCGGAGCAACCGATGAGCAGCAATATGGTATTCCCTTATTTCAAGGCAATCATTTGGTACTTTATTACAATAAAAGTCTAGTAAAACAGCCGGTTTCTTCTTGGGCTGAATTGTTGGAACAACAAGCGGCTTTAACTCAAGATGGGCGCGATGCCATTGTTTGGAATTTTGCTGAAATGTATTGGTTTGTGCCATTTTTAACGGCTTTCGACGGTTGGCCTTTGCTACAGGGAAAAATTACCTTAGATACAGAAGCTATGCGCAATGCTTTGCGTTATTACAAAGAGTTAAGAGATATTGGCTTAGTGGATGCCACGTGTAACCATGATTGCAGCGTTGAGCGTTTTAAGAACGGTGAAGCGGCATACATGATCAACGGCGATTGGATCTATAATGATTTGAACCAAGCCATGGGTGAGGACTTAGGTGTGAGTGTATTACCCACCATTCAAGGTAATACAATGAAACCGATGTTCTCTGGTTATGTATTAGCTTTTCCTAGGTTGTTCGAAAACAGAAAAAATTATCAATCGATTAAGGCATTTAGTTTATATATGCAAGGCGATAAGGCACAGGGAATTATTTACCAAGAAGGTGGTTTAATTCCTGCTAACAAGCAAGTATTAGCCAACTATCAGCACAGTCAATCGACCAATGATCAGCAAATGTTATTGCAAATGGAGCAAACTAGGGCCATGCCTAGTGACAAGGAAATGACCATTGTTTGGCTGGCTTTGCAGCGCGGTTTTACTCGTTATATGGAACACAATTATACTGTGGAGCAGGCGACCGAATATATGCAAGCGATAGCCGATAAAGAAATAGAGAAACGCGGACAATAACAATGACTATCAGGCTTCGGTCGATCACCTTTCTGTTATTAATTTTTGTAGCTGTTGTTCCAGTATCGGTGCTGTCTTTTGCCTTATATAAGCAAATGTATAATCTTGTTTATAACTCGGTTGATAGTCGCTTGGCAGCATCGGCCAACCAAATTGCCGCAGAGCTGGGCCATAATAACGAGATCCTAACCAATGGTTTGCGGCTCTTATCTGAGCAAGATGCCATTGTTAAGGGCATTGATGATCTGTTGTATTCGATTCACCTACCAGATGTATTGTCTAACTTTGTGCTAGACGCGCCTTTAATTGAATCACTGTATTTAGTGGATAAAGAAGGCTATGTGGTGGAGTCCCATGCCGGGAATATTCTTGCTTTAGAGCGCTCTGGTCTAATCCTATCAACCTTTACCGGCCCGTTTGAGATAAAAGACATTGCCTCTAAAAGCCGAGTGTTTTTAATTAAAGATAGTGCGCTAGTGGCCAAGGGAGGACAGCATAAAGCCTTGGCCTATGTGGTTCCTATATATTCAGATAGAGCCATCGACCACATTGTAGTTAGTGGTTACCTTGTGGCTATTGTGCCTATTTATAAGTTGGCTGAACGAGTTCAAGACAGTCTCAATCAAAATGAAAGTTTGGGCTTTTTCTATAAACAACAGCAAATAGAAGGCAACTTGATTGATGATGCTAATTACGATGTGGCCCATGCCAGCCGTCTGGTGATCAGCGGTCGTAATTATCAAAACTCTGTTTGGTTAAAAGTGAAGGTGGGTCAAGGTTTAGAAAGCCTAGCCGAGCAAGTTAGAGCGACCATGGCGCCGGGCATGGCATCGAGCGTCGTGGTTATAGCCATTATCATGGTGGTGATCATGTTGTTTGCTCACCTAGTGGCGCGGGCGTTTGGTCGCTTATATGGCTTAATTCGTGATTTTGAAAAGGGCCGCGACTCAGATTGGGTGAATGACCATAAGCTCACCATTCAAGAGTTTGCTGATGTAGCCAGTTTATTGGCACAGATGAAAACCACCATTGGGAAACAGCTACGTACCGTTCAAGAAAAAAACCAAGAATTAGCTCGCATCGATAAATTACGAGCCGGCTATTTAGAAGAGGTGCAAAATTTAAATAGCCAGCTTGAATATAAGGTGGAAGAGCGCACTCGCGATTTAGAATTGTCGATGGATAATCTCGCCCAAAGTAACTTTTTTTTTCAACAATTGGTGCAGTTTCGCCGCGTATTAGAGGCCAGTAAAGGGAATCGACAGATTGCCATTGATGCGCTGCGTATACTGGCTATGTGTTTTCCTAATATTGGCTTGGTGATTTATCTTCCGCAGTCGCGCGGTCATAGAAGTGTACACGAGTCTCTTTCAGTTGAATTAGATGAATTTGACGAGCTACAACTTAGGATTGCCACCAAGGCAAGACAGCGTTGGGATCGCTTTAGTATCGAGTTTAATCAGCAATGGGTGAATGTATTTGGGATTCGTTGCGGCGGCGATAAGATGGGCTGGTTATTAATTAATGAACCTAAGTTAAGTGAAGAGAGCAGTAACCGTATCATGTTATTTGTAACCGAACTTAGCTCCTTCTTGGAAAATCGCAGTTTGAATGAGGAGCTTGACCACTTAGCGAGAACCGATTCATTGACTGGAATTAAAAACCGCAAAGCCTTTGATGAATTACAGTTTTCTCTGGAAACGCAGCTAGATGCTGAAGTCTGTATGTTTGTTATTGATGTTAACGGTCTGAAGCGAATGAATGATGAAAAAGGTCATGAAAAGGGCGACCAACTTATTCAGTCAGTGGCGGAAGTATTAGCCGAGTGCTGCAGGGATATTAGCGATGACTATTTCCGCATCGGCGGTGATGAGTTTGCCATTGTTTTGGCTGGGCCACAGTTGGAAAAAATCGAGATGCTGGCCGCACGCTTAAATTCACGGCAAAACAACCAAGTGGCGATCGATTTGAATAGCTTTGGTGGCGAACCTTTGCTGAGTTTTTCCTTTGGTTACGCGTCTACCCATGAGGTTGATTTTAGTCACTTGTATAAACAGGCTGATCAGAACATGTACAGTAATAAGCAGCGTTATTATTCGCGGCTTCGTCAGACTCAACTTTAGTCGAGCTTGACTTGTAGTCTGCGGCTCATCAGTGTAAATTCACGTCTCTTGTAAAAAGCACTAAAACTAAATCAAGGAACAGCAATTATGCGCATTATTCTTTTAGGCGCTCCTGGCGCGGGTAAAGGTACCCAAGCACAATTTATTATGGAGCGTTACGGCATCCCTCAAATTTCTACTGGCGATATGTTACGCGCCGCCGTAAAAGCAGGCACAGACTTAGGCAAGAAAGCCAAAGAAGTAATGGATGCAGGCCAATTAGTGTCAGATGAATTGATTATTGGTTTAGTTAAAGAGCGTATTCAACAAGAAGACTGCCAAAAAGGCTTCTTGTTAGACGGTTTCCCTCGCACCATTCCTCAAGCGGATGCGATGAAAGAAGCGGGTATTAGCATTGACGCAGTGCTTGAGTTTGACGTAGCAGATGAAGAAATCGTTAAGCGCATGAGTGGACGTCGTGTTCACCCTGGTAGTGGCCGCGTTTACCATGTAGTGTACAACCCGCCTAAAGTTGAAGGCAAAGACGACGTGACGGGTGAAGATTTAGTGATTCGCCCTGATGATGAAGAGAGCATAGTTCGAGACCGCTTGGCTATTTATCATGAGCAAACTAAACCACTCGTTGACTACTACGGCAACGAAGCCGCCCAAGGTAATAGCAAATACTTCAAGCTAGACGGTACTCAATCTGTTGAAGCCATTAGCAACCAATTAGTTGAATTGCTTGATTAATTGCTCAGGCAATTTACTCAGGAAAAAGCGGCTTTAGCCGCTTTTTTTTATGCGCCTAAATACCGTAAACTGGTGACTGGCAATTAAAGGATGTGTGCATGTCAAAAGTCGATAATGAATTGAAGTGTGCTGTGGTGCTGGTCAACTTAGGAACCCCTGAGCAAGCTACACCCAGCGCCGTAGCCAGCTTTTTAGGACGTTTCCTATCAGACAAGCGGGTGGTTAATCTGCCTCGTATACTGTGGTTACCATTATTGTATGGATTAATTTTGCCGCTGCGCTCTCGTCGAGTAGCAAAACTCTATCAGCAAATATGGTTGAAAGGCGGTTCGCCGCTGAAAATGTTCAGTGAACAAATTCGTATCAAGTTAGCTAAAAAACTGGCGGGTAAGTACGAAGTGTATTTGGCGATGACTTACAGCGAACCCGATATTCCCAATGTTGTGCAGCAAGTATTAGCGGCTGGCCATCAACGAATATTGTTATTGCCGATGTATCCGCAATATTCGGTATCCACCACCGCACCAGTGTTTGACAGTTATACGAAGTCCTTAAAAAACGCCTATAACATTCCTGAGCTGCGTTTGGTAAAAGAGTATTATGACGAGCCTGCCTATATTGCAGCCCTAGCGCATTCGATAAAGCAGCATTGGGAGCTGACAGCGCGCGGCGAAGTATTGTTGTTTTCTTTTCATGGTATTCCAGAACGTTACGCGCGTAATGGTGACCCGTATCCGCAGCAGTGTGAAGATACCGCGGCGAAAGTGGCAGCCCTACTTGGCTTAAAACAAACTCAGTGGCGCTTGTGTTATCAGTCCCGCTTTGGCAAAGATCCATGGGTTAAGCCCTATACCGACCAATTGCTCACTCAGCTGGCCGAGCAGAGCGTTAAATCAGTGGATGTGATTTCTCCAGCTTTTTCGGTGGACTGTTTGGAAACCATTGAGGAAGTGTCTTGTGAGCTTCGCGATGTGTTTATGGAGGCTGGCGGTGAGCAATATCATTATATTTCTGCCTTAAACGACAGCCCGGAACAGGTAGACTTGTACTGTCAAATTATCGAAAAACATACCCAAGGCTGGTAGTTAAATAAAAAGGCCTCAGCATTGCTGAGGCCTTGGAATTGTTGCAACTAAGAAGTAGCTTTAATTAGCTTAACTCCCCTTGTTTAGCAGCTCTTCAAACTCATAGGGTGATAAAATTAGCCCTTCTTCTTGGTCGTTAGGGAAGACTGCCACATATAGCTCATCATCGCTAAGGCCATCGGTCCAGCGGCTTTTCCACTTCGCTAGGGAGATGGACTCGGGTTTACAATGTTGCCAATCACCGGTCGCCCAAGCGGCAGCAAATTCCTGATTAGGCCATACCGGAACACAATCTTCGTCTTCCGAATTCAACATCACACAGCCGTCGTCATCAATTAAAATCCACAATTGCTGTTGTTTACGACTTTCTTTCACTAAGTATTGCAAGCGACTCTCGCTATCAGCTTTAGCGATGTTTGCTAGTGCATCGGGTGGGGTAGAATTAGCCATCAGTCGTCCTCATTGTTGTTCTCCTTCTGAGAATAATGCAATTGAGTTAAAGCGTCACACAAAATGCGTTTAGCGAGGTTTAACTGGTGAATATTCATGCTGTTTGGCTGTGTTGAGCCGAATTTGTGTGATCTTACGCATTAGGTGTGCGAAGTTTAAGCGAGTTGTGGCATAATGCGCGACCAAATATTTAGTCTCATGTTTTAGTAGCCACGAGCTGCGCTAAAACGCAACCAAGCGGAATACTACATTGCTTATATCTTCTAATGTCACCATGCAATTTGGCGCAAAGCCTCTTTTCGAAAATGTATCAGTTAAATTTGGCGAAGGTAATCGTTACGGCCTCATTGGCGCCAATGGCTGTGGTAAATCTACGTTTATGAAAATTTTGGGCGGTGACCTAGAGCCAAGTGCGGGCAACGTCTCAAAAGATCCTAATGAGCGTATCGGTAAGTTGAAGCAGGATCAATTTGCCTACGAAGACAAAGCTGTTATCGATACCGTGATCATGGGTTATGAAGAGTTATGGGCAGTAAAAGCCGAGCGTGATGCGATTTATGCTAACCCTGAGATGAGCGAAGAAGATGGCATTCGCGCCGCCGAGCTAGAGGCCGAATTTGCCGAAATGGATGGTTACACTGCCGAAGCCCGAGCTGGTGAATTGTTATTAGGTGTGGGCATTCCCATCGAGCAACACTATGGGCCGATGAGTGAAGTGGCACCAGGCTGGAAATTGCGGGTATTGCTGGCTCAAGTCTTGTTTGCCGATCCCGATATTATGCTGCTTGATGAACCGACCAACAACTTGGATATTAATACGATTCGTTGGTTGGAAGGAGTACTAAACGAGCGTAACTGCACCATGATCATCATTTCTCACGACCGTCACTTCTTAAACAGTGTGTGTACTCACATGGCGGATTTGGATTACGGTGAATTGCGTACCTTCCCTGGCTCTTACGATGAATACATGACTGCGGCTACCCAAGCGCGTGAACAAATGTTGGCAGATAACGCCAAGAAAAAAGCCCAGATTGCCGAGCTTAAGTCTTTTGTTAGTCGCTTCTCTGCTAATGCTTCTAAGTCGAAGCAAGCGACTTCGCGAGCCAAACAAATTGATAAGATCCAATTGGCCGAGGTAAAACCATCAAGCCGCCAAAATCCCTTTATTCGTTTTGAAGAAGAGAAAAAGCTGCACCGTTTAGCCCTAGAAGTAGAAGGTTTGGCTAAAGCTTATGAAGAAACCTTGTTTAAAGACCTCAACTTCATGGTGGAAGTAGGTGAGCGCATTGCGGTTATCGGTCCTAACGGTATTGGTAAAACCACTTTATTAAAATGTTTAGTGGGTGATACCGAGAGTGAAGGCATGATTAAATGGTCTGAGAATGCCCAAATTGGTTATTACGCGCAGGATCATGCCGCCGACTTTGCCGAAGATAAAACCCTGCTTGATTGGATGTGGCAATGGGGTAAAGAGGGTGATGACGAGCAGGTTATTCGCGGTACCCTAGGGCGTTTGTTGTTCTCTCAACAAGAAATTCATAAATCGGTGAAAGTGATCTCTGGTGGAGAACAAGGTCGGATGTTGTTTGGTAAACTGATTTTACAAAAGCCAAACATTATGGTGATGGATGAGCCTACTAACCACTTAGACATGGAGTCGATTGAATCCTTGAACTTGGCCTTAGAAAATTACCCTGGCACCTTGATTTTTGTCAGCCATGACCGTGAGTTTGTTTCTAGTTTGGCGACTCGAATTATCGAGTTAACTCCAGATGGCGTGGTGGACTTCCACGGTACCTATGAAGAGTACTTAGCTAGCCAAGGAGTTAACGGTTAAACCGTATTGTTAGTAAAAAAGCAGCTTTAAGCTGCTTTTTTTAGGTCTGCGTAAATAAAGAGTGCGCTATGCAATGTCTGTTAGCACATGCCTTCTTGGCCCATTATAACGACGTCATAAAGGTGCCTTGAGGTTGTACCGGCAGGTATTTTTTGTAGAAGTCTTGATAGCTTGCGGCAGGATCTAAGTCACTAAATAATTTCGGGTACATCGCTTTAGCGTAAAATTGCAGCATAGCTCCATCAAAAATGGTACGGCAAGCACCGTGATAAGCGGCATATAAGCGATTATTTTTGACCGCGCTGAGGGTGGACCAACCAACGCGCTGTTTAAAACCCGCTAAGCGTTGTTTGACGGTGGCTTCATCTACACCTTGGCCGATTAGCATGGCGTCTTCAGCGCTATTTGTTTCGTAACCGGTGATGACGATGAGCTCGGGATCGGCAGCAAGGATTTGCTCAGGGTTAAGTTTTCCCCACCATTCAACATAAGGAGCGGAAATATTGTCGCCACCCGCAGTAGTGGAGATGCCCCCCCACATGTTTTTGCCAAAAGTGTAACCTATTTCATTTACTCCAGCTGCACCAAACTCAGTGTAAATACGTGGTTTAGGTAACTTGGCAGCGGCAAGACGCTGGGTAATGGTCTCAACGTTCTCTTGGTATTCTTTAGCAATTTGGGCTGCACGGTCCGCTTGACCAGTAATGGCGCCAATAATCTGGGTGCTTTTGACATGACGTTCGACCGTTTGGGCGTTGTAATCCACTACCACAACAGTGATTCCAGCACTCTCTAAACGTTCGATATCGCTGCCTAGGCCTTTGAATTGCCAATCAGCTAACATGATCACATCGGGGTTCAAGCTGATGACTTTTTCCACTGAAAAGGTTTTGGTATCAACCCGTCCAATCGCCGGAATGTCATTTAACGAAGGACGGTAGTTGACATACATCTCCCAGTTCGCAGAGCGAGCTTGCCAGATGTATTTTGCCATACCGACAACATTATCGTAGGCGGCCTCGGTGCCAATGGCCATATAATCTTCAGGATAGAATCCCACGATAACGCGTTGCGCGGGAGAGTTGAAAGTAACCTCGCGGTCTAGTACATCGGTAATGGTCACCGTTTGGCCAACGCTGTAAGTGCTGAATATAACAGCGAATAGGCCGAAGAGTTTGTGCAGCATAATAATCCTTTAATCAGTCATGCTAAGTAGGTTAGTTGGGATGGGCTTGATAAATAGTCGTAACAATTACGATTAAAAGCTTGAACGTATTCTATGTTAAAATATAATGCTCATGCAAATCATTATCATTTGCATGATGTCGAACTTAGTCACCTATAAACTCAGTACGATTACTTATAAACCGATTAGAGTCGCAAGAGTATTTTACGCCATGAGTAACATACAATTTTGCTCTATATGTGAGTGAACAGAGGATGTTCACTGGCTGTTACAAAAAGTTATAGCATGTTAAATCAAAAACTTATCGATGATGCCTTACTTGCTCAGCGGCGCCATGAAAAACGGCGTTGGTGGGTAGTCAGTGGCTTGTTAGTTATTTTAGTTTTTTCTTTCCTATTTGATCTAGCAACTGGGCCTTCCATGCTGAGTGTGCTTGATGTAGCCAGCGCGTTGGCTAACTGGCTTGGCATGCCAATTGATGTGGCTGCTACCACCAAAGTTATCGTGACCGACTTGCGTTTACCCATTGCTCTGATCGCCATTTTAGTTGGTGGTACCTTGGGAGTCGGTGGCGCGGAAATGCAGACTCTGTTGAACAACCCCATGGCGAGTCCTTATACCTTGGGGATGGCCGCCGCCGCAGGATTTGGTGCTGCACTCATGTTGTATCTAGGCTCTTTGGGGTTGAGTTCGCAAGTTGCGGTGCCGATAGGGGCATTTGTCTGCTGTATGTTTTCTGCAAGCCTACTGTTCGGCCTTGCGATGATGCGTCATATCAGTTCTGGGCAACTCATTTTGGCGGGCATTGCCTTATTGTTCCTATTCCAATCCTTGTTGTCTTTGGTGCAGTTTGTTTCGTCGCCGGAGTTAAGCCAGCAGATCTTATTCTGGTTGTTTGGCAGCTTAACTAAGGCGACTTGGTCGAATGTGGCGATTATAGCGGTAGTTTGTTCAGCGTGTTTTCTGGTACTACTTAAGGACGCGTGGAAACTAACAGCCTTGCGTTTGGGCGAGGAGAGAGCGAAAAGTTTAGGGGTAAACGTCTCCCGGTTGCGCCTTAAAACTTTAGTTTTGGTTGCAGTGATGACTGCAACGGTCACCAGTGTTGTGGGCATTATTGGCTTTATCGGCATAGTTGCACCGAATATGGCCAGAATATTGGTGGGGGAAGATCAACGCTATTTTCTACCTTTGTCTTTTTTAATTGGGGCCTTTTTGCTTTCTACTGCCTCGGTGTTATCAAAAATCATTGTTCCTGGCGCTTTGTTTCCGATTGGCATTGTTACGGCGATTATTGGCGTGCCGTTTTTCTTTTGGCTGATTATGAGTAAGGGGCGATAGCGATGTTGCGAGTATCCAATTTAGATTTAGCGTTTGATCAGTTGATTCTGGCTCACAATATGAGTTTTGAGCTAGCCCCTGGTAAAACGCATGTGATTATTGGCCCTAATGGTACGGGCAAAAGCTCCTTGTTAAAAACCTTGTTTGGTGAGGTTCGCCCGCAGCGTGGCACAATAAGTTTTGCCGAGCAGCCGCTGGATTATAAGCAGCTAAACCAGTGGCGGCAAAGCTTCGGTTATATGCCACAAGATATTCGTTTGGATATTGGCTTATCGGTATTAGAAGTGGTACTGCTTGGCCAGCTTAAAGCCTTATCATTGAAATTAGCTGATAGTCTATTAGAGCAGGCGCTGCGTGCCTTGGATCAAATTGGTCTGCTGCATCTGGCACATCGTGATATTAGAACCCTGAGTGGCGGGCAGTGTCAGATGATATTGTTTGCTCAGGCCTTAATGCGTGACCCCAAGGTTTTGATGCTAGATGAGCCCGTGAGCGCCCTAGACCTACATTTTCAGCAAGTGCTGTTAGAACATTTACAGCAGCAAACTCAAGAAAATAACTGGGTGTCGATTATGGTATTACATGATCTGAATCTGGCGGCGCAATATGCCGACAATCTGTTGGTGATAAAGCAGGGCCAGTTAATTGCCCAAGGTTCGCCCAAACAGGTATTAAGCGCCGACTTGATCCATCAGGTCTATGGGGTCGAGACTGACGTGCTTTATGATAGCCTCGGCCTGCCGTTTATTCGTACTCAACGCCAACAGAAACAAGTGGCTTGAAATATCTTACCTGGTTGTTTGATTAGTTAGTAACAGATCGTTTATGAATTTTCGACATTTTCTTGCCGATTGGCGGCAGCTGTCTGCGGCTAGCAGAGTATTAGTGATAAATGGCTTTAGCTTTAATCTAGGTTTTTACATGCTGTTGCCGTATTTGTCGGAGCATCTACAGACTGATTTGAACCTAAGTCCATGGCATGTAGGCATAGTGATAGGTTTACGTGTATTGAGCCAGCAAGGATTGTTCTTAGTGGGAGGAACCCTTGGTGATTATCTAGGTTATAAGCGGTTGATCTTATTGGGCTGTTTGGTCAGGGTTTTAGGTTTTTTACTATTGGGGTTTTCTCATAGCCTAAGTTTATTGCTACTAGGAGCCTTTTTGACAGGCTTTGCTGGAGCGATGTTTACTCCTTCAAGCAATGCCTATTTGGCTAATGAAGCGCCCGACCAGCAAAGTCGTCATCGTTTATTTGCGATGCAAAGCTGGATGAGAGAAGCAGGAATGTTGCTTGGGCCTTTGCTAGGGCTTAGCTTACTAGGGTTTGACTTTTTCTGGGTGGGTTTGAGCTCGGCGCTCATGTTTTTGTTGTTATTTATTATTCAATGGCGCTATTTGCCCAATCTGGCAGCCTCAAGAGTACATTCCAGAGAACAGCATTTTTTACAGCAATGGAAAAGCATGCTGTTAAATACGGCTTTTATGCGGTTTGTTGGCTGCGCTTGTGCTTTCCAACTGTTTTTTCACCAGCTTTATTTGGCACTACCCAGCGAAGTCGCAGCCAGGGGCTTGGGTGCCAATGTCATTACTTGGGTGTTTGTAACTACTTCGATACTGGGCATTGGCTTGCAATTACCGATTAACCGTTGGGGGCGCGACTATCTTGGGCGTGCCTGTGCAATGGGCCTAGGGTTGATATTAATGGGGACATCGTTTTTATGGTTTCTCATTACTATTAGTCAGTGGCCTTGGCTAAACTTCATTGCTTTTGCAGTGACCTTTAGTATCGGTTCAATGCTCGTATTGCCCTTGTTAGACTCTACGGTAGCGCACTTCGGCCACCGCTCTGAGCTGGGTAGCTATTATGGTTTATATTCATGCATTGGCGGTATTGTCGCCTTTTTAGGAAACTTAGGAGTCGGCTGGTTATTATCCCTCGAACAGCTAGCTACTCAGTGGATATGGTTAGGCTTGGCCAGCCTCGGTTTTCTCGCAGGCTTTAGCCTCTACCGACAAGTGCATCGCTTGGATTATCCCACTCAAGCTACCAGCCTGTAAGGCTAAGCGACTACACTCGATTCGCTATCGTTTTTTTTCTAGTGCGTCACTAATAGTTAAGCAAAGCATAGCTGTTTGGCCAATTCATTAGCCAAACCAACTGGTTGCTAAGGGGCTAGTGGTGAGCTAGCTTGCCTGCTTCTGCGTTCAGCTAACAATAGCGCTATTGGTTAACTATTGTACTCTCGCTAAATCTGTGCCAGTGTAATAACAAGGTGTTACGTAAAGTAATGGCCAATCTTGTGTTAAATGGCTGTGCCAATAACACTCTGTAGGAGGACATTATGACGACTCTAGTTAAAATGGATGTTTATATTCCGCCGCGTGCTGGTTTGGTATGCGTCTGTAACCCTACCTTCATGTCGCCTCATTATTAAGCTCTTCTGCACCGCTCTTGGTGCTTTATCTAATTGATTAATCTATTTCTCAGCTGCTGAGAAATACTCCTAAGTGTTGGAACTAACCTATGAACCAGAGTCAATTTTGGCTGGAGACGCTTGCCTATGCTAAGCGTTTTCGCCATCTGTTACATCGTCAGCCAGAACTGAGTTGGGCCGAGGTAGAAACTGCAAAGCTAATCCAAGCTGAGTTAACTGACTTAGGCATCGCTTGGCGCGGCTGTGCTAAGTACGGCACCGTAGCGTGTTTAAATGCTCAAGGCTCGGGCTCACACATTGCTCTGCGCGCTGATATTGACGCACTACCGATTGCTGAGCAAACCGACGTGGCGTGGCGCTCAAATTGTCAAGGGATTATGCATGCCTGCGGTCACGATGGTCATGCCGCAGTGTTATTGGGCACTGCTCGTTGGTTAAAACTGCACGAAACGCAGTTAACCGGCCCCGTTTCCTTGATTTTTCAGCCCGCTGAAGAAGGTGGGCATGGCGCTAAACAAATGATTGAAGACGGCGCCTTGACAGGGGTTGACCAAATTTATGGCTGGCATAACTGGCCAGCTTTGCCCTTGGCGAAAATGCTGTGTCCAGATAGCACCATCATGTCGGGCAATGGCACCTTTGTGATTGAGCTGCATGGCAAAGGCGGCCATGCTAGCCAACCAGAGCTGTGCCGCGATCCAGTATTAGCCGCCGCCGCCTTAACGGTAAATCTGCAGCAAATTGTGGCAAGGCGGATCGCGCCACAATCAGCAGCGGTAGTGAGCGTAACCAGTATTGAAGCGCCTAGCGGGCTTACGGTTATCCCCGATAAGGCAAAAGTGTCTGGCTCGATACGTTTTTCTGAGCCTAGCGACCAAGGCTTAATCGAACAATATTTGTTAGAGATTAGTGAGGATACCGCTGCTAGTTATGGGGTGGCCTGCAGCGTAGAGATCCAGCCACGTTACGCCCCAACGGTGAACCACGCAGCGCCGGCAGAGCAAGCAAGAGCCTCTTGGAAGACACTGTATGGGGAATCAGCCTTATTAAACCAAGGCCTTGCGCCACTAATGGCCTCTGAAGACTTCAGTTATTACTTAAACGAAATAGCCGGCGCCTACGCCATTATTGGCGCAGGGGAGTCAGCTGAGAGCCCACCTTGTCATAGCCCTCATTACGATTTTAATGACCAACTAATCGAAACTGTCATCCGTTGGTATAGCCAACTGGTTGGCGTATCCAGTCCACCACCAAGATAAAGGTAGCTTGATGTAAGGACTAACCAATCAGCCCAAAGGAGAGATTGATGAGTATTTTTGATGAACGAGAATCCAATTTGCGCGCCTATTGTCGAGTATATCCAACGGTGTTTGATAAGGCCTTTAACGCTCGCCAAATTGATGAAAATGGAAAGCAATATATCGACTTCTTCGCCGGAGCCGGTGTGTTAAATTTTGGCCACAACAATCCCAAAATGACCACGGCGATTATTGATTACATTCAAAATCAAGGCGTGGCACATAGCTTGGATATGAGTACCACCATTAAACGTAGATTTATGGAGGTATTTAGCGAACTTATCTTACAGCCGCGTAAGCTGCCTCATCGTATGCAGTTTGTTGGCCCGACTGGGACTAATGCGGTTGAGGCGGCCTTAAAGTTGGCTCGCCGCGTTACTGGGCGTCAGTCGGTGGTGGCCTTTAACCATGCTTTTCATGGGATGACTTTAGGCTCGTTAGCCGCCACGGCCAATAGCTATTTCAGAGGCGCCGCAGGTGTGCCGCTTAACCATGTGATTCATTATCCCTTTGGCGCGGAAGATTCGCGATTGAGTGCAGAGACCGGCAATGGCGCCGAGCAATTAGATGCCTTGCGCGCACAATTTTCTGATAGTTCGTCGGGGCTTGAAGCACCAGCGGCCTTTATTGTGGAAGTGGTGCAGGCTGAAGGCGGGGTGAATGTAGCCGATAAAGCTTGGTTGCAAGCCTTAGCCCAGTTAGCTAAAGATCTAGGCGCGCTGCTGATTGTTGATGATATACAAGCGGGTATGGGGCGAACCGGCTCGTTTTTTAGTTTTGATGACTACGACATCGAGCCTGACATTGTCTGCCTTGCTAAAGGGCTGGGTGGTTTCGGTACGCCATTGGCGATGAATTTGGTTAAGCCAGAGCATGATGATCATTGGTCTCCCGGTGAACATACCGGCACCTTCCGTGGGCAAAGCTTGAGCTTTGTCGCGGGCATAGAAGCGCTTAACTATTTTCGTGATGAGCAGCTGATGAATCAGGTGGCAGAAAAAAGTGCTCAAATGCGTGAAGCGCTTAGCGCATTGGCTCAGCATCCGGCGATTCAAGTTCGTGGTAAAGGCATGATGCTGGGCATTGATGTGGGCGATGGCGCAGTGGCCAAGTCGGTTGTGGCCAACTGCTTTGAAAATGGTTTGTTACTGGGCGCCTGTGGCACTGGTGGACGAGTGGTTAAATTGCTCCCTCCTCTAACGATTGAGCAAGATGACTTAGCACAGGGCATGTCGATAGTGATTGACGCGGTTAAGCACGCACTAGAGACCAGCTAGTAAAGTAACAATATCAAGGAAGTAGTGATGATAGTGACAACCAATCCTAGCACCGGAAAAGTGATTCAAGAGTATGCTGCGCTGAGCGAGCAGCAAGTCGATCAGCAGATTAAGCGCGCCAAAGCGGCATTTCCAGCTTGGTCGGCACTAAGCTATGCAGAACGGGCTCAAGTGTTACAGCGGGTCGCAGCGAGCTTGCGCAACAACAAGGCTAAGCTCTCTCAACTGATGACCGATGAAATGGGCAAGCCGGTGAAAGAAGCAGGCCCCGAGGTAGAAAAATCCGCTTGGTGTGCTGAGCATTATGCCGAGCATGCCCAAGCTTATTTAGCCGATTTAGAGCTGCCTTCCGATGCCCAGCGCAGTTACGTTAAACATCAAGCTTTAGGTACCTTGTTGGGCGTTTTACCTTGGAATGCACCGTTGTGGATAGCCTTTCGTTATTTGGCGCCAGCGCTAATGGCCGGCAATACCTGTGTATTAAAGCATGACCCGCATGTGGCAGGCTGCGGTCAGGCCATCGTGGAGTTGTTTCATGAGGCAGGGGCACCCGAAGATATAGTGGTGAATTTGCCGATAGCTAATCAACAAGTGGAACAGGCAATTCGCCACCCAGACATTGCGGCGGTTTCATTCACCGGTTCTGCTAAGGCAGGCGCAATAGTGGCCAGCATCGCCGCTTCTGAAATTAAGCATGCGGTATTGGAGTTAGGAGGCTCTGATCCGCTGATTGTATTAGAGGACGCTGACTTAGAGGCCGCTGCCGATACTGCGGTCTTATCACGTATTATCAACGCGGGGCAATCCTGTATTGCGGCTAAGCGGATCATCGTGGCGCAGTCAATCTATGCCAGCTTTATCGATAAACTGCAGCAGCGCTTGAGCCAACTTACTGTGGGTGATCCTAATGATGTGGCTACCGATGTTGGCCCCATCGCACGTGCTGATTTACGCGACAACCTCCATCGACAAGTGTGCGAAAGCATAGCACAAGGCGCCAAGTGTTTACTCGGGGGAGAGATGCCAAAAACGGAAGGCTTTTTTTATCCAGTGACGCTATTGGTTGATGTAAGCCCTAATATGACCGCCTTTAAAGAAGAGGTGTTTGGTCCGGTGATGGTGGTCAGTTCGGCTCGAGATGTTGAACACGCGATTGCCCTAGCTAACGATAGTGAATATGGGCTGGGGGCCGCGGTGTGGACTAACAATGCGCAATTGGCAGAGCAACTGGCTTGGCAAATCGAAGCCGGCCAGGTGGCGATTAACGGCATTGTTAAAACTGATCCAAGGCTTCCCAGTGGGGGGATTAAACGTTCAGGCTTGGGACGCGAGCTGGGCCCTCATGGCATTAAAGAGTTTGTTAACGCCAAACAAGTGTGGATTAAATAACCAGCAACTTAGTCGAACTTGTTGCGGAGCCTTAGTGCTCCGCTTTATTGTTATTTGATAAACAGCTTTCTGGGAAAGTTGCTTAGCAACTCGACACCGCTATCGGTAATGTGGATGCTTTCGGTGATTTCCATTCCCCAGTCATCTTGCCAGACGCCAGGCATCAGGTGAAAGGTCATACCGCTTTCCAATACTGTTAAATCGCTAGAGCGCAGCGAACAGGTGCGTTCTCCCCAATCTGGTGGATAAGACACACCGATGGGGTAGCCGCAGCGAGCCCCGTTTCTATCTATGCCATATTTCAGCATTACCGAGTCGATGGCGTTGGCAATGTCGGCAGTGAGGTTTCCCGGTTTGGCGACTGCTAAACCGGCGTCGATGGCTTCAATGAGCGCTTTTTCAGCATCGAGAAATTTTTGCGGGGGCTTTCCCATAAAGATGGTGCGTGACATAGGAGCATGATAGCGCTTATAACAACCGGATATTTCAAAAAAGGTAGCCTCGTTACGCTTAAATGGTCGCTCATCCCAAGTGATGTGCGAGGCGCTGGCATCGGCGCCAGATGGTAGTAGGGGTACAATTGAAGGGTAGTCGCCGCCATGGCCATCTACCCCGGCAATAGCTGTTTCGTAGATTTGCGATACCACATGACTTTTAGGTATGCCAGCACTTACCGTATCTAGTATTCGGCGGTGGATTTTCTCGGTAATGCTTCCGGCGATGCGCATATACTCGATTTCTTTTTTGGATTTAACCCCGCGCACCCAGTTAACCAAGTTATTGGCGTTTACCAAATTGGCGTTGGGTAGGGTGGCCGCGAGTCTAAAGTGGGCCTCGGCAGAATAGTAATAATTGTCTCGTTCGGTAGCGATGACGCAACCAGACCACCCATTTTTTTGAAATATGTTTTCGCCAATCCAAGTCATCGGATGTTCGTCAATATTTTGTACATACTTTTCTGGATAACCAACCAGATTGTCGCGTTGCATAAAACACTTTAACAATGCGGCATTCCTGTCCATGGCGCGGCCAAACCAAATCGGCTCTTCCATATCCAGTGAGATAATTACACCTTGATGCACGTAAAAGGACCAGCCGTCGTAGCCGGTTAGCCAATTCATATTGCCGGGATCGGTGGCCACCATCACATCGATACGTTGTTGCTGCATGATGGATTTAACTTTCTTGACCCGCTGTTGATATTCTTTCTTAGTGAAGGGCAGTTTAGCTTTCAAGATAGTCTCTCCTTATTCATTTGCTGAGGCTGCTGCAGTTACAGGGCCGCTGAGGATCGCTTGCTTGAGCTGTCGATAAGCTAATGATTAATTAATAAAAACCTATCTACACTCTACGCTAGCACGATTAAGGCTTAGCTTGAAGGGGATGGGCAATACTAAGCAGGAATATAAGGGGGAGCGAGAGGCTGCTGCTGGGTGTTTAATTATTAATAAAAAAGCCACAACGCTGTTGTGGCTGCTAAAGCATGCGCTTATGGCTGAGCAGATTGCCAGCCTTAGCTTAACTTACAGTAGGTCAACCAGTTTTACCGCATCACCGATGTAGTTAGCTGGTGTCATTTTTTTCAGCTCTTCTTTCGCTGATTCTGGCATGTCTAAACCATCGATAAACTCACGCATAGCCTGCGCATCAACACGCTTACCGCGGGTTAACTCTTTTAGTTTTTCATAAGGTTTTTCAATGCCGTAACGACGCATAACAGTTTGTACAGGCTCTGCCAATACTTCCCAGTTACTGTCTAAATCGCTTAGTAGATTCTCTTGGTTCACTTGCAACTTGCTCACGCCTTTTAGGGTTGCTTGATAGGCGATCAGCGAGTAGCCCATGGCCACACCCAAATTACGTAGCACGGTTGAGTCGGTTAGGTCGCGCTGCCAACGTGATACTGGCAATTTAGCCGCTAGGTGGCCAAACAAGGCGTTAGCAATACCTAAGTTACCTTCGGAGTTTTCGAAGTCGATAGGATTCACTTTGTGTGGCATGGTGGATGAACCAATTTCGCCGGCTACGGTTTTTTGCTTGAAGTGACCTAGGCAGATGTAACCCCAAATATCACGGTCGAAGTCCAGCAGAATGGTATTGAAGCGGGCAATTGCATCGTACAATTCGGCGATGTAATCATGTGGCTCAATTTGCGTAGTGTAAGGGTTCCATTGTACCCCTAGGCTAGTCACAAACTCTTCTGAGAACTGGTGCCAGTCTACTTCAGGGTAAGCGCTTAGGTGAGCATTGTAGTTACCTACCGCGCCGTTAATTTTACCTAGTACTTCAACTGCTTCAATTTGCTTAAGCTGACGGCGTAAACGTGCTACCACGTTGGCCATTTCTTTACCCATGGTGCTAGGAGACGCGGGTTGGCCGTGAGTACGAGAAAGTAGCGGGGTATCGCGTAGCTCTTTAGCTAAGGCGGTAATCGCATCAATCAGTTTTTGTAGGTAAGGCACTAATACTTCACTGCGGGCTTCGTTAAGCATTAGCGCGTGTGAAAGGTTGTTAATGTCTTCAGAAGTACAAGCAAAGTGAATGAACTCAGATACGGCGTTAAGTTCCGCATTGCTGGCTACTTTTTCTTTTAGGAAATATTCAACCGCTTTCACATCGTGGTTGGTGGTGCGCTCAATCTCTTTGACACGAGCAGCATCGGCTTCACTAAAGTTGTCGTTAATGCTATCTAAAAAGGCAATAGCTTCAGGAGAAAAGGTGGGCACTTCAGCAATATTTTGCTGTTGAGCCAATTTTTGTAACCAACGAATCTCTACTCTAACGCGGTATTTAATTAAGCCAAATTCGCTAAAAATACTGCGTAGTTCAGAAGTTTTATCCCCGTAGCGTCCGTCTATTGGGGAAATGGCTGTCAAGGCCGACAGTTCCATGGTGCTCTCCTAAATTAACTAATCAATGGTGTGTAAAAGTTGTAGTGTTTGTTCTAGATATTTCTTTCGTGAAAACAGCAATTGACGGCGTTGGCCGCCTAGTTGTCGCCACAATACGCAGGCGCGGATCCCGGCCAGCAGTAGTGCTCTCACTTTGTGTTGAACGATGCTTTGTTGCAAATAATTCACATTGCCCGCTACTTGAATTCGTGGCCCCAAGGGACTGATGATGTCGCTATATATATCGGCAATACCGCCCAGCACTTGGGCGTCTAATAACTTGAAATGTTGTAATTGGCGCTCTAATTGAGAGATGCGTTCACCTATCATATTCAATAGATCGGGTCGTTTGCTTAAGCGGCGTTCTAGTGCTAATAAACTGACTAAGTAGCGGGTGATCTCAGCATTACGCTTTTCTTGCTTCTGGCTCAGCTGAGTATTCATCACACTTAAGCCCAACTTGAGTTGCGGCAAAGCGCCAAAAACGTCCACGGTTTGTTCGGGATTGGTGATCAAGATACTGTTTAAGCTGGTACTTAACGCAGCCTCATCACAAGTACTGGTGCGTGCAACGTCTTGAACTAACTTGGCCGCTTGGCAAATTCCAGCAAAGGCAATCACGCGGTTTTCAAGAGAGTGACTCATAGTGCTTAAAGGCCAATTTTTTGTTCGATGATACCACCACCTAAACAGACTTCGTTTAAGTAAAATACCGCTGATTGACCTGGGGTCACGGCAATTTGTGGTTCATCGAAGGTAACTTTAATTTCGCCATTTTCCAAAGGCACGATGGTGCATGGAACATCTTGTTGACGATAGCGAATTTTAACGCTGCAGCGTAGTGTTTCAGTTAAGGGCTTGCGATCAACCCAGTGCAGCTGTCCAGCGATTAAAGCGGTGGACTTTAGGCGAGGGTGGTCGTGGCCTTGACCCACAATTAACACGTTGCGATCAACGTCTTTATCTACTACATACCAAGGTGTTTCATCGCCGTCTTTGGTTCCACCAATGCCCAAGCCTTTGCGTTGGCCAAGGGTGTGATACATTAAACCTTGATGGGTACCCATCACCTGACCTTCACAATTTTCTATATCGCCGGGTTGGGCTGGTAGGTATTGTGCTAAAAAGTCGCTGAACTTACGCTCCCCAATGAAGCAAATCCCGGTTGAGTCTTTTTTATTAGCAGTAACTAAACCTTGCTCTTCGGCGATGCGGCGAACTTCGGGCTTTTCTATTTCACCTACAGGAAACAGTGTTTGGGCGATGTGCTTTTCTTCTAAGGTATATAAGAAGTAGCTTTGGTCTTTATTACTGTCTAAACCGCGAAGCATTTGCCAGTGACCGTCTTGAAAACGGCGCTGCACATAGTGACCAGTAGCGATGTAGTCGGCAGAGAGTTCTTCTGCGGCAAACTCTAAAAAGGCTTTAAACTTAATTTCCTTGTTGCACATAATATCTGGGTTAGGCGTGCGACCGGCTTTGTATTCTTCAAGGAAGTGTTCAAATACGTTATCCCAGTATTCAGCAGAGAAATTAATGGTATGAAGTTTAATGCCTAGTTTGTCACAGACCGCTTGTGCGTCGGCTAAATCTTCGGCCGCTGCACAATATTCGCTGTTGTCGTCTTCTTCCCAGTTCTTCATAAAAAGGCCTTCAACCTGATAGCCTTGCTCTAATAGCAAGTAGGCTGAAACGGAAGAGTCGACACCGCCGGACATTCCGACGATCACTTTTTTTGTGCTGTTTGAATTCATGCTTAGCTATCGGGAAAAATTTGCGGCGAATTCTATCAGAAAAACTGTGACGAAAACAGCATTTCAATGCCGCAAACTATGCGATCTCCTGTTCTAATAACTGCCGGTATTTTCCATTGTCTATTCCCTCAAGAGTATAGGGGCCTATTTGATAGCGAACCAGTCGCAGCGTAGGAAAACCAATGGCTGCGGTCATTCGTCTGACTTGGCGATTACGCCCCTCTTTAATGGTTATACTCAGCCAACTAGTAGGAATGGATTTACGTTCACGTACCGGCGGTACTCGAGCCCAAAGTTTAGGCTCTTGGATAAGTTTTACTTTGGCCGGTAAACACGGGCCATCTTTAAGCGTTATTCCTTGGCGCAGTGGGCTTAAGTCTTGCTCACTCGGCACACCTTCCACTTGTACCCAATAGGTTTTACTGGTTTTCGCTTTAGGGTTGGCTAGCTTATGTTGTAACTTACCATCGTTGGTAAGCAACAGTAGCCCTTCACTATCACGATCTAAGCGTCCCGCAGCATAGACATCTGGAATGTTAATAAAATCTTTTAAGGTGGCACGGCCTTGCCCGTCGGTAAACTGACTTAGCACGTCAAAGGGCTTATTAAATAAAACTAAAACGCGTGGCCCTTTGAGTGGTTTACTGGCTTTAACTTCAGTCTTTCGTTTAAAACGGCGTGACTGGGACGTTTTTGCAAACTTATTCATGTAAGCAATTGTAACAGCTATTGGATGTACCACTAGTAAAACAATGTTAATGCGTTTGTAAATGGTTTATTATTTTGGCCGAATTAATTGGATGAACGGGGGGATGAGTCATCAAATGATGGATTTAACGCCCTGTTACAAACCATCTCGCGGAGGCGAGCAAGTCGATAAATATCGCTAGTGATAGCGAGAGCAACCACAACTTTAGGGACCGACATGACGTCAAAGATTATTTATACCTTAACGGACGAAGCGCCAGCCTTGGCCACGTACTCATTGCTACCTATTGTACAAGCGTTTACCAATGCTGCCGGCGTAGCCGTAGAAACTCGTGATATTTCTTTAGCGGGTCGTATTATTGCCAGTTTTCCAGAATGTTTAACTGAACAGCAACGTATTTCTGATGCCCTAGCCGAATTGGGCGAGCTGGCTAAAAAGCCAGAAGCAAATATTATCAAGTTGCCAAACATCAGTGCATCGGTTCCTCAGCTTAAAGCGGCGATTAAAGAGCTACAAGCGCAGGGTTATGCGCTTCCAGATTACCCAGAAGAGCCAAGTAATGAGCAAGAGCGCGAAGTTAAAGCCAAATACGACAAAGTAAAAGGCAGCGCGGTTAACCCTGTCTTACGCGAAGGTAACTCAGACCGCCGCGCACCTAGTTCAGTAAAACAATATGCGCGTAAAAACCCACATTCTATGGGCGCGTGGTCTAAAGACTCATTAAGCCATGTTGCTAGCATGAGCCAAGGTGACTTTTACGGTAGCGAAGTTTCCACCACTATCGCCGAAGCGGGCAGCGTAGCGATTCAACTTAAAACCGAAGCGGGCGAGGTGATTACCCTAAAAGAAGCCTTCCCGGTATTAGCCGGTGAGGTGATTGATGCCGCGGCCTTAAGTGTGAGTGAGCTAGCTTCCTTCATTGAAGCACAAATTGCCGATGCTAAGGCTAAAGGCGTGTTGTTCTCTTTACACATGAAAGCCACCATGATGAAAGTATCTGATCCGCTGATTTTTGGTCATGTGGTGAAAGTCTTCTTTAAAGATGTATTCACAAAATACGGTGAATTATTTACTCAGCTTGGTGTGGATGTAAGCAATGGTCTTGGTGATGTTTACAGCAAAATCGCTAGCTTAGATGAAGCTAAACAAGCCGAAATTAAAGCCGCTATTGATGCGGTTTACGCGGATGCGCCTAGCTTGGCAATGGTGGATTCTGATAGAGGCATTACCAACTTGCATGTGCCTAGCGATGTGATCATCGATGCTTCTATGCCAGCGATGATTCGCTCTTCAGGTCAAATGTGGAATGCAGCTGGCAAACTACAAGATACTAAAGCGGTGATCCCTGATCGTTGCTACGCGGGTGTATACCAACAAACCATCGATTTTTGTAAGCAAAATGGCGCATTTAACCCTACCACCATGGGTTCGGTGGCTAACGTAGGTTTGATGGCACAAAAAGCTGAAGAATACGGTTCACATGATAAGACTTTTGAAGTGCCCGCAGCGGGAACCGTTGAAGTGGTGGATCAAAATGGTCAAGTTTTATTAAGCCAAGTCGTCGGCCAAGGCGATATCTTTAGAATGTGTCAGGTTAAAGACGCGCCAATTCGTGATTGGGTGAAACTGGCGGTGAATCGCGCACGTTTAACCGATACTCCGGCTATTTTCTGGTTGGATGCGCAGCGTGCCCACGACGCACAGTTGATTGCTAAGGTTGAGCGTTACTTGCAAGAGCATGATACTGCTGGTCTAGACATCCAAATTATGGCGCCAAACGAGGCAACCCAGTTCTCTTTGGAAAGAGTGAAGCAGGGCCTAGATACCATTTCGGTTACCGGTAACGTATTACGTGATTATCTGACTGATTTGTTCCCTATTCTAGAGCTAGGTACTTCGGCAAAAATGCTGTCGATTGTTCCGCTAATGAACGGCGGCGGTTTATTTGAAACTGGCGCGGGCGGTTCTGCGCCTAAACATGTGCAGCAATTTGAAAAAGAGAATCACCTTCGTTGGGATTCTTTAGGTGAGTTCTTGGCTTTGTCGGCGTCCTTAGAACACCTTAGTCAGGTGAGTGACAATCCAAAAGCCGCCGTATTGGCGAGTACTTTGGATAAGGCTACGGGCATTTTCCTTGATCAAAATAAGTCGCCTTCGCGCAAGGTTAACGAGTTGGATAACCGCGGTAGCCATTTCTACTTGAGCTTATATTGGGCACAGTGCTTGGCTGAGCAAACTGAAGATCCGCAACTACAAGCAAGTTTTGCCGCTGTTGCTGAAAAACTAGCTGCTGAAGAAGAGGCGATTGTAGAGCAACTTAATGCCGCTCAAGGACCGTCGGTTGATATTGGTGGTTACTACCAACCTAATCGTGAAAAAGCGGCAGCAGCAATGCGCCCAAGCCCAATTTTCAATGAAGTGATTGACAGCCTTAAGTAGCGAGTCAATGCTGAGCATATCTGCTAGTCGCGTTTATGCTCAGAGTTAAAGCTTAAAAAAATGCCAGCATTTAGCTGGCATTTTTGTTGGTTTAACTTAAAGGGCTATTTTTGACTGTCGTCAAAAACAATACTCACTGCATGGCTACCCTTAGGCCCTTGCTGAGTTTCAAACTGAACTGACTGTCCAGCTTTTAAGGTGCGGTACCCTTCCATTTGAATGGTCGAATAGTGAGCGAAGATATCTTCTCCACCGGTATCCGGGCAAATAAAACCAAATCCTTTTGCGTTGTTAAACCACTTAACTGTTCCGCTTGGCATACGACATATCCCTATAATGTTTACCTACCATACTAATTCGAACTAACCGAGTTGCTCGCTTTTGAGCCAACTTAGAGTCAGTTGTTTAACAATTTAGTAAAATATTTACTACAGTCAAGTTTTGAATGTATTTTTCTACTAGCCTTGTTAAGTCAAAGACGTTATGTTGAGAATAGAGTTGTGTTTTAACCACTATAGTTGTTATGAGTAAATTATCAGATTGGCTAGATATTGAAGAAATAGTCAAAGAAGCGGAAAGTAAGACTGCCCCCCCACCAATGTATAAGGTGGTTTTGAATAATGATGACTATACTCCTATGGAGTTTGTTATTGAGGTGTTGCAGTTGTTTTTTAATATGGAGTTGGACAAAGCAACCCAAGTTATGTTGACCATTCACTACAAAGGGAAAGGAGTTTGTGGGGTTTTTACGGCCGAAGTAGCTGAAACCAAAGCTGCACAAGTAAATAGCTATGCCAAGCAAAATGACCATCCATTGATGTGCACCATGGAGAAGGCTTAGTTAAGTAGTATTGATTGTCTTTAGGGGGCCTATGTATGCTAAATAAAGAGTTGGAACAAACGTTAAATCAAGCGTTTAAAGAAGCAAGACAGCAACAGCACGAATTCATGACAGTGGAACACCTGTTATTAGCCTTATTAGAAAATGCCGCCGCAAAAGAAGCCTTATTAGCCTGTGGCGCCAATCTGCATCAGTTAAGTCAAGAACTCAGCAGTTTTATCGAGCAGACCACCCCTGTTATTCCTGAAGATGATGGGGAGAGAGAAACTCAGCCTACTTTAGGTTTCCAGCGAGTATTGCAGCGCGCCGTGTTCCATGTGCAGTCGTCAGGCAATAGCGAAGTGAGTGGTGCTAATGTGTTAGTGGCCATATTCAGCGAGCAAGAAAGCCAAGCGGTGTATTTCCTTAAAAAAGCCGATATTAGTCGCCTTGATGTGGTGAACTTTATTTCTCATGGCATTCGCAAAGATGAAGAGCCAAACTCAGAACAAAATCAGGTGGATAGTGAAGCTCAATCGGAAGAAGTGAAACAACTAGAGAGTTTTGCTAGCAACCTTAACCAGTTGGTGCTTAAAGGTAAAATTGATCCACTGATAGGCCGTGATAAAGAGTTGTCTCGTACCATTCAGGTATTGTGTCGCCGCCGTAAAAATAATCCCTTGTTGGTGGGTGAAGCTGGTGTGGGTAAAACAGCAATTGCCGAAGGCTTAGCCTACCGCATTGTGCACGAAGACGTTCCTGAGGTAATTAAAGATGCCACTATCTATTCTTTGGATATTGGTTCTTTATTGGCGGGGACTAAGTATCGTGGTGATTTTGAAAAACGTTTTAAAGCCTTGCTCAAGCAGTTAGAAAATGCCGAAAACGCCATTCTATTCATTGATGAAATTCATACCATTATTGGAGCAGGGGCGGCGTCTGGCGGCCAATTGGACGCAGCTAACTTGATTAAGCCTCTATTGAGCAATGGCTTGTTACGTTGTGTTGGCTCTACCACTTACCAAGAATATAACCAGATTTTTGAGAAAGACCGCGCCTTAGCTCGCCGTTTCCAAAAAATCGATGTAGTGGAGCCAACGGTAGAAGATACCACTAAGATCTTACTCGGCTTAAAGAGTCGCTACGAGGCTCACCACGACGTGCGTTATACCAAGCAAGCCATGCGTAGTGCGGCAGAATTAGCGGCTAAATATATTAATGAGCGACATTTGCCCGATAAAGCCATCGATGTGATTGATGAAGCTGGGGCGAGTATGCGGATGTTGCCAGCCAGCAGACGTAAAAAAACCATTGGTACTGCCGATATTGAGGCAATAGTTGCCAAAATTGCACGGATCCCTGAAGCAAAAGTCTCTTCTTCTGATCGTGAAACTTTACGTAGCTTGAATGAAACCCTCAAAATGGTGGTATTTGGTCAAGATCAGGCCATTGATGTGTTAGTTGATGCGATTCGCTTAAATCGTTCTGGCTTGGGCGCAGAGCAAAAACCCGTGGGTTCGTTCCTATTTGCTGGTCCTACCGGCGTTGGTAAAACCGAAGTCACCCAACAGTTGGCTAAAGCGCTTGGTGTAGAGCTTATCCGCTTTGATATGTCGGAGTATATGGAGCGACACGCCGTATCCAGACTGATTGGTGCACCTCCAGGTTATGTTGGTTACGATCAAGGTGGTCTATTGACTGACGCAGTGCTGAAGCATCCTCATTGTGTGGTATTGCTAGATGAGATTGAAAAAGCCCATGAAGATGTGTTCAACCTATTGTTACAGGTGATGGATCACGGCACCTTAACTGACAACAATGGTCGTCATGCCGATTTCCGTAACGTTATTTTAGTGATGACCAGTAACGCTGGGGTTAAAGAAACTCAGAAAACCGCCATTGGTTTTAAAGAACAGGATATGAGCTTTGATGCGATGGATGAAATCAATCGTATTTTTGCTCCTGAGTTCCGCAATCGCCTCGACAACATCATTTGGTTCAACCATCTTAACGAAGAAATCATTGAGCAGGTGGTGGATAAATTCATTGTTGAGTTACAAGCTCAGTTGGATGCCAATGGTGTGTCAATGGAAGTTGATTCTGATGCCCGTCAATGGTTGTCTGAACAGGGTTACGATAAAGCTATGGGGGCGAGGCCAATGGCGCGGGTTATCCGTGAGCAATTACGTAAGCCATTGGCTAACGAAATTCTGTTTGGCCGCTTAAACCACGGTGGTCATGTGGATGTAAGTCTTAAAGACGGTAAACTTGATTTTCAATATGAAGATGAAGTTGCAGAGGTATAACTCGATTGAGCCTCGTTAAGCTAAAAAGCCAGCTTAAAGCTGGCTTTTTAATAGTAATACTTTGCGAATGGAGCGTATTAGCGCGCGCGGAAAACAATGCGCCCTTTTGACAAGTCGTACGGTGTTAATTGAACCGTAACTTTATCTCCAGTTAAAATGCGGATGTAATTCTTGCGCATTTTTCCAGAAATGTGGGCAGTAACAACATGTCCGTTTTCTAGTTCTACACGGAACATTGTGTTAGGCAAGGTATCTAACACTGTGCCTTGCATTTCAATATTGTCTTCTTTCGCCATTGAGTCCTCTGTTTGACACGCACTTATAAAAACGCAAGGAGAATGCCAGATTTACTGCCTTGTGTAAAGTTTATCCGCTAAAACTATTGCCATTTCCCTTCAATATATCGTTGATTAGGTAAATAGTGGCTTTTGTAGTTCATTTTTTGGCAAGCATCGATCTGGAAGCCGAGGTAAAGCCAAGTTTTATTGGCTTTATTGGCATGTTCTATTTGTCTTAAAACGGCTAAACGGCCTAAAGATAAGTGCGTCAAAGTGGGCTCAAAAAAGGTATATACGGCGCTTAACGCCTGCGGCAAAACGTCACAAACACAAACCGCGATCAGTTGCTGTTGATGATAGAGTTTTAAGTAGCGAGTAGTAGACCAGCTTGCGCCTAAAAAGTCATCGAACACTTTGCGGCTAGTTGGGTACATCGGGCCGTCTTTATGGCGAGCCTCAATGTAGCGGGCGAATAAACGGTAATCTTCATCGTTAAGCTGTTGATGCCATTCGTGTGATACTGAGGATGCTTTGTTTAATATCCGCTTTTGTGAACGGCTTGCGGCAAACTGTTGCACGTTTACTCTTAGAGATTGGCATTGTGAGCAAGTAGGGCAGGCAGGTGCATATAGGCTATCACCACTGCGTCTAAACCCGAGCTCGAGCAACTGTTGGTAGTACAGCGCTTTTTGCTGTGCTTGTGATAACAGTACACTGAGTTGCTCTTGTTGCCCCGGCAAATATGGGCAGGGCGAGGGAGCGGTTAATCCTATAGGTAATCGCATGGCTTAAGCCGCTGAACTTGCCAACAATTGGCTGAAACTGGTGCATCTTTAGCTTGCTGAAGTAGCGCTAAAAATTCCTGCCGAGGCAGTGGTTGCATGCCAAGGCTCAGTAAGTGGGGGTTTTCCACTTGACCATCAATAAATACCCCTCCGCAATTTTTGAAGTGTAGGCAAAATAAATGAAAGGCTAGCTTTGAAGCATTGCTCACTAGGTGGAACATAGACTCTCCACAGAACACCTGACCCACGGCTACCCCATATAAGCCACCGACTAAGTGTTGGCCTTGCCATACCTCTACTGAATGAGCATGTCCTAGTTTATGCAATTTGCTGTATGCGGCTATCATGTCTTGATTGATCCACGTTTCATTGGCGCGGGTCGCCGAACATAACTGAATGACTTGCTCAAAAGCCATATTCAAGCTGACCGTTAATTGAGTTTTACGGATCAGTTTGCGCATGCTTTTACTGATGTGATGGGATTTTAGCGCTAAGCCAATACGTGGGTCTGGGCTCCACCATAACACCGGTTGGTCGTCACTAAACCAAGGGAAAATGCCAGATTGATAAGCGCTTATCAAACGTTGTGGGCTTAAATCTGCGCCTATTGCTAATAAGCCGTTGGGCTCTGCCAATGCTTTATGGGGTGGGGGAAACGGGCGATTAAGTTCTAATATTTCAGGATACACAAATAGCCATGTCTACATTTTATATTTATTAATTATATCAACAATTGTTTAGGGTGAAACAATAAAAAGCCGGTTATTTAACCGGCTTAATAATAAGGACTTAATCGTTTAGGCTATCGAGATAGCGCTCAGCATCTAAGGCCGCCATACAACCTGCACCAGCAGAGGTAATGGCTTGGCGATAGATGTGGTCAGCCACATCGCCTGCGGCAAAAATACCAGGTATGCTAGTCTGGGTAGCATTACCTTCGGTGCCAGATTGAATGCTTAGATAGCCATCTTTCATGGCCAGTTGCCCTTCAAAAATACCGGTATTAGGTTGATGGCCGATAGCGATAAATGTGCCCATTACTTCAATATCTTGGCTGGTGCCGTCGACAACATTTTTGGTTCTAACCGCGGTAACTCCCATCTCGTCACCGAGCACTTCGTCTAGGGTTTGATTGAGGTGTAGTACGATGTTGCCGTTGGCTACTTTATCCATTAGACGCTTAGTTAGAATTTTTTCACTACGAAATTCTTCACGGCGATGAATAAGGTGCACTTCAGAAGCGATATTAGATAAGTATAAAGCTTCTTCAACCGCGGTATTACCGCCACCGACAACCGCTACTTTTTGATTGCGATAGAAGAAGCCATCACAAGTGGCACAGGCCGATACACCCTTACCTTTAAAGGCATCTTCAGAGGGCAGACCTAAGTACTTGGCTGAGGCACCGGTTGCGATGATTAAGGCATCACAAGTGTACTCTGCGCTGTCACCTTTTAGCTTATAAGGCTTTTGCTGGAAATCGACTTCATTTATATGGTCGAACACGATTTCGGTTTCAAACTTTTCAGCATGGGCTTGCATACGTTCCATAAGTCCAGGGCCGGTTAAGCCTTCGGCATCACCAGGCCAGTTTTCCACTTCAGTGGTAGTGGTTAGCTGTCCACCTTGCTGGATACCCGTAATGAGCAAAGGGTTTAGGTTGGCTCGAGCTGCATATACAGCGGCGGTGTAGCCCGCGGGGCCTGAGCCTAAGATGATTAGCTTATGGTGCTTGGCGTTACTCATGGTTGATGCAATTCCTTAATAGTCTTTGTTTGTTATATGAGGGTATATAAATTGATATCAAGCGTTAGTTTGTTAAAATTTCGTTGTTGATATGAAGCCACCTATCTCATCTTAAACAGCATAATAGGCTTTACGCTTTGCAACAAATAATAAAACTTTATATGGATATGCGTATTTATCTAGCCATTAATTCGGTTTTTTACTTGATAGTGCGTGAATTTTGTGGAATAAATAATGCCTAGGGATAAAACAAAAGTTTATAAAACACTATGCGCTTGGGTTTTAGCTCTGCATCTCGCTTGGAATGACTTATTTATGTGGGAAGGGAGCGCCACATTAGTTATGCAAATTTCTTCGATGGATTATGCATAATTAGTCAACACAACTTGGTGTACTTAGGGACTATAACTGTATCACCACTAATGGAAGCAAAAGGTCGACCAATGAAGGAACTGGATCGTATTGATCGCAACATATTAAATGAGTTGCAAAAAGATGGCCGCATATCAAATGTGGAACTGTCAAAACGCGTGGGCTTAAGTCCAACGCCTTGCCTAGAACGAGTTAGACGCCTAGAGCGCCAAGGTTACATCACTGGTTACACTGCCATTTTAAACCCTCAGTACTTGGACGCCTCACTGTTGGTTTTTGTTGAAATCACCTTGAATCGCGGTGCGCCTGATGTCTTCGAACAATTTAACCACGCTGTACAACAGCTGGAAGAAATTCAAGAGTGTCACTTGGTTTCCGGCGACTTCGATTATTTATTGAAAACCCGTGTAGCTGATATGTCGGCTTACCGTAAATTGTTAGGCGAAACCCTATTACGTTTACCAGGGGTAAACGACACCCGTACTTATGTGGTGATGGAAGAAGTTAAACAGAGTAATAGGCTAGTTATCAAAAACTAAAGGAGACGTTTCCCCCTCCAAGCGGTTTTTGGTAAAGTTAAACAAGCGGCTAAGGCCGCTTGTTTTGTTTTTAGCCAATGGAATATTTATTGGATATTTTTAGTTCAAGGGAACGCTTGTGACAGATACCACAGACAACAAATTGTCTGGCTTTGCACGAATTGCAGAAGCGAGTGCTATTGCTTTGGGGGCCTTAGGTGTATACCTAATGGTGGCCTTACTCACGTTTAATCCCAGCGACCCTAGCTGGTCTCAAATTGGCACTCAGCAGAGTATCGCTAATGCGGCCGGCAGCTCTGGCGCTTGGTTTGCTGATCTATTGCTATTTAGTTTTGGCTTTATGGCCTACAGCGTACCTTTTATTTGCGCCTTGTTAGCATGGGCGTTATTTTGGCGACCTTGCCCAATTGCCCAAATTAGTTTTTTTACTTTAGGCCTACGCCTAATCGGCTTCGTTTTCACCTTCGCCAGCCTAACGACCATGGCGAGCATTCATATTGATGATTTCTACTTTTTTTCTTCAGGAGGCTTAGTGGGAGATATTTTCACTCAGCTAATGATTCCAGTGTTTGGTTTGCTGGGTACCAGCATAATTTTATTAGCCGTTTTTGCCGGTGGTATTACCTTGTTTACCGGTCAGTCATGGGTTTATGTGGTTGAACTTATTGGCGCGTTTCTTACTTCACTTTCCCAACGCATTAGCCGTTTACCGCAGCAGATGAAACGTGCTAAACAACAGGAACAGCATCAGGATGTACTAATGCGTGACTTTGACCAGTCCGCGCCAAGCATGGATGAGCCAGCCAAGATACAAGAAGCGGCCCACATCGACGAACCGCCGGAGCCGTCATTGAATGAGGCGGATATGCAACAAGATGCAATGCCTAATGGGCCAATTGAGCCGAGCTTTTCATTTAATCAACAAGATGATGATTTTGAGGCGGCCTTATCTGATGCCAAGCAAGAGCTTGAATTTGCCTATCCTGATGAGGCTATAGACCCGCCCAGTGTGGTTATTGATGAAACGCCGCCAGAGCCGATGCCTGGTATTGATTTTGGTGATGCGCCGCTTGCTCCCGCTCCCACTCAACAAAAGCCGACGCCAGTGACAAAAACCGCGCAACCAAGCTTAAGTCGTTTGCCGGATATGAATTTATTGGATAGGCCTGATAAAAAACAAAACCCGATCTCGCCCGAAGAGCTAGAGCAAGTATCACGTTTGGTTGAAGCTAAGCTACTAGATTTTAATATTCAAGCCTCGGTTGTTGCGGTGCATCCCGGGCCGGTGATTACTCGCTTTGAACTTGATTTAGCACCGGGTGTGAAGGTTAGCAAAATTACTAACTTATCTAAGGACTTAGCACGCGCTTTATCCGCGATAAGTGTACGAGTGGTGGAAGTGATTCCAGGTAAGTCGGTAATCGGTTTAGAGTTGCCAAACCGCTTCAGAGAGATTGTTTATTTAAGTGAAGTAATTGATAGCAGCGCCTTTCATCAGTCGAAATCCCCCCTTGCCATGGTATTAGGCAAGGACATTGCCGGCCAACCAGTGGTGGCAGACTTGGCTAAAATGCCTCACTTGTTAGTAGCGGGGACCACCGGTTCGGGTAAATCGGTGGGGGTGAACGTGATGATTGTCAGTTTGCTGTATAAGTCCACGCCTGAAGATGTTCGTTTAATCATGATCGACCCTAAAATGCTGGAGTTGTCAGTATATGAGGGTATACCGCATTTATTATCTGAAGTGGTGACCGACATGAAAGAAGCCGCCAATGCCTTGCGTTGGTGTGTTGGTGAGATGGAGCGACGTTATAAGCTGATGTCGGCTCTAGGGGTGAGAAACTTAAAAGGCTTTAATCAGAAAGTCTTGGATGCGGCGAAATCAGGCAATCCGATTGTCGACCCTTTATGGAAGCCAGAAGACAGCATGGCAGAGACCGCTCCGGTGTTAGAAAAACTGCCGCATATCGTGGTGGTGATTGACGAATTTGCCGACATGATGATGATTGTGGGTAAAAAGGTTGAAGAGTTGATTGCCCGTATCGCGCAAAAGGCGAGGGCGGCGGGAATTCATTTGATTCTGGCTACCCAGCGCCCATCGGTCGATGTTATTACTGGCTTGATTAAAGCCAATATTCCTACGCGAATGGCGTTTCAAGTGTCTAGCCGCATCGATTCACGTACTATTTTAGATCAACAGGGTGCTGAAACGTTGTTGGGTATGGGCGATATGTTGTACCTACCTGCTGGTACAGGCGTGCCAACGCGGGTGCACGGAGCCTTTGTTGACGATCATGAAGTCCATGCCGTGGTATCAGCTTGGAAAGAGCGCGGCGAACCTAATTACATCGATGAGATCCTCAATGGTGAAGCAGGCCCCGATGCTATGCTACCAGGGGAAGTCGCCGAGTCAGACGAAGAGCTTGATGCCTTGTTTGATCAGGCCGTTATGCATGTTACCGAAACCCGCCGCGGCTCAGTGTCGGGCGTTCAACGTAAGTTTAAAATTGGTTATAACCGAGCAGCGCGTATTGTGGAACAAATGGAAGCGCAAGGCATTGTTAGTGCGCCTGGTCATAATGGTAATCGCGAAGTGATCGCGCCTCCTCCTGTTAAAATAGATTAAGAGTAAAGATGAAGACATTATTAAGTATCAGTTTTTCTCTGTTATTGGCGACTCAAGCCCTAGCCAGCGAGCAAGCGGCTCTTGAGTTACAACAGCATTTATCCCAGCTACAGGGCTTTCAGGCTCAGTTTGAACAGACCGTCATCGACGCCGATGGTGTAGAGATCCATCAAGCTGAAGGCAAGTTAAGCTTGGCTCGTCCCGCTAAGTTAAACTGGCAGCAGGTGGCTCCTGAGCAAGATATGATAGTGTCTGATGGCTCAACCATTTGGTACTACAGCCCCTTTGTAGAGCAGGTGACCATTATGGATGCCAGTGAAGCAATAAACCAATCCCCGTTTATCTTGCTGGCGGATAACCGCAGCGAGAGCTGGCAAAATTATCAAGTAGAAAAACGAGAGCAAGGTTATTTGGTGAGCTCTAAACTTGACCCCATGCAGGCTGCGTTTTGGGTGAAACTGAACTCTGACAATTCGATTGCCCGTTTCGACATCATAGAAAGTACCGGTCAGCGCAGCGAATTCAAACTGGAAGGTTTTAAGGCCAACCCTCAGTTCGAACCTAGGCTATTCCATTTTGAGATCCCTGCGAACACCATGATTGATGACCAACGCTAATGAGTTTTGAGTTAGACTTTTCAGCAGACTTTCGTCCTTTGGCGGCCCGAATGCGGCCGCAAACACTGGCCCACTATGTGGGGCAACAGCATATATTGGCCGAAGACCAACCCTTGTATAAGGCGGTCGCTTCGGGGCAATTGCATTCGATGATTTTATGGGGGCCACCGGGTACTGGTAAAACAACTATCGCTGAGCTGGCTGCCTATTACGCAGATGCTGAGGTGGAAAAGATTTCTGCCGTTACCGGCGGGATTAAAGACGTGCGGGCCGCTATTGAGCGGGCTCAGCAAAATCAGCAAGTCAGCCGCAGAACCATCTTGTTTGTCGACGAAGTACACCGTTTTAATAAAAGTCAGCAAGATGCCTTTCTTCCCTATGTTGAAAATGGCACGGTGATCTTTATTGGGGCGACCACCGAAAACCCATCGTTTGAATTAAATAACGCCTTACTTTCGCGAGCCAAAGTCTATGTACTGAAGGCTTTGAATCAGCAGGACATACTGCAATTGTTGCAACGTGCGCTTAGTGAGGACGCCATACTCAGCCAACAAGCTATTCATTTAGAGGCAGGAGTATTGGAAGCTTTGGCTAAGTTAGTCAGCGGTGATGCCCGCCGGTCTCTTAACTTACTCGAGATGATGTGTGAGTTGGCAGAACAAGGCCCTTCAGGCAAGCTGCTAAATTTTGATTTATTAGCGCAAGCTGCTGGGGAACGTTATAGCCATATAGATAAAGGTGGCGATCAGTTTTATGACTTGTTGTCAGCCTTACATAAATCAATACGCGGCTCTTCCCCCGATGGCGCTTTGTATTGGTATAGTCGCATCTTAGAAGCCAGTGGCGATCCGCTTTCAGTAGCGCGGCGCTGTTTGGCGATAGCTTCGGAAGACGTGGGCAACGCTGACCCTCGAGCCATGCAGATTGCGGTAAGCGCTTGGGATTGTTTTACCCGCGTCGGCGCGGCAGAGGGCGAACGGGCGATTGCTCAAGCGGTAGTGTACTTAGCCTGCGCTCCGAAGAGTAATGCCGTATATAGCGCATTTAAAGCGGCGCGTGATGCGGCTAAACAGTATGGTGACGCCGAGGTGCCGGTGCATTTGCGCAATGCACCAACCCAGTTGATGGCCGAATTAGGTTACGGCGCAGATTATCGTTACTCTCACGATGAACCAAATGCCTACTCGGCTGGGCAGCAATATCTGCCGGATGTATTACAAGGGCAGCAATTTTATCATCCGCACGAGCGCGGTTTAGAAAAGCAAATAGCGGAAAAGCTACGCTACTTGAAGCAGCTTGATCAACAAGCAAAATAGTAGCCGCTCAGACAAATATCGGTGAATATTCACCAAGTTGCCGAAAGGCCGATTGTGTCTGCTTAGAGTTGCTTTATAATGAGCGCTTTGCAAAGTAAGCATGTTGACTGCCTAATCAGTTGCTCTTCTGACATATTAGGCAAGTTCGCAGATTATCAAATTGAATTGGAAATAGGTTATTGAATGTTAGACGCTAATTTATTGCGCGGCGAAATCGACAGCACCGCTGAGCGCTTAAAGACTCGTGGATTTGAACTTGATGTGGCTCGCTTGAACGAACTAGAAAGTCGTCGAAAGGATCTACAAGTTCGTACCCAAGAACTACAAAATGAGCGCAATTCCCGTTCCAAGTCAATTGGTCAAGCAAAGGGGCGTGGTGAAGACATCGCACCACTGCTAGCTGAAGTGGGCCAGCTCGGCGAAAAACTTGATGCGGCTAAAAACGAATTAAATGATGTGCTAGAAGAAATAAAAGCCTACGCACTTACGGTGCCTAATCTGCCTCATCCTAGTGCTCCTGTGGGCAAAGACGAAGCTGAAAACGTGGAACTGCATACTTGGGGACAAATTCCTGAGTTTGATTTCGAAGTAAAAGATCACGTTGATGTGGGCAGTGAGTTGGCGGGCTTAGATTTCGCCAATGCGGTAAAAATCAGTGGCTCTCGTTTCATTGTTATGAAAGGCAAAATTGCTAAGCTGCACCGTGCCATTGCCCAACTCATGTTGGATACCCATACCGAAGAGCATGGTTATCAAGAAATGTATGTGCCGTATTTGGTTAACGCTGACTCTTTATATGGTACGGGGCAACTGCCTAAGTTTGGTAAAGATTTATTCCATACTCAGCCGGCAACTGAAGAGGGTATCGGCATGAGCTTGATCCCTACCGCCGAGGTGCCTCTAACTAACATGTTACGTGACACTATTGTCGATGAAACAGAGCTACCAATTCGAATGACTGCGCATACGCCTTGTTTTCGTAGCGAAGCGGGTTCTTACGGGCGTGATACGCGTGGGTTGATTCGTCAACACCAATTCGACAAAGTAGAAATGGTGCAACTGGTTCATCCCGAAAAGTCATACGAGGCTTTAGAAGAAATGCGCCAACATGCAGAAAATATTTTGCAAAAATTGAAACTTCCTTACCGCGTGGTCACGCTGTGTACAGGTGATATGGGCTTTGGTGCTACTAAGACTTATGATTTGGAAGTGTGGGTACCTGCGCAAAATACTTACCGTGAAATTTCTTCAGTATCAAACTGTGAAGACTTCCAAACACGTCGTATGCAAGCGCGTTTTCGCCCCAACGGAGCGAAAAAGCCAGAGTTACTGCATTCATTAAATGGTTCTGGCTTAGCGGTAGGCCGCACGTTGGTTGCGATTTTGGAAAACTATCAAAATGCCGATGGCAGCATTACTATTCCAGAAGTATTACAGCCATACATGGGCGGCGCAGAAACGATTTCTGCTTAACCTACAGAGCTAAAAAAAGCGCCATTAAGGCGCTTTTTTATTATGTACTAGATACATTTTACCGGCTTGGGTAAACCGGCTATTTTGGTGGCCTGCTTAGCGGGGCCTTCAGGAAATAGTTTATATAAGTAGCGGCTATTGCCTTTTTCGGGCCCAAATTTTTTAGCCATGGCTTTAACCAGTGCGCGCATAGCAGGGGAGGTATTAAACTCCAGATAAAATGCGCGAACAAAGCGCACGACTTCCCAATGGGCTTCGCTCATCTCTAGCTGCTCTTGCTGAGCAATATGTTCGGCTAGGGCTTCAGACCAGCTATCAAGTTCTAATAGGTAGCCATTTTTATCGGTGGCATAGTGTTGGCCGTTAAATTCAATCATGTTTGTTGTATTACCTTAAAACGGGTTTTCGCTTTATTACCATTTGCCATTTAATAGCAGTTGGCGAATGTTCTTTAAGTCTTTACCAATTAATTGTAGTTGGTAAGCAATCAGCAGTTCGCTACCCACCAGTTGTGGAAGTAACTGGTTGATGCTTCGGCTATAACCGTCAAAGTCACGGCTTAACTGTGGCCGTTGGTTATTCTTCAGTAATAGGTAGTCATGCATCACTTGCAATTCGTCCTGAATGAGTTGACCGAGGCTGGCCAAGCTTTGCTCGGCTTGTTTAGACTCTAACTGAGTTCGATGAGTGGACAAGGCCGATAAATGTGACAGTAAGTGATGGCTTAAGCCTACTAATTGATATAAGTCGGGAGAGAGGCGTTGTTTGTCGCTGGGTTCGGCTAACATATGTTGCCAGTGGCGAACTAATTCGGCCTCACTTTGATAGGCATGGTAGCGGCTCAAACGAAAAGCCGTTGTTTCCTCAACCTGGCCATTGAAATACTGTTCAAAAATGGCTGTTTGATAGTTGGCGATGTTGTCAAACAGCTGACTAATAATGTTGCGGCTCTGCTTGTGTTGCCAGTCTGGCCATAAGTAGCGCATGGCTAACATGGCCATTAAGGCACCCAGTAAAGTGACGATGGTTCGCACTAACAGCGCTTCATGAGCAGGGAAGCCTTGAAGATCTAAGGATATCGAAACAAACACCGTAATAAAGGCAACCGATATCGCGTAGTTGAAATGGAAAAACAAAAAAAACACTAACACTAAGCCTGGGATCATTATCACTTGCAATAGGTTAGGCAGCTGAAAGTAACTCACTGCAGCAGCCAAGGCAACACCCACTATGGTGCCGTAAACGCGTTTATCAACTCGCTTCTTGGTATCGTGGTAGTTGGGTTTAACCACCAGTAAACAGCTCAACATTAACCAGTAAGCATGTTCGTCACCGGAAAGTTGAATTAAACCATAAGCGGCCAGCATTAAGGTCGCCATTCTTAAGGCGTGACGATTAACGCTAAGAGAAAAGTCGAGTGCTTGAGAGAGGTACTGCTTTAAAGAAATACGCTTAAATGGTGAGAAACGCTGCTCTGGTTCCGGGAATCGCTGCTCGTGAAAACACAAGGCGATCACCTTTTTAAGGTTTTTTAGCATATAAGCAAAACGAGGCGGCATGTCTTTCATGCTGGAGCGGGCTTGTTCTATATTGTCCACTGCGGCAATTAACTCTTGCTCAAGGCTAGGGTCTACATTTTTAGCGCCCATTACTCGAGCTATCTTTACTAGCACAGCGCGGGTGTCGGCCAATATTGCGCGTGGTAGTACTCGATGTAGTCGTTGGTAGTCGATATGCGATGAGCTTAAACGTTCATGGAGCAACTGCGCTTTAAAAAATCGATCCATTTGGCTTGAGCCGACTTGTTGCTTATTGCGTTGTTGATGCACATACAAGGCATGGCGTATCACGCCAAGCTGTTCGGCAATGTCGGCGCTTTGGGCGGTGAGCTTGACTTGAATGTCGGTAATATTGGCCTCGCGTTGGAATAAGCGAGTCTTGGTTAGTTGATATAGGCTGATTTGTCGAAATACTTGGTCTAGTTGCTTATCTAGCCAGCCGGTAGGATGTATTTCATATACTGCTACTGATAACAGGGCGTAGCTTAGGGCGCCTATAACAAGCCAAAAGGGCTGTACCCATGGGTTGTCGTAGGTACTGTAACCGAGCATGGTATAAATGGCGATAATCAGTGAGCATAAAGAAATCGACCCGTATTTTTGCCCTAATACTGGCATTCTCATAAACAGGTAAGTAGAGCTAAATAAACCAATGGCAAACAGCCATGGCCAAGGAAACAGCAAGGTCACAGATAGGGTAGCTAAGGAAAAGCTGCCCGCCATCAGTACAATACTTTGGCGGCGATGTTGATAGAAGTCGGGACTATCGGCTAATCCCGCCGCTACTACTCCTAGTGTGGCGGTTAAAGCAATGTTGAGGTCGGTAATTAAACCTAAGCAAAGAATGACCACAGCTAAGCCCGCGGCTTTAACTGCTGTAGTCCAATTTAACTTTGTATAATCAAGATGTTGTATTAATGCCATAAATGAAAACGCCCTGCTAAAAACAGGGCGTATTTTTACTAATTACCACTGTGGCCTAATCATCGTTTAAAAAGCCAAGAATGTGTAGCAGAGATACAAAAATATTAAACACATCAAGGTAAAGGCGAATGGTAGCGCTGATGTAGTTGGTTTCACGACCATTAATAATGTCGCTGGTATCGTAGAGAATATAACCAGAGAAAATTAATACTGAAACACAGCTAATCATTAAGTGAGCCATCGGCGCTTGGAAGAACAAGTTTAAGACACTGGCAGCAATAAGAACGATGAGGCCAGCAAACAAGAAGCCACCCATGAAAGAAAAGTCTTTCTTAGTGGTTAGCACATAGCCTGATAGGCCAAAAAATACTAAGCCTGTCATGCCCAAGGCTTGCATGACAATGGCACCGCCTTGTGGGAATTGCAGATAGTGGCTTAATAGCGGACCCAATGAGCCGCCCATTAGGCTGGTGAATACAAAGGTCCAAACGATACCCATTGAAGAGTTAATCGCTTTAGGGAGGACGAAGAATACGATGACCATCGCGGCAACCATCATGCCAATAGATGCCATTTGACCAATACCGCTGATTACGGCAAAGAAAGCGGCAATCGCACTGGTAAACAAGGTCATCGATAATAGGGCGTAGGTATTACGCAGTACCTTATTGGTTTCCAGCTTCGATGCAGCGCTATAGTTTATCGTGCTAGGTTGATTCATGTTATCACTCCGTTATGACTGAGTTAGTTCGTTCGTTTTTAGTTAACGAAATTCTAGTATAACTAGTTTTGGGCTAAATTAAATCAAATTAACTTGTGAGTCATTGTCATAAATTCATCATCTTAGCGTTCGTGGGCCACAAGTGATGATTAACCTTGAGCAGTCCTTTCAGCTGTTAAATAGCCGATTAATTTATGGCTAAGCAAAAGGTAGTGTTGCACTCGCTTTAACATAGCCCTATGATCGGAGCCATACAGGGGCAAGCCCCCATTATCATTAACGATTAAGTGAGACGGATAACAGATGTTAGTTTTAGGACACACTAATCCAGACTGCGATAGTATTGCTGGCGCAATATCATTAGCAGAGTTGTTAACCAAGCAAGGTACTCCGGCAACAGCGGTGGCTCAAGGCGAACCTAACCCTGAAGCGCAGTTTTTGTTGGATAAAATCGGCTTCAGTGCACCAGAGATTCGCACTGAAATTGCTGGCGAAGATGTTTGGTTGATTGACTACTCTGACTGGGGACAAGCGCCTAAAGACGCCAAAAAGGCCAACATTCGTGGTATCGTAGACCACCATAAATTGGGCGACATTACCACTGCCGAACCACTTGAGTGCTGGATCCGTCCAGTAGGGTGTAGCTGTACTATTGTTTACAGCATGTATAAAGCCGCTAATATCACGCCTAGTAAAGAAGCTGCCACATTGATGTTGGGCGCGATCTTAAGTGATACTGTTAAATTTAACTCACCTACTTTTACTCCAGTAGACCGCGAAACCGCCGAAGCTTTAGCTGAAATTGCAGGCGTAGCCGATATTGATGCTTTTGCAGATGAGCAGTTTGCTGCTAAATCTAACGTTGATGCAGTGCCAGCAGACGAGCTAGTACTTCGCGACCAAAAAGTGTATGAAATTAATGGTAAACAATTTGCTATCGCTCAATTAGAGTTAACTTCGGTTAAACCTGTGTTAGCGCGTTTAGATGAATTGGAACAAGCGCTACAAGCTTTAAAACAGGCCAATAACTACCACACTGCTTTGGTACTGCTGACCGATATCACTACCTTAAATTCAACCGGCCTTATTTGTAGTGACGAAGCGGAGTTAGTGGCTAAAACCCTAGGTGGAAGCATCGAAGGGTCAGTTATTGACTTACCGGGTGTGGTAAGTCGTAAGAAGCAAGTTATGCCGCCGTTACAACGTGAGTTTGACGTCGCTTAAAACTGCTCATTTTTGCCAGTAACAAAAGCCAGCTTGATTGCTGGCTTTTTAATGCTTGTCTCATCTCGTTATTTTAAGGGTGAACAGGTAACTAAGCGGCAAATGAAAAGTAGTTAGGTGTTTTAAGCTTTTAGCTATTCAATAGATGTCACTACGGGAAAGGCTTTTCATTAACAATAAATGCTATTTTGATTTACAAATTACGTTATTTTATTACTTTTTTATACGTAATAGCAGTTTTGAAAAATTTTTAGTGGATTTTTCTGCATAAATAATTAGAAAAAACTCGTTTTTTTAGGCTCTTAGGGTCTTATGTAAAAAAAATCGTGTTTAATTTCAAGTCAAGTCTGAAATTACCATTATATCTGTGGTAGCATTTCTTTTACTTTCGTGACGAATGGACTAGCTCCTGCGTTATTGAATGCTGTAGTTTTGGAGGTTTGAAGGATAATTATCTGAATTTGATGATTGTTCACACATCATCTCTAGATGGTGGGGCTCCTCTTTAAATGAAAATACTATTGATGTCTAAGGTCCTGTCGGTCTGAATAACATTAATATAGCAGTAAATAGGAATTACTGGATGACAAACATAACTCAACACAATAAGAGCCTTTATAGGCCAGAATTCGAGCACGATAGCTGTGGTATCGGATTCGTTGCCCATTTAAAAGGGCGTAAAAGTCATGATGTGATCGAAAACGCATTGACCATGCTAACTTGCATGGAGCATCGTGGTGGTACTGGTTGTGACGTCGATAGTGGAGACGGCGCTGGTATTCTCATTCAGCTTCCTCATGAGTTTTTTAACGAAGAAGTAACAAAATTAGGTTTTAGTTTACCTAAGCCTGGAGAGTATGGTGTGGGAATGGTGTATTTCCCTGCCAATGAAGCTATTCGTCGCGAGTGCCGCGAAATATTGAACCGAAATATTAAAAAGCTGGGTTTAACGCTATTAGGTTACCGTATTGTACCTAAAGATAACTCCAGCCTGGGTCAAGCTTCTATCGATAATGAGCCGCAGATTGAGCAAGTGTTCATCGCGCGTCCAGCCGAGCTTGAGCAGCAAGTATTTGAACGTAAGTTATTCGTGCTACGTAAATACACTTTGCACATAGCCGATGCCACCGTGAGTGGGGTTGATGAAGACTTTTACATGGCGTCGATGTCGTCGCGTACTATCGTATATAAAGGTCAGTTAACTACCGCACAAGTGCGTAAGTATTATCTCGATCTACAAGATCCGCGTGTGGTTTCTGCGATTGCGATGTTCCACTCGCGCTTCTCAACTAATACCTTCCCCGCGTGGCGTTTGGCTCAGCCTTTCCGTTACATTGCCCACAATGGTGAAATTAACACCGTAAAAGGTAATGTTAACTGGATGCGTGCGCGTGAATCACTATTAGCGAGCGTTAACTTCAGTAAAGAAGAACTGGACATGATTAATCCAGTGTGTGACATCACTCGTTCTGACTCCGCCAACTTAGATATGTGTGTTGAGTTGTTGGTGTTAAGTGGTCGTCCTTTAGAGCAAGTAATGATGATGGTGGTGCCAGAAGCATGGCAAACCCAAGATGACATGGATCCGGTGAAACGCGCCTTCTATGAATACTACTCTTGCATCATGGAACCGTGGGACGGTCCTGCTTCTATTTCATTTACTGACGGTAAAGTTATCGGCGCAACCCTCGACCGTAACGGTCTACGTCCATCCCGCTACTTGGTGACTGATGATGGCTTGGTGGTAATGGGCTCGGAAACGGGTGCATTGGTAGTAGACCAATCTAAAGTGGTACAAAAAGGTCGCCTACAACCAGGTAAGATTTTCATTGCCGACTTAGAACAAGGCCGCATCGTGGCCGATGATGAAGTAAAACATTCTGTTTGTTCTGCACAGCCTTATGGCAAGTGGGTAGAAGAGAATAAAATTGTGCTTGATGATCTGCCGTTACCTGCGGGCTACGATCGTTTTGCAACCCAACACAGTTTAGAAAAACGTCAAAAAGCTTTTGGCTACAGCCAAGAAGATATCAATGCGGTATTGAAGCCGATGGTAGGCACTGCTAAAGAGCCTCTAGGCGCAATGGGTACCGATACGCCATTGGCGATTTTGTCGGACAAAAACCCGCATCTATCGCATTACTTCAAGCAATTGTTTGCGCAGGTAACTAACCCGCCAATCGACCCTATTCGTGAAGAAATGGTGATGTCTTTGCGCACTTATGTGGGCGCAGATCTCAACCTTTTGGAAGAAACGCCACTGCATTGTCGCAAAGTGGAAATTAAGCAGCCTGTTTTAACTAACGAACAGTTAGCTAAACTTCGTAGCATAGACCACAACCACTTCCAAGCGGCGACCATTCATACTACGTTCCACGCTTCTGGTGAGGAAAATGAGCTAGAGCGCGCCATTGAGCGCATCTGTCGCCATGCTAAAGATGCTGTAGATGATGGTTTCTCTATTCTTATTTTGAGTGACCGTAAAGTAGATAGCGACCACGCTGCTGTACCATCAGTATTGGCAACCGCTGCTGTTCACCATTACTTGATTCGCGAGGGCATCCGCGCTCACGCTGACATCATTGTTGAGTCAGGTGACATTCGTGAAACCCATCACTTTGCCACCGTTCTCGGTTATGGCGCGGCTGCGGTTAACCCATACTTGGCTATTGAAACTCTGCTAGACATGCGCGATCAAGCCATTATTGAAAGCAGCCTAAGTAATGATGCGGTTATTGAGCGCTACACTAAAGCGGTTAATAGCGGTCTGCTTAAGATTTTCTCTAAGATGGGGATTTCAACACTTCAGTCTTACCAAGGTGCACAAATCTTTGAAGCCCTAGGTATTAACTCTGACGTGGTACAAAAATACTTCACCGGCACAGTAAGCCGAATTGAAGGTATTGGTCTAAACGGCATCGCTAAAGAAGCGCTGAACCGTCATCGCGAAGGTTTCCCAGCCGACGATAATCCGTTTAATGATTTAATTCTTAAAACTGGTGGTGAGTACGCTTGGCGTAAAGATGGTGAGCGTCACTTGTTTAATCCAACGACTATTCGTTTGCTACAAAATGCGTCATCAACTAACGACTACAAAGTCTTTAAAGAATATGCCGCTAGTGTAGATAACCAAGCAAAAGAGGCGTACACCTTACGTGGTTTATTGAAGTTTAAATCAGACCGTCAAAGCGTGCCGCTAGAAGAAGTGGAATCGGCCGAGAACATCCTTAAACGTTTTGCTACTGGCGCCATGAGCTTTGGTTCTATTTCGTGGGAAGCGCATACTACGCTTGCTATCGCTATGAACCGTATTGGCGGTAAGAGTAACTCAGGTGAGGGCGGTGAAGACCCAATTCGCTTCAAGCCTATGGAAAATGGCGACTCGATGATCTCCAAGATCAAACAGGTTGCTTCTGGTCGATTCGGTGTTACCAGCCACTACTTAGCTAATGCTGAAGAACTCCAGATCAAAATGGCCCAAGGGGCGAAGCCTGGTGAAGGCGGTCAGCTACCTGGCGATAAAGTGGATGCTTGGATTGGTAAAACCCGTGGTTCTACACCGGGTGTAGGTTTGATTTCACCTCCACCTCACCACGATATCTACTCAATCGAAGATTTGGCTCAGCTGATCTACGATTTGAAAAACGCTAACCGTGATGCGCGCATCAACGTGAAGTTAGTGTCTGAAGCGGGTGTAGGTACCATCGCCTCTGGTGTTTGTAAAGGTTATGCCGACGTGGTGCTGATTGCTGGCTACGATGGTGGTACCGGTGCGTCACCGTTAAGCTCAATTAAACATGCGGGCTTGCCGTGGGAACTTGGTTTGGCTGAAACTCACCAAACACTGATCCAAAACAAATTGCGTAGTCGTATTACCGTGCAAGCAGATGGTCAGTTGAAAACTCCACGAGACTTAGCTGTGGCCACCTTGTTGGGTGCCGAGGAGTGGGGGGTAGCAACAGCTGCACTAGTGGTAGAAGGTTGTACCATGATGCGTAAGTGTCACTTGAACACTTGTCCTGTTGGTATTGCAACCCAAGACCGTCGCTTACGCGAGCGTTATGCTGGTCAAGTCGATCACGTAGTTAACTTCTTCAAGATGATGGTAGAAGGTTTACGTGAAATTATGGCCGAATTGGGCTTCCGTACCATCAACGAGATGGTAGGTCAAAGCCAATGCCTAACACCACGTGATGATATCGACCATTGGAAATACCAAGGTGTTGATTTATCGCCAATTCTGTACAAAGCAGAAGAAAGCGGCAATGACACTCTTTACTGTAGCCAAGAGCAGAAACACTTAATTCACGACATCGTTGACCGTCAATTAATTAAAGATGCAGCAAAAGCGCTAGAAAATGCCGAGCCAGTGTCATTGACTTCAGAGATTATCAATACCAACCGTAGTGTCGGTACTATGTTGTCGAATGAAATTTCTAAGCGTTATGGCGCTGAGGGCTTACCTGAAGACACTATTAAAGTGAAATTCAATGGTAGTGCTGGACAAAGTTTCGGGACTTTCGCCGCCAAGGGCATTAAGTTCGAGCTTGAAGGTGATGCTAACGACTACTTCGGTAAAGGTTTATCAGGCGCTAAGCTAGTTGTTTACCCTGACCATAGTGCGCCATTTGAAGCACGAAACAACATTATTGTTGGTAACGTAGCCTTCTTTGGTGGTACTTCTGGTGAAGCTTACATTCGAGGCATCGCTGGTGAGCGTTTCTGTGTGCGTAACTCAGGTGTTACCGCCATTGTCGAAGGTGTGGGTGACCACGGCTGTGAATACATGACCGGTGGTAAAGCGATTATTCTTGGTGAAACTGGTCGTAACTTCGCAGCGGGTATGTCTGGCGGTGTCGCTTATGTATTAGACCGTAACCAGCAATTTGCGTCACGCTGTAACATGGAAATGGTCAAGTTAGGTACTATTGAAGATGCTGCTGAAGCCGCTGAGCTTAAAGCCTTAATTGAAAAGCACCTAGAGCACACAGGCTCAGATGTGGCTCAAGAGCTACTTGAAGATTGGGACAAAGCGCTAGAAATGTTTGTTCGTGTTATGCCCACAGACTACGAGCGTATGCAAAATTACATGAAAGAAGCTAAAGCTACCGGTGAATATGAAACGGATTACGATGTAGCCGTAGCCGCATTTGATATGCACCTAGATAAAGTAGCCCAAGCGAAAAAAGCCCAAGCAGAACAAGCCAAACAAAAAGCTGAAGCGGTTTAGGAGAGAGACATGGCAAATCCAACAGGATTTTTGGAAATAGACAGGAAGCTATCAACAGACCGCGACCCTGCAGAGCGTTTAATCGACTGGTTAGAAGTTAAAACGCCAATGAGCGAGCAAGCGGTTAAAGATCAAGCTTCTCGTTGTATGGATTGTGGTATTCCGTTTTGTCATTCAGGTGACTCTGCCTACGCGCCTCGCGTAGCAGGGTGCCCTGTGAATAACTTAATCCCTGAATGGAACGACTTGGTATACCGTGGTCGCTGGAAAGATGCGATTGAGCGCTTGCACAAAACTAACAACTTCCCAGAGTTCACTGGACGCGTTTGTCCAGCACCTTGTGAAGACTCATGTGTATTGGGTATTAATGCTCCACCGGTGACGATTAAGAGCCAAGAAGTTAATATTATCGAGCGTGCGTTTAAAGAAGGTTGGGTTAAACCTAACCCACCTAAACTGCGCACCGGTAAAACCGTGGCTATTATTGGTTCTGGCCCAGCCGGTCTAGCAGCAGCGGCTCAGTTAAACTCTGCAGGTCATACGGTGACTGTATTTGAGCGCGCCGATCGTATCGGCGGCCTGTTAATGTACGGTATTCCCAATATGAAACTACAAAAAGAAATTGTAGAACGTCGTATTGAGATCATGCGTGAAGAAGGCATTATCTTTAAAACTTCAGTTGAAGTAGGTAAAGATATCTCGGTTAACCGTTTGCATGAAGACTTTGACGCATTATTGTTGGCCACAGGGGCTACGGTTCCGCGTGATTTACCAGTTGAAGGTCGTGAGTTAAACGGTGTTCATTTTGCGATGGAGTTCTTGGGTAAAAATACTAAGAGCTTGTTAGATAGCAACTTGGAAGATGGCCGTTACATTAGCGCTAAAGATAAGCACGTAGTGGTTATTGGTGGTGGTGATACCGGTACGGACTGTGTGGGCACGGCTTTACGTCATGGCTGTAAGCATGTGATGCAATTGGAAATCATGCCGCAACCACCAATGGAGCGTGCGCAGGATAACCCTTGGCCGGAGTTTAAACGCACCCTTAAACGCGATTATGGTCAAGATGAAGCCATTGCGATTCAAGGTGAAGACCCACGCCGTTATTTGGTTATGACCCAAAAAATGGTGGGCGATGAACAAGGTAATGTGACAGAGGTTCATACCACTAAGATTGAATGGGCGAAAAACCCGAATGGGCAAATGGTGCCTCAGCCAATAAAAGGCAGCGAAGAAGTGATTAAAGCTGACTTAGTGCTATTGGCGATGGGCTTCATGGGACCAGAAGCAGGTATTATTGATGAGCTTGGTGTAGAGAAAGACGCTCGCTCTAATGCTAAAGCTGAATACGATGAATACGCGACCAACGTTAAAGGCGTATTTGCGGCTGGTGATGCTCGTCGTGGCCAAAGCTTGATTGTTTGGGCGATTAACGAAGGCCGTGGTGCTGCGCAAGCGGTAGACACCTTCTTAATGGGCAAAAGTTACTTACCTAAGTAAGTACAACTGAGATTAAAAAAACCGGCTAAAGCCGGTTTTTTTATAGCAAATTGACTGGCTTTTAGGCAATTAAGCGTTATTTTTCAAAAACCACCAAAAAGACAGTTTACAAGCTAGAAAATGCTAGGTAATATGCGCCCCGTTGCTGCGGAGGGGTGGCAGAGTGGTCGAATGCACCGGTCTTGAAAACCGGCAGGCGTTAATAGCGCCTCGAGAGTTCAAATCTCTCCTCCTCCGCCATATAATACAAAAAACGCTAACCAAAATGGTTGGCGTTTTTTGTTTCTCATCTCCTTTATTTTCTAGCGAATTGCTAGTTTCTTGGTCGATCGATCAAGAATCTTTCGCGCAAATCTAAACTTATACCGCTTAAGCCTTTAAATTATTACCTTGATGGGATATAACGTTGGCAGCGTAGATCTATATGGTCTTGCTAGCTGCCTTATTCGCAGATTGATGTTTTAATAACAGCGGAGAAAACGCTTGATAAACGTATTTCTGGTTGACGATCATGAGCTAGTGCGTACAGGGATCCGTCGCATTTTAGAAGACGTTCGAGGATTTAAAGTTGTTGGCGAAGCTGAAAGCGGGGAAAAAGCCGTTCAGTGGTGTAGAAATAATCAAGCCAACGTTATCCTAATGGATATGAACATGCCGGGCATTGGCGGTTTGGAAGCCACCCGCAAAATCTTGCGTTATGATCCAGATGCAAAAATTATTGTTTTAACCATTCACAGTGAGAATCCATTTCCAACTAAAGTCATGCAGGCAGGAGCATGCGGTTATTTGACCAAGAGTGCTGGCCCAGATGAAATGCTACAGGCCATCCGTGCCGTAAACGTAGGGCAGCGCTATTTGTCTCCGGAAATCGCCCAACAGATGGCTCTGAGTCAGTTTAGTCCTGCTGAGGATAATCCTTTCCAAAGCCTTTCTGAGCGTGAATTACAGATCATGTTGATGATTACCAAAGGCGAGAAGGTGACGGATATTTCCGAGCAATTAAATCTTAGCCCGAAAACGGTCAATTCATATCGCTACCGCCTTTTCAGTAAGCTAGGTATTAGCGGTGACGTAGAACTAACTCACTTAGCCATACGCCACGGAATGATCGATAGCGACAAGTTGTAATTTTGCAGCAGCACGCCCCATTCGATAGTAAGGCCTTTCTAAGCCAAGTCACTGAAGCTAGCGGTGTTTATATGATGTATAACGCCGCTAAAGAAGTGATTTATGTAGGTAAAGCTAAATCTCTAAAGAAACGGCTTAGTAGCTATTTCCGCAAGAATGTCGATAGTACTAAAACCCGCGCTTTAGTGGCTAATATTGCCAATGTTGAAGTGACCGTTACACATAGCGAAACTGAAGCATTAATTCTTGAACATAATTTGATCAAGAAATACCTGCCTAAATATAACGTACTGTTAAGGGATGACAAATCTTACCCTTATATTTTAATTAGCAAGCATAAGCATCCGCGTATTTCCATGCATCGTGGGGCTAAGCGCAATAAAGGTGACTATTTCGGTCCTTACCCGAATGGTAATGCGGTACGTGAAAGCCTGCATTTAATGCAAAAGTTGTTTCCTATTCGCCAATGTAGTGATAGCGAATATGCCAACCGCCAGCGCCCCTGTTTACAATACCAATTGAAGCGCTGCTCCGGTCCTTGTGTCAACTTGGTGAGTGATGAGGAATACGCGCAACAAGTCGAATTAGCGACTTTGTTTTTAAAAGGCAAAAGTCAGCAGGTGATCAATCAGTTGGTTGAAAAAATGTCTGCGGCCAGTGAGGCTTTAAACTTTGAAGCCGCTGCAGGATTTCGCGACCAGATCCAAGCCTTGCGTAAAGTTCAAGAACAGCAGTTTGTTAGCGGCAATACCGCGCACAGCGATGTACTGGGATTCGCTTTTCGTAATGGTATTGCGGTGATTCATTTGTTGTTGATTCGAGACGGTCAAGTGTTGGGTAGCCGTTCTTATTTTCCCAAGGTGCCTAAGCAAGTTGATGCGGCGGAAATATTGCGCAGCTTCGTGATGCAGTATTATTTATCTGAGCAACGAAAAGGTAATCAACCTAGTGAGGTATTGCTTCCCGACGTAACAGCCGATTGGGAAGCGATAGAAGCCGCTATTGAAAGCGAGTTGGCCAGCAAAGTGAAGCTGCATATTCCAAAGCGGGGAGAGAAAAGTCGTTTTGTTGCACTGGCTAATACCAACGCTGAGAATGCTTTATTGAGCAAACTGAACCAAGAAGCGACAATTCACCATAGGGTGTCTGAACTAGAGGCCTTACTTAAGCCCGAGCGGCCGATAAAACGTATGGAATGCTTCGATATCAGTCATACTCAGGGGGAGCGAACAGTCGCTTCTTGTGTTGTCTTTGATCGCAGTGGTCCTAATAAAAGTGAATATCGGCGCTTTAATATCGACGGTATTACAGGGGGCGATGACTACGCGGCCATGGCACAAGCCTTAACTCGCCGTTATCAAAAAGTACAACTCGCCGAAAAGATCCCCGATGTGCTGTTTATCGATGGTGGTAAAGGTCAGCTAAGCGCCGCTTTTGCTAGTATAGAACCTCTGGAATTAAGTCCCATGCCGCTGTTAGTGGGGGTTGCGAAAGGGGTCACTCGTAAACCCGGCTTAGAAACACTACTTATTGGTAAAGAAATGCGAGAGCTGCATTTACCATCTGATTCAGCTGCTTTACATTTAATTCAGCACATTCGAGACGAAAGCCATCGCTTTGCTATTACAGGGCATCGAAATCGTCGGGATAAGGCGCGAAAAACCAGCGTACTGGAAGATATAGACGGAGTAGGGGCCAAGAGGCGTCAGGCGCTGTTGACTCACCTGGGGGAATGCAGCAACTTAAGAGCGCTAGCGTTGATGAAATAAAAAAAGTCCCTGGAATTAGCCCCTCATTAGCGCAAAAAATTTTTGATTCGTTGCATCACTAGTTAAGATTAGGCAACATAGCGACAATTGCTTTATAAAAGAAAAATAATGACAAATATTCCCAATATACTAACCGCGTTCAGAATTGTATTAATACCGTTTTTCTTGATTGCTTTTTACTTGCCTGTTGACTGGGGTATGCCAAGCGCCGCATTTATTTTTGCTTTGGCTGCGGCTACTGATTATCTCGATGGTTATCTGGCGCGTCGACTTAAGCAAACTACACCTTTTGGGGCTTTCTTAGACCCGGTAGCGGATAAAGCGATGGTGGTGGCAGCCTTAGTGGTGTTAGTCGAGCATTATCAGTCTTTTTGGATAACCATCCCTGCAGTGATTATGATCTCTCGAGAAATTATCATTTCGGCGCTTCGGGAATGGATGGCAGAACTGGGTAAGCGCTCTAGCGTGGCGGTGTCTTGGTTAGGTAAATATAAGACGGCTGCGCAGATGATCGCCATTATCGGTTTAACCGCGCAAGTCTCTAGTGTTTTAACCGATTTTAGTTTTGTCATGTTTTACGTAGCAGCGGCATTAACTTTGTGGTCGATGGTGAGTTATTTAATCTTGGCGTGGCCAGAATTAATTAAAAATGATAAATAAATAGAGGCTTTCGGCTAAAAATCAGGCGAACGGTAATAAACTTGGTAAAAGACAGTTGACGTAGGCATTTAGCTCGCTAAAATGCTCAGCACATTCAGCAGCGTCGGTTCGCTGTCAATGTAAATAATTGAGCAGCACTAGCTCAGTGTGGGTATAAAGAGTAGCGCAACCTTCGGGTAAAGCGAACACACACTAAATAGTGATATAAATTTAAGCGGCACTAGCTCAGTGTGGATATAAAGAGTAGCGCAACCTTTGGGTAAAGCGGACGCACACTAAATAGTGATATAAATTTAAGCGGCACTAGCTCAGTTGGTAGAGCGCAACCTTGCCAAGGTTGAGGTCACCGGTTCGAACCCGGTGTGCCGCTCCAAGTTAAAAATAAGTATGGCGGGTTGGCAGAGTGGCTATGCAGCGGATTGCAAATCCGTGGACCTCGGTTCGACTCCGGGACCCGCCTCCATACTTAGTTAAAAACGTGTCGCCCGGGTGGTGAAATTGGTAGACACAAGGGATTTAAAATCCCTCGTCTGAAAGGACGTGCCGGTTCAAGTCCGGCCCCGGGCACCAACTCTTCTGTAAGTACTCTCATTATTCAATTCTTTACACCAAGCTTATTGCTGTTTCTGCTAATTAATTATTTCTGCTTATTCACGTCTAGCCGTAGTTATAGTTGATTTATTAGACATATTTTCATCTCTAGATCGCTTTTTAAGCACTTGAATCAAAAGCGCTAAAAAATCAATTGACTCATTTCTGTAATACGTTAAAGTACCACTCGTTTTCAGGGGGCTGTCGCCCAAAGGAAACATTGAGTGTCGCCCGGGTGGTGAAATTGGTAGACACAAGGGATTTAAAATCCCTCGTCTGAAAGGACGTGCCGGTTCAAGTCCGGCCCCGGGCACCAACGCTCAAGTTAACACTACTTAGTGTGAGATAAGGATTTAAGCGACACTAGCTCAGTGTGGATATAAAGAGTAGCGCAACCTTTGGGTGAAGCGGACGCACACTAAATAGTGATAAAGATTTAAGCGGCACTAGCTCAGTGTGGATATAAAGAGTAGCGCAACCTTCGGGTAAAGCGAATACACACTAAATAGTGATAAAGATTTAAGCGGCACTAGCTCAGTTGGTAGAGCGCAACCTTGCCAAGGTTGAGGTCACCGGTTCGAACCCGGTGTGCCGCTCCAAGTTAAAATAAGTATGGCGGGTTGGCAGAGTGGCTATGCAGCGGATTGCAAATCCGTGGACCTCGGTTCGACTCCGGGACCCGCCTCCATACTTACACTTCTTTCTTGCACTTCTTTGTTCATTCCCTTTCACTCTTGAATCAAAGCTTTAGCTTCATTCATTAAATCTAACTTAGTCCCTAACTTTCAAGCACTTGTTACCAAGCTCTCGGTCTTTGTAATTTGCGGCAAGACCGTTTCTAGCCGCAGCTGGGTTTGAACTGCGCAGTACAGCCTTACACCCAGTCTATAGCTTGGCTTTCTCATCGCTTAAGCGATTGAACATGGCGTGATTAACTCAGAACTTTTGTAACAAAGTGTTTACAACTGTTGCGGGTTATTGATTAACACATATATTTATATAGTCGATATCATCAAATTGGGGCTAGGGAAGTGATGTCAGTTGGCGCTGAAAAGGAAATAACGTTTAAAACAAGCGAGTTGATCATTAGTAAGACAGATTTGCAGGGAAAGTTAACCTATGCCAATCGAACTTTTATGCGTGTAGCTAATTACTCTGAACTTGATCTGTTGGGACAAAATCACAACATTATTCGTCACCCATCAATGCCCAGAGGCGTGTTTTATGGACTGTGGAGCACTCTAAAGTCGGGCAGAGAGTTTTTTGGTTTCATCAAGAACTATACCTATGATAAGGACTACTATTGGGTTTTTGCTAATGTTACGCCCGATGTTGTTAACGGCAAAATTACCGGCTACTACTCGGTACGCCGCTCTCCACCTAAACAAGCTATCGCAAATATCGAAAAAATATATCTTCAGATGCTCGAACAAGAAAAAACTGTCGATAGGAGCCAAGCCTCAGAGTTCTCTTGGAATTGGCTGATGGACACTATTTTAAATGAGCATCAACAAAGTTATGAAGAATTTGTTCTGAGCTTGTATAAACAGCATCGTTAAGAGGAAGCGTTATGCGAACCAGCCAAGTAAGTAGGAATGTTTTGTTGCTTAAACACAAGTTTATTGTGTTGTGTATAGTCTTTGTTGGAATGACAATTGGCTTATCGGCATACAATATTTATCTCAATGGGTTCAACTATGTAGACACGATTACGCCGGTTTTGGCTGTGCTGTTTGCGTTGTATGCCTACCAAGACCATCGGCATCCTATCAGGGTCTTAGATAAAATTCGTTTCGCTATTAACGAGGCCACTAAGGGTAATATCCATGTTCGTATTACTAATACTAAAGGCATGGGGGAAGTGGGACATGTTGCTTGGGCCTTGAATGATTTGTTAGACATTGTTGAGACTAATTTTAAAGAGTTGTCTAATACCTTTCAGCGAACCGCTGATCATCAGTTTCATCGAAATGGCCTACATGATGGCTTGCCGGGAGAGTTTGCTGAAACCATGAAAAACATCAATGTTGCGGTGCAATCAATGCAGGATGCTCATGTGTTTGACCGCCAGAATCGTTTACGCAGTGCTTTACATAAAACCAATACCAGTAATCTTTTAATTAATTTGAAAAACAACCAACAAGAGCTGGTCACACTGGCGGCGCAAATGGACGATGTGATTAACATCGCTAGTCAGAACCGAGATGGGGCAGAACAGAGTCGAAGCTTAGTGCATGATTTAAACGCGGCTTTAGACAATATGAATACACGTATGTCACAAATGGGAAATCGGGCAAATAAACTTGGCAGTGACAGTACGCGTATTTCTGAAACTGTAAGCATGATTACCGACATTGCTGAGCAGACTAACCTATTGGCGCTTAATGCCGCCATCGAAGCCGCTAGAGCCGGTGATGTGGGTCGTGGCTTTGCTGTAGTAGCGGATGAAGTAAGGTTATTGGCAGACCGTACCCGTAAATCTACAGCAGAAATTAGTGGTGTGGTAGAGTCATTAACCAGCCAAATTCAAGAGATGGTGGCTCATACCTTAGAAGTCGAGCAACAAACTCAGCAGGTGAGTGAGACAGTAGAAAACTTCCATGTTAATTTTGCCCAAGTAGCCGATTCTTCTAATCAAACCATCACCCTAGTAAACCAAGCTAAAGACGCCTCTTTTGCCTCGCTGGTGAAACTGGATCACATTATTTATATGCAGAATGGTTACATCGCCTTAGAGAATAATGGCCAAGGGGAAGAAGCCAAAGCCGTTGAAGTAGACCACACTCAATGCCGGTTGGGTGAGTGGTATTATCAGGGACAAGGATTTTCAGAGTTCAGCCATTTGTCTTCATATCGTCATTTGGAAGCCCACCACAAAATTGTTCATCACTCTGTTCAAGAAGCCATGGAATTAGTATCACAGAACTGGCTAGAGGATGACCAAGTTCTTGAGTCGATAGTGAAAACCTTGGAAACAGCCGAAAGCGCCAGTCATCAGGTAATAGAAAGTATTTCCAAGATGATCTCAGAAAAACATCGGCACGGCTAAGACGCTGTTTAGATTGGCGATGGAATAAATCGTCGGCAATTTGTTGATAAAATATACTGACTGGTTGTTTTATTGGGCAGTTGATCGCTAAATGCTAGTTTTTAGTTGATCTGATCGTCAAATTCATTAAAGTAAGCGTCGTTCCAAGGCGAAAGCCTAGGACTAAAATTTGCCCGGGTGGTGAAATTGGTAGACACAAGGGATTTAAAATCCCTCGTCTGAAAGGACGTGCCGGTTCAAGTCCGGCCCCGGGCACCAAATTAAAAAAACCAGTAGTTTAGGCTACTGGTTTTTTGCGTTTAGGGCTGAACTTTAGCAAAGCAAAGGGCGCTAAGCTGACGCCCTAAGTGAGTTTTAGCGAGTAAAGCCGTTAAATTGCTTCTCATGACCAATGCTAGACATGGCGCCATGCCCAGGTAAAAAACGATAGCTATCTTCTAAGGTATATAGCTGGGTTTTTATGGCATTAATCAACGTAGGGTGATCCCCTTTGGGAAAATCGGTACGGCCAATCGAGCCCTTAAATAGTACGTCTCCCACAATTGCCAGCTGATGTTGATGATCAATAAATACTACGTGGCCAGGAGTGTGGCCGGGGCAGTGGCGAACTTCTAATTGTAGACTGCCTAAGTCGATGAGCTCTCCGTGTTCTAACCATTGGTCTGGCGCAAAGCTGGCTACTTCAGGAAAGCCAAACATTTGGCATTGCATGGCCATTTTGCTTAGCCAAAACTCATCATCTTTATGTGGGCCAAGAATTGGCACTTGATAACGTTCTTTTAAGATACTCGCCGCACCTACATGATCTAAATGTCCATGAGTAAGCAAGATTTTGCTCACTTCTACACCGGCGTTAGTAACGGCCGATTGAATAAGCTGAGGATCGCCGCCGGGATCAACAATCGCCGCTTGTTTGGTGTCTTCACACCATATTAAGCTACAGTTTTGTTGAAAGGGGGTAACCGGAATAATTTGATAAGCCATGATTTAATCTCTACCTTGTGACCTACTCTAGTGTACGTAACTAAGATAAAATTTCTATACTTACCAATAACTAAACGTCCAATGTTGTTAGTTGGGTTTATAATCAGTTGATTGTTACTGCAGGGAGAATCACTTGATCATTAAAGATATCATGCAAACTCGGGTGGTTACCGTGGGAATGGACCAGCGTTTATTCGATATCAAAGATATTTTTGATAACGTTCATTTCCATCATCTGGTGGTGTTAGATGATGAAGACTGCCTGGCGGGAGTGTTAACCGAAGCGGATTTATTAGCTGAATTGAGCCCATTTTTGGGTAAAGCGGCAGAAAGTCAGCGCGATATTAATACTCTTAGTCAACGTGTGCACCACGTTATGACACGAGAGCCCTTAACTTGCCACACGTCTACCAGCATTGAAGATGCCGGTAGCTTGATGCTGGATAAGGGGGTGAGTTGTTTACCGGTAATCGACAAAGACAACAAACTATTGGGTTTGGTCACTTGGCGAGATATTCTTGCTAGCTTGTTAGCCAATGCTAGACGTTAAATGAATTCAATCGATAATGTTCAACGCCCGTTGATGTTTATGGGCTGTACCAGCGATGCTGGTAAATCGCTGGTTTGTGCCTTGATGTGCCGTTACTTAGCCAATCAAGGCTTCACTGTTGCTCCCTTTAAAGCTCAGAATATGAGTAATAATGCCGCTGTCACCCCTGAGGGGGGCGAGATAGGGCGAGCCCAATATCTACAAGCTATCGCCGCGAAACAGCCTGCATGCGCTGATATGAATCCGGTATTACTTAAGCCCCATAGTGAAAAAGGCGCGCAAGTGGTGGTGAACGGTAAAGTGAGCCATGAACTACATGCTAAAGATTGGCACCAACGCAAAGCGGTGTTGTGGCCAGCAGTGACTCAGAGCCTAGCTCAACTAAAGAAGCGCTTTCCTTTATTGGTGATAGAAGGGGCTGGCAGCCCGGCAGAAGTCAACTTGCGTAAAAGCGATATCGTTAATATGGAAGTGGCGCTGCATACCGATGCATCAGTTTATTTAATTGCCGATATTGATCGTGGCGGTGCTTATGCGCACCTTTTGGGAACTTGGATGTGCTTGAGCCAAGCAGAGCAGGCCAAGGTAAAAGGTTTTGTGTTAAATAAGTTCCGTGGAGAGCAGGCCTTGCTCGAAGAGGCCAATATTTGGCTAGAGCAAAAAACGGGGATACCCATTGTGGCGGTGATTCCTTGGACTGCGCATCAATTACCTGAAGAAGATAATTTTTTTCATCGAAGCAGCTGGCAAGCCCAGAGGATTAATATCGCCCTGATTGTGTACCCCTATGCCAGTAATTTAGACGAGTTTGACCCTTTAATTTATCAGGCGGGTGTGAATGTTGTTCCCTTGCGAGAAGCGCAAGATTTAACCCAGTTTGACGCCATTATTTTACCCGGAACTAAGCACGTGGAAGCGAGTCGCCGCTTTTTGGCTGAAACAGGCTTAGAGTCAAGCATAGTGGCTGCAGCCAAAGACGGAGTACGTATAACCGGTATTTGTGGTGGCTTACAAATTCTCGGCATGCGAAACGAGGATCCCGAGGGGATTGAAGGGCATAGTTTTGCCGGTTTAGGTTTGCTTGCTCTGGCCACAGAATATGGCCGTGAAAAACTGACTCAGCAGCGTCTGTTAAGCTGGCGTGGTGAGTTGTTGCGCTGTTATGAAATCCACCATGGTCAAACTCGCTGCCTTGAGCCTATAGACAGTTTTGTCGAAGAGGGACTTGGCTGGCAGCAAGCTAATATTCAGGCTTGTTACCTGCATGATCTGTTTACTAACCAAAGTTTTTGCCAAGACTGGCTAGAAGGATTAGGTTGGCAGGGCCAGTGTCAAGACTGGCATCAACAAACCAACGATGAATTAGATCGTGTAAGCAGGCTGTTAGCCTTACCGTTACAGCAAATAGCCGAGCATGCGCGGCTCAGGCCTGCTCCGCTCTGATCTAGTTAATCCAACCTTGTTCTTTATAATAACGTAGTGCGCCGGGATGCAGAGGCGCGCTCAAGTTAGTATTAATCATCTCCTGAACATTGAGTTCGGCTAACGCAGGGTGGAGCGCTCTTAGGGTGTCGAGATGTTCAAAAATAGCGGCTACAAAGTTGTAAACGGTTTGCTCCGATAGCTCAACATCGGCGACCAGTGTTGCACTTACGCCAATGGTAGAGACGTCATTGGGGTTATTATGATAGGTGCCGCCTTTAATGGTTACTGGGGCAAAATAACGGTAATGCTGGCTGAGTTGCTCGATGGATTGTTCGGATAAACCCACTAGTTTGGACTCACACATGGTGGTGGCCCGAGTGATCGAAGTATTAGGATGACCCACTACATAAATAATCGCATCGGTTTTTGCACTGCATAGGGCACGGCTTTGTTCATCGGGTTTTAAATGAGAGACCTTTGAAAAATCGGCTTCCTGCCAGTCAAATTGTTGCATCACCGTCTGCATAGTGGAGTATTGACCGGAGCCTGCTGGCCCAAGGTTGATAGCATGACCTTTTAATTGTTCGATGTTTTGAATGGCCAAATCGCCATTGACTAGCACGGTTAGAGCTTCGGAGTATAAAGACAATAATGAACGCAAGTCTTTATAAGCGCCTTGCTCGGCAAACTCACCACTGCCGTTATAGGCTTGCCAGTGCACATCAGATTGAACAATAGCCAGATCGACATCACCTTGCTGCAGGGCTTGAATGTTATCGCTTGAACCGCCGGAGCTTTCGGCTGTGCAACTTAGTTTTCGGTGTTGGTTATTTTGTTCCAATAAGCGGCATAGGGCGTTGCCGGTGGGGTAATATACGCCGCTAACATTGCCTGTACCGAGAAAAAGATACTCGTTAGCCGCAACATTCAGGCTGGGCAAGCCTAGTAAAAATGAGACTAACAACAGGGAAATTCGTTTCATTGATTCACCTAATAAGTGCTTCCATCCTTAGAATACGCCCCCAATATACACAGTTCTGAATAAAAACGCTTGTTTAGAAAAGCAAGTTGTGAGCTTCTATGCAATCGTTTGCAAATTTCTAAGTAACATTTTGTGGCATTTAAAAATCTTGTTTGGTTTGACTCAACAGCACCCGCCTCAACAAAATTGGCCATGCAAATTTTAGTAGCTGCCTTAAGCAGTGTATTTTCGCTATAATTCTATTTCAATCCAAAGACCTACGGAAATTTCTCTTGCCTAGCTCTCGTCACATCAACACCAGTTTGGAAATTTGCTGTTATAGCATTGCTGACATTGAAGCCGCGATCGCAGGCGGAGCCGATAGGGTAGAGTTTTGTGCAGGGCAAAATGATGGTGGAACCAGTCCCAGTTACGGCGCTTTAAAGCAAGCGAGTGACTATTTGCGCGACATTGAGATAGTGGTTATGGCTCGACCTCGAGGCGGCGATTTTTGTTATGACCAACATGAACTCAAACAAATGTTGCATGATATCGACTTAATCAAAAACCTGGGATTTAATGGTGTGGTATTAGGGGCATTGAATCATGATGCAAGCATCAATATAGCGGCCTGCCAACAGTTGGTAGCGGCCGCTGAAGAATTAACGGTAACTTTTCACCGCGCCTTTGATTGTGTCGCCGACCCCTATCGAAGTGCTCTGCAACTTGCAGAGCTGGGTATTCAACGAATTTTAAGCTCAGGTCAGCAAAATAGTGCTGAACAGGGCGCAAGCTTATTACAACAGTTACAACAAGATTCTCCGCAGCTACAGTGGTTAGTCGCTGGCGGAGTGCGCCCGCACAATATTAAGGCCCTTCAACAACAAGGCTTTAAGCATTTTCACAGTGCCGCAGCAAAACCTTTAGCAAGTTTATTTGATAGCCGCTATAGCTTGGCTATGGCCAGTAAGGGCGAAGCGGATAGTGAATTACAACGAAGCCAAGTATGTCAGCAACAAGTGTGGCAGATGAGTCAAGCACTCAGAGTTGAGCCATGTTAAGCCCTCTGCTGCATCGGGTTCGCCACTTTATTTATTACCTCGTGAGTTCGATGAAAAACCGAGGACTAGCCATGTTTGGGGCCTATCTGTTGGTGCAAACTGGTTGGTTAGTTGTTTTTGCTCCCTTGTCGATTATGGTTAGCGAAAACTTAATGGCATGGCATGGTTTACAAGGCGTGGCCAATCAACAATTATTGGGTTTCTTCTTGTCTCCTAGTGGCTACTTGTTTGCGATTTGGTTTGTGGCAATGGCCTTGTTTAACTTCTTTTTGCAGCAAGGCGTTGTCACTTTATTACTGGCTCAGCATGAGGTTAATCGTCGCTCGGTGTCGCAGGCGATCCGCCTGCTAATTAATCGTCTTTGGTTAATTGCTCGCTTAGCGTTTTTACAATCGGCATTGTTAATCAGTATTGCTTGTACGCTGTTATTTGTAGGGCGCTGGTTGTTTGGCTTGATGCTGGCTGATTGGGATATTAATTACTATCTCGACCAACAACGTAACCAATTGTGGTTTTATTTAGCCGCCTTAAGTGTGGGCGGCTTACCCTTGGCACTATGGCTGGGCTCAAAGTGGTTGAATTGGTGGTTCGCCTTACCTTTTTGTATGTTGCAAAAGAAGCCTTTGTTAGCCCAGCTACGTGACTCAAGTACTTTAAGCTTTGGTCAGCGTAAACTGATTTTGCTATTAAATGCAGTGTGGTTTGGCTTAAGGGCGTTCATGTTGTTTGCCATCATTGCTGGTTTCATTTGGCTGATGCGCCTGAGCTTAAATTGGTGGACGCCGCAAAGTGTTTCGACCTTGTTATTATTCAGCTTTGGTTTAGTGGTGATAACAGGCGGAGCGATTATAAGCTTTGTTGATACCTGGCTGTATGCCAGTATTCAGTTCTATTTATTTAAGCTTTCCCTTAAACAAAATCATGAAAGCCTGCACCGGCAGCATCGTCAACTATTGCGAGAAAACCATCGCCTTAACTTAGGTTTACGGCTGATGTTTGTCGCGATGTTACTAATCGCTGGCCATGAAGTTAACAAAGATATTCAGGGTTTTAGCTTGCGCTTTTCTGAGCCTCGGGAAGTGATGGTGATGGGGCATCGGGCCGGCGGCTGGTTAGCCCAAGAAAATAGTTTAGAAGGTTTACAAAAAGCCATTAACCTTGGCTTACCAGTGACTGAAATTGATATTCAGCTTACCGCAGATGGGCAAATCGCGGTGATCCATGACCGAGACTTACGCCGCCTAATTGGCGATGATAGTGTGGTGCATTTAACTCGCTTTGGGCAAATTCAAAGCGCCTTTGTTAATGCAGGTTATAGTGCTCCGCAAGCGCTGCCGGTGTGGCTTGAGAAAAGCGCGGGAAAGATAATTTTAAACTTAGAGCTTAAACGTTATGACCAGTCGCTAGACTTAATTCCTGCCGTGATCGACGCGCTAAGTGATTTTCCATACCCGGTCATCATAAGTAGTTTAGACGACCAATTACTCGGTAGCTTAAAGCAGCAAATAAACGGAACGCCACTAGAGCAGAGAGTAAAAACCGCATTTATTGCCGCCGCCAGCTTTGGCGAAAGCCCACTGTTACAAAAGGCCGATATGTTGATCGTTAATCAGCAATGGGTCAGTCCGTGGCGGCTATTACGTGCTCAGCAGCGCGGCCAGCAAGTGCATGTTTGGACAGTAAACAGTGCCGCAGAGATAGAGCGTTTGTATTACCTAAGGGTAAACGGCATTGTCACTGATTCACCCATCGTTGCAGCTCAAACGTTAGCGCATTTAGAGCAGTTAAATGAAGTCGAGCATGCGGTTAATAGTTTACGTTATTGGTTAGCATTTTAAACTGCTACCAAGAAAAGTAGCGTTCAAAGGCTAGCCAGCGTTGGCGTTGTTGCTGTTGGCTACTGATGTAAAACTGCACAGTTTGTTGCGCTCGCCGTTGATTCAACGCAAATAAATCAAGCCGGCTAATACAGCCCAGTTTGGGGTAACCGCCTACAGTCTGTCGATCTACCGATAGAATGATGGGGAGGCCATTGGGGGGCACTTGTACCGCACCTTGGGCAATGGCTTCGGACTCCAAAGTCTTTGGAGGAGTAGCAAAGGCTTCACCCTCTAGGCGGATCCCCATGCGGTCACTCAAGTCACTAATTTGATATGTTTGCTTGGTCAACAAATCAATCTGCTGTGGCGAAAATAGGCTGAACTGGTAGCCCGGAATCAATGCTAACTTCAGTGGTTGTTGATAGTCAGGAATGAAGCGGGCCGGCGTTTGCTGGGGTAAACTTTTGCTAAACTGCGTAGCGGCAAGATAGGGCAGTTGGTCACCCGCCTTTAAGGCTCTGCCGTTAAATGGCCCTAAACCTTGTTTTGGAGAGCTACTATAACTATTTAATTCTTGGTGTACCCGTAGCCCGCCTTGAATGGCTAAATAGCTGCGCAGGCCATAAGGTGCTGGGGCAAGCTTGAGTATTTGTTCTGCTTGGATATCGATGGTTTGCCATAAATCAACCTGTTTGGCCGAATTGGCTTGGCTCAGGCTTAGCGGCATCTTGGCCCCGCATACCGCAATGCGACAAGCATGACTAAATTGTAGCTCTACACCGCCAAAGGTAATCTCTAGCGCAGCACTATTGGCAGGATTTCCCACCAAGCGATTCGCCCAGTTATAAGCATGCTGATCTGCTGCGCCACCGGGGCTTACGCCAATATCTTGAAAGCCATTGCGGCCTCGGTCTATGACTAAGCTATGTGGGCCGCTGCGGAGGATCTGTAAGCTAGCCATGTTGCTCCTCCTGGGCTTGTAACCGTAAAAATTGTTGATAGTCTATTTCGATAAAACGGACCTTATCGCCCACCGCTAAAGGACACATAGGCTGTTGATGTTTATTAAATAATTTGAGCGGACTACGGCCAATAATATGCCAACCTCCGGGGCTTTGACTGGGATACACTGCTGTCATGGTTTCGGCAATGGCGACACTTCCAGCTGGTACGTGACTGACCGGCGTGGCTTTACGTGGTAGTGCCAATTGACCGGTTAAACCCTGCAAGTAAGCAAACCCCGGCATAAAGCCAATGGTTTTGACTTGATAGTGGCCTTGTTGATGTAGGGCGATAACCTCTGCAGGGCTAAGCCCCGTCTGATTGGCTACATCTTCTAGATCGGGAGCTAGCTCTGCAGCGTAGCAAACTGGAATATCGAGGGTTTTGCTGGTGTTATTTGCCCCCACGGTGGCTGCAAAATGTTGTACTTTGAGGCTTAGCTGGCTTGGGTCTATATCCGCCGGACAAACACAAAGTAGGCTGGTGGAGGCGAGGATAAGGTCGCTAAGCTGTGGCATGCTTTGCTGTAAATGGCTGGCCAGTTGCGGCAGAGTCGCAGCATCCTCGATAGTGTGGCAACTGATTAGTAGGCTGTCTTCATTTACATAGTCTAAGCAATACATAGCGGTCCACCTAGAGCTGGCTGGTGATGAGTTGCTTGATGGCTTGAATGGTCGAAACTGCCACCTCGTTATCGCCATGCACACAGAGCGTATCAGCTTGTAATGTTAATTGACTACCATCGGCGCAAGTGACACTGGCACAGTCTAGCAGTTGTTGCACTTGCGCTAATACTTGCTGTTGTTCAGACAATACTGCACCACTTTGGCTACGTGCTTGTAATTGACCGTTGGCCAAATAGCGTCTGTCACAGAAGGCTTCTTTGAGTAACTCAAGTTGGTAGTGCTGGGCTGTGTCGAGCAGCGATTCTGAGCATTGACTGGCATGAACCATTAGTTTTAAAGGGCGCTTAAAGCCCGCCACCGCCTTACACACGGCTTCAAAAATACCCGGATCTTGATGCATGTCGTTATACAGGGCGCCATGAGGCTTTACGTAATCTAGGCTCACTTGGTGGTAGTCTGCCAGCGCTGCTAGCGCGCCGACTTGGGTCACAATTAAACGGCTTAACTGTTCAGCCTGATAGGGAATGGTGCGACGGCCAAACCCGGCGATATCAGCATAGCTGGGATGCGCTCCCACGCTAACCTGATGTTGTTTGGCTAACTGTAATGTTGCGCTCATCACATCGGGATCGGAAGCATGGCCACCACAAGCTATATTGGCCAAATCGATGTGCGGCATCAGCAGCTCATCAACACCCATCTTCCATACGCCAAAGCTTTCACCCATATCGCAATTGAGTAACATAAATCTCCTTAACGGTAGGCCTTACAATGTTGTAGTAGTAATTTAGAAAAGTGTTGCCCCGCTGGCCCTAACAGCTCAGGTCTAGGCACCACTAAATAGGTGGTTAATGACTTAGCTGCGCCGCCTTGAATGTTTAATTCAACCAAGCTTTCTTCCTCAAAATAACTTTGAGCGATATGCATTGGCAGCCAGGCAAAACCCAAGCCTTGTTTTAGCACGTCTACTACTTGCTTGAAGCTACTAAAGGTCCAGCGCTGTTCTGCGCGCAGCCACCCGCGGTCCTGTTTAGGGTTTTTGCCAGTATCTTTAATCACTAATTGCACATGCTGCAATACCTCGTCGATTGAGACGGGTTGCGGCATTTTGGCTAAAGGATGGTTGCGGTGTACTACTGGAACTAGAGTGACTGCGTTAAGTGGCTCACCCAATACCCCTTGTGGCAATTGCGCTGTAATCACTAAATCATACTCACCGTCGTGAATGGCGTCATCTGCGCCACTGATTACCGTGTCGATCACTTCGACGCGAGTCCCGCGGCTGTCTGGTAAAAAGGCCTTTAAGGCTTTAATTACTGGAGCTTGAGGTTGTATGATTTCTACTGCTAAGGCTAACTTTGGCTCCCAACCTTGCTCTAGGCTGGCGGCGAGTGTTTCTAAGTCTTGAATATTTTGGCTGAGCAGTTTGCTGCGCCTGAGCATGACTTCGCCCATTGGCGTTAGGTGAGCTTTACGCCCCTTTACTTCAAGCAACTGAATGCCTAATAAATTCTGTAGCTTACTTACCGCATGATTGAGCGATGACTGGCTTTTATTTAGTTGGCTAGCCGCTTGAGCGTAGCCGCCATAATCCACCACGGCTTGAAAAATTCGCCATTGCTCTAAGGTACTTTTAGCTCGAAAGGGCGTACTCATGTTTTTGCTGTCCTTGGCAACTACTTGGGTTGTGCGTCAATGCTGCTGCCGGTAATACCGATACTGGCATCACTCATTAAATATAGATAACTCGGCATAATGTCGAGCGGTGTTTTTAGACTTAGTGGATCTTCACCGGGGTAGGCTGTGGCGCGCATTAAGGTGCGAGTTGCTCCTGGGTTAATACAGTTGCAACGTAAACCGGTTTTATCAAACTCGTCGGCAATCACCTGAGACATGCCTTCAATTGCAAACTTAGATACCGCATAGCTGCCCCAGTAGGCACGGCCCTTTTTGCCGACACCGGATGAGGTGAAAATCAATGAGGCATTAGTACTTTTAAGCATTAGTGGAATCAGTGCCTGACTAAGCAAAAACTGGGATTTAACATTCACCTGCATGGTTTTATCCCATTGTTCTTCGTCAATTTGCACGAATTGACTCAGTACCCCGAGGTGAGCGGCATTGAGCAGCGCGCCGTCTAATTTCCCGAATTGAGACTCAATAGTAGCTGTCATATCCAGATAGTTTTGTTTGCTGGCACCGGTTAAGTCCAAAGGAATAATGGCTGGCTGGGGAGCACCAAGTGCTTCAATTTCGTCGTATACCGCTTCCAGTTTGTGTACTGTTCTGCCGAGCAATATAATGCTCGCCCCACAACTGGCAAAACTTAAGGCGGCTTGGCGGCCAATGCCGTCACCTGCACCGGTGACAAGGATGACTTTGCCTGCTAACTCGTTGGCACTGGCTTGAAAGTGTTGAGGAGAGATATCCGTGGTCATTATTAAATCCTTTAGATGTGCGTTAGTGCACAAATATTTGATTGAAGTTTAAACAAGTGTTTCAAAATCTGGTTAGACCTGTTGCAAATATGTAAACGAGTAATTAAGGTCTCTTTGAGAAATATACTATTAAAAGGAATTAGCTAATATGCGTCTGTCCCGAATAGCTACAGCGGTCACTTTATTTGCTTCTGTTACCTTGGTGGGTTGCGGTGGTGGCAACTCACCTTTTGATTTTGGTGATGATACCACGGTCAAACAGCCCAACTCAGTAAAAATTCGCTTCAATCCTTTAACCGGGGATGTATCAACACCTAACAACTTGCTACTAAGCGGTAGCTTGGATGGTACCATTAATTTGCCCGGTGAAGCAGCCATTAGCGTGACCCAAGAGTATCAGGATATCACTAAGGTATTGGGCGCTTTAGATGGTTGGCAAACCAGTGTTCCATTTACTATTCCATTGGCTTACGGCGACAATGAAGAAGAATTTAATCCCGAGCTAGATACCGGTATAGATAGCAGCACTTTTGCTGAGGGGGTGTTGCTATTTAAGGTAAGAGCCTCTGGATTTGCCGATGACTGTAGCGATGTTAGCGAAAACGGCGGCAGCTTTGCTGCGGGACAAACTTGCCGAATTGATCAGCAGCTTGTGTATGGCGAAGATTATGTGGTGAGTTATCAAGCGGGTAATCTGATGGTCACGCCGCTGAAGCCATTCGCCCCAGCCACCTCTTATATGGTGGCGATTACCGAGCAATTGCTTGATGATAATGGCCGCCCGGTGGAAGCGGGCAGTGGTTATCAATTTTTGAGTACTGCACCTACAGCAGAAGACAGCGCAACAGTTCAGTCATTGAAAGGTTTAACCAACTGGAATAATGGCCTGTTAGCAGCAGAGGGCATTAGTGGCCAAATAAGCTATGCCGCGGTATTTACCACCCAATCGGTGGGCAGCGTATTAACTAGCCTACAGCAAGTCTACGGTGGAATGGCCTTGCAAGGTTTATTGCCTATCTCAGCACTTGTCGATACCGGTTATACCGCAGCCGATGTAGCTGAAGCGGCCTTTGGCAGCAGCCAAGCTAGCTTTGCCGCGGCTAAGTACTACTTGTCAGAGATAAAAGTGCCTTATTATATTTCTGATTTAGATGCACCCGATCCCACTGGTGCAGACATTAACCGTTGGGCTCAGGCGAGAACCGATAGTCCTATTGCCATTTTACAACTGTTACAAAGTAACGCCGATTTTGCCGATCAAACCAGTGCCACTAGCTTCTGGGCGCAGGCCGGTGCTCGCGGTTTCGATGTGGCTACCTTTGGTGGTCTTGTAGCCGGTGGGCAAACTACTCAAGCCGCGAAGATGTTGGCTCAAGCTGACTTGGCGGGTTTAACGTATGTTGAAGAGGGTGAGACTAAAAACGTTGACCCTCATCGCCATCTCACGGCTTATAACCCAATCCCAGAGCAACGTAGTGAAGCTGAGCTCAAGCTAGATGTGTATTTGCCTGACGAAACATTAACAGGGCAAACTATGCCTGCTGATGGGTGGCCTGTGGTGATCTTCCAACATGGTATTTCTTCGGTGAAAGAAACCGCTGCATTAATGGCCGCTAGCTATGCTGCGCAAGGTTATGCAGTAGTGGCAATGGACTTACCTTATCACGGTACCCGAGGGCTGGATTTAAACGGCGATGATCAAGCTGATATTAGCGCCAATACCAATGCAGAAGTATTTGCTAATTTAGGCAGTTTCTTAAGTATTCGCAGTAATATGCGGCAATCAAGTGCTGATATTTTAGCTTTGCGAGCTGCCCTACAAGCGGCAACCGCGCCGGCCGAGCTCGACGGTAGCAAGGTGCATTTTGTGGGCCAGTCCTTAGGCTCCATTGTTGGGGTAGCACCAGCCAGTTTAGCTAAAACCGTAACCATTGCGGGTACGGGCATGGAAGTGGATTATGGTCTGCAAAGCGCATCCTTCAGTGTACCTGGTGGCGGCGCAGCGGGGGTTTTCCAAAATTCTGCCCGCTTTGGGCCTGTTGTGGAGCAAAACCTCAAAGCTAACCCTGGCTACTTAGGCTTAGTAGCGGCAGGTCTTGGTTTTGAAGATAATGAAACTGCCACCGCCTTAGAGCAATTCGCGGCTTACCAAGCGCAATACCCAGAGGCGGCACAATTGCTCATTGATGCTAACTTTCCAGCCTTTGCCAGAGTATTTGGCAGCTTGGCGCAAACAGTAGTGGATGGCGCCGATCCGCTAAACTATGCCCAAGCGGGCTTTGATGTGCCGGTATTGGTGCATGAAGTGGTTGGCGATGGCTCTGCTGGCAGCGACGACCAAGTGATCCCGAATCAAGTTACTGGCCTTCCTTTGGTGGGCACTGAAGCCTTGATCCGCAGCATGGGCTTAAGCGGCACCGAGGTGACCTCGGTAGGCAGCTACGCAGTACGTTTCAGTCAAGGTGTGCATAGCTCGCTAATTTCACCCAGCGCTAGTTTAGCCAGTACCGTTGAAATGCAAACTCAGTTTGTGAGTTATGCGGTAAGTGCCGATGCCGGTAGTCCAACAGTGGTGATTAGCGATAGCTCGGTAATTGCACCCGCGCAATAGCCTAAATCATGAGCAAAAATAAAGGCCTGCTAGATGCAGGCCTTTTTTGTTACTTGGTAAGCGCAATCAGCTGTGGTACTAATAGCAGCTTAAAAACATGAGGGTAGAGTTTTGGATTTTTTGATTGAATTTGGATTATTTTTCGCGAAGGCCTTAACCATTGTGGTGGCTATTGTCGCGGTAGTGGTGGTGATTATCGCGGCCTCTTCGAAAACAAAGCATAAAAGTGGTGAATTGGAGCTAGTTGATTTAAGCGAGCAACATAAAGAAGTAGAAGAAAAACTCAACCACAAGCTGATGACTAAAGAGCAGGAAAAGCAGCACAAAAAGCAGCTAAAGGCTCAACAAAAACAACAGAAAAAACAGGCCGAAGAGCCTAAGCCACGTTTGTTTGTGATTGATTTTAAAGGCAGCCTCGATGCCAAAGAAGTGGCTAGCCTACGTGAAGAAGTAACGGCCGTCCTTAGCACAGCAAACCCTGAGGATGAAGTGCTGGTGCGTTTAGAGAGTGGCGGTGGCATGGTTCACGGTTACGGCTTAGCAGCTTCACAATTAAAGCGAATTAAAGCCAAGGGAATTAAGTTAACCATTGCGGTGGATAAAGTGGCTGCCAGTGGTGGCTACATGATGGCCTGCATAGCCGATAAAATCGTGGCCGCGCCTTTTGCTATTGTTGGGTCTATTGGTGTTATCGCCCAGTTACCTAACTTTAATAAGGTGCTAAAGAAACATGATATCGAATTTGAACAAATCACTGCTGGTGAGTTTAAGCGTACCTTGACCATGTTTGGTGAGAATACCGAACAAGCGCGCAGCAAGTTTAAAACCGAAATAGAAGAGACTCACGGTTTGTTTAAAGACTTCGTACAAGAGTTTCGCCCGCAGCTGGATATTGCCAAAGTGGCCACCGGTGAACACTGGTTTGGTACCCAAGCCTTCGGCTTAAAGCTGGTGGATGAAGTGAGTACCAGCGATGACTACCTGATGGAGCAATACCAAAGTAAACATGTAGTGCAGCTTAAATATCATACTAAGAAAAAATTGGCTGAAAAACTGAGCCAAGCTGCTAGCCTGGGTGTAGAGCGTGGCGTGATGAAGTTAGTACAGTCTCAATCTTGGGATTGGACTAAATAAATTTAGCCCCCAAGCATTTGCCAAGAAGCCTGATATTTTATCAGGCTTTTTTTTGGGCATTGGGTTTTATTGATCAAGCTTGCTGGAAGGGGTAGACCGAGCCTAAATGAAGGATTTGGCTTAACTCATCGAGGGCGGTATTTACCTCGGTAATTAATTGTGGATCTCGCAGATCATCAAATACCAAACTATCTCGATAATGTTTATCTACCCATTGATTCAAGGTGGTGAATAGCTGAGGTGTCATCAAGGTGTGCTGGTTAACCGCGGCTAACTCCATATCATTGAGTGCCACTCGCAAACGTAAACAGGCGGGGCCGCCACCATTACTCATGCTTTGTTTTACATCGAAATAGTGTACTTGTTTTATCGGTGTGTCACGCTTGGTAAGCTGTTCTAAATATGCGCTAACTTGAGCTGATTCTTGGCAATTAGTGGGAGCTATTATTGCCATATCGCCATTGGCTAAGGTGACAATTTGGGTATTAAACAAATAGGTTTTTACTGCCTCGGCAACACTGACTTCAGCATCGCTAACTTCGATGAAATGCAGCTGGTGTTTACCAAAAGCCTGCTGAATTTTCTCCACCTGCTGTTGGCTATTTAGAAAGGCCTGCTGATGATAGAACAATACATTTTGGTTGCCCACGGCAATCACGTCGTTATGAAATACGCCTTGGTCGATCACCGCAGGGTTTTGCTGAATAAACAGCGCGGTGTCTTGATCAAGGCCGTGCAAGCGCGCCACCGCTTGGCTGGCCTCTAGGGTTTGTCGGGCTGGAAACTTCATCGGGGCTGGCGCTTTGGCATTGGCCGCCGTGCGCCCATAGACAAATAGCTCAAGGCCAGCTTCTCCATAGTTGCGGCAAAGGCGAGTATGGTTAGCGGCACCTTCATCGCCATAGTAGTCATTTTCGGGCAAATGCGAATGGTGTTGAAAATACTTGCTGTCGGCAAAAACAGCCTTAAGAATGTTACCGGTAACTTGAGGCTCAATAGAGCGGTGCAGTTTGTTGGTTAAGTTGGCCGGAGTGAAATGTACTTTGCCATTTTCGGTGTCTGCGCTAGGGGATACTGTGGCCGCGTTGGCGGTCCACATACTTGAGGCAGAATAGCTGGCTAGTAGCGCGTCAGGGGCGTGTTTGGCGGCCTTTTGCAAAATTTGCGCATCACTGCCATGAAAACCAATTCGGCGAAGCAAGTTTAAATCCGGTCGTTGTTGGGGCGCGAGTACACCTTGAGTTAGCCCCAAATCGGCAAGGGCCTTCATTTTTAGTAGGCCTTGCTTTGCTGCTTCTTTAGGGTTGGAAGCGCTTTGGGCGTTGGACAATGAAGCCACATTACCGAATGAAAGTCCGGCATAATTATGGGTGGGCCCTACCAGGCCATCGAAGTTGACTTCAAAATGTTTCATAGTCTTCCTTATACTACGTTTTCTATCACTGTAAGAGCGCTTGCAGTTAAAAAATTTGGTGCCAACGGTTAATTATATTGGCGAAAATAGAAAATCAAGCGTATAACTCTACGCAATAATGATGAGTTTGCGATGTTAACAGTTTGTATCTTTGTGGTCGAGCGCTTAATTATTCGCCCAATAAGCCAAAGATTTAAAAAAGTTATTGACCTATGGCAACTCTCGCGCAATATAAAAAAGAACAAATATCTATTACTTCACTTAGTTGGCCAACTAAGCGAACCCAATGGTAAAAAAAGAGCAATATGAGTAAATCTCTAGTTATAGTGGAGTCACCCGCTAAAGCAAAAACGATTAATAAATACTTGGGACGCCAGTATGTGGTGAAGTCAAGTGTGGGTCATATTCGTGATTTGCCTAGTAGTGGAAGTAGTACTACTAAAAAGAAAGCCGCACCGGTATCAACCAAAGGCTTAAGTGCTGAAGAAAAAGCTAAGTTAAAGAAAGCCAAAGATCAAAAAGCCTTAGTTGCCAGAATGGGGGTAGACCCAGAAAAGGATTGGAAAGCTAACTATCAAATCCTACCGGGCAAGGAAAAGGTAGTAAATGAGTTAAAAAGTTTAGCCGAGAGCGCAGACACTATTTATCTCGCAACCGATTTGGACCGCGAAGGAGAGGCCATCGCCTGGCACTTAAAAGAAGTGATTGGTGGTGATGATAGTCGCTTTAAACGTGTAGTTTTTAACGAGATTACGAAGACCGCGATTAAAGATGCTTTCTCTCATCCTAGTGAGTTAAACATGGATAGGGTAAATGCCCAGCAAGCTCGACGCTTCCTCGATCGGGTGGTGGGCTACATGGTATCGCCCTTACTGTGGAAGAAAATTGCCCGTGGGCTTTCTGCTGGTCGAGTACAATCGGTAGCGGTGCGCTTAGTGGTAGAAAAAGAGCGTGAAATTAAAGCCTTTGTTCCAGAAGAGTTCTGGGACATTCATGCCGACCTTGCTACTTCTCAAGGCGAAGCGCTACGTTTAGAGGTGGCCAAACAACAAGGCCAGGCGTTTAAGCCAGTCAATAAAGAGCAAGCTGAACAAGCCGTTGCTAGTTTACAAGCAGCAAAATATCAAGTTAGCAAGCGTGAAGACAAGCCGACTCGTTCTAAACCCAAGGCTCCTTACATTACCTCTACCATGCAGCAAGCTGCTAGCACTCGCTTAGGTTTTGGTGTGAAGCGCACCATGATGTTGGCTCAGAGACTCTATGAAGCGGGTTATATCACTTACATGCGTACTGACTCGACAAACTTGAGTAAAGACGCTGTAGAGGCGGTTAGAGGCTATATCGACGATAATTTCGGTGCCAAGTATCTGCCTGAAAACCCCTTACGTTACTCTAGCAAGGAAGGGGCTCAAGAAGCCCACGAAGCTATTCGTCCTTCTGATGTTACGGTAACCAGTGCTCAACTCGCCGGCGTTGATAATGACGCCGCTAAATTGTACGACCTTATTTGGCGTCAATTTGTGGCGTGTCAAATGACCGACGCGCAATACGATGCGACAACTGTAACCGTTACCGCGGGTGACTTTGAGCTTCGCGCTAAAGGTAAGATCCTACGTTTTGATGGTTGGACTCGCGTTCAGCCCGTAGGTAAAGCAAATAAAGGTGAAGACGGAGTATTACCAGCGGTTGCCCAAGGTGATTCACTAGACTTAGTGGCCCTCGACCCTAAACAACACTTTACCAAGCCACCGGCTCGCTTTAATGAAGCGTCGTTGGTTCGAGAATTAGAAAAGCGCGGCATTGGTCGTCCTTCTACTTATGCCTCTATTATTTCTACCATTCAAGACCGTGGTTATGTGCGCACCGAAGGGCGCCGTTTCTATGCTGAGAAAATGGGCGAAATTGTTTCCGAGCGACTGTGCGAAAGTTTCCAAGATTTAATGAATTATGATTTCACTGCAGAAATGGAAGAACGTCTGGACGAAGTGGCTGACGGCAACTTTGAGTGGAAACAAGTATTAAATCAGTTCTATAAAAACTTTAAAAAGCAGCTCACTACAGCCGATGATGATGAAAAAGGGATGCGCAGCAATACCCCGGTTATCACCAATATCGAGTGTCCGGATTGTCAGCGTCCAATGGGGATCCGCACCGCCAGTACCGGCGTATTCCTCGGTTGTTCAGGTTATGCTCTGCCGCCGAAAGAGCGCTGTAAATGCACTATTAACTTGATCCCCGGTGAAGAAGCGGTGGCCGCGGATGCCGAAGAACAAGAAACTGAAGCACTACGAGCCAAAGAGCGCTGTCCTGTTTGTGGTACGGCAATGGATAGCTACTTAATTGATGAGAAGCGCAAACTGCATGTGTGTGGTAATAACCCTGATTGTGAGGGTTATATCGTAGAGCAGGGTAATTTCAAGATTAAAGGCTACGACGGTCCGATTGTTGAGTGTGAGAAATGTGGTAGTGACATGCAGTTGCGTACCGGACGTTTTGGCAAGTACATGGCCTGTACCGGCGAAGATTGCAGCAATACCCGTAAAATTTTGAAAAATGGTGAAGTGGCTCCTCCACGCGAAGACCCAGTTCACCTACCTGAACTGCCATGTGTTAATAGCGATGCCTACTTTGTATTACGTGATGGGGCTTCGGGGATCTTTATGGCTGCCAGCAATTTCCCGCGCTCGCGTGAAACACGGGCACCACTGGTTGAAGAACTACAGCGTTTTAAAGACCGCCTTCCTGAGAAGTTTTACTATTTGGCAGAAGGGCCGGTGGCCGATCCTGATGGTGTGAAAACGCTTATCCGTTATAGCCGTAAAACCAAAGAGCAATACATCAGTAGTGAAGTAGACGGTAAACCAACCGGTTGGCGAGCCTACTTTAGTGACGGTAAGTGGGTCGCTGAAGATAAACGCAAGAAGCCTAAGAAAAAGGCTTAACCTAAAAAAGGAAGCCAATTGGCTTCCTTTTTTATTGTATTTTAAATAGTTAAATCAGCTGTTTAATTGTAGCTGAGCCAGCTTTTTATCCATTGTTGCTTTAAGTAATTTATACAGCAAAATGGCCGCGTCAATTTCTTCTTTACGGTTGGTGAGACTCTCGATATTGAGTCCCAAAGGGACCCCTAAAGGCAATACCGCTTCGAGGATTTGCAACAGGTTGTTATAGCAAATCAGTATCGATTCTTTTAGAGGCTTATCGGCATTGAGTATTCGTAAGCTGGTGGCTTCTGGCACAGAAATACCCAACCACTCAATAAACTCTAGGGTTTTAGCGCTACCACAAGGCGAAAAGGTAAGAATAATGCGTTGTGGTTGCTGTTGGTTTTGCTGACAAGCATGAGCGTAACGACTCAACATATCAATGGTGGCTTGGGCGTTATATACCGCCTGAGTAACAAAGTACTGGCATCCTTGCTCGGTTTTATGCAGCAGCCGGGTGTGCTCATCGCCTTTTTTAGCGTGGCGCTCGGCAATGGTAACACCACCAAGATAGAAGTCGGGCGCGCTATCGGCTAATGCCTTATAGGCATCGGCTAGGCTGAGTTTGATATCTTGGTTGGCGGCAGGGCTGCCCACCAAAACTAAGTCACGAATTTCATATTGATGCCACGCTTCTTTTAGCCAGCCTACAAAGTCCTCAGCGCTACGTTGAGAGACACTTTTGTAAGTGATTACCGAACGCTGGCTTTTGTGCATTAATAACTGAGCGTAGAGTCGCGGGTCATGGGTCTGCATAAAGGGAAAGGGGCGCGGCTTGTCGATACGACTACTTTCATCTTGAATGTCGTAAACAATAAGGCCGTCATAATCGATTTCATCTAAACGTGACAGTAGTTTATCGGCGATATCGCTGACCATTTCAATGTCTGTGTTTTTCTTAGGCGGAGTGGTGCCAATAAAATAAACCCCATGCAGCGGGTCGCGAGATATTTGTTGGAGTGATTTGCGCATTGTTGCTTAACTTAGATTTTATTTGTGCTTATTTTTGCATAGCTGCTAAGTGAGGTCTAATACTGCCACTGATTAGGCAACAAAAAGCTACCATTTTTTCTTAGGCTGGAATAATACGTCTAACTCGTCGGTTTCTTTTTCAGCTAAACTTTGCGCCTCTTTTTGGCTAGCCGATTTGAGTTTTTCACTCATTTCCTGATTCATTTGCAACATATCTTGAAGTTTTTGTTCTAGATAAGCATCTCTATCAGAAATATTATTTAGCGCTGAAATTCCTTTATTTAATAGTTGTCGCGCGGTGCCCCATTGGCGTAGCGCTTGGGCTTCGATGGCGCGTTTCAAGGCATTCTCAATATTCACTTTGAGTTGCATTAATTCTAAACGGCGGTCTTCAAGCACGAATACTTGGGTATTTAGGCGCCCTTTGGCATGTTCTGAGCGAACTACGGCTCTAATTTTTTTTACGATTTGCAGCATTTGCAAGGCGTCTTTGTCGGTATCGGGGGCACGAAAAGCGCTGTCGCTGATTTCACTGGCGGTATTAATCTGGCTAAGTTGTTCTTTGGTAGCCCGAATGCGGCTATTTAGGCCTTTAACACTAGGATCAACCGTTTGAATTTGATTAAGTGCTTCGTAAATTCGCTTGTGTAGTAACTCTACGAGAACTTTACTGTAGGGGAGAATGGAGGAGTGCAGCAGTAACTCTTCGGTTTCGTTAATAATGGCTTTTTGTTTAGCGATGGCTAAACGGCGCTCGGCTTCTTGTTTTTGTTTAAATTGCTGAACCATGTTGTAGGCGATAACCAAAAACAACAGTGCACCAACGCCAAGCAATATTAAGGTAAATACCATAATTTAACCGAAAAAATCCTTAAGTGTTTATGTTACGGAAGGTATAAACTGAAACAGCTTCCACCTAAGCAGCTACCGTTTTCTAAGGTTATTTTACCTACCTTACCTGAGTTTATATGTGCTTTAGCGATCAATTTTGCGAAAAATAAACCTAAACCACTACGATTTTTAACAAAGTTGATCTGAGAAGCAACGTCTTCCTTTGCCAAATCAATAATTTCTTGTGGAAAACCGCTTCCATCATCAAAAATTTGGATACATAAATAGTTATCGGCTTGTTTGGCAGAAATCTTAATCTGTTTTTCGGAATAGCGTAAGGCGTTTATAACAATGTCATTTAAAAGGTAATCAACTAGTTGCCCATCAAAATACCAAGTTAAGCTCGGTTCTACCTCTAAAATGACTTTGAGGCCAGTTTGTTCAATAAAGGTTTGGTTTTTGTAATAGATATCGTTGAGCAAGTCCTCTATGTAATGCTCTTCGATAGTCATTGGCATCTGCTCTTTCTCAAAGCGGTATAAAGCCAGTAATTGCATTAAACTGCCGTTCAGGCGAGAGACTTCGTAATGCAAGCGAGACAATTCTTCACTGTCTTCTCGTCCCTGCTGCTTAGAGCGTTGGGCAAGGGACTCTGTGGATTGGGTTAGCATGCACAATGAGTTTTTCATGTCATGAACCGCTGTCGCTAATACAGAAGAAAAATCGAGACTGTCGTTAACCGGCATAATAACCCCTTATAAACACAGCAAGCAGTGTAACTGAAGGCGAGCTTTCTCGCAAAATCAATAACTTCGCTAATATTACTCGGGTTGGAGCTCCACTTAGTCATGATTTTGTCATGCGGGTTTGCTAGACCTTGTAGCTCAATTATAGCAACCGGAGCATGAATGCAGGGCTTGAGCGATTTCCCCGAGATGGAGCAACTGTTGAGCTTGCTCGAACAGCACGATGACAAACTAACTATTGGTACTATAGCTGAGCCCAATTGCAGTAAGGGGCGCTTTCCGGTGCACTTGGTCAGTTTGGGTAATCAGGCTATGGCTAATCCGGGAATTATGTTTGTGGGAGGGATCCACGGTGTCGAGCGTATTGGCAGCCAAGTAGTGTTGTCTTTTCTTTCAAGTATATTACAGCGCTTAACTTGGGACAGGCAGTTGCAGCAATTACTAACACAGTTTTACTTAGCCTTTATTCCTATCGCTAATCCTTGTGGCATGGTGATGCAGCGGCGCGCCAATGCTAATGGAGTGGACTTAATGCGAAACTCTCCGATACAGGCGCAACATGGTGCAAGTTTTTTGGTGGGAGGCCAACGCATAAGTAGCAAACTACCATGGTATCGAGGGCGATTGGGGGAAGCGATGGAAAGCGAAAGCCAAGCTATTGTAAACACTGTACAGCAGACCTTGTTGCAACGCCCTTTTAGCTTGGTATTGGATTGCCACAGTGGATTTGGTCAGAATGATCGGCTGTGGTTTCCATATGCGCATTCAAGTAGCGAGGTGATGGCTGATTTGGCCTGTCTCTACCGTTTACGCGAATTGTTTTTTAGCTCTTATCCTCACCAAAACTATTTATTTGAGCCGCAAACTAAACACTATGTTTGCCATGGCGATCTGTGGGACTACGCTTACCAACAGTCATTGGCCTACCCAGGAGTCTTTTTACCGCTAACGTTAGAAATGGGCTCTTGGCGTTGGTTGAAGAAGAATCCGCTACAGCTGTTTAATAGCTTAGGCTTGTTTCACCCAATGAAGCCGCATCGTGTACAGCGGGTATTACGCCGCCACTTAGTACTAATGGAGTTTCTTATGAACGCATGTTATTCCGCCCCCATATTAAATGACCAAGAGCAAGCTCTGCATTATCAGCGTTTGGCAAAACAGTTGTGGTATCGCTAATGACAGAGCCTGTTAGTTCTAGACCAATAGTATTGCTGCGAGGTTTAGTACGAGAACAGCGACATTGGGGAGAGTTCAAACAGCAGCTCCAGCGGCGGTATCCTGAGCGGGCGGTATTAAGCTTTGATGTTCCAGGTAATGGCCAGCTTTATCATTTGTCCAGTGCCTGGCAGATTGCAAAGTTAAGACAAAGCCTACGAGTACAACTTCGCTTGTGCCAGGTGGAGATTAAGCAGCTTGATTTGTTGGCCATTTCAATGGGAGGCATGTTGGCCTTAGATTGGGCTAGGGCGTATCCAGAAGAGGTACGCTCGCTTACACTGCTTAATCCTTCCAATGCCGCATTTTCGCCGTTTTACCAGCGATTGAACTATCGTAACTACTTCAAATTGTTAGGCTGTTTGTTCGCCAGCACGAGAGCGAGCCGAGAGCGGCGAATAATGCAGTTAAGTTCAAGTTTTCCTGAGCGCCATCAAACTGTGTTGGCCAGCTGGATTGGCTGGGCAGAGCAGTGCCCGGTAAGTGTAGCGAACGCCTTCAAGCAGTTGGTGGCTGCTGCAACATTTAAACTTGAGCAAGCGCCATCGGTTCCGTTATTGTTATTAGCAAGCCGTCGAGATCAATTGGTGAGCGTTCGTTGTAGCCAAGCCATGGCGCAAGCATGGGGATGTGGTTTAAAAGTACACCCGCGAGCAGGACACGACCTAGCCTTAGATGCCCCCAATTGGACTTGCCAACAAATTGCGCGTTGGTTTGCTAGTCTTGAAGAGCAAGCTAATAAGCATGAAGTAACCCAGAGGGATGGATAATAATGAAGTGGTGGATCTACATTGGCTGTTTACTGCCCCTGTTCAGTCAAGCCAATCAGTTGGCTATTGAAGTTATCGATGCTGCTTATCCCAAGTTAACGTTGCGTTTAGAGCAAGTTAACAATGTGGAGATGATTGAGGCGAGTTCGCTGTTGCTGGCTGGACATCAGCAAACAGCTGTAGGCATGAGCTTACCGTCCAATAAAGCCTGTGTCGCTGAGCAGTTGGCGCCCTTACGCGGTCGCTTGCAAGTGGTGGAATTGGCTTGGTCGAGCAGTATTCAACAGCAACTAGAAAAAGTTAAAGCGCAAACCTGGTCGGATAGTGCTCTGTACATAGATATCATCAGCACTAATGAGAGTTGTAGTAAACAAAGCCTACGCTTGATGTTTCCCTCTCTTAGACACTTTAGCCAAGGGTGGGGGCGTTTAAGTTTGTCCTCACAAGGAGCAATGGAGGCCCATGGCTTTGTGGTGATGCAGCAAGTTGGCGAAGGTCTCATCTTTACACCAGTAAGCCCTGACAACAATCGAGCGCAGCAGTATTGGTTGAATTACTATCAACAGTAACGCTCTTCATAAAACTGTCATATTAATTTATGACGAGTGTGTTTCAATAGGTTACCTTGTAATATTGGTGTGCCAAGTTGTTTTTTTCTTCTTTTACCCAAGAGCCAGCGGCAAAACTCAAGAAGCTAAAACGTTATCAATATGAACGTTATGCAGTGCTGTGTCGCTTAGCTTACCCTTCTGCCTTGCAAGACACTCAGTTGGCTCGAGATAAATACCAATATCAAGATGTATTCGACCGCTGGGGACGTTCTACGACTCGGGTATTATGGAAGGATAATAAAGAAGAGGTGATAGTGGTGTTTCGGGGTTCTATGAACCTATTTGATTGGCTGGTCAATTTGGCCTGTATTCCTAGAAAGTACTGGCTTGGTCACCATTATTACCATGTTCATTGGGGCTACTTGCAATTACTTGAGCAAACCAGCTGTCCGCCTAATCGCAGTAAACGGCAGCTTACGGTTTACCAGCGTTTAGAATCGGTGTTGCAACCACTAATCGATCAGGGCAAGCGGATAAGCCTGACCGGTCATTCCTCTGGGGGTGTATGGCGGTATTGGCTGCGGATAGGTTGGAGCATCGCTTTCCGAAAAAGGTGAAACGAGTGGTGACTTTTGGTCAGCCCGCTACGGGGATATGGAACTTCAAACAGCACTATAAATTACATCATAAGACTTACCGAATTTGCTGCGATTTAGACATCGTAACTTTTTTACCACCACTGCCATTTTTGTATTGGCATGTCGGCCGAATGCTGTGGTTACACGATGAAAAAGTGTATGAAAATATTCCTACTTGGTATCGATTGAGTAAATCTTTAATTAGCTGGCTGTTATTACCTTTCACCTTTCACTACATGCGAAAATACATTCGTAATAAAGACTTTTTTGATGAGCACTAATTAGGCTCTGTTGATCTTTCGAGGTGTTTATTACAGCGGCTTGCAGGGGCCTTGTACAAGGCAGAGCCTTTGAAATATCGTGACTCTGCTTGAGCAACTTATAACGTAGTAGAAAGCTTCTACTAACGCTGCTCGAATAGGGCGGAAAAATTAACCGTGAAAGGCCAACTGGTTCTAATAAGTATTGCGATAGGACTGAGCAGCGCGCATGCCGGTTTTATCAACACTGACAATTTCTGTTCTTGGCCAACGACCACATAGCAAGGTAATGTCTTGTTCACTTTCTTTATAGTAAACATAACGTTGACCCTTTCCTAAGTTACAGCAGACAGGTTGCTCGTCTAAATAGCTAATACTCACGAAGCCATTGTCGGAATGGACGGCAGGGCACCAATCTTGGGTGGTTCCACCATGATGATCGGGCTGCTGTGCTTTTAATACTTGTAGTGCATCAATGGTATTAGACGGGTGGGTGGCAAACCAATTTAAGTAGTCTGAAACACTCAATTGTTTATCATAGAACTTTGCCAAAGTGACCTTTTGCATTTCCAATATTGCTAAGATGATGAGCAATAAGGCAATGATAAAAGGAAACATTATTCGATAAAGCAAAGTTTGAAACATTGGGCCTGCCGTAGTTTAGTCAATTGGCGACGATTCTAACAAAAACGTGATGTATGTCTAATTATTATTGTCCTTATTTAGGCCAATTAGGCGTGCTCGCTTGCCCGCGCTGTGGCGGATAAGCCAAAAGTTAAGTGTGCGTATCGGTGTTTGGGCTAGTTTTGTCAATGATTCAGCCTAGTTGTTACTGATGGGAGTTGGCCGTTGATGGCCGAGCTTTACGTGGCATTGTTAGGGGATTGGGTAAACCACCAAGCCTTGGTGCTTGTCTTAGTGCTTAGTGCCATATAATTGCTGGTGCTAGCTTATGCGTAAACTGAATTTGTCGGTGTTTGCTCCGAAGCTAAGATAGCATTGTGGAGGACAGCGCATTGCACATAGTATTTCTATCTTTAGTTTTGATAAGTTTGATTTCATCTTGGTTTTACCAAGGGCTTACCAGTGCAACACTGCAAGCCTTGGCTTTCATAATGCTGTTAGTGGCATTGGCTTATAAAACATACAAAAAACGTTTTAAGGCACTTGGTAAGTAAGAGCCATTACCACACACTGTATTGCTAATTACACCAATAACGCGACGCTATTGAATCACTTTTGTAGCCTGCTAAAGACCTAGCAGGCTGTTGGCACAAGCTAATAGAAACAATAAATCACTAGTAGTGATAGGCTCGCTATAAACATCCATAACAATACCCCCAGTAGCAGCGGCTTAATGCCGGCAGAGCGCAAGCTACTGGCTGTTAATTCGTAGCCGATAAAAAACAAACACACTTTTAGTACTTGCTTTGAGGCATCAAAAATACCGTTATACAGAGAGCTAAAGTAGGGCAGGTAATTGCTGATAACGATGGCCAAGACGTAGAATAGAATAAAGTAAGGAAGCTTAAATTTACTGTCCTTTTCTTTAAACACTAAGGCACTCACTAAGGCTACCGGAATAATCCATAAGGCTCTAGCCAGTTTTACAGTAGTGGCAACGCTTAAGGCTTTATCTCCATAAGCTGCAGCAGCCCCTACCACCGACGAGGTATCGTGAATAGCAATGGCGGCCCAATAGCCAAATTGTACTTGGCTTAAACTGAATAAATGACCAATAAGTGGAAAAATAAATAAACCACAGGCGTTTAAGATGAACACTGTGGCAAGTGCTAAAGATGTTTGTTTACTGTTCGCGCCAATTGCAGGTGACACCGCCGCGATTGCACTGCCTCCACAAATAGCGGTACCGCTTGAAATGAGATAGCCAGTTTTTCTTTCTACGCGTAGATATTTTCCCAGAAGATAACCAAGGCTTAGGGTTAGAGCAATAGAGCCGACGATTAAGCCGAAGCCTTTTTGGCTATATTCAATGGCTTGTTCAATGGAAATACCGAAACCAAGACCAACAATGGAAAAAGATAATAAACGTTTGGTTATCTTAGCCAGCTGGAGATTTTTAGGGCTATAGCCTAAATTCGCCAAACAGGCTCCTATCAATAAAGCCGCTGGTCCGTTTATTAGCGGCGTCAGTATCAGCAAAGCGATACCGATACATGCCCAGTCAGATGGTTGAAAATGTCTAATTTTAACTAACATAGCAGCCCTCAAATTGTTACTCCATTATAGAACTTCGAGAGCCACGAGGAACTGCTAATTTCAGGTGATAAAAATCAATATAATATTTTTAAGATGTTGTTTTTTAATGGCTATATTAATGCATATCAATATTATTGATTATTTAAATTAATATTATTCAGTAAGCTGGAAGCTGCTTAGCGGTAGAGTATCTCTTCCTCAATTTGATGGCGCATCAGCTCGGTCACGCGTTTGCCTTCTGCAATGGCTTCTTCGGCACGGTGAAAGTCCATAATACCGATATCGCCTAACTTAGGTGAGAGCAAAATATCCGGCGGATCGCCCGCCATGCGTGTACGGGTTAAGCGTTCTTGCATAATATTAATCGAGGTCGACATAACCCAATCATGCCCGGAGAGCGGTTAGCGGCGGGTTGTTTTAAATTGGCTAACATCGAATTTAAAAAGTCTTTGCCACCCCCTAATAAGCGCCAAAACGGTTGACTGGGTTCACTGCTGGCCGCACCGTCTAACAATTGGTTTTCAGAAAGGTCGATGCGGGTTTTGTCACTATTTAAATTAACGGCAATCACCACATCGGCGCCCATTGCCCGGCATAATGATACAGGGACCGGGTTGACCACCGCACCGTCCACTAACCATTGGTCATTTAGTCGGTAAGGGGCCATTAAGCCGGGCATGGCACAGGAGGAGCGAACGGCATCACGGATCTGGCCTCGTTGTAGCCAAATTTCTTTTCCTGACTCCAATTCGGTTGCGACTGCAGCAAAGGGAATGGGTAACTGTTCGATACGCTCATTTCCAATATAGGTTTCAGCGGCATTAAAGACTTTTTCTCCAGTTAATAAGCCACCGCGGTTTAAGGAGAAATCCATAAGATTAAATACTTGCCAACTGCTTAAGCTAGTGGCCCATTCACTGAGCTTATCCAAGCGTTGGCAGGCATAGGCTGCCCCTACTAAGGAGCCAATTGAGCAACCTGCTACTACGTGAGGCTGGATCCCCATATCTTTAAGCGCGTTGATTACGCCAATATGTGCCCAACCTCTTGCAGCACCACTTCCTAGGGCGATTCCAACGAATGGTTCACGGTTTTTTGCCACTTTGCTTCCTGCCAAGTTATTTATTTGTGTAACTTAGTGTTGCTGATTAGCTTTTGAGTTTCAATGGCTTTACGAGCCTAAGCTTGGCTTATTTCGGTGCCATTGGTGGCTTTAACTGCTGAGACTAATCGCTGTTTAAAGACTGGATATATATCCAGTCTTTAAGGTAAGCTAGGCACAGTTTATTGAAGGAGTGAGAGTTGTGATAGCGAGCATTAAAGGTATTTTGGAAGAGAAGACCCCGCCCTATGTGCTGATTGACGTGGCAGGAGTGGGTTATGAGATCCAATTGCCAATGAACTGTTTCTATCAGTTACCCGAGTTAGGAGAGTCGGTCCGTTTACTTACTCATTTTATTGTGCGAGAAGATGCTCAGTTACTCTATGGCTTTCATGATCATGCATCACGCTCTTTGTTTCGTGAATTGATTAAAGTTAACGGCATCGGGCCGAAAGTCGCTTTGGCGATATTGTCAGGCCTGAGCTGTGCACAATTTGTAGCGGCGGTTAGTCACGAAGACCTTTCTAGCTTGGTGAAAGTACCGGGTATAGGTAAAAAAACCGCCGAGCGTTTGTTAGTTGAAATGAAAGACCGCTTGAAAAACTGGAATATGGAACTGCCTCAAACCCCAATAAGTGATAGCCTATCTACACACGGTGATTTGCCGCTACAGCCTAGTGTTGATCCTAAAGAAGAAGCAATTGCTGCATTGGAATCTTTGGGCTATAAAGCGATTCAAGCAGACAAGCTAGTTAAACAAGTCTGGACAAACGGAATGAGCAGTGAAGAATTAATTCGAGAAGCACTCAAGGCAGCTCTGTAATAAAGGTTAGAAATAATGATAGAAGCAGACCGCTTGGTCGCCGCTACAGCGATTAGCGAAGAAGAATCCGTTGATCGTGCTATTAGGCCAAAAAAATTATCCGACTATACCGGCCAGCAGGCAGTGGTAGAACAGTTAGATATTTTTATTGAAGCGGCACGCCGCCGTGACGATGCACTGGACCATTTACTCATTTTTGGCCCACCAGGTTTGGGTAAAACTACCTTAGCCAATATTGTGGCTAACGAATTAAACGTAAATATTAAAACGACCTCTGGGCCAGTATTAGAAAAAGCCGGAGATTTAGCCGCTTTGCTAACCAACTTAGAACCCGGCGACGTATTGTTTATTGATGAAATCCATCGTCTTAGTGCGGTGGTTGAAGAAGTGCTCTACCCAGCAATGGAAGATTACCAGCTGGATATTATGATAGGCGAAGGGCCGGCGGCTCGTTCAATCAAATTAGATTTGCCACCCTTTACTTTAATTGGAGCAACCACTCGCGCTGGGATGTTAACCTCTCCCTTGCGTGACCGTTTTGGAATAGTGCAACGCTTAGAGTTTTATAATACCAAGGATCTCGCTGACATCGTTGCCCGCAGCGCGCATTACCTAAATTTGCAACTAGATGAACAGGGTGCTTGGGAAGTGGCTCGACGCTCTCGCGGCACGCCGCGAATTGCCAATCGTCTATTACGTCGGGTGCGTGATTACGCTGACGTTAAGTTCGATGGCAAAGTCACTCAACAAGTGGCGGCGCAAGCTCTTGATTTGCTGAATGTCGATAGCGCGGGTTTCGATTATATGGACAGCAAGTTATTAAAAGCCATTACCGAGACTTTTTCCGGTGGGCCAGTGGGTTTAGATAACCTAGCTGCGGCGATTGGCGAAGATAAAGAAACCATTGAGGATGTACTGGAACCGTTTTTAATTCAGCAAGGTTATTTGCAACGAACACCTCGAGGCCGAATTGCCAGTGATAAGGCCTATCTTCACCTTGGTTTAGACCTTCCCAAAGCCTAAAAATACTGTCGCTAGGTGGCGACAGTCAGCCTAAAAAATCGGCTTAATATGTTTAATTTTAAGCCGTTATCAAAATTTTCTCGGTCAATTATCTAAATTAATCCTTTAGAGTCTTAACCTTAAGCACTTGCCTGTGTATAGTTATTTGTCAACGAAATACAAGGGTAGGTTAGATGGCAGTTATTACAGTTCGGGTTTATTACGAAGATACTGATGCGGGGGGCGTGGTGTATCATGCCAACCACATTAAGTACTTTGAAAGAGGCCGAACCGAATTGCTCAGAGATCTAGGCTACCAGCAAGATCAGCTTATGCAGCAAGATATCTGTTTTGTGGTTCGCAGCCTCAACATCGACTATAAACGTCCGGCCTTGTTTAACCAGCTACTCAGCGTAGAAACCACTATCAATACGCTAAAACGAGCAAGTATTGTGTTTGATCAAGCCATTAGGGATGCGGACCAACAGCTGATCGCCCAAGGACAGGTTACCGTTGCTTGTGTCACGTTATCTTCAATGAAGGCCACGGCCATTCCTACAAATCTAAAAGAGGATTTACTCGGTGCATTCTGATATGTCATTTATCGGCTTGTTTTGGCAGGCTAGCCTATTGGTTAAGTGTGTAATGTTGTTGCTGGTGAGCATGTCTGTTTATTCATGGGCAATGATCATTAATCGTAATCAAATCTTAAAAAAAGCCAAAACGGCCAGTGAGAATTTTGAACAGAAATTTTGGTCAGGCGTTGATCTCAATAAGTTGTATCAAGAAAGCAATGCACGAGCCGATCACTTGCAGGGCATGGAGCAAATTTTCCATTCCGGCTTTAAAGAATATGTGCGCTTACATAAGTCGAGTGGGCGTAGCGCTGAAGCGGTTATGGATGGAACTTATCGCAGCATGCGAGTTTCTTTGTCTCGTCAGGTTGAAGGTTTAGAAAACCAGCTGCCCATGCTGGCAACTATCGGTTCTATTAGTCCCTATATTGGCCTATTTGGTACTGTATGGGGGATTATGAACGCCTTTATCGCCTTAGGTGAAGTTCAGCAGGCCAGCTTAAACATGGTTGCACCGGGTATTGCAGAGGCCTTGATTGCTACCGCGATGGGCTTATTTGCAGCGATTCCTGCGGTGATCGCATTTAACCGTTTCTCAACTAAAGTCGCCAAACTGGAACACGACTATGCCAACTTCATGGAAGAGTTCTCCAGTATTTTACATCGTCAAACCCACAGTAATAGCAACGCATAGGTTTTAAGGTGAACTATTATCAGCGTCCCAAGCGGCGTTTAGTCGCAGAAATTAATGTAGTGCCCTACATCGACGTGATGTTGGTGTTGCTGATTATTTTTATGGTAACCGCACCATTGATAACTCAAGGGGTTAAGGTGGATCTTCCGCAGGCTTCAGCTGAGCCGATGCCAGAAGACAGCAAGCCACCCTTGGTTGCTACGGTAACTGAAAGTGGCCAGTATTACCTAGACACAGGGGAGGACGGTAGCTCTGCAGATCAGGCGCTATCGGGGGATGACCTACAAGCGATTGTGATGGCGCACCTGCAATTAGATCCGCAACTGCCAGTGGTGGTTCGTGGCGATAAAAATGTGCGTTATGAACAAGTGATTAACTTAATGGTATTGCTGCAAAGCGCAGGTGTACCTTCTGTTGGTTTAATGACACAGCCAGACGATAATTAGTTTAGGAATTGCATTGAAGTCGCCATTTAGCCTATCCATAATCATCTCTATACTGCTGCATGCAGTGTTGTTTGTTGCCTTGGTCTGGTCGGTTGATTTTGAACGGGTCAAGCTAGAGGCGACGCCCAGTGCGCCTATCATTCAAGCCACAGCGGTGGACATTGATCAGGTAAGCCAGCAAGTTGAGCGGATAAAACAGCAACAGCAGCAAAAGGCAGAGCAAGAACGAAAACGTATTGAACAGGCCGAAAAAGAAGCCGAGCAAGCACGTAAAAAACGTTTAGCCGAAGAACGTAGAATTAAACAATTAGAGTTGGAAAAACGTCAGCAAGAAGAAGCTAAACGTAAAGCCGATGAGCAGGCAAGACGAGCAAGAGAAAAGCAAAAGCTAGAGCAAGAAAAGGCAGCGCGTGCCGAAGCGGCCCGGTTGCAGAAAGAACAACAGCGTAAAGCAGCAGAAGAAGCCGCCGCAGCAGCAGAGGCTGAGCGCTTACGTAAGCTAGAGCAGCAAAAACAAGCCGAGGAAGCAGCCAGAAAGGCCGAAGAGGCGGCGCGTAAAGCTGAACAAGAGCGTATTCGTAAAGAGCGAGAGGCGCGAGCGGCAGCCGAGCGGGCGGCTAAAGAAGAAGCCGAACGTCAGCGTCAAGCTGAAATAGCGCGCCAAGAAGCTGAGTTTGAACGTCAACTTCAAGCGGAAATGGCAGCTGAAGCGAATGCGCGCCATCAACGTCAAGTATTGGGCGAGTTAGAAAAATACCGAGCCCTAATTATGTCGACGATCCAGCGGCATTGGTTGACGGAGCCGAGTATGATGGGCAAGCAATGTCAAATTCAATTGACCTTGGCATCGAATGGATTTGTTACTCGTATTGGCGATGGTAAAGGTGACGCCGCGGTGTGTGAATCAGCCCGCCGAGCCATTAGAAAGGCGGTGAGCCTGCCGGTATCGGATGATCCGGATGTGTTCGCCAAACTAAAAAATATTACTTTAACTCTTAAACCGGAATAGCTGTGATGATGAAAAAATTCCTAATAAGTGTCAGCCTGTTGTTTACATTTATTAATGTTGCTCAAGCTAACCTCGAAATTGTAATCACAGAAGGGTGGATAGCGCCCGGCCCGTTGGGGTGGTGCCATTTCAATGGGATGGCCACGGTGAGGTTCCGCTGGATTTAGCTAAAGTGGTTGCCAACGATCTACGCCGTTCTGGTAAATTTAATCCGGTGGCGATCAGCGAAATGCCACAAACTCCGCAAGAGCTTGAGCAAGTTGATTACGAAGCTTGGGCAGCCTTAGGAGTAGAAGCGGTATTACTAGGCAAGGTTGACGCCTTAGAAGGTGGCCAATACCGAGTGAGTTACACCCTTGTGGATGTACTAAGAGGTCAAGTTACCGCTGGTAACAAACAAGAGCTTAAAGACGGACAATTAGTGGTAAGCAATGACCATATTTTGTTGGATCGTTTTAAAAGTGTGGCTAAGGTACAGCTTCGTCAAATGGCTCACCTTATTTCAGACCGCGTTTATCAATCCTTAACCGGCGAGCGCGGCGCTTTCTTAACCCGTATCGCCTATGTTGTGGTGGATGAAAATGCAGAGCTAAGCTATCAACTTAGAGTGGCAGATTACGACGGCTACAGTGAGCAAACCGTTTTACGTTCATCGCAACCGATAATGTCGCCGTCTTGGTCTCCCGATGGCAGCCAATTAGCTTACGTTAGTTTTGAAAATAATAAGTCAGAGATTATTGTACATACTATCCGTGGCGCTGATGCGGGTAAGCGCGTGGTACTGAGCTCGTTCTCTGGTATTAATGGCGCGCCTGACTGGTCTCCTGATGGTAAGCGTTTAGCTATTGTTTTATCTAAGGATGGACAACCAGATATTTATGTTATTGACATCGAAAGCAAAAAACTGACTCGCATTACTAAAAGCCGACGCATTGATACCGAGCCAACTTGGTTGCCCAGTGGCAATGAACTGTTGTTCTCGTCGGAGCGTGGCGGTAAACCGCAAATTTACAAAGTTAATTTAGACACTAATAAAATTAATCGAGTGACCTGGGAAGGTGAAATGAATTTAGGAGGGCTGTGACTCCCGATGGTTCAGCCTTGGTTATGGTGAGTCGAGTTAATGGCCAATATCGAATTGCTCGTCAGGACTTTGATAGTGGTTATGTGCAAGTGTTAACTCGAACTCAGCTTGATGAATCACCCACAGTTGCACCTAATGGCAGTATGATTATGTACAGCACGGTAGCAGGTGGGCGTAAAGTATTGGCTTTAGTCTCCATGGATGGCCGATTTAAAGCTACATTACCCGCCAAAGAGGGCAGTGTTAGAGCCCCAGCGTGGTCACCCTTTTTAAATTAAATAAACACTATGTGATCATAAGGAATCCATAATGCAATTTGAACGACTAATAAAGACACTTTTTCTAGGTTTAGCATTAACTGGCTTGGCAGCTTGTAGCTCTAACAGTGCAAGTGATAGTGAAGTAACCGAAGCGGGTCAAACTGGAACGGAAGTAGTAGGTGGCACTGGTAACCAACAAAATGCCGGTGGTGTTGAAGTAGGCGGTGTTGACCCAGTGCTAAGCATTGAAGAACAAGAGCGTCAAAAAGCGGCGGAGCTGCGTCAAAGCCAAGTAGTTTATTTCGAATTTGACCGCGCCGACATTCGAGATGAGTTTGCTGAAATTCTAGAAGCCCATGCTAGTTACCTAAGAGATAATCCATCGGTTTCGGTATTAATTGAAGGTCACACCGATGAAAAAGGCACGCCAGAGTACAACATTGCTTTAGGTGAGCGCCGTGGTAAGGCTGTGGCTAAATATTTGCAAAGCTTGGGTGTATTAGCATCGCAAATTTCAATTGTTAGTTACGGTGAAGAGAAGCCAGTAGATAGCGCTCATACCGATGCAGCTATGGCTAAAAATCGTCGTGCTGTGTTAGTTTATTAATACGCTAAATCACATAGAGTCATTTATGAAACTAAATATGATTACGGCTACTATGGTAGCCGTTTTATTTTCGTTTAATGTAAACGCGGCTGCACCGGTTGAAGATGCGTCGGTGGCCAGTGCTCCAGCAACCGCCTCTGGCTTGTCGAGTAGTGGCTTAAGCCTAGAGCAACGGATAGAGCGTTTAGAGCGAATGCTGCAAGCGCGTAATCAAGTACAGTTGGATCTACAAAATCAGGTAGACGATATGTCTGATAGCGTATCCACGATGCTGGGCCAACTAGAGCAAAGTAATTACCAAATCCAACAAATGATCGAGCGTCAACGCGAGCTTTATCAGGAAATGGATAGACGTTTTACTCAGCTGCAAACGGCTAATGCTAGCGGCACAGTGAATACGCCAGAGGTGGCCACAGCAGCTACGGTAAGTGAAGACCAAGCTTATGATGCTGCGGTTGCTTTAGTGATGGAGCAAAAAGACTATGACGCGGCTATTCCCGCCTTTGAAAGCTTCATTCAGCAATACCCTCAATCCAGTTATGCACCTAATGCCCATTATTGGTTAGGTCAACTACAATATACTCGTGGACAACGTGAACAAGCCTCGCAGCAATTCAACAAAGTTGTTAATGATTATCCGCAATCTAATAAGGTGGCTGAGTCATTGTTAAAATTAGGTATCATTGCCCAGTTTAAAAATAACAATGCCGAGGCTAAAGCCTTATTTAATCGGGTACTTGAACAGTATCCAACGAGTGCGGCAGCTGGCTTGGCGAAGACGCGTTTGGCTCAGCTTTAAGCCAATAGAAGTTAAATAAAGTGCAGTAAATTCAAAATTCTGTACAAACAAGAAGCGGGTTGCTTATTTGCTGAACGCTTGAAAAAAAAGATTCAAATTACTATTGCACAACAGCCTTAAATCCGTATCATAGGCCGCCGTTGAGTCGGGCTAATTGCAACAGCAAATAGTACGGTTTAGCAGAAGTGCAAAATGGGTTGTTAGCTCAGTTGGTAGAGCAGTTGACTTTTAATCAATTGGTCGAAGGTTCAAATCCTTCACAACCCACCAATTTTGTTTCTTCAGTGTGATTTTTAATGGGTTGTTAGCTCAGTTGGTAGAGCAGTTGACTTTTAATCAATTGGTCGAAGGTTCAAATCCTTCACAACCCACCAATCATCACCAAACTTTAGTGGGTCGTTAGCTCAGTTGGTAGAGCAGTTGACTTTTAATCAATTGGTCGAAGGTTCAAATCCTTCACGACCCACCACTATTTTGAAACGCTTTGGGTTGTTAGCTCAGTTGGTAGAGCAGTTGACTTTTAATCAATTGGTCGAAGGTTCAAATCCTTCACAACCCACCATTCCTTCGTTTTAAAATAAGCATTTCAGCAGCGGGTTGTTAGCTCAGTTGGTAGAGCAGTTGACTTTTAATCAATTGGTCGAAGGTTCAAATCCTTCACAACCCACCACTGTAATCGCTGCCTGTTTTGGGTTGTTAGCTCAGTTGGTAGAGCAGTTGACTTTTAATCAATTGGTCGAAGGTTCAAATCCTTCACAACCCACCAATTCTCTGTATTACCTTCATCGCTTCGGCTAATTCTTTAGTTCAATAACTGCCATTAGACGATTTGGCGGTGTATAATGCTCGAACGACTTTTTTCCCAGACTCAGTTATGCAACAGCACGAATACTTTAACGAATCAATCTACCCATTTCCGGCTAAACCTGCGCCACTGGATGAACAGCAGCGGGCTGCTTACAAGCAACGCATCAAACAGTTACTTGTAGAAAAAGATGCTGTGTTGGTAGCGCATTACTATACCGATCCGGAGATCCAAGCTTTAGCCGAAGAAACTGGTGGCTGTGTGGCTGATTCTTTAGAAATGGCTCGCTTTGGTAATAATCACCCGGCTAAAACCTTGTTGGTAGCAGGGGTGCGCTTTATGGGTGAAACCGCGAAAATATTAACGCCCGAGAAGAAAGTGATTATGCCTACCTTGGAAGCGACTTGTTCTTTAGATTTGGGCTGTCCAGAGCAAGAGTTTGCAGAGTTTTGCGACCAACATCCAGAGCATACAGTAGTGGTTTACGCCAATACCTCTGCCGCGGTTAAAGCGCGTGCCGATTGGGTTGTGACGTCTAGTATTGCGGTAGATGTGGTGGAGCATTTGGATGCGCAAGGGCATAAGATTATTTGGGCGCCAGACAGGCACTTAGGCAGTTACGTTGCTAAGCAAACCGGTGCAGAGATGCTGTTATGGCAGGGGGCGTGTATCGTACACGACGAGTTTAAGGCGAAGGCTTTGCGTCAACTTAAACAACAATATCCTGATGCAGCGATTTTGGTGCATCCAGAGTCCCCTGAAAGTGTTGTTGCTATGGCTGATGCGGTGGGCTCAACTAGCCAACTGATTGCAGCGGCGCAAACCTTGCCGAACAAGAAACTCATCGTGGCTACCGATAAAGGCATTTTCTATAAAATGCAGCAAGCTTGCCCAGATAAAGAAATGATTGAAGCACCTACTGGTGGCAACGGCGCAACATGTCGCTCCTGCGCCCATTGCCCGTGGATGGCGATGAATGGCTTGAAGGCGATAGAAGAAGCCTTGATTGATGCTACTGGTAAAGAAGTGTTTGTTGATGAAGCCCTCATCGACAAAGCCTTGGTGCCGTTAAATCGAATGTTAGGTTTTGCAAAAAATAATCAGATTAAGGTGAAGGGCAACGCCTAGATCCACTAAATTAGTCTATCAAGCCAGTACATTGTTACTGGCTTTTTTGTTTATGCAGATAATTAAGCCTTAACTCTTTTATCAAATTCAAGTCTTTGCTATAATCTTCGGGTTTTGTGCCAAATAAACAGTAGAGAGATAAATGAGAGTTGAAACTGATATAAAGTTGGGTTTTAAAGACGTATTAATCAAACCTAAGCGCTCAACCTTGAAGAGCCGTTCTCAGGTTGTACTTGATCGGAAGTTTACCTTTAAGCATACCGGAAGTCAATGGGAAGGTGTTCCTGTTATTGCGGCAAATATGGATACAGTGGGAACGTTTGGTTTAGCCAAAGCTCTAGCTGAACACCGCATGATTACTGCTATTCACAAACACTACTCTATTGAGCAGTGGGCTGAGTTTCTTAGCAAAATGGCGCCAGAGAAAATTAAATATCTAATGGTAAGCTGCGGTACTTCTGACGCTGATTTTGAAAAAACTAAACAAATTTTAGCGCTAAACGAAAACCTACAGTTCATCTGTGTTGACGTTGCCAACGGTTACTCAGAGCACTTTGTTGGCTACGTGCGTAAAATGCGTGAAACCTTTGCTGACAAAGTCATAGTTGCCGGTAACGTGGTAACCGGTGAGATGGTAGAAGAGCTGATCTTAAGCGGTGCTGATATTGTTAAAGTTGGCATTGGCCCAGGTAGTGTATGTACTACTCGAGTTAAAACCGGTGTCGGTTATCCTCAACTTTCTGCGATTATCGAGTGTGCCGATGCCGCCCACGGTTTAGGTGGTCAGATTGTGGGTGACGGTGGTTGTACCCAAGCAGGTGATGTAGCTAAAGCCTTTGGTGGCGGCGCTGACTTCGTTATGTTGGGTGGCATGTTTGCTGCTCACCAAGAAAACGGTGGCGAAATTGTTGAACAAGATGGCCAGAAGTTTATGAAGTTCTACGGCATGAGTTCACAAACCGCTATGGATAAGCATACCGGTGGCGTAGCGGAATACCGCGCTTCAGAAGGTAAAACTGTGCTACTACCATACAAAGGCAGCGTGCAACTAACCGTTCAAGATATTCTTGGTGGAGTTCGTTCAGCCTGTACTTATGTTGGGGCCTCTGAGCTTAAAGAACTGACTAAACGCACTACGTTTATTCGTGTTCAAGAACAAGAAAACCAAGTATTTGGTATTACCAAAGTGTAGTTCGGCAGTAGAGCTGAAATAGCCGGCAAGGCCCATTTCAGCTCTACGACTTGCACCGCCTGTAAGTTTATCTTTGCTTGCTCACTCACTATTTAAATTCTAGGCCATAGCTTTTATTGCTGTGGCCTATTTGTTCTTAGTATCTATGACTACTTTCGTTTCTGTGCTCACGCTAGCTATCTTGCTGATTTTAAATGACTCATAAAGCTTAAATCTTTAGCCTTCTAGTTTCGCTTTGTTTTCACCGAGTAGAATCGAGCAATAATCAGAGGCTATTTGGCAAGAGTTAAACGGCGCTCCTGCCTATACTGGTATCACTAGGATGCAAATCCCAATTCGAAACATATAACATTAGAGAAAGGTAGACTTTCATGAAAACAGTTGGCTATGCAGCACATTCAGAAAATACAGAACTGGCTCCTTACCATTTTGAACGTCGCGAGTTACGCCCTAACGATGTTGCCATCGACATTACTTACTGTGGCGTATGTCACTCAGATCTACATACGGTAAATGGAGATTGGGGGCCACAGCCTTACCCTTTAGTGCCTGGTCATGAAATCGTCGGTATTGTTAGTGCCGTAGGTAGTGAAGCTAGCAAATATAAAGTGGGTGATAAAGTAGCAGTTGGCTGTATGGTTGACAGTTGTCAAGAGTGTGACCACTGCCATGACGGTGAAGAACAATATTGTCGCAACGGTATGACACCAACCTACGGAGTACCAGACAGACAAACTGGTGACATTACTCAAGGTGGCTACTCTAAGCACATTGTGGTTCGCGAAGAGTTTGTATTACGCATTCCTGAGAATCTTGATATGTCTCGTGCGGCACCTATTTTGTGTGCAGGTATTACTACCTATTCACCACTGCGTACTTGGAAAGTGACGAAAGGCTCACGAGTAGGGGTGATTGGTCTAGGTGGTTTAGGCCACATGGCGGTTAAACTTGCCGTTGCTATGGGAGCCGAAGTTACAGTTATTAGCCGTTCGAATAATAAAGAGACGCAAGCTAAAGAAATTGGCGCTAAGGGCATTTTGGTCTCGAGTGACCAACAAGCAATGCTGCAGGCGGCCTCTTCGCTTGACTTAATCATAGATACTGTTCCGGTTAAGCACGACATTAACATCTATGTACCACTACTTGATTTAGACGGTACTTTAACAATTGTGGGTCAAATCGGTCCACTAGAAGAACCAATGACTTTACCCTTGGTATTAGGTCGCCGTCGTGTTGCGGGGTCTTTAATCGGAGGCATTACTGAAACGCAGGAGCTACTGGAGTTTTGTGCCGAACATCAACTATACCCAGAGTGCGAAACCATTAAGATGGAACAAATTAACGATGCATTTAAGCAGTTAGCCACAGGTGATTTAGCCCACCGCTTTGTGATTGATATGACCGCTTTCGAAGCTTAATGGGTTTTTGGATTTAGTGATTAATGAAGAGCAAAAGCAGCCTTGGGCTGCTTTTCTGTTTTTTAGTTAACTTTGGGGTTTGGTTTAACTATCCGGTAATAGCTGCTTCCTTTGATTGGCGCAGGGCTTTGATGTCTTTTAACGGTGGAGCACCAAATAAGCGGCTGTATTCGCGACTAAACTGAGAAGGACTTTCATAACCTACTTTGAAAGTAGTGGACATGGCATCTAAGTTCTCGGTAAGCATTAAACGTCGAGCTTCATTTAAACGTAGTTTCTTTTGAAATTGCAGCGGTGTCATTGAAGTTACTGAGCGAAAGTGGGAGTAAAAGGCTGATTTACTCATACCACAGTTTGAAGCGAGTTCGCCTACACTTAAAGGCTTAATAAAGTTATGTTTTAACCAATTAATCGCCTTGGATATTTGTTGGCTATGATTCCCAGAGGTGACGATTTGATAAAGCCTAGGGCCTTGTTCGCCATTTAATAAGCGGTAGAAAATTTCCCGCTTAATGATGGGCGCCATAATTTTTATACTGTCTGGTTCGCTTTGTAATGCAATTAAGCGGCTAAAAGCATCAACTAAGCTCGGTGTGAGCTCGCTAGTGGCAATCCCTTTATGAGCCTCTTTACTCGGAGTAAATGAAAGCTCGCTATCGACAATTAATTGCGAGATTTCCGGTAAATCTAACCTAAGGATCACCCCTAAGTAGGGTTTATCTTCACTGGCTTCCACGATGTTGGCGATAATCGGTAGTTCTACAGATGATATGAGGAAGTGATTGGCATCATAAAGAAAGCTGTCTTCGCCAAGTGTAACTCGCTTTTTCCCTTGTGCAATTAGGCAAATACTCGGTTGGTGTGTATAGCTGGTAGGGGCGGTCGGGTGGCTCCAGCGGCTAAAATGTAATCCCGAAATATCTGTTTCAAGGTAATTTGAATCTCCAGTTAACTCAATAAGTTGCTCTGCCATTTTGGTTCTGGAAAGGTTCATTTCCTGGGAATGATTGCTCATTACATCTCCTATTCAATTAGGCATTAACTGTTTCTCAAATGAAATCAGTTTAAAGTACATTCGTCCGAACATATGTATTAATTGTTTTGTGGTTTCGTTTCGGCGATTTATTGATTTGGCTTTATTGTCTAATTATCGTTTAAATACAAATTGTTATGGGTTCTTCTTTGCCAAAAATGAGAGAGTTGAAAACTGAAAAATGAACAGCTAACTTTAACTTTCTGTGGTTAATTTGTTCTTTAGGCAATGCTAATAAATAGGCTAGGGCGCGCAGTAGCGGCTTTAACGGTGATATTCGCCCTAGTAGGATAAAGTTTAATTAAGGCCTTAAGCTTTGATGGTTTGGCATAGGCGATGGCTTTCGCCAGCAGCGACACTCTGCGCTTGTTGGGTAATCGCTGTCTCAATGCAAATAAAGTCATCGGCGCTACTAAGGTCAGGCATTTGTGCGGCTAAAGCGCTACCTGGATTCCACACTACCACACTATCATGTCCTTGATGATGTATTTCAACTTGTTGATTAGCATAGCTCATTATGCTGGTATCTTCTGCTTGTAAATAGATGCGGTCGGTTTCAGGTGAGAGTTGGAAATCCTCGTCTAGCTGCTGAAGTTGAGCGGTAACGGCATCAAAATATTGTGGCCCAAGAGATCGGATGTGTAATTTTTTTACATCCGTTATGAAATATGAGTGCAGTGCGCCAGTATAGCTAAAAGGCTGCTTAGAGTGGTTATGAGTGATTAACTCAATTTTCGCTTGTTGACTGAGAGTAAACCGGCATTCTAGTTCAATGTTAGGCGTAGAGGGATGAGTGAGGCCTAAGCTTAAGCTGCATTCATTCGCGCTAGTACTGAGGGTGTTTAGTTGCCAAATAGCTGTTCTTGCTATGCCGTGTTTAGGGAAGGGGCTGGTTCCTGCGTTGGCAAAGCGTGGCCAGCAAACAGGCACACCTCCGCGAATGGCCTTAGAAGGGCTGAACTCGCTGTTTTCACTTAGCCACAATAATTCCTGTCCATTGTTGGGGCGGTAGCTTATAAGGTGGGCTCCTTGCTGTGCAATCAGGGCTTTAACTTTGGGGTGGTCTATCCAATAAAATACCATTCCTTGCTGGTTTTGGGCTTCAAACACCGCGTTGTCTAATTGCTTAACTACTGTTAACTGGAGTTTTTCCAAAATCATGAATTTCACCTATAAAAAAAGCGACCCGAAGGTCGCCTTATTAGTTTAGCCTAAGCTACATGTCTTATTTAGAGATGTGAGCGATTAGGTCTAGAACTTTATTTGAGTAACCGATTTCGTTGTCGTACCAAGATACAACTTTAACGAATTTGTCAGTTAGAGCAACACCAGCTTTAGCGTCGAACACAGAAGTGTTAACTTCGCCAACGAAGTCGTTAGAAACAACTTGGTCTTCAGTGTAGCCAAGAACGCCAGCCATTTCGCCTTCAGAAGCGGCTTTCATTGCTGCACAAATTTCTTCGTAAGTAGCGGCTTCTTTTAGGTTAACTGTTAGGTCAACTACAGATACGTCTGGAGTAGGTACGCGGAAAGCCATACCAGTTAGTTTGCCGTTAAGTTCTGGAAGAACAACGCCTACAGCTTTAGCTGCACCAGTAGAAGAAGGGATGATGTTTTGACCAGCACCACGGCCACCACGCCAGTCTTTCATTGAAGGACCGTCAACAGTTTTTTGAGTAGCAGTAGTTGCGTGAACAGTAGTCATAAGACCAGATTCGATGCCCCACTTGTCGTTTAGTACTTTAGCGATAGGAGCAAGACAGTTAGTAGTACAAGAAGCGTTAGAAACGATTTCTTGGCCAGCGTAAGTGTCGTGGTTAACGCCCATAACGAACATAGGAGTAGCGTCTTTAGAAGGACCAGTTAGAACTACTTTTTTCGCACCAGCAGTGATGTGTTGACGAGCAGTTTCGTCGGTTAGGAAGATACCAGTTGCTTCAGCAACTACATCAACACCAATTTCGTCCCATTTTAGTTCTTCAGGGTTACGTACAGCAGTTACACGAACAGTTTTGCCGTTTACTACTAAGTTACCGTCAACAACTTCTACGCTACCGTTGAAACGACCGTGAGTTGAATCGTACTTAAGCATGTAAGCCATGTACTCAACGTCGATTAAATCGTTGATGCCCACAACTTCGATGTCGCTGCGCTCAACAGAAGCACGGAATACGAAACGTCCAATACGGCCAAAACCGTTAATACCAACTTTAATTGTCATAGTGATACCTAATGTTTCCAAGTGTTAACAGATGTAGAATTTGGTTGTAAACTTACAACATTTTTAAAATAGTTCAAGTTCAATCGGCAATTAATTTGCGCGACATCAATTAATGGTTTAAAAACGAACAAGCTCACAAATTGCAGTGAGAAGTATTAGCGTGAATATGAAAAAAAACAATCAATATCACGCAATCTCAGATAAAATTATTTTAGTGAAATTTGTGCTAGATCGATAAATCGAACGTTAGGATGAGTACAATACACGCGCTAAAAAAACAATAATTAGTTATATAAAAGCAATAACTCGGGAAATGTTATGTCAGATCAAATCATTGAACAGCTGGTGAAGCTTCGCGGCATCGAAACCAGTTACGTAGATGCTTGGGGAAATCCGGCGCAAGTCGTACCTGAAAGCAAAGCGAAATTATTAAAAGCGCTAGGTTACCCTGTAGATGATGCAGAGCAATTAGCCAAGCGTTATGAAGAAGACGTATTAAACTATTGGCAATCGGTCATGCCAGTAGTGAAAGTGGTACGTGTAGCTTCTGAATATCCATTAGAGATCCGTGTTCCAATCGAGTTAGCCAATAAAGAATTTACTTGGACGCTACAAACCGAGCAAGGTGAAACCTTTAAAGGACAAATTACGCCGGTTGATGGTGAACTAATCGAAGCGCATGCGATTAACGAAACTGAATACCAAGCTTATATCGTTAATCTAAGCATTGACCTACCAATTGGTTATCATGAGTTAACTCTTAAGCTTAAAGGCGGTCGTAAGGTTCTAGCCGAAACTCGTTACATCGTGGCGCCTAAAGCCGCTTATATCCAACCACAAATTGCTAATGGCAAAAAAGTGTGGGGACCTAGTGTTCAGTTATACTGCCTACGCAGTGAAACCAACTGGGGTATCGGTGATTTCTCTGACTTACAAGTGTTGGTTAAGAATATTGCAGAGAAGGGTGGTGATTTCGTTGGTCTAAACCCTATTCACTCACTTTACCCAGCTAACCCAGAAGCGGCTAGCCCATATAGCCCGTCTTCTCGTCGTTGGTTAAACATTGTTTATATCGATGTAGAAGCGATTGCTGAGTTCCAAGAATCAGAAGCGGCTGCTTTAGTGGCAAGCCCAGCCTTCCAAAATCGTTTAGAGCAATTACGTGCTAGCGAGTGGGTAGACTACACCGGTGTAACTAATGCCAAGCTAGAAGCGCTGCAATTAGTATTTAAGCAATTCCAAACCATTCAAACAGGCCGTAGCAAGCGTGCAAATGCTTTCCGCTCTTTTGTTAAAGAAGGTGGCGAAAGCTTAGCGGCACAAGCTACTTACGATGCATTACAAGCGCATCTTTATGACACAATTGGTAACGCCTGGGGTTGGCCTGCATGGCCCGATGAGTACAAAGAGTACCATCTTCCTGCGGTAGCTGAGTGGGTAAAAGAGAATAAAGACGCGGTCGATTTCTACCTATGGCTACAATGGATTGCCGATGAGCAATTGGCTGCTGTTGACGCAGTGGCTAAAGAGTCTGGCATGGTTATGGGCTTGTACCGTGACTTGGCTGTAGGTGTGAGTGAAGGCAGCGTAGAGATTTGGGCAAATGGTGACTTGTACTCTCTTGATGCAAGCGTAGGTGCTCCGCCTGACGTACTTGGTCCACTAGGTCAAAAATGGGGCCTGCCTCCAATGGATCCTGCAGTATTAGAGCAGCAGCAATATCAACCTATGATTGATCTGTTCCGTTCTAACATGCGTTCTTGTGGTTCACTACGTATCGACCACGCGATGGCCTTGTTACGTTTGTGGTTAGTACCTGTTGAAGATTCGGCTGACAAAGGTGCTTACCTTTACTACCCAATTCAAGACTTACTCGGTATTTTGGCGCTAGAAAGTCATCGTAATAAATGTCTGATTATCGGTGAAGATTTAGGTACTGTTCCTGACGGCATCTTCGAAGTTCTGCAAGAAAACGGTGTTCACTCTTACCGTATTTTCTTCTTTGAACAAGCGGAAGACGGTGGCTTTATTTCTCCTGCGCATTACCCAGAGCAAGCCATGTCTGCGGTTACCACTCACGATATGCCAACCTTACGCGGGTTCTGGCATTGTGATGACTTAGCGCTAGGTCGCGAACTTGGTATTTACCCAGACGAAGAAGTGTTACAAGGCTTGTACCGTGATCGCCACGAAAGCAAACAAAAGATACTAGATAGCCTACATGGTCACCAAAGCATTCCTGATTACATTTCTCACGATGTAAATTGGGTGGGTATGGATAAAGGCCTAAACTACGGTATTCAAGTACACATGGCCAAGGGTAGCTGTAATCTATTGTCTGTTCAGTTAGAAGACTGGATGGAAATGGATAAACCAGTTAACGTACCTGGTACTTCTAGCGAATATCCTAACTGGCGCCGTAAGTTGGCGTGGAACCTCAGTGACTTATTTAATAACCACGATGTTCAGCATTTGATGTACTCGCTAACTGATGCGCGAGCTAAAGTAAGCAAGTAATTTGTTCGAAATCTAAACAAGCGCTCTTCGGAGCGCTTTTTTTTGTTTATGAAAATGTTTTCTATCTCACTTTAATTCGTATTTGTTGAGAAAAGCGATCGCAGTTGCGCTAACCTAAGCAGTATTGACCAAACCCTCTTATTCTCAGGACGTTAAGGTAAGTACATAATGAAACGATCTCTGTCTTCACCGGTTTCTACACTCGTTCAAAAGTTGTCCAGTGTACGCCTCAGTGAACCCTTCAATGTATTAGGTTTAATTAGCAAGACCAACAAAAAAGGCTTGGTTTTGCGTACTTGGAAACCAGACGCCAAAGCGGTCTCGGTATTATCATTAAGTGGCGAGTTAATCGGGGAAATGGGGCAGGTATCGCCGCAAGGTTTATTTGAATTATCAATAGATAGCGACCAGCGATTTTACTACCAGTTAGAAGTCGATTACGGTGATGCAAAACACACGGTTATTGACCCTTACCAATTCCACGAACAAGCCTATGATGGCTTGGCTACCATGTCTCATGCGCCGCAGAATCTATACCAAGTGTTGGGGGCGCAAGTTAAAACTATTGAGTTAAATGGCCACAGTGTGAGTGGTGTACGCTTCGCCGTGTATGCGCCTAGCGCCATGAGCGTCAGCTTGATTGGTGAGTTTAACTACTGGGATGGACGTCGTTTACCCATGCAGCGCTCATTAGACGGTCATTGGGTATTATTTGTTCCAGGTCTTGAGGCGGGTACTAAATACAAATACGAGCTTAAAGATAGTCAAGGTCACAGCTTGCCGCACAAAACAGACCCTGTTGGTTTTAGCGCCGAGCAGTATCCTTCATTTGCCTCTGTGGTATGGGATCATCAGCAATATCAGTGGCATGACCAAGATTGGATCGAGTCACAAAAAACCGATAAACGTTTACAGCCAATGAGTATCTATGAGGTGCATTTAGGCTCGTGGCGTCGCAAATTAGAAACCAATAAAGCCCGTTATTTAAGCTATCGCGATTTGGCCATTGAGTTGGTCGATTACGTGAAAGAAATGGGTTATACCCATATTGAAGTACTACCGATTTCTGAATATCCCTTTGACGGCTCATGGGGCTATCAACCGATTGGTTTGTTTGCGCCAACCAGCCGTTTTGGTAACCCAGACGACTTTAAATTCTTGGTTGACCAATGTCACCAGAATGGCATCGGTGTAATCGTAGACTGGGTACCGGCTCACTTCCCTAGTGATTCACATGGTTTAGCCCGTTTCGACGGTACTCACCTCTACGAATATGAAGATCCTCGTCGTGGCTGGCACAACGATTGGAACTCCTACATTTACGATTTCGGTCGCGATACCGTTAGACAATTTTTAGTCGCCAGTGCTTTAATCTGGTTAGATAAGTTTCATGTTGATGGTTTACGTGTGGATGCGGTGGCCTCGATGCTGTACTGGGACTACTCACGTAATGAAGGTGAATGGATCCCGAATGTCGATGGCGGTAACCAAAACTATGAAGCGATTAGCCTATTGAAGTGGTTTAACGAGGAAGTCTACCGCCAATACCCCCACGCGATGACCATCGCCGAAGAATCTACTGCTTTTGCGGGCGTTTCTCGTCCTACTTATACTGGCGGTTTGGGCTTTGGTTTTAAGTGGAATATGGGATGGATGCACGACTCCTTAACTTACATGCAAAAAGATCCAGCCTTCCGTAAGTACCACCACAACGAAATCACCTTTGCCATGGTATACAACTACGATGAGAATTTTGTATTACCCATTTCTCATGATGAAGTGGTCCACGGCAAGGGCTCGTTATTAGGCAAAATGCCGGGTGATGAATGGCAGCAAGCCGCTAATCTGCGCGCTTATACCGCCTTCATGTATGCTCATCCAGGCAAAAAACTAAACTTCATGGGCAACGAAATTGCACAAGCTAGCGAGTGGAACCATGATTCCAGCCTAGAGTGGGACGTATTGCAGTATCCAAAACACAAAGGGCAACAAGAGTTAGTTAAGCAGTTAAACAAGGTATATAGAAGCCATCCTGCAATGTTTGAGGGAGACTACGATACTGCCGGTTTTGAATGGATAGACCACAATGATTGGGAAAAAAGCATTTTGGTTTTCCAACGAAATGCCTTAAATAGTCAGCAAAAGATGATTGTTGTCTGTAACTTCACTCCGGTTCCTCGCGACCAATATCGCTTGGCCGTACCAGAGGCAGGGCGTTACCGGGTCATCCTAAATACCGATTCAGAGATGTATTGGGGCAGTAACTATGATGCAGGTATCGAGTTTCAATCTGAAGCTATTGCTAGCCAAGGGCGAGAAAACTCGGTGATATTAAACTTGCCACCCCTTTCAACTTTGTATTTAATCAAGGTAGATTAGTAATAAGTTGATAAGCCCCTGCTTCGGCAGGGGAGATAGGGTATCCATGTCTATAAAAAGTCAATTAACACCTTTACCCTTCAGTCTTGGTAAATTTCAAATCTCCCCTGGGAAGGACTATCCACTAGGGGCCACACTTGATGCCAAAGGATGTAACTTCGCCATTCATGCGGGCGATGCCAAATACATCGAATTGTGCTTGTTTGATGAACAAGAGAACGAGATTGCCCGTTTAGTCTTGCCCGGTAAACAGGGCGGTATTCGCTATGGCTATGTACACGGTATTACTGCCAAGCAACTTTATGCTTACCGCGTATTTGGCGCTTTTCAGCCGGAGCATGGTTATTGGTATGATCCTAGAAAGCTGATTTTAGACCCCTATGCTAAAGCTTTATCCCGTCCCTTAATTTGGGATGCTAAAGCCTACCAAGAAGACGATGCCAGCCTTATTCCCAAATGTGTTGTCACAGATGATACGTTTGATTGGCAGGGCGTTGCCAAACCCAATATTGCTCGTAAAGACATGGTGTTATACGAAACGCATGTTCGCGGCTTTAGCCAACTAAATGAAAAAGTATCGGCAGCCAATAGGGGCAGTTACTTAGGCATGGTGGAGCCAGCGAGTATTCAACATCTAAAAAGCTTAGGGATTACCTCGGTACAGTTGATGCCCACTGCGGCATTTATGTCTGAACCGCGTCTAAAGGGCTTAGGCTTGAGCAATTATTGGGGTTACAACCCCATTTTGTTTATGGCGCCGGAGCCGCGTTACGCTAAACAGAATGCCTTGATTGAATTTAAAACCATGGTGCGGGAGTTCCACCGCAATGGTATTGAAGTGATTTTGGATGTGGTATTTAATCATACTGCTGAGGCCGGAGCCGATGGGCCAACCCTGTGTTATCGAGGCTTAGATAACCGCTCTTATTACTTATTTGAAAAGATTGGCGATAGCCCCGATTACCAGCGGTATGCTAACAACACCGGTTGCGGTAATAGCGTCAGCTTGGATAGCCCCACGAGTTTGCGTTTGGTCTTAGATAGCTTGCGCTATTGGGTAGATGTGATGCAAGTCGACGGCTTCCGCTTCGATTTGGCGGTGAGCTTAGGCCGCGAGAAAAACCAATACAGCCAACACGCCGCCTTCTTTAAAGCGATTGCCCAAGATCCTATTTTATCTCGCGCCAAGATGATCGCAGAGCCTTGGGATATTGGCCCCTTTGGTTATCAATTAGGGCATTTCCCAGAGCGCTGGATGGAATGTAACGATCGTTTTCGAGATACCAGTAGAGCGTTTTGGAAGGGAGACCACGGCTTATTAGGTGAGCTGGCTACCCGCATCATGGGGTCTCGAGATCTATTTTTTGCCAGTCGCAGAAGCATTCATACCAGTGTTAATTACATCTGTTATCACGATGGTTTTACCTTGGACGATTTGGTGAGCTATGAGCAACGCCACAATCATGCCAACGGTGAAGAAAACCGTGACGGTCATGGGCACAACCTTTCAGCTAACTATGGAGTAGAAGGGGAGACCGACGATCCGGCGATTATGCGTTTACGACGTAAGCAAAAACGAAATTTACTTGCCACCCTGATGTTATCGCAAGGTATTCCGCACTTCTTAGGCGGGGATGAGTTAAGCAGAACCCAGCAGGGTAATAATAATGCTTATTGCCAAAACAATAAGATGAGCTGGGTTAACTGGAAACTCAATCCTGAGCAACAACAGTTCCTACAATTTTGTCAGCAAGTGATTGCTTTACGCAAACGCTCCAGCGTATTTAACTATTTGCAGTTAGAGAACGACAGTTATGAGAAGTGCCATTCTCAATTGCATGGCGTACGTTGGTATCGTACCGACGGCTCACACATGCGCCAAAGTGATTGGCATCAATCTCATGCTTGGGCGGTTGCCGTAGAATTGCGAAGTTTAGGTAAGAACAAAGCTCGTTGGTTATGGATGATTAATGCTTGTTCTCATGAAGTGGAGTTCACTATTGCTGGTCCCGAAACCGGCTATCAATGGACCCAACAAATGGATACCCACTGTGAAAAAGCGGTCTTTGAAAAGCCCCGAGCTCAGCTTAAACATGTTAAACTGCAAGCCAAATCCATGGTCTTGTTAGAACAAACAGAGTTGTGAATAAAATAGTAAAAAGTGAACAAGAGTGGCGCGAGCTGCTTTCTGATTTAGCCTTTGCCGTTACTCGAGAAGGCGCTACCGAGCGCCCCTTCAGCGGAACCTTATTACATAATAATCAACAGGGTACTTATCATTGTATTTGCTGTAATCAAACCTTGTTTAGCTCTCAGGCAAAGTTTGATGCAGGTTGTGGCTGGCCGAGTTTTGATAGAACTGCAGAAAATAAAGCGGTAAAGTTTTTGCGCGATACCAGCCATAATATGGAGCGTGTTGAAGTTCGTTGTAGCCGCTGTGATGCCCACCTCGGCCACGTGTTTAACGATGGTCCCACCGATACCAAAGAACGCTTCTGTATTAATTCAGCCGCTCTCGATTTTAGCGCTGAAAACGAAGATGAGCTCTAGCGCTGGTATTGACGTTCTTTTATTTGTTTAAAGATAAGTTTTGCTTCGTCTTGTAAGTTCTCTAGTTGCTCTTCATCTAGCTGCAATAAGTGCTTCAGTGAAGAGTAATCTTGAGTGCTGTGGTCATCAAATAAGGCCGACACTTGCGCCCAAATGTAAGCTTGGCGGAAGTTCCGTAAGGCCATATATTGCGAAGTAATGGCTTCTGGGTATTTGGCTGGAATCACTTGGTCTTCGCCAAAATACTTAAAGCTACTTTGCAATATATCGATGGTTTTTTGAGGGTTATTACCACTGTAGTAAATCGCTAAAGTCCATAATAATTCTGGGCTATCGAGTTTACCGGTGCCTTCTAAGGCTAAAAAGCGTTCTTTGGCTGCTTGGTCGCGGTGTTGAGTCCAATGATACATCGCTAAATAGGGGTTGTTGGAATCCTCTGTCTCGGCTTCTAAACGAGCTAATTCCTCCAAGGAGGTGAGCATTCCTACTACGCGCTGGGTTTTTCTGGATTTATCGTATTTCGGTTCAATGGACGCGGCTAACTCAATACACTGGTTATAAGCTCGATAGTTTTTTATCAGATGATATTTGTTTTCGTCGCTATCGTGATTTAGCTCATCAAAGCGCGAAATAATTACGTCTGCGCGTTCAGAGCGGCACCAACCATCTTGATTTAGATCTTCGCATAGTTCTGGGTTGCTATTACAAATGCTTTTAACGGTGCGGTTGCCAAAGCCCAAGAAGTTTAAGGCTGAATCGCAAGCTACGATAGTTAGTGGCAGAACTAAAACTAGGCAGCGGCTATAGCGAGTTAACGAAGACAATTTTCTTCCTTTAACAAAATTCGAGAGTAAATAATTAATTCGAGAGATTAGCATAATTTATTTGACTTGAGCTGCAATTAATTCACCTGCTTAGCTTGATTGCTCAGTTTATAGCTTGGCAGCCGGAAAAAGCTTTGTTAGTGTTTTGCTAATATTATAGGAGTGATAAATGGATGTAGAAAAGTTGTTGGCGGCAATTACGCCAGAGATTTATCAAAATATGCTCAGCGCAGTAGAAACAGGACGTTGGCCAGATGGTAATTTACTGACTGAGGCGCAGCGTGATCACACTCAGCAATTAGTCATTTTATACCAAACCAAGCATAACCATCAGCCACAACATTTTACTGTAGGAACCGATGGTGAGCTGGTGATGAAGTCGAAGCAAGAGCTAAAACGTCAATATCGCGACGAGCAAACTATTGTTAGCGTGCCGCAAAACGATAACAACTAAAGGCTTATCTCTCCGCGCAAATCTTGCTTAAGTAATTCACGGATCCGTTCGCTGGGCAGTGGCTTACTGAGCAAGTAATGCAGTTTGGCTAAGGCTGCTTCAGTGGTCATGTCTCCACCGCTAACCACGCCGGCTTTAGCTAAAGCATTTCCGGTGGCATAGCCCCCCATATTCACTTTCCCAGTTAAACATTGGCTTAAGTTTAATACGATGATGCCGCGCTCACAGGCTTGGCTTAGTAATTCCAACATACTCTCGTTTTGTGGCGCATTGCCTACGCCATAACTGAGTAGTATCAGAGCTTTAACCGGTTGTAACAGCAAATTGGCGATGACTTCCGTAGAAATGCCAGGATATAAACTGACCACCCCAATCGGTTGCGGCACAATAGGGCTAATTTGCAGGGCACTGATCCCAGTGGGTCTGATTTCACCGGCGATAACTTCTATATCAATGCCGGCTTTTAGTAAAGCGGGGTAGTTGGGAGACATGAAGGCATCGAAGCCGTCGGCATGGGCTTTAGTACTTCTATTGCCGCGAAACAGCTTATTGTTAAAAAATAAACAGACTTCATGTACGGGGTAATAGGCGGCCAGATACAGGGCATTTAGCAGGTTGGTTTGGCCATCAGAGCGCAGCTCGCTAAGTGGAATTTGCGAGCCGGTTACAATCACCGGTTTGCTGAGATTCTCTAGCATGAAGGATAGCGCAGACGCGGTATAGGCCATGGTGTCAGTGCCATGGAGCACGACAAATCCATCGTATTGCTCATAATTGGCTTGAATATCCTCGGCAATCAGTTGCCAGTGCTGAGGATCCATATCGGCAGAATCGATTAAAGGGGAAAATTCGTGAACGGTAAATTCAGGCATTTCTTCGCGCTGAAATTCAGGCATGCCTTCTAAGCAATCACGCATGAATCCAGCTACTGGAACATAGCCTCTTTCACTACGTTGCATGCCAATCGTACCGCCGGTATAGGCGATATAAATAGATTTTCGACTCATCAGACAACCATTCCAAAAATTTTTGAAATTATAGTCTGATGGACGCTGAATGTAAGTAGCTAACGCGGATTAATTAAGGCTATTGTAGCCCTTCACACACCGCGCAGAAGCTATATTGACCCATTGGATCATTAAATTGCTCTAAAGAGGGGGCTTGTTGTTTGATTTGTTGCAACAAAGTCCACTGTGGCAGATGGCTTGCCAAGGCTTGGCTGAATTTGCTGTCGAATAGTTCGGCGATAAAACGTTCCCGCGGAGACATCGGCACTTCTAGCTTATCTAGCTGGTAAGCGTTTAATTCAGCCAAGCTTACGGCGTAATCAATGGCAGCATTAAGGTCGCCCAGCTGGTCAACTAAGCCGTTTTCTAGGGCGTCTTGGCCAGTCCAAATACGTCCTTCGGCAATGTCATCCATATCCGCCATTGGAATGGCTCGACCGTTTGATACTAAGGAAACGAAGTCGTGGTAGCCGTGTTCAATATTCAGCTGAATGATTTCTGCCACTTCATCGGGTAGAGCTTGAAAAGGGCTAATTTCCGCTAGTGGGCCAGTGGCATAACCGTCACTACTAATGCCCAATTTGGCTAAGGCATTTTCTATGGTGGCAAACATGCCGAAGATGCCTATTGAGCCGGTGATAGTGGTGGGACTGGCAAAGATCTGATCAGCGGTAGACGATATCCAATAACCACCACTGGCTGCCACGCTACCCATGGACACGACAACAGGAATGCCTTTATCTTGGAACTGCCCTAGCTTTTCACGAATCAACTCTGAAGCGAAAGCACTGCCGCCTGGGCTGTCTACACGTACCACTAAGGCTTTTACGTCTTCGTCTTCTAAGGCTTGATTTAGTTGTTCTAACACCGTGTCAGCGGCAATCACCTGGTCTTGACCACGGCCGCCTACAATCGCGCCTTGAGCGATCAACAGGGCAACCTTGTCGGGAGCATTTGAGGGACCGGGAAGATTACTCAAGTATTCGCTAAAGTCTTGGGATTGATAGCCGCCGTCTTCGCTTTCACCAAAGGTGTCGATTAATAGTTGTTTAGCTTGTGAGCGGGTAGTGAGTTGGTCCACCAAACCGTATTTTTCAGCGTAGCGAGCACCGTCGCCGTCAACGGTTTTAAGGGCAGCAATGAGTTGTTTGGCTTTGGGCATTAATTGCTGCTGAGCAATACCTCGATTAGCTGACACTGTGTCTAAATAAGTTTGCCAGAGTTGATCCATCCAGTGTGCTAAGTCTTGTTTGGCCTCAATAGACATATCGTTGCGAATGTAAGGCTCTACAAACGATTTATGAGTACCTACGCGGAATATATGAGTGTTTAATTCTAGTTTGTCGATGGCATCTTTAAAGAACAGTTGCCGCGAGTTCATGCCACGCATTAATACTGCACCCTTAGGGTTGAGTAGCACGGTGTCGGCAAAGCTGGCTAAGTAATATTGGTGCTGATCATAGTAGTCGGCGTAAGAAATAATCGGTTTGCCACTGTCTTTAAAACGCTCTAGGGCTTCGCCAATAATGCTTAACTTGGTTTGGCTGGTGCGCGGTAATGCGTCTAGGCCTAATACTATGCCGGTGATGTTGCTATCGACACGTGCTGCATCAATGGCTTGTACTACGCTGTAAAGGTCTATTTCCTTTTCAACGCTATTGCCTAAGACCTCATTGCTAAATTCTGCAATGGGATTAATTCGTTGGGTTTGCTCAACAATTTGACCGTTTAAGTTAAGAACGAGTGCACCTGCTGGAGGAGTTATCTGGGGCTCACTGTCGATGTTACCTAAGGCCACTATCACCAGGATAACCATCACTAACAAAAATAAATTAACGATCAGTGCCCGGATAAAATTAAGGGTACGCCAGAAAAAGCGAAAGATGTTTTTAATAAATTTAAACACGGTGCTCTACTTAAATAGTTAATGGTGTCTTAAACGTTACCATAGTCATAAAAAACAGGCACCTGCAAATATTCAAACAAATGTTTGAAACTGTAGTTTGCTTTGTATATGCTGTTAACACTTTCATAACATGGCTACCAATTAGAGGCTACACGGATGACCAAGTACCCACATTTAAGCGCTCCCTTGGATTTAGGATTCACTCAGTTACCTAGTCGCGTTTTAATGGGCTCTATGCACACCGGCTTAGAAGAAAAAGGTGGATTTGAAAAACTAGCGGCATTCTACGCATTGCGAGCTAAAGGGGAGTGGGCTTAATTGTGACTGGGGGAATTGCGCCCAATTTTCGAGGCCGTCTTGCTCCCAATGGCTGTCAGTTGAGTTTTCCTTGGCAGGTTAAAAAGCACCGTATTATCACCGAAGCGGTACATAAAGAAGGCGGAAAGATTGCCTTACAATTACTGCATGCCGGTCGGTATGCCTATCATCCCTTTAGTGTTGGTGCCAGTAAAATTAAAGCGCCGATTAACCCCTTCAAGCCAAAAGCCATGAGCGAGCGACAAATTCGCGGCACCATTAAAGATTTTGCCAACAGTGCCAAGCTGGCCCAACGCGCTGGTTATGATGGGGTAGAGATCATGGGCTCAGAAGGCTACCTGATTAATCAGTTTATTTGTTCGCGAACCAACCGTCGCAGCGATAGTTGGGGAGGTAGCTATCTAAATCGCATTAAATTCCCCATAGAGGTGGTGAAGCAAACGCGAGCGGCGGTGGGTAAAGACTTCATCATTGTGTTTCGTTTATCCATGCTGGACTTAGTCGAGCAAGGTAGTACCTTTGAAGAAGTGTTACTGTTAGCCAAAGCCTTGGAGCAAGCCGGCGTTAGCATACTCAATACTGGTATTGGCTGGCATGAGGCGCGGATTCCTACCATCGCCACCAGTGTGCCGCGGGGAGCCTTTGCTTGGGTTACCGAAAAAGTGAAGCAACACATCAACATACCAATGGTCGCCGTTAACCGCATTAATACCCCCGATGTGGCCGAAAATATTTTGCGCTCTGGGCAAGCCGACATGGTGTCGATGGCGCGTCCGCTGTTGGCCGATCCACTGTTTGTGGAAAAAGCCCGCAATAATCAAGCGGCTCTAATCAATACCTGTATTGCCTGTAATCAAGCTTGTTTAGACCATGTATTTAAACAGCAACGTGCCAGCTGTTTGGTGAATCCTCAGGCCTGTTATGAAACCGAGTTGAGCTTCCCTCCAGTAACTAAGGCTAAACATATTGTTGTGGTAGGCGCCGGGCCTGCTGGTTTGGCATTTTCCTGTTATGCGGCCGAACGAGGCCATCGAGTTAGCTTGTATGACCAAGCGGAACAAATTGGCGGGCAGTTTAACTACGCCAAACAAATTCCCGGAAAAGAAGAGTTTTATGAAACCCTGCGCTACTTCGCCAACCGCATTAAGCAATTAGGTGTTGAACTGCATTTAGAAACTAAAGTAGACGCGCCGATGCTCAGTGATTTAGCTGCTGACGAGGTGGTGATAGCCACTGGTATTTTGCCACGCACCCCACCCATTGAAGGTATTAGTCACGAAAAAGTGTGTAGTTATTTAGATGTATTGCGCGACCATAAACCGATTGGCCAACAAGTGGCGATTATTGGCGCCGGCGGTATTGGCTTTGATGTGGCGGAGTATTTGGTTGAACAAAAGCCTTCGTTATCGACCAATGTAAATCGCTGGTTAGATAGCTGGGGTATCGACAGGGAGATTGCTGAGCCTGGCGGTTTAAAACCGCAGCAATCCCATGAGGCTGCTCGTAAGGTATATTTGTGTCAGCGAAAATCGAGCAAAGTGGGTAAGGACTTAGGTAAAACTACCGGCTGGATCCATCGCGAAACCTTGAAGAAAAACCAGGTGGAAATGTTAGCTGGTGTTGAATACCTCAAAATAGACGACCAAGGTCTGCACATTCGTTGCGGCGAAAAAGAGCAGCTGTTAGCGGTGGATCAAGTCGTGATTTGTGCCGGGCAGGAACCACTACGTAGCTTGCATGATGACTTAAGCGCCTTAGGGATCGTTTCTCATCTGATTGGTGGAGCCGACGTTGCGGCCGAGTTGGATGCCAAACGTGCAATACGTCAAGGTGCTGAGTTAGCGGCGGCGCTCTAGTTTCAGCCACTGTTGAATTAATGCGGCGGTGGGTTTGGGATGTTGTTTTACCCAAGCTTGTAGCTGCATGATTTGTTCACGGCGTAGCCGCTGTTGCTGCTCAAACTGAGTACTTGCTTGTTTATACTTCATGTTACTGCGCCACATGATTAAGCCTTAACTTTACTTTTAACACAATTTACGCACAATGGCCTAACAAACTCCCTCGTTAAGGATAACAATGAAGGCCTTAGATTTATTACTTAATCGTCAATCCTGCCCACGTTTAACCGCGCCCGCCCCAGAAGGTGCAGAGTTAGAAACGATTTGGAAAGCCGGACTAAGAACCCCCGACCATGGTGGTTTAACACCTTGGCGTTTTATTCACGTGAGCGGTGAAGGTCTCGGAAAACTAGCAGATATTTTTGAACAAGCCGCACTGGCCGAAGCAGGTGATAGTGAAAAGGCCAAAACCATGCCGTTTCGTGCTCCGCTTATCACCATCGTCATTGCTAGTCCAAAAGAGCATGCCAAAGTGCCCGAGATTGAACAAGTCATCTCGGCGGGCTGCGCCGTTCATGCCATGCAAATGGCCGCCTTTGCTCAAGGCTATAACGGTATTTGGCGCACCGGCCCAATGGCTTACAGCGCTACAGTTAAGCAACAGTTAGGTTTAGCCGAACATGAATCAATAGTAGGCTTTCTCTATTTGGGTAGCCCGCAAACAAAAGCCAGCAAAGTGCGTGAGCTTGCCTTTGAAGACTACGTTAGCTGGTTATAAGTAGCCATGGCCCTTGTATACTATGTTCACGACCCTATGTGCTCTTGGTGTTGGGGCTATAAGCCGCGCTTAGCAGAATTAGAACAAGCGCTGCCTCCGGGAGTGGACTTGGTCTACTTACTCGGTGGCTTAGCTGCCGATACCGAGCAGCCGATGCCGCAAGAGATGCAGCAATTCTTACAGCAAACTTGGCGCAAAATTGCTCTGCAATTAGGCACACAGTTTAACCATGATTTTTGGCATTTAAATAGCCCTAAGCGCTCGACTTATCCCGCCAACCGGGCGGTATTGGCTGCCGAGAAACAAGCGGCCGGTAAGGCGATGATAAGTGCTATTCAACAGGCTTATTATTTACAGGCGAAAAACCCGTCAGAGTTTGAGGTACTAGTGGCTTTGGCCGAGCAGTTGAACTTAGACAAACAGCAGTTTATCGCAGATATGCAAAGTGAGGCCTTAAACCAACAGCTAATGGAGCAAATTGAGTTTGCTCGTAGTCTGCCTATTCAAGGTTTTCCATCGTTGGTATTGTCTCAACATGGCCAACAGCAAGCTTTACCGCTGGATTACCTAGATGCTCAAGTTACCCTTGAGCATCTAGCACGCTTAATGGCTTAAATGCCTAACTCATCTAATAAGTCTTGATCAATAGTTTGCGCTAGGTCTTTGGTTTCCTGCGCTGCTTTCTTTTGTGATGCGGCTTGCTCGATAAGATCATCTGGATCAACGTCATCTTCGGTTTCAAACTCATGCAGTTTGATAAACTCGGTTTTATCCATGGCGAGTTCTAGATAGAAAATGTTGTTCTTTTCGGTGGTGAAGGTCACGCGGCGCGCTTGTGGGCGATCCAAATTTGTATCGATGGAAATCAATACCTGTTTATTTAAAGCCAACATTTTGGGTTGGTTCTGGGTGAGTGATGTTTGTAACTCTTTACCAATAACACCGGTAAAATAACCCACCATTTGGTTCATTAATTCACCCATTACATTGCCCACTTCATCGGCAGTATGAGCTTGAGCTAGTTCAGATTCTGGAATGCCCATGTGCAACATGTAGTTACGGTAAATTTCCATCGCCGCATCGGCAGTAAAGTTGATCACTACCAAGCCTGAAAATCCGCCATCAAACAGCACAAAACAGCCAATGTCCGGTTTTAAGCAGGTCTTGTTAATCTTCTGGACCATGGCGGAATATTTAATTTCGCTAGTGGTGGCTTTACTTAAGACGTTGGTGACCGAATTACACAGTGTTAGCAACACATCTTCGGTGGTAATCACTTTTAACTTTCTCATGAAAATCCTTTTTATTGCTTTGGTGCTTTTCACCAAGTTATGGGCTTAAGTATGTATGAAGTATGGTGAGCTGTATAGCGTTGATTGCAGTGGCTACGCGGCTTATAGGTGTGAGTGTGAAGGCGATCGACAAATAAAAAAGCCTCAAATATTGAGGCTTTTGTTAGTAGTGGTTAATGCTAACTAGGGTTTAGTATTCAGCATTTTTCGGTGAACGAGGGAAGGGAATTACGTCGCGAATGTTGCTCATACCAGTAACGTAAGACACTAAACGTTCAAAGCCCAAACCGAAACCGGAGTGAGGTACGGTGCCGTAGCGACGTAAATCGCGGTACCAGCCGTAATCGTCTTTATCTAAGTTCAGCTCTTCTAGGCGTGCATCGAGTACGTCTAAACGTTCTTCACGTTGGCTACCACCGATGATTTCGCCGATGCCGGGCGCTAATACGTCCATTGCGGCTACAGTTTTGCCATCGTCATTTTGGCGCATGTAGAAGGCTTTAATGTCTTTCGGGTAGTTTTTCACTACCACTGGCGCTTTAAAGTGCTCTTCGGCTAGGTAACGTTCATGTTCTGAAGACATATCGATGCCCCATTCCACGTCGTACTCAAATTTTCGGCCAGAGTCTTGTAGGATTTGAATGGCATCGGTGTAATCAACTTGTGCAAAATCGGCGCTAACGAAGTTTTCTAAACGGCTAATTGCTTCTTTGTTGATGCGTTGGGCGAAGAAATTCATGTCATCCATGCGCTCTTCTAATACTGCTTTAAATACATACTTCAGCATGTCTTCAGCTAGCTTGGCTACGTCTTCTAGATCGGCAAAAGCCACTTCTGGTTCAACCATCCAAAACTCGGCTAGATGGCGGCTAGTATTTGAGTTTTCAGCACGGAAGGTTGGGCCAAAGGTATACACTTTAGACAGGGCACAAGCATAGGTTTCGGCGTTTAGCTGGCCAGATACGGTTAAGAAGGTTTCTTTACCAAAAAAGTCTTGCTGGTAATCGACTTCGCCTTTATCACCTAACGGCAAGTTATTCATATCTAGTGTCGACACGCGGAACATCTCGCCGGCACCTTCAGTATCGCTGCCGGTAATAATCGGTGTGCTTACCCAAACATAACCTTGTTCATGATAGAAACGGTGAATGGCCTGAGATAAACAGTTACGTACCCGAGTAACTGCGCCAATCACATTGGTGCGAGGGCGTAGGTGAGCATGCTCACGTAAGTACTCAATGCTGTGGCGTTTCGCCGACATTGGGTAGCTGTCAGGGTTTTCTACCCAACCTAGTACTTCAACATCAGCGGCTTGAATTTCAAAAGATTGGCCTTGTCCAGGAGACTCGACGATTTCGCCAGTCACTTTAACTGAGCAGCCTGCAGTGAGCTTTAATACGTCATTCTCATAATTGGGTAGGCTGTTGGGGGCGACGGCTTGAACCGCGTCGAAGCACGAACCATCGTGAATCGCCAAGAATGAAAGGCCTGCTTTAGAATCACGTCGAGTACGGATCCATCCCTTGATAGTAACTTGTTGACCAACGCTGAATTTTCCACTCAAAACGTCTGTCACTGAAGAATGCGTCATAGCAAACAACTGCTCCAATCTGATAGTGCTAATATTATAAGGCAACCAATGTTACTTCTTGAGGCTAAAGACTCAAGTAAAAATTGCTAAAACTCGGCAAATCGCTAAGTTATTGTAAGGAAACCTCGAAAACAAATAGTAATAGGGGGCTAAATGCCCAAAACAAATCGTAAAGAAAGAAGAAAGGGGCCAGATACCTTGCAAAGACTGATTGTATTGGTTTCTTTATTAGCGTGGGTCATCTTCATTAGCGCTTTAGTGGTTTATCACTATGCTCGGCCAGAAATTGCCTACAGCGCTTTTCAATCCAGTGGAACAGAAGTGTATAGAGACCACTGGGTGGAAAACTTACGGCAGTTATTTTTACTATTGCTATGGACTTGTTGCGGCATCACCTTAGGCGGCATGCTGATTAACTGGAGCCGTTCACGCCGGCGCACCGATTATTTCAAAATGAATACCGGTTTGCTGGCGGCCATCGTCATCGCTATTCTGCTATTTTACTATCTGCCGTAGCTTAAAGCTCTGCCATTACTCGATAAATCGCCGAGCAAAGTCGCTCCAGTTGAGCGTCGCTAATGGTGTATGGCGGCATTAGGTAAATCAGTTTGCCAAAGGGCCTGATCCACACCCCTAATTCTACAAATTTTGCCTGAATTTGGGCTAAGTCTACCGGACGCTTGGCCTCAACCACCCCGATCGCACCCAGAACCCGCACGTCGGCTATGGAGTCCAAACTTAAACAGGTGGCTAAACCTTGGTTCAGCTGCGCTTGAATATGCTCAACTCGCTGCTGCCATGGGCTGTTGAGCAACAATTCGATGCTGGCATTGGCTACGGCGCAGGCTAAGGGGTTGCCCATAAAGGTAGGGCCGTGCATAAACACTCCCGCATCGCCACTGCAAATGGTGTGGGCGATGTGTTTACTGGTAAGCGTAGCGGCTAAGCTCATATAGCCGCCGGTAAGGCCCTTGCCCAAACACAGAATGTCGGGTTGAATTTGCGCATGTTCGCAGGCAAATAGCTTACCGGTGCGACCAAAGCCGGTGGCGATTTCATCGGCTATCAACAATAAACCGTATTCATCACACAGGGCGCGCAGCGCTTTTAGATATTCTGGATGGTAGATGCGCATGCCCCCAGCGCCTTGCACAATTGGCTCAATAATCACTGCGGCTATAGAACGGTGATGTTCGGCTAACAGCGTCTTCATAGGGCTTATATCGGCATTGTTCCAAGGCTCATCGAAACGCGTCTGGGGTGCGTCACAAAAAAAGTGCTCGGCTAAAAAACCCTGATAAAGTTGGTGCATGCCTCCTTGGGGATCGGAAACCGACATGGCGGCAAAGGTATCGCCATGGTAACCATTACGCACCGTGGCAAACTTGGCGCGGGGCTCTCCTTTGGCTTGCCAATATTGCAGCGCCATTTTTAAGGCCACTTCCACCGCCACAGAGCCCGAGTCACTGATAAACACTTGCTGTAGATTTTCTGGAGTCAGGGCGACCAACTTTTTACATAAGTCGATGGCAGGTTGGTGGGTTAAGCCACCAAACATCACATGCGACATTTTACTGAGCTGTTGCTGAACCGCCTGATCCAATTGGGCAACTTGATAACCATGAATACAGGCCCACCATGACGCCATACCATCAACCAAACGGCGCCCATCTTCTAAGATCAACTCACAACCTTCAGCGGAGGCCACCGGATAACAGGGCAGTGGCTTCAAAGATGAAGTATAGGGGTGCCAAAGGTGTTGCTGGTCGAATTGTAAATCAATGCTCATAAATTAACCGTTAGTAAAGTTGTTGTTTTTTTAAAGTTGACAGCGGCTTAACTGCGGCTAGACTAGCGGATTATTATTTCTAAAGGAAGTCCTGATAATGACCCAGACACTCCGCCACGATTGGACCGTATCGGAAGTAAATGACTTGTTTGCTTTGCCTTTTAACGATTTGTTGTTTCAAGCTCAGTGCGTGCACCGCGCCAACTTCGACCCCAATCAAGTGCAGGTGTCTACCTTGTTATCAATAAAAACCGGTGCCTGTCCCGAGGACTGTAAGTATTGTCCGCAGAGCGCTCACCATAAAACTGATTTAAAAACTGAGCGGCTTTTAGAAGTGGAACACGTGCTAAAAGAAGCTAAAAAAGCCAAGGAAAATGGCTCAACGCGCTTTTGTATGGGAGCGGCTTGGAAAAATCCGAAACAGCGTGACATGCCTTATTTAATCCAAATGGTGGAAGGGGTTAAGCAAATGGGCATGGAAACTTGCATGACCCTAGGCATGTTAGAAAAACAGCAAGCAGAGCAACTAGCTGAAGCCGGACTTGATTATTACAACCATAACCTAGACACCTCACGCGAGTTTTACCAAGAAATCATCACCACCCGCAGTTACGATCAACGCTTAGACACCTTAGAGCATGTGCGTTCTGCCGGCATGAAAGTTTGTTCTGGTGGGATCATGGGCATGGGTGAAACGGCCACCGACCGCAGTGGTTTATTGGTGCAATTAGCTAACTTACCGCGTCATCCCGAAAGCGTACCGATTAATATGTTGGTAAAAGTAAAGGGCACCTTGTTAGAAAACGTGGAAGATATGGACCACTTCGAGTTCATTCGCTGTATTGCTGTAGCGCGGATCATGATGCCACGCTCGCATGTACGCCTTTCTGCGGGGCGGGAAGAGATGAACCAGCAGGTTCAAGCCTTGTGTTTTATGGCCGGCGCTAACTCCATTTTCTACGGCTGCAAGTTGCTCACCACCGCCAACCCCGATGAAAATCACGATATGCAACTGTTCAAAAAATTGGGGATCCGTCCAGAGCCGGCTAGCTTAAAAAACGGCACCGAAGAACAAGAGCAAGATTTATATAAAAGCCTAGTGAAACAACAGCAAAAACTTAGCAACTCGCAGTTTTACGACGCATCTTAATGGCTTTTGAATTTATCCAAGATGCGCTGCAGCAACGCCGTCAGCAGCAGTTATTTCGTCAACGTTGTACTCAAGATTCAGCGCAAGGTCGAGTATTTGTTAGTGAAGGCAGGCAATACCTTAATTTTTCTAGCAACGACTACCTAGGCTTAGCTTGTCATCCAAAAATCGTCGAAGCTTGGCGCGAAGGGGCTAAGCGCTTTGGCGTAGGCTGTGGTGGTTCGCCTTTAGTCACCGGCTTTCAAAGTGCTCACTACCAATTGGAGCAAGAGCTGTGTGAATGGCAAGGCAGAAGCGCCGCCTTATTATTTAATAGTGGCTTCTCGGCCAACCAAGGGCTTATTAAAACGCTGCTCGGTAAAAACGATTTGCTATTACAAGACAAATTGAATCACGCCTCCTTAATTGAAGCGGGCGTGTTAAGCGGCTGCCAGTCAAAACGCTTTGCCCACAATCAGCTTGAACAATTAGCTCGGCGGCTTGGCCAACGCGAGCAACAAAACTGTTTAGTGATCACCGAAGGGGTATTCAGCATGGACGGTGATCAAGCACCGCTCAGGGCTATGGCGCAGCTTTGCCAACAGCATAACAGTTGGCTAATGGTAGATGACGCTCATGGTGTAGGTTGCTTAGGAGAGCAGGGCCGTGGCAGCTTGAGTCAACAGCAAGTGGCAGCTTCCGAGGTGCAAATACAGATGCTCACCTTTGGTAAAGCTTTAGGTGTTGCGGGTGCCACCCTGCTATGTGATCAAGACCTACATGATTACCTGATCAATTTCGACAGGAGTTATGTTTACTCCACTGCAATGCCTGCAGCGCAAGCTATGGCCATTAGCGCTGCGATAAAGCTGGTGCGTGCTGATCATAGTTATCAGCAGCAACTACAAGCCAATATTACCTTGTTTAAGCGCTTAGCGGGCGAGTTGAAGCTCCCGCTTAGCCAATCTACTACCGCTATTCAGCCAATACTGATTGGCAGTAGTGAACGGGCAGTGGCCGTGAGTCAGCAATTAAAACGACAGGGTTTTTGGGTAACCGCTATTCGCCCACCTACGGTTCCACCCAATACCGCGCGTTTACGAATTACCTTAAGTAGTCATCACCGCCGAGAGGATATTCACGCTTTATTGGCAGCACTGGCAGACATTTTAAATGAGCAAGATGAACATTGATAAGCGTGTAGTGGCGCAGGCCTTTTCAAAAGCTGCACTCACTTATAATCAGTCGGCGCAATTGCAGCAGCAAGTAGGTCAGTATTTACTAAATTTGGCCCCCCAAAGGGCGTATCAAACGGCGCTGGATTTAGGCTGCGGCACCGGCTATTTTGCGCGACCCTTGTTGAGCAAAGCGCAGTCCCTCATAGCGGTAGACTTATCCCATGCCATGGCCAGCCAAGCGAGAAGTGAACATGCCTCGATTGGCGCCTTAGTCAGTGACGCCGAAGAACTCGCTCTGGCCAGTAACAGCGTTGATTTGGTTTTTTCCAGCCTCGCTTTGCAGTGGTGTAATAGCCTATCGGGCGCTTTGTCTGAAATTAAACGAGTACTTAAACCCGGTGGTGTTGCGCTGTTTTCTACCTTATTAGACGGCTCGCTTCATGAGTTAAAGCAGGCTTGGCAGGCAGTTGACCAACGGCCCCACGTTAACCGCTTTTTAACTCAAGCGCAGGTGGCAGATGCCATTAAACGAGCAGGTTTTAATCCTCAAGGCTTAAGCATGGAAACGGTGGTGATGACTTATCAGCATCCCTTGGCCTTACTTAAAGATCTAAAAGGCATTGGGGCAAACTATGTGGTGGGGGCGAAACGTCGAGCTAGCACTCCAGCACAATTGAACAAAATGATCCAAATTTATCAGCGAGATTATAGCTTAGCGAATCAGCCTGCAGCGGTGAGTGCGACTTATCAGCTTGGCTACGGAGTATTAATTAATGAGTAAAGCGGTTTTTGTTACTGGTACGGATACCGAAGTGGGTAAAACTTTGGTCAGTTGCGGCTTGATTGGCGCCTTACAAGCCCATTACTCGGTGGTGAATGGCTACAAGCCGATAGCCGCAGGGGCGAGTTTTCAGCAGCATGGTTTAGTCAACGATGATGCCTTGGCGCTAATGCAGGCGAGCAGTTTAGATTTAAATTATCAACAAGTGAATCCGGTGGTATTTGAACCGCCCATCGCTCCGCATATTGCAGCGCATTACGCCAGACAAACTATCGACATTGGCTTAATGAGCCAAGGTTTAGCCGAGTTACGAGCAACGTCTAACTGTGTTTTAGTTGAAGGGGCAGGAGGCTGGCACGTTCCTTTAACTGAGCAGCAAACTTTATCACAGTGGGTGGCCGAACAAGGGCTGCCGGTGATTTTGGTGGTAGGCGTGAAACTGGGTTGCCTTAACCATGCCTTATTAAGTGTTGAGGCGATTGCCGCAAGTGGGGCCAAACTGATTGGCTGGGTGGCGAACAATCTGGCAGAAGAAAGCGAAGTGTCTGCGCAAAACGTCAGTTACCTCAAGCAGGCTATTGCTGCGCCTTGTATTGGCGAAATTCCTTACCTTACTAATATCAACGAATTCTCACTAAAAGACTGTTTTAATATCAATAAATTTATTGATCAAATGTAAAGATAAAAAAGACTATGTTAAAGCATTGAAAAATGTGAGCCATACCCAATATATTATAGGTGTTGAACAACTTCACCCCTATTGAGGAAAACGATGAAGCGTATATTGTTGTTTTTAGCGACTAACCTAGCCGTTGTATTAGTGCTGGGTATAGTGATGAATATTGTGTTCTCTGTTTTGGGTATTTCTACTCGAAGCGTGGGCGGCCTATTGGTGTTTTGTGCCATATTTGGTTTTGGCGGGTCGATTATTTCCTTGCTCATTTCCAAGTGGATGGCCAAACGTTCAACCAATGCGCAGGTGATTACTACTCCTCGCAACCAAACGGAAGCTTGGTTAGTGGATACCGTAGCGCGTCAAGCCAAAGCAGCGGGTATTGGCATGCCTGAAGTGGCGATTTATCACGCCCCAGATATGAATGCCTTCGCTACCGGTGCCAAAAAAGATGACGCTCTGGTGGCCGTAAGCACAGGCCTGTTAGACAACATGACTCGTGATGAAGTGGAAGCGGTATTGGCCCATGAGGTTAGCCACATTGCCAATGGCGACATGGTCACCCTGACCTTAATTCAAGGTGTGGTGAATACCTTTGTGATGTTCCTCGCCCGTATTATTGCCAACGTGATTAGCTCAAGCATGAGCAATAACAATGAAAATGGCCAAGGCATGGGGACTTTAGCCTATATGGCTACGGTGTTTGTGCTAGAAATGGTGTTTGGTATTTTGGCCAGCATCATTGTGATGTGGTTCTCTCGTCAGCGCGAATATCGTGCCGATGAAGGCTCTGCCAAATTAGTTGGTAAAGAAAAAATGATTAATGCCTTGCAGCGTTTAGGCGGAAGTCGTGAACCTGAAATGGAAGGCTCATTAATGGCCTTTGGGATTAACGGTAAGCGTTCAATGAGTGAACTCTTCCTTAGTCACCCACCTTTAGAGAAACGCATAGCTGCACTTAGAGCTCGCTAAGCCCAGTTTTTTTTGTAAATATAAAGTGCCAATCTATTGGCACTTTTTTGATCCAACGCGTGATTTTCAGGCCTAAAATTTTAAGTTTGTAATATTGGCTTTGTTTTTTGTGGTGTTTACTTTCTTTTTCCCGCTAAGCCAAGCAGAATAAGTTTTTTTACCCAGTCGTCTACTCAGGAAGAGTGAGCTGCTCAAGGATATGAAGTTAAGTATTTTGTATGATAAAACCTGGCGAATTAGCCTGGTTGGTTTAGTCTGTAGCTTGTTGTTAGCTTGCCAAATTCAGCAGCAGCCACTTCGTGTCGCCTTGTCCCCTTGGTTGGGTTTTGAGCCAATATTTCTTTCCAAACAATTAGCCTATACAGGGGCTGAGCAATATACCGTTAGCGAATTAACCACACCTAGCCACGTGATGCACGCCTTAAAAAGTGGCCAAGTAGATGCTGCCTTTTTAAGTTTAACCGAAGCCATTAATTTACTTGCCGAAAGCGTCGACTTAACCATTGTCGCGGTGGTGGACCGCAGCGTTGGCGGAGACGCCTTAGTGAGCCAGGCCGATATTTCGCAAGTGAGCCAATTGACTGGCAAGCGAATTGGCTACGAAAGTAAATCGGTGGCATCTTTGGTTATGGATGATTGGTTAAACAATGAAGATGTAAATGCCGATAAATTCGTTTTAGTTGAAGCCAAATTAGATGAACAACTGGCCTTATTCCGCAAGGGTGAAATCAGCGCGGTAATGACATCTGGCCCCATTCAAAGCCGCTTGGTCGATAATTTATCGGCCAATGTGTTATATCAAAGTGGTAGTCAAGGCGAGGCGTATTATCGAGTGATGGTGGTCAGAACAGAAGTGCTGAACCACAAAGGCCGCCAAGTCGCTCAACTGTTAAGTAACTTTTTTGCCGCACAGAGTTGGTTAGAAGAGCACTCACGCGAAGGCTACAAGCTGATTGCCAAACGTAATCAACTGTATAGCAAAGAAGTGCGCCAAGCCTATTCAAAAATACAGATGCTAAACAAACAACAAAGTATTGCCTTGCTTTCCGGTGAGGTGATGATTGGTCATGCGCAACAAAAAGCGCAACGTATGGCCGAATTGGAACTCATTCATCGCTCTCCTGATTTAAGGAGAAATTTTACTAGCGAGTGGTTGACGGAGTTTACTGGTGTTTAGCTTAAAGCGCATTTCCCTAAGTGTAGTTATTCCTATCTTAGCTTTGGTGTTGTTGTTGATTGCCCAAGGCTTATTGTTGGTGGGCACCTTAAACGAGCAAAAGCAGCAGTTAGCCAATGATACCAGCGTTAGTTTGCTTAATTCGGCTTACCAATTACAACAAACTCTGTCAGACAGTCTGTCTCGCCACCAATGGAACATTGCCGAGCGTCAGCTCACTTTGTTTGCACTAAACCATCAATTAGATTCATTACAAATTATTGATCCACAAGGTTTGGTGCAGTTATCCAATAAACGTGCTGAAAAGAGTTTATTTGCTGCCGACAACGCTAACTTCTTTAATAGTGACCTATTCCAACAGGTGAGGGAGACGCGTTCACCCATCAAGCAAATTTTAGCCAAGCAATGGCAGGTGAATTTGTATTTACCTCTAGACATGGGGCCGCGGGAAGACAGCTTACGCCGCCCCGAGCAAGGGGCGATATTTGTTAGTTATAACTTAGAGAACAGTTGGTTGGTCAAGCGGCGAGCCATTTTTGATGAAGCGGTGAAAAGCTTCATCTATATGTCGATTGCGATGTCGTTATTGGTATTAATGCTAAACCGCTTATTGGTACAGCCGATTAACCGCTTAGTAGGCCGCACCCGACAGATCCAAACCCAAAGTAATGCGCAAATTGTAGCCAAAAGTCAGGGTGAAATTGGCGCGCTGGAACATGCCATTGGCAAAATGGCCGATGGTATTCATAGTAGCTTCGCCCAGTTGCAACGCAGTGAGCAGCGCTGGCAGTTTGCCTTAAGCGGCTCTGGTGACGGTATTTGGGATTGGAACCTGATCACCAATACGGTGTATTACTCGCCACAATGGAAAGCGATGCTCGGTTTCCAAGAGCACGAAATTGGCGAAAAAATCGAGGAATGGGAATCGCGCATTCACCCCGAAGATCTTGATAAAACTCTGAACGAACTACGTAAACACTTGAAAAAGAAAACCAAAGTGTACGAAGCCATGCACCGCGTTCGCCACCGTGACGGCCATTACCTGTGGGTATTATCGCGCGGCATGGTAGTAGAACGTAGTGAGCGGGGCTTGCCGTCACGGGTGATTAGTACCCAAACCAATATCTCTGAGGTCCGCTCGGCCCAAGAGTTAGTCCGTTTTCAATCCTCGCATGATGACATTACTCGCTTGTCAAATCGGCGTAAGCTGCTGGAAAATTTAGATTTAGAGATTGAACGTGGCCGTAAAAACAACAAAATTGGCGCACTGATTTATTTAGATATCGACCATTTTAAAAACGTAAACGACATGCTGGGCCATGCTGCGGGCGATTTGTTATTACGCTTGATTGCACATCGCTTAAGAGAAGGGCGTAGCAGTGCCGAAACGGTGGCGCGTTTAGGTGGCGATGAATTTGCACTATTGGTGCCGAATCTGTCTAACGACCGAGAAGAAGCGCAGTACTTAGCCAGTCAAATCGCCGAGCAGCTTGGTCGAGTGATTCACAAAGAGTTTGTGATTAAGGGTAACCAGATTTCGCTTAACCTCACCACCGGTGTGGCACTGTTCCCCAACCAAGACAGCAATGCCACTGAAATCCTCAGACAAGCCGACATCGCGCTCTATCATGGTAAAGATCATGAGCGCTCTAGTGTGCATGTTTTTTCTGAGAAAATGGCCGATGAAATTCAAGAACGTCATCAACTCACTAAGCTGATGCGTCACGCCTTAGAAAGCGAAGATATGGTGGCGTACTTCCAGCCGCGTTATAACGCCAATTTTGAAATGGTGGGGGCGGAAACCCTATTACGTTGGTTTGATACCAAGTTGGGTTGGATCTCACCAGGGCGCTTTATTCCTCTTGCGGAAGAAAACGGGCTGATTTTAATGCTAGGGCAATGGGTGATGCGCAGTGCCTGTGAAACCTTAAAAACGTGGCAAGACCGCGGACTACCTGAAAACTTTAAAACTTTGTCGATAAACGTCAGCCCTAATCAGTTCCACCGCGATACTTTTGTGCAGGAAACCTTGGATATTATCAAGGCTTCTGGTTGTGACCCGCGTTTAATTGAATTAGAAATCACCGAAGGCGTCTTGGTAGATAACGTACAAGATACGGTGCAAAAAATTCAGGCGCTACGTGACATTGGCGTACGCTTCTCGGTGGATGACTTTGGTACTGGCTACTCCTCTTTGGCCTACCTGAATAAACTACCAATTAACTGTTTGAAGATTGATAAGTCTTTTGTGAGTGAGTTACAAAGCGGTGGCAGTGAATGTGCCATTATCACCACCATTATCTCGATGGCGGAAAACTTAGACTTAGAAGTGATTGCCGAAGGGGTAGAAACCGAGTATCAACTAGAGTTTCTTAAATATCGCCGCTGTACGGTATATCAGGGTTTCTATTTTAGTGAAGCTTTGGAGCCAGAAATCTTTGAAGAACGCCTGTTTGTTGGCCAAAGCGCTATGGTTTAAAGCCAAATAAGTCATTCGAATTAGCTGAAGTCAAATCACAGAAACTGCCTTTGTTGCCATGTAAGTTAGCCTTATTGTTACTCTCTTATTTGGCAGCATTTGCTGGTTAATCTTCAAGACGCCTAGCAGATGGAGGCAGAGTGAATATTGGGATCTATATCTATCAAGATGCAGAGGTATTGGATTTTTCCGGGCCTTTTGAAGTGTTTAGCACAGCAAAAAGGTTACAGGCTAGCAACTGGAAGGTCTTTTTAGTCGCCGAAACTCAAGACCCTGTGGTGGCTCGAGGGGGCTTTCGTGTATTACCCGACTATTCGATAGATGCTCACCCTCCTATCGATCTATTGATTGTTGTTGGCGGAGTGCATACCGATGAAATGCTCAAACCCAATGTACTGGCTTGGATAGCTCAAGTCGACCAACAAGCGAGTAAAGTAGCATCGGTGTGTACCGGGGCATTTTTGTTGGCCAACGCTGGCTTGTTAGATGGCCTAGAGGTGACCACCCATTGGGAAGATATTGCCGATTTGGCGGCGGATTTCCCGCAATTAACGGTGCTCAGTGATAAACGTTGGCTGGATGCGGGCAAATACATTAGCTCGGCGGGCATTTCTGCCGGCATTGATATGAGTTTATTCTTGGTGGCGCAACTTGAAAGTTATGCTCTGGCAGAACAAGTGGCTCGCCAAATGGAATACGATTGGCAAAAACGTATTGAATAATACGCGCTTCGGCTAATCATTAAGGCGCTGCTAGTAGAGAGACAATACATGGATGTAAGCAAAAAGCACTTAGCCGCCGCTGCGGCCGAAAATATCATTTCAGCTGAACAGGCAGAAGCGCTGTACCAGTACTTAAGCGAACAAGCCAAAGACACACCCAGATTCAACTTTACCCATGTGCTTTATTATTTTGGCGGGTTGATCGCCATTGGCGCAATGAGCATATTTATGACGCTGGGCTGGGAGGCCTTTGGCGGCGGCGGGATCTTGGTTATTTGCTGCATTTATGCGGCCTTGGGTTTGAAACTTAGCAGCGTTTTTGCAGCTAAGCAGCTCAATATTCCCGCCGGTATTTGCGCCACCTTTGTGGTGTGTTTAACGCCTTTGGCTGTATATGGTTTGCAAGTTTACTTAGGGCTGTGGCCCGATAATAGCGTTTATCAAGACTATCATCGTTACATTCAATGGCATTGGTTATATATGGAACTGGCCACCCTAGCAGTGGGGGCGGTGATTGCTTGGAAATATAAATATCCCTTCTTGTTTATGCCTATCGCTGCCACGCTTTGGTATATGAGTATGGATATCAGTGCCATGCTCTCGGGCGGCGATTATTCCTGGGAATTACGAAAACTGGTCTCGCTATATTCAGGACTATTAATGATTGGTTTAGCCTTTTGGGTGGACATTCGCACTCGTAAACAAGCCGATTATGCTTTTTGGATCTACCTGTTTGGGGTATTGGCGTTTTGGGGCAGTTTGTCTTCGATGCACTCCAACAGTGAGCTGTCAAAGTTCTTCTATTTGTGCATTAACCTCAGCATGATAGGTATAGGTGTATTATTAGTGCGGCGAATTTTTGTGGTATGTGGCGCACTGGGTGCTTGCAGCTACCTGGGTTATTTAGCCTTTAGCGTATTTAAAGACAGCTGGTTATTTCCGGTGGTCTTAAGCGCCATTGGCTTAGCCATCGTTTATCTTGGGGTGTTATGGCAAAAGCACGAACAAGCCATTACTCAAAAAACTCGCGCCATATTGCCTACTGCTTTACGCGAGTTATTAGAAGCAAAAGCATAGTGCTTTAGCTAATGTCTATTTTTATAGCTGCTGGTCATGCCGTTAAGTGTTTTTCAGTTTAAGAGGTAAAAAATGAAAAATGTTATTTGTCTTGTTCTGCTGTTGCTTCCTTTAATCACCAGCCCTGCTGCTTACTCACAGCAGGATACAGAGCTAAACCAATCGCCAGCACTAAGAACTGAGACTGAGCGAGCCAAGGCTAGGCTTATGGAAGCTATAAAGCAGCGAGATGAAGCCAAAAAACCAAAAAAAACCAGTCGAAAAATCAGTGAAATTATGAGCGAACAACCGTGTGCATGCGTTTTTAATAATACGAACATGTGGAATCCTGAGAAGATCCTGTGGAAGGATCAGTATTTTGTCTGTGGTCATTACCTAGAAGATGGCCGCTGTGAATATGTGAAGCCAATGCAAGCGGCCACGACTGAAAATAATTAGTAACGTAGCAAGCTTAGCCATGCTCGTTTTTTTTAAATGAAGGTAATAGATGTAAATGCCAATACAAAAGATTGTGGATGTTAACTGGCCGCAGATAGTTGAATTACAAGGGCAAGTGTATTTGTCTGTAGAGCCAGAAACGCTGCAAGTGTTGAAGAGTAAGTGGTTAAATTCACCAGACAGCTGCTTCATATATCAAGAGCAGGGCGAAGTTATCGGCTACTTGCTGGCTCATGCTTGGCATGGGCAAACCCCGCCTAAACTATTTAAGCCCTTAACAACCAACAGCCAAGCTTCGGTACTGTTTTTACATGACCTTGCCGTGGCGAAAGCAGCAGCGGGTAGAGGTATTGGCAAAAGTTTGTTTACTCACCTCCTTAAGACGGCCCTGGCTAAAGGCTACCAGCAAATTATGTTGGTAGCGGTACAAGACTCATTCCCGTTTTGGCAGAAGCAAGGATTCACAACAGTGAATCAGCCGGTTGACCCAAGTTATGGCGAAGCAGCCCAGCTAATGATTAAACCCCTTGTCGTATAAGTGAGACAAATAGAAATCTGTAGTCTCTATCTCGTATTACCACAGCCTTAAGCCCCACTGTAGGCGAGTTTGCAGCAGGCTAATGGCTAGCTGTATTCATTTGTATACCTCACCAAATCACAACTAGGCTTCTCGCCAAGTACATTTGTATGGCATTTAAGCGGGGTGAACTATCCTCATAGAGTACTTCTTTAAAGGAGGAAGATATGTCTGATTCATTGTATGTTCGTTTAGGTGGCACAGAAGGAATCACCAAGTTAGCCGGTGATTTGGTAGATATTCATCTGGCAAACCCCAAAATCTCGCCAAGGTATGCAAACAGCAATGTAGCGGCTTTAAAAAATGGCGCAGCTACGTTTTTTATTGCCGGTACCGGAGGCCCCAACGTTTACCAAGGTAAGGATATGGTGGCGACACATAAAGGTATGAATATTAGCGGTGAAGAGTTTCTTGCTGTATTAGACGATGCCTTAGAGGCGCTTAATAAAAACGATGTAGGCCAGCGAGAGAAAGAAGAGGTATTGTTCGTTCTTTATAGTATGAAGCCGGAAATAGTCAGCCTATGAGGCGATACCTAAAATGCTTGCTGCAAAGCTAATATCTCTCTCCCTTTAGCTACGCTTTGTTGAGGGGAGGCGATGTTTGCTTTGCCAAGCCTTATTCTCGCCAATGTTCAACTGTTCAATCGCTTCCCTGATAATGATTATTCACGCCGATTTACGCCAACTCTTGGCAGCAAAAAACTTAATGCAGGCTGTTATTGTTGCTCCTGCCTTTGGCTTCGCTCAAACCCTTCAGCTAAGTTGGCCAAGCAAGTCATACACTGTTGTTATTGCAAGATAAACGCACGCAGTGTGTAGGCCTTAGCTACCCAGCTCTCACAATATACACGTTTCCGGTTTTGCTGCTCGTTTATATCATACCATTCTGATAGAGTTGTTATTAATCAAGGGCTTCGCTGAGGCGAGGCTGAGTTAATAGCATTTATTAAATGCGCATGAGCATTATACAAATGTTATGCGGCTGTATAAGTATTAAACATCATTTATATGGTGAAAAATTAGCAAGGAATGCAAAGAATGAAAGAGGATATTTCTGTTCTTCTGAAAAGAGAAGAGTCCCCAACGTTAGAGTTTAAAAGGCAGTGGTATTGGGATGACTCTACGCCCAGTGAAGAGATGGCAGATAAGTGGGGGGAACTGATCAAAGATCTGGTTTCTTTAGCGAATGGGTATCTCAATAAGGTTGGTGAGCATCGCTATCTAATTTTTGGGTTTTCAGAAGAAGAGGAAAATTTATACAGCATCGCCATAGATAAAATAAAGCAGTTGAAAAACCTGAGTGCCTTCAAAAAAATGCTCTTGCAAAAGCTAGAAAATTTCACAAGGCCAGCACTTGTAGATGTTTATGTTCACCAAATATCGATTGAATCAAACACGTTGTTAGTTTTCGAAATTCCGAGTCCTGTTAATTTAATTGAATTAAAAAGACAACTCAAGACTAAGACCCGTCACCTAGACGAAGGGGCTGTTTTAATAAGAAAAGGTCAGAAAACAGATGAGGTTCGTACAGCAACGCCCTATGAAATTGAAAATCTGAAAAGTGAATTTTCTAAATATAAAGACTCCACACTTTTTAAAAAGCTAAATCCAGATGATGAATTGTCTACATCAGAGAAGTCAATTGAAAAAACAATTCAATTGTTTATTGATAAAAACTCAAGTTTTTCGTTGGCTGAAAAGTTTCCTGTTAAAGAGAGAAACTGGAAAGAAAATATAATATATGAGGTATATAGACTAGAGGATGGGTTTTCTGGTTTGAGAGAGTTTATTTACATACACGACTCTTCAAATCAAGGGAGAACTAAGGGTGAAATAAAAAAGAAAAACTTGATTAGTAACTTTTCAGTCGCAATTGTACTAATTGACCGGCCTAAGATAAAAGATGTCGAACGAAGAAAAATGAACATTAAAAGGCTATTTAACTCTGATTACGTTTACTTTATTGATGAGTTTGGTTATGAGCACTTGTACAAGGATTGTATTTTACCATTTGAAAAGTTTAATTTGCCTGTTTACGTAAACGGCCTTTACGATGAAGATGATGCTTTTGATTTGCCTGCAATAGATAGACTCAAAGACTGGTTTAATTCAGAAAACGAGCCTCTTTTCGTTGTTAGTGGACACGGAGGAATAGGTAAGACTACGTTAGCTAAACAGTTTTTAGATTCGGTGAAAGAAGAAAACCAAGAGGCCGGAATATTATTTATAGATTCAAAAGAAATTATAAGCGAGCTATCTAGAAACTTCAGTATTGATAATAAGGTTTCAGATGTCTTTGATTTTTATAAAGCATTGATGGACGCTGACGAAATTGAGGGGGCTAGATTTGACAAAGAGTCACTTCAACTATCTATTGATAATGGGAGCTTAATTGTTGTTCTTGATGGCATAGATGAAGTAATTGCTAAGCTTGGAGATAAATTTGATGTAGAGCAATTTATAACCTCAATATTTGAAGAGTACTCTTCTGGCCTACATAAAACAAAAGTACTTATTACTTGTCGAGATCATTTTTGGAATGAAGTCGGCAAGAAAATACTTCTACCCAAGATAACACTCAAAGCATTTAACGAAAACTTAGCAAATGACTTTTTTGAACAAAAACTAAAAGGTGATGTAAAAAAAGTTCAAAAGGCTATGGCTATGGCCGATGATTTGGCTATCGAAGTTTCTTCACCATCAAACGGAATTGGTAATAAAACTTACATTCCTTTTTTACTTGATATGATTGGATACTTAATTAACTCGAAAGATGTAGCCAAAAAGAACAAACCCCTTTCCAGAGTAAGTATTTAATTCCAGAAGAGCATACTGATCAATTGATTTCTCAGGTTTGCCGGCGGGAAATAATAAAATTAGAAAGTATGTCAATTGACCAGCAGATAGAGCTATTTATTAGAATATCTGCTAATAAACAGAATGGAATTAACTTATATGATATTAAACAAGAACTTATAAATATAATAAAGGATTTTGACAACTCGCTAATTGAGAAGATAAAAGGTCACCCTCTGGTTCAGTGTGAAAATAATATGATTTATTTTAGGTATGATGTTTTTGATACTTACTTTAAAGGACTTTTAGTCTATTATTTTTTTAAACAAAAAGAGTTGAGTGGGGTTGATGAGGAGCTGGTTAGGATCGTAAGTGGTTATTTAAAGTATGATAGTAGTTTTACTGAGTCTGTTGCGGAAAAGCTAATACTTGATGATGAGCTAATTATTTTTTGCATTGAGATAATTGAGGCAGTGGAAAAAATTGAAGGCGTGAATTATGAAGTTTTTGTTTCATCGGTTGTTTCATTTCTTTTGACCATTCTTCAAAAGGGAAGCGAAAGGCAATCTAATTTGAGCTCAAGAACTGATTTGTTAGAAAAACTATTCGGTGTAGACGGAAAATTAGTCGGGGTTTGTCTAGTCGACATATTTGGTTCTTCCACGTCAAAGCCAACATTTGATTTTAGGGGAAAGGAGTTGGTAGGTTGTACATTTAATAACTATGAATACTTTTGGGAATGCAATATGGATGATAAAACTGTTTTTCATGATTCTATATTTAAAGGCATAGATCCGAGAGTAGGGGTTAACTATAGGATACCAGAGGGTGTTTTTAGTAGTAGTTGCGACCTGACTGCAATACAGCATTTGTTATCAGAAAAACAACATGAATCTGAGAGTACGCAAGAAGCTATAAAATCAGAATTAGAAAAAGTTTTTAAACTCTTCTATCAGCGGGGAAATTTCTATCCGCGAAAGCAGGAAGAGGTCAGAAAAAAACTGTCTGCTGTTAAGTTGTTGCGACAGCTTTTAGATAAAGGTGTTATCAAAAACTACAAAGATCCTAAAAAACCTACAATGAAGCAATATAGAATTTGTGAAAACTACAAAACAGTAATTGACTATATCGAGCAAGGTAGTCCGTCAAGCGAATTCCAAATGTTGGTTGAAGAATTAACGTAACAAATCAAGGCCCTCAGGTGTGTATCAGCAGATACACTCACACTAACTAGCGCCGCGGCTCCAGCGAAAATACTGGCTTAAATAGTGAAGCACTTTTTGTGGAGCGTGGTTTCTTTTCCATTCTCCCGCCACATATTTGTTGGCTTCCATCATGGTGGGATAGGCGTGAATAGTGCCGAGGATCTTGTTTAAACCTAGGTTGTGTTTCATGGCTAGGCTAAATTCAGCCAGCATTTCACCTGCCTGTTCGCCGACAATGGTCGCACCGAGTATTTTGTCTTTGCCGGGCACGGTGAGAACCTTGATAAAACCTTGCTTGGCTCCATCGGTGATGGCGCGGTCTAACTCCGCTAGCTGGTAACGGCTGACTTCATAATCGATTCCCTGAGCTTTAGCTAGCTGTTCGTTTAAGCCGACTCGGGCAACCTCGGGGTGGGTATAGGTGGCGGCGGGGATCACTCGATAGTCGGCTTTAAACTTTTTTACTGCGCCAAATAGCGCATTTACTGCCGCATACCAAGCTTGGTGGGCGGCAACATGGGTAAACTGGTAGGGGCCGGCCACATCGCCCACGGCGAAAATATTGGGGTATTTGGTTTGCAAATGGGCATTTACCGCAATGGTGCCGTTGTCATTGTTTTCTATGCCTAGTTGTTCCAAGCCAAAGCCTTGGGTATTGGCCACGCGGCCCAGTGCTAAAATAAGCTTGTCAAAATACAGAGTGTGCTGCTGGCCATCTTTGTCAAGAATGACCTTGCTTCGTCCATCTTCGCGCTCAAAGGCCTGAGCCTTCCAGCCTAGAAATAGCTCTATGCCTTCTAGGCGAAATTGCTGTTCGATTAACTGGCTCACTTCATCATCTTCTCTTACCAACAAGTGCTCGGCCATTTCCACCATTGTGACGCGCGAGCCTAAGCGGGAAAAACTCTGGCTAAGTTCACAGCCAATAGGGCCGCCGCCTAATACTAAAAGCTGTTCTGGGCGCTGCTCTAATTGCCATAGAGTGTCAGAGGTTAAGTAATCTATTTCGGTCAAGCCGGGAATGGGTGGCACCGCAGGGCGAGCGCCGGTGGCTATTACAATGTTTTGGCTGGTAATGCGCTGGCCGTTCACTTCGATTTCCCAAGGGCTATGAATGTAGGCTTCGCCTTGAATACACTCAACCCCAAGTTGTTGATAACGCTCTACCGAGTCATGCGGTTCAATCTCTGCGATCACTTGTTTTACTCTTGCCATCACTTCGCCGAAGTCGGGCAGTTGGGCACTTGCCTGATAACCAAATTCGTCTGCGTGTTTAGCTTGATAAGCAAACTTGGCACAGCGAATTAAGGCCTTAGAGGGCACACAACCGGTATTTAAGCAGTCACCACCCATGCGGTGTTTTTCAATCAAGCTCACTTTGGCTTTAACCGTGGCGGCTATGTAGGCGCTAACCAAGCCACCAGCGCCGGCACCAATCACGGTTAAGTTGTTATCGAACTGCTTGGGTTTACTAAAGCCCGCGTAGACGCGTTGTCGCTTAAGCCGATTAATAAACCCCTTGCTGAAGTAGGGAAGCAGCGCCAATAAACTAAAGGCAATGATTAAGGAGGGAGATAAGATCCCCGATAGGCTGTTGAGTTTAGCCAACTCGGTGCCAGCATTCACGTAAACAATAGTGGCGGGCAGCATGCCCACTTGGCTAACCCAATAGTAGGTTTTTAAGCGTAATTGGGTGAGTGCCATCACTAAGTTGATCAGAAAAAATGGAAAGATAGGAATTAACCTCAGGCTGAATAAGTAAAAAGCGCCATCTTGGTTTATGCCTTGATTGATCTTGTGTAGTTTGTTGGCATAGCGTGTTTCGATGCTAGAGCGAAATAAATAGCGGGCGGCAATAAAGGCAAGACTTGCGCCGATAGTACTGGCGAAGGACACAATCAGTACACCCTGAGCCACGCCAAATAAGGCACCGGCCAATAGCGTCAGCAAGGCTGCGCCGGGGATCGACAGGGCTGTTGCCACGATATAAATGATAAAAAATAACAGTGCGGCCAGCAGTGGTCGTTGATCAACGTGATCTAGTAGTGCTTGCTGATGCTGCTTTATCGTATCGAAGCTAAGCCATTGGTTAAGATCAAACCACCAGAAAGCGGCTATGGCGAGGATGATAAGAACAAAAAGAGCGAGTTTGCGCAGTGACATAGTGGTTCTCTTAGTACAAGACTTAGTTAGCTAGACCGTTAACAGCATGATTTTATTTCGCTAATTACTAGCACGAATATAACTTAAAATAAATTCGGCCACCTGCGCGGTTTGGTTTAAGTTCAAATAGGGTATCGAGCAATCAATGTTCTGGTCGCTGGCAATAGCGATAATGTTGTTATCCTCGGAGTAGAGTAAAGGTTTGCCTAGTGTCGGGCGGTGAACTTCAATTTTTGCCATGTTGCTGTGGCGGTAGCCTTCTACCAAGACTAAGTCACATTGCTGCCAGTTGAGCCAATCTAGCTGTTGATTAAGCTGGTCGTGATCATCCTGTTGGCTAAAGTGATAGCGCCGATTGGGGCAAGCCAATACCACTTCGCTGGCACCTGCGCGAACAAAGCGCTGGCTATCTTTACCCGGTTTATCCAGTTCAAGCTGATGGTGGCTATGTTTAAGCACACTCACTGCCAAACCTTGTTGGCTTAACAGGGGCAATAATTGGCTAATTAAGGTGGTTTTTCCGCTACCGCTAAAGCCAGCAAAACCGATTACTGGTTTAGGCCAAGTTTGTCTCATTGACGCTTTCCTAAAGCTAATATTCTCATTTACTTAAGCTTAACGGCATAATGGGTTTTAAACTGTAAAAAAAGCTTTAAACTTAGCGTTAAAAGAGAAATACCTTAAGGATTAGTGGATTGTTTTTGCGCTGTTGGCCGATATTGCTCGCTCTGTTTACTACAACTGTGGCAGCAATCGATTTTTCTTACCAAGGCTTGACCGCTGAAGCAGAAGACAATGTGAAGGTGTATCTCGAAGCGCAAAACTTTCCCGAGCATACCAGTCGTCGCCGTATAATCAGTGCCAGCTTAGAGCAAGCTAACTTGGCGCTGCGTGCTGTAGGTTATTACCAAAGTAAAATACAGATCACCGAACAGGAAAAAGGACGTTTTCTGGTATCGGTTGATCAAGGGCGACCGCTCACCATTAGCCAGTTTAACTTTCAGTTTAACGGAGAGGCTACCCAAGATAGCCGTTTTACTAGCGCTGTAAATAAAAGTGGTTTGGCAGAAGGGGCGGTATTTAGCCATGTGGCTTACGACAAGCTCAAATCAGAATTCAATAATTTGGCTTCACGCTACGGTTATTTTGATGCGCAGTTTCATCAGGCCGAAATCAAAATTAGCATTAAACGCAACACCGCGGTGATTAACCTCAATTATGACTCTGGTGCTCGTTACCACTTTGGTGACGTGGTATTCACTAACCCTGAACTACCCAGAACTATGTTTGCTAATTTGGCGGAATTTAGCGAGAAAGACCGTTACGACTCTCAGTTAGTGGGTGAGTTTAATCAACGTTTAGGTGATACCGATTACTTTCAAGTGATATCGGTACGGCCCGACATTGAAAATCGCCATGATAACAAAATCGATATTTTAGTTGGCTTGCAATTAAAACACCGTGACATTTTTGAGGTGGGTGGGGGCATTACCACTGACGTAGGGCCAAGAGCGCGCTTTAAGTGGAATCGACCTTGGGTGAACATGCGTGGCCATAGTGTCACCTTGGAATTGGAAGGCTCCGAGCCTAAGCAAAGCGCGCAATTAGTTTATCGTATTCCAATTGCTAATCCGGTTGATGATTACCTTGACGTACAAAGTGGTTTTATTCGCGAAAAAACCAATGATACCGAGAGTGACAAAACCATTTTATCAACCACTCGGCAATGGCGCTTGGAAGGCGACTGGCAGCCCGCGATATTTTTGAAATGGCAGCATGAACGCTATAAACAGGCAGAGCAGTCATCGGTAACTGACTTGGTATTACCCGGCGCTAACTTTTCCCGCTTACGTACCCGTGGCGGTTTAGACCCTCATTGGGGCGATAACTTGCAGGCCAGTATTGAGCTTGGACACCCTTATTGGGGCTCGGATGTAGAGCTGCTGCGCTTTGCTGCTTTAGCTAAATGGCTACGTTCTTATCAAAATCACCGCTTGTTGGTGCGTGTTGATTTAGGCGGTATTTGGGTCGATAACATTACCGATGTGCCGGCATCGATGCGTTTCTTCGCCGGTGGTGACCAAAGCATTCGCGGTTATGACTATAAAACTATCGCCCCGAGGAATGATAACGGCCGGTTAATTGGCGGCAAGTTCCTCACCGTTGGCAGTTTAGAATATAACTATCAGTTCGCTGAAAAGTGGCGTTGGGCGACTTTTGTGGATGCCGGAACCGCCACTAACGATTTCTCTGAGCCGGTTTCTTTTGGTGTGGGTATGGGCATTCGCTGGTTAACCTTGATTGGCCCCTTGCGTGTCGATTTAGCCGCAGGCCTGCAAAACGAATCCGATGCTTGGCGACTGCACTTTTCTCTAGGGCCAGATTTATGATTTTTAGAGTGGTCCGTTTAACCCTAATCGCTATTAGTGCGCTGCTGCTAAGCGTAGTGTTGGCGTTGTCGTTTAGCCCAAGCACCGAGTGGATTTTGGCCAAAGTGGATCAGTGGGTGGATGGTTTAACGATTAGCCAAGCCCAAGGTAATCTCTATTCGGGGATTTCAGCTGAACAAGTGATTTGGCAGCAAACTGGCTTAAAGGTGCAGTTAGATGGGCTAAATATTAAGCTCGATTGGGTTTGTATTAGCCAAAGCCAATTGTGCGTAGAAACGCTAAGCAGCGAGGCCTTTAGTCTAGACCTAGATACCGAACAGCTGCTGGCCTACAGCAGCGAGCAAACAGAAGAGGCCGCGCCAAGCAGCGGGGTATGGTTACCGCCAGTGCCCTTTGTGTTAAAGGCTTTAAACGTGGCGAAAGCCAAGCTCGAGATCGACGGTATACTGATAAGCTGGCAGCAATTGCAGGGGCAAGCCCACTGGCAAGGCAAACTAATAAGCGTGGATTATTTAGCCTTAGACCAGTGGCAACTGGTTTTGCCTCAGTCTTCTTCACCAGCTTCGCCTGCCAGCGAGGATGAGCCGCTACTGCCATTTCAGGTAGAGCTTCCCGAGATTGTCTTACCCTATCAAATCGCGGTAGCCGATTTACGCCTTAGCCAAGGGCAAATTGAAGTGGCAGAGCAGTCTTTAGCGTTTCCTCTTGCTACTGCTAAGGCCGATGTGGGTTTTAGTGAGCTGTTTATAAAACAGCTATTCATCGACAGCCCTTGGGGTCAGTTGCAGTTATCCGGCGAGCAAGCCTTCAAGCATAATTTTGCTTCCAACTTAAGCGGTCACTGGCAGATGCCTTTGCTGGAGCAAAGCTTAAGCACGCAATTTAGTTTAAATGGCGACGGTAAGGCCTTAGAGCTATGGCTGCAATCGCAAGGAGCCGTGGCGGCAGAAGTAGACGGCCAGCTGGCGTGGCTTAAACCTAACCTGCCTTTTGATTTACGCGCAGAATTAAAGCAACCCCTAAGCCTAGTAGCAGAGCAGCTTAGCTTAGAACAACTGAATATTTTAGCCAGTGGTGATCTGTCGGCTTATCAAGCGCAAATTAATAGTGAGCTTGCGGGGGCTCAAGCTCTGCGCTTAAGCGGCGATGTACAAGGGGATTTATCTCGGTTATCGGCTTTTGCCTTAAGCGGAGAATTACTTGATGGAAAAGCTACGTCGGTAAACGATATTGATTCGGCAGAGCCAGATCATGGCATAGGGCAGTTTAAGCTAAGCGGCGCAGCCAGTTGGCAGCAGCAAGTCCAAGCACAGCTAAATGCCACTTTTAGTGACTTACAGCTAAGTCATTGGTTAGATCTGGGCGAGCAAATCAGTTTGCCTGATATTGATGGGCAAATTTCGGCGAGCTTGAACGAGCAGCAATGGCAGGTGAGTCAAGCGGCCATTCAAGGGCGTTGGTTGGGTTTACCCTTAAGTGCTAAGGCTTCAGGCGAAGGTAATTTGGCCGAGCAGCGGAATCAGGCCACACTCGAGGTTCAGTTAGCTGAGCAGCGTTTATCTGCCACCCTAGAACAGCAGCAACAGCAAATTAGTATTGATGGCCAACTAGACGCTGAACAATTAGCCGATTTGCCTTGGTTTGATAAAGGCCTAGCCCAAGCGCAAGTTAAAGTGCGTGGTACGCTCAGCCAGCCGCTTATTAATTGGCAGCTAACGGCAGAGCAATTGGATACACCGGATTTCAGCTTGGCGCAAGTAAACTCCTCGGGCAGCCTAGAGTTGGACAGCACATTCACTGGGCAGCTGCAGCTAGGATTAGCCCAATTACAGGTCGCTGGAGAGCGGATCGAGCAAGTTGATTTAGCTTATAAAAGTGCGCAGGGTAAACAAAGTCTTAGCTTAAGTGCTGAACAAGCCGAGCGCAGTTTGCATTTATCCGCGCTGGGTCAAGGTGATACGCAAAACTGGAGTGGGGTGCTGGATAAAGCCGATATTAGTGCCGAGTTAGGCCGTTGGGATTTATCGCAAGACATTGAGCTGAGCTACCAACAGGGCGTGGTGAGCGTGGGTGAGCATTGTTGGTCGCGTGATGTAAGCCAAATCTGTTTGCTACAACCCTTTACTAGCAGTGGCGATAGTGCCTTGGTACTTAGCATGCAACAGTTTAACTTTGCCGTGCTCAATTCACTAATGCCTGAAGGCACTCGGCTAGAAGGCAGTGCTTCAATGGATTTGGATGCGCAATTGCAACAATGGCAACCGCAAACAGCTACGCTCAAATTACAGTTATCGCCTGGCAGCTTGGTGCAACAAGATGAAATAGAAACCAAAGAGTTGCATTATCAAAGTTTGCTTGTAGACGCGCAATTGGCTGACAGCATGCTTAATTGGAATGCGGTGTTTGTATCAAAAGAGTTGGGCAAACTGGAGTCCAAGGGGAGCACCGCTATTGATAAAAATGGGGAAATTAATGGCGCGTTAAACATAGACCAGCTTCAGCTTAGCCCCTTATTGCCGTTTTTCCCGATCTTGGACAACATTGAAGGTGAGATTACTGGCCAAGTCTTGCTCAGTGGAGCGGTAACCAAGCCTTCTTTAGACGGAGAGATTAAACTAAGCGAAGCCTATCTTTCTGGGCCTCAGTTACCCTTAAGCATAGAGAACCTACAAACCCAACTGCGTTTTGATAATCAACAAGCCGAGCTTGAAGGGCAGTTTACCAGTGGCGGCAAAATTGCTCAGTGGCAAGGCCAGTTTGCTTGGCCCAATAATCAATTAACCGGTGAGTTAGACTTTAACGCGAGTTTGTTGCCCTTGGTGATCGACCCCTATGCCAGCTTTGCCGTTTCACCCGCGGTGAAGATTAAAATCAAACCTGATCTGATCGATGTTAGCGGTGATATCAATGTGGAAGAGGGCAGCATTAAGGTGAAACGCTTACCCGATTCGGCGATATCAGAATCCAGTGATGCCATTGTGATTGAAGAGCAAACCGAGGCCGTGGGCACGCAGCGTACCCAATTGGATATCAGAGTTAGCTTGGCAGATAAGATTACCTTAGAAGCGCTGGGCTTAAATACCCGTTTAAAAGGTTTACTCAGTTTGAAACAAGCGGCTAACGAACCCTTATTGGCAGATGGTCGAATCGAGTTAGTCGACGGTAGCTTTAGAGCCTATGGGCAAAATTTGCTGATAGAAAAAGGCTGGATCATGTTTAATGGTCCTATTGAGCAGCCTTATTTGGATTTTCAAGCGATTCGTAATCCCGACACCATCTCTGATAATGTGACTGTTGGGGTTAAGGTTATTGGTTTAGCTGACGCACCACAAGTGACCCTGTACTCTGAGCCATCAATGTCGCAAAACGAAATGCTGTCCTATCTATTACGTGGCCGCGGACTGAGTGATACCGAGCAAGATGATAACGCCTTATCTTCGATGTTACTCAGTGCCGGCATCGGTCGAACCGAAGGTATTGTAGGTAAGGTTGGCTCTACCTTAGGTTTGAATGACTTATCTTTAAGCACTGCGGGTTCGGGAAGTTCTACTCAAGTTGAAGTTAGCGCCTATGTATTGCCTGGGGTACAAGTACGTTATGGTATGGGGGTATTTGATCCAGTGAACGAGCTCACTGTTAAATACGAAATATTGCCGAAGTTATTTATTGAGGCCTTCTCTGGCTTGAATAACGCCCTAGATGTGTATTACGAGTTTTATTTAGATTAGTGGGTAAAAACCGAGCTTCTTTTTCGATTTGCATTATCAGTGTTATGTTCTGCTGTGATGATCATCACAAGAGTTAAATGTCGCAACTAACAATCAATTAAAGATAATTTTCTAGATTGGTGGCCTCGTTGACAATGGAACAAGATAATTTGTCAATTCGGAGATAACAATGAGTAGTACTCCACTTTCGGTTAAAGAAAAGGTTGCCTACGGTTTAGGTGATACCGGTTGTAATTTTGTCTGGCAAACAGTCATGCTGTTTCTAGCCTATTACTATACCGACGTTTATGGGCTCTCTCCTGTACATATGGGAACGATGTTTTTATTGGTTCGTTTCATCGACGCGATTACCGATCCATTAATGGGTGCGATGATTGACCGTACTCGAACTAAACATGGGCAATATCGTCCTTATATTTTATGGCTAGCCATTCCCTTTGGCATTGCCTGTATGTTTACTTTTTATACTCCTGATTTAGGTAGCACCGGCAAGATTATTTATGCCTATGCCTCTTACATCTTGCTGACCTTGGTCTACACCGCGATTAACGTGCCTTACTGTGCTATGGCAAATGCCTTAACCAGTGATTCTAAAGAACGTGTTTCGTTACAGTCTTATCGTTTTGCCTTGAGCACCGCCGGTGGACTTATTGTTGCTTTGGTGGCTCTTCCATTAGTTGAACTTATTGGCCAAGGTAACGAGCAAAAAGGGTATCTTGGTGCCATGGCGGTAATGGGGGGCGGCGCTATGCTGTTATTCTTTTACTGCTTCGCCAATACCAAAGAACACCACACTAGTGACTTAGCCACCACAGAGCGTCGTTCTGTACTAGAAGACTTAAAATTATTGTGGGCCAATACCCAATGGCGGGTATTATTTATACTCAATATTGTGTTGCTAACAGGTGTGGTACTAAAAGCTGCGTCTACCATGTATTACGTTAATAGCGTGATGGGACGGGCGGATTTAGCCACTATGCTGATGGTCACTACCATGTTAGCTAACATTGTTGGCGCCATGGCCTCTGGCCCCTTATTAAGTCGTTTCAACAAAATCAAAGCCTACAAAATATTGATCGGTATCTCTGGTTTGTTATCTGCACTCATGTTCTTTATCTCGCCAAGCAATATTGTTTTAATATTTGCCGCGGTCATCATTTTGAGTGTGATACAAATGAGCACTACTCCGCTGTTGTGGAGCATGATGAGTGACGTGGTGGACTATGAAAAATCTCGCAGTGGTCGCTCGTTAAGTGGCATGGTGTTTTCAACCAACTTGTTTGCAATTAAAGCGGGTATCGCTATTGGCGGCGCGATGGTGGGTTGGATTTTAGCTGGCGCAGGTTATATCGGTGGAGCGGAAGTTCAATCAAGCCATACGCTCACTTGGATTAATTTACTCTATACCTTTATTCCTGGTGTGGTGTTTGCCTCGTTAGTTTTCATCATGCATTTTTACCGTTTAGATGAAAACCACCTAAAAACAACTGAGCCGCAACTAACAGAACAGCAAAACTTCAGTTCTCAAACAGTGTAGCGTTAAGACTGGGTTCTAAGTAAAAGGCCAATGCATGTGCATTGGCCTTAGTTGTTACTGGGGTTTAGTAAAGTAAGCTGAAGTACTTACGACGGTATTGAGAAGACAGCGGGTCACCATTTAGGGTGGCCAACATATCTAAAAAGTTTTTCTTAATTTGGCCGTCTAAGGCTTCTAAGTCTTTTTGTAGTAAGGCAAACAGTAGCTCAAGTGCTTCTTGATTACGCCCCGCCTGGGAATATTGTATTGCCAAGTTTAGGCGTAGTTCTGGACTATCTTCACCTGCGGCCAGTTGTTCTTCTAGGGCTTTAATCTCAGGGCTTTCGGCGGCGGCTTGCAATAACTCTAACTGACTTTTTAACTCGTGGTATTCAGCTTGTTGCTCTTCTAAGGGTAAGCCATTTAACAGGGTTTCGGCTTCTGCAGCTTGTTGGTTGTTTAACAGCGCTTTAATTAACACCAAAATGATGTCGTTACGCTGAGGAGCCAAATTGTGCGCTTCGCGGATCACTTTTAAGGCTTCTGCCGATTGGTCTTCTGCCAGTAGCTGTTTAGCTTCGGCAAATAGTTTTTCTTCTGGTGGCGGCAGGTGGCGGCTGATCATTTCGTGCACTTGCTCTGGTGCAGGAATATCAGCAAAACCGTCCACAGGGCGACCTTCTTTCAGCACGATAACGGTGGGAGCCTGCGCTACGCCGAGTTGCTGGGCTAGCGGGGCCAATTCATCCATGTTAACTCGGGCAAGGGTAAAACTGCCGTTAAGTTGCTGATGAATATGCTGGAGCAAAGTAAATAAGGGTTCACATTGTGGGCTAGATGGCGACCAAAAGTGCACCACTACCGGTTGGCTCATTGAACCTTCAATTAAGGCTTGTTGTGCGTTTTCAAATGTAATGTCGATAACTGGCGTTGTCGGTTGCATAGCAATTTCCGTTGGTTGTTTAGACACATATTTGGTGACTAAAAGCATGTTTTTCAACTCTGAATGCTAGATTAGCAAATTAGCGATAAAAATGGGCGCTTTAACGCGTTAATATGTGGTCTTATTTTCCAGTTTTTACAGGATGTTATGGAAGCATTGTCATTAGCGGATCTAACGATCTTATTGGTTGAACCATCAAATATGCAGCGAAATATTATTCGCACGCGTTTACACGAAGCCGGTATCGATAATTTTGTGATGGCAGAAAACTGCCAACAGGCCGTGGAATTGGCGATAAAAACCGCGCCCGATCTGGTTGTGAGCTCCATGTACTTTGCCGATGGCACCGCCACCGATTTAGTTCAACAGCTTCGAGCCAACGATTTAAGCCGTGATATCGCCTTTATGTTGATTTCTAGCGAAGCTTGCCATCATACCCTAGATGCCATTAAGCAGGCCGGCGTGATTGCCATCTTACCCAAGCCCTTTGAATTTACTCATTTGCTTGGTGCTTTGCAGGCCACCATTAGTTACATCGAACCCGATCAAGATTTAATCAGTGAGATTAATGTCGCCAGTAAAAAGATTTTGGTGGTGGACGATAGCCTAACGGCTCGCCGACATATTGCGCGGGTCTTGGAAAATATTGGCGTGGCCCAAGTGTTATTTGCTGAAAATGGCCAACAAGCTTTGAATTTATTAGAACAAGATGAAGTGGATTTGGTGATTACCGACTACAACATGCCGGTTATGGACGGGGCTGCCTTGATTGAGGCGCTACGACAACACCCTCGTTTTAGTGATATTCCGGCATTAATGGTTACATCAGAGAATAACGGTGCAAAATTAGATGGAGTAAGGCAGAGCGGTGTGTCTGCCTTGGTAGATAAGCCCTTTGATATTGATGCGGTTAAACAAGTACTGGGGCGCTTATTTGAGCAAGCCGCTTAATCGAAGATTTGCTCGCCCATTTGGTCGATAAAGGTCTTGCACTTGTGCAGTGCCAGTTCTGCAGCGTCGTCGGCACTGGCACAGGTATCGGAGCGAACAAAATTGTGCTGTTTTTGTTCTCCATTCACTGTTTTGGTAATTAAGGCCGCTACCCGATATTGGCCATTGGCCGATTGTGGAGCGGGCGTAATGGTAAATTCTTGGTACTGTTCTTCTGGGTAAGTTTTCGCTTCGGCGGGAGCAACGGCAAACATCTTCTTAATTGTTGAAAATATACTCATGTTGGTGATTTTCCTAAAAGAATTGTGAAATCGTGGTAAACGGCCTCGAGCTTATCGGGTGCCTTACTGTATGATGCATAATACCCATCGAGTTAGTTAAATCACAATGGAAATCCAGTGAATATCGAGTTTATCCTGTCTCAATTTAATCAATTAACTGCCAGTCTTAGCCTTTCTCTAGTGTTTTTGCTGTTGCTGGTGGCCCTGCTTAGCAAGCTGAAACTCAATCAAGCCAAAAAAGCTCAGCAAGTACTTAGTGAACAGCTAGCAGCTCTAGAGCAAAGCTCGGCCGCAGACAAGCTTGCCCTAGAACAACTGACTCAACAAAGCCAGCAGCAAGCCATTAGCTGCGCGCAGTTAGAAACTGAATTAAGCCACCTGCAGGGCGTGCAGCAGCAATTTGAAGAGGCGCAAAAGCTACTACAGCGAGAACAACAGCGCTGCGCCTTGTTACAGCAAAAAGATCTCACATTGCAGGACAGAATCAACTATTTAGAACAATCCGAGCAGCGCGTTAATCAGCAATTTGAGTTATTAGCTAATCGCATCTTTGCTGAAAAAGGCGAGCAATTACAACAGCAAAGTAAGCAAAGTATTGAAGCGGTATTGCAACCTCTTAAACAGCAGTTAGATGGCTTTAAGCAGCAGGTGCAACAGAGCTATGAAAATGAAGCGAAGCAGCGCCACTCTTTAAAAGACCAAATCGTATCTTTACAAAAACTCAACCAACAAATGAGTGAAGATGCACTGCGCTTAACCCGTGCCTTAAAAGGCGATAATAAGCAGCAAGGGGATTGGGGCGAGCTGATTCTCGAACAGATCTTGCAATCTTCGGGTTTGCGCGAGGGTTATGAGTACCATACCCAAGTGGTAGGGGTTAACCAGCATGGCAAAACCATTAAACCTGATGTGGTGGTGAAACTACCCGATGATAAAGCTGTTATTGTTGATTCAAAAGTGAACTTGGTGGCTTATGAGCGTTACTACAACAGCGAAGATAAAGAAGCCCAGCAAGCTGCCCTAAAAGAACATGTTAGAAGCTTGCGCCAGCAAATTGTGGGTTTGGCAAAAAAGGACTATCACAGCCTCTATCAGTTAGAGTCCTTGGATTATGTGTTGTTGTTTATTCCCATCGAAGGCGCTTATTTAGCTGCGATGGAGCAAGATCCCGCCTTGATTCCCTTTGCAGTTGAGCAAAATGTATTACTGGTAAGCCCAAGTAGCTTGATGGTGGCGCTGCGCACCATTCAAAACCTATGGCGCAGTGAATACCAGCAACAAAATGCTCAAGTGATTGCCCAGCGGGCTGGTAAGTTGTTTGATAAGTTTGTGGCCTTTACTGAAGACTTACGCAGTCATGGCCAGCAGTTGCAGCGTTCAACTGAAAGCTACCAAAGCGCCATGAATAAACTCAGTACTGGCAAAGGCAATTTGGTACGCCAAGCGCAGCAGTTAAAAGAACTGCAAGTAGCCAGCAGTAAGTCTCTGGATGCTAAATTGTTAGCCGATAGTCAGCAGCACGAAGATTTGCTTGGAAACCAAGATAGCAGCTTAAGCACAGCCAAATCAGTATCAAGCCAGTGACTGAGAGCTAGGCTGTTAGATTGCTTAAATAGTCAGTCGTTGGTGGCAGGATGGAATAACTAGTGAACCGTGAAGCTGCTGGCAGCGCGCCAGCAGCTATATGGATTTAAACGCTGGTTAGAACTAATGAGGATTGTGCCGTTAAGTTCAAGCTTAAGCGGCCGTTTGTGGCTGAGTGACGCGCCTTAGACAGGGGCTCATCATACTCACATAGAGTTTGTAAGCTGCTGAGGTCGAGCTCCAGCGACTGTTCAGGACCACGGTTAACGATAACAATGCTGTGCTGCTGGCTAAGCCAGCGGCTAAATACCCAAATATCTCCCTGTTCATATAAGCTGATTAAGTCACCTTCTTGTAACTCTTTACGTTGTTTACGTAGCGCAATCAGCTGCTGGTAATGACTGAGTAATTCGCCATTCCATTGTGTTTCATCCCAAGGGAAACAGCGGCGGCAATCTGGGTCTTGGGCGCCGCTTAAACCGACTTCATCCCCATAATAAATAGACGGTACGCCGATATAAGTGAGCAATAAGGTGGCGGCAATTTTTACCAACTGGGTATTTTCGTTCACCAGATAACTAAAGCGCGGTGTATCGTGGCTATCCAGCAAGTTGTATTGGGCTAGCTGGTTGGCAAAGGGGATAGAACCTCTGGCTTCAGCCAACCATTGAGCAAAGTCTTTAGCATCGAGTTTAATGGGTACGTAACGGGGCACGTCTACTCCAGCTAGGAAGGCGACGAGCGGGTGGTTAAAACCGTAGTAGTTCATTGCGCCGTCTTCTTGTTCACCCTGTAACCATTGAGTGGCTTCGGCGAAGTGCTCGCCAATCATATAAGCCTCAGGATTGGTTTGCTTAATGGCTTTTCTAAATTCGGCAACATAGTGGGCATTGTTTTGTGCGCTATTGTGTTCGCCTAACATATGGATCACATCAAAGCGCCATGCATCAATGGCAAAGGGCTCTTTCAACCAATGCTTTAACATCGCATCGTCGCCACCATATATCACTTGTTGCACTTGAGTATTGGCAAAATTGAGTTTGGGTAGAGTGTCGATGCCTTTCCACGTCCAATAGTTTCCAGTGTTATCGAAGTGGTACCAATCTCGGTAGGGCGAGTCTTGATGATGGTAAGCGCCATCGTCGGCTTGCTGATAGTAATCCATCCAATGGTGCTGATTAGAGGTATGGTTAACCACCGCATCTAACATTAGCTTCATGCCACATTGCTTCATGCTTTTTGACAAGCTAATCAGGGCTTCATCACCACCAAATTGTGGGTCTACGCTAAAGTAGTCACTGCAATCGTACTTATGATTACTGGGTGAATTAAAGATGGGGTTTAAATAAATACCGGTAATACCAAGGTTTTGTAGGTAGCCGAGTTTTTGCTCGATCCCCGGCAAATCACCACCGTAGAACTCAGTTGCACCGGTGCCCGCATGAGATTCAGCCACTGCTTCGCCCCATTGTTTCTGGACGATTGGCCGTCCATCACTGTGATAGGCGTAGTTCTGCGCGTTGGGGGTAAGCTCTGGTTTACCATTGGCAAAACGCTCGGGAAAAATTTGATAGAAAACTTGCTGTTTTACCCAAGCCGGTGGCTGGGCTTGGTTATTCAATTTGAAGTGATAATGCTTCTGCGGGAGGCGCGGAGACTCGCCTGCTGCGTGTAAGTAGACTTGGCTGTCGTCTAGTAGCAATTTAAAGCAGTAAAGTGTGTGGTCGCAATGGGGGCTTACCGGAATCGCTTGCTGCCATTTTAACCAGTTCCCCTCAACGCTGGGTGCAGACATCTCAATCAACCACTCCTCATGATCAGGTTCTACTCGAACAAACACTTTGTTGTAGGGATGAGTGCGGGCGGTGTATAGGGTGACCAAATATTCGTCTTGTTGACGAGTAACTTGGCTTTGTGGGTGAAAACGAAATGATGACATTAACTTTCCTTACTGTTTTTCTCTCTAGTATCGTTAGCCCTTAGCTGGGATTCAAGGAAGATTTTTTAGAATTCTATTATTTGATTTAGTACTGATTTCTTGTGCTAACATGCATATTATTGGAGCAATCAAAGTCTGATTGTTTAATAATGGTTTGTATTATAAATAGTTATATCTAAGCAATTTGAATTCTTTAGTTTTTAATAAGCCGCTTTCATGGACGAAGCGAGCAACAATCTGGGCGTTGATTGTGTGCTTTATTCTTTCTATGTTAGTGGTTCATCGCTATCAAACCGTAAAAGCTCAAATCACCGAAGAAGTTGAGCTGTCTTTTAGCGGCTTTAAAACAGCTAACCGGCATCTTGTGACTTTATTGTCACAGCGTTTATCCTTGCTAACCCGCAGCCTTGGCTTATTAAACTACGTAAATAATGAAAGCGAGCTGACCTTGGTGAGCTTGGCAACAGAATGGCAGCGGATTTCCAAAGACGTCAATCTAGAAGGTGACTTTTACTATATCCACCGTGATGGGCGAGTAGATTTAGTATTAAGCCATGCCGCCGATGGTTATGAGCTAAATTGGGGCGCCTCAGTTAATCCTGCTGTTATCGATTATTTAAAAAGCGTTAATTGGCGTGGTGAAGGGGAAATTTCTAGCCAAGTGGTGGAAGACGCCTCCACAGGGGAAAACCTCTACATTATTTTCATTCCGGTGTTCGATAAGTGGTCCAAATTAGTAGGCTGGATGGTGAATGAATATAACCAAACTGCGATTAACAATAGCGTTCACTTTGTTGGCCAGCAAAAGCTGGTCGAACGAGCCCTGGTCATCAGTTCTGATGGCTTGATTATTGAAGGTGATAACAGTCAGGCTACGGGAGAAAAACTGGAACATTTAGTCGGTAAGCTTAGCTACTCTGCCTTAGGTAATTATTTTTCTAGAGGGCAATTCGCCAAACAGCATAGCCCAGTTAGCCTAAGTGACGGTTTGTTATTTTCTAATGTGTTTAAGCACGATCTAGAAGCGCCAAGTTTTGCCTTTCTATTTATCTCGTATAAGGATTTAGCTAAAGACAGCAAATACTGGTTGGTATTTATTGGCGGAGTGGGGCTAATAGCCATTGTTGCCTGTTTTGTTACCGCTTACTTAACTGAAGCGATCCGTCGAGAAAAGGCCATCGTTGAAGAGTTAAATGCGCTACGAGATGCCGCGTTTGAAGGCGAGTTCTCGCAGGTGATTACCGACAAGCAAGGCATTGTGTTACAGGTAAACCGGTATTTGGCTCAGCGCTCCGGCTTAAGCGTGGAGGAAATGATTGGCCATAACATTGCGTCTTTTGGTGAATTAGAGCCGCCTTTTAGCACCATGATAGAACATGCCCAGCAACATGGTAGTTGGTTGGGCGAAGTGTCGATTACCGATGCTAGCGGTAGAGTGACAATACAACAGATGACCGTCACGGCCGTATATTGGCAAGATAAAATTAGAAGCTTTGTTTGTTCGGGTATTGATATAAGTGCGCAGAAGTCTTTAGAGAAAAAATTACAGCGACTGGCGAATACCGATCCTCTTACTGGTGCGGCTAATCGTCGCCACTTTGAGCATCTAGTTCATTTAGAACAAAGCCGCAGTGACCGCAATGGGGCACCATTTTCCTTGTTGATGTTTGACGTTGACCACTTTAAAAAGCTCAACGACCAACATGGTCATGATGTGGGCGACTTGTGTTTGATCCGCTTGGTAGAAAAAGTCAATCAACTGAAGCGGGAAATCGACATTCTTGCGCGCTGGGGCGGAGAAGAATTTATTTTACTGTTACCGGAAACCTCAGTAGAACAAGCGGTTAACTTGGCCGAGCGACTGCGTTTAGGTTTTGAACAAGATACAGTTAGTCCACATTTCACCTGTAGTTTTGGCCTAACTGAAAGCCGTAAAGATGTCAGCTTCTCACGTTTATATAAGCAAGCTGACGAAGCTCTTTATCTGGCAAAAGAAAGAGGCCGTAATCGCGTAGAGCTGTACGTTCACGCCACTAAAAGTAGCTGATCTCTTCCAGACTTAATGGGCGATATTCTCCGGCGGCCAATTGGCCATCCAATTCAATCTCGCCAATTTTTTCGCGATGCAGTGCCAGCACTTTATTACCTACAGCGGCGCACATTCGTTTAACTTGATGGTAGCGACCTTCGCTAATCCGAAGCACAATTAACCGTTCGTTGAGTTGCTCAACCTCGGCCGCTTTAGTGGGTTTCTGCTCACCGCGTAACATCAGACCATCACGTAATTGTTGTAGCTCTGCTTCAAAGATCGGCTCGGCCAGTGTCACTCGGTATTGTTTCACTTTATTGGCTCTGGGGCTGGTTACGCGATGTGACCACTGTCCGTCGCTGGTAATAAGCAATAAGCCAGTGGTGTCCACATCTAAACGACCAGCAGCATGCAATTGATGTGGGCTATTAGGTAACAGCGATAAAGCGCTGGGGTGGTTGGCCTCGGCCTCTGTGCTTAAATAGCCCTGAGGTTTGTTGAGCATGTAATATACATGCTGCTGAGCGCTAAGGGCCTGTTGGTCGAGAAAAACATGATCGTCAGCCTGAACTGGCGTTTGGCCATTTGTTACTAGGCTTTGGTTTATTTTTACTCGCTTAGCCTTAATGACTTTTTTAGCTTCACTACGAGGAAGGCCTAGCGCCTTGGAAATGAATTTGTCTATTCGACAAGGGTATTTCATAATAATCGTGCTTGTTTGACGAGAGCTTAATAATGGCGCTTAGTGTACGCTAATCGTGGTTCTAATGCCTTAAAAGGAGAGATTAATTGCAAGTTGTTTGTCGCTCTGATGTTGAGCTCTTAGGAAACATCGTTACTAAAGAATTTACCTTGCGTTATTTTAGCGATGGTACGGCGATCACCCAACTTGAGGTGATAGTGAAGAAGAAAACTAAAGCCAGTAATAAAGAGCAGGTAGAGGTCTTTCAGCTGTGTGCTCGTGGCGAACAAGCGGAGCGAATTAAACGCTATGCTAAAACCGGAGATGGCGTTGTCATTAAAGCGCAACTTAAAACTCAGAAAGATCCTGCCGGAAAAATTCTTAGTGCCTTAGAAATAGAACACATTAATTTTGTTGGCGCGCCTAGCCAGCTGTATTGGAATAGAATTAGCTTGGTCGGTGAAATTGTCGCTAAAAGCCGTTTACGTAAGAGCGTGAATAATCAGGATTATATTAAACTTCAGTTGCTTACAGACGCAAAAGATGCAAGCCATCGCGTTAACTGTAATCTTTGGGCCTATCCTGCTCAACTGATCGATAAAGATGCCCAAATCGGCGATAAACTGGCAGTAGAAGGGTCTTTAAAAAGCGCCTTTGCCGATGATCAACAGGTGTCGCCGATACTGGTTGATGGGCACACCTGTTTACGTATTGAGTGTTAATACTTAGCTAACATTTCCGAGCGATAACGGTTTTCGTCCACCTCAATGCCGAGCTTTTCTGCTTGCTCGGCCAGTTTGTGTTCGCTGCGGTTAAGCTCGTTTAACATCAAGGTATTGTCGTCTAATTGCCAAATTTGACGGCTACCCACATAACTAAATTTCACTATTACAAAGGCGTCGGCTTCTCCTCGGTTCATGGCTTGAACTAAGTGACGCATTTTGCGGTTAATTTTGTTTAGCTCTCGCTTTAAACGCCATACGTAAATCACCTCGGCAAACCAAGCTTTATTTTTACAGTAGTTGACAATGGGTAGCACGCTGAGCAGGGCAGCTATAACCCCGAGTAAGTTAAAAATAAAATTATTTTCACTGTTGGAGAACAGTGCGATAAATAGCGTTGACCAAGCTAGCGTGAAGATAATTAACAGTCCACATAAAGCAAGGTAACTGTTTCTTGAGCGGGTTTGGTAGGTGCTTTTATCTATGTTTTGTAGTTGCATGTTGCTCTCGCCTTTTAAGTGCGGCTCATGTTAACAAAATGATCGTTACTTTGTAATCCATAACTTATATAAGGAAAAAGTAAGTGTTTGTTTCATATTCAAAAAAATCCAACTAAAAAGGCTTGATTAGTTTTCAATCACCCTAGTTGAGACTATATTGATTAAGTGGAAATAGTTTTTAAATACAAGGAAAGTTTATGATTACGGCCCCGCTTGTAACTCGTATGGCAACCGTTTTAGGCCTGTCTATTAGTGCATTGTTACTGCTTAGTGGATGTGATAACGCGCCACCCGCAGCCCCCGAAGTCAAAGTAAACGTAAAAGTGCTTGAAGTGGTTAAGAAAGAAGTACAGCCAAACCGTGAGTTTGTTGGACGTACCGAAGCGACCCAAGACATAACCATTAAATCAAAGGTACGCGGTAACCTACTTAAAACAAACTTCGAAGAAGGCAGCGTAGTGCAGGAAGGCGATCTCTTGTTTGAGATTGACCCCGCTCAATATGATGCGGCACTGAAAGCGGCTCAAGCAACGGTATCTCAAGCTAAAGCCGCTTATGATACGGCCGTTCTTAACTTCAAGCGGGGAGAAGGCTTAATTAAAGACAATTTTATTAGCCAATCTGATTACGACAATCTTTTGTCTCGGCAGTTGCAAACCGCTGCTTCTTTAGAAAGTGCCCAAGCCAACCTAGAGAATGCCAAATTGGAATTGGGTTATACCAAAATATATGCACCGTTTACTGGGCGTATTAGTCGAGCAGCCGTTTTCAAAGGTGATCTGATCATTCCCGACCAAACAGAATTGGCGAATTTGGTTCAAATGGAACCTGTTTGGGTTAATTTTCAGGTACCTGAAAAAGTATTGGTAACAGCTCAACGAATAGACAAAGTTGATGGCGAGTTTGATCTACAAGATTTTCCGGTAAAAATTCGTTTTCCCGATGGTTCGATGTTTGATGAAGTCGGCAAGATGAATTTTATCAATAACCGGGTGGACGCAACCACTGGAACCTTGGCGCTCCGTGCAGAGTTTCCCAACACGCAGCACATGTTGGTACCGGGTTTGTATGTCACGGTGATCATTGAATCTCCTAGCTCAGAGCAGGTTATGCTGGTCCCTCAGCGAGCAGTACAAGAAGATCAGCAAGGTCGATATGTTTTGGTCGTAAACCAACAAAACACTGTTGAACGAGTCACGGTTACTCTTGGCCAGCGTTACGGTGTTGACTGGCAGGTTGAATCAGGTTTAACCGAAGGGAGTTTAGTGATTACCGAGGGCCTACAAAAAGTGCGGATTGGCGCGGTGGTAGATTACGAAATGGATACCATTCAACCATTTAGCGAACCTCAATCCTAAGGAGTCGGTGATGATCAGTAAGTTTTTTATTCATCGACCCAAGTTTGCTTTTGTCATTTCTATTGTATTGACCCTAGCTGGCTTTTTGTCGATCCCGGTATTACCGGTAGCGGAATTTCCAAATATTTCACCACCCATGGTATCGGTTAGTACCAGCTACCCCGGTGCTAGCGCTGACGTGGTGGCCGATACCGTCGCTAAGGTCATAGAGGCCGAAGTCAACGGTGTTGAAAACATGATTTACATGGAGTCTAAAGGCGCCAACGATGGTAGTTATAGCCTTAACGTCACTTTTGAAGTAGGCAGTGATGTGGAGATGGCGCAGGTGAACGTACAAAACCGTGTTCAACAAGCCATGCCGCGGCTACCGAGTGAAGTGCAACGTAACGGGGTAAAAGTACAAAAGCAAGATCCGAACATATTGATGATGCTTAACTTGGTCTCGCCCAATGAAACACTAGATAATTTGTTTTTGAATAACTACTTGGGAATTAACATCAAGGACAACCTAGCGCGGGTTAACGGTGTTTCCAAGGTGAGTATTATTGGTGGCATGGATTATTCCATGCGGATTTGGCTTAATCCCGATCGCATGGCCAGTTTAGGGGTCACTGTAGAAGACGCGGTTAGCGCCATTCAAGAACAAAATATTCAAGTAGCGGCTGGTCGTATTGGCGCAGCGCCGGTTCCACGCGAACAACAATTCCAATATACCCTTACTACAAAAGGGCGTTTAAACCGCCCTGAAGAATTTGAAAATATTATCGTTCGCTCTAACGCCGATGGTAGCGCGATTTACTTGCGCGATATTTCACGCATTGAGTTAGGCGCAGCAAGTTACGACGCCGAAGCGAAGCTAGATAATAAAGACTCGGCCTTGTTATTTATCTACCAATCTAGTGGGGCGAATGCTTTAGATGTAGCGAAGGGGATCCGTGCTGAGCTTGATAGATTAAGCAGTCAATTTCCTAACGATTTAGACTATAAAATCCTCTACGACACCACGCAGTTCGTTGAAACCTCAATCAGCGAGATGATTGAAACATTGCTCATTGCAGTGGCCTTGGTAATCTTCGTTGTTTATATCTTCTTACAAGATTTTCGTCAGACCTTGATTCCAGGGATTGCTATCCCGGTGTCTTTAGTGGGTACCTTTGCCTTTTTATTAGCCACCGGTATGAGCATTAATACCGTTTCTTTATTCGCCTTAATTTTGGCTATCGGTATTGTGGTTGATGATGCGATCGTCGTGGTGGAAAATACCACCCGTTTGATGCAAGAAGAAGGCTTAAATGCGGTTGAGGCGACGACCAAGTCGATGCAGGAAGTCACCGGGCCTGTGGTTGCGACCACCTTAGTTTTGTTAGCGGTATTTGCTCCTACTGCGGTGATGCCAGGTATTACTGGTCAAATGTATGCACAGTTCTCCATTACCATTTGTATCTCGGTACTGATTTCGTCGATTAATGCACTTACTTTAAGCCCGGCTTTATGTGCTTCCTTGTTAAAAACACCGAAAGTTCACGACAAAGGTTTTCATGCCTTTTTTAATAAGCACTTTGAAAAGGTCACTGGAAAGTACAGTGGTTTTGTTAGTGGTATGGTGCGTAAGTTGTCCTTAGTGGGATTGATTTATGTATTGCTGCTTGGTGCAACGGGCTATTTGGCTACCTCTTTACCCACGGGGTTTGTGCCCACCGAAGATAAAAAAGCCTTCTTTGTAGATGTGCAATTACCCAATGGCGCTTCCATCAATCGTACCCAACAAGTGATTAGCCAAATGGTCGATGAAATTAAGCAGTTGGATGGCGTAACAAATGTTATTTCGGCCAGTGGTTATTCGATTATTTCTGGAGCTGTGTCCTCTAATGCCGGCCTCATGGTGGTGATTCTTTCTGATTGGGATGAACGACAAACTCCCGGTATGGATGAGGCTGGGATCCTAGCCAAAGCCAATGCAGTACTGGCTGGTTATAACTCGGCCCAAGCTATGGGGTTCTCGCTACCAGCCTTGCCCGGTGTAGGCACAGTCGCCGGTGTCGAGTTTTATATTCAGGATACTCTTGGGCGCAGCCCGGCAAACCTAGCCAGTGTGATGCGCAGTACCGCAGTAGAAGCGGGTGGGGCACCAGAGCTTGCGGCCGCATTCAGTACTTACCGAGCCGATGTCCCTCAGTTATTTGTTGATGTAGATCGACAAAAAGCCAAAGTACAGGGAGTGCAACTTAACAGTATTTTCACTACCTTGCAGACCATGCTTGGTTCTATGTATGTGAATGACTTTAACCGTTTTGGTAAGGTTTTTCGGGTAAACATGCAGGCTGAAAGTGAGTTTAGGGACTCGGAGCAAGATATTGCGCGTTTTTACATTCGTAATAAATTCGATGAGATGGTGCCATTAAATACCTTGGTGAGTGTCGAACCCAAATTGGGTCCTGAATACATTAACCAGTTTAACCTATACGGCGCGGTTAAGATGAATGCCTTTCCTGCACCCGGTTATAGCTCAGGTCAGGCTATCGAGGCAGTAAAACGTATTGCTGAAACCTCCTTCCCTAATGGCTATACCTATGAATGGTCTGGGCAAACTTATCAAGAACTTAAAGCCGGTAACTTGGCGCCGTTTATTTTCACTTTGGCCTTAGTGTTCACTTATTTGTTCTTGGTAGCGCAGTATGAAAGTTGGACCATTCCTATCTCGGTCATGCTTGCCGTTCCGGTCGCAATTCTCGGGGCCTTTGTTTATATCTGGGTGATGGGAGCAGACGTTAATCTGTATACTCAAATTGGTCTGGTATTGTTAATTGGCTTGGCCTGTAAAAATGCCATCTTGATTGTGGAGTTCGCCAAACAGCTTAGAGAAAGTGGTTTAAGTATCAAAGACTCGGCGGTGAAAGCGGCGCGCTTACGCTTTAGAGCGGTATTGATGACGGCCTTTTCCTTTATCTTAGGGGTGATTCCATTAGTCACCGCCACCGGTGCTGGTGCTGCCAGCCGGGTTTCTTTAGGCTACGCGGTGATGGGGGGAATGATTGCCGCCACTATCGTAGGTACGTGTTTAGTTCCGGTATTCTTTGTGATGTTGCAAAGTTTACGAGAAAAAGTGAAGGCGAAAGGAAAAGCCGAAGCCGAAAGTTAAACCACGAGTTGCTTAAGACTAAAAATAAACGCCTGATGAAGTTCATCAGGCGTTTTTATTGGTTGCTGATATCTTTAGGTTACTCTTGGTCTGGGTCGAAGAAATAGCAGCAACGTAGTTTAGCGTCATAGTTTTTAGTGAGCACTGCTGGTACTTCATCCCATTTTACTGACTTAACTATTTTTTGAGGCTCTTTGCTTAAATCCAATACATTGGCATTGCCAAAACTCTTGCCTTTTTCTAACAATAATACCCGCGGTTTTAACTTTTGTTTGGGGTTACTCGACATCACCATGGCAAAGTTGCCGTCATCTAAGCTAACCAATGAACCGGGTGGATAGATCCCCAGCGTATTCATCAGTTGTTCTAGATATAACTTGTTGTATTTTGTACCAGCACTTTTATAGAGCAGGGCAAAGGCTTCCTGAGGTGTGAGCTTTTTTTGGTTTGCTAAGGGGCTGCACAGGTGCTCAAAAGCATCCACAATCGCCAGTAGTTGCGTAGGTTTGTCGATTTCTTTGGCTGTTACACCGCGAGGATAGCCACTTCCGTCTAAACGCTCGTGGTGATTGAGTACCATGGGCAGTATTTCTTCGGGAAAGGAACCGGCCTTCTTAATTAAGTCGACGCTGAATTTAGGGTGAGTTTGATAGAAGTTTTGTTCGGCGCTAGTCCACTCTTGCAGTTTGCGGCGGATCTGATGTGGTACTTTTAATTCACCAATATCATGGATCATCGCAGCAATACACAGTAGCTGGCACTCTTTTTCAGTAAAACCTAGGTTCTTTGCCACCAATACCGAAATGACCGCCACATTGACACTGTGGAAAAAAATATCTTCATCACTACAGGGCTCTAAACTGACATAAACACTGTGCGCTTTGCTGGATTTAAATAGCAATTGTAGGGTGGTGTTAACCTGTTCAAAAATACTGTAATAAGCTTCATCGGGTCTGCTGGTAAATTTGGCAAGGGCGCCGCGGAATTTATCAGCACTTTGCAGATAAGCCTTGTTGGCGCGTTTCTGTCCTTTTCTGAGCTCTTCTAACCATAGTTGCTTGGGATCGGCTTGTGGTTTATCGGCGAGTTGATCTTGATTGAGCTGTTCATCGGCTTGTAGTGTTACGGCGATACTCGATTTACCGGGAATAATTTCTATTTGTTCTAAACCCAGCGAGCGTAATACGGTTATTTGTTCTTGGTTTTTAATTTTGAAACTATTGCGCATAAATGGATGCGCAGTCCACCCTAAAGGAAGGCTGATATAATGTCCTACTTGCAATGCTGCTACGGGTATCTCGACTTTTGACATATAGAAATTTTTTAAAACCCTTTTGCAAATTGTAGTAAATAGTCACAAATATATAAATCATTGATTGTGCATAACAAGTCGCCTCGCACACTTATTGCGTTTACAATTATGTAAAACAACTTGTCGTAAGACAGGATAGTCTTAATCTTCCCGATTAAGCTTTTTAAATTTATCACGAAATGTTACTAAATAAATGAAAAATAAAGAAATAACTTTAGCTATAACCGGGGCTTCTGGGGCGCCTTATGCTTTATGTTTACTCGAGCATTTGGTTCAACGCGATTTTAACATTCACTTGTTGGTTTCTAGTGCGGCTAAGGTAGTACTAGCCACCGAGGTAGACGAACAATGGCCGAGTTCCTCAGAAAAAGCGCAGGCTTTTTTTCAGCAGCGCTTTAATGCGGAGCCTGAGCAAATTGTCATGCCAGGAAAAAATGATTGGTTTTCCGCTGTGGCTTCTGGCTCTGCTGCCCCCAAACAAATGATTGTATGTCCCTGTAGCATGGGGACTTTGGCCTCAATTGCCATGGGGATGTCAGATACTCTTTTAGAGCGAGCCGCTGATGTGGTGATTAAAGAGAAAGGGCAGCTTATTTTAGTGCCAAGGGAAATGCCTTATTCGGTGATTCATTTGGAGAACATGCTTAAGTTGGCTAAGTTAGGCGTAGAAATTTTCCCTGCAAGTCCAGGGTTTTATCATCAGCCCGAGACTATACAGGATTTAGTAGAGCATGTTGTATCACGTATTCTCGACCATCTTGGTATTGATAATGATCTAAGCACACGATGGGGTTACGCCAAAAACCAATAAGCAAGTGGCGAGGCACTTGCTTATAGCTTTTTATTCTTCGTCGTTGCAGTCGCCTTTGGTGCAATGACCGTAAAGGTAAAGACTATGGGCGGTGAGATCGATGTTATTTGCCTTGGCAATTTCACGCTGACGTTGCTCAATGGTTTCATCATTAAACTCAATGACTTTACCGCAGTCTAAACATACTAGATGGTCATGATGATGTTGGGTATTAAGCTCAAATACAGACTTACCACCTTCAAAATGATGGCGAGTAACGATGCCGGCGTCATCAAACTGGTTTAGTACCCGATAGACGGTTGCTAAGCCAATTTCTTCACCCTGATCTATTAGTAACTTATATAAATCTTCGGCACTAATATGTTGATTATTTGGAGTTTGTAAAAGCTCTAGAATTTTCATTCTTGGCAAGGTGACTTTTAGGCCCGCTTTTTTTAGAGCTTGGTTATTATCAGACATAGGTAAAATTTTTTCCCTTGCTGTTATTCATTCCATAATTGCCGCTTAGTATACGGTCTAACTCGACAAACAGAAAGCGTGATAACAAAACTTGTAGACTAGTTAGTTATTTATTAACCTATTTGTAACACATCGTACCAGTTAAGCTTATGGATTTATTACTTAAGAACGCTTTTGTTGCAAAAACTTTACTAAATTTATGGCCTCCATTTTGGGGGCGGGTATAAAAATTGAAAATTTGTCGCGAGAATTTACCGTTTGTCGGGTGCGCTTAGCATTTCGTTGGTGGAATAAAAATGCTAACCGCTCGCAATTTGGAGGGGCGATATTTTCGATGACCGATCCTATTTATCCGCTAATGTTAATGGCGATATTAGGTAATCGTTATCATGTATGGGATAGCGAAGCTTCAATTAAGTTTGTCACACCTGGCCGCAGTAAGGTATTTGCCGAGTTTCAATTGGACCAGCAGTTTATCCAGCAGATCGTTGCTCAGGCGGCTAATGGAGAAAAATATACACCAACGGTAAGCACCAAGGTGTTTGACGAGCAGGGAAAATTAATTGCGGTGGTCACGCGGCGTTTATATATTCGTTTAAAGCGTGAATATCGACCAGCTGTACAGCAACTGGCTTAACTATTGTTGACTGAGGTTTTGTTTATAGCGATTGATGACTTTAGTCACGTAATCTTGGGTTTCAGGATAGGGAGGAATGACAAAGCCATAACGCTTAACGGTGTTCTCGCCAGAGTTATAAGCGGCAAGGGCTAATTGTAAAGACTCAAATTCATCCAAAAGCCAGCGCAAATAACGGCTACCAGCTTCGATGTTTTGCTCGGGCAGAAAGGGATCGGCCACCGAAAAGCGCTGCGCAGTGGCTGGCATTAATTGCATTAAACCCATCGCTCCGGCTCTAGATACCGCATTGGCCTTATAATTGGATTCTGTCGCAACCACTGCATGTACTAGGGCGGGGTCAAGTTGATGACGCCGTGCACTGTTTACAATGAATTGGTGGTAGGGAAGTTCACTGATTCTTGTTAGTGCTAGAGTTTTCGGCTGGCTTTGCGACAAAGACTTAGGCGTTCGCATTAATAAACGCCAGTTTTTACCTTGTTTTTCTTGGGCAAAATGCATCACACCGTTGGAGTCTTGATAAAACCAAACGTCTGCGTAAATGCCGCCACTTAATAGCGAAAGCGATAGAATAAAAAGTAGTTTGTACACGCTGTTCTCCCTCTGACTAATAGTTAAGCATAAATTTGGCCAACTATTTGAGGGCTAGATAGAAAAACTGGGCTTTCGCCCAGCTCGTTTAGTCGGCTAGTTCTGCCAAGCACATTTCTTCATAAACTTGTTGGCACCAGGCTTTTACTCGCTCTTGGGTGAGCTCTGGTTGGCGATCTTCGTCGATGCCTAAACCAACAAAGTGGGTGTCGTCTGCCAAGGCTTTCGATTCTTCGAAGTCGTATCCTTCGATAGGCCAGTGGCCAACTACGGTCGCGCCTTTGTTAACAACGATGTCGTTGATGGTGCCCATGGCGTCAAGAAAGTACTCGGCGTAATCTTCTTGGTCACCACAACCAAAAATAGCGACCAGTTTTTCAGAAAAGTCGATTTGTTCTAGTTCTGGGAAAAAGTCGTCCCAATCACATTGGGCTTCACCGTAATACCATGTGGGAATGCCAAGCAAAATCAGTGAAAATTCATCAATATCTTCTTTTGACGACTTGGCAATGTCTTTGACTTCAACAAGTTTTTTGCCTAGTTCTTTTTGAATCATTTGTGCTACAGCTTCGGTATTACCGGTGTCGCTGCCAAAAAATATTCCTACACTCGCCATAAATGTTACCTGTTTTAAAAACTATTAATTTGTTGAAAACTGACTGACTTGTTTATTCAACATTTTCTCTATCAGCTCACTACGGCTAATGCCTGATTCAGTGGCGAGCTGGTTTAGTTTTTCGAAAAGCTGCTGTTCTACTTTCAGTTCTATTCTTTTAAGCCCATTGGCGCGATCTCGTTTGAGTTGATTGCGTTTGTTGGCTTTAAGTTGATCTTTGCGCTCTAAAGGATTGGTTCGTGGCCGGCCAACCCGTTTTTCACTCGCGAATAGATCAATTGTAGTTCGATCTGTATTTTGTTTTGCCATTTAATGTATGAAACAACCGTTTAGCCTAAACCACTGCCTTCCCATGACAATTGGATTAAGCCTTTTGCAATAAAGCCTGCACATCCTAAAAACAACACTAACCACACCACGGCACGGCCAAAGGGGGAACATTGCCTTTTTTCAGAACGTCTTGAATAGCCATGCCGATAAAGAAAAATAGAACTACAAAACCAATATTTAAAGCCAGGCTTTCTATTAAATCTATATGCTTAGCGAACATGACTATCCCTGAGATAAAAATTCGACGCGCACTATATCACAAAGCCTCGTAGGGTGTTAAATATGCTTGGCTAAAAACTGCTCAGTTAAACGGTTAAAAAGCGCAGGTTTTTCAGCGTGTAACCAATGTCCAGTGCCGTTGATAATCTTTAACTGAGCTTGAGGAAACTGTTCAGTTACTGCCGCCTGATACTGGCTGGTGATATAGTCAGACTGCTCACCCTTTATAAATAGGCAAGGCTTACTAAAGGCGGCGCCTGCTTGCCAATCAATAATTTGTGAATAGGCTTGTTCAAGTTTGCTTATGTCGAATAGCCAAGTCCAGCCTTGCGATGTTTTGGTGAGCGATTTAAGCAGAAACTGCCTCACTCCTGGTTCTTGTACATGAACACTAAGTTGCTTATCGGCGTCGGCGCGCGAGCGAATGTTGTCTAATTGAACGTTGTTTAGGCCTGCAAACACCGCTTGATGGCCATGTTGATAACTTACAGGGGCGATGTCAGCTACCACCAAAGCCTTGACTAACTCAGGATAAGCTTGTGCCGTTGCCATAGCAATTTTTCCGCCCATGGAATGTCCAACTAGCGCACATTGCTCAATCGCTAGATGGTTGCATAGCTTTTTTATGGTATCGGCCTGTAGCGCATAATCCATGCTAGTGGAGCGGGGCGAGTGGCCGTGGTTTAAAGTATCTACACTGATCACTTGATAGCCAAGTTGCAATAAATGTTTGGCTAGTATCCCTAAATTGGAAAGGCTACCAAATAAACCATGTATCAGTAGAACTGGAAAACCGTGTCCTTGTTGTTGGTAATTAAGTTGCAAGTTTGTTTACCTCATCGCTCAAAATTTTCACATAGTCTGCCTATTGGAAACAATGACTACAAGTTGAAAGGGCGTTGATTGTTTAGAATTTCAGCTTTTGCGGCTTCGCTTTAGGATTATTGGTGAGTTATTGGCTTTGCTATGTATAATAATTGCTTACCTTAAGAGCAATGCAACACCAGAAAGCAACGATGAAAACAATAGAAATTGAAGAAGATTTGTATTTATACATTGCCGGGCAAACCAAGCACATTGGTGAAAGTGCCTCAGATATTTTACGACGTTTATTACAAGTAAATAGCGGCGGGCAGCTATCTGATAAGGACACCGCGAACAGTGATACAACGCCGCAGTCGCTTAGTGATGAAGCCTCTCCAAACGACGCAGCTAGCAGCGAACCAGAAATTAGTGATAGCGCCAGTAAATTGGAAACCAGTAGGGATTGGACCTCGCATTTTGAACTGGCCGAAGTGGCTCAAGCAGGAAGCTCTACTAAACGTTTTTTATTTTTGCTTTCAAAGCTGTATTCCATTGACACTGCATTGTTTAGTCAAGCTTGTGTTATTAAAGGCAGTAAGCGCGAATACTTTTCTCAGGATAAACAGCAATTACTTGCCTCAGGTAAAACCAGTAAACCACAGGCTATTCCCAATACCCCTTATTGGGTTATCACCAATACGAACACGGCGAGAAAACGCCATATTTTACAGCATGTAGCAAGCGAGATGGGCTTAAACGAAACCATTATTGAACGCTTGCTGGAAGCTATCTGATTTTTCATTTCAACTTAAACTTTGGAGAAGCTATTCATGGCTATTCACCCTTTAGCAGGTAAGCCGGCGCAAGCTGAACACCTAGCAAACATTCCACGTTTAGTGGCTGACTACTATTTATTGCAACCCGATGTGTCAGTGCGTGAGCAACAAGTGGCCTTTGGTACTTCGGGACACCGCGGTAGCTCAAGCAAAAAAGCCTTTAACGAGAATCATATCTTGGCTGTGAGTCAGGCTATTGCCGAGTACCGTTTGGCACAGGGAACTAAAGGCCCTCTATATATAGGTAAAGATACCCACGCCTTATCAGAACCGGCTTTTTGTTCAGCGGTAGAAGTATTTGCTGCCAATGGCGTTGAAGTTCGCTACCAAGAAGGTTTGGGTTATACCCCTACGCCCGTTATTTCACATGCCATTCTAGCTTATAACCGCTTAGGTAAAGAGCAGGCCGATGGGGTAGTGATCACGCCTTCACATAACCCACCAGAAGACGGCGGCTTTAAATATAACCCTCCTAATGGCGGTCCAGCTGACAGTGACGTGACCAAAATAGTACAAGATCGCGCCAATGAAATTTTGGCCAATGGACTTAAAGATGTGAAACGCCTTAGCTACGATGAAGCTATCGCCATGCCTTCTGTTGTCGCCATTGATTACATCAAACCTTATGTTGACGACTTGGCTAACGTACTGGATATGGAAGCGATTGCCAAAGCTAAGGTTAAGATTGGTGTTGACCCACTAGGCGGCAGCGGTATCGATTTCTGGCCTGTCATTGCCGAAACCTACGGTTTAGACATTGAAGTAGTAAACGACCGCGTTGATCCTACTTTCGCGTTTATGACCTTGGATAAAGACGGAAAAATCCGTATGGATTGTTCTTCGCCTTATGCTATGGCCAGCCTGATTGCTTTAAAAGACAAGTTTGACGTAGCAGTAGCCAATGACCCCGACTACGACCGCCACGGTATTGTAACCAAGAGCAGCGGCTTGCTTAACCCTAATCATTACCTAGCTGTAGCTATTAACTACCTTTATTCTCACCGTAGTGGATGGAGCAAAGATGCAGCCATTGGTAAGACCTTAGTGTCTAGCTCGATGATTGACCGCGTAGCTGCAAGTCTAGGCCGTGAACTTAAAGAAGTGCCAGTGGGCTTTAAATGGTTTGTAGATGGCCTGTTTGACGGCAGCATTGCCTTTGGTGGTGAAGAAAGTGCGGGGGCTTCCTTCCTTCGTAAAGATGGCGGCGTTTGGAGCACCGATAAAGACGGCATTATCTTAGCTTTATTAGCGGCTGAGATCATTGCCGTTACAGGGAAAGATCCAGGTGAGCATTATCAATCTTTTGTTAGCCAGTTTGGTGAACCAGTGTACAAACGCATTGATGCGCCTGCCAGCATTGAGCAAAAAGCGGTGTTAAGTGCGCTTGATCCTGCGATGGTTGAAGCAGAGACGTTAGCTGGTGAGGCGATTACCGCCAAGTTAACAGCAGCGCCTGGTAACGGTGCGGCCATTGGTGGCCTAAAAGTGGTCACTGAGAATGGTTGGTTTGCTGCACGCCCATCTGGCACTGAAGCTATCTATAAGATTTATATGGAAAGTTTCAAAGGAGAACAGCATTTAGCACTAATTGAACAGGAAGCACAAACCATCGTTTCTGCTGCATTAGCTAAAGCTGGTCTATAATAAACACTCATTCAACAAAAGGGTATTGCATAAATACCCTTTTTTTATGCATAAGAATCGAGTGAAAACGTATGGCAAATGCGTTAAATTGCAAGTTCTGTAATAAAGTTGTTACATATTAAAGGCATAGTCTGAATTGGACGATAAATAGACATATTGGCTTGGGAGGCCCGTTTTTATTGATTGCGATCAAGCCTGATGCCGATTTATCCATGAAAGCATTTTCAAAAACTGGGCTTTTATTTAGTTTTCTTTACACTTCGTTTCGGTTCTTTGAGTGAAAATGCTTTTTTTTAGAAAAATGCATAAAAATTTAGTCTTGAGAGAGGCTTTTTTACCTAAATGTGATGTAGAGCGTATATAATATCGTCCTGCATCGGTAACATGAGCTCGGATTTTTTGAGCACATACAGTCTTTGGTAATAATTGCTGACCGGTTAACCAGCAGTTGTTACTTTTGAAGATGTCACCACAAAGGTTAGATACAAAGGAAATTCACATGGCCGCTAAAAAGGCAACAGCAAAAAACGCACTAGCGTTATCTAAAGAGCAGTTTAAAGATTCTATCGTTAAACACTTACGTAGTACTCTTGGTACTGATGAAGCACGTGCTAACAACCAAGCTTGGTGGAAAGCAACTTGTTCAGCAGTTAATGAATTAGTTTTTGATCGTTTGACTGAAACTTCAAAAGCAAACGCTGAAAATGATTCTCGCGCAGTTCACTACTTATCTCTTGAGTTCTTGATGGGTCGTTTAACTGTAAACAACCTTCACAACGTTGGCGTATTCGATGCCGCGCGTGATGCACTTACTGATTTAGGTAAAGACATCAACGACATTTGTGATGAAGAACCAGATATGGCTCTTGGTAACGGTGGTCTAGGTCGTCTAGCAGCCTGTTTCATCGATTCTTTGGCTACCTTGAACTACCCAGCAGTAGGCTACGGTATCCACTACGAGCACGGCTTATTCCGTCAAGAAATCCAAGGCGGTCGCCAAATCGAACGTCCAGATAGCTGGCGCGAGTACGGTAACCCTTGGGAAATCTGCCGTCCTGAATCAATTCAAGAAGTACCACTATACGGTTACGTTGAAACGGTATTTGGCGAAGACGGCAAAATGCGTAAAGTTTGGCACGCTGGTCGCCAAATTAAAGGTGTGCCATGGGATATCCCAGTAGTAGGCTACGAAGCAAAAACTGTAAACGTATTACGTTTGTGGGAATCAAAAGCAGCTGACTTCTTCGATTGGGACGTATTCAACGCAGGCGGTTACGTAGATTCTCAAGCTGAGAAATCTCAAGCTGAAGCCGTTTCTAAAGTGCTATACCCGAACGACGAAAGCGAGCAAGGTAAAGAACTACGTTTAATTCAACAGTACTTCTTCTGTGCTTGTTCACTAAAAGACATCATTCGTCGTTACAAACGTAACCACACTGATTTCTCACAATTCTCTAAACAAGCTGTTATCCAGTTGAACGATACTCACCCAACTGTAGCTATTCCTGAGTTGATGCGCATTCTTATCGACGAAGAAGGTTTGGTATGGGATGACGCGTGGAAGATCTGTTCAGAAACTTTCGCCTACACTAACCACACTCTATTGCCAGAAGCATTAGAAAAATGGGCTGTGTACTTATTCGAGAAAGTATTACCACGTCACCTAGAAATCATTTACGAAATCAACCGTCGCTTCCTAGAAGACGAAGTTGAAGCTAAATGGCCTGGCAACGATGAAATGAAACGTCACCTTTCTATCATCGAAGAAGGCGAAACTCGCATGGTTCGCATGGCGTTCCTATGTGTTGTTACTTGTTTCAAAACTAACGGTGTTGCAGCAATGCACTCTGAATTGGTTAAACAAGACTTGTTCCCTGAATTCTGTGAACTATGGCCTGAGCGTTTCGAAAACGTGACTAACGGTGTCACTCCTCGTCGTTGGTTGTTAGCTTGTAACGAAGAATTAGCTAGCATGTACACTGACCTAGTGGGTGATCAATGGCCACGTGACCTAACTCTACTTAGCAAAGCTAACGAGTTTGCTGATGATGCTAAATTCCAGAAGAAATTCATGGACATCAAGCACACTAAGAAAGTTCAACTAGCTAAAGTAATCAAAGACCTATGTGATGTTGAAGTTGATCCAAATGCGATCTTCGACATTCAAATTAAACGTCTTCACGAGTACAAGCGTCAGCACCTAAACGTGCTACACATACTAGCGCTATACCGTCGTTTACTAGAAAATCCAAACTACGAAATGAACAAACGTGTGTTCATCTTCGGCGCGAAAGCGGCACCGGGTTACAAACTAGCTAAAGACATCATTTACGCTATCAACAAGATTGCTGATAAAGTAAATAACGACGAGCGTATCCAAGGTAAACTTAAAGTAGTATTCCTACCTAACTACCGTGTAACTCTTGCTGAGAAACTATTCCCAGCGGCTGACGTATCTGAGCAGATCTCTACTGCTGGTTACGAAGCTTCAGGTACAGGTAACATGAAGTTTGCTCTTAACGGTGCACTAACTCTTGGTACTCTTGACGGTGCAAACGTAGAAATCGCTGAAGAAGTAGGCGACGAAAACGTATTTATCTTCGGTCTAAACTGTGACGAAGTTAAAGCACTTAAAGCTGCAGGTTACAACCCATGGGATTACTACTACGGTAACCCTGAGCTAAAAGCGGTTCTAGATTGGTTAGAAACTGACTACTTCACTCCTGGTGCGCCTGGTGAGTTAGCTTCTATTAAACAAAGCTTGTTAGAAGGTGGTGACCCTTACCTATGTCTAGCTGATTTTGCTTCTTACTCTGAAGCTCACATCGCGGTAGATAAGATGTACAGCGACAAGAAAGGTTGGGCTCGTAAAGCTATTATCAACTCAGCGTCTGTAGGTAAATTTAACTCAGACCGCTCAATCGAAGATTACGTAGACCGTATCTGGCATCTTGAAAAAGTAATGCCTAACTAAGCTAGATTTAGCCTTAGTTAATTGAAGAGGGAGACAGTGTCTCCCTTTTTTTATGCCTGTAAAACCAGCATACTATCGTTAAGAATATTCATTTTTAAGGATAAGATGTGTCAGAACTGCCGTTAATTCAGCTGGGGCTTCTGCAATATACGCTTAATCAGCCCATTGATACTGAGCGCTTTAGCTTCACTTTAAACAACGGAACAACTGTGAGTATGCTAGATGCTGGGGTATTGTTATTTGAACCTCAAGTTGAGGGGCAACGCGCTTTGGTTTTTTCCGCTGGGATCCACGGTAATGAAACCGCCCCCATCGAATGCTTGGACAAATTGGTTAGCGGGCTTCTGCGGCAAACAATCAGTGTTAGCCAGCCCTTGTTGGTCATTCTCGGCAACCCTCCGGCGATGCTCAAAGCTTGCCGCGAATTGGAGGTGAACCTTAACCGACTGTTTGTTGGGCAATATAGAAATTACCCAGATTGCTATGAAACGCAGCGAGCGGCTCGTTTAGAACAAGTGGTAGCAGAGTTTTACGCTAAATACCCACAACATCAAGCCTATCATCTTGACCTTCACACTGCGATTAGAGCTTCGCAACATGAAAAATTTGCGGTTTATCCTTTTACTCATGGCCAGCCTTGGAAGCGCAATGACTTAGCCTTATTGCAAGCTTGTGGCGTCAATTGTGTGCTGTTCTCGAATCAGCCGGCATCCACCTTTAGCTATCACTCCAGTTTTAAGCATAATGCGACGGCCTTTACTGTGGAGCTAGGTAAGGTTCATCCTTTTGGCGAGAATGATTTAACCACACTGTCTCAGCTAACTGAGACTTTGCAGCAACTGATAGGTGACAGCGATCTTTCTTCGCTCAGCTTTGTATTTGAAGACGCTTTGCTATTTGAAGTAAGTGATGTGATTCATCGCACCGAGCAAGACTTTGGTTTTAGTTTTAGCCAGAGTCAAGCAAACTTCACTGAGTACCCCAGCGGATATATTTTGGGTCATAACGGTAGCCAACAACTGATTGTTGAAGACGGCCCTAAAGCGATTGTGTTTCCTAATGACAAAGTCGCCTTACAACAGCGCGCTGTATTGTTGGTAAAAAAAATGAGCAAAGCGGATATCGAGCACGCGATAGAGCAGGGGAGCTTGAGTTAAGTAGATTTGGTCTAAGCTAATATGCGGCTTTAAGCAGAGAAATATTCCTAAGAATTTAAACCATGGCTTGTCTAAATCCTGTTGAGTAAGTGAAACTCAACACAACACATTGTTAGCCGCAAAAGCGTGTAGCTAGCGGTTTTGCCATGATATAATCCGACCAATTTTTAATACCTTAGAGTGGGACAACGGATTTATGATCCCTAAGTTAAGCCCTGAGCATTCGCTAGAGTCTCTTTATTTAGATTATCTGAACAAACTTGAGCAGTCTGCTTTTTCCGGTGAAATTGAAACCTCATATGCCAGTCGTTTAGCGGTGGCTACCGACAATTCGGTATATCAATATTTGCCTCAAGCAGTGGTTTTTCCTAAAAATACTGCCGATATTAAGCAGCTTTGTCGTTTGGCCTCTGCCACCCATTTCACCGCTATCAAGCTTACTCCGCGCGGCGGCGGTACCGGAACTAACGGTCAGTCCCTAACTTCTGGCATTGTGGTCGATTTGTCTAAGTTTATGAATCGAGTGTTAGAGTTAAACGTAGAAGAACGTTGGGTTAAGGTAGAAACCGGTATTGTTAAAGATCAGCTTAATGCGGTATTAAAGCCTCATGGATTATTTTTTTCGCCAGAACTCTCTACCAGTAACCGAGCAACCTTAGGCGGTATGATCAATACCGATGCCTCCGGGCAAGGTTCATTGGTTTACGGTAAAACCAGTGATCATGTATTGGCTTTGAAGGCAGTGTTGGTAAATGGTGAAGAGCTAGATACCGCCGCGATTAAACTTGATCAGCTTGATCAGCAGCGTGAGTCGCTAAGCGAAGTGCTGGCAGCGGTTAAACATGCCTGTGTTGATAAACGCAGCTTGGTAGAAGAAAAGTTCCCTCAACTTAATCGCTTCTTGACCGGTTACGATTTAAAAAATGCCTATAAACCTGAAGATGATAGCCTCGATCTAACACGCATTTTATGTGGCTCGGAAGGCTCTTTAGCGTTTATTACTGAAGCGAAGTTAGACCTCACCGCGATACCAAAATATCGCAGCCTAGTGACAGTGAAGTATGATTCTTTTAATTCGGCCTTACGCCATGCACCAAGTTTGGTAGAGGCTCAAGCGCTGTCGGTTGAAACTATCGACTCTAAGGTACTTAATTTAGCCCAACAAGATGTTGTGTGGGACAGTGTTAGTGAGTTGATTCAAGATGTGCCTAACCAAGATATGCAAGGCATTAACATCGTCGAGTTCGCCGAGAATGACGCGCAATTGCAGCAACAAAAAGTCGCTGCGCTGATCGACACTCTGTCTGCAGAAGGTATCAGCGAGCTTGGCGTGATTGGCTTTCAACACTGTGACGATTTACCCAGCATTAATGCCATTTACAACATGCGTAAAAAGGCCGTGGGCCTGTTGGGTAATACCGAAGGCGCAGCTAAGCCGGTTGCCTTTACCGAAGATACTTGTGTACCACCGGAGAACCTAGCTGATTTTATTGTTGAGTTTAGAGCCTTATTGGACCAGCAAGGTCTGCATTACGGCATGTTTGGCCATGTGGACTCAGGGGTATTACACGTACGTCCTGCGCTAGATCTGTGTGACCCGCAGCAAGAAATATTGATGCGAGAAATCTCCGATCAAGTGGTCGCTTTAACTGCTAAGTATAAAGGCTTGATGTGGGGTGAGCACGGTAAAGGCTTCCGCTCAGAATATGGGCCGGCCTTCTTCGGAGAAGAGTTGTTTGCCGAGCTGCGTAAAATCAAAGCAGCCTTCGACCCTAATAACCAGATAAACCCCGGTAAAATATGTACTCCGCTGCACAATGAAGAAGGCTTGGTTTCGGTTGATGGCACTAAACGTGGCCAATATGACCGACAAATTGCTGTAGAAGTTCGTGACAGCTACAAAAATGCCATGGAATGTAACGGCAACGGACTGTGTTTTAACTACGACACCGCCAGTCCCATGTGCCCGTCATTTAAGGCCACTGGCGATCGTCGTTTTTCACCTAAGGGTAGAGCCGGATTAATGCGTGAGTGGCTACGTCAGCTGGCCGCTTTACAGGTTGACCCCTTAGCGCAAGAGCAGAAGCTTAACTCTGGAGCCCTCGCTCCAGATTCGTGGTTACTGAAAATCCGTAACACTATGGCAAAAGCCAAGGGTGAATACGACTATAGCCATGAAGTATTTGAAGCCATGCAAACTTGTCTAGCTTGTAAAGCTTGTACTACCGGCTGTCCTATTAAAGTGGATGTACCGACTTTCCGTTCGCGCTTTTTAAATATTTACCATGGCCGTTATTTGCGCCCAATTAAAGATTACTTTGTCGCCTACGTAGAAAGCTATGCGCCACTGATGGCCAAGGCTCCAAGGTTATTCAACAGCCTAATGGAGCCAAAATGGATTAGCCAGCTAATCACTAAGTTCATTGGCATGGTTGATATTCCAAGTTTGAGTTATCCCACCTTAGCCAAACGTTTACCTGAGAGCTTGGTAAGCAAATATGATTTTAAAGCGCTACAGGGTTTAACTGAGCAACAGAAACAGAAAACCGTATTGGTGGTGCAAGACCCGTTCACGACCTTCTACGAAGCCGAATTAGTTGAAGACTTTGTCAAACTAGCTAAGTTATTGGGGATTACTCCGGTGTTATTGCCGTTTAAGCCCAATGGTAAGCCTCAGCATATCAAGGGTTTCTTAAGTAAGTTTAATAAATCGGCGCAAACCAGTGCTGCTTTTCTCAATCAAGTAGCAGAGTTGGGTATCCCCATGGTTGGGGTGGAGCCTGCCTTGGTACTGTGTTACCGCGACGAATACAAGCACGCCCTAGGTGAACAGCGTGGTGACTTTGTAGTGCAAGTGGTGCAGGAATGGCTGGACGCCTTAGCACCCGAAGTCGGTGAACAGTTGCAAGCCAGCGATAAAGACATCTGGTATTTATTTGGTCATTGTACTGAGAAAGCACTGAAAGCCGATGCCTTTAAACAATGGCAAAAGGTATTTCAGCGCTTTGGCGCCAGCTTAGAAGATGTCGCCGTGGGTTGTTGTGGTATGGCGGGCACTTACGGCCACGACGCCAAACAATATGAAACCTCTAAAGCGATTTATGACTTGAGCTGGAAGCAAAAAATGGCCGAGTTACCTAGAGAACGTTGTATGGTTACTGGTTACTCCTGCCGTAGTCAGGTTAAACGCCTTGAAGGCGCCAAACCAAAACATCCTCTACAGATCTTACTAACGGTGCTGTCATGAGTATTTGGAACGTTCCAATGAGCCTCGATGGCTTAAATGCCATGGGGGAGGGCAATATGTTGTCCTTCCTCGATATCCGTTTTTGTGAAATCGGTGATGATTACTTAGTCGCCAGCATGCCCGTTACCGCTAAAGTAAAGCAGCCCATGGGCCTATTACACGGCGGGGCAAGCGTAGTACTGGCAGAGAGTATCGGTAGTTGTGCAGCTTATTGTGTAGCCGGAGAAAACGCCATGGTGGTGGGAGTAGAAATTAACGCCAATCACCTAAAAGCGGTACGTAATGGTGAAGTTGTTGCCAAGGCGAAGCCTATTAAGCTGGGTAGAACCTTGCAGGTGTGGCAAATTGACATTCACCAGCAACAAGATCTGGTGTGTAGCTCGCGCCTTACCGTGATGGTGAAATCTAAGTCGTAGCTGCAGTAGCTACAAACTCAGTAATAACCTTCTGTTGTTACTGAGTTTGCTTCTCAAAGCTAGGGTTAACGGACCGCTTAAGCCTTAATCACACAGCCCCATCACGTAATTCACAAAGGGTTTCGCTTCATCTAAATCGAAGTAACCATCTTTTTTGCGAGTACTGCGTAAATACTGGTAGGTAGCTACAATCACTTTCATGACTTTTTCATTTTCTACGCTTAAGTCATGATATTTGACTTCGGCTAAAGTGAGTTGCACGGCCTTTTCTAAGGCTTGCATATCCACTACTTCAGCCTTGCGGTATTGATAACCCTCTCCGGTGGCGAGCCACTCTAATGAGCAATTGGCCTTTTGCGCGATTTGATTGGCTTTAGCTAGACTCGGCTCCGAGCCTTTCAGATATTTGCGTATTAAGCTTTCACTTAACTCTACTTTGCGGGCAAAGCTACTAATGCTTTGCTCAGCCATTAACTCTTTTAAACGATGGGCGAAATCACTCATAACCTACGTTGCCTCTCGTACTATAGTACGGGTTAAATAGTACTGTGGTATTGATTGTAGCAAGCATTATTGCAAAATACTCAACTTACTTAGAACTATAAGACGAGACAAATATGCAAAGCTCAAAATATAAGACGGCAATTATTACCGGTGGCGCAAGCGGTATTGGTTATGCGATCGCCCAGCGCTTAGCCGAACACGGAGTTAAGGTGATTATTAGCTCGCGTAATCAACATCGCTTGCAACAAGCGGCACAACATTTAAGCCAAGGTAGTGCTCATCCGGTGCGCTACTTTTGCTGTGATGTAAGATCTAAACAGCAGGTACAAGCGTTGAGAGACTATGCTATCGATCAGTTCGGCAGAATCGATATCCTAATAAATAACAGTGGATTAGGCGTGAGTGACAGTATTGAAGACTGTAGTGAAGAAGACTGGGATTTAGTCGTAGATACTTGTACCAAAGGTACATTTCTAATGAGCCAAGCAGTACTGCCCACTATGAAAAACCAGCAAAGTGGATTTATTCTGAATATTGCTTCTCAGGCCGCTAAACATGGCTACGCGAATGCGGGCCCTTACTGCGCTGCTAAATTTGCTGTTTTGGGTTTGGCTGCTGCGTTGCAAGAAGAAGTGCGTCAACATGGCATTAAAGTACATAGTTTGTGTCCGGGTTTGGTGCAGGTTCCCGCACCACAGTGCGAATCTGAGCAAAAGAAAGGCTGGTTACAGGTAAAAGATCTTGCCGAAGCCGCGATGTTTGTAATGAGCCAACCTGCAAGAGTTCAGTTGGAAAACATTGGCCTGTATGGCTTCTGAAGAAGTTAGAACTAAATAGGGAAGTGATTAGCGATTTAAGAATTGGTTGCGGGAGCCGGATTTGAACCAACGACCTTCGGGTTATGAGCCCGACGAGCTACCAGACTGCTCCATCCCGCGTCCGGTCTTAACTGAATAGTTAAGTGATCTGAATAATTGTTCGGCCTAGCTATTCAAACTAGACAATTCTTAAATAAAGAATTGGTTGCGGGAGCCGGATTTGAACCAACGACCTTCGGGTTATGAGCCCGACGAGCTACCAGACTGCTCCATCCCGCGTCCGGTCTTAACTGAATAAGTTAAGTGATCTGAATAATTGTTCGGCCTAGCTATTCAAACTAGACAATTCTTAAACAAAGAATTGGTTGCGGGAGCCGGATTTGAACCAACGACCTTCGGGTTATGAGCCCGACGAGCTACCAGACTGCTCCATCCCGCGTCCGGTCTTAACTGAATAAGTTAAGTGATCTGAATAATTGTTCGGCCTAGCTATTCAAACTAGACAATTCTTAAATAAAGAATTGGTTGCGGGAGCCGGATTTGAACCAACGACCTTCGGGTTATGAGCCCGACGAGCTACCAGACTGCTCCATCCCGCGTCCGGTCTTAACTGAATAAGTTAAGTGATTTGAATAATTGTACGGCCTAGCTATTCAAACTAGACAATTCTTAAATAAAGAATTGGTTGCGGGAGCCGGATTTGAACCAACGACCTTCGGGTTATGAGCCCGACGAGCTACCAGACTGCTCCATCCCGCGTCCGTAATGCGGAGCGCATAGTAAGCAGTGAGCCGACATTTTACAAGATATAATTCGCATTTTTTTATTAAGTGCCGATTATTTAGCCGGATGAGGCTTTTACTACTGATCTTAACTAAAACAGGTATAATCCACGGGTTAATCAAATAGAGTAGACAAATGGCAGATTTTTTCGCTTCAACCGCTAAAGGTTTAGAAAGCTTATGTTTAGAAGAGATTACCGCACTGGGTGCAGAAAACTGTAAGCAGACAGTAGCAGGGGTGAGTTTCACATGTGATTGGCCCACCGCTTATAAGATTTGTTTGTGGACACGGTTTGCATCTCGCATTTTGTTGCGCTTGGTAGAAACTCAAGCCGATAACGTAAGTGAACTCTATGCTAGCGCTTATCAAATCAATTGGGCTAAATATTTCGCAGTCGATCAAACCTTCTCGGTGCATTGCACCGGCACCAACCACTTCATTAATAATAGCCAGTTTGGTGCTTTAACAGTTAAAGATGCCATTGTTGATCAATTTAAGAAACAATTTGGCGAGCGACCTAATGTTGCTAAAACCGATGAAGATGCACGTATTATTGTGCGCATTGCCGGCAAACACTTAGCCATATCTTTGGATTTAGTCGGTTTGTCCTTGCACCGGCGTGGTTACCGCAGTGAGCAGGGTGAAGCGCCAGTTCGAGAAAACTTGGCTGCTGCCTTGGTGGCTCGCAGTCAATGGTCGGAAAACTATCTGATCGATCCTATGTGTGGTTCTGGCACCTTATTAATTGAAGCGGCTATGCAAGCAGCTGATATTGCTCCTGGTTTAGAGCGCGAGTTCGCCTTTACCCGCTTTGCTAACTTTGCCAAAGCCGCTTGGGCTGAGATTTTACAACAAGCGCAAGACCGCGCCACGCTGGGACTAGAGCAGTGTAATAAGAAGTTGATTGGCTATGACATCGACCGCCGCATGGTGGCGCTTGCTAAAGCCAATATTGAGCGGGCGGGTCTAAGTAAACTGATATCGGTACACGTGCATGACGCAGCCGAGCTACCCAGCCCTCCTAAGCAAGCGGGTCTTATTCTATCTAACCCTCCCTATGGCGAGCGCTTAGGTGAATTAACTAAGTTAATTGGTTTGTTTCTTTCTTTTGGGGCTAGTGTTCGTTCGCAGTATGGGGGATGGCGTTTAGCACTATTTACTGCGACGCCAGAATTACTGGACTACCTACGTTTACGCAGCGATAAGCAATATAAGTTTTTTAACGGGGCGCTGCCCTGTGTATTAAAGATTTATCAAATCGGCGAGGGTGCTTCGTCGGAACAGCAGCAATACGCGCCTGATTTTGTTAATCGCTTAATCAAAAACAAAAAGAAACTGCAAAAATGGATTAATCGGGAAAACATCTCCTGTTACCGCTTATATGATGCAGATCTTCCCGAATACAATGTGGCTGTTGACGTCTACCACGATTACATGGTGGTGCAGGAATATCGTGCACCCAAGAGCATTGATGCCAACAAGGCGCGACGTCGCTTACTTGATTTACTTACCGGTTTGTTGCAAAGCGGCTTAGTGGCCAATGATAAGTTGGTGATAAAACAGCGAGCGCAACAAAAAGGTCGGCAACAGTACCAACGCCAAAGTGATGAAAAAGAACGCTTTGTAGTGCAAGAATATGGTGCTCAGTTCTATGTTAATTTAACCGACTATTTAGATACCGGTCTGTTTCTTGACCATCGCAATATGCGTCACTATCTGCAACAACATAGCCAAGGTAAAAAGGTTCTTAATCTATTTGCCTATACTGGTTCGGCCAGTGTTCATGCTGCGTTAGGTGGAGCAGATAAAGTGACTACGGTTGATATGTCTAATACCTATTTGAATTGGGCTAAAGACAATTTCCGCCTAAATCAGCTACCGATTAATAAACATGAGTTTATTCGCGCCGACTGTATGGCTTGGCTTAAGTCGCCGATTTCTCAACGCTGGGATATGATATTTCTTGATCCTCCTACTTTTTCTAATTCTAAGAAAATGGAGGAAACGTTTGATATTCAACGAGATCACCTTGATTTGTTGAAGTCGGTTTCGCGTTTGCTTAATCCCGGTGGTAAGCTGATTTTTTCCAATAACAAACGTCATTTTAAAATCGATAAAGAAGGCTTGAGCCAGTTAGGCCTGCGCGCAGATAACATCTCGAATCAGTCTTTGTCGCCAGATTTTGAACGCAATAAACACATTCATAACTGTTGGATGATTCACAAGGATTAGTTGTATGACATGGATATTGTATAGTACCGATGGCTGTCATTTATGCGAAGACGCTAAGGCTTTAATATTGGCTAATCCCAATATTACAGAGTTACATGAGCAGGACATAATTGAAGATGACGCATTAGTCGATGAGTATCGATATAGTATTCCTGTGCTCTGTCATGAACCGAGCCAACAGCGGCTTAACTGGCCCTTTGACGCCAGCCAGCTAAAACAATTTATAGAGAACTGTACGTGTTAGTTAACTTACAAGATGCTTGTTTAGCTTACGGCGATACACCGCTGCTAAATAAAGCCAATATACAAATTAATCGTAATGAACGGGTTTGTTTGGTAGGGCGTAACGGCGCTGGTAAAAGTACCTTGCTGCAAGTGTTGGAAGGGGCGATTCAGCTTGATTCTGGCCAACGCCAATTGGTTAATGATGTCGTCATTACGCGCTTGCAACAGGACCCGCCTCAGGCTAGTGAACAGCGTATCTTTGATTTTGTTGCCGCGGGCAAACCGCAAATTGGTAGTTTGTTGAGTGAATTTCATCAGCTTACCTCTAACATCGATGAGAACTCTAGTGAACAAGCACTAAAACGCATGCAACAAGTCCAGCACGAGATAGATGTGCTAGATGGCTGGAAATTTGATAGCGAAATACAAAAAGTATTAACAACGATGGGCCTTGATGGTGAAGCTTCATTGCAAGGTTTATCCGGTGGTTGGTTGCGTAAGGTGGCTTTGGCCAAGGCCTTGGCCGGTGAGCCGGATATTTTGTTATTAGACGAGCCTACCAACCACCTTGATATTTCTACGATCCAGTGGCTAGAAGAGTTCTTAGTTAATTTCAAAGGCACGATAGTATTTATCAGCCACGACCGTGCCTTTATTCGTAAGATAGCTACTCGCATTATCGATATTGACCGAGGTGTATTAACCTCTTGGCCGGGTAACTACGATGCTTACCTAGACGGCAAAGCGGAATGGTTGCGCGTAGAAGAAGAGCAAAACGCGCTTTTTGATAAACGCTTAGCCGAAGAAGAAGCTTGGATCCGTCAAGGTATTAAGGCTCGCCGTACCCGTAACGAGGGTAGAGTAAGAGCACTTAAAGCAATGCGTAACGAACGTAGTGAGCGAGTAAACCGCCAGGGCACGTCTAAGATGCAAATTGACGATGGTTTACGCTCGGGCAAGGTGGTATTTGAAGCTGAGCAACTTAGCTTTGCTTATCCCGGGCAGAAGCAGCCGATCATTTCACCGCTCGATTTATTGGTAATGCGCGGCGATAAAATTGCACTAGTTGGTGCTAACGGCTGTGGTAAATCTACCTTAATCAAAATTTTGTTACAGCAACTGCAGCCCAGTGGCGGTAGTTTAAAGGTAGGGACCAACTTATCGGTCGCCTATTTTGACCAATATCGTCAGGAGTTGGACCCAGACAAAACCTTGTTAGATAACCTTGCTGGCGGTAAGCAGGAAGTAGAGATAAATGGTAGTAAGCGCCATGTTATGGGTTACTTACAAGATTTTTTATTTCACCCCAAACGCGCTTTCACGCCAGTAAAAGCCTTGTCGGGCGGTGAGAAAAACCGTTTGATGCTAGCCAAGTTGTTTTTAAAACCGGCCAATTTGTTGGTATTGGATGAACCAACCAACGATCTTGATGTCGAAACGCTGGAGCTACTGGAAGAGCTAGTCAGTCAATATACTGGTACGGTATTGCTGGTAAGCCACGACCGTAGCTTTATTGATAATACTGCTAGCCATATTTGGTATTTTGATGGCAAGGGTAGGGTTGACACCTTCGTTGGCGGTTACACGGAAACCATTAGCTATTTGCAGCAACAGCAAAAAGCCCAAGTGGTTAAGCCCGCAGTAAAAACTGAAACCGTTCAGCGGCCAGTGAAACAATCTAAAAAATTGTCGTATAAGTTGCAGCTTGAACTTGACCAGTTGCCGGAAAAATTAGAAGCTGCCGAAGCTGAGGTTGAGCAGCTACAAAGTAAAGTGAATGAACCCGAGTTTTTCAATCTCGATCAAGATCTTGTTCAATCAACTTTAACTCGTTTAGCCAGTGCAGAAGAACAGCTTGAAGCCCTGTTTATGCGTTGGGAAGAATTGGAAGAATTAAAAAATTCATGAAGAAATCACTACTAACACGATCGTTTCGTCTTGCATTCGCGCCTTTATTGTTGTCTGTAAGTTACGCTCACGCAGCACAAACCGAATCATACTACTTAATCGAAGAAATTCCTTTTAGCGCCGAAAACGGCCTCAGCGAGGCGCAAAGTAACATCGTGGTAACGGCCGCCAGCGAAGACGGTGAATTTATCGCCGGCAACGCCTTAAGCTTTAGAACCTACTTCCGTTTTTATGACTTTGCTAATCGCACCACTTATGACTATGGCTGTCAGTATGCCAGTGAAGTGTGCAGTTTGTTCAATGAAGGTGAAGGGTCATTCTACGATCTTTATCGTAAGCGCCTGCGCGAGCAGCGTTCTACCTTGTATCAATCTAACGTATTAGCGTTTCTTGCCGAACGTAATGTTAGCGGCAGCCATAGCGACGGGAAAAATATTTCGCCACTACCTCAATGGAGCACCATTAACGAAAAGCTGTTTATTTTCGATGAGCAGACTAACAGTGATTACACCACCGATACCCGCGTTAATCATATTGATAGTGAGTTAGGCTGGGCGGTGGGTTATGACTCAGCGCCATTTTCTATCAGCACCGAAACCTACTACACCCGTGAGTTTATTCAACGCGGTTTTGCTTACAACCTATTCACCCAAGCGAAGGTCAGCCTGCTTCCTACTGCCTTTAATAGCAGTGGTGATTTGGCCGATGACCGTGGTGGCTTATCTGCAGGTTTAACCACCATAGAACAAGACGGTCGTATTTTGGTGATTGGCCTTGCCAGTGTTGGTTATTCAAATAGCGACAGTTTTGGCGAATGTCAGCGTGGTGAAGAGCAAAGCTATTACCGTTGTTCTGGTTTTAATACTCAAGCCTGGGTATGGGATATTACCGATGCCCAAGATGGTGATGAGGTGACTGGCCAAGCCTTGGTTGATGGTTACGCGCGCTCTCGCTATAGCAATGCGCCCAATTATAACTACTTAAATGATTATAACGGCGAATTTTTTGTTGGTTTGTCTTCTGATGATGTTTACGACAGTTATAACGGATCACGTGGACGAGCCGCCATTTACACCGACAACGGTGATGGCAGCTATCAAGTAAACCGTATTCCCAATATTCGTATCGATGGTGATAACGACCAATTTGATGATTCGGTTTCTCACACCTGGGCTAACGCGGTTAACCAACAAAACCTAGTGGTTGGTAACCTCCGTTATGTTGAAGTGAAATCACGTAACCGTCCGGTAGAAGGCTTTGTCTATGACGCCAATGAAAGCTCAGAAAACTATGAGACAGTAAACTGGCCACTACGTAATAAACCCTTTAGCGGGGCCAACAGCGAATTTGCCGACATCAACAATCACGGTCTAATCGTTGGTTGGAAAGACGGCGCAACCGAAGAGCAGCCCGCTTATAACGGTACTACTCGACGTCAAACTGCGATGTTATTGGATTACCAGCGTTATTTAGACGGTGAAACTACCTTTAATTGGTCGCTTAACCAGTTGACCTGTTATGAGCAAGACGGTGAAGCACATCTTCCTCTATACCGTATGGAATATGCGACTCATATTAACGATGAGGGAGAGATCTTCGCCAGTGGTTATCACTACCAAACCGCCAACGATTTTATCTACGGAGTAAATCCTCGCCCGGTATTGTTGAAGCTGGTGAGAAACCCTGCTGTGACTGATATCGATGATTTGGCGGTTTGCCCAAGCTTAGAAGAGCAGAAATACCAGCGTAAAGGAGCGGCTAATATTTGGCTTGGCTTGATCTTGTTACCACTGGTTTTTGTGAGACGTTTCATAAAAAAATAAATTATCTTTTAGCTGTAACAAAAAGATCAGATAGTTAGCGAATACTTAAAAATTTGCTTTTGATCTTTTAAAAACGATAAGCGATAGTAGATCAGGAGTCCAGTTGGACTCCTGATTTGTTTTCTGATCTTGATAAGGAAGAAGTCTATGAAACGACAAAAACGCGATCGTTTAGAAAGAGCGCATGCCAAAGGATATCAAGCAGGTTTGTCAGGAAGGTCAAAAGAGACCTGTCCGTATGGAGGAGCAGATGCCAGGGGGCATTGGTACGGTGGGTGGCGTGAGGCTGTTGAAGAACGCGTTTCGGGACTAGACAATCATTAACATCAACAACAAGATATAAAAAAAGCCCTTGATAGGGCTTTTTTTTGGCTAGTACTCTTTAGCTTAGAAACTAGAAGTATCGGTAAATAAACCAACTTTCAAATCGTTAGCAGAGTAAATTTCACGGCCGTCAACTTCCACTACGCCGTCGGCAATACCCATTACCAATTTACGCATAATCACGCGCTTCATTTGAATGCGGTAGGTGACTTTTTTCGCGGTAGGCAGAACTTGGCCAGTGAATTTAACCTCACCAACACCTAAAGCACGGCCTTTACCTGGCCCGCCGCTCCAGCCCAAGAAGAAGCCCACTAATTGCCACATTGCATCTAGGCCTAAGCAGCCAGGCATTACTGGGTCACCAGGGAAGTGGCAATCAAAAAACCAAAGATCAGGTGTAATATCCAGCTCTGCTACAATTTCACCATTACCAAATTCACCACCTTCATGGGTGATTTTTAGAATTCGATCCATCATCAACATATTTGGAGCGGGTAATTTACTGTTACCTTCGCCGAATAAAAGGCCTTGGCTGCAATCAAGCAACTCTTGGCGTTCATAGCTAGTTTTACCTAACTCTTTTTGCGAAACCTGAGTCATGAATTATACCTTTAAAAAATTTGCGGCTACTTTAGCTAACAGGTGTTCGCTAAACAAGTCCGATGTCTAAAAATATTAAGATAGTTTGATTAACTTGGTAAATTTGTGAATCAAAGCCTGAGCCAAACTGGGCTCATCACTGCCCACGTTTACCCGTTTATAAATTTTACCTAATACGCTGTTTTCGTCGCTAAGCTTACCCGCCTCTAGTTTAAACAAGTAGGGGATAGCCTGTTCGATGTTTTCCACCGCGTAAATGCTCAGCTCTTGGCGCTGGCAAGCTTTTATCACTGCTTGGCTTAAGTTGAGCTGTTTTAGGTTGGCCTTAGGGATGACAACCGCCAATGGCTGATTTGCTTCCAGCAATTTGCCTACGCGGTAAAAGCCTTCAATTTTTTCGTTAATTCCACCCACGGCCAATACATTGCCTTTTTGGTCCAGTGCACCGGTGACTGCAGTATTTTGCTCAATAGCTAAGCGCGACAGGGCACTTAACAGGGCTAAACAACTGGCTAAAGAAGCGCTATCACCTTCTATCTCATGGTAAGACTGCTCAAACACGATATTCGCGGAGTAGGGAAAGTGGTGCTCTAGGGCAAACAGTTCGCTGAGAAAGCCATGGATAATCATCATCGATTTTGCATGAATATTCCCCGCTAGCTCGGCTTTGCGCTCCACATCCATGAAATCGCCATCGCCTTGGAAAACATTGGCAGTGATCCTGATGGGCTCACCGAAGGAGTGCCCCAGACCATTGAAGTCGATCACCGACAAACCGTTAATCTGGCCAACTCGCGAGCCGCTTAAGTTAATTTGGGTTTGTCTATCTTTATAAGACAAGTCGCTAAATAGTTGTTGGCCGTTTATGTGTTGGGCAAGAGAATCTAAGGCCTGCTCAAAGCCTTGGGCATCTTGGCTTAAGCCTAAGTGTTGAATAAGGCGAAGAGGTTTCATGACTTCAGCCATATTCAAGCTCAGTAGCTGTTGATGTTCACATAAAAAGGCGGCTCGTTGCAGTACGGGGTAGTAGAGAGGCTCAACTAAAGGTGCTAATTCTTCACGCTGGAGTTGCCAATTTATTTGGCTGAGGTAGGCCGAAAAGTTGTCATCGCTTGCCACTAAATCCAAAGGTAGTTCGGTTTCAATGAGACATTGCGAGGCCAGCTCTGGGTCTAGTTGATAAAGGTCAGCAATGGCATTTGCATTACCGGTAATGATCAATTTGGTTGAAATGGCTAAGTCTTGCGCTTGCCACAAACGTTGATGACCAGCCAATTTGTCCCAGCTGAAGGTGGCGGTTTTCAAGCAGCTTTTTAACTCAAACCAAAGGTTTGCCTCTGCCAGTATGTCATCGGCATTTACCACTAAAATACCCGAGGCCGCTTTCGCGATTAAACCGAGATTAAGCTGTTCCAAGCCTGCCATTTGACCACTTGCTGGCATCAGCTGTTCGCCAAATAGCTGCTGGCGGTTGAACTGGTGGCAATAAAGTAGCTCATTGCTACTACGCCATACTTTTATACCAGCCTCTGGTGACATGGCTTGCGGCTGGGTTTGCACGTATTGCTTTAAGGCTGTTAATGCCTGATACAGCGCGGTTGTTTGTTCGCCTTCAAATTGCTCAAGCAAATCTGCTAGCGCCTGCTCCCATGAGCGTTCGGCGGTGGCAAGGCGCTGTTGCTCTAGGGTTTGTTGAATGCTGAGATACTGTTGTTCACTTAGTGACAGGCAAACAGCTTTGCTAGGAGTATTAGGGCTGAAAATAAGGGCGTAGGCAGTGGCTACTGTCTGTGACTTCGGCGAAAGCTGGGCAAAGATCTCTGGTAAATCAAAAAAACTTGCGGCTTGGCACACCAAAAAAGGCTGAGCAGACCTCGTTGTCGCAAAAAACTCGATGCTGGCTTTAAGCCGAGGAAGCAACTGAGGCCATTGTTGGCTGGATGACAGTTGCAGTTCGCTTAACGAATATTGCGGGCTCAGCATTTCTAAGGGTAGGGCGTGTTCAGTCAATTTGTGTTTCCATTTAGCAAGCGTGCTTTTAAGTATTTTTGTTAGTTAAAACAAACCATTAAAATTTATAAGACAATAGCTGCAATCCAACCAAAAACCAATAACGGCAGGTTAAAATGCAAGAAGGTTGGCACTACAGTATCCCAGATATGGTCGTGTTGCCCGTCACTATTTAAACCCGCTGTTGGGCCAAGTGTTGAATCAGATGCGGGCGAGCCGGCATCACCCAATGCTGCAGCGGTACCAACAAGGGCAACCGTGGCTAGTTCAGAAAAACCTAAAGATAGCGCAAGCGGTACATAAATCGCAGCAATAATAGGAATGGTTGAGAATGACGAGCCGATCCCCATGGTGATCAATAGGCCCATTAATAACAATACTGCTGCCGCAAAGGCCTTGTTGCTACCGAGAATTTGCTCAGCGCTAGCCACCAAATCGGGCACGCCGCCGCTAGCTTTCATCACACTGGCAAAACCATTTGCTGCAATCATGATAAAACCAATCAAGGCCATTAGTTTAACGCCTTCAATAAACAAGTCTTGGCTGTTTTGCGGGCGGATCCCCGAGGCGGTAGTGAGCATTAAAAAGCCGGCTAAAGCACCAATAATAATAGAGCCGGTATAAACGTTGATGGCCAATGCCGCTACGATAATAGCGATATTCATCATACTACGGACCGCGCTAGGCGTGGTCACGGGCTCACTATGCACTAATACATCACGCTCGACATGCTGATATTGACGAGGCTTTCGGTATGACACAAAAATCGCCAGTAACAAGCCTAACACCATGCCAAGGGCTGGAATAGTCATCGCTAGTGGCAATTGGCTTTGCTCTATGTTTAAGCCAGCGCTAGTAATATTGCCGTAGAGCAATTGATTTAAGAAGATACTACCAAAGCCATAGGGCAGCCACATATAGGTGGTAACAAGGCCAAAGGTAATACAACAGGCAATAATACGTCGGTCTAGATTCAGTTGATTAAACGCAGCAGTGAGTGGCGGAATTAAAATAGGAATAAAGGCGATATGCACCGGTACTAGGTTTTGCGAGCATACCGCCATAATAATAATGGCACCCAACATCATCCACTTTACTAGTGACAAATGGGTCTCACGATGTTGCTCCACATTACGAATAATTTTGTGTGCTATTAAGTCAGTAAGGCCACTGCGCGAAATTGCTACCGCAAAGGCGCCTAATAAGGCGTAGCTTAGGGCGATTTCAGCACCGTCACCTAAACCGCCTTCAAAAGCCTTGATAGTATCACTCAGGCTTAGCCCTGAGAGTAAACCACCTAATAATGCGCTCACCGTCAGTGCAATAATAACGTTAACCTTAAGTAGGCTCAGCACCAGCATCAAACATACGGATAATACGACGGGGTTGATTAATAGGCTCATGCTTGTTCATTCTGTTCTGAAGGTTGGGGGAGAGGCCAGCCACCTAGGCTTTGCCATTTATTAACGATTAAGCAGAAAAGCTCTGCGGTTTTTTCAGCATCGTATAGGGCTGAGTGCGCCTCTTGATTACTGAATTCTAATCCGGCCTCACGGCAAGCCTTAGCTAATACCGTTTGGCCTAGCGCCAAGGCGCTAATACTGGTGGTATCAAAGCTCACAAAAGGGTGAAACGGATTACGTTTAATATTACAACGCTCTACCGCCGCATTGAAAAAGCCCATATCAAAAGCGGCATTGTGCGCCACCATTACTGCACGATTACAACCATGGGCCTTCAAGGCTTTACGGATCGGCTTAAACATTTCTTTTAAGGCATGTTCTTCGCTTACCGCTCCACGTAAGGGGTTATGGGGGTCGATACCGGTAAAGTCTAGCGCGGCCTGCTCTAAGTTAGCCCCTTCAAAAGGCTCTACATTAAATTGAATTTTTTGTAGTACCTCCAGCTCCCCCGCTGAATTAAAGGTAAGCAAGCAAGCGGCAATCTCCAACATGGCGTCGGTTTTTGGATTAAAGCCTGCGGTTTCTATGTCGATAACGACAGGGTAATAGCCGCGAAATCGGCTAGACATTAACTGAGTCGTGTGTTCTGTAATGGTCATAATGTGGGAAACTGAAAATAGAAGCGCGCATTATTACAAAAGCTGCAAAGAATCGCGAATTTGCTTTAAAGAATATCGAGGATGGGCCGATAATTTATCGAGAAGAGAGGATTTTTGCGAATGAAACGTTACTTAGTGCTGCCTTTTGTTATCTGCGCTATCTCTGCCCAGGCTAGCGTGCGTACCTATACCGCACCGTTGGATGATTCTACATGGGTAATGTCTAGCCAGTCGCCGATTGAGTGTCGTATGGACCACATTATTCCATCGTTTGGGGTGGCTAGCTTTGTGAGCCGCGCGTCCAAACAGGTTAATCTAGATTTTTATCTGGATATGTATCGTATTAGCGCTGAAACTCATCAAGTCTCCTTACGCAGTGTGCCACCACGCTGGAAACCCGGTGCTAGCGTGAAAAAAATCAGCGAACTATCTTTTTACCAGCAGTTTGACGGTTATGTAAACGAGCAGCCCGCCTGGCAGATGCTTAGTGAATTAGAAGACGGTAATGTGCCGACGTTTTACTTTAACGATTGGTATGCCAATAGCACCACTACAGCGGTGGGTATTTCTTCTATTAACTTCAAACAACAATACGATGAATTTATCAAGTGCGTAGGGCGCTTGTTGCCGTATTCTTTCGAGGATATTGCCTTTACCGTATTAAGTTATCAGTCTAACAGTGACGAGTTAACCGCACGTTCAAAACAGCGCTTGCAGCTAATTGGCGACTATGTAAAACACGATCCGAATATTGATGTGGTGTTAGTGGACGCCTACACCGACAGTTATGGCGGCAAATGGATCAATCAAGAGCTCTCAGAAAAACGCGCCAATATGGTCAAAGACTACTTTAGATCTAACGGTTTAGATGAAAGTGCCATTGATGTGTCAGGTCATGGCGAACGCCGTCATGTTGCCACAAACGCCACACCTTTAGGCCGAGAACGTAACCGCCGCGTGGTGATTTCTCTAGGTAAAGATTTACTTTAATTTCCTTTCTTGAGTTATTTAAGGCTGGCTAAGTTCGCATAAAACAAGAATGTTGCTAGTCGCCTTAGCACAGTAAAAAGCAGCTTGTTAGCTGCTTTTTTTGTGGGTGAGAGTGGGGTTTGGCTGCTTAAGCTTACGGCGTAGTGTGAGTGATGTAGTTGGTTTTATTGGTTTTTTGAGCCGTGGTCTAGGTTAAGTGTTGGGGAAAGGTGTTAGTGTGTGGCGATTTTAGAATGGGTGTCTGATTTATTTAATCTCTGATTTATTTAATCGAAGCATTCCCCCCAGCCACAGCCAAGTCACAGTCTAGTTTTTGCGTACCAATCTAAGTTTGGTGATTTCGTAAAAATGCTTCACCAAATCCATCAGCCCAATCTACGATACCAGCGATTATGTCAAAGCGGGGCTTTGGTGGGTTAATTCCTCCAGCATATAGTAGACCGACACTAGTTCGATGGAGCGTCCGAACTGATTCTGCTTTTTGTACAGCATATTCTAGGTAGCCTTTATCAATTTTTGGCTTAACTTCTAAAACAGTTCAACAAATGCAATCAAGAAAAAGTACATTTAGGGCTGATTTTATTAGAGATAAATGTTTTGGTGAGTAAGTTATCACTTGTGGTGATTGCGGTTGTATTGATATTATTCGCAGTAATTAATGTTATCTAGGATTGATACATGGCAAACTCAACACTAGCAACGGACACTCGTTATAAACATAAGCTGCATGACGCAGAGCCCTTAAAATTTTTTATTGCGCTTATGGATCTAAAACCATTTCAGAATGAGCTCACTAATGAACCAAAAGCGTTAGTCATTCTTTCAGGCATAGCAATGTACAGAAGTCTTCCCCGTCAAAGGCAGATGCATTTGCTGCAAGAGATTCTTGCTCTTCCCAATAAAAGGTTATCTGGCCATCTTTATGGAATTGTGGGCCAGTTTACAGCTAACACTGCTTGGCACCCTTGGTCTATGACTGCCAAAGAACTTCAGTCTTATTTTGCTAGCAACAAAGCTGTCTCTGATGCACTAACTGAGGCTGGCTTCGGAACACCAAGCGTAAGTGCTGCAGCAGTTGTTGGCGGCATTTATGGAGGGTTAACATTAGGGCTTGGAGGCCAAGCTTCAGCAACTGCTGCCTCAGCTGCCACATCAAACCCTTTGCTGGAAGTTGCAAAGAAACTAGGGCTAAAAGGAAGAATAACCAAAATCGGCGGTCGAATGCTCGGCGTATTTGTTATCGCCGTAATTGGATTAAATATGTGCGCCACAACCAGTGCAAAACAGGCAAAAAAAGAGTTGGCGCTTAGAGGAATGCTAGATTTGGCTGATTACTAATGATTTGGTTTATATTTGGGCTCGTTGTTGGTGTCCCTCTTTTGCATCTATATGTAAAAAAGACTTTTACCTCGAAGGCAGAAGGGACGCTTTCTATGGAAGACATAAGGCGATTCCCTATCGTCATTGCGCTACTTTGTGCATCCATTCTAACTTCAGTTATTAGGTTGACCCTTGGATATGAAAGTTTGCTGATATTCATCGGTGCATTAGCTAGCTCTTACCTAGTAGCCTTCATTTATAGCAAGAATAACCTAAGGGCTAAGAGTGACTCTTAAACGATTGATCGTAACTTTGCTTCTAGTCGCGTTTAGCACTGCCTGTGGGTCTAAAAGCAAAACCCTAACTTGCGACATTGAGACGCTTGATGGAAGCGCAGTTATCCCCTCAATAAGGCAATTTGGCAATGACACTAAGTATGATGTTGAATTAGAACTAGAGGAACACTGGGTAAATCTTTCTGTTGGTGTAATTAGAGACGAGCATGAGTCAACGTTATACGCAGCCTCAAATAAGGCTTCCAATGCTAAGGATAGGCTTGAGTTGACACATAAAGAATATCAGCGAGTATGGGCTGAGGACATGTTCCATAAGGTAGATTTAGTTTCGTCAGAAAGAAGTCACTGGGTCGATATCGAGAGTCGGACATCTATATGGAATGTCCGACTTGGAGATAACTCAAACACTTCGACCATAGGCTTGTGGGCAGTGGTTGATGGTAAAGTCCTTTTCACCGTAACCGTACTTGCAACAACAAAAGCGCCGGGCACTGCAGCACTGTCTCACGATAGCTCAGTTTCTCTAATTCAAGAGATAACTGAGCAATGCCAATTGTCTGAGCTTTAAGTTTCTTCGAGCTTTGTTAACTGTCGGCTGAAATTATATAAGACATATATGGACGCCCCGTGTTTTGCAACTCTTGATTGAAGATTGGTTCGCTGACATATATCCGGCGTCTTTAAGTTGGGCGATTCATTAATATGCCCTGCGCCATGATGAGATCCGAACCCGGCCGCCTATACACCCACACGGCATAAAATGCCTCGTCTTATTCTCAGGCTCTTGCCGGGACGGATAACCGTTTTTCCATCAAGGTTTGCAAACTCTAGGGTGACGTTTATATCTCTTTTTTCTGCCTAATCAGTTAATTAAACAGTTCTGTTACTCTTTTTTTCTATATTCATGCCGTTTTAAAGGCCCGGCTTAACTGAAACTCTTGATCTCCGCTTATGAGCCGCCAGGCGATCCTGCCGAGTTTATTTGCCAGTGCCACGACCGCGTTAACTTTTCCTCGTCGAGCAACCAGTCCGTTAAGCCAACGTCCCATTGCATCCTGACGCTTAGCTGCAAACCGTAGCACTGCTCTGGCACCATGAATCAACAATGTTCGCAGTTCTCTGTTGCCGTTTTTAGTCATGCCCATCAATTTAGCCTTCCCTCCGCTACTGTGCTGGCGGTGACAATGGGACCAAAGCCGGGGATTTTTAGCAAAGCTTGATAGCGAGGATGATGCTTTGCCAAGCGTGTTAACTCATCAGTTAACGAGTCGATATCACGGGAGATTATCTTAATGTCATCATACAGCCCTTGCAGCAGGCTGCGTATTACCGTTGATAAGCCGTTATCGGCATCTTCCAATGTGGCGGGCAGCTGCTCCTGCAGTGTTTTTAATCCTTTTGGGAAAATAACGCCGTATTGATTCAAATATGACGAAATATTCGCCACTGCTCTACGCTTAAGCAAAGCCTTAGCGTGGAGCTTTTGTTATGCCTCAGCCTAGAAAATCGCAAGTGAGTTTGGATGATACCTGTGTTTCCCGCTGTGTTCGAAGGGCTTATTTGTGTGGTGAAGATAAGCAAACAGGCAAGAGTTATGAACACCGCCGCCAGTGGGTGGAAGACTACTTGCTAAGGCTGGCAGAAGTATTCGCCATTGATGTGTGCGCTTATGCGGTGATGAGTAACCACACTCATATCGTCCTGCATGTGAATCAACAACAAGCTGAGGCTTGGTCAATACAAGAGGTACTTGAGCGCTGGCATCGCCTGCACAAGGGCACTTTACTTACCCAAATGTATTTAAACTCAGAGCTTCGCGCCCAACTCGATGCCAGCCAACTGCAGTGCGTTAACGATACCGCTGAAATTTACCGTAAGCGCCTTTATGACTTAAGTTGGTTTATGCGCCAACTGAATGAACATATTGCCAGACAAGCGAATAAAGAAGATAAGTGCACAGGCAGATTCTGGGAAGGGCGTTTTAAGTCTCAAGCCTTACTCGATGAAGCGGCGCTCATGGCTTGTATTGCGTATGTGGACTTAAACCCAATCAGGGCAAAAATGGAAACAACGCCTGAATCATCCAAGCATACCAGTGTTAAGTTAAGAGCCAAGGCAGTACAACAAAAGAAAGCCCAACCTAAAACACTGTTTCCCTTTGTCGGTAACCCCAGAAACAACATGCCCCAAGGTTTACCTTTTCAATTACACCATTACTTAGAATTAGTCGACAGCACTGGCCGCATTGTTCGAGAAGACAAGCGAGGCCACTTAAGCTTAGAGGCTAGCCCAATCATGCAACGCTTAGGCATCGCCGCGGAGCAATGGTTAAGCCTAAGTTGTGAGTTTGAACAACACTTTTCCGGAGCGGTGGGTAAAGAGCGCCTATTGCGACAATACCATCAACACCTGGGTCATAAGCGCACCACTGGCTTAAGCCGATGCCGCTGCTTGCTCAATAGCGCTTAATTTCCCTCATTTATTTTTACCCAATCATCAGCCATGCTGAGACTTTGGCTAGGGCTAAGTGAATCCAGCTGATTTAGCTTATCTCTTTAAATTGTCGAGATTTTTTGAGCTTGGCTCTAGGTTAACTATGGCAGAAAGGTGTTATTGTTGGTTTTGTTTTTATAGTTACAGTTTGCATTTTATCTACCTCTTTATTGAGGGAACAAATATGAAAATGAGTTGGTCTCTAGTCAGCAAGTTTTTGCTTGTACTATGGCTGGGTTTTGGAACTCAGGCCTCTCAAGCGTCTAAGCAGGTGTGGCAAAGCAAAATACTCAATCAGCATACGCTAGTTCTAACTGCTGGTGTTGAGCAGCCTAATTTTTTTGAGCCTAGTTTAATGCTAGAAACCTCGCACAATGAAGCGCTTCCTTTATTGCCTATTAAAGAGTCCCTATCTAGTCCTTGGTATCAACTGAATCTTGTTGAGCAAGGCCGCTGTTTGTCCCTAGTAGATGCTGCACATTCCAAGCAAGCGCTTAGCCGTTTATGTTTAGAGTCGCAGAAAGTAGATCGGTGGAAGTTAAGCTTAAGCGAAGGGGGAATTCAACAGATTTACGGCCTTGGTCAGCAGCACAATACCCAAGGGAATGCCGACGGCGATTGGATAGGCCGTAAGCGTATTCCGGGTAATCGCATGGGTAATGCTATGGTGTATCAAGGTGAAGGTGCGGTAGGCAATACCCAAATTCCGATTATGTATTTATTGGGCGAGGGTAAACAAAACTTAGCCTTGTTTTTTGACCATGTTCAGCCTTTAGTATTTGATTTCACCAAAGCACCATATTCTATCCAAGGCAAAGGTAAGCGAGCCAGAATCATCCTGATTGCGGGAGAAAACCTAGCTGATTTACGTTCTCGTTACTTAGCGTTGACCGGTAAGCCGCCAGTTCCGCCCAAGGCGATGTTTGGCTTGTGGTTGTCGGAATACGGTTTTGATAATTGGCAAGAATTAGACAGTAAACTTGCTAGCTTACATAAAGCGCAATTTCCGCTTTCGGGTGTAGTGCTCGATCTACAGTGGTTTGGTGGAATTAAAGAAAATTCTAACTATACCCAAATGGGCTCTCTCACCTGGGACGAGAAAAACTTCCCCAATCATCAGCAAAAAATAGCTGAATTAAAGCAGCGTAATATTGGCGTGATGGTTATTGAAGAACCATATATTGGCGGCGAGCTTAATGAGTTCTATTCACTTGCTCACGCGGGTGCATTGGCCCGTAGTTGTGCTCCGCCTTGCATGGAGCCTGCTTACATAAAAGACAATCCATGGTGGGGTAAGGGCGGTATGCTGGATTACTCTAGTGATAAAGGTGCAGCCTTTTGGCATGACTATCGCCGTGAAGCCCTAATTGATGATGGAGTGATTGCCCATTGGACCGATTTAGGTGAGCCCGAGCTTTACCAGCGTAAAGCATGGTATGCAGGGGTGAATATTGATGGCGAACTGAAACATGACCATCAAAGTGTCCATAACTTGTATAACCTGTTGTGGAGTCGAAGTATTTATAAGGGTTATCAACGTAACCAGCGCCAGCAGCGTCCGTTCATTATGAGCCGCTCTGGTACAGCAGGCAGCCAAGCTTATGGTGTGGCGATGTGGTCGGGCGATATAGGAGTTAATTTAGCTAACTTACGTAGCCACTTTAATGCACAAATGCATATGAGTTTGTCGGGCATTGATTATTTTGGCTCAGACATTGGCGGGTTTCATGGTACCTCTTGGGATGAGCAATATACCCAATGGTTTGCCGCGGCGCTATTTACCGATGTACCGGTAAGGCCGCACACCCAAAACCTGTGTAACTGCAAAGAAACCGCACCAGACAGAATTGGCGATACTGCCAGTAACTTGTTCAATGTTAAGCAGCGCTATGCTTTAAATCCGTACTATTACACCCTGGCGCATAGGGCGTGGCGCGAAGGAAAAGCCGTTGTTGCACCTTTAGTTTATGCTTATCAAGAAGATCCTCAAGCTAGATCGAATGGTTCGATGAAGTTGATCGGGAATGCATTATTGGTAGCCGTGGAAGCTAAGGATAAGGCTGAAGAGACCTCGGTTTATCTACCCAAAGGACAATGGTTTGATTACCGTACCAAGCAAATGTTTAACAGTAGCGGTGAGCAACTACAGCAGCCTTTATATATAAATGAAATATACCGCTTACCGTTGTTTGTTAAAGCGGGCCATATAGTGCCGCGACAAGTTGAGAATGAAGCGACGCTAGATTTGCTGGTGGTGCTGGATGAAAGTGGCCAAGCAAAAGGTCAATTAATAGAAGATGACGGTGCAACTATCGCCTATCAACAGCAAGCTATTCAGGAAACTCAGTTTAGTGCTGAACTTGCTGATAGTTTACGAATACGTATCCACCCAGCCAAAGGGCAGTATCAAGATGCTCCGAATGTAAAGTCTTATCAGCTAGAGCTAGCTAATCTAGTTAAAAGCAAAACAATAAAGGCCGCTTATTTTAATGGTCAGGTTATTGAGTTAGGCAAGCAAACCGCTAGTGGTTTTCTCTTAGCTGCTCAGCAAGTAGATGTATATCAAGGCGGCGAATGGTTGCTTGAGTTTAATGAGTAAGCGGTGGAGCTAGAAGATATTAAGGGCCTGTCGGTTTGAAATAATTAATTGAGACATATATGGACGCCCCGTGTTTATCAACTGATGATTGAAAATCGGTTCGCTGACAACTATCTGGCGTCTTTAAGTAGGGCGATTCATTAAGAATAAGAAGCCACTCAATGAGTGGCTTTGTCGGTTTGGCTTTCAGGTAACTAGGCCTTTTCGCAGCAAATAGCATTGGTTGTGATGTAAAAGTATCGCCCGCTGTTACGCTTTGACTCTGGTAAATACACGGGCTTTGACGTTATTAAATAGCCGATGTCGACGTTTCCATAATTCGCTTGCAATTATCCCAACGATTAAGGCAAAAAAAAGTACATATTGCTGGGCTAGGGTCATGCAGTATCTTTTGGACAAGACTACGAGCTTGAAAATGGCAGAGATAAATAAACAGTGATGACATTGCGATAGTGGTGATTGGAAGAGCAAGTAACTTTGGAAATGGAATCGCTGGCACCCATAAGGTTGCTAGCAAGCCAAAGTACATTACAGTTACATTGCCCCCAAAATCATGGAGCAAATCATATAAACACACCAAAGTAAGTATCCCAGTAGTTAGCCATTTCTGTGTTGTAGTTTTGCTGAGAGAGATAAGGGCACCAAGTACGAACATATAGAACATCAAATGTGGTAGGCGATCCATTAAAGCACTAGTGTCAAATTGTGATAGGAACAGAAACCGCACAAGCACAGAAATGACCGTTGCAACTGCAAAGAAGCGATAGGGGGCAAGGGTTAATTGCCAACGCACGGGCTTAATGATTAGCAGGCATGCAAAAAGAACATAAATCTGAATAAGCACGTCTAAAAACCAGTAACTGAAGCCATGGGCGTAATTAGGGCCTAACCAATTGCCCATCAAGAACAGACCAAACCAATGAAATTCGCCGAAAACAGTGTAAAGAAGAATCATGTAGAGGCAAGTTGGTACAATAATTTTTATAACGAAGCGGAAGTATTTTTGTAAAAAGCCAATCCCGTCTACGCTTTCAGGCTTGTCTGCAGAAAAACCAAATTTTGGAAGGGTGAAACGGACAAAATTGTAACCGGAAAGCGCTATAAGGTAAAAAGCACCACCAGTAAGCGCTATGAAACCAAAATGGCTTGCCACAATAGCGAAAATAGAAAAAGCACGGAGTAGTATTGAGACTTCTAGGCGTTGCATTTCACTGATTCCCTGTGAGCACCTTCTATTATTTGAGACTGGACGGCTGTGGAAGTCAAGTAAATTTGATTTATGTCACATTAATATAAACATTTTTATTATCTCTATCTCGGGCAGCTTATAGCTTGTTACCAGAAAAAGTGTCAGTGTTTTCCTTGTTTTACATTCGCTAGGGTTTGTAGATTTAGGCTAATCCAGAGAGCAGCTATTTAGTTTGTCTCTCATCCGAAAAAAGCCACTTAATGAGTGGCTTTGTCGGTCTGGGTTTAAGCTAGGTGTTCTTTAAAGAGCGGCTTAGCTTATCAAAGGGGATGATACCCACTTGCTCACACAATTCGGTTTAGTTAGCACTAGGGATAATCATCAACTCTTTGGGTTGTGCTGCGTTCAGTGCTAGGAGCTATACTTGAGTCCGCCATAGCCTTGCTAGCTACAAAAGAGCTTAAGCCAAGAATCGTTGCGCCAGCCGTTGTCATTTTGAATACATCTCGACGTTTTACATTTTCTAGCGTTTGGTCACGCTGACTTGTCTTATTGAGTCTAATCAGTGAGATAGCGTAGCCCTGGCGTGTTAAGGTGGCCGCGCCGAAGCTAAAATAGTTATCAGTTGCCCAAGTGGCTGGCAGATTAGGTGGCTCAGCTCGAATTCAACAGTAACTACTTTGCCAAGTGGTTGGTTTTTTATCTAGCCAGATACTCACTATTGATTACCCAATCGTCTACAAATCAAATTCTCCAGCGAAGCAAAATAGCTTTGGTATAAGCCACAAGCAGACTGGTTATCTGTAAATATTATCTAAATAACAGATACATATACTTAGATTGTGGTTGTTTATACATATAGTTGGGAATGGGCAATTAGTACTAATTGTTGTCTTTTAACTCCTATTGTATTCACCTTAATTGCTTTCTGTGTAGCTCGCTAAGTAAGCTGGAGTGTATTGCTATTTTTTGAGGAATCGAGCCTATTTTAGGAGCCTTTAATTACCTACTAACAATGCGCTCTTAAAAGGTGATGACGAATCAATCATAAATTATTCACAGCCAAGTCCTAAGCCGAGTGAGCTTAAGTTACATTAAATTTACATTTAATCCCTAGCTTAGTTAGCCTTAATACCCACAATTTTGGTGCGTATATAAAATAACCAGCACCAATATAGACCAATTGGTCCATATGAGATTATTTGGTTTGATTTAAGATATTGATAAATGGTTACTTTTTCATTTGGTATATTTAATGCTTTTATGTAATGGGTATTAAATGTCTATATGATTCATCAGCTTAGAATAAAAAACATTCCAATAACATTTTGAATGATATTTTTTCTTTGCTGTGCAACATGCATTAAACAAGCTCTAGTTTTTTATAACGAAACATATCGTCAGAATGAGTTAATTAGTGTGTTTATATTAAGTTTGTAATGGCTGGAATTTCATTTTAAGCACTGTGTTTATAGCAAAGGAACGCTAGCTGAATTAATTAAAACCAAAAGGAATTTATCGTTCAAATTATAGGGACCAGAAACATATGGCGAATTTAGAAATCGACTTCAGCGGCATTAAAAGTCCTAACCCGTTTTGGTTGGCATCGGCACCTCCCACCAATACCGGTGGGCAAATCATGCGGGCCTTTGATGCAGGATGGGGGGGAGCGGTTTGGAAGACCGTGGGTAATCCGGTTAAAAATTTACATAGCCGCTATGCCGCTTTGAAAGGTGGCAAGGGTAAGATTATAGGTTTGAATAATATAGAACTCATATCTGACCGCGGCTTAAGTATCAACCTTAAAGAGATGGCCGAAGTTAAGAAGCTCTACCCTGACAATGCGCTGATTGCCTCGATTATGGCGGGTACTCAAGCCGAGTGGATCGAACTGATCCGCCGTGTGGAAGATACCGGCGTAGATGGATTTGAGCTTAATTTTAGTTGTCCTCATGGCATGTGCGAACGAGGTTTGGGTTCGGCCATTGGCCAAGAGCCTGAAGTAGCGGCAGAAATCATGCACTGGGTAAGGGAAGCCACCAGCTTGCCAGTACTGATGAAGTTTACCCCCAATGTGGCGGACATTCGTGATCAAGGACGCGTCGCAGTCGATGGTCAAGCCGATGGCGTGGCCCTAATTAATACCATTAAGTCAATTATTGGCGTGGACCTAGAAGATTTCATTCCCTATCCCAAAGGGCGAAATGGCGCAACCAATGGTGGCTATTGTGGGACTGCGGTGAAACCAATAGCGCTGCATATGTTGGCCTCACTGGGTCGAACAGATTGGTTTAACTTACCGGTGTCTGGTATTGGCGGAATAAATAACTGGAAGGATTGCGCCGAATTTATTGCCTTGGGCAGTACCTCGGTTCAGGTGTGTACTGCGGTGATGCACCACGGCTTTGGCATTGTAGAAGGGATGATTTCAGGCCTTTCAAAATATCTTGATTCCAAAGGTATGAGCAGCGTGAATGAGCTGCGCGGTAAGGCCTTGGCTCAATATAAAGATTGGGGCGAGTTGGATATGAACTACAAGGTGGTGGCTTCCATTAATGAGAAAAGGTGCACCGGTTGCGGCAAGTGTTATACCGCCTGTAATGATGGCGCTTATCAATCAATAGACATTTCAGATAGGAAAGCCAAAAGCGGTGACCCCATTCCGGTGATTAATACCGATAAGTGTAAGGGCTGCAATTTGTGCTCGCTGGTGTGCCCGCGCGACTGCATTTCAATGAAAGATGTGTCGGTTAGCGATTCGGTGAAAACCTGGCAACAGATTATCAGTAACGGTGAGTTTGCTTTGACTGACGGAATTTTATCAAAGGAATTAGAGGTATAAATATGTATCAATGTAGCTTAGAAAGAATGACCGATAAAATCACCACTTTTAGCCAATTTGGTGATGCTGGCCATGGCGGCATTACCCGCTATACGCTGTCTCCCGAGGACGTGCTGGCAAGAAACGAATTTATCAAAAGAATGGAGGCGATTGGCGCGATCATCGAAATTGATGATGTGGCTAATGTCTATGCAACCCTTGCTGGCAGCGATGCGAATGCTAAGCGCATCGTGATGGGCTCTCACTCTGATTCAGTTAAAAATGGCGGTAATTACGACGGTATTTTGGGTGTATTGTCTGCAATGGAAGTGTTAGAGGCTGTTGCTGAACAAAATATTCCGCATAAACACCCGCTTACTGCGATGATTTGGACCAATGAGGAAGGTTCTCTTTATCCGCCTGCGATGATGGTATCGGGGGTGGTGTGTTATGACTATTTACCCCAAGATGTGAAAGGTAAATTTAAATTAGAAGACATGCTGCAGTCTAAGAGCGTGCTGGATAAACAAACCACCTTTGGTCAGGCGCTTGATGCATCGGGTTTTAAAGGTGAGGTGGCTAAGCGACTCTCGCCCGATAATTACCAATGCATGTTTGAAATTCACATCGAACAAGGCCCTATCTTAGAAGATGCCGGCAAAGATATAGGGGTAGTGGATTGTGTTTTAGGCATGTTTAACTATCGCTTACGCTTTTATGGACAAACCGTACATGCCGGCACATTCCCTATGCCAAAACGTCGCGATGCCTTATATGCCGCTTCGCAGGCCATTTGTTACTTACATGATGAAATCGACAAATTGGGTTATGCCGATTTGGTCTACACCACCGGTGAAATTGAATGTCATCCCAATGTGCATACTTGCGTGCCCGATGAAGTGGATTTTTGTATTGATGTACGCCATGAAAGCGCGGAAGTATTAGCCAAGGTATTGGCCGTTGTTAAATCCTGTGCCGATAAAACATGGGTTGGCTGTGATTGCCAGGTCGATAAAATGTGGAATCGCGATACGGTTTATTGGGATGAAAGCTTAGTGGGTTTTGTTAAATCCGCAGCCGAAGAAACCGGCGTGTCGCATCAGATGGTGCATTCCGGCGCCGGGCACGATGCCCAGTTTGTCGCTTATATGATGCCAACAACGATGATTTTTGTGCAGTCAAAGGACGGCCTATCGCACTGTGAGTTGGAATACTCATCCCCGAGCAGTGTACCGCCGGTGCAACGGTACTACTAAATGCAGTATTAAAAGCAGACGCCCAATAAGGCAAGGAGCTCACGTGGATTTAATTATTAAAAACGGTACGGTAGTAACGGCCAGTGACACAGTTAAAGCTGATGTCGGTATTCGCGATGGCAAAATCGTTGCGGTTGGTGTGGATCTAGCGGCAGAAGGCGCCAAGGTGGTGGATGCCAGCGGCAAGTTGGTGTTACCGGGGGCAATTGATGCTCATACTCATTTGGCAATGCCATTTGGTGGAACCACCTCAGCCGATAGTTATTTGGCGGGCACTCGGGCTGCTGCTTGTGGCGGAGTGACTACGGTATTTGATTATCCGATGCAGCGCAAAGGCATGAGCATTCAGCAGGTGATTGATTCTAAAAAAGCAATTTGCGAGCAAGAAGCCTGTGTCGACTATGCCTACCATTGCATTATCACCGACTTAAACGAGGGTGCTATTTTGGAAGAAATGGCTGCGGCGGTGGAGTCTGGGATCAGCAGCTTTAAGTGTTTCTTCGTTTATAAAAAAGAAGGCATGATGGTAGATGATGGTACCTTCGTTCAATTGATGCTTAAAGCCAAAGAAGTGGGAGCCATGATCAATCTGCATGCCGAAAATCCCGACTTGATTGATTACAATATTGAGCGCTTTTTAGCTGAAGGAAAAACCTCAGCCTGGTATCACTATTTGAGCCGTCCAGAATATGTCGAAGCAGAAGCCGATAAACGCGCTGTGCATTGGGCCAAGCATTTTCAAGCACCGCTGTATTTGGTGCATATGGCGGATGAAGAAGGGCTTGAGGCCGCGATTGAAGCGAAAAAGGATAACAGTGATATTTTCATTGAAACCTGTCCGCAATATTTAGAGTTCACTTGCGATGTGTATAAACGCGAAGATGGCCGAAACTTTGTTTGCTCACCACCGATGAAGGCGCAGCAAAGCCAAGACGCGCTGTGGAAAGCAATCAAAAATGGTGGCATTGATGTAGTCGCAACCGACCACTGCCCATTTCAATCCAATGAAAAAGATTGGGGCAAAGATGATTTCACCAAAATACCCAATGGCTGTGCAGGGGTAGAGAACCTCTATCCTTATATGCTGTCGGCGGCCAATCAAGGAAAGATCTCTTTCAACAAGGCGATTGAATTGTGTTCCACCAATCCGGCTAAGATTTTTGGTTGCGCGAATAAGGGCAGTATCGCGGTGGGTAAAGATGCCGACATTGTTATTTATGACCCTGAAATCGACTTTACAATTTCAGTAGATAATATGCATTCCGACTATGACCACACCATCTGGGAAGGCATTCAATTAAAAGGTTATCCCATCCAAACCTATTCACGAGGGCGCTTAGTTTACGATCACGGTGATTTTGTTGGTGAAGCGGGTTGGGGGAAATTTATTAAGCGGGAAAAGGCCAATCGAGGTTGATATTAAATGTAAGCTAACTACGAACCCTACCGTGGCAAAACCCGCATGGTAGGGGTTCATATCCGATGACAGCTTTTATCTATGCTGAGCTCCGATTATGCTCGTTTACTTAGGGTTGGCTAAACGCGATATTATTAGGCAGCAGATTATCTTGTTATTAAAAGGAAGTGGCACTACAGATGGTTAAAGCTGGCATCTCTTTAAAAGGCACTCAGGTTGAAACATTAAAGAAAACTCGTGTGAGTACTCAACCTGGCGCTCGTAGACGTAAAACCTTTGACGATAAAAGGCAGTTTATTTTAAACACGGCACTTTCCGTTTTTTCTCAATTTGGGTTTCATGGTACAACCATGGAGCAAATCGCTAGCAGTGCCGACATTTCTAAAACTAATCTATTTTATTACTTCAAATCTAAAGAAGCGCTATATCTGACCATACTGGAAAATATCTTAAACGATTGGTTAGCGCCGATAGCCGGTTTTGATGAAGTGGATGAGCCTAAGACGGCGCTTGAGAACTATATTCGCCTTAAGTTAGAGCTCTCCCGAGACCAACCAGAAGCGTCTCGCTTATTCTGTCTTGAGATTATTCAAGGCGCGCCGATCCTTAAAAACTATCTTAAGGGAGAGTTAAAAAACATCATCGATGAAAAATCTAAAGTCATAGAGCGTTGGATAAGTCAGGAAAAAATTAAGCCTATTGATCCTGTTCAGCTGATCTTTTTCATCTGGTCCACTACTCAGCATTACGCTGACTTTAACGTACAAATAAAAGCGATTACCGGAAAAGATCTCAGTAATAAAAAATTCTTTGAAGAAACTTGCAGTGCTATTCAGCGATTGATTATAGATGGTCTGTGTTAAGACAGACTCAGCCTAACACCTTGTCTAGCCGCGACTCCCAGAACGGTAAATAGTTGAAAAGGGCAGAAGATCTGCCCTAAAACGGCTTGTTACCTAGTCACTGGTTTTTTCGTTGAACTCACACAAGTCTTCGATGATGCAGGAGCCACAGCGTGGTTTGCGTGCTACACAGGTGTAGCGGCCATGTAGAATCAGCCAGTGGTGTACATCCACCTTAAATTCTTTAGGCACTACCTTTAGTAGCTTTTGTTCTACTAAATCCACGTTTTTGCCCATGGCAAATTTAGTGCGGTTACTCACCCTAAAAATATGGGTATCAACCGCAATGGTGGGCCAGCCGAAGGCGGTATTGAGTACTACGTTGGCGGTTTTACGGCCAACGCCGGGCAGGGCTTCTAGCGCTTCACGGTTTTCCGGTACTTGGCCGCCGTGCTGCTCGATAAGGATCTTACAGGTTTTAATTAGGTTTTCGGCTTTGGAGTTAAACAAACCAATGGTTTTGATGTAGTCCTTTAGCTTTTCAACACCCAAGGCATAAATGGCTTCGGGCGTATTGGCTACCGGGAACAACTTATCGGTGGCCTTGTTTACTGATACATCGGTGGCTTGAGCCGACAATAATACAGCTGCCAATAATTCAAAGGGGCTAGCAAAATTAAGCTCAGTCGTGGGGTGCGGATTGTTGTCGCGTAAGCGAGTCAGAATTTCTAAACGTTTTTCTTTATTCATAGTGTTTGGGAGTTTTCTGCATTGCTAACGATAACGGCCTGCTGCTTGTTGGCCACACGGTTGTCGATGATGTTTTTTATAGCGATGATGAAGCCCATCACCAGAAATGCGCCCGGCGGCAGAATGGCCACTAAAAAGTGTTCGTTAAAATCCACGACCTGAATGTAAAGAAACGACGCCCAGTCGCCTAGTAATAGTTCTATGCCATAAAATAAGCTGCCGTTACCCAAGAGTTCGCGAATTGCGCCTACCACCATAAGTACTATGGTAAAGCCCAGCCCCATCATTAGGCCGTCGAAGGCGGCGGGTTTGACTTCGTTACGCGCAGCAAAGGCTTCGGCGCGTCCAATGATGATGCAGTTGGTCACGATGAGCGGAATAAATATGCCGAGATTTTGGTACAAGCCGTAAGTAAAGGCATTCATCAGTAGTTGAATACAGGTTACAAATGAGGCGATGACCATTACAAATACCGGAATACGAATTTCCTTAGCGACCCACTGGCGAATTAACGATACCGTGGTATTGGAAGCAATTAAGACTAACATCGTTGCCACACCAAGGCCTAAGGCGTTGGTGAGGGTAGAGGTAACGGCCAACAACGGGCATAAACCTAGCAGTTGTACTAAACCGGGATTATTTTTCCAAAGGCCTTGCCAAGCCAGTTTTTTATATTCACTCATGTTGGCTTCCTGTTTAACAATCGCTAGCCGATTGAATAATTTGTTGCTGATTAGCCTTGTGGTAAAACAACACGTTTTTCACCGCTTTAATTACCGCTCGAGGGGTAATGGTAGCGCCAGTGAAGGCATCAAACTGGCCACCGTCTTTTTTCACTGCCCAGCGAGAGTCGTCATCCGCTACCAAGCGCTGTTGGTTAAATTGATATATCCAATCTGATTTTCGGGTTTCGATTTTATCGCCTAGGCCGGGTGTTTCATTGTGTTGTACCACGCGAACGCCACTAATGCTGCCGTCACTGTTCACACCCACCAATAGTTGAATGGCGCCACTATAACCGTCGGGCGCGGTGGTTTGATAAACCAAGGCCTGGGCTTGCTGATTTTGGCTAATTACTCGCACCGTTTGCTGCTTGGCATTACCTAACAAAGGTTCATTTACGGCGACGTAGCATTGCTGCTGATAGCTTGAAGCCGCTAACTCAGGGTTTAATACTTCGTTGGTCGATTTTACCAACTGGCGCTGAATTTGCTCGGCAATCTTATCTTCGGTAAAGAAATTCACAATTACCACTAGCAAGGTGCAGGCGAAAGCAAACAGCGCCAGCTTGCTGGCATTAGACATCATCGACTGGCGTTTACTGGTCATGTTTACTTCCCTCGCCGTAACCGTAGACACGCGGTTTAGTGAAATGGTCAATCATTGGTACCGCCATATTGCTGAGTAGTACCGAAAATGCCACCGCGTCGGGGTAACCGCCGTAGTTTCTAATTACAAATACTAATACCGCAACTAAGCTGGCGTAAATCAAGCGGCCGCGGTTACTGGTAGCGGCGCTGACCGGGTCGGTAAGAATGAAAAACGCACCCAACATGGTAGCACCAGAAAATAGCTGTACTAATACTGGCGTATTATGGTCGGGGCTAATGATGGCCGCTGCCACACTTAGCAATAATAAGGTGCTTAAAAAAGCCACCGGAATATGCCAGCGGATCACCTTAAGGTAGATCAAGGCTAAACCTCCGGCTAAATAAGCAAGGTTAATCCATTGCCAGCCAACCCCCGCAAGAAAACCAAAGGTGGGGCTTTGGCTAATTTCACTGGAGGTGTAACCCAAAGACAATTGGGTTTTCATTTCATCTAAAGGAGTCGCTAAGGTGTGCCCATCAACACTGGCAATTTGGTTCAGGCTAAAGCCGTCGATGGTAAAACCGCTGAAGATTAAGTTTAGGCCGTCTAGGCTCGATAAACTTTCGCTTAATAAACTTTGCGGCGGCATCCAGCTGGTCATGGTGACCGGGAACGACACTAGCAATAATACGTAGGCTGCCATGGCTGGATTAAAGATATTATGCCCTAAGCCGCCATACAGGTGCTTAACCACCAAAATGGCAAAGCTTGTGCCAATTACGGCTATCCACCACGGCGCGTAAGCGGGTAGGGCTAGCCCCAGTAACATACCTGTGACTAGGGCGCTATTGTCTGCCAGCGTGGCGAAAATAGGCCGCTTACGCAGTATTAGCACCAAGGCTTCTGCAATTACTGCCGTTAGACCAGCCAGTAATACTTGGCTTAGTGTGCCAATGCCAAAGAAGTAGCTTTGCACCGCCAGCCCGGGCAACAAACACAAGATTACCCAAAACATCAAGGTTTTGGTTTGAATGGGTTTTCTTACAAAGGGAGAGCTTTGTAATGGTTTATTGATCATCTAATGGCTTCTCTTGGCGTTGTTGTTCTGCGGCTTTTTTTGCTTTGGCTTTGGCAATAGCCGCGGCGACTGCGGCAGACTTGGCTTTTTTAGGCGCCGCTTCTGTTGTGCTGCCGGAATTTGCACTCTCGCTGGCATCTTGTTCATCGCTGGTGGCTTGCTCAGCTTGCGCCTTTTTAGCTTTAGCCTTGGCAATAGCGGCTGCTACCGCTGCCGATTTAGGCTTTTTAGGTGTATCTTCTGGCTTTACCTTTGGCTCTAGATCCGCACTTTGCTCTTGCTCTGCCTTTTTCGCTTTGGCCTTGGCGATAGCTGCACTAACTGCAGCGGAATTAGGCCGCTTTGGCGTCTGTTCTGCTAGCTCTGCGGCTTTATCTTGCGCTGCACTTGCCTCAGCAGCTTGCTCGGCCTGCGCTTTTTTAGCTTTGGCGCGGGCTATGGCAGCAGCCACCGCAGGGTTACTAGAACTCGCAGGCTTAGTTTCGCTAGCGCTTGGTTCTTGCTCGGCCTGCGCTTTTTTAGCTTTGGCACGAGCAATGGCAGCAGCCACCGCAGGGTTACTAGAACCCGCTGGCTTAGTTTCGCTAGCGCTTGGCTCTTGTTCAGCCTGCGCTTTTTTGGCTTTGGCGCGGGCTATGGCAGCAGCCACCGCAGGGTTACTTGAGCTAGACGCTGCTTCGTCGCTTGGGCCTTGGTCCTCTGCGGCTAGTTTGGCTCGCCGTTGTGCTTTGCGCGCTTCTCTTGCGGCAATTGCCTCTTGATTATCGGGTACCCATTCGCCGCTATCTGTTTGTTTAGCGGCTGGCGCTGCCTGCTTGGCTTGTTTAACGCGGGCAAGTGCAGCTGCTACTGGGTCGGGTTTATCAGCTTCACTACTAGCTTGAGCTTGGCTTTGACGACGCAAAGCCGCCTCTTGATGTTTGGCTTTACGCTCGGCCTTGTCTTTTTCTAAGCGTGCTTGGCGAGCATCAAAACGCTGTTTCGCCAGTTCCGCTTCTTGTTTGGCCTGATCCTCGCTCTTAATTTTCGCTTTAGCGGTGCGGTAATACTCAACCAAGGAAATATTACTAGGACAGACAAAGGCACAAGCGCCGCACTCAATACAATCCATGATTTTGTATTCACGCGCCTTATTTAGCTCGTCGCCCTTCGCAAACCAATAGAGTTGTTGGGGCAATAATCCCATCGGGCAGGCTTGGGCACACTCGCCACAGCGAATACAAGGTGACTCTTGAACCGTTGGCTGGGGCTTATTTAAGATTAAACAGTTGGTGGTTTTTATCACCGGCGCTTGAGTGCTGGGCAACATAAAGCCCATCATCGAACCGCCCATAATGACTGGGCCTTCAGAGGCGTGGGCGGCTTGCTCATCAATGATGTCGGCAACACTGGTGCCAATACTCATCCAATAGTTGGCGGCTTGACTTAGTCGCTCGCCTGCTAAGGTCACAATGCGCGAGATAAGTGGCTCGCCATGGTCTACCGCGCGGTGTATCGCATAAGCGGTACCCACGTTATGCACTAAAATGCCCATATCTATCGGTAGTTGTTTTGCGCCAACTTCCTTGCCAGTGAGAATTTGAATCAGCTGTTTCTCACCGCCAGAAGGGTATTTGGTGGGAATGTTTCGCACTATTACCGTTTCATCACTGGCTTCACGCAGGGCTTTTAAAGCCTCTGGCTTATCATCTTCCACCGCGATAATGGTTAATTTGGGCTGTAGTGCTGTTTGCAGTAAGGAAACGCCACGTAGCAGCTCTTCGGCATAATTGCGCATTAAGCAGTCGTCTGCGGTGATATAGGGCTCACACTCCGCACCATTAATGATTAATACATCCAGCTCTTTGTTAGGTGTGATTTTTAAGGCGGTGGGAAAGCCTGCGCCGCCCATGCCAGTGATACCTGCTTGATGTACTCGCTGGCAGATAAGCTCGGGGGTGAGTTCCTGTTCAGTTAACGGCTTTAGGTAAGCACAATCTTGTTGCTGTTGGTCTACTTCAATAACCACACTTAGCTCGGGCAGGGCCGAGGGATGTGCAGAGACCCTAGGTTCGATGGCAACGATAGTGCCCGCCAGCGAAGCATGGACAGGTGGGGCTTGAAAAAACTGCGATTGAGTTAGGGCTTGGCCTTTTTTTACTCGTTGACCAGGCTCTACGACGAGCTTTCCAGCGCTACCAATGTGCTGCTGTACTGGAATAACGACGTGACGCGGCGGTGCCAAGGTTTTTGGCTTGCCACAGTTAATATTTTGTTTGTGGGTTGCTGGATGCACACCACCTTGATAGCTCCAAGTGAAGCCTTGTTTAATTTTGTCTAACCAAGCCAGCATTATTTGTCGGCCTCAATAATTGAAACGTCGATTTGGTTCAATTTCCAATCCCAGTTTTTGGTGGTAACGGGTACCGGCCGCATTTCAATACAATCGGTTGGGCAGGGCGCCACACAAAGCTCACAGCCAGTACATTCTTTACTGATCACCGTGTGCATGTGTTTGTTGGCCCCCATGATGGCATCCACTGGGCAAGCCTGAATACATTTAGTGCAACCAATGCAGGCCTCTTCAACGATAAAAGCAACTTTTTTACGGTCGTCTTCTTTAACTGCTGCCGCATCGAGCGGAATGGCTTCAACGCCGAGTAAATCGGCGATCTTAGCGACGGTTTCTTCGCCACCGGGAGGACATTTGTTAATCGCTTCGCCGTTGGCGATGGCTTCTGCGTAAGGTCTGCAGCCGGGGTGGCCACATTGCCCACACTGGGTTTGTGGCAGTAAGGACTCTACTTGGTCGGCAATGGGGTTGCCTTCAACTTTATATTTGATGGCGGCGTAACCTAAGATCCCACCAAATACCAGCGCGAGTAAAGTAATTGCAATTAAGGCTTCTAACATACTTGATATACTACTTAATTAATCCGGTGAAACCAACGAAGGCTAAAGACATTAAACCGGCGGTGATCATGGCGATCGCGGCGCCTTTAAATGGCACTGGAATGTCGGCAACCACTAACCGCTCGCGCATAGCCGAGAACAGAATAAGCACCAAAGAAAAACCTGCAGCTGCGCCAAAACCGTAGATGATCGATTGGAAAAGATCGTGTTGCTCGTTTACGTTGAGTAAGGCCACGCCCAATACTGCACAGTTTGAAGTGATCAGGGGTAGGTAGATACCCAGTACCCGATGCAGTGCCGGGCTGGCTTTTTGGACAAACATCTCGGTGAACTGTACCACTACTGCAATCACCAAAATAAAGCTCATGGTACGCAAGTATTCGATTTCTAGCGGAACCAAGATGTATTGCTCGACTAAATAGGAGCACATTGAGGCTAGAGTCAACACAAAAGTAGTAGCCAAAGCCATACCGATGGCTGTTTCAACCTTACTTGATACTCCCATAAAAGGGCATAAGCCAAGGAACTTGACCAAGACAAAGTTGTTTACCAACACGGTACTGATTAATAACAAAAAATATTCAGTCATTGAATTAAGACGCAGCGAAACAAAGCGCTATTATCCTCGTTTGTGGGCGCTATAACAACCGTGAGTTGTATGTGGAAAAGCAAGCAATTTTTTGCTGTGATTTATGGAGCATTTTTGGTCGATCAAATTTACTTTTTACGCTTCGGTTGATCTTGATCATTGGTAATAACTTTAAAAACAAAATCTCTCGACTACTACATCTAGTGGATACTACAATTTACTACCACTACATATGGTTAACCATCACATTCAGTGCTTTTTTTACTTAGCATTGGCTGCGAAGCCTTGTGCGGCGTGGTTTGCAAGTTTTTTATTGAATCAGTGAGAAAATATTGGAGCGTAAATCGTGAAAACAGTCGTGATAAAACGAGACGGAAGCCGTGTACCTTACGACGCTAAACGGATTGTCGATGCAGTGTTAAAAGCAGCTGAAGCCCTAGGAGTTAAGGATAACTTAGTTGCATTACAAATTGCTCAGCAAGTGACCGAGCAGTTTGTGAACTTTCCTGAGGTGGATATTAATGATATTCAAGCCTCAGTAGAAAACCATTTGATGGAAAGCGATAATAAAACACTGGCTCGTGCTTATATCGAATATCGTCATGATCGTGATGTTGCGCGCGATAAGCGCAGCGTATTGAATGCTGAAATTCGTGGTTTGGTTGAGCAAAGCAACGCCGCTTTGCTCAACGAAAACGCGAATAAAGACAGCAAGGTGATCCCTACTCAACGTGATTTATTAGCCGGTATTGTGGCTAAACACTACGCCAAAACCCATTTATTGCCACGTGATGTAGTGCAAGCCCACGAAGCCGGTGAGATCCACTTCCACGACTTAGACTACGCGCCGTTTTTCCCGATGTTCAACTGTATGCTAATCGATTTAGAAGGCATGTTGACCGGTGGATTTAAAATGGGTAATGCCGAAATCGAAACGCCTAAGTCTATTTCTACCGCTACTGCGGTAACTGCCCAGATTATTGCCCAGGTAGCTAGCCATATTTACGGCGGTACTACCATTAATAGAATTGATGAAATTCTCGCGCCTTATGTGCAAAAGAGTTACGACAAGCACTTAGCAATTGCCGAGCGTTGGAATATCGCCGATGCCGAAGCTTACGCTAAGGCTCAAACAGAAAAAGAATGTCATGATGCCTTCCAATCATTAGAGTATGAGGTAAATACCTTACACACAGCTAACGGCCAGACGCCATTTGTTACCTTTGGTTTTGGCTTAGGTTCTTGCTGGGCCTCACGTTTAATTCAACGCTCTATTTTAGAAAATCGGATTGCCGGTTTAGGTAAAAATGCCAAAACAGCGGTATTCCCTAAGTTGGTCTTCGCCATTAAAGATGGTTTAAACCATAAAAAAGGCGATCCTAGCTACGATATTAAGCAGCTGGCCTTAGAATGTGCGTCTAAGCGCATGTATCCAGATATTTTAAATTACGACAAAGTGGTTGAAGTCACTGGTTCATTTAAAACCCCAATGGGTTGCCGTAGCTTCCTCGGTCAGTATGAAGAAGAGGGCAAAGAGATCCACGATGGTCGCAATAACTTGGGTGTGGTGAGCATTAACCTGCCACGCATTGCGATAGAAGCCAAAGGCGACGAGCAGCGTTTCTTTGAACTACTGGACCAGCGTTTGAGTGTGGCTAAGCTTGGTTTAGATAGCCGTATTTCTCGCCTTAAAGGGGTTAAGGCTAAAGTGGCTCCGATCCTTTATATGGAAGGCGCTTGTGGTGTAAGGCTGGACGCTGAAGATGATGTGTCCACTATTTTTGAAAACGGTAGAGCGTCTATTTCTCTGGGTTACATCGGCTTGCACGAAACGGTTAATGCGCTGTATGGCAACGATGAGCACGTATACGATAACAAGCAGCTTCAACAAAAAGCCATTGGTATTGTTACCGCTCTAAAACAAGCCACTTTACGTTGGGAAAAAGAAAGCGGTTATGCCTTTAGTTTGTATAGCACGCCGAGCGAAAACTTATGCGATCGTTTCTGTCGTCTTGATGCTAAAAAGTTTGGCGTAATTGAAGGTGTTACCGATAAGGGTTACTACACTAACAGCTTCCACTTGGACGTTGAGAAGAAGGTAAACCCCTTCGATAAAATCGACTTTGAGCAACCGTACCCAGCGGTTAGTAGTGGTGGCTTTATTTGTTACGGTGAATATCCCAACCTACAACATAATACCGACGCCTTAGAAGACGTGTGGGATTACAGCTACAGCCGCGTACCTTACTACGGTACCAATACGCCCATTGATGAGTGTTATGAATGCGGTTTTACCGGTGAATTTAACTGCACTAGCAAAGGCTTTGAGTGCCCATCGTGTGGCAACTCAGAATCTAGCAAGGTATCAGTTACCCGCCGAGTGTGTGGCTATTTGGGTAGCCCTGATGCTCGCCCGTTTAACTACGGCAAACAAGAAGAAGTTAAACGTCGAGTAAAACATCTTTAATGAACTATCTCAGTTATCATTCTATTGATGTGGTAAACGGACAAGGTACGCGTTGTACCTTGTTCGTGGCTGGTTGCGAGCATCATTGCCGAGGCTGTTATAACCAAAAATCTTGGTCTTGTGATGCTGGGCACTACTTTAGCCCCGAATTAGAGCAAAAGATTATCGATGACTTAAATGATAGCCGTATTAGACGTCGCGGTTTAAGCTTAAGTGGTGGTGACCCGCTATATCCGAAAAATCTCGATAGCATTGAAGCGCTGGTGCGGCGAGTTCGCGAAGAATGTCCGGGAAAAGATATTTGGATGTGGACCGGCTATCGTTTAGATGAGCTAAATACACAGCAACAAACCATTGTTAAAATGGTAGATACACTGATTGATGGCAAGTTTGAAAAAGATTTAGCCGACGCTAAGTTAGTGTGGCGGGGCAGTAGTAATCAAGTGATTCACCAACAACCGCTGCGTTAATTAAGAAATCAATTTGGGGCGACTAATTAAGTAGCCCTGCATACTGTCTACGTACATTGATTCAAGCAATTGCTTTTGCTCTAAGGTTTCAACGCCTTGGGCTACCACCTGACATCCCAAACGATGTGATACCTCTACCAACATGCTCACGAATTGCTGGTTAGCTTTGTCCGCCTCGAGCTGCTGTACTAAGTCGCTACTGATTTTTACGTAGTTAGGTTTTAGCTCTTTAAACAGTTTGAACGAACCAATGCCATTGCCAAAGTCGGCGATGGCAGTATGGCAGCTATTGCGGCGTAATACTTCAAACAGCTTTTTGGCATTACTAATGTGCGCGTCTAGTGTTTCTTCTTCTAATTCAAATACCACACGGGACTTAAGATTAGGATAACGTTGTAAGTGTTGAGTAAGCCAAGCGCAGAAGTCAGGATCTGTTAGAATCAACTTACTAAGATTTATCCCCCAACGATAATCTGCGTTTTGATCGGATATGGTTTTTAGAACATAAGCGATGGTAGCTTTTTCTAATTGCTCAATTTTACCTAAGCGCTGTGCCATCGATAGGGTGGTTTCGGTAGGCAATTGTTGCTGTTGGTCGGAAATAAAGCGAATAAACACTTCATGATAGGCCGGCATGGTTCGATGCATCGACTGAATCGCTTGAGAGGCAATCTTGAAGTTGCTTTTGGCAATCAAGTAATCAATTGTTTGTTGCCATTGTAAGTCACTGCTCTCTAAATTTTCATCATCGTCTAATACCACTTCCCAAGCATTAGGTGACAAGCTTTGTGCTATTGCTAATGCCGCATCAGCGCGAGAAATGACGCGCTCTATCGTGTCGTCTTTTTTAAGCTCGGTGACCCCAACATAGGCTGCACTTTGTAAATGTTTAGCATTACTGTATTCGGTCAGGGCGGCGCGTAGATCCTGGGCGATATGGCTGACTCGGCTAGCCGCAAATTTGGGAATGATTAACGCAAACTCGGCTCCCAGTAAGCGATACAACTGGCTGTTCACGTAGTCTTTACGGCTACTGTCTACGATTTTAGATATGTCTTTGATGTAGTCATCACCGGCTTGATGGCCGCGCGCCTTATTAATGTCTTGTAGCTGAGAAGCCCGAACCAAAAACAACACCGTGTTATTTGGTTGCATACTGAGCATTTTTTGCATATCTTGGCGAAACGAATGGCGGTTTAATTGCCCGGTGAGAGGATCGAGTGCGACTTGTTGTTCCAGTTGTTGAATAGCATGTTTTTGCTGACGGATTTGCTGAGTAAATTTAAGTTTCTGTTCTTTAATTAACTCGCCAACATTACCCAATACTGGGGTATCGTCGGTTAAGCGGTCGGCATTCACTAATTTTTTCAGTTTAGATTTAATAGAGGATACGGAGCGAACAAACAACAAACTGGTTAATAGATAACCCAATATACAAAGGGCAGCGATGCTTAAATAAAGCCTTAAATAGCTATCGCTAACAAATTCGAAAGACGGTTTAAAGTTAACCCGATATTTACCCACAGCTATGGTTTTCATGCGTGTTTTACTGGGTTCGACCAACTCTAGTAACCAATGTTGCGAGGCGCCAGCTAACGCGAGGGTATTGTCTACAGCCAATTGGGTAGAAATAAAAGTAAGGTTATGTTGGTCGCGTAATAATCGTAAGCTGTCTGTGGTTAACTGGCTAGGGTCGGTTAATTGCAAAGAGAGTAGCTCTGTTATTTGCTGATCTTCCCTAGCGAGGTCGGCTTTAAATAGTTGCAGATGAACCGCCACTACAGCCAGCCATAACATGATAAATAAAAAAGCATTTGCGACAAAAAATGTTCGAAGCCCTTTCATATTTTTCCTGTCTATAAAATAAACACTCAATTTAATAATACATGCAAACAATAGACTTATCTATCAGATGCTTAGGATTAATAATATAAATGTGTCGGGAAATGCATTAAAGCTGGTACGAAATGAGGGGAAATAGCGAAAATGGCTCCCCAGGTTGGAGTTGAACCAACGACACATGGATTAACAGTCCACCGCTCTAACCAACTGAGCTACTGGGGAAGGGGAGTAATAGGCGGCTTACGATAATTGAGTGGCTCCCCAGGTTGGAGTTGAACCAACGACACATGGATTAACAGTCCACCGCTCTAACCAACTGAGCTACTGGGGAATCGTAAGATTATTTTTTATATGATTGGCTCCCCAAGTTGGGCTTGAACCAACGACACATGGATTAACAGTCCACCGCTCTACCAACTGAGCTATTGGGGAATCATATAATATTTCACCTATTTTAAATCAAGATTGGCTCCCCAAGTTGGGCTTGAACCAACGACACATGGATTAACAGTCCACCGCTCTACCAACTGAGCTATTGGGGAATCTTGATTATACCTAAGCGAAGAGAGTGGCTCCCCAGGTTGGAGTTGAACCAACGACACATGGATTAACAGTCCACCGCTCTAACCAACTGAGCTACTGGGGAATCGCTTTGCTTAAGTGCGGGGCGCATAGTAATAATTGCCCCTATAAGTGTCAACTAATTCTACATCAAAATTGATAAATTGTGTTTGTTTGCTCAACTTACATCCAGTTGCACCATGGATGTGATCGAATCTTGTACGCTTGGTCTAAAAAAACACTATCTGGTCGCTTGCTAAAAGGCGTGTATGGATGGTGAAAAATTACAAGAACCTAGCAAAACTAGATCGCCTAATATTTATGCACAATTAACAAAAGCCTTTGTTAATGCGAGCTAGAGCGAGTTATCCACCGAAATTGTGGATAAGTGTGTGAATTAAAAGCTATCAGTTTGCTCTAGGCCACTGATTACGCGACTTACAGCGAAATATGATCTGCGTCTGATTTTCAAGCAACTGTAATGAATTCAACAACTTATAAATTAGTTAGTATAAAAGCTCAAATTATAGGCGTGCTAAAAAAAACTCTTGTATTTTATGCAAACTTGGTGTGCATTACTTTTTGTTACAGGCAGGTTTCTATCCACATTTAAGGGTAATATTCTAATTAAATTTTTATCGCGATATTCTCTGCTAAGAGCGTTAAATTTGCCTAATAATTGCTATCTCAGCTTTATTTAATCTTTAGCAGATTCGCGTAAAATGGCTGCGCCGTTTCGTTGTCTTTAACTGGAAACAACAAATGAAAAAATCTTTCGATTTAGTCTCAGATTATCGACCAGCAGGGGATCAACCCACTGCCATAAAAGCGTTGATTGAAGGCCTTGAAGATGGGCTCGCTCACCAAACCTTATTAGGTGTCACCGGCTCAGGAAAAACCTTCACGGTAGCTAATGTGATTGCCGAATTAAACCGTCCAACCATCGTTCTCGCGCCCAATAAAACCTTAGCAGCCCAGCTCTATAGTGAGATGAAAGAGTTTTTCCCTAATAATGCGGTGGAATTTTTCGTTTCTTATTACGATTACTACCAGCCAGAGGCTTATGTACCCACCACCGACACCTTTATTGAAAAAGATGCATCGGTGAATTCTCATATCGAGCAAATGCGTCTATCTGCCACGAAAGCCTTATTAGAACGCCGTGATGTGGTACTCGTTGCTTCGGTGTCGGCGATTTATGGTTTGGGGGACCCGCAATCTTATTTGCAGATGATGTTGCACTTGAGTGTGGGTGACCTTATCGATCAGCGTGCTATTTTACGGCGTTTAGCTGAGCTGCAATATTCACGTAATGACGCCGCTTTTCAGCGTTCTACCTTTCGCGTACGAGGCGACGTAATTGATGTTTATCCTGCCGAATCAGACAAAAACGCCATTCGCATCGAATTATTCGATGGCGAGGTAGAGCGTTTAAGTAGCTTTGACCCGCTAACGGGCGCAGAGGAAGAAGTAATGGCCCGTGTGACTATCTTCCCTAAGACTCACTACGTCACGCCGCGAGAGACCATTTTGAACGCGATTAATGCAATTAAAGAGGAGTTAAACGAGCGTAAGAAACAATTGCTAGACGCCAATAAGCTGATTGAAGAGCAGCGTATCTCTCAGCGTACCCTGTTTGATATCGAAATGATGAATGAACTGGGTTATTGCTCAGGCATTGAAAACTACTCTCGTTATCTGTCCAATCGCGCCCCTGGCGAGCCACCACCAACCTTGCTCGACTATTTACCCGCCGATGGATTATTGATTATCGACGAATCCCACGTCACCGTGCCGCAAATTGGTGCCATGTATAAAGGCGACCGCTCGCGTAAAGAAAACCTGGTTAACTATGGTTTCCGTTTGCCTTCAGCCTTGGATAATCGCCCTCTAAAATTTGAAGAGTTTGAACAAATAGCCCCGCAAACCATCTTTGTGTCGGCAACGCCAAGCCAATACGAGTTGGATAAAACCAATCAAGAGTTTGTTGAGCAGGTAGTAAGGCCAACCGGCTTATTGGACCCAGAGATTGAAGTGCGGCCAGTGAATACTCAGGTTGATGATTTGCTCTCAGAAATCCGCTTACGCACGGCGATAGATGAGCGGGTATTAGTGACGACCTTAACTAAGCGCATGGCTGAAGATCTTAGTGAGTACCTCACAGAACACCAAGTCAAAGTGCGTTATTTACACTCAGATATCGATACCGTTGAAAGGGTAGAGATCATCCGTGATCTACGCATGGGGGTGTTTGATGTACTGGTAGGTATTAACTTATTGCGCGAAGGCCTAGACATGCCCGAGGTGTCTTTGGTGGCAATTTTAGATGCAGACAAAGAAGGCTTTTTGCGCTCGGAGCGCTCGTTAATTCAAACCATTGGTCGTGCCGCTCGTCACCCGCAAGGTAAAGCTATTCTTTATGCAGACAAGATAACTGGCTCTATGGAGAGGGCGATTGGCGAAAACAATCGCCGCCGTGACATTCAGCAGGCCTTTAATACCGAGCACGGTATTGTGCCGCAGAAACTCAACAAGAAAGTGGCCGATATTAGTAACTTTGGTAAAACCAAACTAGCTACCGCGGCTGAAGGTAAAGCGAAATACGCAGCGTTGTCGGCAGATTCTTTATTGAAGAGTATTGCTCAACTAGAAAAACAGATGATTAATCACGCCAAGGAGTTGGAGTTTGAACAAGCGGCTGCGGTACGTGATGAAATCGCTAAAATGCAGCAGCAATTGGTGAAATTGAGTTAAAAAAAAGCCGCTGATATCAGCGGCTCTTGATTATTTTAAACCGTCTTAGTTTGCAGCGGCGATGATCGCGCCAAACTCGTCAGCTAGTAAAGATGCGCCGCCTACTAGGGCACCATCGATGTCAGCTTGAGAGAACAATTCTTTAGCTGTAGCGGCTTTAACACTGCCACCGTAAAGAATTTGAACTTTTTCAGCAACGCTAGCGTTTTGTGAAGCTAACCAACCACGAATGTGAGCGTGAACTGCTTGAGCTTGCTCAGAAGTCGCTGATTTACCAGTACCGATAGCCCAAACTGGCTCGTAAGCAATTACCGCGTTTTCAAAAGCTTCAACGCCACAAAGATCGATAACAGCTTTAAGTTGAGTTTCAACTACAGCTTCGGTTTTACCAGCTTCGTTTTCTTCCAAGGTTTCACCAATACATAGTACAGGAACAAGACCATTTTCTTGGATAGCTTTAAATTTAGCAGCAACTACTTCGTCAGTTTCGTTGTGGTACTGACGACGCTCGCTGTGACCTACTAGGCTGTAAGTACAACCAAATTCTTTAAGCATTACTGGTGAGTTTTCACCGGTGAAAGCGCCAGAAGTATTAACACTTGCATCTTGTGCGCCATAAGCGATAGGAGCATCACCCACTAAGGCTTCAACTTGACCTAAAAATACAACAGGTGGGCAAATAGCAGTTTGCACGCCAGTAGCTGCTTTAGCAGGTTCGATTAAGCCGTTTACTAATGCGGTAACTGAATCTTTAGTACCGTTTAGTTTCCAGTTACCCATTACAAGAGGTGTTCTCATTGTGCGTATCTCCTTTAAATAAATTGGCTCGATTATAGTGAATTTCTTACAAAAACGTAGTGTTTCAGCAAAATTATTCCGCTAAAACTGGCTATAGCTGATCTAAAACAAACGATTACGAAAAATAAGCACGAATTTGTTGCCACCAAATGCCCAACTTTTCATGCCATAGCGCATCGTAGCGGTAGATAAAACGAGAATCCGGTAGGAATTCGTAAAGTCGTTGTTCTCCCTGGATTTCTTTACCGAGGTAATCGGTAGGCACAGGGCTAATATTATTTGAATAACGTTGAAATTGTTGTAGTGCGCGTTGCATGTGGGTGGCGCTGGTCACTAAGGCGGTAGGGCGCTGGCCAATATAAGTAGAAATTACCGCCGCTTCTTGTTCGGTGTCTTTGGCTTTTGGGATCGTAATGATGTTGGCTGGCGGAATATTTGCCTGACGAGCCACTTTTTCCATCAACTCGGCATTGCTGTTGGGATCGCTACCGCCATAACCAGAAACGATTAAACGACTTTGTGGATTGATTCGGCTTAGCTCGATGCCTTTAGTAATTCGCGCAAATGAAGAGCGACTGAGTTGTTCGGTGGCCGATAACGCCGGGTCGCTAATATGACCACCACCCAATACCACCACAAAATCGAAGCTATTCACTAACTCAGTGGGCGCTTGAATGGCGCGTTCTTGTTTCAGTAGCTGTTGATTAACCCACCATGGATTACTGGTTAACAATAAAATCGCTAAGGCTGGGAACAAGCTAAGCGCTGCTCGATAGGGGCGGCGGGTAATGCCAAAGTAGAACGAGAGTAACAACAGGAGAATACAAATGTTGAGTGGCATAAGCAGCGAGCCTAACCATTTTTTTACAACAAAACCTAAACTTAATTCCATAAAGTTACTTCTCTAAAAAGCCTTGTTAGCATCTTAATCGAATGACTTCCTCGGGGGAAATCCCTAGCTGTCAAATTAACAAAAATAAACGCTTAAACCAAATTAATGCGTAAAATCAAAATTTTCCCGTTATTTTGTTCTGAGACTAAAGACAGCCTTGTTTAGTTGAGGTAATCTTCGCTGGATACAGGAATGTTTATAGCAGAGAGGAAACTATGTTTGAGCGCGTAATCGCCGCCCCAGCGGATCCTATTTTAGGATTAACTGAAGCTTTTAAAGCAGACTCACGTCCCGAAAAAATTAATCTAGGGGTTGGTATCTATAAAAACGAAGCGGGTCAAACCCCTGTTTTAGATACGGTTAAGATTGCAGAGAAACACCTTCTAGAAACCGAAAGCACTAAATCCTACCTTAGTATTGAAGGTAATGCGGCCTACGGTAAAGAAGTACAAAAGTTGTTGTTTGGTGAAGATAGCGAAATCGTTAGCAGCCAACGTGCTTTTACTGCTCAATCTCCAGGTGGCACAGGTGCTCTGCATAATGCTGCCGAATTCGCTTATAACCATTTAGGTATTCGTACTATTTGGGTAAGCAACCCAACTTGGGCCAACCATGGCAATATTTTCAAAGCCATCGGCTTAGAAGTTAAACCTTACGACTACTATGACGCAGACAGCAAAGATCTAGATTTTGACGCTATGTTGAAATCTCTAGAGCAAGTGCAAGAAGGCGACTTAGTGTTATTCCATGGTTGTTGTCATAACCCAACCGGGATTGACCCAACGCTTGAGCAATGGAAAGCCCTAGCAGCTTTAAGCGCCAGCAAAAAAGTACTACCTTTGTTTGATTTTGCTTACCAAGGCTTCGCTACTGGTGTGGAAGAAGATGCCGCTGGTTTACGTGTATTTGCTGAGCAAATTAAAGAGCTATTGGTTGCCAGTTCTTTCTCTAAAAACTTTGGTTTGTACAACGAACGCGTTGGTGCTTTCACACTGGTTGCTGAAGATAAAGAGCGGGGTGCAACGGCATTCAGTCAAGTTAAAGCTGGTATTCGTGCTAACTACTCAAACCCACCAGCTCACGGCGCAGCGGTAGTAACCACCATTTTGCAAAATCCTGAGCTTAAAGCCCAATGGATTGCAGAAGTGGCTGAAATGCGCGATCGCATCAAAGAAATGCGTGATTTATTTGTTGAAACTTTAGCGGCCAAAGGCGCTAGCGGTGATTACAGCTTTATTCAGCGTCAAAACGGTATGTTCTCGTTCTCTGGGTTAAGCAAAGAGCAAGTGGCAGAGTTGAAAGAAAAACACGGTGTTTACATCGTAGGCTCTGGCCGTATCAGCGTAGCGGGTATGACTAAAGACAACATGGATGCGCTTTGCACAGCAATTGCTGCAGTAGTGTAAAACAGACAAAGCCAGAATATAAAAAAACGCCAAGTATTTTCACTTGGCGTTTTTTTATCTTAAATTAGCCAACAACAATATTTCGGCCTTTATCTTTAGCCTTGTATAAGGCTTTATCTGCGTCTTTGATCACCTCTTCGGCGTTCGCGTGCTGGTTGGACTTTTCCGCCACCCCAATGCTAACAGTTATTTGCACGGTATTTTTCGGTTTGGTGTTTTCTTTACGCGCCGATTTACTCGCCTTTTCTCGGTTACTCTTATCCCTAATGGCAAAGGGCGTTTCGGCAATGAGCTCACGAATGTCATCTAAAAATGCAATGGCGTGATCGAGTTTCTTGCCTTTAAACAATACGGTAAATTCTTCTCCACCATAACGAAACACCTGACCTCCGCCTTCTACTTGGTCTAATTTAGAGGCCACCATTGCTAAAACATCATCACCAACATCATGACCATAGGTATCGTTAAACTTTTTAAAGTGGTCGATATCCACCATTGCTAGAGTGTAGTTTTTGGATAGCCCTGCAAGGCGTTCAAATAACATCCGTCGGCCAAGTAAACCGGTTAGTTCATCTCGATAGGCCAGTTCATGAGAAGCCCTAAAGCCGCTATAGAGCACAATTAACATTGAGGCGCTAAAAAATACCGAGGAAATCGCCTCGCGGTCGAGGAAAGCTAAGGGGAAAATACTCGCTACAAAACTAAAAAACAGGCCTATGGTTAAGCTGGTTGGGCGATGCGCTAAACGCACAAAGGCGATAACTAAGCACAAGGTGCTAATTGCCAAGGCGCTACTGCTAATCACTAAACCGTCGATGGGCGAGGGGCAAACCAATTTTCAATTAAAGACTGGGCATCTACTGATAAATAGTTAATTAGGATCGTAATAACTAGCGCTTGTACGATTAACATCCAATAATGTAGGAAAGCGCGTAGCGTTTTGCTGCCATTTTCCTTAATCAGCAAGTTCAATACCATGTTGCAAGGTATAAACACGCAAACCAAAGTGAAAGCCATTTTGGCTTCGGGAACATCTAAAGGTTGCTGTAAGTATTGAACAATTAACCAATAACTGAAGGTATTAACCAGTACTACAACGATAAGTTGGCGACGATTAAACTGGATCGCCAACATTGCAGTTACTGCTGCCAAGCCGTAAGGCATCCAATAAATGATGTCTTTTAAGCTAGAGGACAGTTCCGCATACCAAATAAGCATTGCGCTAGCTACGGCCAAAATAATAGTTGGTGGCCAAATATTGGTGCTAGTTAGTTTACTTTCCATGAATTTCAAGTTATTGAGTTTGCGTTGATTTTATCGAACAATCTAACAATTTTGAATCACCTAAGCAGTGAATAATGGTTTAGCCTCTAAGTTTTCAACACTATCTTGATAATAGTCTTTGATATTATGGATTTGCTGATCTAATTTTATTGTAACTATGGAATACGGAGTAGGGCATGAGTGACTTTCTTTTCATCGACGATGTCGAGGAACCCAAGGAAGATGTGGCCAAAGCAACTTGGAAGCTTTTGGTAATTGATGATGAGGCAGAAATTCACTCGGTAACGCGGTTAGTTCTCTCCGATGTCGAAATTGATGGTTATCAGCTAGAGTTTTTGTCTGCCTACAGTGCCGATGAAGCAAAACGAATGTTTGATGAACACAACGACATCGCGATTGCTTTAGTTGATGTGGTAATGGAAACCGACCATGCCGGCCTTGAGCTTGTGCGCTGGATTAGAGAAACCAAACAAAACCATGCCACACGCTTAATTCTACGTACAGGTCAGCCAGGTCAAGCTCCCGAAGAATCGGTGATTAAAGATTACGACATCAACGATTACAAAAGTAAAACCGAGCTTACCGCCACCAAATTAAAAACGATTACCTACTCAGCAATTCGTTCATACCGTGATATTTTGTTTATTGAGCGTCATCGTCGCGGTTTAATGCAAGTCATCGAATCCACCTCTTTGGTGTTAAAAAGTAAAACACTGTTTCATTTCGGATCTGCAGTACTAAAACAACTAGTGGAGTTATTTCAGCTTGAAGGCTCGGCGATGTATATCACCACCCTTACAGAAGATGTGCTGAGACATCAGTCATTCAATGTATTAGCTGCCACTGGTGATTTTGTTACCAACGAACACAACGAAGATGACTTCGACCACACCAAAATTCCTGATAACGTAAAACTGTTATTGAAAAAAGCGTTAGAAGAGAAGAAAACGCTGGTTACCGAAAATTGTTATGTTGGGTTTTATGCCACCGATAGTCGCAGTGTCAGTCTGTTGTATGTACAACACGAAAAGCCGCTCGATGAAATTGAAAAAGGGCTGTTAGAGGTGTTTGCCACTAACATTGCTCTTACTTTTGAAAATCTCACCATTAAGGAAGAGATCCAAGAGACTCAGAAAGAACTGATATTTATTATTGGCGACGCCATTGAACAACGTAGTAAAGAAACCGGCTCACATGTAAAAAGGGTATCTTTAATCTGTGAGTTGATGGCCAAAAAATTAGGTTTTGAAACAGAATATGTTGAAGCCTTAAAGCACGCGGCGCCCTTGCACGACTTAGGTAAAATTGCCATTCCCGAATCCATCCTACACAAGCCTGGCAAGTTGAACCCTGAAGAGTGGACTGTAATGCAAACGCACGCTCAGGTGGGCCATGACTTACTTGCGGGTTCAAATAAAATTATTGCTCGACTTGGCGCAGAAATTTCCTTATGTCATCACGAAAAATGGGATGGTAGCGGATATCCAAGACAATTGGCCGGTGAAGATATTCCCTTAGTGGGACGCATTATGGCCATTACCGATGTATTTGATGCACTAGGCTCTAAGCGTTCTTACAAAGAACCATGGAATAATCACGAAATTAAGGCCTTTATCCTCGAGCAGAAAGGTAAACATTTTGACCCTAAACTGGTTGATATATTAATCGAAAATTTTGACGAGTTTGTAGAGATCAGAAACAATTACCCGGACTAATTTAGACGCTGCTTTTGAACAGGGCTCCTAACGATTAGTTATTGAATTTTTTAGCTAAAAAGCGCATTCTTCCACTGTTGTTTAACTTGGCTGCAGTAGCTAAGGCAACCTACCGATAAAGGCACAGCAGTGGCGCTTAAACCTACTATTTATAAATTGCGGATATCTTTATCTGATCTTAACCGTAATTATTACGACACACTTAATCTCACCATTGCTCAACATCCTTCGGAAACCTTAGAACGGATGATGGCAAGAGTGATGGCATTTTGTTTGAACGCAGATCCTGAGCTTTGCTTTACCAAAGGTTTGAGTGAAGTAGAACAGCCCGATATTTGGCATAAATCGTTGGAGCAAGACACCTTATTATGGATAGATGTGGGCGAACCCACAGCAGAACGATTAAAAAAAGCAGCACGCTCGGCTAAACAGGTTAAAGTTTATAGCTTTAATGCCAAGTCAAGCACTTGGTGGCAGCAGCTACCAAGCAAAAGCAAACAACTTCCCATTATTTTTTGGCAGTTTGACTGGCAAGAAATTACCCGCTTAGCGAGTTTTGTTGAGCGCACCATGGATATGTCAGTAACCATCACCGAACAGTCTGCTTATGTCACCACCAGTAACAATGAAATAGAGCTTCATTGGCAAGCCTTAAGCTAAGCACAACATTTTTTATACTTTTTTCCACTGCCGCAGGGACAAGGGTCATTTCGTTTTGTGGTGTTAACTTGCCGCTTGGTTTCAGGCTTTTTTAAATAAACGTCGAGTTGCTTTAAGCGTTCTTCTTGCTCAGGGTCAACGGTGATTTCAACAACAATGTTCTCCTGTTGAGCCACCGCCAACAGATGTTGCTTCTTTTCTTCTGTATGAACCGATAAGCTAAGCGGCGCTTCAGCCGTACCTGGTTTAATTTCTCGCTTAGTATTAAAACCAAAACTTTGATGTTTGGGTTTTTTCTCGATACGACCTTTATAGAAAAATTTAGACATAAGATTACCTCGCTAATAGCTTGCTACGCGGGCTTATACAGCAAATGGCTAAATAAATAAACTAAACATTGGTTCGAAAGACAGGCAAAAAAAAGCCACTAGGGCTTAGTGGCAACTTAAAAAAACATATCAACTAACATAGGCGAGCGGGAGCGTTGCTATCCAACCTTCCTTAGTTGAGAAACGCAAGAACTAAACGCTTTTAACGAATAGTTATTTAAATTAAAGCACTTAAGCTCAATTCGCGTCACTGTAAGATCTGACAGTTTGACAAATCCACTAAACTAGAATTAAGCAAAGTAATCACTTTAATTTGTGACAAACCTACTCAAAGGATGAATTTGTCTAGTTAAAGACTGTTAAAAGTATCGTATATAGCCATTTCTCTTTAGTAAGCGATTCACTTAATTTGATTAAAGATAAATTTGCGGGGAATTTTTGCCAGCGGGGTGTTGGACACCGTCATGAACCCATCCTTTCAACCTTTTGACTTTGCCATAGGCGTTTCGGCTGGTGCGGCATACTTAGTTGGATATTTGGCTAATGCACCTGAGCGTAGCTAGCAAATCATCACCGAAATGACGACAGACAAACAGTTTTACAACCCGATTCGATTTATTAAAGGTGGCCATTTAATCGACGTAAAATGGCTCTGGCACGAGTCCAATGTACGTTATCCATTTAGCCAAGAGCGTTTGTTTTCTAACATTCCATTTATGTCGCCGTTACTAACGTCGACACTGGCACGGCTGATTACTACCAAATAAAACCAGACACTTTATCGAATGTGATTTTACAAACAAACGCCTTGTTTTTCTGGCGGCTGCTATACCGACGGGATTGGCCGATTCGACTCCGGCAAGAGAGGCCTACCGCCGAAGGCTCGAGATATTACCGTAATATTATCGCACCCCACCAGCTATAAAATGTCTCCTACTCGTTTCCCTCGAGTCATGAAACATCTCTTAGCTAAATACCCTAGTATTGCCGAATCGATGCTAATTAGGGCGGATAACTATAATCAATCTCTGGATTTTATATGACACCCTCCCAAAGACGCCAATAATAGGGTTATCGCTCCACCTGATAGCTTTCCGGTTAAACGCCTCAGCATGAATAAACAGATATTCAAAAGGGCAAACAGGCCGGAGAGCAACATTTAAAACGTACTTAAGCCGATTCCACGAGAATAAGCTTAAGTGGGCTAAACATTTAGTTTGATTATCAAATCATTTAACCTTAGTATAGTTTGAAAATCAAACTAAAAGGTTAAGATTATGGTAAAGGAACACCATCACAATTTCAGTTCGCACAATCATCAAGGAGAGCGGCGTACTACTTGGGTTTTAGCGATAACGATTATTGCTATGTTTGTAGAAATCATCGCCGGCACGGTTTATGGCTCTATGGCTCTATGGCGCTGCTGGCCGATGGTTGGCATATGGGCACTCATGCTGCGGCTTTTTGTATCACGCTGTTTGCTTATCGTTATTCCCAGAAGCATGCTAACAATGACCGTTTTTCTTTTGGAACAGGTAAGGTTAGTGTTCTAGGAGGCTATACCAGCGCTATTGCACTAGGGTTGGTCGCATTAGTGATGTTGGTAGAATCTGCGCATCGCCTATTTAACCCACAACTCATTCAATTTGATCAGGCTATATTGGTAGCTATTATCGGCTTTGTGGTAAACGGCGTGAGTATGTGGTTATTACATGATCACCACCATGAGCCACATCACTCAGAACATCAGCATCATTCCGCTGAGCCCCATCATCACCATGACCACAATCTGCAAGCGGCTTATTTCCATGTGCTAGCTGACGCGCTTACCTCGGTACTGGCTATCGTCGCTTTGTTATTTGGTAAATACCAGGGATGGACTTGGTTAGATCCCATCATGGGAGCGGTTGGGGCTTCAGTGATAGCCAAATGGACATTCAATTTACTAAAACAGACTAGCCCTATTTTATTAGATGAAAGCATCGATGCTGACTATTGCGTAGCTGTGAAGCAAGCCTTATCTAAAACCGCTAAGGTGACAGATCTACATATTTGGAAGGTGAGTGCGAATAACTATTCGGCTGCGATAGCGATTCAAGATCAAGCCAACAAAAGCTTTCAAGATTACCAGCGAATGTTGCAGAAGTTTGATAAAATCGATCATCTTACTTTGGAAGTTCAGCCTTTAAGCAAATGAAAAATATTGAAAAGTTGAATCGTTCGTTAACCGAGTTTTATGACAAAATGTCGTCTTGGGAACAGTCAGTGGTAAAAGATACGCCTTATAGTTTGGCGCAAATTCATACCATTGAAGTACTAGGTCACCATCAAGCACTACGAATGAAAGACTTAGCCGAAAAATTGGCGATTACCACCGGCACGCTAACTGTTCAAATTGAAAGGTTAGTGGCTGCAGAACTGGTTGAACGGGTGGCCGACCCTCAAGACAGACGGGCGATAGTGGTGGTATTGACTGAGCAAGGTAAAGCCATTTATCAACAGCATAATCAGTTGCATCTCGATTTAGTTAAAGAGCTCAGCAAACACATTGAGCCAGAGCAAATGGCAGTGTTACTGGACAGCTTAGATAAAATTAACAACGAGTTTTAACATTTTAGTTACCGGTTATTTTCATTGTTCGCTTGGTTCAAGCCATTTTCTCCTAAGGTGATAAATTCTTCATCTAATTCCTTGATTATATTATTTTTATCAAATAATCTCGTTCGATTGAAAGTATCAGAAATTAGTTAATAGCTTCATTATTGGTTAATTACCTAATAAATTTTAACGCTTATATGGATATTGTTAGTTATGAAAAAGTTTGTTGTTTTGGCCTTATCTGCCTTGTTCACCTTTAGTTCACCTAGCTTCGCTAGAGATGATATTAATGATTATTCTTTGGAAAAGGCGCTTAGCTCTAGCACAGCTAAAGCCAAATTAGGTGAGAATATTGCGTTTTATTTTGGTGAGCAGGCCTATGGCGAAGCCACAAAGCAATATGGTGAGTTCAAAACCAGTAAAAAAACCAACGCTTTTAATAAAACAGATGAAGAAGCCTGTAACTGGGCCTTTTTGTCAGCAATGATTGCATTGAAGGATCGCGCAGTGCGTGAAGGGGGCAATGCTGTCGTTAATATTAAATCCAACTATAAAAACAATCTCACGTCTAGCGAAAAGACCTTCCAGTGTGGAGCCGGAGCATTAATGGCAGGTGTAGCTCTAACCGGAGAAGTAGTGACTTTGAAATAAGCCCCTTGTTAGGCTTTGTCGTTGCGACAAAGCCTTCGCTATTTTAACTTTCATATCTTCAACTCCTTCACGTCCTTACACTTCTTCTGTTTATTTTTCACCCAATTTGTAAAACAAACTCAGTTAATTGACTTTCTTAAGGGTTTCTTAAGTTTCGCGTTCTAATTTATTGCTTAGTTAGCAATCAAAGGAAACGCTCATGAAGTATCCCGAATCAAAGGCGGCAACGAGCTCACAGTTAAGCATTGTCGGTCCTGATCACCCTATGTGGCAGAATGTGGTTACTCATGTTCAACAACGTTATCAACTGGCCTTTATGGCGAATGTTAAACAAAGCATGCCTGCGTATTTAGCCTTAATAGATAACAATGCCATTTTGTCTGTTTGTGGATTCAGAGCCGCTGAAAATGAAGCTTTATACTTAGAACAATACCTCGAGCGCCCCGCAGAACAGCATGTGGCTGAATTGTTTAATTGCTCCCTTAGCCGCGCCAATTTGGTGGAGTTTGGTCACCTTGCTTCCTTCACTAAAGGCTTATCGCCGTTACACTTTTATTTGATTGCTGAATTGTTGGTGGAGCAGGGCTTTGAGTGGTGTATTTTCACCGCAACCGATCCCCTACATGCCTTGATGATGCGCCTAGGGCTTGAGCCAAAACTAATAGCCGAAGCAAGCCCAACAAAGATAATCGATGCGCAAAATATTTGGGGCTCTTATTACGAAACTCATCCCAAAGTTTATGCTGGCAGTTTAAGCAAAGGTTTACAGCGGCTTCGCCTGTTGCAGCAGTTAAAACAAAAGCAGGCTTAACTCGATGAATACAATCATAGATGCCTTAAAGGCCCACGCCCACAACAAGCCTGAGCAGTTCGCCTTTGTTGGTGAAAACGCCCAAGGCGAAACAGTACAGTTGACTTACCAACAACTGGCCGCAGAAGTGTTTGCTGTCGCTGCCTATCTTACTAGCCTTAATGCAAAGGTAGTGGCCTTAAGAGCAGAGAACAGCATTAGCTGGATATTGATTGATTTGGCTGCCATGGTCGCTAATCTTGTGATTGTGCCCATTCCGACTTTCTTTAGTTACACACAAGTACAGCACAGCTTAGCCGAATCTGGTGCCGATCTACTCATTGGAGATTGGTCAGAACAAGCAAGTGTCGAATGCTTGGGGCATTTAGCTGGACTAAGGGTTTATCGCAGCGTTGGAGTTATGCCGGCTTCTGTATTAGCGGATACCTGCAAAATCACGTTCACTTCCGGCTCAACTGGCCATCCAAAAGGGGTTTGCCTTAGCCAGCAGCATTTGTCCAATGTGGCACAATCCTTGGCTGAAGCCGTTATGGGCTTAGCGGAAAAACATCTTGTCTTGTTACCGCTATCAACCTTGCTAGAAAATATCACCGGTGTTTACGTGCCGATTTTGCTCGGCGCTAGCGTACATGTCTATCCAGGAAGGAAACTCGGGTTACTCGGCTCAAGTCAATTTAACGCCGCCGCCTTCGCCCAACAACTCGCCGACATTCAACCGCAGAGTTTAGTGCTTACTCCCGCTTTACTGTTGGCCTTAATTAAACTGGTGCAAGGCAATAGCCAATTGGCCCAGTCGTTAAAGTTTGTCGCAGTGGGGGGCGCTCGTGTCTCGGCCCAACTGATTAGTGCAGCCCATGACTTAGGCATTCCTGCCTACGAAGGTTATGGCTTATCCGAATGCGGCTCGGTGGTATGTTTAAACACTCCTAAAGCCTTTAAAGCGGGCAGTTGTGGTAAAGCCTTAAGTCATTCACAGTTACGAATAGCCGAAGACGGCGAGTTACTGGTTAAAGGTAATAGCGCCCTAGGCTATTTAAATGCCCCGTTTATTGAAGAATGGTTGGCAACGGGTGATTTAGCCGCTATCGACGAACAAGGTTTCGTGCATTTATTGGGCCGCAAGAAAAACCTGTTAGTAACTGCCTTTGGCCGCAACATCTCTCCAGAGTGGATAGAGTCTGAAGCGCAGGCCTTACTGCCAGGGGTGCCGTTATTTATCACTGGCGATGGCCAAGAGCAGTTATGTGCGGTGAGCCAACACATCAGCAACATTGATGCAAAGCTCAGTGAGCTCAATAGCAAACTGCCTGATTACGCCCGAATTAGCCAAGTCTTACAGTTAGAAACGCTTCATGCCATACCCAATTGGTTTACAGCCAACGGCAAAATTCGCCGTGACCAGTTAGAGCAATCGGTTAGTGAATTACTTTCGCAAAACCTATCAAACGTGAGTTTCCATAGACAAATGGTGACTCGAATCGATTTACCAAAGTCGTAACCAATTAATATTAAAAAGGAAAATCCCATGGCTTCATTTTTTGAACAACTCAAACAAGCGACTGCTGTAAAGCAACAGCAATTACTTTCTGCTGCTGTGATTGCGCAGGTACAACAGGGGCAGATTTCAAAGTCTATGTACATCGCTTTTCTCACTCAGGCTTACCATCACGTTAAACATACCGTGCCCTTACTCATGGCTTGCGGTGGACGCCTGCCAAGCGAACAGGAATGGCTACGAGAGGCTATTGCCGAGTACATTGATGAAGAGAAAGGCCATCAAGAGTGGATCTTAGCCGATATTGCCGCGTGTGGCGCTGATGCCGAAGCGGTTCGTAAAAATGAAGGCGAGGGTAAGGTTTGCCCAGCCATAGAGTTGATGGTGGCATATTTATATCATCAAATTGACCGTCATAATCCACTGGCACTATTTGGTATGGTTTGGGTATTAGAGGGCACCAGTGTAGGTATTGGTGGACAAATGGCTGAAAAAATTCAGCAACAACTTAATTTACCTGACAGCGCCATGAGCTATTTAACTTCACACAGCGTCTTAGACCATGAACACTTAAAATTCTTCGAATCTTTAATGAACAAAGTTGATAACAGCGAAGACCAACAAGTCATTATTGATGCCGCTAACATGGTATTTAGTTTGTACCACGATATGTTGCAAACACTGTCGTTATTTAGCACCCAAGACGCTGCCTGAGGTACGCCAGAATGAACATTAACAACAGCCAAGTTATGCTTATTGGCGCCAGTGGCGGAATTGGCCAAGCTACTGCCAAAGCATTGGCTGCAGCAGGGGCTAGGCTGATATTAGTTGGCCGAAACCAAGCCAGCTTAAGTACCTTGCAAAGTGAACTTACTAATAGCCAACAGCACCAAATTTTGCTTGCTGACATCTCCAGCCCCTCAGGTATTTTGGCAATTAAGCAATTGGCGCAAGCCTTGGCTCAGCAAGGTCAAGCGATTGATGTATTGATAAACAATGCGGGTTACAACAGCTTTGCCTTACTTAGCCAGCGTTCGGCACAACAAATCGAGCAAGAGTTAAAGGTGAATTTACTAGCGCCGATGCAAATCTGCCAAGCCTTGCTGAGTCACCTTAAACAACCGGGGTATATCGTTAACATCGGTTCCACCTTTGGTTCAATTGGCTACCCCGGCTATACCAGTTATTGTGCAGCTAAAGCCGGCTTACAACGTTTCACTGAGGCACTAGATAGAGAATTGAGTCACACTGGGATCCGCTCTTTCTATCTCGCCCCCAGAGCCACCGATACCGCCTTAAATAGCCAAGCCGTTAATCGCTTAAATCAACAACTAGGTAATAAAACCGATAGCCCCGAGGTAGTAGCCAAGCACCTTTTAACGATGTTGCGTAAGGAAATTCCGTGTAAATGGATTGGTTGGCCTGAGAAATTTTTTGCTCGGCTTAATCAATTGTTTCCTCGTTTGGTTGCAGCGGCAATTGATAAACAAAAAGAAAGTATTCATCAGCATTTAAACCGGGTTAAGCATTAGGAGTGCATCATGAGATCAATTTCCGTTATTAGCGCATTGGCGCTGCTATCTACTTTAAGCAGTCTGCCAGCGCAAGCAAACCAAACAAAACTTCAAGAAATTCAAAGTAATTGGGCTATTTGCCAGTATAATACGCCGGAAAAGTCTGAACAAAAGCAGTGTTTTCAAACACTAGTTCAGCATACCGAAGAGGTGCTAGCCCATGAACCGCCTACGCCAGCGTTAACCGTATGGTTAGCGATTAATAAGGCTTCATTGGCGGGGGTAAAAGGAGGCCTGGGCGCGTTATCGTTGGCCAAAGAGGCCAAGGCCTTGTTAGAACAAGTAATTGAAACCGCGCCAGAAACTTTAGACGGTTCTGCCTATACCAGCCTAGGTTCTCTATACTATAAAGTACCGGGGTGGCCGATTGGTTTCGGTGATGACGGCAAAGCTGAACAATTGTTAAAACAGGCATTAGCCATTAATCCCAATGGCATTGACCCTAACTATTTTTATGGCGACTTTTTGTTAGAAGAAGGGCGTAACCAAGAAGCAAAAATGTACTTTACTAAGGCTTTAAATGCCGCACCAAGGGCAGAGCGTCCTTTAGCGGACCAAGGTCGCAGGCAAGAAATCAACCTTAAGATGGCGAAACTAACCGACTAATGCGCTTATTACTAATTGAAGACGATAGCTTATTGGGGCAATCCATGGTGACTTCCTTAAGTCGCCATGGCTATACTATTGACTGGCTAGACCGTGCGGCTGGTGTGGTGAATGCTCTCAAAGCTGAAGATTTTACCGCGGTGATATTAGATTTGACCTTGCCCGATATTGACGGGCTTGTGCTGTTACGACAAATCCGTCAAGCCGGTTACGATCTTCCTGTTATGATATTAACCGCGCGTGATGATATTGAAGACCGGGTGCAAGGTTTAGACACCGGCGCCGATGATTACCTTGGTAAGCCGTTTGCACTGGAAGAGTTGTTAGCTCGGTTAAGAGTACTTATTCGGCGCCGCTCCGGCACGGCCAACCAGTTGATCCAAGTGGGGCCGTTGGCCCTATCCTTATCGGAACAAACCATTTGTTTTGAGCAACAGCCTTTAAAACTGACCCGCAATGAATACAAAATTTTAGCCCAATTACTGACTAATGCCGGACGGGTACAAAGCAAAGAGCAACTGCAACAGTCATTACATGGCTGGGACGAAGGCGCTAGCGATAACGCCATTGAAGTTCACATCCATAATTTGCGAAAAAAAATACCCACAGTGGCGGTAAAAACGATTCGTGGCGTAGGTTATATTCTTGAAAAATAGTACTCCTTATTCAATCAAACGCCGGCTGACCCTCTCAGTGGGTATTTTGGTGAGTGTATTGCTCATCATTTCCTTGTATTTTAGTTTTAACTCAGCCAAGCGCGAAGTCGAAGAAGTCTATGATGCTAGGTTAGGCCAATCGGCCAAATTAATGCTTCTGGCCATGTCCTTATCCAACGCGGAAAAAGGGGTGCTTAATCAGCGTAATGATTTTGATTTGTGGATGCAGCGCATTGAACAACTGGCTGAGCACGATAGCCAACCGACCCCCTTTGGCCACCCCTATGAACAGTTTTTAGTATTTCAGTTCTATCGAGACGGAAAGTTACTGTGGAGCTCGGCCTCAGAATTGAGTGCTTTATCGCAATCGGCTACCACTAAAGGTTTTGCCGATACCTTCGTCTCAGGAGAGCAATGGCGAACCTTTCAGCTCTCCTTTCCAGACGATAAGCGTCAAGGCGAGTACATTGTGGCAGGTGAGAATCAAAGCATTCGTGAAGAAATTATCAATGAAATCGCCTTATCCACTTTGGTCGAGCAGCTGTTCCTTCTGCCAACGCTGTTGGTGGTGTTATTATGGTTAATCAGAAAGTATTTTAAACCCATTGACCAACTGCGCATCGCCATGGCACAACGTAGCGCCCATTGTTTAGATCGGATCCATGTGGCTGATCAATCAATAGAGCTCCAGCCCCTAGTGGATGCGATTAATACCTTGTTAGTTCAGTTAGAGTTAGCTTGGCAGAAAGAGAAACGCTTTACTCGTGCTGCCGCCCATGAATTAAAAACCCCGTTAACTATTTTGCGCTTAAACGTCGAAAATGCGATGCAAACCGAAGATCCCAAGCAGCGCGAGCGTGATCTGCATAATCTACTGTTGGGCATCGACCGTACCGACAGGTTGATTCATCAATTACTTACCCTTGCCAAGGTGGATGGTTCATCATCCCATTCGCAAATTACCACGGTTAGGCTCAAGCCTTTACTACAGCAGATTATTGCCGATTTGGTTCCTCTGGCACTGACTCAACAGCAAGAAATCAGCTTGAAAGCCGATACCGCCGAAGTACTAGGCGATCCGGCTTTATTAGAAGTTCTTTTCCGCAATCTAGTGGATAATGCCATTCGTTACTCTGGGCATGGCAGCAAAATTCAATTGCAACTCAAAAACCAGCCCCAGCAAGTAGAGGTATTGATCTGTGATAACGGCGAGGCAATTCCCGACACCACCCGCGAACGTATTTTTGAGGCTTTTTATCGGGGCCATTCCGACCAAGGAAACGGCGCTGGCTTAGGCATGTCGATATGTAAAGACATTGTCGCAGTACACAACGCTGAATTAGCGTTGTTGCCCCGGGCTAACCATAAAAATACCTTTCTAGTTAGCTTTGCTAAATAGCTTGATTGTCGCAGCCGTGAATTCAATCCACAGCGCTGATATATTGCTCATATGGCACCACCTCGGCGTAGGCAAAGGCCAGCGCCGCCATGCTAGCAGCATGTACCTGCTTAGCCGGAACGGTTACACCATTAAATTCCAGCTCGCGAGTGGTGCAGGCATTTTCAATCACCGTGCATTGTAAGCCTATGTCTACCGCGGCTCGGGTACTTGCCTCTATACACATATGACTCATTGCCCCGGCAATAACTAGATTGGTGATGCCATGTTTGCTTAAACGTGTTTGTAAATCGGTTTCCACAAAAGCATTGGGGCGATGCTTAATGATGACAGCTTCACTCCCTTTTGGCTCTACTCCTTGAATCACCTTAACCCCGATTGAATCAGGTTTAAAATAGCTAGCTTTTGCCTGGCGATTAACATGATGTATATGTATCACCAAATAGTTATGGTGACGAGCAAAGGCCAGCAGTTGCGCGGCCTTGCTGCTGGTTTCATCAATGTTCTCTAGGGGCAGCAGGCCCTCGGTTGCATATTCTTGCTGTAAGTCGATTAATAACAGTGCGGTTTGCTTCATGCTGGCGTCCTTAGTCTGTGTTGATAGATTGACATTGTTGCCGGAAGGCGCAGAATTGTCTGGTGGCATAAATGACATTATTCAGGCTAAAAGCGACAATTATGGAAAACAGCATTATTGAATTAGGGATCTTAAACTACCCACAAGCCCAGCAGTCGGCGGTATTAGGCTTAAGCGATCTGTTTGGTATGGCTCAGCGCTACCTTGAGCGGCCGCAAAATACAAGCCAAACTCAGTTACGAATTAGTCATTGGCAGTTAAGCGAGTCCATTGCTCAGCGTATATATGATACAGCGCCGAAAGCTGACAATAGAACGTTGGCGGTATTAATCGTACCTCCCAGTTTAGCTGGGCCGCCACAGCTAGCTGCGCACGCCCCCTTTCTAACTCAACTTCACTCTCAGGGAACAATACTTGCCAGTGTTTGCGTGGGCGTTTTTATGCTGGCCGAATCTGGTTTACTAGATGGACGAGCAGCTACCACCCATTGGAAATATCGTGAACAAGTAAACAAGCAGTTTCCTCAAGTGAAATGGGATATCGACAAACTATTAGTCGATAATGGCGACATCATTACCGCAGGAGGAGTAATGGCATGGACCGATTTAGGCTTAAGTTTGGTGGAAAGGTTATGTGGACCCGCTTGCATGCTCGATGTTTCACGCAGTCTGTTACTTGACCCTCCTAGACAAGAACAGCGCTATTACAGTTTGTTTTCACCAAAGCTACAACACGGCGACAAAGCGATACTGCGGGTACAACATTGGCTTCAAGAGCATATTGCTCAGCCACTTAGTGTCGCCCAACTCGCCGCCTTAGCAGGCTTGCAGTTGCGCACCTTTCAGCGTCGTTTCAATAAGGCCTGTGGCCTGAACGTGTCGCAATACTGCCAGCAACTCAGAGTGACCAAAGGCTGTGAGTTACTACAATTTACTCGTTTACCAATCGACACCATAGCTTGGCAAGTCGGGTACCAAGATAGCGGTGCATTTCGCAAACTATTTCAACGCACCTTAGGCTTAAGCCCCGGAGAATACCGACGACGCTTTTCAAGGGATAGTTAAATTTCGAGCCTGCTGTGGTCGAAAATTCAGCTATAAGGCAGTATCATCATCTATCAGCACATTTCTGGTTGAGCTAAGCCGCTTAAGGACTACTGTGACTAGCCCATTTATCACCTATTTAAAAGAATTTGAGCAGCTTAATGATGTTGAGCAACAGCTTATTCAGTCTCATTTAAAGTTTGGCCGAGTACCTGCAAAAACCTTCCTATTGCGGGCGGGCGACATTTCTAACAAAATTTATTTCATTCTTCGCGGTGTGGTTGGCGACTTCTATTTTGACCAACAAGGTAATGAAATAGTTAAGAGCTTTCATGCAGAAAATCAATTTGTCGTAGACTTAACGAGTTATCAACAACAAGGCCCAAGCCAATTTTATTTTCAAGCACTTAGCGATTTGGAATTTGTTTACTTTAGCAAACTCTCTGATCAGCAACTAAGTCGCGAACTGCCAAAGTGGTCGAGTTTGGTACGACGTATATCAGAATATTTACTAGCAGAAAAAGTAGACAAGGCCAGCTTTTACCTACATTTATCTGCCGAGCAGCGCTACCAGCATTTTGTAGCTAGTTTTCCTAACCTAGAATCGCGAGTTCAGTTGGGGCATGTTGCATCATTTTTAGGCATCACTCAGCCTTCGCTTAGCCGTATAAGAAAAAAATTAGCGCTTATTTAAACGCTTTTAACATTTGTGAAATTCCATTATGCGCGAGTTTGTTAGCTTAAAGTCCTAACTATTAATAGGAGTGCTTATGACTAGCCAACTACACGTTCTGGTGACTGGTGCGAATGGACATTTGGGAAACAACTTGCTACGGGAGTTGCTTAAACACGGACACTTCAAGGTTAAAGGCTCGGTGAGGAATATAAACGATAAAAGGCCGTTTATCGGACTTGATTGCAATATTGTTTATGCAGATATGTTTGACCGCCAATCTCTAGCCAGTGCTTTTCGCGATGTAGATATTTTATTTCATGTTGCTGCGGTGTTTTCTCATTGGTCTAGACATCCCAAACGAGACATTCTTCAGGCTAATTTAACCCAGACTAAAAATGTTTTCGAGCTAGCTAAAGAATACGGTGTCGATAAAGTCGTATATGTCAGTTCGATTGCAGCTTTAGATGCAAACCAAGCCGTGATGGATGAAAGTACTTGGGGAAGCCATTTTCCCAATATGTATTTCAAATCAAAAAACGCTGCCGAGCAGCTAGCTTGGAGGCTAGCTGAACAACTCAATATTGATATGGTTAGTGTATTACCATCTGCCATGATTGGTGGGCACGTTTATCGTCAGCTAACTCCTACCATGAATTTAATCGATAAAATCTTAAGTAATAGCTTACCCTTCGATCCGCAGTACCATATTAATTTTGTCGATGTTGAAGACGTCGCCAAGGGGATGATTCTAGCTGCCGAAAAAGGCCGGGTGGGGCATCGTTATATCCTAGGTACTGAACAATCTATGAGTACCACTGAACTGTTCCACTTAGCCCATCAGATTAATCCTTTGATTAAAATTCCTAACAAGCTGGGTAAATCATTGCAATTATTGCTGGCGACATTATTTGAAAGTTGGGCCTTCATCAGCGGCCAGCCGCCATTGCTAATGAGGGGCAATGTTCGCCACTATTTTAAAAAGGACGAACTGCTTTGCATTGATAAGGCTAAAACCGAGCTGGGCTATCGGCCGCGGCCTGCTGAACAAGTGGTTAAAGCCTTGATGAGCGAAAGCAAACAGAGTCGGCTACGCGAACCATCTGCCTCGTCTAGTTGAGGCCTTGATTAAACCCAAGCCCGTGTTTAATTGAGCCAGAAGAAGACATCATTTGCGAGAACGATTAACCGTGAACCCAGATATCGGATGATGCTAAGATTGGCATGAAATTTTTGCGCCAATCTAGGTGTTAAAACTACACTTTTGCTTGTCTTGTATAAGGATGTATATGCTTAGGTTATGGCGAATTAGCTTGATTGTGCTTTGTTTCTGGTTCAAGCCGCTGTATGCAGCTAGCGCGATTGTCGCCGTTGCCAACAATTTTTATGGGCCAATGAAGGCCTTAAATGCCGATTTTAGTCAACAAACCGAGCATGCCTTACAGTTAAGCACGGGCTCTACCGGTCAGCTTTACGCGCAAATTGTTAATGGCGCACCATTTGATTTGTTTTTCGCTGCAGATACCTTGCGCCCACAAACACTAATAGAGAAGGGCTTGGGTTCTAGCAGTTTTACATACGCACAGGGCTGCTTAGTGCTTTGGTCAACAAGTCCGGGGCTTGATCTTGTCAGCCTTCTTACCCAGCAAGACTTTACTCACTTAGCTATAGCCGACCCTAAGTTGGCCCCTTATGGGCTCGCGGCCCAGCAAAGCTTAAGCAAGATGGCGTTATGGCAGGCAGTTCAAGCCAAATTGGTGTTGGGTAATGGGCTAAATCCTACCTATCAGTTTATTGCTAGTGGCAACGCCGAATTAGGTTTTGTGGCTAAGTCCCAAGTCTTTAAGCAAGGTCAATATCGTGAGGGCTCGGTGTGGCAAGTTCCCATAGATTATTATCAGCCCATTTTGCAAGATGCGGTGATTTTACGAAAGGGGCAAAATAACCCGGTAATAAATGCCTTTATAAATTATTTGAAAACTGAGCGCGCCCAAGCGATTATAAAAAGCTATGGATATCAGTAAGTTTAAAGGCTAGGACGGTAATATGGTCGATTGGTTAGTGGTTGCAACAACGCTCAAGCTGGCGTTTATCGTTACCGCCGCACTACTGGTGATAGGCATTCCAATTAGTTGGTGGCTAAGTCACAGCCAAAGCCGTTTTAAAGGCGTGGTGGAGGCCGTATGTACCTTGCCCATGGTATTACCGCCTACCGTGCTGGGCTTTTATCTATTGGTGTTACTCAGTCCCAATAGCGCCTTTGGCCAAGCTTTAGATAAATTGGGCATCGCGCAACTGCCATTCTCGTTCGCTGGCATTGCCGTGGCTTGTACTATTCACTCGCTGCCTTTCGTTATTCAACCCTTAAAAAATGCCTTTGAAGCCATTGGTTCTCAACCCGCCGAAGTGGCGGCCACTTTGCGAGCCAGCCCAAGCGATACCTTTTTTCACGTTACCTTGCCATTAGCTTGGCCGGGGATTTTTTCTGCGTCCATTATGGGTTTTTGTCATACCTTGGGAGAGTTCGGCGTAGTATTGATGATTGGTGGTAATATTCCGGGCAAAACCAGAGTAATGTCGGTGGAGATCTACAACTATGTTGAAGCTTTGGAATACGGCAAGGCGCACCTGTTGGCCGGCGGCTTAATGCTGTTTTCTTTTGCTTCTTTATTGTTGATGCATTGGGTGAACAACCGTTATCGACTTCGTTTTAGTTAAGGACAAGCTGTGAGCGAGATTTACGCAAAATTTTGTATTAGACGCCAAGGCTTTGTTCTTGACGTTGATTTACTCTTGCCCGATAAAGGCATTAGCGTATTGTTTGGTCCATCTGGTTCGGGCAAAACCACCTGTTTGCGTGCCATGGCAGGACTAGAGCAGTTTGAGCATTCGTATTTCTCCATTGGCGACCAGGTATGGCAAGACTCCAGCAAACAACAGTTTTTGCCAACACATCAGCGACCATTGGGTTATGTGTTTCAAGAAGCTGGCTTGTTTTCTCATTTGTCGGTGAAAGATAACCTCCTGTTTGGCCTGAAACGGGTCGCAGAGTCACAGCGAAAAATTAGCTTCGAAGCGATGACCGCCTTGTTGGGTATAGAGCATCTATTAAATCGTGCTCCTCACCAATTATCGGGTGGTGAAAAACAACGAGTCGCAATTGCCCGTGCCTTGTTAACCTCTCCTCGTTTATTACTGATGGATGAACCGTTATCGGCGCTGGATGTTAAGCGCAAACAAGAAATTCTTCCTTATTTAGAACGGCTACGTAACCAACTATCGATACCCATTGTGTATGTGACGCACTCGGTGCAAGAGCTCGCGCGCTTAGCCGATCACATCGTGGTATTTGACAAGGGCTCGGTGGTGGTGAGTGACGCGGCACCTAAAGTGATGTCTGACCCTCGCTTAGAATCGGTATTTGATAGCGAGCTAGGCAGTATTTTCGATACCAAAGTACAAGCCTACTTAGACTACGACATTACCCAACTAGATATGAACGGCTTAAACATTTTGGCCCCCCGACACATAGGCAAGATAGGTGAGCGTTATCGCTGTAGGGTATTAGCTTCAGACGTATCAATTAGCCTCAACCAGCCGCAAGATACCTCGGTAATCAATCGCTTGCCCGCAGTGATTGTAGAGCAACGCTCGCCCGACCAAGCCAATGGTCACGAATTGCTGGTATTAGAATTAAGCAATGGAGCCCACCTGTTAGCCAACATCACTCGAAAATCACTGAATGATTTAGGGCTAAAACTGGGTATGTCGGTGTGGTGCTCGATTAAATCGGTGGCCTTATCTTAGCTTCGATATAGATAAGTCGGCACTGCTGTTCACCTAGGCTGATATGCTGAGCAAGCTTGCTTTAGTTAGATAAACCGAGACTTAGATGAATCTCGTAGCACTAACAACTCTGGCTTATAGCTGCCAATATAACGGCGTGAACAACTGGGCTAAACAAACACCCGCCGCCACAGTTCGAATTTGTTCAATCAGCTAAATATTACTTAGCCTAACTCTTTAAGTTTTGTAGACTGCCTACTTAAGGGCAAAAAAGAGACAACACAGCGTATGGCACAACTAGGCAAATTATTTTTCTTCTGCGGTAAAATGGGCGCGGGAAAGTCGACCCGCTCTAAAGCACTCGCCAAGCAACAGCAGGCGATTCTCATATCTGAAGATGAGTGGTTAGCGGCGCATTACCCTCAGCAAATCAACAGCTTTGACGACTACATCAACTTATCTCGGCAAATAAAGCCCTTTATTAAACAACATGTACAACAGCTATTAGCGACTGGCTGCGCTGTGGTAATGGATTTCCCGGCTAATACTCGCCAACAACGTAGCTGGTTTTTAACACTATGCGCGGAGCTCGGTTGTGAGCATCAACTTATTTACTTAAATCTGAGTGATCGGCAATGCTTAGCGCAGCTCGCGCAACGTCGTATTGAGCAGCCTGAGCGAGCCCAATTTGATACTGAAACCATGTTTCACCATGTATCCAGCTATTTTGAAGCGCCAAGCGAAGCAGAAGGCGCAAACATCCAACAATGCTTAGGCGGATAATATGAGGCAAAGAGATACACGGGCTAGGGAATGAGTTTAGATCTAACTAAGCAGCAAGTCGCCGAGAAAAGATAAAGCCTCTTTGCAGAGGCTTTAGTAGAGGAAACACAACAAACGATTTAAGCACAAACTACGTGGTTTTGAGTCCGCATTTTGGCTAACCACACTTTTTCATGGAAGAAGTAGGCAAAAGAGTTAATTGTTGGCTCTACGGTTGCCATTAGGCCACCGATAAAGGCATCACCAGTTAACAAGTAAGTCACGCTGAAGGCCACATTAAAGTGTATAACGGCGAAACTCGCGGTTTTTACTTGGGTCATGGCTTCATGACGCTTTAACTGAGGCACTTTTTGCCAAATTTTCTCATGAACATAAAATGCACCGGTATTGATGGTGGGCTCAATCATGGCGATCAAGCTACCTAACAAAAAATCGCCGGTTAAGATAAATGCCACCAAGGTCGCGATAGTGAAATGAATTGCGGCAAAAGTTATTGTTTTAATCATCGTTGTGTCCTCTTTAAACTGTATTTGTTACTACAGTCTTAGTATTGATAATTATTATCATTTAGTAAAAGCGACTGTTTCTATGCTTATGATAGGTATAGGCGATTGTTTAATGAGGTGTTAATAGGCGTTATAGAATAATTGGCCGTGCGATCTGTGGCTTCTTCTAAGCTAACGCAGCTTAAAAGCAGAATTTGCAAGCCTGGTGTGCGGCCAACTATAGCCGTGAATCAGATAGCTAAAGGCTGCATATACTCAGGGCTAATAAGGCCACCGGCTACCCCGGCGGCCTTATCAATAGGCTGAAGCTAGCTTCGCTACTTAATACGCAGCTCTACCACATTGCTGAAATCCGAGACTTCTCCATCTTGATAGGCCTGTACGCGGTAGGCATAGTTGCCAGAGGCGAGTGAACTGACATCATCGGCAAATGACGAGATCCCCGCAACGACCACCGCAATACGAGAAAACTGGATTTGCCCTTTGGTTTTTTCACCGCGTTCAATATAAAAGCCCAACTCGTCGGAAGAATTATCCTGCCAGTTAAGCTCAACCAGCGCACCAGTTTGTACAGCGCTTAGCTTACTAGGTGCAGACATTGCTCCTGGCTCTGGCTCGGGAGGCACAGCACCACCGGTATCCACCGTGACCTTAATGGTGTCTGAATACGCTTCATCGTAGCTATTGACCGCTTTAACCCGATAGCTATATTCACCACTGTCTGGCACCGCATCTTGGAAAGTGGTGGAGTCTGCACTCAAGGTGGCTATTTGCTCAAAGCGTAGTTTGCCTCGGTATTTCACGCCTCTTTCAATAATAAAGTGGTCTTCAGTGCTGCTGTTATCTAACCAGTTCAAAGTGACAATCGCCGCTTCAACTGAAGCGCTTAAACTACTGGGCGCGTTAAGTACATTAGGATCGGTAATTTGAATACTCACCGTAGCGCTATTCATGCCACCCGCATTGTCGGTTAGAGTAAGCGTAACAATGTAATCTCCTGCTGAAGCGTAGGCATAATCCACCGTTTCTCCTGTGGCTGTTGCTCCGTTGCCAAAATCCCATTCATAGAGGCTAATGTAACCATCACTATCGCTAGAGGCCGAAGCGTTAAAAGCAATGCTTTGGTTGATAGGGTAACTCGCGGCTAAGTCATTGATAACGGCAACAGGTAGGTTGTTAGTGACTTGAACCAATTGTGTAGCACTGCCACTTAGGCCATCATTATCGGTGACCGTTAAACTCACTTGGTAAGTACCCGCCGCCGCATAGAGGTGGCTGAGCTCTACTTGATTTGAGCTGGTGCCATCACCCAAGTTCCACTGGTAAGACACGATGCTGCCATCTTCATCATAAGACGATAGGGCGCTTAATTCTATCGCAGTGCCATAAGGTACTGAGTTATTAGCTACATCAATAGTGGCGACTGGTGCGACGCTATTGCCCAGATTTAAGGCGTAATTTACCGCGGCTTGAGCATTTACCAAGCCATGCCCATAAACGTTGTCATCGCCAGCTGTGCCAATATCCGTCGCGGTGGAAAACAATCCATTTTCAAGCTCACTGACTGTAATCGCGGGGTTAGCCGCTACCATTAGCGCCGCCACACCCGCTACCAGTGGCGATGAGAACGAAGTGCCGCTGTAGTAAACATATTGGCCGTTTTTATAGGTGGTACGAATGCTTACCCCTGGCGCGGTAATATCAACGTATGTGCCCCAGTTTGAGAAGCTAGCACGGTTGTCGTTTTTATCTGTAGCTGCCACACCGACAAAACTGATGTAGTCTGGATAAGTGCTAAACTCGCGACCATCGTTGCCGGCAGACATAAACAATAAACCGTTTCGTGCGCGTAAATACTGCGCCGCTGCGTCAATGGAGGAATATTGAATACCGCCGTAACTGAGGTTGACCACACGCGCCCCATTATCCGCGGCGTATTCAATACAAGTCGCCATAGTAGAGATGTAAGCAGAGCTGTTGCTATCACTAATAGCGATGCGAACTGGAATAATGTCTACATGCCAATTGACTCCGGCCACACCAGTAGCGTTATTGCCCACCGCACCCAGGGTACCCGCTGTACCGCTGCCATGACCGTTGGCATCATGAATATAGTTAGAGCCATCTTGAGCATTGAAGGCCAAATCGGTTCGCAGGTTGGCAGCAAGATCTGGGTGGTTAACGTCGAATCCAGTATCACACACCGCTACTAATACTGCGTTACTACCGGTGGCCACATCCCAAGCTAGGGCGGTTTTGGCATTGTTATGGTGCCATTGCAGCGCAAAATCTGGATCATTAGCTTGCAAGCTGGGCGGTAAGGCGTAATCAGGCTCGGCAAATTCCACATAGCCACTGTGCTTGAGTATCTTAGCAATCGCTGTTTCACGCCCATGATCTTGGAAGGTAGCGATAGTGATTTGGCTGCCATTTAATATTTTTTGTTTAATCAGTCCTTGGCTTTTAAGCAGCGCGTTCAATCCTTTAAGCTCGTCCGCTTGAGCATTCTTATTGATTTTATAAAGCACCGTGCCGGGTCGGAGTTGCGGTTGCTTATCTACGCTAGCTAAGGCTGGAGGTACTACAAAGACTGTTAATAGCAGAAGCCATTTAACAGCATCAAAGCCTAAAAATTTGATAAATTGCATTATAGACCTCCAACTCAGTGGGCGATTTCGAAACTTACCAGAAGTATAGTTGGCTAGCTTAGCGACGAGTGGCTAATGCCTAGTGGTTGGAGTAGTTGAAAAGCAGCATGGTTTACTACGAGATCCGCAAAAAAGAGCAGGGCTAGGGCATGTGGCAGGCTCTATTTGAGTTAGGTTTTATGTACTAGCAGATAAACAATCTGGCACTGGTAACTAAATAGCTCCACCTAAGCGTACGATTAGCACACTAAGTTACCTAAGTCATTCCTGGCCGGTGTCTGCCACCTAAGATTATTGACGCGTTTCCTTTGTCATATATTGAACTAATTTATACAGTAGCAGTTTTAATATCAGTGATTTAAGGGGAATAACCTCTTATAAAGACAATAATCAAGAATCAAGAATCAAGCTAAGGGCCATTAAAAATGGTCTATATTTAGCGTTGCGTTAAGTTTTTCAAATTTGTCGACTAACTCAAAATATAACTGGCTGAATGACCAGTTATCGTCTTTGAAAACAATATGTATGAACGTTTAAAACTTGTTTACTACTAGGCTAGATATTTAAACGTAAAGCAGTGATGTCGATAGTGTCTAGAACAATTATTTCTAAAAGAAGTAAATTTTTAAGGTACTTTTAAATGAAAAAAACATTACTAGCAACGGCTTTGTTGGCTTCAATGAGCCTCGCCCCTGCGGTAAGGGCCGCAGAAGCAAAGCAACCCAATATTTTAATCATTTTCCCCGATGATGTTGGTTGGACTAACATCAGCGCTTATGGGCGAGGGGTGATTGGTTACCAAACTCCAAATATCGACCGACTAGCCAACGAAGGGATTATGTTTACAGAGCATTACGCCCAGCCTTCAAGCACTGCTGGCCGAGCCGCTCTGATTACAGGCCAATATCCAATTCGTAGCGGTATGACTACCGTTGGACGACCGGGGGCAAAACTTGGACTCAATGAAAAGACGCCAACGTTAGCAGAAGTGCTAAAAGAACTGGGGTATCGTAGTGGCCAGTTTGGTAAGAACCACCTTGGCGATCGCAATGAACACTTGCCTACTGTTCATGGCTTCGATGAATTTTTTGGCAATCTTTACCATTTAAATACCGAAGAAGAACCTGAGCAATATGATTATCCCAAAGACCCAGCGTTTAAGGAAAAGTTCGGTACTCGCGGGGTGCTACATTGTTATGCGACCGACAAGGTCGATAAAACTGAGGATCCGCGCTTTGGCGTAGTAGGTAAACAGAAGTGTGAAGATACTGGTCCACTAACGACTAAACGTATGGAAACCGTGGATGATGAATTTATCGCAGCGGCAGAAAACTTCATGCAACAAAGCAAAGACAGCAACAAGCCGTTTTTTGTTTGGTTAAATACCAGTCGTATGCACATGTTTACCCACCTCAGAGAATCTCATCGTTACTTAGCTGCCGACTCAAATACCGAGCATGACGCCTACGGTAGCGGCATGATTGAACATGACATGCAAATAGGTGAGTTGCTGGACTCTATGCAGAAAATGGGAGTACTTGATAACACGATTATTGTTTACTCCACTGACAATGGTCCTGAGCACAGTGCTAAAACACACGGTGGCACAACGCCATTTCGCGGTGAGAAAATGACCACATATGAAGGTGGTGTTCGAGTCCCTATGATTGTTCGCTGGCCAGGTCATATCCCTGCTGGTGAAGTTCGAACTGGCATGCAATCACATATGGATGTTTTTACTACCTTATCGGCAGCCGCTGGTGCGCCAGATGTACGTGAAAAAATGCTGAAAAAACGGAAACAATACATCGATGGTGTAAATAATCTGGATTATTGGGAAGGTAAAACCCAAGACAGCGCTCGAGATAACTTTATCTATTACTACGAGTCCAGCATCAAAGCGATACGGTATAAACAGTGGAAGCTAAATTTTGAAACTAGCGAAAACTACTATGAACCGTATGTAAAACAAAAATTCCCGATTATTTACAATTTGCATATGGACCCATATGAGTCTTTCAGTTCAACGATCGATCGTTCACAAGCTTTACAGCGAAAACAATGGTTAAACGAGCCTGTACAAAAGCTGCTGATGGAACATATCAAGTCACTACAAGATTACCCGCCAGTGCAAAAAGCTGATACCCACGACTTTAGTGAGCTGATTAGCGAGCTACAAAAGGGACGCGAATAACTAAGGGGTATTGATGGAGCCTATTCAAATATGATTAGGCTCCAGTTTATCAACTTAATAGCCAAGAGATCCCTGAGACAACTCCGAACCATGGGGACAATACTCACATCGCTATTATGAACTCTGCGTAGAATTTCCAACAGGCAAGTTTAAGCCAGATTACAAATACACCAAAGGCGGTGGCATTGATAAGGTGAAAGCCAAGGCCAAAACCGCTAAAAAGAAACGCTCCACCAAGCGCAAAACCAGCCGCAAGAAGCGTTTAAGTTGTTTAAATAAAGAAAACCCGCTTAATGCGGGTTTTTTTATAGATTCACTAAGCTCGTTACAAAAAACTTAAGGCTAGCTTTTAATTTGTTGTGGTAACGTAGTGGTATACATTTATCAGAATAGAGGTATCTATGCCGATACGAAAAAATATTAGGCCAGCTAGTGAAGGGGTAATTGGTCTAGCGGCAAAGCGATTAAAGACGTTTTTAACTGATGATGAATTTGCTGCAACTAAGATTTTGCTTGAGGAAGGAAAATTGCGGTTTGTGTGCAACGAAAATATACAAGAGAAAATAGCCAAGAGCTTTAGCGAGGAAAAAGAATGAAGCGCGAATTTATGCCGATGTATGCTGTAAATGCAAATATATCACCCAGCTTGACCCCTTCGGGCAGAGATACGTTTAGCACTAACCTTTCTTTTAATGTGGGAACTGCAATAGACAGGGTTAGCAATTGTGTTAATTACCTACCATATCGAGAGCCATCTTTTAAAATGATTTCAGGTACTCAGGTATTCAAAGAGAGTCTCAGTAATAGATATCTCACCTTTTCAATCTGTTGTGGCGAAGGGGGAAAACAGTACATAGTTACTTGTCATTTGGAGCACTATGGCGATTTAGCGCAGGGAAAGGCTTTACAACTTATAGATAAAGGTATGGCTAAGGCGCTAACTGAAGTTCGCTGAATGGTATCCTGAGCTAGTCGCCGATAATGTTAATTACCGGCGCTTTAGCATTAGGTTTACTTAAATGAGACAACCTTCGCATTAACTTGTTCTTCAACAACCCAATCCGGGACTTTCGCAGTCCTTCGACCATTTAGCCACTTTTGGACACGCTCATATTGAGGTAGGTCAAATGCCTGACAAATAGCATTAAGCTGCTCAGGCTTAAGGCATTGGCCTGTGGGTGTATATAGAAGCCCGTTAAAAATCCGAAAATCCTCCCAACCCAAAGAGCAAGGCAAAAATCCACTTGCGGCAACATCCATTAGGCGCTTTGCTGTGTTCGGCGCTTGGTTCTTTCTGTACCAATCGCGAGCGGTGCGCTCTGGAATCCCAAAATAGTCGGCGACCTGTGCCGGTGAATCGAAATAGTTTTTCAAGTCTGAACCGTTAAACGTTGGGTAAAGTTGGCTATTAATCATGTGCAAAACTCCTTTATATGCGTGACATAGCTCACAGTTGCAATAATTCTCAAAATTATTTTTATAATGAAATTGCTGTGTTAGGCGACTATTGCCGAAAGTGCATAAACAAAGATTTTCATTACATAACATTTAGTTTTTGTTGCTAGTGAGCAAAATCAACATTTATTGACATTAACCCCAGTAAACAAGGGGCTTGGGGAGTCCGGCAATTGCAGTATTTGTAAGTGATTGATTTATATATAAACCAATATATTCAATTTAACATAATATACATTATGCGCCCAATGGGTTGGTTTTTGATATTCTGCAAAGTTTGGCCTGTGATTATCGGTGAAATATACAAATTAAGCTAAGTGGTCCAATGGCTTATTCTCAGCGGACTGATGTCGTTCAACTCTAGATGTATGCAGATATTGCGATGTGGTGTCGATACTGTCGTGTCCGGCATCGGCTTGTACATGCGCTAGCGGCCGCCCAACTAAATTAATATCGTGAGATATTCCGGTATGGCGAATACTATGCGGTGTTAATTGACGCATTTCGTTAGCGTCCTGCTCAAAGCCATCTTGTTGCGCTAAGTTGGCGGCATGTTCAATCACTGTGTAAATTTGCTCGCGTAATTGTCTTACTCCTAAGTTGGCGTTGAGAATTCCGCTGTCACGTCCGCGACCTGGTGCGCGGTGTCTTATAAATAGTGGCGTTTTGTCATTCGGCGTTGGCAGTGGCGTTAAGCCTAAAAACGTGCGGTAACGTTGCAATGCTTTAAGCAGTTGTTTGGAGACAGCAACGCTACGTTTTTTGCCGCCTTTACTGCGCGGAATATAAAATCCCCAAACTCCAGTTTTTGTATCTCGTTTAAACTGACCCATAATCGGCGAAAAGCCAGGTTTAGCCGCGACTTCAGAAATCCTTAAATAACAGCCGTACATTAGGCTGACCAAAAATAGAATTCGCTCATTTTCTTCTGGATGACTGGCTGCCAGTTGATTGGCAGCCGCCATCACGTAGGACCACTGCAAATCGCTGAAAGCTTTAATATCGTCTTGATCTTCGCCACTAACAAGGTGTTGGCTGGTATGTTTGAAGCGGCCGTTTTTCATCAGGGCCATGGCGGGATTTCGCTCGGTGTATTCTTCATTGATTAGATAAGCATAAAACGCCGACAAAATAGCCAATTTAGTCTTCAGCGCTTTTTCACTAATCGCATAGCTTTGCTCAATCCCATCTCGCTTTTTGCCTAAAAACGGTCGCCACAAAGGATTTGGTAAACGTTCTTTAAGTTGCTTGTCGGTAATAAATTGCGCCACATTTCTGTAGGCAATTAATGTTTCCGGTGGTTGGCTACAATATTCTAGGTAGCGGCTTAATACTCGCCGAGTAATGTCGCTGAGCGATATTTCTTCGACCTTAAAGGCCCAATGAAGAAAAGTGGTTAGCTCGCTGCGGTAAGTTTTGTAATTATTCTCACTAAAGCGTTGTTCTAGCAACCAATCCACCGCAAATTCATACACATAACCGGCATCGGGCACGGCGTTTACGCTTATCTCTGCTAAGTGTTGGTTAACTACGGCGTTACCTTCTTCTAAATGTTGAATTGAATCAAACAAAGGAATCGCGGGCGGCAGCAAATAAGACATAATAAGACTAACCTAATGATTTTTATGGATATAAACCTACTATATAGCAATTGCCGATAAATAGCATTATCGGCAATAAGCTTGCTAAAAATACTAAATAGAACAAATCTGAACGTGACCAAATTTTGCTGCTATACTTCGCGCCTGCTAAGCTTCTGCGATGAGCACGCATCAACACCTTTAGGAACCAACATGAATTTAAAAAACGAACTGCAAACCATTCATAACAAATTGGATGTCGCCAACAGAAAACTTAATGCTGCTCATGAACGTGGTGATGTTGATGTGGTTAAACAATTTAATAAAACTATCGAAGCCCTAAGTAAAAAGCGTGATAGTGTTAAAGCACAGCTCAATAAGCAGCTTAACCAACAGGGAAAAGAACTAAGCACCCTTCCCTTTAGTCGCGTCTTAACCAAACAAGAACAGGCCGACATGGGTAAACTAAAAAAATCGGTTAAGGGCTTAGTGGTGGTTCACCCTATGACTAAATTGGGTCGTGAAATGGGTATTAAAGAAGTCACGGGCTTCGCAAGTAAGGAGTTTTAAAACGCTCCCCTTCTTGCCGGACTCTGCATGTTAATCACAGCGCGTTTACCACAAGCTTTAGTTAACATGCGTAGTGATATTGCTCTCCCCGCTTGTGTCGATGTTGGCTTGGCAAAGCACTATGCTTCGACATTTGCAGACACTCCCCCCCCGATGCTAATAAAAAATTAGTTTTTCATACGCGCGCTCACTGTGGCTAGTCTTACGTGAAGCAATTAACCCCACTGTAACACTTTGCTACAATTTGACGGCGTTCAGCTCCTTTTTGCATCTGTATTGTTGCATTTAAGGCTGATAAGAATCCGCGGTATCACTAGCTGGAAAACACCTTGTTAATATTGAGTTCTTGCTATGGGACATTCAGATTGCCAATTTGTAACAAATCCAGCCATAATTGATCCAGATCAATGCACGTATCTGCTTGGAAATTTTTTGTTAAAAAATTAGCGAACTTATGCAAATAAGGGGGTTTTCAAACTGTTATTTGCCCTATCAATCAAGTATGATCGCGCCGTTAAGCTACTAATGTTATGCATTTAACAAATGTTATTGAAAATGTGGTTTAACAATTCGTTTCATGTTGTTAATGCACCTGCATTTAACTCGCTTAAACAAATAATAATAGCAACGGAAGCATGTATTTATGAACCAAGCAGCTAGCACGGAGACTGATTACAACTACACAGTTGTACGCCAGTTTACTGTAATGACCATTGTTTGGGGTATTGTTGGCATGGGTGTTGGCGTATTAATTGCTGCGCAATTAATTTGGCCTGCTCTAAACTTCGATACTCCTTGGCTAACCTATAGCCGGTTACGCCCCCTCCACACTAACGCCGTTATTTTTGCATTTGGTACCAGTGCATTAATGGCTTGTTCTTTCTACGTGGTACAGCGTACCTGTCAAACCCGCTTATTTGGTGGCCCTCTTGCCTCATTTGTATTTTGGGGATGGCAATTAATTATCTTATCTGCGGCGATTACCCTACCCATGGGCTTTACTACCTCGAAAGAGTACGCTGAATTGGAATGGCCTATCGGTATTGCCATTGCGGTAGTGTGGGTTGCCTATGGGATCGTATTCTTTGGCACTATTGTTAAAAGAAAAACCTCGCACATTTACGTAGCGAACTGGTTCTTCGGTGCGTTTATTATTACTGTTGCGGTATTGCACATTGTTAACAATGCCGCCATTCCGCTTACCATGACTAAGTCTTACTCTATCTATGCAGGTGCAGTAGATGCCATGGTGCAGTGGTGGTATGGCCATAACGCGGTTGGTTTCTTATTAACCGCAGGCTTCTTGGGTATGATGTACTACTTCGTGCCGAAACAAGCTGGCCGCCCAGTATACAGCTACCGTTTGTCTATCGTGCACTTCTGGGCATTAATCTCAATTTACATTTGGGCAGGTCCTCACCATCTACATTACACAGCCTTACCCGATTGGGCTCAGTCTTTAGGTATGGTGATGTCGCTAATTTTGTTCGCGCCTTCTTGGGGCGGCATGATTAACGGTATTATGACTCTGTCTGGAGCGTGGCATAAATTACGCTACGACCCTATCTTGCGCTTCCTGATCGTATCTTTGTCTTTCTATGGTATGTCTACCTTTGAAGGCCCGATGATGGCGATTAAAACCGTTAACGCTCTTTCACACTACACCGACTGGACCGTAGGTCACGTGCACTCTGGTGCCTTAGGTTGGGTTGCTATGGTGTCTATCGGTAGTATTTACCACTTGGTTCCTGTGCTATTCGGTCAAGACCGTATGTACAGCATCAAGCTGATTAATACTCACTTCTGGTTAGCTACCATTGGCGTGGTGTTATACATCGTAGCAATGTGGATCTCTGGTGTGATGCAAGGCTTGATGTGGCGTGCGGTTAACGAAGACGGTACTCTAACTTACTCCTTTGTTGAGTCGCTGCAAGCGTCTTACCCCTTCTACTTTGTTCGTTTTGTTGGTGGTTTGTTCTTCCTTAGCGGGATGTTGGTTATGGCTTACAACGCCTTTAAAACTATTACTGCTGAGAAAGGTTCGTTAAAAGCAATTGAACTGGCGCAGGAGGCATAACATGAAGCACGAATTAATTGAAAAAAATGTTGGTTTGCTGGCTATTTTCATTGTTATTGCCATTAGTTTTGGTGGATTGGTGCAAATTACACCGCTTATTTTCCAACCCGAAACTACCGAACCCGTTGAAGGCTTAGTGCCTTACACCGCGCTACAAATGGAAGGCCGTGACATCTACATTCGTGAGGGATGTAGTAACTGTCATAGCCAAATGATTCGTCCTTTCCGCGCCGAAACCGAACGCTATGGCCACTACTCTGTTGCTGGCGAAAGTGTTTGGGAGCATCCGTTCTTGTGGGGCTCTAAGCGTACCGGGCCAGACCTAGCGCGTGTAGGACAACGTTACTCCGACGAGTGGCACCGTGTTCACCTTATTAATCCACGAAATGTTGTACCTGAATCAAACATGCCCGGTTTTCCTTGGTTAGCCGATAACATGGTAGATGGTTCATTAACTGCCGATAAGCTTGCGCTATTTAGAGATCATTTTGGTGTACCTTACACCGATGAAGATATAGCCGGCGCTGCAGACGCCGTTGAAGGTAAAACTGAAATGGAAGCGCTTATCGCTTACTTACAAGTGTTAGGTACAGCATTAAAATAAGGAGTTAGTTTATGGACTTTGGTACATTTAGTGGCCTATATACTGCGTTCCTAATGGCGATTTTCATCGGCATTATAGCTTGGGCATATAGCAAAAAGCGCAAAAAGGATTTTGCAGAGGCTGCCAATTTGGTTTTTGCCGATGAACCAAAAACTAGCCCTACAAAGGACTTTGAAGGAGCACAGAAAAAATGAGCACATTTTGGAGCGTGTGGATTACTGTAATAACCTTAGCCAGCATCGTAGGTTGCTTCATACTGCTAAGAGTTTGTACAAAAAATAATACCGGCGTTAAAGACGGCGAATCAATGGGCCACAAATTTGATGGAATTGAGGAGTTAAACAACCCTCTTCCTAAATGGTGGTCGTACATGTTTATCATCACTATCGTGTTCTCCTTGGTTTACCTAGCGGCCTACCCTGGCTTAGGTAATTGGCAAGGCTTTTTAGGCTGGAAGAGCGCCGAGAAGAATATTAAGAGCATTGCAGAAGGTGAACAATTGGTTGCCGCTTATGATGATACCGTAGCAAACCAATATCACAGTGAAATTGTTAAAGCAGACGAGCGTTTTGGCGAAGTATTCCGTCAAGTGGCCTACAACGAGAACGGCGAATACCGTAGCGTTGAAGAGTTATCTGAAGACGAAAATGCGATTCGCATTGGCCAACGTTTATACCTGCAGAACTGTTCTCAGTGTCACGGCTCTTCTGCTCGTGGTGGTAAAGGCTTCCCTAACCTTACCGATAACGACTGGTTATACGGTGGTACTGGCGATGCAATTAAAACTACCATTATGCACGGTCGCCAAGGTCAAATGCCGACATGGGAAGCCGCTTTAGGTGATGACGGTATTCGTGAAGTTGCCGCTTATGTGTTAAGCCTATCTGGCCGGAAGGTTAACGAAGTTGACGCAGCCAACGGTAAAAATCGCTTCGTGGTTTGTGCTGCTTGTCACGGCGCCGATGGTACCGGTAGCTATGCGGTGGGTGCACCTAACCTTACTAATGGTATTTGGCTGTATGGCGGCTCTCGCCGCGCCATTGAAGAAACTATTCGTTACGGTCGTAACGGCGTAATGCCAGCCTGGAAGGATATTCTGGGAGAAGATAAAATTCAGCTTATTTCTGCTTACGTTTATCAACTTTCTAGAACTGAATAGTTTAAAATGTTAAAAAAGCGGCGCATATGCGCCGCTTTTTTTGTTATATTTAGGCTCTCTTTGTGAATGGATGTAATCACTTATGCAACAAGCTTGGTATAAACAATTTTGGCCCTGGTTCTTAATTGCCCTTCCCATGGCAGCCGTTACTGCCAGTCTCTATACCTTTTATTTAGCCAGCTCTACCAATAACGACATGGTTGTAGAATCTTATTATAAAAAAGGTAAAGCGATTAATGCCGATCTGTCTTTAATTGAGCACGCCGAACAACTAGGTATTAAGGCTAGAGTATTACCTGCGCCTCAGGGCTTAGTGTTAAGCATGGATTTACCCGAAGCACAGAAAAACCAACCCTTAAAAATTGAGCTTGCCCATAAAACCTTAGCCAAAAATGACCGCAGCTATGTTGTTACCGCCGATGCTAGCGGGCGTTATCGCTTTGGGGATGATTTAAATGAAAATGGCCGTTGGTTTTTACGTATCAGTCCCATGGACGATAGCTGGCGTTTACAAGAGGAACTGCAACTACCGCTGTACAACGTAGAACATATCGATGGCAAATAGTGACAAGCTGTGTTTTCACTGTAACGAAGTGATCCCCAAAGGCGTTGAACTGCACGTTAATATTCTGGGTAAAGATCAAGCAATGTGTTGTCAGGGCTGCGCCGCCGTAGCCGAGACCATCGTACAAAGCGGTTTAGAAGATTATTATCAGCACCGCACCGCGGCTGCACCTAGTGCCCAGGGTCTAGTGCCCGATGCATTAGTGAAGATGCTCGATTATGACGACGAAAGTGTTCAGCTAGAGTTTGTCGCCAAAAATGCCGACTCTAAGGAAGTGCTGTTATCAATAGAAGGCATTGCCTGTGCAGCTTGTGCCTGGCTAATTGAAAAACAAGTTTCCAGCATTGCTGGGGTGATTAAGATTCAAGTCAACTCCACCACCCAGCGGGCAACCTTGATTTGGGATGACAGCCAAGCCAAGCTCAGCCAAGTATTGCAAAGCATTCAAAAACTTGGCTATAACGCCAGCCCCTTTCAGACCGATAGGCAAGAAGAGTTAGACCGAAAGCTCTATCGTAGCCACTTACTTAAACTAGGAGTGGCAGGCCTTGCCACCATGCAAGTGATGATGTTTGCGGTAGCCTTATACGGTGACTTTTTCGAAGAAATGGAAACGCTTTATCGGGACTATTTTCGTTGGGTGAGCCTGATTATGGCAACGCCAGTATTAATATTTTCGGCTCAGCCCTTTTATTTTGGTGCTTATCGCAGCTTAAGAGCTAAAACCTTAAATATGGATGTGCCGGTGTCTATCGCATTATTAGGCGCTTATGGAGCATCACTGTATGCCACGGTAAAAGGCACTGGCGAGGTCTATTTTGAGTCGGTTTCCATGTTTACTTTTTTACTATTACTGGGGCGTTTATTAGAGCTTCGAGCGCGCCGTAAGGCCAGTGAAACCAGTTCAAACATGCTTAAGTTAGTGCCTAAATTGGCGTTAAAAATTGAAGCAGACGGCCAGCAAAACCGTATAGCAGCCAGCAAATTAACAAGCGGCGATACTATCGTTATTCTGCCTGGGGAATTGGTTCCCGCAGATGGAGTCGTCATTCAAGGTGAAAGTGAATTTGACGAATCATCATTAACCGGTGAGTCTCTGCCTATTTTAAAAACACTGGGTGACAAGGTGTATGCTGGTACAGTAAACCACGAGCAAACCATTCACTTACAGGTGCAGGCAGTTTCACAAAACACCTTTATTGCTAACATATTGCGGCTACAAGAACAGGCGCAAAGCGAAAAACCCAAAATCGCAACTATTGCCGATACCGTGGCACGTTACTTTGTTTTAGCTTTGTTGATTATTGCCTCGCTCACTTATACTTTCTGGCATTTTCATTCTCCAGAAGACGCTTTTTGGATTACCCTAGCGGTACTCGTAGCCACCTGCCCCTGCGCCCTATCGTTAGCTACGCCTGCAGCACTTACCGCCGCTACTCATAATCTATCTAAACACGGTTTACTGGTGAAACGCGGCCATGTTTTGGAACATTTAGCTAGCGTAACTACCGTGGTATCGGATAAAACTGGCACCCTCACACAGGGTCGCTTACGGGTGCAACAAATTGAGACTTATGGCGAATATACAGAGTCTTATATACTGCAGTTAATTGGCGCTTTAGAGCAACAAAGTTCTCACCCCATTGCCCAAGCTTTTGCTGAATTCCAACAACTAAGTGCCACAGAGCTAGAACACCATACCGGCATGGGAATAAGTGGCAAGGTTGATGGTTTAGCGTTAAAACTGGGTAAAGCCTCATTTTGTCAGCAGCCATCGGTAGCCAAACAAGGTATGTTAGAGCTGCTATTAATGAACGAACAACAATTGCTTGCTCGAGTTTACCTATCCGATACCTTAAAAGATGATGCTGTAAGTTTTAGCCAAGCCCTGAGCCAAAAACACATCGAGTTAATCATGCTCACTGGAGATGACTCAGCGCAAGTGCCATTTGTGGCAGAACAACTCGGTATTAGCCAAATTGTTAGTGGAGCCCTACCACAGCAGAAGCTAGAATTTGTAAAAGAACGCAGTAAAACCACGCCTAAGTTAATGATGCTGGGTGATGGTGTTAACGACGGTCCGGTGTTAGCTGCCGCGCCACTATCTGTAGCAATGGGCTTGGGTACCGACATTGCAAAATCCAGTGCTGACGCGGTATTGTTAGGCACAAAGTTAAACACTTTAGTTGAGGCTATAGAACTCGCTAAAAAAACCAAACGTATTATCAGGCAAAATTTGGCTTGGGCGCTGGGTTACAATGCGTTAATTCTACCCTTAGCAATAGCGGGTATAGTGACCCCTTATATGGCTGCCATTGGTATGTCATTATCGTCACTTGCGGTACTGACTAATTCTTTAAGGCTAAATAAACGATGAGCATTATTTTCGTTTTAATACCAATCGCGTTGTTATTTGTCGCCGTCGGTATTGGCATCTTCTTTTGGGCAGTTCGTAGCGAACAGTTTGAAGACCTAGACCGCCAAGGCGTTAATATTTTATTTGATGAAAAAAAACAAACATCGGATAAAAGTAAAGATAATGTTCCAAAGTGATTACGCGGCGGCGTTTATAACCGGTTTATTTGGTGCTAGTCACTGTATAGCGATGTGTGGCGGTATCGCCTGCGTTCTGGGACAACGCGCCAGTAATGCCTCGTCTAAATTAGCGGTCAGCATCGGCTTCAACCTTGGGCGTATCATTAGCTATAGCATCGCTGGCGCCATTGTTGCGGGGTCTATCCAAGCCATTAGCAATGTGCACCGCTCAGCTTATATGTTATCTATTTTACAGTGGCTCGCTGCAATCATGCTAATCCTATTAGGAATTCATCTCACCCGATGGTGGTCGGTTCTAAACCCGGTAGAGTCAATGGGCAAAGGGCTATGGCGTAAAATTCAGCCTCGCGCCAGCCGTTTACTTGCCGTGCAACACCCTTTATCCAGTATTCCTTTAGGATTGTTATGGGGCTGGCTGCCTTGTGGCTTGGTCTATTCCAACCTCACCCTTAGTGCCAGTCAAGCCAACTGGTTGGCCGGTGCTGGGGTTATGTTCAGCTTTGGCATGGGGACTTTCAGTGTAATGCTGGCAACAGTGCTTTTAGGTCAACAACTTAACCATGTAATGGGCCATCGCTGGCTACAAGTGGGGTCAGGATTAATGGTCTTGGCTTTAGGAGTGTACCAAGTTGTTACATTGTTGTAGCAATAAGGCTAGAAAGTTTTTTATATTAGGGTTAGAATTGGCGCGAACTCCTATAGCATAGTTTGAGTATGAGCATTAATCCAAAAGCCAGTCAACGAATCCAAACGGGCGGATGTGAAATCCACTGCCAAGATTGTAGTATTGCCCAATTGTGTATCCCTTTCTCTCTAAATGAGACAGAGTTGGATAGACTAGACAGTATTATCGAACGTAAAAAGCCTATCCAAAAAGGTGAAGAAATTTTTGCCGCTGGCGATAAGCTAAAAAGCCTTTATGCCATACGCTCAGGTACAATCAAGTCGTACACCATTACTGAACAAGGTGATGAGCAAATCACTGGTTTTCATCTAGCGGGAGATTTAGTCGGCTTTGACGCCATTAACACTCAAGAGCACCCTAGCTTCGCTCAAGCTTTGGAAACCTCAATGGTGTGCGAAATCCCTTTTGATATTATGGATGAACTATCAGCGTCTATGCCTAAATTACGTCGCCAAATGTTGCGGCTAATGAGTAATGAAATCGTCGCCGACCAAGAAATGATCCTATTGTTAAGCAAAAAGAACGCTGAAGAGCGTCTCGCTGCTTTTATTTATGGTCTATCACAACGCTTTTCAGAGCGTGGCTTCTCGCCTCGTGAGTTTCGTCTCACCATGACTCGTGGTGATATCGGTAACTATTTAGGGCTTACCGTTGAGACTATTTCTCGTTTATTGGGGCGTTTCCAAAAAGCCGATATGATTGCGGTGAAAGGCAAATATATCTCAATTAACGATCGTGATGCGCTTCGCCAACTAGCTGGCACTAAAAACAGCTAAGTATCTAAAAACACTGGCCTGATTTATATCAAGCAAGCAATAAAAATCTAGGTCAGTGTTAACTAAGTCCAATTTATTTCCAACAATTTAGTCTAAAGTTATAAGTAGCTATTCTAGTATCTTAGGAGCTGCTTCATGATTAAGTATCGTAATATCTTAGTGGTCATTGACCCCCTTCACGACACCCAAGCTGCTTTGTCTCGCGCAGTATTTCTTGCCCAAAAAGAAGACAAGGCAAAAATCAAAGCTCTATTAACCATTTATGATTTTTCTTATGAGATGACGTCGATGTTATCTGGCGAAGAACGCGAAGCAATGCGCTCTGGGGTCATTGAAGAGCGTAATGTATGGTTAAACGAAATTATTGCTACCTATCAATCTTCGGGCATAGAGATTGAAACTAAGGTGGTTTGGAACAACCGACTATACGAGAGTGTAATTCAAGAAGTATTGGATTTCGGCCATGATTTGGTGGTTAAAGCCACTCACCCACATCCCACCCTGCAATCGATCATTTTCACTCCAAATGACTGGCACATACTTCGCAAGTGTCCAACACCCGTAATGATGGTAAAAGAGCACGATTGGCCTACCAAAGGTAAAATTATTGCTGCTATTCACGCAGGTGCAGAAGACGAAGACCATCACAAGTTAAATCAAAAAATTGCACAAGAGACCAAAGACTTGAGTAAGCTTCTTGACGCTGAGGTGCATATTGTAACGGCCTATCCTTCGGCTCCGGTAAATATTGCCATTGAGCTTCCCGATTTCGATCCACTCAAGTACAACAAAAATGTCATGGAATTTCACAAAAAGGCTTTGGATAAGTTTGTCGACGAGCAGTTCGAACAAGCTGTGACTAAACATTTAGAAGAAGGTTTACCTGACGATGTGATTCCAGAGGTGGCCAGTCAAATAAATGCTGAGATTGTCATATTAGGCACCTCTGGTCGCAGTGGCTTTAGTGCTGCACTCATCGGTAATACCGCAGAGCATGTGATTGATCAGCTAGATTGCGACTTGTTGGCCTTAAAACCACACAACTTTGTTAGTCCTTTCGAAAAATAACTGACTCTAAATTACGCTAAACATTGCGTAAGCAAAGCGGGGATATATAATGTCCCCGCTTTTTTATTGGGAATGCCTTATGTCAGTTACAGCTAAACAACAGTACAACCACAACAAACTTCAAAAACGTATTCGTCGCCATGTGGGCCAAGCCATTGGTGACTTCAACATGATTGAAGACGGAGATAAAGTAATGGTGTGTTTGTCTGGAGGTAAAGACAGCTATGCCATGCTCGACATATTGCTTAACTTAAAAGCCCACGCGCCAATCAGCTTTGAGGTCGTAGCGGTAAATTTAGACCAAAAGCAACCTGGGTTTCCTGAACATATTCTGCCAGAGTACTTAGCCAGTTTAGGTATCGACTACAAGATTGTCGAAGAGGACACCTATTCAATCGTTAAAGACAAGATCCCCGAAGGTAAGACTACCTGTTCGTTATGCTCTCGTTTACGCCGCGGCATTTTATATCGAACCGCCAGCGAGTTAGGCGCAACTAAAATTGCTTTGGGTCACCACCGCGACGACATACTAGAAACCCTATTCTTGAATATGTTCCACGGCGGAAAACTTAAAACCATGCCGCCTAAATTGGTAAGTGATGACGGTAAGCACGTGGTGATCCGTCCGATGGCTTACTGTAAAGAATCTGACCTGATTAAATACGCCGACTTAAAAGAATTCCCTATCATTCCTTGTAATTTGTGTGGCTCTCAAGAAAACCTTCAGCGCCAAGCAATTAAACAAATGCTAAACGAATGGGAAAAACGCTTTCCTGGACGTATTGAATCGATGTTTAGATCGATTCAAAATGTCGTGCCTTCGCACCTCATGGACCATCAGCAGTTTGACTTTAAATCCATAACTAAAGATAGCGGCATTATTGATGGTGGAGATATTGGTTTTGATGCGCCGGAGTTTGAAGCTCAAGTGCCATCTAAACTGTCACCTGAGCTAGTACAGATTGTCGAGCTTTAACGGGTAAGGTCTAAACGAATAGGCCACAAATCGCCATTGACTCGCATCATCTGTTGAAGTTCTTCAACATAAGCCTCACCACGTTCAGAGTAGCTAGTAAGGTGACTTGCTAGCGACTGCCCGTTGAGCTCGCCAGATTTTCTTTCTTCAAAGCGGCTCTGCTGAAATTCTTGATAAGCAGGATTGCTATTTAAGTTCAGCATGTAAGCCTTGACCGATTGATAAACTGAATCGAACTTACGCACTTCATGATAGGCTCCTTCTACTCGGTTTAGTGGCACTAAACCACAACCCTGCTTATAACACCATTGGCCAAATAGGTTATTACCTTCTACCGCAAAGCGCGATGTTCCCCAAGCGGATTCATTTGCTGCTTGAGCGAGTACTAATGCGGGCGGGATCAAATCGACTTTAACTAATAGCTGAGAAATTTGTTTAGCAGGGCTAATCGTTAAGGCAACACGATAGAGCTCTGCCAACTCTTTTAACTGCTGCTGTTCACTATTAGAGAGCTTGTTGTCACGTCTAAAACTGTGTCTAATTTCTAATAACTGCTTACGCTGCTCAATAATGTCATTATTACTGGCCTCAACTAGCGGAAGAATGAAGTCGGTAAAGGTCTGCTTTTTTACCGAAACGTCCTGTATTTCACTAAGCTGGGGTAATTGTTTTGAATCTAGTTGATGCTGAGTTGACGCAGGCTCGCAGCCGAATAAAACATAGCTGGCGAGGCCAAGTAGTAGTATCTTTTTCAAGTAGTCTCTCTTAGTTGTTCGGTTAATTGTTGTAAAAAGCTAGGTACCAACTCGCTGGCTGGACCATAATAATGCTCAGCAAATTCACTTTGCATCTCAGAAGGTTCGAGGTTTAACTCGATAGTTCTTGCATCGTGGCTAGCCGCTTCGTGGACGAAACCACCTGCCGGAAACACATGCCCAGAGGTACCGATCGCGATGAATATATCACAGTAGTTTAGTTGATGGTAAATCTTGTCTAAACCTAGCGGCATTTCACCAAACCATACCACATGTGGCCTTAGTCGAGCGGGAAACTGACAGCAGGTACATAAAGTTGTGTTGTTAAGGTCACCGTTCCATTCCGTGGTTTGATTACTCACAGGACAGCGAGCTTTTAGCAACTCACCATGCATATGCAAAACATTTTGGCTTCCGGCTAATTCATGAAGGTTATCGATATTTTGGGTGATCAATAGCAGCTCAACGTTTTGCTGCTGCTCCAATTCGGCAATAGCGTAATGAGCCAAGTTGGGTTTCACCTCTTCACTTTGTAATTGTTGACGTCTTAAATTATAAAACTGGTCAACAAAATCGGGATCGCGCTGGTAGGCTTCTGGCGTTGCGACATCTTCTACACGATGTTTTTCCCAAAGACCATCAGCATCACGAAAGGTTTTTATTCCAGATTCCGCAGATACGCCCGCGCCAGTCAAAATAACGATATTTTTTTTCATATTCATCTTGTTTGCACCGCCATGGCTTAGAGATTGCTATGTTTATATAATAGCCGAGCCAAAGTCCCCACCCTACTTAAGTTGTAATGTGACGTAAATTAGCAATATGTAACTGGGTATTAACATAATATTCAGTAGGATTTTCGACGTTAGTTAGAATATCCAGTCGCACCTACCAAATCTCAATAATTTTTAGTTTTTTTGCGGTAGATATCGCTTTTACTCACCTTAGCTTAAGTAAATCAGGGAATTATCGCTATTTGTGCTAATCTTGATCTGAAGCAACAAAAGCATTTTTAGCCAAACGAGCTAATTGGTTGAAGGGATATTCATTTGTAGTGAATAAATCATCACCCGTGGTGACTTATTCGGCAATGAGGCCTGTTTTCGGTGTTACGATAATGTTGACAGCCAATATTCGAATGTTTATGTTGTTATTGGTTCAAATGACACTCTAAATAGTTTTTTAGAGTACTTGTCACCACAACATAGAAGACAAACTGTACAGGGAAGAAAACATGTTAAAAAACACGCATATTAAAGCCGCGGTCGCTGCTGTAGCCTTAGCATTTACCGCTAACGCCAGCGCAGCAGAGGGAACCTTAGAAAACGTTAAAGCCAAAGGGTTCTTACAATGTGGTGTTAGTACCGGCTTGCCAGGATTCTCCAACCCGGATGCTGAAGGTAACTGGCAAGGTCTTGACGTAGACGTATGTCGCGCAGTTGCAGCAGCCGTGTTAGGTGATGCATCTAAAGTTAAATACACTCCACTTACAGCAAAAGAGCGTTTTACTGCGCTTCAATCCGGCGAAATCGACATTCTATCTCGTAATACCACCTGGACTCTAACTCGTGATACTTCACTCGGTTTAAACTTTGCCGGTGTAAACTACTATGACGGTCAAGGTTTCATGGTAAGCAAAGAGCTAGGTGTGTCTAGTGCTAAAGAGCTAGACGGTGCTGCTGTTTGTATTCAATCTGGTACAACTACCGAACTAAACCTTGCCGATTACTTCCGCGAACACGGCATGAAGTACACACCAGTGGTATTTGATACTTCAGACCAAACAGTTAAAGGCTTTGAAGCTGGTCGCTGTGACGTATTAACCTCAGACCAATCTCAGCTTTACGCGCTTCGCATCAAATTAGCTAAGCCAGACAGTGCAATGGTATTGCCTGAAATCATTTCAAAAGAGCCGCTAGGACCGGTTGTTCGCCAAGGCGACGATCAATGGTTCAACATTGTTAAGTGGTCTTTATTCGCAATGATTAACGCTGAAGAATACGGTTTAACATCTGCTAATGCAGACGACATGCTTAAGTCAACCAACCCTAACGTTCGCCGCATTTTGGGCTTAGAAGGTCCAAAAGGTAAAGGTTTAGGTTTAGATGACAAATGGGGTTACAACATCGTTAAGCAAGTTGGTAGCTACGGCGAATCTTTCGAGAAAAACGTAGGTAAAGACTCTCCACTAGGTATTGCTCGTGGTGTAAATGCTTTATGGAAAGATGGTGGTTTCCAATACGCTCCACCAATTCGTTAAGATCTACTTCAGTATAGAGCAGGCCTAGCCCTGCTCTCTTTCGTTTTAGTCCTACAATACTAGGTTAATTTTTATGGCTGCTCATCCTTCTTCAAAGGATAACTCAGCAAATAATCTTCGTAAGATCTGGTTTGATCCCAACGTAAGAGCGCTAGTTTTCCAAATTATTGTCGTTATCGGTGTCATCGGCTTCTTTTTCTATATCATCAGTAACGCGCTTTTCAACTTAGAGCAACGTGGTATTACCACAGGTTTTGGTTTCATGAACCAAACCGCTGGTTTTGGCATCATTCAGTCATTGATTGAATATGATGAAAGCCATACTTTCGGTCGAACGTTCATCGTCGGTTTACTTAATACCCTGCTTATTTCCGCCTTAGGGATTATCTTTGCCACCATAATTGGCTTCGTGATGGGGGTGGCGCGTTTATCTAACAACTGGTTGATTTCTAAAGTTGCTACGGTTTATATCGAAACCTTGCGTAATATTCCCTTATTGCTGCAAATCTTCTTTTGGTATTTTGCAGTATTACGTGCCCTGCCGAGTCCGCGTCAAAGCGTTAGCTTAGGTGAGGCGGTATTCCTAAATGTTCGCGGTTTGTACTTACCCAGCCCGGTAATGGAAGCCGGCTCCAGCTTTGTTGTTATCGCCTTTTTCATTGCTGTTATTGGCTCAATTGTATTAGCCAAGTGGGCCAAGAGAAGACAAATGCTTACCGGACAACCTTTTCCGGTATTAGCAGTATCCGCTGCTAGCATTGTGCTACTACCACTTATCGTGTTTTTTATCATGGGTATGCCAATTGGCCTTGAATACCCTGCTTTAAAAGGCTTTAACTTCCAAGGTGGTGTAGTCGTTATTCCTGAGCTTGCTGCTTTGTTAGTTGCGTTAAGTTTTTATACCGCGGCCTTTATTGCCGAGATTGTTCGTTCCGGTATTCTTGCCGTCAGCAAAGGGCAAAGTGAAGCGGCTGAGTCTTTAGGTTTAACCCGAACTCAGGCCTTGAAGCTGGTTATCATTCCGCAAGCGATGCGAGTGATTATTCCGCCGCTCACTAGCCAGTATCTCAACCTCACTAAAAACTCTTCCTTAGCAACCGCTATTGGTTACCCCGACTTAGTATCGGTATTTATGGGAACGACCCTTAACCAAACAGGCCAAGCTATTGAAGTAATTGCCTTAACTATGGCTGTATATCTCACCATTAGTATTAGCACGTCTATTCTGATGAATATTTACAACAAAAAAATGGCTTTAGTGGAGCGTTAATATGTCAGTACATCAATTTAAACCTGATCAAACGCCACCAGATATGAGTGTTGGATTTGTTGGCTGGATGAAGAAGAACTTATTCTCATCTTGGATAAATAGTTTCTTTACCTTATTGATCTTATACCTTGTTATTCCACCGCTAGCCGCCGCTATAGAATGGTTATTTATAAATGCCGATTGGATTGGTGAAAGCCGTGATGCCTGTACTAGCGATGGTGCTTGCTGGGTATTCGTTATCGACCGTTTTTCTCAGTTAATTTATGGCTTCTATCCAACGGAAGAACGCTGGCGGGTGAATATTGTTTTCATTACCTTCTTGCTATTGATAGCTGCGCTAATTTACGAGAAAACACCTCATAAACCGAAATTGGCTATATTCTCCTTGGTGATTTACCCCATCATCGTGTTTTTCCTTTTGTTAGGCGACGCGTTCGGTTTAGTTAAAGTAGAAACGCATCAATGGGGCGGCTTAATGCTGACCTTAGTATTGGCCATAGTGGGCATTGTTGCCGCACTTCCTATTGGTATTTTGTTAGCCTTAGGTCGACGTTCGCACATGCCTATTGTTAGAAGTTTTTCAACTATTTACATTGAGTTCTGGCGGGCGGTACCACTAATTACCGTGCTGTTTATGGCCTCAGTAATGTTACCCCTATTTGTTGGCTCTGAAGTTGATTTTAACAAACTGCTACGGGCGATGATTGGCATCATCATGTTCCAGTCGGCTTACATGGCAGAGGTGATTCGCGGTGGCCTACAAGCCATTCCCAAAGGACAATACGAGGCAGGAGAAGCCTTAAGCCTAAGTTATTGGCAGTCTATGGGCTTAATTATTTTGCCTCAAGCACTAAAAATCACTATTCCGTCGATAGTTAATACCTTCATTGCTCTGTTTAAAGATACCAGTCTGGTATTGGTGATTGGTTTATTCGATTTATTGGCGATTGGCCAATCTGCATTGGCCGATCCCGAATGGCTCGGCTTTTCCACAGAAATGTACGTATTTATCGCTTTTGTATTTTGGGTGTTCTGTTTCAGTATGTCGCGTTACTCGATATACCTTGAGAAGAAACTTCATACAGGACATTAATAAGGAAATTTTACATGAATTCTAATCAAGCAAACTCTGAAGTAGTGATTCAACTCAAGGGCATGAATAAGTGGTACGGTGAGTTCCACGTACTTAAAGATCTTGATTTAACCGTCACCAAAGGTGAAAAAATCGTTATCTGTGGGCCTTCAGGTTCAGGTAAATCAACCATGATTCGCTGTATTAACCGCCTAGAAGAACACCAGAAAGGCGACATCATCGTTAATGGCACCGAGCTAAAGAGCGATCTAAAAAGTATTGAAATGGTGAGAAGTGAAGTAGGCATGTGTTTCCAACACTTCAACTTATTCCCTCACCTTACAGTATTGCAAAACTGTTGTTTGGCACCGATTTGGGTGAAAAAAATTCCTAAAGCTGAAGCTGAAGCAACAGCGATGAAATACTTAGAACGGGTTAAAATCCCAGAACAAGCTGATAAGTTTCCTGGACAATTATCCGGTGGTCAGCAGCAGCGTGTAGCGATTGCTCGCAGTTTGTGTATGAACCCTTCAATTATGCTATTTGATGAACCCACATCAGCACTCGATCCAGAGATGGTACGCGAAGTATTGGATGTAATGGTTGAATTAGCGAATGAAGGGATGACCATGCTTTGTGTAACCCACGAAATGGGCTTCGCCAAGCAGGTAGCCGACAGAGTGATCTTTATGGATAGAGGGGAAATCATTGAACAAAATGAACCGGTTCAATTCTTTGAAAATCCTCAATCAGATAGAACTAAGCTGTTCTTAAGCCAAATTCTCAATCACTAATCGAGACTCAAGCAAAAGAAAAAGGAAGCCAATTGGCTTCCTTTTTTATTCACTTTACTTTTTTATTTAGGTTCGGCGTTCTCTACCCTACTCTTGAGCTTTTGCCCAGGACGAAAGGTGACTACTCGACGCGCAGAAATGGGAATGTCTTCTCCGGTTTTAGGGTTACGACCGGGGCGTTGATTTTTCTCCCTCAGGTCGAAATTTCCAAAACCAGAAATTTTAACTTGTTCCCCACTTTCCAAAGCGACCCGTATTTCTTCAAAAAAAGCTTCTACCACTTCTTTAGACTCTCTCTTACTAAAGCCTAAGTTTTCAAATAAATTTTCTGCCAGGTCAGCTTTAGTTAATGCCATAACTAGTCCCTCAAGGATGCGTCAAACTCTGAACGTAACGCCTCTACAATGGTGTCAACTGTAGTGGCAATCTCTTTTTCTTCAAGGGTCCGGCTTTGTTCTTGCAGCGTTAAACTGATAGCAATACTTTGCATATCGTCTGCAATGCCTTTTCCTTTGTATACATCGAATAAGTTTACGCCAACTAATTGATTTCCGCCAACTTTCTTAATGCAATTTAGTAAATCTCCTGCTTTTACCTGTTGCGATACCAATAAGGCAAGGTCGCGGCGGTTGGCAGGGAATTTAGAAACGGGTTTAGCATCGGGCAATTTACGCGCAATCACGGCAGACATTTCTATCTCGAACATAAATACCTTACCGCTTAAACCAAAGGCTTTTAAGTGTTGAGGGTGTAATGCGCCAACATAACCTACCACTTGCCCATCACGTAAAATTTGCGCAGCTTGTCCAGGATGGAAAGCTGGGTGTTCAGCGGCTACAAAACTAAAGGCTTCTAGATCTACAGTTTGTTGAATAAGCGCTTCAACATCACCTTTAATGTCAAAGAAATCTAGTTCTCGAGCTTCACTGTTCCAGGCTTCTTTATTGGCAGAGCCGCTAATCACACCGGCTAACATCGTAGTTTGCGCAACGCCATTTTCAGCCGTTTCATCAGGGATGAAACGTAAGCCACTTTCAAATACACGAACGCGGCTTTGTTGGCGCTTCTGGTTGTATGACACGGTATCTAACAAGCCAGTGAATAGGCTTAAACGCATCGCCGACATTTCTACAGAAATAGGATGCGGTAGAATCATCGCGGCTTGCGAAGGGTGTAAAAGCTGTTGGCGTTTAGGATCAACAAAGCTGTAAGTTACCGCTTCTTGATAACCACGAGCACATAACAGTTGTCTCACTTTGCTTTCAGGCAGCTGCACTTCTTGATGAGCATTCATCTTTAACGAAGCAGCGGGTGAAATATTAGGAATGTTGTTGTAACCATAGATACGCGCGACTTCTTCAATCAAATCTTCTTCGATTTCCATGTCGAAACGATAGCTTGGCGCAACAACCTGCCAGCCTTGCTCGGTTTCGCTCACTTCCATACCTAAACGCGTTAGGATCTCTGTTACTTGAGCTTTATCAAAAGCATAACCAACAACTTTCTCTAGACGAGCATGACGCAATATAATAGTGGCTGCTTGAGGTAACTTGGCTTGGTCACCCGCTTCAACTACTGGCCCTACTTGTCCACCACAAATCTCTACCAATAACTGTGTAGCACGTTCCATTGCTTGGTTTTGCAAGCGATAGTCTACACCGCGCTCGTAGCGATGTGAGGAATCGGTATGAAGACCATATTGGCGAGCTCGGCCAGTAATAGCCAGTTTGCTAAAGAACGCGCACTCTAAAAAGATATCGCTGGTCTGCTCACTTACGCCAGTCTTATCGCCACCGAAAATACCCGCCATCGCAATTGGACCACTCTGGTCACAAATCGTAAGAGTATTGTCTTTTAACTCGACCTCATTGCCATCCAACAGCACCAACTTCTCGCCAGGCTTAGCTAAACGAACCTCAATAGAACCATTGAGTTTTGCTAGATCGAAGGCGTGCATCGGCTGACCTTGTTCGATCAACACATAGTTAGTCACATCCACTACTGGATCGATAGAGCGAATACCGCTGCGACGCAAGCGCTCTTGCATCCACAAAGGAGTACTGGCGTTAAGATTAATGCCTTTAATCACGCGGCCTAAATAACGTGGACATTGCTCAGTGGCAGTAACCGTGACTTGGAAAGTTTCGTCAATGCTCACTGGCGCGTCTTGCCAACTAGGTTGTTGCACATCCATTTGGTTTAGCACGCCAACTTCGCGAGCTAAGCCACGTAAGCTCAGGCAATCGGCTCGGTTAGGTGTTAAGTCAACTTCAATGGTTACATCGTTTAACTGTAAGTACTCGCGTAAATCGGTACCCACCGGGGCGTCGGCTGGTAGTTCCATAATGCCATCGGCTTCGTCACTAATACCCAGCTCACTGTAGGAACACAACATGCCCATAGACACTTGGCCACGTAACTTGGCTTTTTTAATTTTAAAATCACCAGGTAGTACCGCGCCTACTTTGGCCACTGCTACTTTTAGTCCTAAGCGGCAGTTTGGTGCACCACAAACAATATCAATTAGCTCTTCTTCACCAACATTAATCTTGGTTACGCGTAACTTATCTGCATCGGGATGTTGGCCACACTCAACCACTTCACCCACTACAACGTTAGAAAACGCCGCTGCCACATCTTCAACACCATCCACCTCAAGACCGGCCATGGTGATTTGTTCGGCTAACTCTTCGCGTGAAATGCTAGGGTTAACCCACTCTCTTAGCCAGGATTCGCTAAATTTCATCTTAAATTAACCCTTAATTAAATTGTTTTAGGAAACGTAAGTCATTTTCGAAGAATGAGCGCAAGTCGTTAACGCCGTAACGCAACATAGTGAGGCGCTCTACACCCATGCCAAAGGCAAAACCGGTGTACTCTTCTGGGTCGATGTTTACTGCTCGCAATACGTTGGGGTGAACCATGCCGCAACCAAGTACTTCTAGCCAACCATTTTTGCCTAATACGTCTACTTCTGCTGAAGTTTCGGTAAACGGAAAATATGAAGGGCGGAAACGTACTTGCAAATCATCCTCAAAGAAATTTTGTAGGAAGTCGTACAGCACGCCTTTTAACTCAGTAAAATTAACGTTCTTGTCAACCATCAAACCTTCTACCTGATGAAACATCGGGGTATGAGTTTGGTCATAGTCATTGCGGTATACTCGCCCAGGCGAAATGATACGGATCGGTGGTTTTTCTGCTTCCATAGTGCGGATCTGAACCCCTGATGTTTGAGTTCGTAACACCAAGTTAGGGTTGAAATAGAAGGTATCGTGATCGGCACGAGCAGGATGATGCTCAGGAATGTTTAAAGCATCGAAGTTATGAAAGCCATCTTCGATCTCTGGGCCAGATTTAACTTGAAAGCCCAGTTCGCCAAAAAGGTTTGAATTCGTTCGATAGTACGTGTGACTGGGTGAAGACCACCTAGCTCATCAACTCGGCCAGGTAAGGTGACATCCACCGTTTCGGCAGCTAGTTTGGCATTAAGCTCTTGTTGAACTAAAGATTCACGTTTTTCATTTAGTGCATCTTGAATAACTTGTTTAGCTTGGTTAATTAATTGACCCGCTTTAGGACGTTCTTCAGGTGACAGTTTGCCAAGTCCTTGTAACTGTTTGGTCATTAATCCCTTTTTGCCCAAGTATTCTACACGAACGGCATCAAGCTCATTAATCGCTGAAGCCGCTTCAATGTGAGTCTTAGCCTGATTGATTAGCGCATCAAGATCTAGCATGATTTCCTCATATTCCGCTCAAGGGGGAAGCTGTTTTTTTGTTTTAAATAAGACCGGAAATAGTACTTTAATGAAGTGCTTATAGCTAGACTTGTTCCCGGAAAAAGGCGCTTTGTAAGCTTGTTTTTGTAACAAAAAAGGGAGCCGAGGCTCCCTTTTCACAAACTCTATAAAACTTATAAAGCAGCTTTTGCTTTTTCTACCAACACTGTGAATGCTGCTTTATCAAAAACAGCAATGTCAGCTAGGATCTTACGATCGATTTCGATAGATGCTTTTTTAAGTCCGTCAATGAAACGGCTGTAAGACAAACCATTTTGACGAGACGCAGCATTGATACGTGCAATCCACAATTGACGGAATTGACGTTTGCGCTGACGACGGTCACGGTAAGCGTATTGACCCGCTTTGATTACCGCTTGGAAGGCTACGCGATAAACACGTGAACGTGCTCCGTAGTAACCTTTGGCTTGTTTTAAGACTTTCTTATGACGTGCACGTGCTTGTACACCGCGTTTAACTCTGGCCATTCTTAATTTCCTCTAAACTTATGCGTACGGCAACATGCGAACAATTGATGCAACATCAGAAGCAGCAATCATACCCTTCGGACGAAGGTGACGTTTTACCTTAGTACGGCGCTTAGTCAGAATGTGACGAAGACCAGCTTGTTTGTATTTAAAACCACCAGAAGCAGTTTTTTTAAAGCGCTTAGCAGCACCTTTGTTTGATTTCATTTTTGGCATTTACATGCACTCCGCATTGCGATATTAACAACATATAACTAAAGGCGAACAAAAACAGCTTACCGGTTAAAGTAAGCTGTTCGTTACTTGGAAGCCTTAGTTACTTCTTTTTAGGGCCTAACACCATTACAGCTTGGCGACCTTCCATTTTTGGAAAAGCTTCCACTACTGCAAGTTCTTCTAAATCGCTTTTAATTCGATTTAGTAGATCAAAGCCGAGGCTTTGGTGTGCCATTTCACGACCACGAAAACGCAGTGTTACTTTAGCTTTGTTACCCTCTTCTAGAAAACGAACCAGGTTGCGTAGTTTTACCTGATAGTCGCCTTCGTCAGTTCCAGGACGGAATTTAATTTCCTTGACCTGAATCTGTTTTTGCTTCTTCTTCTGTTCTTTAACAGATTTACTCTTTTCGTAAATGAACTTACCGTAATCCATGACCCGACAAACAGGTGGTTCAGCATTTGGACTAATTTCTACCAAATCAACGCCAGATTCTTCGGCAATGTTTAGTGCTTCATTCAAACTTACAATGCCGATGGACTCACCATCTAAGCCGTTAAGGCGTACTTCTTGGGCTTGAATTTCTTCATTTATCTTATGTGCTCTTGCAGCTTGTTGCTGACCACGTCTTCCGGTTTTTATAATTTATACCTCAATACAATTATTGTCACGACTGGTGATTTCTTGCTTAATTTGCTCGATAAACTTATCTACAGCAAACTTACCCAAATCATCACCCTTACGAGTTCTAACCGCAACCTCATTACTTTCGACTTCTTTATCGCCGACAACCAGTAAATAAGGAATACGCTTTAGAGTATGTTCGCGGATTTTAAAGCCTATCTTCTCATTTCTCAAGTCCGCAATGGCTCTAATGCCCTGTTTATTTAATTTTTTTACTACCTGATGGACAAAATCAGCCTGTTTATCAGTAATATTCATCACCACAACTTGGCGAGGAGCCAACCAAGTAGGGAAGAATCCCGAGTACTCTTCGGTCAAAATACCAATGAAACGCTCTAGAGAGCCCAAAATTGCCCGGTGAATCATTACCGGCACATGGCGTTCGTTATCTTCACCAACAAAAGAGGCAGATAAACGACCTGGCATCGAGAAATCTAACTGCACAGTACCACATTGCCACGCACGGTCTAAACAATCATGCAGGGTAAATTCAATTTTAGGGCCATAGAAGGCACCTTCCCCTGGTAGATATGAAAACTCAATACCTTTAGAGCTCAATGCTTCAGCTAAGGCTTTTTCTGCTTTATCCCAAGTTTCATCATCTCCTACCCGTTGTTCTGGGCGAGTCGACAATTTCACTTCAATATCTTCAAAGCCAAAAGTCTTGTAAGTCTCGTATACCATATCAATACATGAAGAAACTTCTTCTTGGATTTGATCCTCAGTACAGAAAATATGCGCATCATCTTGAGTAAAGCCACGTACTCGCATCAAACCATGTAAAGAACCAGAGGGTTCGTTACGGTGACAAGAGCCAAACTCCGCCATACGCAAAGGTAGGTCACGGTAAGACTTCAAGCCCTGATTAAATATTTGGATGTGTCCAGGACAATTCATCGGTTTTACAGCGTATTCGCGGTTCTCAGATTGAGTCGTGAACATCGCATCTGAATATTTGTCCCAGTGACCTGATTTTTCCCAAAGGCTGCGATCCATAATTTGCGGCGCCTTCACCTCTTGGTAATCGTACTTGCGTAGCTGCTCGCGCACATAGCTTTCCAATTCACGGAAAATAGTCCAGCCTGAATCATGCCAAAATACCATGCCCGGTGCTTCTTCTTGCATGTGGTAAAGGTCAAGTTGTTTACCGATTTTACGGTGGTCTCGTTTAGCGGCTTCTTCTAAACGCTTCAAGTAAGCGGCTAGCTGTTTCTTATCGGCCCAAGCTGTGCCGTAAACACGTTGCAGCATTTTATTGCTGCTATCGCCGCGCCAATATGCTCCTGCCACTTTCATCAATTTAAAATGATGACAGAACTTCATATTCGGTACATGTGGACCACGACACATATCGATGTATTCTTCGTGATGGTAAAGCCCTGGCGTGGCGCTGTCTTCGATACCTTCGATAATCTCTAACTTATAAGGCTCTTTACGTTGTTCAAAAACCGCTTTAGCTTCAGCTAAAGGCACGGTCTTTTTAATCACATCGTAGTTGGTTTTGGCCAGTGCCTTCATTCGTTTTTCAAGATTGTCGATATCTTCTTGGCTTAAAGAATGATCTAAATCGATATCGTAATAAAAGCCGTTATCGATAGTCGGGCCAATCGCCATTTTGGTTTCAGGCCACATTTGCTTAATCGCATGACCTAAAAGGTGGGCACAAGAGTGGCGAATGATTTCTAAACCGTCTTCGTCTTTGGCGGTGATAATAGCCACTTGCGCATCTTCGTGGATCAACTCGCAGGCGTCTACACGCTCACCATTTACACGACCGGCAATACAGGCTTTAGCTAGGCCAGGGCCGATGTCGGCGGCAATATCCATAGTTGACACGGGATTTTCGAATTGACGTTGGCTACCGTCTGGGAGAGTAATAACTGGCATATTTATCCTTGCATATACAGTGGTGATGCCTACCAAACATCACATGTTTTATCGATAAAATTGAGTGCTTCACACACTAAAAAGATGGGCAATAATAATGCCCTAGCAAAATAACTTCAATAGCTGGTGTTTTATTGCACTCAACCTAGGGTTATTTGAGCGATATAAGCCATAATTAAAGGGCGGATATACGTGGAGTCATCGCCATGAAAGACTATATCGAAAAAATGATTACGTGCCCCACTTGCGGTCATCATACCCCCATTCAAATGGATGCGAGCAATGGCGACCAAGATTTTTATGAAGACTGCCGAGCTTGCTGCAGCCCGATACACTGTCGGCTACATATCGATGAAGCCAATGACAAACTAGTGGCCTTTGTCGACGCTGACGACGAACAGTTTTTTTAAACCAAAGCGCTGCTAGATTTAGCTAGGCCAATTGCCAGCCGTACTTGTACGGCTACACTCTGTTGCCCCTCAACTCAAGCCCCCTTAGTTGACGCTTAACTCAAATAGTTGCGGTTAATCAACTTATTGATAACACGTTTATTTTTCCTCAGTAAAACTGTGACACAGCTTAATGACAATAAAGACAATATGCTTGAAAATCGTGACAGCTAAATTTTAGCCTAAAGCACTTCTTACTGGTGATCATCATTCTGGTAAATACATAGAAAATGTCTCAGTAAAGCCGGTCAATAGCGACAAAAACATTTAACAAGGAAGTAAACATGCTAAAACATCTCCGCGCAGGCGCTCTGCCTCTAGCCATAGCAGCAGGCCTAAGCGCATGCGGCTCAAGTTCTGAGGAGCCCTCTTCAACTGAGCTGCCGATTGGCGAGGCCACAGCTGAAAGCTTAATGGACTTAAGCGCCGTCGCCTTAGATGACCAACCTGCCTTAGCAGCCGATTGGTACAAAGGCGCAGTATTCATGGAAATCTTTGTACGCAGCTATAAAGATTCCGATGGTGATGGGATAGGTGATTTTAAGGGCCTCACATCTCAACTGGATTATCTAGCAGAGCTGGGTATTCAAGGAATATGGTTATTGCCCTTTAATCAAAGCTCAGACCATGACCATGGCTACGAGGTGGTTGATCATCGCCGTATTGAAAGTGACTATGGTACCCGTGCAGACTTTGATGAATTTTTAACCCAAGCGCATGCTCGCGGTATAGGGGTCATTGGCGACTACCTTATCAACCATAGCTCTGGTGACAATCCGATATTCATCGATTCTGATAACAACGCTGGCGGCAAACGCGATTGGTATAATTGGCGTTCAGAAAACCCAGGCTGGCTAAACTGGTCAAACTCCCCATCTTGGCATGAGGGGCGCTATGGCTACTACTACGGCATATTCCAATCCAATATGCCAGATTTTAATTTCGACAATCCAGATGTGGTTGAATTTCATTACAACAACCTACGTTATTGGCTGAACGCAGGTATGGATGGTTTTCGTTTTGATGCCACCACTCACCTTGTCGAAAACGGCCCGACTCAATGGGCTGGTCAGCCGGAAAATGCAGCCATTATGTACGGCATTCAACAGGTTGTTATGCAAGATTACAGCAACCGCTTCATGATATGCGAAGATTCTTCTTCCTCGGTCGCCGCCGCTCAAAGCGATTTTTGTGGTTCGGCTTTCGCGTTTTACTTGAACTATTCGATCATGCAGGGCGTGAACTCGGGCTCTACAGACAACACCGACATCGTCGACTGGTTACATAACGATACCCTGAGTAGTATGGGACTCTTGCTAGCCAATCATGACTCTTTTGCTGGCATGCGGGTATACGAGCAGTTTTCCGGAGATCTGGCTAAATATCGCTTAGCCTCTGCTACCTTACTTACCCTACCCGGCCAGCCCTTCGTATATTATGGGGAAGAAATTGGCATGGGTCATACCAGCAACAGCGGCGGGGATTACTTGTTACGCGCACCGATGAGTTGGACTGCCGATGGTGGATTTACCAGCGGTACACCTTATCGAGCAATTGCTCATAACGCCGCACAATTTAACGTAGCGAGTCAAGTGGCTGATACAGATTCTCTTTACCACCACTACAAAAGGCTGATCCAACTACGCAACACTACGCCAGCCTTGCGTGAAGGGGATATTGAAGTATTGCATGAGGGAGAAGTATTGGCTTACCGCAGAAGTTTAGGCGATGAGCATGTCTTGGTGGTGCTCAACTACAGCAACAACGTACAAAACCCTAGCATTCCCTTAGGTTTGCTCTCAGCTCAACTTAATCCTCTCGCCGATTTTGGTGCTTCATCGGTCACTAGCGATAGCAATGGCGATTTAAACCTAAATCTGTCGGGCCAAGAGATCCGTATTTACCAGTATTAAACGCTAAAGGGCAGCTTTAATAAGCTGCCCCCTTGCTCACTATACTCTTTGGCTAACTCAACCAGCGTTTAAGTTCACCGCTAGCGGCAAGACCCTTTATGGTATCGATAGTGGTTTGCGTGGTACTGTCGATTTCGATATTAAACAACTCACCCAAGGCCTTTTCACCGAGCGTGGTCACCCGCAATGTTTCGGGAATAAGGTGCAACCAAAATCCTTGGTCAGTTTTTTCCCCGACCGTTAAGCTTGCGCCATCAACACAGATAAAGCCTTTATACAGCACGTAATCTAGCCACTTGTGAGCCAAACCAAGATGCAAGGAAAGGTTATTTTCGGTGGCTTTACGCTCCAACAAGCGAGCGGTGCAGTGAATGTGGCCCGATACCAAATGGCCACCAATCTCATCACCCACCTTAGCGGCCCGTTCAATATTTACCAAATCCCCTTCTGTTAAAGAGTCTAAGTTTGTTAGACTTAGCGTTTCTTGAATTAAGTCGAATTGCACACCTTGTTCACTAATGTTGACCACGGTTAAACAAGTCCCGTTTACCGCAACACTAGCGCCAATGCTTAAACCTTCGATATCAGCTAAATCAAGCCATAGCTGCATTAAGCCCGTGCTCTTTTCGATTTTATTAACTTTACTTTTATTTTGAACAATTCCGGTGAACATGAAATCTTTCTTCCTGGCTTTTAAACAACGATTTTCAAAAGAATGCTTGGCCATTCTACGCTTAGCGGGGCCGATTGTAGTGGCCCAACTGACCATTACCGGTATGAGTTTTGTCGATACCATTATGGCTGGCTCGGTTAGCCCCAAAGACTTGGCCGCTGTGGCAGTTGCGTCGAGCTTTTTTAACCCAGTCATACTGTTTATACAAGGCATTCTGATGGCGGTAACCCCCTTGGTAGCCTATCAGATTGGCGCGAAGCAGACACATAAGTCTGGCAATATCTTTCGCCAAGCATTGGTCATTTCCTTGCTGCTGGCTGCGTTGGCGTGGGGCTTATTGTGGCTCGCGCCCTCGGTATTTAATTTGATGGAAGTGGAAGCTGGCCTAGTTTCACTTACCAAGCAATACCTATTTTATGTGTGTTTTGGTCTACCCGCCTTTGCAGTTTACCAAGTACTACGTGGCGTAAATGAAGCCCGCTCCAACATTAAAGCAATTATGATAATTGGAGTAATAGGTCTGCTGGTCAATATCCCTGTTAATTACATCTTCATTCACGGCTTGTTTGGCATGCCGCAACTGGGTGGCGCAGGTTGTGGTGTGGCCACCGCCGCAGTTAACTGGTTCATGGCTATCGCCATGAGCGTCTATCTAGCCAAAAGTCGCTCAATAGCACCCCTGTGTTTATTTAGTGGGCCGTTGAGGCTAGATTACCCATTAATCAAACGTATTTTCAGCTTAGGCCTACCCATTGGTGGCGCCATTTTCTTTGAAGTTACTTTATTCTCACTGATTGCGTTGCTGCTTTCGCCACTGGGAGCCGACATTGTAGCCGCTCACCAAATTGCCCTTAATTTTACCTCTATGGTATTTATGTTGCCCTTAAGTATTGGTATCGCCTTAACCATACGAGTCGGTAACTTCATGGGCGAGAAATCAAGCAATAAAGCTCAGATCTCCGCCTATAGCGGTATTATTCTAGTGACGTTTATTACCTTCTTTATTGCCGCGGCAACGGTGCTGTTTAGAATGCAGATCATCGGCTTATATACCAGCAACCAAGCTGTAGCAGCGATAGCGGCACCGCTATTCTTGCTGGCAGCCACTTATCAATTGTCGGACTCGCTGCAAGTTTGCTGCGCTGGCGCCCTTCGTGGTTATCAAGATACCCGCTATATCTTCTTAGTGACATTAATTAGCTTTTGGCCCATCGGCCTTGGAATAGGCACTATACTCACCTTTACCGACTATTTAAGCGCCGAGCCTATGGGCGTACAAGGATTTTGGATAGCCATCGTATTAGCGCTTACTGCTTGTGCCTTGGGTTTAATGAGCCGCTTAATTTGGGCCAGTAACAACCCCCACAAGTTACAATTTATTAATAAGGAAGCATGAGTAAAGCGAAAGTCTTACACAGCGGCTTGCTATTGCTAATTGTAAGCGCCGGCCTTTACTTACTGGTAAATTGGTTAAGCCCGCCCAGCGAACGTTTATTTTCAGACTACAGTGCGAGGCTCAATCGAGTTTTAGATATTTCGATTGAGCCCCCACCAAGCCAAGCAGCGCTGCCGCAAATAAGCTGGCGTGACTTTCATGGCGAAGAACCCAATTTAAATCTATCTCTTCTCGATAGTATGAGTTTGCACGCCTGTGGCCTTGACCAGTTGGTATTTGAGGCTAACTCGAGTTTAGGAAAAGTTGCCAGCGCCGATTATCGACTAATATGGCATAGCCAGATTATTCAAGGGCTCAATCACTGTATTAGCAGCCAACAACTTAAACCGGCACTGAACCAGAAACTAAAAAATATACTGGCGCTAAAACGCCGGCATTTGGCGGTATATTGGAATAACTACCTGAGCCAAGACGCTGCAATTCAGCGTCTATGGCAAGGCAATACCCGCTTAACTGAATCGCCTACAGCCACTTATCGCAAGCTCAGCGAGCAATTGCAGCAACTACTTGATATTGGCGAGCAATTTAACCAAGCAAAAACTATCGATGCTAACCAGGTATTAGCTCTAAATAAGCAGCTTGCTAGCGCCCCCAGCTTACGGGCGCTAGCCCAAGAGCTGAGCGCAGCGAGTCGATGGTTAGTTAACATCAGTCAAGCCTTACAGCAGCGCCAGTTTAGCTGCCAGCAGCATCGGCAAGACTTCATCATCTTGCAAAATATTCTAAACAAGGTGTATATGCCCAGAGTGCAGGCTTATTTGGCAGAACTGGATCAAAGTCTTAACTTATTAAACGCTCCTTTAGCCGAGTTATTTAAGCAGCAAGGTCTACAACACTTACCAGCGGCTATGCAGCAAATTCAGGCGGATTTTCATCAGGCTAATCGACAACACGTTAAACAGTGGCAGCGGATATTGAATAGCTGTGGTGATAAAAGCAGCAATTAAGCAGGGATTGTTGATTTTTCGTGTCGGAAAGAACACTTATTGAGCAAACAAAATAAAGGGCTATTGACTGGCGCAACACACTGCCCTAATATTCCACTCGCTGCCCAGCAGCTGGCTCCAAGGCCATAAAAATATATTCGCGTAGCTCAGTTGGTTAGAGCACTACCTTGACATGGTAGGGGTCGGTGGTTCAAATCCACTCGCGAATACCAAATTTAACAACAAAGCCTGCTAATTAGCAGGCTTTGTTGTTTCTATACCTTTTGTATACAAGCAGCTTACAAGATGAGCAATATGCGATCAGCTTGATCACGCATTGCGCTTAGGGCTAGCAGACCTAGCCCTGTACCTAGTTAAGAAGCGTCTTTGTAAGGGTTACGTGGGTCTTGAGTCCAGTTCATGTAAGGTTTGTCGGCATCTTTTTGCTCCATCTTGATGCAGCTATCCACCGGACAGGTGATCTGACACAGGTTACAACCCACACATTTGTCTTCAATCACTTCAAAGGCCACGCTGCCGTCTTCGCGTACTTTGCGGTCAATGGCTTGGTGAGAGGTATCTTCACAGGCAATGTAACAACGCCCGCAGCCAATACACTTATCATCGTCGATATCGGCTACCACTTTGTAGTTCATGTTGAGGTACTTCCAATCGGTGGTATTGGGCACAGCCAAACCTTGGAAGTCAGAGATTTTCTTATAGCCCTTACTGTCCATCCAGTTAGACAAGCCCTGTTGCATCTCGGTGACAATTCTAAAGCCATAAATCATTGCCGCGGTACACACTTGCACACTCCCCGAGCCCAGCGAGATAAACTCAGCGGCGTCGCGCCAGTTACTAATCCCACCAATGCCTGAAATAGGTAAACCCATCGTTTCCGTGTCACGGGCAATTTCTGCCACCATGTTTAGCGCAATCGGTTTAACCGCCGGCCCACAGTAACCACCGTGAGTACTTTTACCGTCTACCATGGGGCGCGCAGACATCTTGTCTAAATCAATCCCGGTAATTGAGTTAATGGTATTAATCGCTGAAACCGCATCGGCTCCACCACGCTTGGCAGCGCGAGCTGAGAAACGAATGTCAGTAATATTAGGTGTAAGTTTCACAATCACTGGTAATTTGCTGTAGGTTTTACACCAGCGGGTGACCATTTCTACATATTCAGGTACTTGGCCCACCGCCGCACCCATGCCTCGCTCTGGCATACCATGCGGACAACCGAAGTTTAGCTCTAAACCGTCGGCGCCTGTTTGCTCAACCAACTTAACAATTTTCTTCCATGACTCTTCTTCACAAGGCACCATCAGCGACACCACCAATGCGCGATCGGGCCAAGCCTTTTTCACCGCTTCAATTTCTTTTAAATTGATTTCTAAACTGCGGTCGGTAATCAGCTCAATGTTGTTAAAGCCAGACACTTCGCCGTTATGGTCATAAATAGCTGAATAACGAGAGGAAACGTTGACTGCTGCAGGATCTTCGCCAAGAGTTTTCCAAACTACACCGCCCCAACCCGCTTCAAAGGCGCGCTCAACATTGTAAGCTTTGTCGGTAGGCGGCGCAGAAGCTAACCAAAATGGGTTGGGTGACTTAATACCTGCAAATTCAATAGATAAATCGGCCATAATTAAGCCTCCTGATTAAGTTGGTGATGAATGGCTAAGGCGGCGAGTTTGCCTTGCTGAACGGCTTCTACGGTTAGGTCTTGTCCTTCACCGGTACAGTCTCCGCCGGCATAAACGCCATCGATGCTGGTCACTTGCTGGCCAAAGGTAGCGATTTTTCCGTTGCTTACTGTAGGTATAAGTTGCTCGGCTTTGGGGTAAGCAAACTTCTGCCCTACTGCTTTAAATACCGCTGAACAGTTAATTTCAAAGCTGTCTTCACTATCTTTTAGCTGGCCGTCTTCCGTGTAGGTTTTACGGAAGGTCAAACTTTTTAGGCTGCCATCATCCTTAAGATTGATATGCTCTGGACGCGCCCAAGTTTTAATTCTTACTTCATGGTCTTTTGCTATTTGCTGCTCGTGTTCGGTGGCGCTCATGTGTTCACTGCCACGACGATAGACCAGCGTCACTTCTTCAGTGCCTAAGCGCTTCAACTGACAAGCCATATCGATGGCTGTGTTACCGGCACCAATCACTACCGCGCTGTCTTTGGGTACGTCAAGCTCACTAATATCAGAAGCCTGGCGAAGCTCTTTGATGTAATCCACCGCATTTAAAATTTGCGGATGAGCCTCATTCACCAACATCAATGAATGCACATCTTGTAAACCAATGGCTAAAAACACTGCATCGAACTGCTCTTTTAGCTGACTCAAACTAATGTCTTTGCCTAAGGCCTTATTGGTATGCAAGGTGATGCCACCAATGCCCAAAATGAATTCCACTTCTTTTTGGGCAAAGTTATCAGTTAATTTGTATTTGGCGATGCCATATTCGTTTAAGCCGCCGGGCTTTTCCGCCGCTTCAAATATTTCAACTTCGTTACCCAATAGTGCTAAGCGATGAGCACAACTTAAACCTGCTGGGCCTGCACCTACAACCGCAATGGTTTTACAGGTAGCGTCGGCACGCTTAAATGGGTGACCAACAAATTTGGCATTGTCGGTAGCATGACGCTGTAATAAGCCAATTTTTACCGGCGCTTTTTCTTGTTCTTTATTACGAACACAGGCCTGCTCACATAGAATTTCAGTTGGACAAACCCTAGCGCAGCTTCCGCCCAAAATATTTTCTGAATAAATGGTTTTGGCTGCTCCGGTTAAATCATCAGCGTGAATACTGGCGATAAAACTGGGTATATTGATTTTGGAAGGACAAGCGGTAACACAAGGTGCGTCGTAGCAATAGTAGCAACGCGAACTTTCGATACCGGCTTGGCGGGCACTTAGTGCTGGATTGATATCCTTGAACATTTGATCAAGGGCTAGCTGTTGTTGTGAATAGCCTTGTGGCTGCTCCATACTCATCACCATGGGATCTCCCTATTTTTATAATTCCGAGACTTCTGCCTCTGGTTGTATAAAAATAAAGCAAGGCCTGTACCATCTTCTGACCAAGCGGTCAGAAGATTTGAGAGAGACTGTTAAATAGAATTTAAACTCATGATAAATAAGGTTAATTCTATATATATTTTTTAACAAGAAAGCTAATACTATTAGACTTAAGTAAAATAGCAGGTATGCTTAAACAGTGACGCTAAGCATGTCTTGCCCAGTTTTAAAGCGGTTGGCCACATGTTTGTGCAACGAACAAGGGAGTGAAAAGAACCTAACCATGAGCAAAGCAGCTAGCAGTGGCGTTAAGCGCCGTAAACTCGCCGACATTCGTAAAGATAACCTAGGGCAAATTTTAGCTGTGGCAGAGCAGCTATTTGGCGAGAATGGCTATTCAGGTACCACCATTGCCGCCATCGCTGCCAAAGCTAATCTGCCCAAAGCCAACGTCTTGTATTACTTCAAAACCAAGGAAGCGCTATATAAAGGCGTATTAAGTCGCTTATTGGTATTGTGGATGAGCCACATGGATCAGATGACCGCCGATCAGCATCCCAATGTGGCCTTACGCCAATACATACTGCAGAAAATTAAAATGTCTAAAGAGCACCCTAATGCCTCGCGGATCTTCGCCGCAGAAATCCTACATGGCGCTCCCTATTTAAAACAGCAGCTCGCTACCGATCTTAAGCAACAGTTTGATAAAACTTGCCAAGTATTTAGAGAGTGGATAGCCAAACAATGGATGGAACCCATCAACCCGGAGCATCTTCTGTTTATGATTTGGTCGTCGACTCAGGCCTACGCCGACCATGCGTTGCAATGCAGCATGATGTTAGAAAAACCCAGCTTAGATGAAAGCGACTATGAGGCAGGAGTGGAGTTCTTAACTCGCATGGTATTAAAAGGCTGTGGAATTAAATTGCTCTAAAGCGATAAATCGAGTTATCGCTTTAGCGCACTTATCACTATTTAGCGGCAGCCAGGTCAGCGGCTTCAGCTTCGTTCACTTGCTCAGCCATGGTCACAATGGCATTTAATAATACCGAGCAACCTGCCTCACATTCTTCCTGAGTGGTGCTTTCTATTTCGTTATGACTAATACCGTTCAAGCAAGGCGTAAAAATCATACTGGTAGGAGCAAAGTCCGACACATAACAAGCATCGTGTCCTGCTCCGGCAATAATATCCATGTTGCTGTAACCTAGATCATTTGCCGCTTTGCGCACGGCATTCACGCAGTTTTCGTCGAAATGAATAGGCTCGTAATACCAGAAAGGATCTAGCTGAATAGCAACACCAGTGGCCGATTCAATCTCGGCGATTGCTTCACTTAGCGCTTTATCCATGGCACTGAGTTCTTCATCCAGGGGATGACGTAAATCGATGCTCATCTCAATTTTGCCAGGAATGGTATTACGCGAGTTAGGCACCACTTGCATGAAGCCTACAGTGCCACAACCGGGGGCGTGCGCTTTGGCAATGTCTTCGACTTTTTGAATCAATTGGGTACTGGCTAGTAGTGCGTCACAGCGCAAATGCATGGGGGTGGTGCCGGCATGGGACTCCCGCCCTAGCAATGTAGCGTTATACCAACGCTGGCCTTGGCCACCAGTGACTACACCAATTTGCTTATTTTCAGCTTCTAAATAAGGACCTTGTTCGATGTGGGTTTCAAAAAAGGCATGAAACTTACGCCCTGTCACCGGAGTTTCACCAGCAAAACCTATCCGTTCTAGCTCGTCGCCTAAGCGCAAACCGTCAACATCGGTGGTATCTAAGATCTCTTGCAGGCCAAAGCGTCCAGATACCACACCTGAACCCATCATGGCAGGGGCGAAACGAGACCCCTCTTCGTTAGTCCACACCGAAATTTCCACCGGATGTTTGGTTTTAATGTTCTGATCATTTAATGAACGCACCACTTCAAGGCCCGCTAATACACCAAATACGCCATCAAATTTACCACCGGTGGGCTGAGTATCTAAGTGGCTGCCGGTTCCCACAGGCGCAAGGCTCATATCCTCACCCGGACGAGTACACATAATGTTACCAATAGCATCGACTTTCACACTACAGCCCGCTTCTTCGGCCCATTTGATATAGAGCTCGCGGCCCTGTTTATCTAAATCGGTAAGCGCTAAACGTTTACAGCCGCCTTTTTCTGTTCCACCTATTTTTGCCATTTCCATGAGGCTATCCCATAAACGGTCACTATTTATTTTTAACGTACTCATTCCATTCTCCTATCACCCAACATTGGCTTGGTCTGGCTGTGAGACAAGACTGCCATCTAGTAGAGTTAACCATGCAAACACCTGACCATTTGGACAACAGATTATTAACACATATATAACTGATTGAATTTAAAGGTCTATTTTTGGTTAGGTGGTAGCAGTACCGTTAGTTTCACAGCAATGAATTCAAGCTCTGCTTAATATTTGTGCACTAATTCAGTGATAATCCGCCCTGATTTGGCGCGTAATGGCTAATGATTAAACTCCTCTTTCAAGGCCTATTGTTAGTATTAAACCCTGATTTCATGCGGCTTTAGCAAAATAAATGCACACAGTTTGTCCAGTTGGTCAATCTATTGCATTGGCATAAACAAAGGTTTTAGAAACGCTTTATAAAACCGCTAAGCGTGAGCCAAATAAAACGCTAAGACATCTAATAATGGAGTGAGTTAGTGATGAGTGTATTAATCAAAGGTGGCAAGGTAGTCAACGCAGACCAAAGTATTTACGCCGACGTATATTGTGAAGACGGCAAAATTGTCGCCATCGGCCAAAATTTATCCGTTCCCGAAGATGCAGAACAAATTGATGCCAATGGCAAACTGGTGATGCCTGGCGGGATTGACCCACACACCCATATGCAACTGCCCTTCATGGGCACGGTGGCCAGCGAAGATTTCTATAGCGGTACCGCGGCTGGCCTTGCTGGGGGCACTACCATGATTATTGACTTTGTTATTCCTAGCCCGCAACAATCCTTAATGGAAGCTTATAACACTTGGAAAGATTGGGCCTCTCGCTCAGTGGCCGACTACTCCTTCCATGTCGCTGTGACTTGGTGGGACGACAGCGTTTACCAAGATATGGAAACCTTAGTAAAAGAGGAAGGGGTTAACAGCTTTAAGCATTTCATGGCTTATAAAAACGCCATCATGGCCGAAGACGAAACCCTAGTGAACAGCTTCAACCGTTGTTTAGAACTCGGTGCCATGCCCACGGTTCATGCCGAAAACGGCGAGTTAGTCGATCATTTACAGAAAAAACTACTGGCAGCGGGCTTAACTGGCCCCGAAGCCCATCCGCTATCGCGCCCAACTGAAGTAGAAGGTGAAGCCGCTAACCGCGCAATTCGCATTGCTCAATCACTTGGCGTGCCTCTTTATTTGGTACATGTCTCGTGTAAAGAGGCGGTGGATGAAATTGCTCGCGCTCGCCACGAAGGACAACGGGTTTACGGCGAAGTATTGGCTGGCCACTTAGAGTTAGATGACAGTGTTTACCGCCAAAACGATTGGGCAGCAGCTGCGGCCCACGTAATGAGCCCGCCATTTCGCCCGAAAGGCCATCAAGAAGTCCTTTGGAAGGCGCTACAAGGCGGCACTTTGCAAACCACCGCTACCGACCACTGTTGTTTCTGCGCCGATCAGAAAGCCATGGGCAAAGACGATTTCAGCAAAATCCCTAACGGCACCGCAGGGATAGAAGACCGCATGATGATTATGTGGGACTCGGGAGTAAATAAAGGCCGTTTAAGCGAGCAAGAATTTGTTGCCGTTACTTCCACTAACAGTGCCAAAATTTTCAACCTTTATCCGCAAAAGGGCTGCATTGTAGAAGGCGCCGATGCCGATATCGTAATTTGGGATCCGGCAAAAACGCATACTTTGTCTGCCGAGACTCACCATCAAAACATCGATTTCAACATCTTTGAAGGCCGTACCGTCACTGGCGCGCCTCACATTACCATTAGTCAGGGAAAAGTGGTGTTTAAAGATGGAGAGTTATTTGTTACCGAAGGTGCTGGCCGTTATATCAAGCGCCCCGCCTTTCCTTCGATTTTTGAGGCGGTAAAAAAATATAACGAAGTTAACGCCCCAACAGCCGTAGTTCGCTAAGCCCGCTAGTTCGTCAAGGAGAGACAGAATTTATGTTAGCAGTAAAACAAACAGTAGACAGCGAAGAAGCGGCGATACAAAGTCACACTGGACGCTCGATGATCTCGGTGAAAGATTTGTCCTTGGTATTTGAAACCAACGATGGCCCAGTAAACGCCCTTTCTAACATCAACCTGCAGGTTAACGAGGGCGACTTTGTTTCCTTCATTGGCCCTTCAGGATGTGGAAAAACCACCCTGCTTAGAGTGATTGCCGATTTAGAACAGGCCACTGCTGGCGAAATCAAGGTGGACGGAACCAGCCCTAAAGACGCCCGCCTAAACCGCTTATATGGCTACGTTTTCCAAGCACCCGGTTTATTGCCTTGGCGCACCATTTCGCAAAATTGCGCGCTGCCCATGGAGATATCCGGTCAACCTGGCGAGCACCAACAAAAGCAGATCGACAAATACCTGAAGATGGTGGGTCTTCAAGACTTCCACAAGAAGTTCCCTTGGCAACTATCTGGCGGCATGCAACAGCGCGCATCAATAGCTCGCGCGCTGTGCATTAACCCGGAGTTATTGCTAATGGATGAGCCCTTTGGCGCCTTAGATGAAATCACTCGTGATCACATGAACATGGAGCTTCTGCGGATATGGCAGGAAACCAAGAAAACAGTGATTTTTGTGACCCACTCCATCGCCGAAGCGGTGTTGTTATCTACCCACATCGTGGTGATGTCGCCGCGCCCCGGGCGGATTGTTAAGGTGATAGAAAGCCCGCTGCCACGGCTTAAAACCTTAGCGCTGCGCGATCAAGCGGCCTTTCATGAGCTAGCGTCTGAAATTCGCAACGCTCTAGCCAATGACCATGCCATTGATTAAGCACAAAGGAGGCCTGTAGCGTGAAAAAATATTTAGCAGACAGCCAATGGTTTTCACTAGTGAGCTTAATCGTCGCGATTATCGGGATTTGGTATTTAGCGGCCTTAATCATGAATGGTAACCAACTAATCAACACTCTTGAACGTAAAAAACAGGACTGGACTTACAGCCAAGTAATTAAACAAGCTTATGCGGTTAAACGGCCGATGCTTCCGCCGCCGCATCAGGTAGCTATGGAGCTAAAAAAGTCGGTATTTGAACGTTCGGTTAGCTCGAAACGCTCACTGGTGTTTCACAGCTTTATCACCTTAAATTCAACCTTATTAGGCTTTGTTTTTGGTTCGATTTTGGGCATTGTCATCGCCATTGGCATTGTGCATAACAAAACCCTTGATGCCAGCTTAATGCCTTGGGTGATTGCCTCACAAACCATCCCGATTTTGGCCATCGCGCCCATTATTGTGGTGGTATTAGGGGCGTTAAACATTACCGGCGTGGTGCCCAAGGCGATTATTTCCATGTATTTATCGTTCTTCCCCGTCACCATTGGCATGGTGAAAGGCTTGCGCGCCTCAGACACCCTGCATCAAGAACTTATGTACACCTATAACGCCAGCGCCTTACAAACCTTTTGGAAGCTACGTTGGTACTCTGCCCAACCCTATTTGTTTGCCAGCTTAAAAGTCGCGATTGCCGCAGCTTTAGTGGGCGCGATTGTGGCCGAGTTACCCACCGGTGCACAAGGCGGACTCGGCTCTCGCTTACTCAGTGGCTCCTATTACGGGCAAACCGAACAAATATGGGCCGCCCTAATCATGGCCGCCTTGCTCGGCTCATTGTTAGTTTGGTTGGTGAGTGTGGCCGAACGAGCCTTACTTAAACGCCGTGGAGGACTAGCCAATGCCTAAGTCTTTAAGCTCCTTATTACTACTGGCAATATTAGCTTGCCAATTAGTATTACTGGCCACCGCCGACAGTGGTTTTTACAGCCAAAATCCGGCTTGGTTAATCTTGCTTATGGCCTGTGCTGTAGCCGCCAGTGCCTTACTCTCACGGCTCACCCAGCTGTGCGAGAGCTACCCTAGTAAACAGGCCTATATTAAGCCGCTTATTCCGGGGCTATTTGCTTTCATGCTGTTATTGTTTTGGCAAAGCATCGTGGTGGGTTATGCCGTCTCCGCGGTGCTATTACCTGCTCCTAGTGCGATTTTCTCAACCTTAATCAACAACCTGCCCACCCTGTGGACAGATTTTAAACAAACCTATCTAAAAGCAGTGTTATCAGGCTACTTTATAGGCTGTTTATCGGGCTTCATCGTAGCGCAGTGGGCAGTTAAAAGCGCCTTTCTACGCAAGGGTTTAGTCCCCCTAGGTAACTTTATGTCGGCCATTCCAATCGTGGGTATCGCACCCATTATGGTGATGTGGTTTGGCTTTGATTGGCAGTCAAAAGCGGCGGTGATCGTGGTGATGACCTTCTTCCCCATGTTCATCAACAGCCTTACTGGTTTGCAGTCTTGCGACGCGATTCATAAAGACTTAATGCACACCTACGCGGCCAGCAAAACCCAAACCTTTGTGAAGAGTCAACTACCGCAAGCCTTACCGTTTATTTTTAACGCGCTAAAACTGAACTCTACCTTGGCCTTAATTGGCGCCATTGTAGCGGAATTTTTTGGCACCCCCATTGTGGGCATGGGTTTTCGAATTTCCACCGAAGTGGGAAGAATGAATATGGACATGGTGTGGGCCACCATCGTAGTGGCGGCGATTGCCGGTTCATTGAGTTACGGAGCTCTGGCTCTGCTCGAAAAACCCTTGCTCTTTTGGCACCCCTCATTCCGAGGAAACAAGTAACACTAAAACCAGCTTTTACTTTCGTCATATAAAGGGACTTAACTATGAAAAAAACGATACTTTCTTTAGCCTCAGGCGCAGCACTTTTGGCCGCTAGTTTTAGTGGCAGCGCAGCAGAAAAACTGACTTTACAATTAAAGTGGGTAACTCAAGCGCAATTTGCCGGTTATTACGTGGCCTTAGATAAAGGCTACTACAAAGATCTAGGCATAGACCTCACCATTAAACCCGGTGGCCCAGACATTGCCCCAGCCCAAGTATTGGCCGGTGGCGGTGCCGACATTGTAGTGGACTGGCTACCTTCAGCCCTAGCCACTCGTGAAAAAGGCTTACCACTGGTGAATATTGGTCAGATCTACGGTAAATCAGGCATGATGCTAACCTGTCTAAAAGACAGCGGCATCGCCACTCCAGCAGACTTCGCCGGTAAAACTTTAGGGGTATGGTTCTTTGGTAACGAGTATCCCTTCCTAAGTTGGATGTCTAAACTGGGCTACTCTACAGCGGGCGGTGCCGACGGGGTTACCGTACTTAAGCAAGGCTTTAACGTAGATCCTATCTTCCAAGGTCAAGCCGATTGTGTATCTACCATGACTTACAACGAATACGGCCAAGTACTAGATGGCGGCTTAACCCCAGAGGAATTAGTGCTATTCAAATACGAAGAAGAAGGTGTAGCCACTTTAGAAGACGGCTTGTACGTATTAGAAGACAGCCTAAAAGATCCTAAGAAACTTGACGCTTATGCGAAGTTTTTAAAAGCCACTATTAAAGGTTGGGAATGGGCAGCAGCTAACCCTGAAGATGCCGGCCTTATCGTATTGGAATACGACGACACCGGTGCGCAGACCGAAGCTCACCAAATTCGTATGGCTAAAGAAGTGGCCAAACTGCTTAGCAATAGCGACAAAGGTATTGGCTACTTAGAACCAGCCGCTTATGAGCGCACCGTTAAAATTCTACTCGACAGTGAGTCAACGCCGGTTATTACTAAACAACCAGAAGGTGCTTACACCCACGTAGTATTTGACGCCGCAGCGAAGCTATAAACGCTTCAACACTTTAAAAAGGGTTTATTTTTATAAACCCTTTTTTGTTAGTTTCCCCGCCAAACAACTGCAAACGTCTATCCCCTGTAAATCATTCCTATAACTACATAAAAAACCTATCAATCAGCAGTTTTTGCATGATGAAACATTGCGCTAAAACAAGGTTGCTTCAAATTTAATGGTATATGGTCACAAAATCCTCATGGAACAATCATACTGCTGAGTTATTAGTTGCGCCTTTGAAAACGCTACCAAATTCAAGCCAAGCGGTGTGATGAGCTAGACACCTACAGCAATGAAATAACAGCGCCGTTACGGATGACGCTGCGGATAAAAAAAAGATAAATTTATAGTGATGTTAGATATAAAAACTGTTTTTTTTATATTAGCCAGCTCCCACTTGATAGGTGCGGTGGTATTAATGTTTTTAGCCCACAGTTATACTGAAATTGCTGGAATTAAAGAATGGGCAATTGGCCGCACCTTAGTAGCCGCAGCCCTGTGTTTTTATATGTCTCGCTTGGCCATTCCGGTTGAATTATCGGTATTTCTTGGTAACGGATTACTCTGTTTAGGATTATATAGTGCGCTGCGCGGCAACTGTAAGGTGGTAGCGCGAGCTCCGCAAATATCGCTCAAACAATTCGCCCTATTACTGCTATTGTTACTGGCCGTGCTGATGTACTGGACCATCATCAATTATAGTTATGTCTACCGAGTCAGCCTAATGAGCTTAGTCACCACTGCATTCATGCTGTTGTTGATTGACTCTATTCGCCCTAGAAGCAAACAACAGCGCAGCTTAGGCAAACGCTTGTTAATATTCTCTTACGCCACTCAAGCCCTAAGTGAATCGAGTAAAGCATTGGCGCTACTCTTTAGCACTCAGCCTGAAAACCACTTATTTACTGCTCAATCGGTTACTGCCCTGCCCATGTTTATTGCAGCTTGCGCTTCAATTATCACCACCGTAGGTTATTTTGCCTTGGTAGTAGAAACGCTAAACAAGCGACTTATAGCTTTATCCGATATTGATTCCTTAACCCAAACCTTAAATCGGCGGGCGCTATTGGAAAAAGCCAAGGTGTTAGTTGAGCAACAAAAACCACCTTATCAAACCGCAATATTGTTTATCGACATTGATAATTTTAAATTAATTAACGACACTCACGGCCACGCCTCTGGCGATTGCGTATTGCAACAGGTGGCCAATACCCTAGCGCAGCAACTCGGTGAAGCCCCGCTATTGGCCCGCTTTGGCGGCGAGGAATTTGTGGTCATCTTGCCTGATACCAGCGAAAAGCTAGCCTTGGCCATTGGCGAAAACATTCGCAGTGCAATAGAAGCAATGACGCCAGTATTAACTGCCATAGGCCGAGTGACCTGTAGTGTTGGCGTAACCACTAGCGCGCAGAAACAAAATGCCGACTTATTCTTCGCTTTATTACACGAAGCCGATAGCGCGATGTACCACGCCAAACAAAACGGCAAAAACCGCGTCAGCCTGTATAAACCAAAGATGAAGCGAGTTAAGCAGGAACAACAGCAAAGCCCGTTAGAAGTGAACTTAGAGCTTTAATACAGGGAAAGAAAGCGACAGACACCATGTTATAACCGGGTAGTTGTGAGGTCTGACCAAAACTAATTCAATTTAGCCACAATCATGGGTAGTTACTCTTTGGTGAAACAAACTGCCCAACGCCTGCTTAAGCGATGTTTAGAGATTGAGTTTCGAGAGTGAAAGCCTTCATCGGCCAAGGCAACATGTTACGGTTTGCAACGCGGCAACAATGTAATCTTCATTAAATAACTCAGTTCGGACAAAATAATTTAGAGTTTGAACTTAATTAGCAAAGTAGCAATTAGTTCTAAAGCTAAGTCATGTGACAAAGCATCCTAGAACAGTTTCAATTAACGATGGCTGATCTTGGGAAAACTTCGAGTTAGCTAGCTTAGCTAACTCGAATAACGCCACTTCTGAGCCGAAAAATGCCAACTGTGAATGCGGGAGAGAAATTCTTATCGGACATGTTACCGCATTGAGGTAGGGTTTAAGTCCCAATTATCGTTTAAGCCAATAGATCCACGATGGCTTTACCGACGCCATGAGCGCTTGTAGGGTTCTGCCCTGTGATAACACGACCATCCACAATCACAAACTCTTGCCAAGGTTGAACTTTTGAATAACGAGCTGCACCACGTGCCAAAGACTCTTCCAAAAGGAAAGGAATGTCATTGATGGTGCCAAAATCGATCTCTTCTTCACGAGTGAAACCTGTCACTGACTTAGACTCAAGCAACTTGTCACCATTGCTTAGTGTGATAGGAAGAAGAGCAGCAGGACCATGACACACGGCTGCAACAATACCGCCATCTTCATAATGCTTTGCTGAAATTTTTGCAAAGTCTTCGTTGCTCGCCAAGTCGGAAAGAAGACCGAAGCCACCTGGATAAAATATTGCGTCGTAGCTGTCGCCGTTGATCTGTGACACTGGAATCGTGTTATTGATACGGTTTTGGAAATCATCATTAGCTAAGATTTTCGCATTTACTGCATCACCCTCGATATCGGTTCCATATAGTGGAGCCTGACCACCTTTAATCGAAGCAATGTCGTAATCGAAGCCAGCAGCAAGTAGTTCGCTAAGTGCATGAGTTAGCTCTGGTGCGTAAGTTCCGTTCGCTTGGTCAGTTTCACCCAGCGTCGCATGGTTAGTTACAATAATGAGTACTTTCTTCATGATGGTTTTCCTATTGGTTTAATTGTATTTGTTGAACACCGACATACTAATTGCTAAACGATTAAGTGATAATACGCCATATTGACAAAACATTATTGCTATTTAGCAAAGGTAGTTATGGACAGTTTTGAGGGCATCAACGAGTTTGTTACGGTTGCAGAGAGCCTAGGGTTCTCTGCGGCGGCAAAACAATTGGGTTGCAGTACCAGTCACGTCAGTCGCCAAGTCACTAGGTTGGAAGAACGATTAGGTGTCGCCTTGTTAGCACGATCGACAAGAATGGTGAGCTTAACCGAAGCTGGCCAAGCATATTACCAACAGTGCAAAGAGTTAGTCATTGGACTTCAACAAGCCAATGAGCAACTCACCACGCAACAAACGCAATTGAGCGGTACCTTACGAGTGAGTGCCGCTGGCGCGTTTGCTGAAAACTATGTAGCGCCAGCTTTAATGGAATTCGCCAAACAACACCCTAATCTCACGGTAGAAATAAACTTCAACACCAGCATGGTGAACTTTATTGAAGACGGTTTTGATTTTGCCATCCGTTATGGGAGGTTAAGCGATTCAGGGTTGGTTGCGAGAAAGCTTGTAGATCGTCCCATGGCTGCTGCAGCCAGTCAGAACTACATTGATGAGCATGGCTTGCCGACTCACCCGAACAGCTTAAGCATCACAGTTGTATTATCACCAATAAAGATATGTGGTTGTTTGAAAAGAATGGCAAACCTTTAAATGACGTGAGAGTACGGGGTCGGTGGAAAAGCAATAATGCCCACACCGTTTTGCAAGCTTGTACAGAGGGCTTAGGCGTGGCGTATCTACCAAAAAGCAGCTTTAGCGATGCCATTACATCAGGTCGTTTAGTACCAGTTCTTGAGCCTTATTGGGGAAGCGGCAACAGCAGTTGGATTGTATATCAAAACCGTCATTTCCTACCATTAAGAGCGAGGCTGGCCATCGATTTTCTACTCGACCACTTTGCAGAATGGCAGGAATGACAAATCTCAAAACAAACAGCAGCAACCAAGCTTGGAATGAGGTAAAAGTGTTTCAGCCTGATCAGGCCAATATGAAGATGGACAAAAGTTTGCCAGTATTTTTGCTAATTTAGTAATTGGTGAATAAGTTTCATTAGGAAAAAATTGCTTATCTTCGCTCTAGCGCTGCACTACTTAACAAAGCAAAGAGTGCCGTCTAAATTTCTCATACTTGCTAACTCTAATATTATTTGTCCGATTCCGCTCTGTCACTTTTAATCTTAATCCCAACCCACCAGCACTTTCTCAACTAAAGGCACAAACAACGTTGGACGCTAGTCCTTTACTTATGCGCGAAACGTGAGCAATGTTTCATCAATTTACAGTGGCATTATATTTATTTTAATTGTTATAGGCGGCTTGTTTACTTTATCATTTATTTCACAAACGGCTCTTTAATTATTTTGTTTTATTAAAACTGGTATCCTATTTATTTTTATTTTTTTAAAAGGTTGAATAATGAAAGGAAAAGTTATTTTTGATAAAGACTATATCATTTCGAAAATTGATAATCGCATTTATGGATCTTTTATAGAAAACTTGGGGCGTTGTATTTACGGTGGTATCTATGACCCGGAAGATCCCACAGCTGATGAAAACGGCTTTCGTCGTGACGTTATACAATTAGTAAAAGAGCTAAATGTGCCCATGGTTCGTTTACCCGGTGGTAACTTTATCGCCACCTACGTTTGGGAAGATGGGGTCGGCCCAAGAGAAAATAGACCCAGAAAACCAGATTTAGCTTGGAAATGTATCGAGACCAATCAGGTGGGCACCAACGAATACATGGATTGGTTAAACGAAATTGGTGCAGAAGCCATGATGACGGTCAACATGGGTACTCGGAGTATTTTGGATGCGCTTAACTTACTTGATTACTGTAACCGTGACAGTGGCACGCACTACAGCGATCTTCGTATCTCCCATGGCTATAAAAAACCGCATAACATTAAAACATGGGCTATTGGCAATGAGTTAGATGGCGACTGGCAAGTCGGTCAAAAAACACCTTTCGAATATGCGCGTTTAGCTAGAGAAACCGCAAAAGCGATGAAGCTTCTTGATGGCAGTATCGAAATTGTTGCCGCAGGCAGCGCAGGACAAGAGTCACCAACTTTTGGCGAATGGGAGCAAACACTCATTCAACAAGCTCATCCCTATATCGATTACATTTCACTGCATCAGTATTATTTAAACCTAGAAAAGGATACCGCAAACTTCCTAGCGAAGACCTTAGCATTTGATGAATACATACAGTCTATCGGCAACCTTATTGACTATATGAAAGTGAAAACTCAATCTAGTCAAGATATTCACATCTCGCTAGATGAGTGGAATGTTTGGTATCACAATCGCCAGCAGGATCACGAGACGATACGAGACCGTGGCAAAGATTGGCCAATAGCCCCCGCTATTCTCGAAGAGCCCTATAACTTTGAAGACGCTCTTGTCGCGGGAGCCATGTTAATTGCCTTAATTCGCAACTGTGATCGAGTAAAAATTGCGGCTTATGCTCAACTGGTGAATGTGCTGGCACCAATAATGACAGATAAGAATGGTAAAGTTTGGAAAAATACTATTTTTTATCCGATTTACTACGCATCAAAATACGGTCGAGGGACTGCTTTAAGAGGCATTATCCATTGTGATAAATATGACTCTAGAGATTTTTCTGACGTGCCATACCTAGACTCGGTAGCGGTTATTTCTAACGATGAAACAGAGCTGACAATATTCGCAATTAATAAATCATTAAATGAAAACATGGTGGTTAATTGTGACTTGCGTTCATTTGGTCGTGTAGAAATGACCTCTCATATAGCGTTAGAAAATAACGATGTATATGATATTAATTCTTTAGAACATCCTGATAAGGTGGTACCTAAGTCAAAACCCCTCACTCAAAACTTAAACGAAATCGTTATCTCACCGCTGTCCTGGAATATGTTACGATTTAACATCGCATAACAATAAACCTAGATCCCTAGTACCCTTTCAGACTCGCTAATGGCGGAAAAAATCGCCATTAGCAAGGGGACTTGTTTTTTAGTATTGGATTATGGAAATCTGGTCACATAAATATTTTCGAAACTCAGTGCAACTCTCTAATTAATCATTTATGTCTACGTTCGAATATTTGAGCATTTTTATTTGTAATGCCAGAAATACTGGTAATGTAATTTAGCGTTGTTTTTTACTGGAATTTTAGATAAGCCCTAACAACCGCTATGCGCCAAGTGCTTTGTAAGGATGCTCAAACGATAGAATATTTTACTTGCCTTTTATATAGGCAACACCGTCAATTTGAACATGAAGCCCAGATTCGCCACCATGATGAGCAAAATCAGTTGAAATTGTTTTTCTAGCTGGATAGGGCGTTGTTTCCTAAATCAGATTGAACTAACTCAGCAGTCGCGGATCTGATCAGTATCTATATCTGTCGGGTCACCAAACATGGGTAAAGCGAAAGGCAACATCACCAACTGGAAGCAGTACAACAGTGCACTGAAGCAACGCGGCTCATTGACCTTCTGGATGGATGAGAAAGCCATAGAACTATGGAATAACACTGAGCGCAGTGGTCGTCGAGGGCGCAGCCAAACTTACAGTGACACCGCTATCGCAACTGCGCTGATGATTAAAGGCGTATTCAAGTTACCACTGCGTGCTCTTGAAAGCTTCATCAACTCATTGTTTCGCCTGCTCAAGGTCGACTTAAAATCTCCCGATTACAGTTGTATAAGCAAGCGAGCAAAGACTGTTGAAGTCAACTATCGCCTACCTAGCCAAGGTCAAGCGGCTCACCTCGTTATCGATGCTACAGGTCTTAAGGTGTTTGGCGAAGGAGAGTGGAAGGTGCGTAAACACGGCGCTGAAAAGCGTCGAGTCTGGCGAAAACTGCATATGGCAGTAGATGCCCAGAGCCATCAGATAGTGAGTGCTGAGGTCTCGATGGACTGGGTTCACGATAGTGAAGTGTTACCCACCTTGTTGAGACCGCTGCGGCGCAAAGTGAAAGCAGTAAGCGCTGATGGTGCCTATGACACACGGCAGAGCTATCAAGAAGTACAACGTAAGAAGGCTGTTGCACTAATCCCTCCACGCAAGAATGCAGGTATGTGGGAAGCGGGTCACCCACGGAACGTTGCAGTAAAAGCCTTGAAGCAAGGTGAGTTGGAAAACTGGAAACGGGACAATGCTTACCATCTTCGTTCACTATCGGAGACGGCGATGTATCGTTTCAAACAACTGCTTAGCGACAAGTTGAGTCTACGTTGTTACAACGCCCAAGTCGGCGAAATCATGGCCGGAGTGTGCGCGTTGAACAAAATGAGCAGGCTAGGTATGCCTGCTCGTCAGCTAGCTGAATAAAGAGGAAAGCGCCTTGGGGTTACTGCATTCTTGGCTCTGAATTGATCAACAAGGCCTTACTAAATTCGACATTATTTCCCTCTAAAATCAATAATCAACAAAAAAATAAATAAAAACACAAAGATAAGATAAGTAGAATAAAACGGACTTATTGGTGTAAAATAGTACTTCTTCGCCAGAGATTCATTCAACAATCCCTTGCCATCAAAAAATATATCAACAACAAATTTGTCACTAAGGGAGCTATATACAACCGGTATATACTTTATACATATTGGCGAACCAATATATTCTCTAAAATCAGGTATATATGGCAATATAAAGGGTCGATCCACCATGAATTCAAACCTACCTTCATTATTATCAATAATCAGATACCAAGCTGAAAATGTTTTACCAGAACCAGGTCCTTCACCAGTGTAAACATATGACGTGACAGTTCCACAAACTTCACTAGTATCTTTAAACGAATCATCACTTCTAAAAAAACCATTATATTCCGGCAGCATTCCCACGAGAAACATACAAACCAGTACCAACAAAAGCTTCTTTTTCCAGCTTTCTTCTGGAACCCTAATTCTCATCTCCCCTCCAATAAACAATAAAATTTACAATTGACTACTAAACAACTTAGAGTAGAACCCACTCTTAGTAAGCAATGTTGCGTGATTACCAACTTCAATAAGTTGCCCTTCATTAATAACAAATATCCGATCACAGTTTCGTATGGTATTTAAACGATGGGCAATGCTTATTACTGTTCGCCCTTTGGTTATCTCTGGAAGGCGATTAATAATTGCAGCCTCTGACTCATAGTCTAATGCGCTTGTTGCTTCATCCAATATTAAAATTTTAGGATTGGTAATGAGTGCTCTAGCTAGGGCTATTCGTTGCCTTTGCCCGCCTGACAAATTGCCAGCACGTTCGGTTAAGGGGGTGTTATAGCCTTGCTCAAGTTCGCATATAAACTCATGCGCTCCGGCAAGCTTGGCGGCTTGCTCTACCTTAGAGTTGCTCGCCTGTGGGCAGCACTGCCGAATATTGTCGGCAATAGAGCCAGAGAAAAGGTGATTGTCTTGAAGTACAATGCTCATATTGCGACGAAGTTCAACCGGATCTGAAATAGCCAAGTCTTGCCCGTCTATATATATTTCTCCAGAGTCTGGGCTATATAAACGTTGCACTAGCTTAGTTAATGTACTCTTGCCTGAGCCCGAACTTCCGGTAATGCCAATAAACTCGCCAGGTTCTATAGAAAAGCTCAAATTTCGCAATACTTCAGGCGCGTCGCTTTGATAGCGGAATCGTACTTGATTAAAACGAATAGCGCCTTTAACTGGCGGGCTTGAAGTTAAACCCTCAGAACCCGCTTCTGGAGGTTCTGACAAAATATCGCCAATACGCTTTAATGAAATAAGCGAGTGTTGAAACTCTTGCCAAACTTGTGATAAACGTAAAATAGGTTGAGTCACTTGGCTAGCTAACATATTAAAAGCCACTAACTGCCCTGCGGTTAAGTCCCCAGATAGAACTAGTTTAACGCCTAACCATAATAGTAAAGCTGCAGATAATTTTTGAATTAGTCCAACGCCCTGCTGCGCCCAAATACTGGTAATACGAGCACTAAAATTAGATTTTAATTCAAGAGCCAAGTTTAACTGCCATTTTTTAACAAACCCATGTTCAACTGCATTAGTTTTAATGGTTTCTATGCCTGTGATCGCTTGATTTAAGTAAGCTGTATTTTCGGCTGAACATTCAAAGCTATTATTTACACGTCTTCTTAGGCTTGGCCCAACAAGCAACCAAAAAACAAAATACATAACTAATGATATACACACAACAGCAGTTAATCGAGATGAATAGAAAAACATTACCAGCAGAAAAACACCAACAAAAAACAAATCTAAAACTAGGCTTAGTGCAGAACCGGATAAGAATTGGCGAATCTTGTCCATCTCCCTAACTCGCGCAATAACCTGACCACTTTGTTGTTTACCAAAAAAGCTCATGGGAAGTGAAAGCAAGTGTTTATAAACCCAATACCGTGGGTGGCAATACTAGGGGCAAGGTAAATAAAGCCCCAACAAAAGACTTAAGCCGCGATTGGGTTTGCGATAACCACCATGCTAAAGGGGTGGCTACCAACACTAAGACTAGGGTGACCACCAAGGCCAACTTCAAGGTTAGCCATACCACCATTAAATCAGGCATCTCGTCTCCCCACGGCTAGTCTATAAGTGAATAAAATCTACAAGCGTCTTGAACTACTGCAGCGCTACCGAGTTAAGGAATGGAATAACCCGCTGCTCTAATTAGCTCTTGAGTGCTGTCGGTCTGTAAATAAGCCATCAGTGCTAGTGCAGCAGGATTATCTTTACCCTTGGTCAACAACACCACGTCTTGTTTAATTGGTGAATACAGTTGCCCTGGCACCAACCACGCAGCGCCTTGACTGATTTCACCATCAACTAACACTTGAGATAAGGCTACAAAGCCTAGCTCAACCGCACCGGAGCTGATTTGCTGAAAGGTTTGCGCCACCGACTGGCCTTCAACCAATTTGTTTTGTACTTTCGAGTAAAGTCCCAACTGCTCTAAGGCCTCAACGGCTGCTGCGCCATAGGGAGCGGTTTTTGGGTTACAAATGCCTAAATGCCTAAAAGTATTACTGCTCAAAACCTTGCCTTGCTGATCAACAAGGCTGGCATTAGGCGACCACAATACTAACTGGCCTTGCGCATAAGAGCGCTGAGACTCGGCTAATGCTAGCTGTTGTTTAACCAATAGGCTTGGGCGAGCTTGATCGGCTGCAAAAAATACTTCAAAAGGCGCACCGTTAATAATTTGTGCGTACAGTTTGCCGGTAGAGCCCACCGATATTTGCATTTTATGCTGGGTATCTTGCTCAAACAGCTGGGCAATTTGTTGCAAGGGTTGGTAAAAGTTGGCCGCCACCGCTACTTGAACGGTATCGGCGGCACAGGAAAAACTGAAGTAAGCACTTAGGGCAGTTACGCCCACTAACAGCGCTTTAAAATTACATTTAATCATTACTACTACCTCGGTAAATACTTACTCAATAACGATCTTAAGATTTATACGAAACACTCACTGTAACTGGAGCATTCTGCGCAACTTGGCGCACGACATACATAGTCACCACCTTGCTGGCATAAGTAGCGATAGAAAAACCGCTTCCAGCGCATGTTATTGGTATTCATGGCATGCAAATCTGGGAAATTGTATTTCAATAAAGCGCCTAATTCGGCACGTTCACTTAGGCCTAAGCTGCGCCATAGGTGGGCCTGCGATAAACAAGCGGTAGCAACAACAATCGCCATTTGCAGCGCATAAGGCGCTTTAGGGTTGGCGTATTCTATCAGTACATCAATCAGCTCATTACGTTCTTGAGCGCGTAAACTAAACACCTCGGCAAGTACTTCCGAACGCTTTCGCAGATTAGCTTTGAACGGTTGCCGCCATAACAGTTCTTGATTCTCTACTTCTCGGCTATTAACGGCGCGTTTTAGCTCCAAATAACTGGCGTTATCCAAACCTAAACCATGGGGTAAGGCGGCATTCCCAGCCAGTTGAGCCAAAATAATACCTTTAAACCACGCTCGGTTTCGCAGAGACATGGGGTGAGTCACCTTGCTTAAGGCTTGCTCCCAAGCGGGCCCAATATAACTATCTTCGGCTTCTAGTAACTGATGTTCCATAGTTCCTCCTAGCTCGAAAAGGCAATCACATTAGGGTCTTGCGGTAAGCCGGTTAATGAACCTGGCGGGTTCAGTGCTTCACCTTGGGCGTCGACTATGGCTGTTTCTACCGGGCAAATCTGCGCACATTGTGGCCCCTTACCGAGGCTTTTACACTCGTTACAGCGGTGTTCAATGATGCTAAACTTAGCACCAGCACTCGATACCGCTCCCTGAGGGCACACCTCTTTACAGGCGTAACAAGAAATACAGGCTTTAGTAATTGATAAGGCCATTATCCACACTCCCCTACACTACAAGGTGATGCTTTGCTGCGTTGTGCTTGCAACTGCTGTTGAATCGCACTTAAGGCTTGCTCAATGTCACGCAGAGCGTATTGAGTGACCACTTCAACCCCTAGCTCGGCTAACTCTTGTTTAGGGGCTAAACCAATACGGCTACATAAGATTTGGTCGAAGTGATTAAGCGCAGACAAATCTTTTTGTTGGCTCTCTGGCTCGCATTCGTCGCTACCCGAGCAGTATTGCTGCCAGCTAAAGTCAGCTTGTTTCTCAATGCTATCGGCACTCACTAAGTAAGTGCTAAATTCACTGGCATGGCCAAAGTGCTGATCAATAAGCAGCTTGCTCTTAGTGGCAATCGCGATATGCAGCGGCTTGCTAGTATTGGCCGTCGGGTTTTCTAAAGCCGCTATATCAATATCTTGGCCCAGTTTACCCACAGCGTCTGCACGACATTGTTGGCAATGGGTCATTTGGCTCATACTTTGCCCAGCCAGCGCTCGAGCGTTATCTAGTTCTTCTTTAGTGGGGCCGCGTTGTCCCATCAAGCCAAAATAGGTGCCATGAGCGGGGTCAGAAATCAGCGGCATTACGTTGTGAATAAAGGCTCCGTAACGCCCTAGCTCTTCGGCAAGAGCTTCGATATGGTGATCATTAATTCCTGGAATCAATACCGTATTTACCTTCACCAACATACCCGCTTTAATCGCCGCCTCTAAACCGATTAACTGGCGATCGATCAGCGTTTGCGCTGCTTTTCTTCCGCGTAGTCGTTGCTGATTAAAATACACCCAAGGGTAAATCTTCTGACCAATGTCAGCATCGATACAATTGATGGTGATGGTGAGGTGTTTTACTCCAGCCGCAATTAAATCGTCTAATTGGTCGGGTAAAGCCAAGCCGTTGGTAGAAATACATAAATGTACCTCGCTATCCACTTTAGCAATGGCTTTTAGGCTAGCCAAGGTAGCTTTTGGATTAGCTAAAGGATCACCTGGCCCTGCAATACCCACTACTTGGGTTTCCGGTACGTGCTGTTTCACTTTTTGGAAACGTCTAGCAGCCATGGCTGGCGACAACAACTTAGAGACCACTCCGGGGCGAGTTTCGTTGCTGCAATCAAATTTGCGGTTGCAATAGTTACACTGAATATTACATGCCGGCGCTACCGGTAAATGCATTCGGGCATAACGATGCCCTTCTTTAGAAAAGCAAGGATGCTTCTCAACCAAGGCTGCTTGCTCTTGAGTTTTTGTATCCTTGGGCTGCTCGCCGAGTGCTTGAATAGTCATATAAAGCTTCCCTGTTAACCTTTTACATGACTGAGTTGCAATCTACGTACCAGTGGCCATATTTATATAAAACAATAAGTTACGGTGGTTTACTTTGTAGCGGAAGGAAATTGGCTGTCGGGTTTGTCGCAAATCCGACAGCCAAAGGTTTACATTTGACGTACGTTGATGTTCATGGTTTGAATACGATAAGCAATTTGCCGTGGTGTCATATTTAGCAGCCGAGCAGCCTTGGCTTGCACCCAACCCGCTTGCTCTAAGGCCGCTATCACCCGTTCTCGCTCATCCATATCAGAATGTTCAACCATCGGTTTTTCCACTGGCGCCCTGGGCGCAAATTTAGGCCCATCTAGCCCATCTAAGACAATCAAATCTTGATCAATAATGCCGCTTTCGCTCATTACCGATGCTCGCTCCAGCATGTTTTCAAGCTGACGCACGTTACCGGGCCAGTCGTAGGCCATCATCATACGAATAGCGCTGTCGGTTAAAGACAACTCGCGGCGTTGCTGCTTAGACAGTTTCTCTAATAGAAACTCTGCTAAATCGGGTAAGTCCTCAATACGCTCACGCAACGGCGGCGGGAACATCGGCATTACATTCAGTCGGTAATACAAATCTTCGCGAAAGCGCTCTTGTTTCACTTCCTCTTCAAGGTTGCGGTTGGTGGCGGCCAAAATCCGCACATCCACGTGCAGGGTTTGAGTGCTACCTACCCGCTCAAACTCTCCTTCTTGCAGTACCCTAAGTAACTTAGCTTGGAAGGCTGCTGAAATTTCGCCAATTTCATCTAGAAATAAGGTGCCGCCGTCGGCCATTTCAAAACGCCCTTTTCGCTGCTTCACCGCGCCAGTAAAGGCGCCCTTTTCATGACCAAACAGCTCCGACTCTAACAAGTTGTCGGGCAAGGCGGCGCAGTTAAGCTTAATAAACGGCCCAGTGGCGCGTGGTGAGTTATAGTGAATGGCGTTGGCAATCAGCTCTTTACCAGTACCCGATTCACCACGAATTAATACCGTACTATCCCACTTAGACACCAAGCGGATCTGTTCAAATACGCGGCGCATCACCCGTGAATGACCCACGATGTTGTCCATGGAGTAGTTGCTTCTTACCTTGCGGCGTAGCCGGTCTCGCTCGGCTTGTAGTTGATCGGTTTGTACCGCCACGTCTTTCGCCAGCAAGACACTTTTAGCAATCAAATTGGCGGTCATTTCTAGAAAGCGAGTAAATAGCGGCAGCTTACTGGGATCATCCAATAAAGGCTGGGCCGCCAATACCCCTAGTACCTCGGCATTTTTCTTAATCGGAACCGCAATAAAGGGTAAGTCCAAGGCGTAAAGGTCTAACTTATCGGCAAAGCGTAAATCATTAGACACCTTACTTAACACTATCGGCTGTTTCTGACTCAATACCGTACCCACAATGCCCTCGCCGGCACGATAACGCACATTATTAGGCATGTTCGAGCCTTCCAGCTTAGGAGAGTGAACAGTATCGATGGTGAGCATTTGCTCGTTTTCTTCCATTAAGGCCAACATGGCATGTTGCAACATCGCTTTGTCGTGCAATACCTGTAATACCTTACTGACACTTTGCTTATAATCTAAGCTGTTGGTGAGTACGCTACTCACTTCATATAGCGCCGCTAAGTGACTCTCGGCTATGTGCGTTTCACGCTTCGTTGAATATTCCATTACTCACCTCGCTTATTCCGACCTAGCGGGAGAACAATACGTGCCTTACAACCGCCTAATGATGTACTTTGATACTGAACTGTACCGTTATGCTCGCTCACAACTTGCTGCACAATACTTAAACCCACCCCTCTACATCCGTTGTTGTTGAGAGGCTTAGTACTGTAAAAGGGCTCAAATACTTTTAATTGCAATTCCTTTTTAATCCCCGGCCCACTGTCTTCCACAGTAATTTCAATGTCCTCATCAATTAACTGGGTACTACAAACGATGTCTCTGCGGCTTTTCTTTCCGTAATCGATGGCTTCAATGGCGTTGTCGATGAGCTGCTTTAAGGCTACTCGAAGCCTAGAGGGCTGCCCGGTAAAGGTTGGTAAGGTGCCGTTCAAGCTAAGCTGCAGAGTAATACTGCGTTTGAGCAAGCGCTCGCTGCTCATTTCAGTCACCTCGTGTACCAGCTGATTCACGTTCACCGATTGCATGGGCTCCTGAGCCTGCTGTGGTAGCGCGCTTTGTAGTTGGGCTATAGCCGCATGACCAGCTTCTAAGCCCGCTTGCATGGCGTCGATACGCGCGCATTTATTCGACACACCACAGAACATTTGCAGCGCTGCATCTATAACATTAATTGGCCCCTGAATTTGGTGAATGGCAGCGTGTAAAGCCTCTTGCATACTATGGAAGGCTTCTGTTTCGGCGGTAGAGCGGCGTAGCTCGGCTAAGCGTTGCTGTTCTTGACGACGACGTTCACGCGTCACCTCGCTTAAGGTGATCACCCAGTAACGGGCAATTTTAGGTACGAAGTAATCATCAACTTCTGAGCCAGTCAGCTCCACCGAAGACAAGCAGCACGAAAACCAACGTTTGCTTTCGCCTCGGCCAATTTCAATATTGAAGTTATGACCTTCGGGAAAATCCTCATAGGCTTGACCAGCGGATTTTTGTAAGCGATTGCCCAGCTGCCCCATGGCTAAACTGACCGGCTCGCTACCGAAATCACTGCGCAGGGTTTTATAAGCTAAATTATCTAATATTATCTGTTGCTTATCATTCACTAAGGCAATCGCTACTGGCGCGGTATTGAGCACCGCTTCAACCATAGCTTTTTGATTAGCCGCTTTGGTTTGGCTTTGATGACGCTGGCTAATGTCTTCATGCACACTCATATAATGAGTAATTTGACCGCTCTGGTCTTGCAAACCGGTGATAGACAGCTGAGCCAAATAACGCTGGCCGTTCTTTTTTCGGTTAATTAGCCGTCCTTGCCAATTACCACCATTGCCAATACATTCCCAAAGTTCCTGATACACAGCTAAAGGTGTGGTTTTGTAACTTAATAAAGAATGATTTTTCCCTAGCAATTCTTCTTTTTGGTATCCAGTTACCTGAGAAAAACGCTGGTTAACAAACACAAAGTTGGCATTTAAATCACCAATAGACATCGCCATTGGCATTTGCTCTAAGATCTGAAAGCACTGCTCTAGGATCTGCTGTTTACTGATTGGAGTGGGCTGATTAAGCGCTTCTTCCAAGGTAGACTTAATTTGATTCATCATCTTATCAATCCCTTGCATTGCTAAATAAAGTGCTGAACACAATAGAGCACAATGCAAAGGGTATTCCCGACTGCCAAGCCTTGGGGCACGCGGTTTGTTTAGATAAGCTTTGTTTGATTTACAACAAAATTTATTATGTTATTCATTATTTTTGTCGGGTTTATTACTATAAATGGGCTTGTTTAAGCGCGAATAAAGGCCTGCCGACACCGCTGTAAAACTGGGTTTCTCCCAATTTTGGAGCAATTCACCAATTTGGTACGTTGTTTGTGGTTATCTTCCAACACTCTGGATGACTTCCCTGCAAAGCGAAGCCAACTTCAGTTAAAAAAATCCTTAATAAAAAAGTGGGTAACTGACTTAGCAAGTCTTAATGATAATTCACAAAACCTGAACAAACGGTCAACAATGTTAAATTTTTCTAAGTTCGGCAAGCTCCCAAAAATAAGCCACTTAACAATTTTTAGCCTTGTTAGTTTTACAACAAATTTACTTATGTAATACATCAGCTTTGTCGGGTTTTTGTGCCAAAATCAAGCTTTGCGCACCGTTTTAGACGCTTTGTAAACCCCTGTTACAAAAGGAACATTCATCACAAAGGGTAATATTTCACCAATTTGGTACATTCCATGCATCGCAAGCTAGCATAGTAAGCTTAACTAGATTTTGGAGTTCCCAGTGGCTGAATATCTTCTCATTTTCATTAGTACTGCTGTCGTCAACAACGTGGTGCTTGGTAAATTCTTGGGCTTGTGTCCATTTATGGGGGTGTCGAACAAAATCGACAGTGCTTTAGGCATGGGCCTAGCCACCACCTTTGTACTCTGTTTAGCCGCGGTAGCAGCTTGGCTGATTGAATCCCTGCTACTGGCACCGCTGGGAATTCAAGTGATGCGTATTCTGGTGCTAATTGTGGTGATTGCCGCTGTAGTTCAGCTTACCGAGTTACTAATTCAAAAAAACAGTCCCGAGCTTTACCAAGCCTTAGGGATTTTCCTGCCTTTAATTACTACTAACTGCGCTGTACTGGGCGTTGCCCTGCTAGTGGTACAAAACGACATGAACTTTCTAGAAACGCTGTGTTATGCCTTTGGCTCGGCAGTGGGTTTTAGCCTTGTGATTGTTCTTTTTGCCGGTTTAAGACAACGCCTCAAATTAGCCAAAGTGCCAGAGGCCTTCGCCGGTTTACCGATTGCTTTTATTACCGCGGGCCTACTGTCGATGGCATTTTTAGGCTTCAGTGGCATGGTGAGTAAATAGGAGAATAACGATGATCTTTGTTTCTATCTTAATCCTTTTTCTCCTTGGCGCAGGCATTGGTGCCCTACTGGGCTGGGCCTCTAAGGCCTTAAAAGTAGAAGGCGACCCAAGAGTAGATGAACTGGAAGCCATGCTACCAGGTGGTCAATGTGGTCAATGTGGTGAAGCGGGTTGCCGCCAAGCCGCCGAAGCAATGGTAGCTGGTCGTTTAGCGCCAAGCTGTTGTCCCCCGGTGGCAATGCCTTAGCGTCTAGTATCGCCAGTTTCTTGGGGGTAGAACTGGACTCAAATTCCAGCTCGATCCCCGTGGTGGCCTACATCGATGAAGCCAATTGCTCTGGTTGTACTCGCTGCTTTAAAGCCTGCCCCTTCGACGCGATTGTGGGCGCCAGTAAACAAATGCATACCGTAATTAGTCAAGTTTGTACCGGTTGCCGCTTATGTGAAAAGGCCTGTTCTCAGGGCTGCTTAAGCATGCAAGAGCAAGCCGAGCAACTGAATACTTGGCAGTGGCCAAAACCCAAGATCGCTTAAGGAACCGACATGTTTAGTTTAAAATCCAAACCCTTCAGCGGCGGTGTTCATCCTAAGGGTTATAAAGAACTCACTCAACAACAAAGCATTAGCCGCAGCTTTGAGCCCGACCGGGTTTATTTGGGTATGCAACAACGCAACGGCTCTATGCTGCATTGCTTAGTGAAAGAAGGTGATCAAGTCTTTAAAGGTCAACTTATTGCGCGTGGTAGTAACGAGATGACCGTACCACTGCACTCTCCGGTGAACGGTACTGTAGTAGAAATTAAACCTTTCTTAAGCAGTCACCCTTCAGGCATTAAAAGCCAAACCTTGGTGATAAGCAATAATGGCGATAGCAACTGGGGCGAAGATTTTCCACCCTGCGATTACCTTAAACTCAGCCACGAAGAGATTGTGCAACGGACCTTAGACGCCGGGGTGGTAGGTTTAGGTGGCGCGGGTTTTCCTAGTGGCATCAAACTGCGTTTAGCACGTAAAGCCCACGTACATACCCTATTAATTAATGGCGGCGAATGTGAGCCCTATTTAACCTGTGATGACCGCTTAATGCGTGAGCAGGCCGCAGAAATCATCGCTGGTATCAACATCATGCTACGTGCGGTGGGCGCGACCAAAGCAATGATTGCCATTGAAGATAATAAGCCCGAAGCGATAGCGGCCATGAAAGCTGCCAGCGAAGAGTTTAACGCCCTAAGTATTCATGTGGTACCCAGCCTTTACCCCATGGGCTCAGAACGCCACTTGATTAAAGCGGTAATGGGCGTAGCCATTCCACCGGGCCAACTCAGCACCGCGCAAGGTATTTTGGTGCACAACGTGGCCACCGCTAAAGCAATTTACCAAGCCGTGCGCTTTAAGCGTCCTTTGGTGGAACGAGTTATCACCGTTTCCGGCGACGCGGTTGAATCTCCCACCAACATTACCGTACCGATTGGCAGCTTAGTCTCACAAGTTATCGCCGAGTGTGGCGGCTTAAAAGTTGAAGCCAAACGCTTAATTGCTGGTGGCCCAATGATGGGACAAGTCTTACCTTCCCCCTTTGTGCCCATCGACAAGAGTATTGGCGGTTTATTGGCCTTAAGTGAAGACAAAATTAATCAACGGGAAAGCCAAGACTGTATTCGCTGTGGCAACTGCGTAAAAGTGTGCCCAATGGGCTTAATGCCCTTTCAAATGGCGGCCTACAGCAACCACGACGATTGGGACGGCGCGCGTGAGTTTGGTCTAGATTCATGCTTATTGTGTGGAGCATGTAGTTACATTTGTCCTTCCAGTATTCCACTGGTGCAGTACTTCCAGCATGCCAAGTCGAATATCAACGCGCAGCGCAGCATGGTGCAAAAATCTAACCTGGCACGTCAGCTCACCGAAGCAAGACAACAACGCTTAGCTAAAGAAGCGGCAGCGAAAGAAGCCGCTAAGCAAGCCAAAGCGGCAAAACGTAAACGTCCGGCTCGCGCACGTAAATCACAAGGAGACAGTGAATGAGCAAATTTAACCCCGTTGCGGCGCCGCATACCCACTCCGGTACGTCAACGACTAACATCATGTATTTGGTCGTGTTGGCACTTAGCCCAGCAGCCTTATACGGTGTATGGTTATTTGGTGTGCCTGCCCTCACTGTTCTGATTAGTTGTTGCCTTAGCGCACTGGTAACGGAACTTGTCTGCCTACAGCTGCAACAAAAGAATTGGCGCCAAGCTGTGGATGGCTCCGCATTACTTACTGCTTTGTTATTGGCCATGAGCCTACCTGCTAGCACGCCTTGGTGGGTGGCGGCCTTTGGCTGTAGCTTTGCCATCTGCCTTGGTAAACATGTTTATGGCGGCCTGGGCCATAACCCCTTCAACCCTGCCATGTTAGGACGGGTGATGCTGCTGATTTGTTTTCCAGTGGAACTCACCAACTGGCAGGCCATTTCACTGCCTGAGCTTAGCGCCAGCGGCTTGGTATTTAGCCAAGCGTGGATGGGCATTGATGGGGTTAGCGCCGCCACCCCACTGGCCGACCTACAACAAATTGACCAATGGAAAGAGTTATTACTTGGCCAGCATGCCGGTAGTATGGGCGAAACCAGCGCCTTGCTGATTGCCCTAGGTGGTTTATTTATGATCTGGCGTGGCATTATCCGCCCTCACATTCCGATGGCTTTACTTATGGGTTTATTAGTACCCGCCAGCATTGCCCATATGATTAACCCCGAGGTGTATGCCTCAGGCTTAGCCCATATTTTATCGGGCGGCGCCATGCTGGGAGCCTTTTTTATTGCTACCGACATGGTGACCTCACCTACCAGCCCACGCGGCCAAATATTGTTTGGTGCAGGCTGCGGCTTATTGATCTGGTTGATCAGGAGCTTTGGCAGTTACCCAGAAGGGGTTGCCTTCGCAGTATTGATCATGAATGCCAGTACACCAGTGATCGACCACTACCTCAAACCCAAAGTATTTGGTAGCCAATCTGTATTTAAGCGCAATAAAGGAGCCCAATAATGAGTAGTAGCACTTGGGTAGAAAAACACATTAACAGCAATGTGTATCAATCGGTTTCGCTGGCCATTGCAGTAGGGATCTCCGCCGCGTTATTACTGGGTTTAAATACCATTACCGAGCCGGCTATTGCCGAACGAGTAAAAGAAGACAAACTCGCGGCGATAGACTTAGTGATGCCAGCTGAAAACTACGCCAATGCCCTACTCGATACCGAGCATGACTTCGATGTAGATGGCCGTCATTACACGGTTTATAACGCTTTAGATGAAAACGGCGTAGCCAGTGGTTATGTGGTACAAGTTAGCGCCAACGGCTATTCCGGTGAAATTAAATTGGTGGTAGGAGTCGATGCGCGCCTAAGCATTACCGGAGTTCGGGTATTAAGCCACAGCGAAACACCGGGCTTGGGTGACAAAATTGAAGTAGAGAAAAATCCCTGGGTATTGAGCTTTAATGGCAAAGACTTAAACAATACCACCACTAAACAATGGGCAGTGAAAAAAGACGGTGGCCAATTTGACCAATTCACCGGTGCCACCATTACCCCACGCGCCGTGGTCAATGCGGTACACCAAGCCCTGCTCGACCTAAATACTCAGCAACAAGGAAGTTAATATGAGCCAGTATAAAACGATTATTGCTGACGGCCTGTGGAACAATAACGTGGTACTAGGCCAGTGTTTAGCACTGTGTCCGCTACTCGCGGTTACCTCTAGCGCCACTAACGGCCTAGGCTTGGGCCTAGCCACCTTAGCGGTAATGGTCTTGTCTAATCTTATTACCGCCTTAACCAAAAACTATGTTAGCCGCGCGGTGCGTATTCCCATCAATATTTTGATGATTGCCACCTTGGTTACCATCACCGACATGGTGCTTAACGCCTGGGTTCACCCGCTGCACAAGGTATTGGGTTTATTTATTCCATTGATTGTTACCAACTGTGCCATCTTGGGTCGGGTAGAATCTTTTGCTAGCCGCCAAGCGCCTTTACCGGCAGTGGTAGATGGCTTAGCCATGGGCGTCGGTTTTACCTGGGTACTGGTATTTTTGGGTGGCATTCGCGAAATTATTGGCTCAGGCACCTTATTCGCCGACGCCCATATTCTGTTAGGTTCGGCCTTCAAAGCCATAGAATTTACCGTCATCCCTGATTACCGCGGCTTACTGCTGGTGATTTTGCCACCCGGTGGCTTCATCGTGCTAGGCATACTGCTTAGCTTGCACCGTCAGCTGCAAAACAAACTGAGTGCTAAAGCGGCAAAAGCTGATGAAAGCGCCAGTTGCTGCGCCCCATCAACCAACTAGGAGAAGGCTTTATGTTAGTCAGTATCGCTTACGCCACACCAGAGCAACAGCTCTGCATTAATGTTGATGTGGTAGAAGAAAGCAGCGTGATAAATGCGCTACACCAGTCGGGGATCTTAGATCTTTGTCCCGAAATCGAGCTAGATAAACAAAAGGTGGGTGTGTTTGGCAAGTTTGTCACCCTAGAAACCCAATTAGTCGCCGGAGATAGAGTGGAAATATACCGCCCTATCACTTGGAAGCCGCCCATAGATGATGACGACGATGACGACGAGTAATGGGCAAAACGACTGCGCAAGCGCCGCAACAACGGTGAGATTAATGCCCTTGTAGAGTTAAACCTATGAGGGGTCTAAAGCGCCGTTTGGCTTTATAAATCAGCCCCTTAGGCAAAATGCTTACCCTCATACACCAACGTTGGCAATGATACGAACAATACCAAGTGTTAACTATCGCTGCTAAACAGCGGATTTAAGACACTACGCATTTACAGGGTAATCTGAAGCCGTGTTATTTTGTTTGGTGAAGCCATAGTTCAAGATCTTAAATTAACTGCAAGTAAGGGGTGGTAAATCCCACCCCTTAAACGAGCTAAAATACTATACAGCCAAGGTTTCTACCGCCGGAAAATCGATTTCGGTACCGAGAACTTCGTTGATGTAGTTAGTTAATGTATTTAATGCCACATGGCCAACAATTTCGACAATTTCTTCATCGCTGTAGCCCGCTGAACGAACCGCTTCAAAATCACTGTCAGACAGCTTGCCACGATATTTAACAATCTTAACGGCAAAACCAACTGCCGCAGCGGCTTTTTCGTCTGTGGAAGTCCCACGACGGTTCGCTTCAATTTCGGCCTCATCCAATTTTGCCAAGTTGCTACCAAGATATTGATGCGCAGCCAGACAGTAATTGCAGCCATTCACCTCCGCGACAGCTAGTGCAATCCGTTCGCGGGTTTGAGCGTTCAGCGCTCCTTGGCCAAGCGCGCCATTCAACGCTAAATAACCTTCTAAGGTTTTAGGGCTGTTTGCCACAATTCGAAACAAGTTGGGAACTGTTCCTAAAAGATTGTTAACGGCTTCAAGCGATCCCTTGGAAGCCGCTGGCGCAGCCGCGATAGATTCGGGTGTAGATATACGAGACATGGGTAACTCCTGTGTTTTCCTGATAAGAGAACCCAGCATACAATTAACCTAAAGAAACATAATTAGGGCACCTTTTAATTGTCTGTTACGATATTTGAAATAATCAAGCACTGAGATTGGTCATCAGTTATGGATAAGCTAGAGGCAATGCGCGTTTTTGTTGAGGTAACACAAGCTAATAGCTTTGTAGCGGCTAGCCGTAAGCTAGGTATTTCTGCGCCTGCTGTTACCCGCTCTATCGCCCAATTTGAAAAAACCTTGGGCGTTCGTCTTTTCAATAGAACCACACGCCATGTTCGCTTAACCGATTCAGGTATTCGGTTTTATCAAGATGCCAAACGGATCTTAGACGATGTCGACCAGAGCGTAGCCGCAGTATCGGGAAGCTACACCGAACCTAAAGGCCTGTTAACCATTACAGCCCCTGTGTTGTTTGGACAGCTGCATGTCACCTCTGTGATTACCGAGTATTTACAACAACATCCTTCAGTATCGGTACGCGCAGTTTTCTATGACAGAATCAGTAACTTACTCGATGAAGGTTTAGACATCGCGATTCGGATTGGCCAGCTTAAAGATTCAAGCATCTATGCTATTCCTGTTGGTAGCGTTCATCGGGTACTCTGTGCTTCGCCGCGATATTTAGCAAAACATGGAAGCCCCAAACACCCTAACGAGCTAGTCAATTATGAAATCATTCAAGCCTCTACCGTAGAGCCTTCAACCACATGGCAGTTTGAATCAGCAACGGGCAAGACAAGCACAAAAGTCAACCCGCGTCTGCAGTGCTCGCAAAATGGCGCAGCAATTGAAGCCGCCAAGCAAGGTCTTGGCATAACCCGGCTAATGTCTTATCAAGTTGGTGAGGAATTGAAAAATGGCTCGCTAACTTGCGTATTGGCTAACTACCAACCGCCCCCACTACCGGTCAGTATCGTTCATATAGAAGGGCGACAAGCTCATGCAAAGATTCGATCTTTCATTGACCTAGCCGTCGCTCGGCTAAGGGCCAACCCATTTATAGACCATTAATCTGAATTCATTGGATGCTAATAACGACTATTAAAGCAATAAGGTAATCAATCTAAATAGGTGTTAGTTATGCTAAAAGCTTGTCTTTTAGCACACTTTGGACAACTAAATGGATGACTCAAAAGAGCGCCTACTCTCCATTTAAGCCACCAAGAACTGAAACAACGCATGAGCGATTTACTCGAGTTTGCCCTTGTTAAATTAATGGCAGCTCATCGTAAACTTGAGTGTAAGAGAGCCGCAACAACTAGCTAGCTCAATCTTCATCCAACATCTTCACTAAAGCGATTAGACGCTAGCCTAGCCTCCGTTACAAAACCCACATTTGTTGTCTTCTCAGCTGTCATGTTTGCTACAAAGTGTGGCGCAAGGCTATTTTCAAGTTATCTAAGCTTTTGTTTTTTAGTTGTTTTCTATTTGGTTTGCTTATTGCAGTAGAGCAACTAAGCCAGACATTCAAGGAGCACGTATCATGGCAGATATAGGTATATTTTTTGGGACGGATACCGGCACCACTCGTAAGATTGCTAAGATGATCCACAAGCAATTAGGCGAAGACCTTGCCGATAAGCCGCTTAACATTAACCGTGTCGATATAGACACTTTAAGTTCTTACAAAATGTTGATTCTAGGTACACCCACCCTAGGCGAAGGCCAACTGCCCGGCCTAGCTGCCGATTGTCAGGCTGAAAGCTGGGATGAGTTTCTTCCACAACTCGATGACGCCGATTTATCTGGCATTAAAGTAGCGCTTTACGGTTTAGGTGACCAAGTGAACTACTCTAGCGAGTTTGTTGATGGCTTAGGTGAGTTATATGACGCCATATGTGAAACCGGCGCCGAGCTAGTAGGTGAATGGCCTGCAGACGGTTATGAGTTTGACGACTCTGCCGCGCTACTAGACAACGGTAAGTTTGCCGGTCTGGTATTAGATAACGACAACCAAAGCGAGCTGCATAGCGAACGTTTAGCCGGTTGGTTAGAACAAATTAAAGCTGAATTTGGTGTTTAAGCTTTTTACTCAGTATAGTTATTCTCTCTAAAACTAAACCTTTGCCCGCTTTATGCGGGCCTTTTTTTAAGCAAAAAAAAACCGAGCAGCAATGCACAACTCGGTTTTAAATGTTAAAGACTTAGCTTAGCCAAAGGCTAAAACTGGGCGATAGCTTGAGAATTCAAACTCACTTCCACTTTCACTATCTCACCTAGTCGAGCAAATAACTGCTGGCTTAAGCTTTGCGGTAAGCTTAAACCACTCACCTGCTGAGTTTCACCGTTAGCTAAATGGCAAACAATGGCGGGTTGTGAGTCGTCGCTACAAGTGTAAACAAACGGCACTTGGCATAAAGTAAAGGCCAACTGTCCAGCGCTCAGTTCGCATTGGCGGTCTTCGCCAGCTAGATTTTTCCAGTGGAAGACAGCGTCTTGGCTTAAAAACTCATTCGCTTTAAGCAAACTCGGCTTGATATTAATAGCGCCATTTGCCACCTCAATACCCAGCTCAGTGAATCGGCTAATCACCTCTTCTTTCACTTGTCCAGTCATACCCGGTTGCTGAGCGCCAGCTTGTTTCGGTGTATGTGAATAAGGGTCACATGGGAATGCGCCATAGTTATCTGGTGTTTTGTTAAAGCCAATACCCTGGCGTACTTGGTAATACAGTTGCGCCAAACGTTGAGTAGCAGGCGAAGCAGCATCTAGCTCGCGGGCTTTAAGGTAGTTCTCTTGTACCGCCAGTAATAGCTTCGACACCATGTGCCAGTAGATACAGCCCAATCCTTCATAGCCAAACATGGTGCCAGAGCGTCCAGTAAAGGCCTTATGATTGAAAACCTGCTCATAGGTTTTCTCCAGCGCCTTCCAATCACTTGGAGTAAGGTGGCTGTAGTCTGCTTTAAGCTGTTCGATTTTTTTGCTTAAGCCAGCCGAGTTGTCGCAAGCGGCATGGAAACGATAGTTACCTTGCTCATCTAGCATAACAATGCGCTGGTCTTGCTCGCTCACCATCGCCTGCAACGCTGGAGTAGCCGCAATCAGCTCTGCACTAATGATGTTTTTCTGCATAAAGCCATTGAGGTCGCGGTCAGGATATAACATGAAAGTATGCTGATCCGCACGATACATATCACTGTTATATAACTGCTCGGTCAGCGTCACGGCTTGCTCAGGGCTTAATACCCCTGCGCTAAGGATCGCTACTTGACCTTCTAACATCGGATATAGATACGAGATTTCCGCCTTGTCTTCAGTCAAACTCAGAATGTTGTAGGCATTGTACAAACCATCTGGGCGTAGATTGTTCGCAATAGAGGCATCTAACACACTAAGCGACACTGTCATTAGTTGCTTCAATGCTGTTTGTTGCACACTCGCTTTAGCGCTAAAGCCTTGTTGCGAATAAACCTTTTGACGATAGTCGTTAGCTGCATTTTGTAAGGCTAGCATGAAGCTATAACGTTGCTGGTCGTTCACCGCATTTTGTTCAATGGCGTTCAGCGCTTGTTGCAATATGGTACTGGTGCTATCAAGCCACTGGGCGACTTCAGCCGACAAGCTGAACTCTTCTGGCGCGTCGGCCAACAACTGTTGCATGAAGCTAACATAACGGCGCATGTAGTACAGCGTCACCATGGATAAACCATTACCCACAATGGCGTTATTCGCATCATTCCATTCTGGACGCTGAGTATTTAGCCAAATACCGCCATCAATCACTAAATTGCTAAGTTTAGTAAGCAATGGCACCAATATTTTCTCCATCAGGTTAACCTGATAAACCTGACCTTGAGCATCTAATAGCAAACGTCCGTCGCTGCCCATAGTCGCTACCCGTTGTTGAATAACGGCATCTAGCTCTTCATCAAAACTTACCGTGTCTTTAGGGTTAGCTAACAATTGATCCACGTCACTCAAACGATACGGTACGTTGGCGTAGCTAAATTGTTCACTAATAAGAAGATTTAGTAGTTGATCATGTTGATACTTATCAAACTGTTCTAAGAACTTAAGCAAGTAAATAATTTGGTGGTCGCCCCAATAACCAATGTTACTCCATGGGTCGTCACTTTCTGGTTTTTCCCAGTCAATACCCTGCTTAGTAATACGATAAGGGTTGTAGCCATCTGCGGTAGACGCATTCACAAACTTGGCTAAGAAAGAACTGATATACCCTGGGTAACTTAGCGCTAGTGCTTCCCAGTTTTGGAAAATGTCGCGCCAGTTGCCTTGATAAGACAACAAACGTTGGCCAGCGTCATCTTTGAGTTTAATTTCAAAATGGTTCCAAGGGCGGCTTGGGTCACCATGGCGGCGGCCAAAAGTAAGTGGGATGTATTCATCACATAGGCGTAATAGCTGGGCATCGTTACTTTGCTTAGCTAAGGCCATTAAGGCTTGGTGAGAGAATTGCTCAGGCAAACTATTTAACGCTTCAAGGTAACGCTCAGTCACCTCGCGGTTAGTTTGCTTTAAGGTATTAATTACGTCTGTTTTATCTAAGATGTAGCCATTTTCGAATACCCCGCCGCGCATGCTGTTGAACAAAACGTTCGCATAGTGATGAACGCTGGTATTCTCTTCGGCACTAAGCTGCCAAGCATCGGCACCCGACATCAAATTGGCCAGTTCTTGCTGGTTAGCTGCAACGCTAGATTTAACGGCATCAGTTAAACTTTCGACTGAGGCTAGTTCGGCTTGTAGTTGACTAACGGCACGATGGTTTTTATCAATATCGGCAACAATCAACCACTCACGCTGCTGCTGTACAGGCAAACGGAAGCTTTTAGCTAGCAAGTAGCTGCCGCGCTCGCCGCGAATTAAATGTTCATCGTTTAGAGGCTGACCACGGCGGAAGGCATTAAGTTGTTTGCTGCTTAACAAGATTTGACTGTCGTCGCTATCTAAGCTGAACACAGAACTGGCTAATAAGGATTCTAGCGGTTCGGCACGGTCAGATAGCTTGGCATACATGGTATACAGTACCAATGGGCCCTGCTCTAAACGTTCATTCCATTTATAAGCATCAACCAATGAACTAGCGCTTTGCATGGTCGACAACGGAGCGCCAGAAGGCTGAATGTTTTGAATACCGTCTACTATCTCGATGTCGCAGTCTTGCTCACCAATGTTGCTTATTTCTGCCTGACGAACAAAACCGTATTGTTCGCTGGTTTGCCAGCTGTATTGAAATTTAACCCCCAAGCTGTGGTTAAGTTCTTCAAACAGCAACTTATCACCAGTGGTGTTTTTATATAGGTTACGCTCTAGTTGATACAAACCATCGTGATAACGGTTAAACGGTTCCCACAGTGCGCCATTTACTCTTACTAGGGTTTTAGAACCGGTGTTTTCGGCACTCTCGTGAATATAATCCACCGATTTATAAGGGAACAGTGCGTTCTCTGGGCGGATCCGACCAGCAGATAAGCTGCCCGTAGAAGAAATAAACAACCAATGATCACTGGCTGAAACAACACTAATAAAAAACGGTGCCATTTGGTCAACGTTAGCGATTTTGTAGTATCGCTCGCCTGCCAAATCAACAAACTGTCCTACTACTTTTTGTTCTGAAAAATTATCAAAATGCATACTGATTACCTCAACGTGAAAGCGCTTACATGGCGCTAATTTACGTGCATATGGGTATCGGCTTCAAGTTAATGTTTTCAAAGCACCAAGGTGGTCACATTAAGATGTGATTTCAGATTCATAAGCAGCGGCTTAATTTGTCAGCGATATTATTTAAATATTCTTTATTATCAGTTACTTATATCTAAGTTAGCATAAGACTAGTCTATGAAACACAGACTCTCAAAAAACGTTCTTGGCACATTGTTTAGGTGAAATATGGGAGCAAACTATTAGGGCTAATATTGCCATAAGCCCTTATATTAAGTTTGTTTTTCAAGCTGTAATTAGACCACTAGCAAGCTAGCACAGCAGTGAACTTATTGAAGTCCAGCCTACAACTCGGCTCTACTATGCGCGATGCGACGGCTTAGCTTTACAATAACGGCGGGAGTCAGGAGCAATACTGCTAATCCCAGCAATACCAACATGCCGCCAAACACTTCAAACTGAGTCAGGCGTTCACCCAACAAAATACTTGAACCAAGCATGCCTACAATGGGGATTAACAAGGCAAAAGGCGTTACCACCGCCGTTTGATGATGACGTAATAACCACGCCCACAGCGAAAAGGCTAGCAAGGTAGAGATATAACTCACATACACCAGTGCGCCCCAAGACTGCGCCGTGGTAGCCATTAACAGCGCCAGCGGCTGCTTAGTTTCAAAAAAGTAAGACACTAAAAACAGTGGCAGCGGCGGCACTAAGCTGGCCCACACCATAAAGTGCAGCAAGTTACTATTGGCTACCCTTTTCATGATCAAGTTGGAAATAGCCCAGAACAGGGCCGCGCTAAGTACCAATAACAGACCTAAACTCGTGGCGTTACCGCCGGTATCTTGGAAGAAAAAGCTAAAGCCAGCAAGCGCGATAACAGCACCCACAAGCTGCCTAGCAGTGAGTTTCTCTCTAAAAAATAACAGGCTAAGTAATATGGTAAATACCACCTGGGCTTGTAGTAGTAAGGACGCTAAACCGGCCGAAATATCTTGACGCATGGCCACAAACAAAAAACTAAATTTAAGCACCCCAAGGAATACCCCCACCCCAAGTACATTCCAAACCGAGGTACGAGGAAAAGGAACAAAAAACACCGCAGGAACTGCCACAATTAAAAACCGCAAACCAGAAAACATGATCGGCGGAAGCTCTTCAAGGCCAAACTTAATCACCGAAAAGTTCAGACCCCAAATAAACACCACCAACAAGGCCGCTAGGCTACTTTTAACATCCATATTTAGCTCTTTTATAAGATGAGTTAACGAACATGCGTCAAACGAGGCTTAACTGTACATCACTTCGGCTAAAATATGACACCACTTAACGAATTAAGTCAGCTCACTGCTGCGAGCTGCAGGCATTGATAAGAGTTGCTCTACCAGCCACTCTCCAGCTTTGCCTAACTGTTTACGCCACAGCATTTCTATGGGCCAGCGGTTACCTATGGGGCCAAAATCAAAAGCTAAATCCACCAACGCGCCGGCTTGGCACAGCGGTTTAGCTAGTTGAGCCGGATATAAGGCGAAACCGACACCTTCCAATAACAACTCGCGGAATTGATAAAAGCGGTCAACATTAATCAGTTGTGGTGAATAGCGCATCGCCTCGCGATATTCAGCACTAGTATTAAAACCTTCAGTAAGTAGAAGCTGGGGATGTTGTTCTAAATCTTCTAACTCAAGCCAGCCTGATTTCGCCGCTAATGGATGAGTGGCCGCACACACCATGCGCCATTCCAATTCATCAATCGTGGCAAACTCAATACCCCGTGGTAAATGGTGCTTAGTAGGCCCGATAAGAATATTAAAGTCGTCTTCATAACTACTTAAAGATTCACCATCAATGAAATTTAACTCTACATCTGGAAAGCGCTCAGTAAGCTGGCGAAACAGCTGGCTATATTGCGGATAAAGGGTATAGGGATGCACCACAATATTTAAGCTGGATTCTATTCCTTGGCTTAAGGTAAGTGCGTGTTGCTCCATTCTAATTAGCTTAGGCAATATATCTAAGCCTTGAAAATACATCGCCTTACCAGCATCCGTTAGTGTGGGCCGTTTTCCGTGTTGACGCACAAACAAACTCAATTCTAAGTCTTCTTCTAAGCTTTGAATGGTTTTATTCACCGCGCTATTGCTAACACCAAGCAAGCGTGCCGCTGATGAAAAGCTGCCTTGTTCTGCCACCGTCACCAAATATCTAAGACGCTCTGTAGTAATGATTATGTCTAACCTCAAACTTTAGGTTTGAAGTAATCATAGTAACTTATTTTCTAGATTACTTAGCATAGCCTCATCGAAACATCACAAATTAATATTTATTGCCGAGGAGGCTCAAATGAAAAAATCACTTATTAGCGCTTTAATCGCAGCGACCGCCATATTCAGTATTAGCGAAACCGCTCATGCCTGTTCACGTTTAGTCACCGATACCCAACATGGTACTTTAGTAATACGCACCGCCGACTGGTATAGCGCTGCCCCTTTTGACGGACACGTGTCTGTATTCCCAGTTGCTAGCCAACGCACCATGCGGGGCGAAGTCAGCAGCTATAAAAATGCTTACCAACAATGGCAAACCAAATACCACACTGTTTCTTTTGAAGAGCACGGCGCATTTAACGGTCTATCTGGTCACACAGTTAATGACCAAGGCCTTAACGTAGCCGCCTTGTCACAATCTGATAGCGAACCCTTTTTAGCCCAGCATAAAGATAATGGCGCACCCGCTGTGAACATCGCCGATGTAGCCACCTTTATTGCTGAAAACTACGCCACAGTAGCCGAAGTAAAAGCCGCGCTAGACAATAAAGCGTTCCAATTTGCTTGGGCCGATGCGCCTAATGGTTTAGAGCACGCCGCTGGCCTGCATTATTCCATCGTAGACAAAGACGGTAATATCATGTTGATTCAATTGGGCGAAGGTGGCGTTCCTCAGTATGAACTAGGTGATGCAGACTCTGATTTACGCGTAAAAACCAACGACCCCTTTCAAAATAAACAACGCGAATTTGTAAGCCAGTTTGATATTAAAGATCCAAAGGTTGCGGCGTCACTGCCTTGGGGAATTGGCGGCAAACAACGTAATGTACGTTTGTTAGCGGTATCAGAGCAATTAAATACCGAAGGCTTGAACTACCAACAAACAGTCGCTCGCCAACGCAGTGCGATGGATGTAGCCGGCACAGTACCTTTTGAAATTCAAGACCCAGCAACAGGTGAAGACTACCCTACTTTCTTTACCGTACAGCTTAACTTGGATAATGGTGACATTTGGTTTAGAAGCGAAATGACCCGTGCCGATATGAGCTTTAACATTGAAGATACCAAAGGGTTTAGCCAAGCCATGACAGCCAACATTCAACAACAAGTAGACAATGGCGCAACAGAACTGACTTGGAAAGCCTACCAATAAGCTTTAACAGTAACAACTGATGCTAGCTAGTTGGCTAGCTAGCATCGACATACAAAGCGATATTAAGTATCTAAATCATCGGGAAGTTGCTGATAACTCGGCACTTCCTTTAACTCTTTACGCCACTTAGCCGCACTAGCCATAAAGATTTTAGCTCTCGGCCTTAGTATTAACTCACTATCGAGACTCCCCGCGGGGACTTGCAGTAACCCCTCCAGTTGAGCCGGTAAAGCCGAACCACAATGCTGACAAAAGCTTTTTACATGGCGACTGTTAGGCAACTGATAAGTGCGAACTAAAGCTTCCCCACTAAGCCAAGTTAACTTAGCCTGACTAGAAAACAAATTGGCCGCATGTGCCGAACCACTGTCCTTTTGACAATGACGGCAATAACACAGGTAAAAGCTGTCAAATTCACCACTCACTGAATAATGAACCTGACCACACAAACAACTGCCTTGATGCTGTTCACTCATGCTTGTTTCTACTCCTTAACTAAAGCGTGCTGGTTTTGGATTTACTAGTGTAGTGGTAGTTTATTGGTTTTGGCGAGTGAGCATGAGTCAAGATCAAGTTATTACGCGAAGACAAATATGGACTGGAGATTTATAGAGATAAAGCCTGCGTAAGTAGTGAGCTTTACAATGCTAACGCACACCACCTAAATCACTAACTTTGCCACAAACCCCAAAGCCACGACTTACACACTGTCCAGTGCACGAAGTGCGCGAGCTGCTGCGCTTTGCTATGTTTTATTGCTCATTTAAATATTGAAAAATTAATTTAACCAGAATTCTTAATACAACGACCAAAATAAACGCCAGTATGAACACACCTAAAACTACGTCGTCACTTATGATGCCCGCGTCATATGATGGGAGATTCTCACGCTCCGTTTGCACGTAGAATAAAACCCACAATGAAAACCAAACCGTAATGCAATATACATTTAGCACTTTCCCCCAAGGAATGACTAAGGGAATAAGAACTATAATTGCCAGTGTGGTTAATATTAAATATTCCATTTCAGATTTCTCATACTAACTCTGGCTATATGGTAGAAAACTTAATTGCAGTGTAGTGACGGCCACCTGATTAGAGGTGATAGACTCACCTCAGAGACAAAACAGGTGAACTAATGAGGTGAAAGGCCTCTGTAGGAAGGTCACCGTTTAACGCTCAAAACAGCGGCCGAGTGAAACGAGGTCCAGCGCACGTAGTGCGCGCTGCTGGTTTTGCTTGTTAGTTTACTCCGCTTCCACTGGCACAAGGGTGATTTTCATATTTTGCTTATTGGCAAACATCTCAAAGAAATCAGCTAACTTTTCTAATAATGCAAATCCAGTATGAGAATGTTCGTTTTCAAAATGATATCGCCAATAAGAAAAAGGCGAACCAACAGTCTCTAAATCAACAATTAGATCAGATTTAAAACACTCTCTATACTCATTAATAGCATTTAATTTCAATGGTTCCTCATGCTTTTGAAACATTTTGATTAACGAATGTGTATCTTTCTTTAAACGAGTGTGAATCTTCATATTCCCAATTCTATCGATTACAACCCCGCCTCCAGCCGGAATAGAAACACTCGACACCAAATTTTTACTCGCAGGATTATTTGGTAATGTTTCAGTAGTGACGTTCATACACTTAATATATAGTTCTATAGCAAAACCAAGATTAGTTATGTAAGGAAGAGTGTGTTTCATCTTATCCATTACTTTTGTTGAATCATGATACTCTTTTGCTGATCTATAAATTTCACGTTCCAAACCAGTTTGTACTATTTTTTTGTTCATTTTCTTCCAAATCTTTTTGGCTGTATTTAAACAATCTCTAACTGTGATTCAATTGGTAATTTGCAAACCTTAATAAGATTCGAGCAACTGCATGATATAAAACACATTATTAATACCATTCCCAATACACGTTTAAGAGGAAACTAACAGGTTATTAAGAGGAAAAATTCCTTGTTTAAACAAGGAATTTTTCCTCTTTTTATGCATTTGACAAAGCCCACCTTATCACTATTCCTACGCTATATCAGCCACCTAGCTCGAAAAGTAACAAAAACATCAGCATAAAAGTAGGAAGCGCAAGAAAACTGTATATAAGCACAGTGCCATATCCACAAAAAAATTAAGGATACATAGGGTTGCTATTGCTAGGGGCTGTGGCAAGGAATGGGGCAAAAATGCTTCATTCTTTCGAATATCAAGACTGCGCTTTTAAATCCCATCATCTTCGCCGAGTAGCGCAAATGAGCAAGGGATTAAGTTGAAGTCTGTTTAGCGTAGTGTTTACTTCAACGCCCTTGTGAATGCGCAACGCAGGATCTAAGAAGATGCAGAGCGAACATTCTTTTTGCTTAGCTAAACCTTGCTCGTTGAAGCTTAATGACGTTGCCTACGGCGAAAGCTTTTATCCCGTTACTCACACAGAATACGGCAAAAACCTTTCATACCCTCGATAGCTAAAATTGCGCTTTCAATCCCATCATCTTCGCCGAGTAGCGCAAGTGGACAAGGGATTAAGTTGAAGTCTGTTTGAGCGTAGTGTTTACTTCAACGCCCTTGTGAATGCGCAACGCAGGATCTAAGAAGATGTAGGGCGAGCTTTCTTTTTGCTTAGCTAAACTTTGCTCGTTGAAGCTTAATGACGTCGCCTACGGCGAAAGCTTTTATCCCGTTACCAACACAGAATACGGCAAAAACCTTTCATACCCTCGATAGCTAAAATTGCGCTTTCAATCCCATCATCTTCGCCGAGTAGCGCAAATGAACAAGGTATCAGAGTTGAAGTCTGTTTGAGCGTAGTGTTTACTTCAACGCCCTTGTGAATGCGCAACGCAGGATCTAAGAAGATGTAGGGCGAGCTTTCTTTTTGCTTAGCTAAACTTTGCTCGTTGAAGCTTAATGACGTCGCCTACGGCGAAAGCTTTTATCCCGTTACCAACACAGAATAGGGCAAAAGAAAGCTAAGCTAAGGCCATTCCCCAGCTTTTATAAAAGCCAAAATACAAAGGTGACAGACTGTCACCTTTGTTATACCACTTAATTCAATGGCGATTGATTAAACAACTTGGCCAGCCATTGTTTTTGGCGGCGTTTTTGTGCTTGTTCTAACAATGCACTTTGGATCTTGGCTTTGGCCTCAGCAAAACTGACACAATGCTCGGGCACGTGCTTTTTACACCATACAATGTGATAACCCACCGAGCTTAATATTGGCGAGCTAAAGCTTTTTTCTTGCATATTAAACAAGGCCTTGTCGAGTTCGGGCAACAGACTGCCCGGCTCCACCATACCCAAATAACCACCATTGACCGCGGTCGGACATTCCGAGTGGCGCTCACAGAGCTTTTCAAAATTACCGGGGTTCACCTTTTTAGCGAGTTCTCCGGCTCGGCGCTTGGCTTCGCGCGGGGTATTTTCTTTAAACTGCTCGTTTACTGTGATCAACAGGTGATGGGCCTCTCGCCGCGCTACTTGCCGAAACTTCTCTGGATGCTGATTATAAAAGGTCTGTGCTTCTTGCTCGGTGACCGGCTGAATGTCTTTACACACCAAGGCCAATACCGCTTCGCTGCTTAACTCGTTTTTAATCGCTTGGCGTAAGGCATCAGGGCTGAGTAAGTTGTCTTCTAAAGCTTGCTGATAAGCCTGGCTTGAATCAAAGTTTTGCTGTAGTACCGCAAGCGCTTTATCTAACTGAGCGTCGTCGATAACCACTTGCTGCGCTTCATCTGAACTTAATACCCGCTGTTGTATTGCTTGAGTTTTGCTCACCACTCGGGCCAACTCTTGCTGCTGACTATCGCTAAGTTCTTTTGGCACTTGCTGGAACAAAGCCAAACTGGTTTTCATACTAATATAAGCTTGGGTTTCATCCCACATAAGCGGCCTCCTCTACTCGAGTTAAGGCGCGCTCTGGCACTTCCACATCCAACTCACCATATTGAATACGGTAGCTAGGCATAGAGCGAGCGTCACGACGCACCGCTAATACACTCACTACGCTGCCTTTATTGGCCACAATCTCACCCTCTTGCGAGAGGCTTAAGGTTAAGGCGGCTTTATCGCCGTATTCAAACTGGTTAGGCTGCCATACCAATTCGGCATCCATTAGCTCTGTTTCCTTACAGCCAATGGTGAGCCCACGATTTAAAAATTGTACTTGATAGATGATCTGGTTTTGTAGGTGAACCCCGGACTGACGTACATAACCGGTTGCGCCACGACGAACCAATAAAGCGCCCTTTTTACAACCAGGAAAACTGCCGTCGTTACGAATGTTTTCTACTACCCGAACTTTACATCCATATCCAAATTTTGCTGTGTTCATCTGCTCTACCTCTACTGTTAACAGCCACTACAAGATTGACACTGCGGCGCAGCATGAGCCAACACTACGCCCTTCTCTAATAAACAATAAGCCTTGGCCACTGCGGCTTTATACTCACTAAAAGTCTCGCAAGGCTGCTTCTCAAACACTTGGCTGAGTAAACGTAGGTATAACACCCGTTTCACCTGAACCAGACTTGGCTGATAAGGCACACCAAAATAGTCTAGAAAGCCTTCGGCACTGCTCAGTTCGGCTACATCCTGTAGTAAGTCTGTATCCATTTGTAAACTTGGCTCCGACATTCAATTGCTCCTTGGCGTTTGCCTTGTTAGCTGGCCAAACCCGACATTACAGGGCTGCAGCATTGTTGATAAAAACCCAATAACTCTTGAGATGTGGGACTCCGTTTATTCACTTCGGCCCAACCACACAATACGCCCCTTAAATCGCTACACTGCTGTTTATCTAAGTAAATACCCAGATCTTTATATACCGATGCAATGGCGGCATGGCCTGAGTGTTTACCCAATACCACACTGTGCTCGCGACCCAACAAGGCCGGAGAAAAAGCCTGATAGTTATGCGGATCTTTTAGCAAACCATCTACGTGTATGCCCGACTCATGGGTAAACACCTGTTGGCCAATAATGCTTTTACTCACTGCCACACTTCGCCCTGAGGCCTTCTCTACCAAGGCACAAATACTGGGTAGTAAACGCAGCTTCACTTCGGGAATAGCTCGCTGGCCAGCCAACTTAGTCACATTTAGGGCCATTAATACTTCTTCTAAGGCGGCGTTACCGGCACGCTCTCCTAAGCCCATCACCGTGGTATTCACCGAGTCTGCTCCTGCTCGTATCGCCGCTAAGGTATTGGCGGTGGCCATACCTAAGTCGTCGTGCGCGTGCATCTCGATTTGCAAATCACAATGCTGCTTTAGGGCATTAATGCTGATTTCTGTAGCAAAGGGATCCAATACCCCGAGGGTGTCGGCAAAACGTAAACGCACTGCGCCACACTGCTGAGCTAAATCGGCAATCACGAATAGTTCGTCTAAGTGGGCGCGGGAGGCATCTTCCATGCCTACACACACTTGCAGACCTAAATCTTGAGCTTGCTTAATGCCGCGTTCCAACTGCTTTAACAACTGTGCTTGAGTTAGCGCCAGTTTGGACTGGCGCTGCTGAGTGGAGGCAGGAGCAGAGATGTCTAAATAATCTAAGCCTAACCACGCGGCCTGATTAATGTCGTCTCGATGTAAGCGACTCCAGCCCATGGTTTTAGTGCTGCGCAGTGAACCACATATGGCGCTGATTACCTCACGCTCCATCGGCCCCATGGCTGGCACACCCACTTCAAGCTCGGCCACCCCAGCCTGCTCTAAGCAGCTGGCAATGGCCAGTTTTTCCTCGGCGCTAAAGGCCACCCCGGCAGTTTGTTCGCCGTCACGTAAGGTAGTGTCGTTAATAATTAACATACGCCGCTCCTCTCACTGCCGCTTTAGGCATACACCGGGCTGAAACTTTGCTCGGCCGGTTGATTATTCGCCGCATCCCAATATGGAGACAACATACGCAATTTCTCAACAATGCCAGGCAGTACTGCCAATACCTGATCCACCATCTCTTCGGTGGTAAAACGCGACAAGGAGAAACGAATAGCGCCGTGCGCTGCGGTATAAGGAATGTCCATGGCGCGCATTACGTGTGAGGGTTCCAAAGAACCCGAAGTACAGGCCGAACCCGATGAAGCAGCAATGCCATGTTGGTCCAACATCAATAGAATTGATTCGCCTTCCACAAACTCAAAGGCAATATTGCTGGTATTGGGCACACGATGTTTAGGATCGCCAGTAACAAAACAGTTGGGAATACGAGCCAATAGGCCCATTTCCAGCCGGTCGCGCATCATTTTAATCCGCGCGCTATCTTGCTCCATGGCAATGGTGGCTAGCTCTGCAGCCTTACCCAAACCCACAATACCGCTACAGTTTTCGGTACCGGCTCGGCGACCGCGCTCTTGGTGACCACCGCGCAGTAGCGGTCTGAATTTAGCGCCACGGCGCAAGTACAAGGCACCAACACCCTTGGGTGCATGAAACTTATGACCAGAAATCGATAATAGATCGATGCCACTGTCGGCTACTTGAATAGGTAACTTACCCGCCACCTGAACAGCGTCGGTATGAAATAGTATGCCATGTTGCTTGGCTAGCTCGGCCATGCCGCGAATAGGGAATAAACTGCCAGTTTCGTTATTGGCCCACATAAAGCTGGCAATCGCCACATTGGGGCTAAGCGCTTGTTTGTAGGCTTCCATATCTAAGCGACCACGCTTATCTACGCCTATCCAATGTACCGTGTAGCCTTTGCGTTCCAACATTTGGCAAAGCTCTAAGGTCGCTGGATGCTCGATCACTGAAGTGATGATCTCTTTGCGATTTGGAAACGCTTCAATGGCCGAATTAATCGCCGTAGAGGTGGCCTCGGTAGCACAAGAGGTGAAGATCACTTCGCTACTGTGAGTGGCTCCAATCAGTTTTTGTACCTGTACTCGAGCACGTTCTATGGCCTTACCCACTTGCTCGCCAAACTGATGAATAGAAGAAGGATTGCCGTAAAATTCACTCAGATAAGGCAGCATTTCTTGTAACACTTCAGGAGCTACTTGGGTGGTGGCGTTGTTGTCTAAGTAAGCCAGCTGAGTATTGGAGTTAAGCGTGTTAGTAGTGCTCATAATCTTTTCCTTAAGCTACGCTAGCTGAGCCAGTGGGGTAAACAGTAATGTTTTCGCCAAGAACTTGGCTGATTTTTTGTTCAATCATCGCAATAGTTGCGGCCGATAAGCCACATCCTGAGCAAGCACCGGTGAGGGAGATAAACACCATGTCGTCTTCCACATCAGAGAGCTGAACATCGCCGCCATCGGCTTGCAGCTGTGGGCGAACTTGGTCTAAGGCTTGTTCAATTAAGCGAATACGGCCAACAATGGTACTGGCAGTACTGGCCGCAGGTGCAGGCGCTTCAGGCTCGGCCAAAGGTGCGCCTAAACACTCCTCCAATACCCATTCAATTTTTTCGTGGCAAGCCGCACACGCGCCGCCGGCTTTGGTGTAATTGATCACATCTTCTAGGGTTTCTAGTTTGTTTTGCGCGACCACGCGTTTAATCAAGGCATCATCAATCGCAAAACACTTACAAATCAATTCACCTTCTTCATGTTCTTCGGCCACTTCTTCACCACGATACTGGGCTACAGCTGCATGTAAGGCTTCCATGCCCATCACCGAACAATGCATTTTTTCTGGTGGTAGACCATCTAGATAATCTGCAATATCTTGGTTGGTAATGGTCATTGCTTCATCGATAGTGCGACCAATGATCATTTCGGTTAAGGCAGATGAAGAAGCGATCGCGCTGCCACAACCAAAGGTTTGAAATCCTGCATCTTCAATTACATCGGTATCAGGATTCACTTTAAGGCTTAGTCTTAAAGCATCTCCACAAGATATAGAGCCAACATCACCAATTGCGTTTGCATGGTCTACTGCCTTGGCATTTTTAGGTGTAAAGAAATGCTGTTTTACTTTTTCTGAATAGTTCCACATACGCTACCCCACTGTTTGTTCTTAATTTGGTGGTTTTAATTGGTGGTGGTAGTAACCCGTTGTGAAGAGACAACATTACTGTCGTAGACAGAGTGTTGATAAGCCATTGGGAACCTAAAACACAGCGTTTCTTGCTCGTAGACAGTAAACTCATCAACAACGGGTTAGTACCTACAGCTACTGTTGCAAGCCTAATACCGTTCTGTGAAATATTTTAAAATACTGAAAAATAACGGTTTTTATTGACGTGGTGGAATACACATGTGTGAGTTAAGTCACATTAATGGAGAGAGTTGTTAGATTTGCGACACTAGTTTGTCGCTTTTAATGACAAATGCAGTTTGAGTTGTTGTTTTAATGAGCGGCCTAGGCGACGACTCAAGATTAAACCCGACACAAAGCCAATAGCACTGCCGCAAAATGTAAGATAATCGACAAGCTCTGGGAAGATAGAAGCGAACAGTAGATTAAACAATAAAGCGCCACCCACTAAACCCAACAGAGCTGGACCTAACATTACCAACACCGCTTTCAGTAAAAAGCTATCTTGGCAATGTAGGCTGATTTGCTGACCGACAGCATAATTATCATTAGCCTCGAGTTCGGCACGTAACAACTTGCTTTGATCGTGGCTAACCGTGACACAGGTCTCCTTGCTGGCACAGGATGAACAGGCACTTTGGCGTTGTCCTTCCAAGACAACTTTGTTATCTGACAAACTGCGGACCGTTAAGGTTACCTGTGGCATGATGACTCCTAATTACACCAACGCACTGGCTGGCGTATGGGTGTGGCAATTTTTTGCGCATACGGTTGAACAAGCCGCACAACCAATACAATCACCGGCATTTTTCAGGCTCATCACCATTACTACATCATCTTCGTAATCATCGTATGCGTCATCATCTTCATCGATTTCTTTTTCAACCAAATCAAACACATCACGAGGACAGACTTTGTAACAACGGCCACAACCTATGCAGGCATTTTGATCAAGGGCGGTAACAAATTGTGGCTCCCAAGGGGTGCCGTCCCGGGTTAAACCCATGTAGCTTTTTTCGCTCATTTCTCTTTCCTTAGTTTATAAAAATTCCTTGCTAAGACACAACTACCATGGCTCATCGAGTAACTCGTTTAGGCGCTCTAGCTGCAACTCAGGCTGTTGTTTACTCTTCATCCACGGCAGCGGCTGCTGTACAAATTGCTGGTGGATGTTGTTTAGTAGGCTGCTTAATTCAACATTGTTATCTACCATCATGCTGCGCACCCCAGCTTGTTGCAGCATTTGATTAGCGCTGTGGCCACAGGCATTGCTAAATACTGCGGCGCACTGACTCAAAGCTTCTATTCGCTCACTTAAACGGCCCTTATCGTGTCCGGGCTTGGCCCGCTCAAACTGCAGCGCTTCAAGTAATTGAATATGCTGTTCGCCAAATCCATAAATCAGAAAGGTGTGAGCGCTGCCAAAATGTTGATCAACCCACTGTTTGCTTTCACTGGCAAAGGCCACCATAAAGGCGTGTTCACGCTGCTGATTGTCTTCGATAACGGTGAGTTTTCGTTCCATATCGTAATCCTTGGCTTAGTTGATGGTGCTTTGCTGGCAACTCTCAGGTTCAAAGCGGTAATCACTGTAGTGCGCTGCCACTTCATCTTGGTGATACGCTTTTAGCAGATTGGCCATGGCGAACAAACGCGCTCGCGCCCCTTCGTAACCCACTTGCAGAATATCGCTATTGCCATAGCGATCGTGGCAAGGAAAACCCGCTCGCAATACCGGTATTGTAGGCTCACATAAATTGGCGCAATGGGTATTACCCACCACGAGGGCGTAATCGGCCACTCGTTCACTTAAATCTGATAAGTCCCCCACTACCACCTGTTTCGCCTTAAGCTGTTTAATCGCTGGCAAATTTACCGTGGTGACACAGGTATCGAGCACCGCACCAACCTCACTGAGAAGCTGGCTATAACCTAAGGCAGCATCAGGCTCTAAGGCCATGGCACAAGAACTGGCAGATAGAATAAAGTGGCAATCGAGTAAGGCATCTTGTAGCCGTTGGCGCTGGCGAGTAAGCCATTGGGGAACGGCTTTGCCCGACAGTTGGCTTAATAGCATTACCAATTTATCGGTTTCCTGCATGCCCATGGCCATGCCCACAAAGTGACTGGGCACCGCAAAGTATTTTTCTAAAATTTTTGCTGCGCCACGCATAGAATCACCAATCACGATACTGGCGCTACTATTGGCCAACGCCGCTAACTGACTCAGGCTAGTGCCGCCGGTGGTACTCACGGCGAAATCCCCTGCCGCTAAATGGCCATCTAAAGAGTCACTTAGTTTGGGTACAAATATCGGCTTAAAGCCAAAGGCTTCGCAGTAGCGTTCAATCAACTCCAAATCGGCGCTGGTTAAGGCCACCGAACAAAATACATTAAGCTGCTCCGCACAAGTCGCTTTAGGCTGAATAACATCGCTTTTATCCACTAATAATTGCTGAATGCAAGCTTCCACAGCCGAAGCAAAGCCAGTTTGCATAGAACCACTAAAATCAGGGGTTGTCACCGCCACAACTTGAGTGGCTGCAAACTGCGGACAAGCTTGGCGAAACTCACGCACCACTCGCTCTAAATCACAGCCCTGCATTTCGGTTAAGCCTGTGGTCATCACCATGATCAGCTCTGGCTGATGCTTTTCGCACAATAGCTTAATGGCCTGGAACAGGTTGTCGTCGCCGCCCATCACCGCTGCAATTTGGTCAATCGCGGTATTTTGCAAAGGAATTGGCTCGCGAAAATGCTGGATAAGGTAAACCTTGGCAAAGGCTCCACAGCCCTGAGAACCGTGCATTAAGGGAATGGCATTACCCAGCCCCATACAAGCTAAAGTCGCCCCGGTGGCGGCGCTGGTTTTTAAGGGCTGCTCAACTAAGGCACTACGTTTGACATGAATAGAAGGTTTCATCTTATTGTTGCTCCTTGTTGTCACTCAGCGCTGAATCGTCTAACCACGGGGCTGAGCTGGTCACTAAGGGCCAAATAGCACTTTCTAGGGTGCGGCAAAGTTCTTCGGCAAAGGTCAGCATGCCTTGATAACCGGCATAGGCGTGTTCGCGCTCTTGGTTAATATCTAAAAACGGCAGGCGGGCCTTCAGCGCGGTATACATATTACGGCCACCGGCTATCATCAAATCGGCCTGATGTTGGTAAGCGGTATCCAGTAGATTACGTGCGCCGCCTTCATCCAGCATTAAGGCATCGTCACCCATAATTTCTTGAATACGCGCCTTATCGGCAGCGGTAGATTTTTTAGTGCCGGTCGCGACTACAGTAATGCCAAGCTCTTGCAGAGCCGAGACTATCGACCAAGACTTCACCCCACCGGTGTAAAGCAGGGCTTTTTTGCCACTCAAGCGTTCAACATAAGGTTTTAATTGCTCGCGGATCCGCGTTTCTTGTTCGGCAATCAAGATTTCGGTTTCTACCACTAATTGTGGGTCTTTGACTAACTTGGCAAAGTTTCTTAAAGAGGCTGAGGTATCTTCTATGCCGTAAAAACTGCCTTCAAACCAAGGAATATTCCAACGCTCTTGCAGCATCCGCGCTACGTTAATTTGGGCGCGTGAACACACGACCATGGCGGCATCGGCGCGGTGCATGGTTTGAATTTCGTGGTAGCGGGTATCGCCAGACATACAGCTGAGTACACGATAACCGAGGCGCTCTAACAAGGGGGACACATGCCAAAACTCACCGGCAATGTTGTACTCACCAATCAATACAATGTCGTTAACCTTACGACTGGGATCATGCTTCATTAAAGGCTTGGCTGGCGGCTCGGCACTGCCAATGACCTGCTTCACCATTACCTCACCAGCGATGCGGTTGCCTAGGTTTTTACTGCCGTAGAAGCCAGCGGCATCCACTGCTACCACAGGAATAGCCCAACGCTCTTGGGCTAGCTTACAAATCGCCTGCACGTCGTTACCTTCTAGCGAAGGAACGCAAGTAACATAAACAAATACCGCGGGTGGCTGATGTTTTTCTATGACTTGTTTGATGGCATGTAATAGGCGCTTCTCAGCACGCCCCATGATCACATCTTGCTCGTTTAAGTCGGTGGTAAAACCTAAACGAAATAAATTACGTCCCGAGGCGCGGGTGCCCCGATTGTTCCAACTATTACCGGCACAGGCGATGGGCCCATGAATAATATGAGCCACATCGGCTATCGGTAATAAGGTAATTTGCGCCCCATCAAAACTACAACCACCGGCGGTAGCTCCGGGAGTGGGACGGGCACAGCCACTTTTTTCTCCGTCGTTATGCTCGCAAGCAGGTTCGTCCAATAACTCGGCTATTTCACTTCGCTTCATGCTTACTCCTCATAACAATTGCCAACAACACTGACAAAGGGTCTCGAGAACAGCACTGCAACGAACAGGCCACAATTTAAGTTATTGTTTTAACGATATATTTTATTGTAGCAAATGCGACAAAAGGCCAACAAAACACATTTCTAGCAGATGATCAGTTTAATCTCTGAGGCAAATAGGGTTCATTAAAAAGCGTAACCCAAACTTACGGTACTAGTTTAGCCAGCAGTTGATTCAATTGTCGCTGTTCATCTGTCGATAGAGGCTGCATAAACTGGCGCTCAGCTTGTTGTAGCTCCACCACTACCTGTTCTACCAACTGTTTCCCTAAGTCACTTAACTTGACCAACTTACTACGTTTATCTTCAGGATTGGCCACCCGCTCAATTAACTCGGCCTGTTCAAGCCGATTTAATACTTTAGTTAAACCGCCAGAGCTAAATAACATTGAGTGATACAGGGTGGTAGGGGGAAGACAGTGAGGAGCTGGCGTTCGGCGCAGTGTAGCTAAGGCGCTATAGTCGGCACCTTGCAGTTGGTACTTGTCAAACACCACTCCAACCGCGCAGCGTAAACCATGCTCGGCGCGGATCAAACGTAACACCTGCGGAAGGATGCGTTGATGTGCTTGCGGCCAGTTGGTTTCAACATCTTCTAAAATACGGTCTACAGTTTGTTGTTTTTCCACAGTTTTTTATCCTAACAATAATGCTACCTTAGAATATATCTTGCCGGAAAGATAAAATCCAGATAAAATCTTTCTAGAAAGATTAATTTAGAGAAACTAATGCAGCACTCAATATCTAAACAATTGGTGGTATTTTTAGCCGCTGTTTTTGCCATGACACCCTATGCCATCGATAGCTACCTTCCGGCCATCCCCAGTATTGCCGAAAGCTTTGGGGTAAAAACCTCGATGGTGGCGGTCACTGTTAGTATGTATGTATTTGGCATGGCGGTAGGCCAACTGATTGGTGGCCCACTCTCAGACAAACGCGGTCGTAAATTCGCCATTATCACTGGTTTGAGCGTGTTTGCGCTGGGTAGCCTGATTCTCGCCTTCAGCGACAGCCTCGAATACTTCTGGTTTTGGCGAGTATTTCAATCGGTAGGCGGCGGTATCGCAGTAGTGGGCGTGCCAGCCACGATTCGCGACAACGCCGACGGCCGAGAAGCAGCGAAGCTGTTCTCTTTAATTATGTTAATCATGATGATTGCCCCCTCCATCGCGCCGTCTGTTGGTGCTTTTATTAACGCGATTTCTAGTTGGCATTGGATCTTTATTAGCTCAGGTGTGATTGCCATAGTAGTCTCCATTTGGGGGGCTGCGGTACTGCCCGCTAATAAGCCAAGCAAAGCTGGGGACAAAAGCTCGCTGACTTTCTTACAGGTGCTACAAAACCGTAAAGCCCGTGGCTACTTGATTGCCCAAGCGTTTTCTTACACGGTATTAATGGTCTTTATCACCAATGCGCCGTTTGCTTATATCGATCATTTTCAGGCTTCGGAAAAACTGTTTTCCGGCTTATTCATCGTCAACATTGTTGGGCTAGTGATTGCCAACCGAGTGAATTCCTACTTATTAAATAAACACGATCCTGAAAGCCTACTGGCGAGATTTTTAAGCCTACAAATACTTGGTGGTTTAGTGTTGATAGCCTCAATTGTTCTAGCACCTAACAATATATGGTTTGCCGTGGTGGGCTTTGTTCTATGTATGGCAGCACACGGTGGCACTATGTCAAATGCTAGCGCCTCTTTTTTAAAACACTTTAAGCACGGTGCGGGTACGGCCTCCGCCCTACTCGGCGCAGTGCAATTTTTTACCGGCGCAATTATTAGTGCAATCTCAGCACTATTAACCGAACACAGCCTATGGCCGATGGTATTAATAATGTTGGCTTCCACTACTACAGCGTTAATCAGCACTATTAAAACCAATCAAAATAACCTAAATATGTTCAAGGCTACCGAAGTTGAATGCTGAATATAGGACATTTTATAGCCAAAACCTAAAACTATAAGTTTTAGCTATTTAAGGTCGCGTAAAGCGCTTTATATAAACCAATAAGAAAATACTTAGCGCCTAAATAAGCGCTTTTGCCATGAAATAGAGAGCAAGCTAGCTTGCTCTCTATATTATTAAGGCTGGTATTATTTAGGCACGTATTCTAAGTAATCGTAGTAAGCCCAGTTGTTTTGCCAGTAGTATTGTTGCGGAAAGTACATACCACTGGCAGAGTTATCACCGTGCCAATGGTTTATCATGATGCGGGTCGAATCCACCGGCCATGCATACTGCGGCACTTCATTGGACGCGACATATCCATCGCCATTATCACGGTATAGAGTGCGAATAATACGGGTATTCCCTGACGGATCGATTACATACCAGTCTACTTTCCAACTAGACCAATCAAAACCAATATGTATAAGATCTTGGTAGATATTCAGGCCGTATTGTCCTAGGTCGATATCTTGCTCCCAGCTTTGGTACGTGCCGCCTTGGGGTTGATAAATCAAATTAGTATGTACAACATTTCCTAGGCTAGGTAAAAACTCAATATCAATTTCTTGCCAAGCTCGGCCAGGCACATCATGCCACGACGTGTAAGTAAAAATTGAAGCTACAGTACCACGAGCATTACCAGTTTTAAGACTAGATTGAATTCGACCATAACCTACTAATGATTTTGTTCTCAGCTCGGCACATTGATTAGGAGCCACCCCTAATGTAATACCGTGAGAACTTGGCGAAATCTTGGATGGAGTAAAGCTACAACCAAAAGGACTACCATTACTGCCACTTCTGGCTTGCCAAATGCCCGAGTTATAACCCCAGTTAAAGTCATCTTTAAAATAACTCGCTGCTTGGGTTGCGCTTATTGTTAGTAGCGTAATGCCAATACCAAGTATTGCTTGGGTTTTCATTTCGTATATTCCTTATGTTGTCTTAGTATTATATGTGTCGCATAAACCTCACTCGCCTCTTAAAACGCAAAAGGCAGAGCCAAGTTTCGGACCTTGTAATGCAGCATCAAAACTAACTGCTGACGAATAGGTTTTAGAAAAGAGTTGGCACTAATGAAAAACTGACAGCCTAAATTTTTAGCTAGTAAATAGGCTGAACTCGGTAGGGAAAACAGTGGTAGAATGACAGAGAAAACAATCCCATTACTAGATGTATGTTTTGCTATCTTCCTTATCATTAGCCGTCCTTAGCATAATATTCCGTTGTCTTATCCTTGACTTATATTCTAAGCAACTCAATATCGGATTTTCCTAGCTGTGACCGCTTTAACGAATAAACTTTTAAGCTTGAAACCACCTAAAAGATTAAAGCTTTTACTGGTTTAAAAAGAAGAGTGAGACAAACAAGATGTCACCAAAACAATATTTCGAGTTGTAAACTCCCACCTTAAACAGATAAAAAAATCACAAGAGAAACGTGTTTCGATAAAATATTCTGTAATTTTTTGTAAGAACCGCTCGTTGGTTAGTTCAATATTAATGAAGAAAACTCCATAATGAACAAAATATACTGAAACTTAGATTATTGTGTGAGTGATTAATAAACATTTATGTTAATTATCTTCAGCGTCTAAGATAATGCCTATTTAGTATAAAACCACTAGTTAAGAATAAACTCACTTATTCTCGCAAGCTATTGAATAAAAATAAATAAACCAAATATTTTATGAGAAAACACTAAATTTACATCCGCGTAACTGCACCAACATAGTAGTGAAACTGTCGAACTGGCGGGCATTGCTATTCTAAGGTGTGCTCAGTCTCTATATAATTTTTCATTGGTTATTTAAGTTGCAGTATAAAGTTAGATCTTCATCTCAAAACACTCTGCCAACCAGCACAGCGAGTTTTGCTTTTTACCCTTTCAGCGCAGCTGTTGATTCATACGTAAGACCAAACAAATCTGCTTAGTCATTGGCTCATTAGCGCAGCCATCATTAGTAAAAAGATCTACAACTAAGCATTGTACTTAGCAGTATTGCTTAACCTTTACCCTGCTGATCTCAGCAAATCTTTTGATTAGCCTATTAAATTTGCCTAAGCATGTTCGGCTGTTGGTTTCTGTGATTGACAACCTTGAACAAGAAAGCGCTTTCATTATAGCCTTTGCCTAGTCTACTTAAATGAAGGTTGTATCAATTAATGAAAGCGAAACATTACAGAACTCTAGAGCGCACTGGAGAACGTTGGGCCGAGAAAACACCGGTGCGGTTTAAGTCTCACTATAAAGTACAGCCATCGCTCATTGCCGTTAATTCTCGAGAAACATTTCAAACCCATATAGGGTTTGGCGGCGCGTTTACCGAAGCGGCTGCCTACACCTACCATGAGATGCCCAAGGCCTTACAAGAAGAATTTATTAAGGCCTATTTTGATAAACAACAAGGCTTGGGTTACGAGCTGGGGCGTATTGCTATTCATTCATGTGACTTTGCCCTAGGCAATTACACTTATATAGAAGAGGGAGATAGCGAACTTAACAGCTTTGACCTTTCTCATGAAGAACAATGGCTTATTCCAATGATAAAGCATGCGGCGAAACAGCTTGGTAAAGCTATTACGATGCTTGCATCCCCTTGGAGTCCGCCTGCATTTATGAAAACCAACGGCGAAATGAACTACGGTGGAAAACTGTTGGCGGAGTATCAACAGTCTTGGGCAAACTATTACGCCAAGTTTATTGAACAGATGGAAGAGCATGGTGTTCCGATTTGGGGGATCAGTATTCAAAATGAGCCTGAAGCCGACCAAATTTGGGATTCTTGCTTTTATAGTGCAGAAGAAGAACGTGACTTTATTAAACATTACTTAGGCCCCACTATGCACGCGGCGGGTTACCAAGACAAAGCCATTATTATTTGGGATCATAACCGTGATGTGATAGTTGAGCGAGCGGCTACTGTTTTGAGCGACCCAGAAGCAGCGAAGTATGTTTGGGGAGTCGGCAATCACTGGTATGTAAGTGAAGATTTTGAAAGTCTGTCCATGGTGCATCATTTATACCCAGATACACACCTTATCTTCACTGAAGGTTGTGTCGAACTCACCGATAGTTCGGTAGATAAAGATGATAAAAGCGGTTATTTAGGCGCTTGGGGTAATGGTGAGCGCTATGGCAGAAACATTATTGGTGATTTTAATAACTATTCGGAAGGTTGGATTGACTGGAATTTATTGTTAAATGAGCAAGGCGGCCCCAACCACGTAGAGAACTACTGTGAAGCCCCAATCATGTACAACCGTCAAACTAAGTGTTTAATTTACAATAACTCTTATTACTACATCGGCCATTTTTCCCGCTATATCGATATTGGTGCCAAACGGATAAAAACTCAGGTCAGTGGTGAAAACCTACATGCGGTAAGCTTTATAAACAACGACGGTAAACGAGTGGTAGTGGTACAAAATGAAGGGCATGTAGCCAAAGTGACACTGGTTGTTGATGGCTTAGGCGCAGAGCTTTCGTTAGCGAACAACTCCATAAATACCTTTGTTTTTGGCGAGTAAAAATACCAAGCTAGCAAATAAGGTGGCCAATAACACTAGGCGCTAATCAGTTAGCGCCTGCCTTGGCCTAGCTTAGCTGTGTCAGATCTGGTCGAAACTAATACCAATTAAGTCGCGCCCCACTCCCCCAGATATTTTAGGTGCTTCTTAATTATCTTCTTTAGCCACAGCTCTTCGTTTGGAACTTGATCTTGCAATCGTGCGGCAGCAACAATCGGCCACCATTTCTTTAGGCTGTGTTTACAGATCCCCGATACTTTTAGGTACTCCCTGAGGTAGAAGTAAGCCAACAATCGTTTATAAGCGATAAAGCCCTGTCTTTTTAACGGCCCCATCTCAAAGGGCATAAAGGGGCTAATCAGCATTAAATAGCTTCTTAGTAGATCGCCTTCGGCATTGCCTGAATAAGCATTCATCCAATCGATGACGAAAAAATCTTGATGATGGCGGATAATATTGCCTACATGAAAGTCGCCATGACAAACCTGCTCAGCCGGAGCCAGCTGCTTTACCGCTTGTAAAATCTGCGCCTGATACTCGGGGATAGTGTCTGTTCGTTTTATTAGGCTAGCTAGGCGCTCTGCTTGCTTAGGCAGTCCCTTAATTGTTGTGGCATTCAACCTTGCTTGTGCTCTGGCTAACCGTTTAATGGTAGATATAGATTGTAAAGGTTTAGCCAGTAGTTGATTAATTAGTATTTCCCCTGGCACATAGTCATACACTATCCCGCTACGGTCACCAATACTGACTATCTGGTGATACTTGGGCGCAGCTATTGTCGAACAACTAACTGTTTCAGCAATACTCGCTTCATAATGAACTGCCTCTAGGCTGTACTTATTGTTAAATAGTTTTATTACTTTGGTTTGTTGGTACAGGTAAACATCGGCAGTAGCGCCGCTGCCTATTAGTTTAAGATTTTCAAGATTAATCATGGTGATACTTAATAATGCCGATGCTTAAATAGCAGATTATCAAAAAGCTGTTAAATAGCCATCCCTAATAAAACCAACAATAGTAACTAGTTGCTCTAACTATCCAAGAACGCTAGCCTGCTCTTAACTGCGCGTTATAAGCGTGCTAAAGCGTTACGCAGTTTCTCTATACTTTGAACACCTAGCCCGCTGCTTTGCCAAGCAAACTGATCGCCGCTAAACCGAGGGAAAATATGCAGATGGTAATGAGATAACGCGTTGAACTTGCCGTTGTTCTGAATAAAAGAAATACCTTCAGGCTCAAATAACTTTTCAATCCGACTGTAGAGGTTTCTAGCCACCGAGTGAATTTCAGCGAAAATATGCTCTGGTAACTCGATGTAGCTCTGGTAGGGGTAAGTAGGACAAATCAAAATGTGCCCGAAATTAATCGGCTCGTGATCAGCGAAAGCAATAACGTTACTGGACTCATAAACAATTACCGCTTCAATTTCCCTACTGATTATTTGTTCTACTATCGTCATCTTACCGTTTCCAAGCAAAGAGTAATGTAGTGCACTTACTCATTTATCTTATTGAATAAACGTAAATTTACTAGATTAATACAATCTTGCAGCATGTCGCCAGTGTCGACCCGTAAACACGACGGATGAGTAGTTCCCGCTGGTTAATTCTTGCAAACTAATCAACCCGAGAGCTCAAAGGCGCCTAACAATAAGGCGTTTCTACCCCACTCACTTGTCTCTTTTAGACTTAAGCACTAAGCCAACTTCACTATAAGGCTGCGGCTAAACGTCGATGATGATGAAAAGCCTCACCGCCATAATGGGGATGTTGTTAATGATGAGCCTAAAACATGATGACGAGAAAAAAGTAACGGCGCCAACACGGCGCCGTTATTGTTTAAAGCTAAAACTCACGGCACAGCCGCTGAGCTAGTTCACTTGTGCGCGGGGTCACGCAGGTAAATAAGCCAATAGCCCATGCCAACAAATACTCCCCCGCCAATAATATTGCCAAGGGTGACAGGAATAAGATTATTCACAATAAAATTGCCAATGGTGAGATCAGCAAAGTCGGTAATACTCATGCCACTCATTTGCCAGAAGGTATCTCCAGCTAGGTACTTAATACCAATCGCCATTGGCACCTGAAACATATTAGCCACACAGTGCTCAAAACCCGCCGATACAAACATCGCTACCGGCAAAACCGTCACAAGTATTTTATCGGTGAGGCTGCGGCCACTAAAAGTCATCCACACTGCAACGCACACTAGTACGTTGCACATCAAACCCAGCGCAACAGCCTGCCAAAAGCCATGGTGCAACTTATGTTGGGCTATCTTCATAGTTTCGATACCTACAGCACCGTTATCAGAAAGGTACTGCTTAGCAACCAGCATAATGCCCACTAAGGTGAGTGCGCCAATCAAGTTGCCTAGATAAACCACCACCCAGTTTACCCCTAAACTGCGCCAACTGATTTTGCCACTAGCTCTAGCCACCAAGGTGAGTACCGAGCTAGTAAATAGTTCACCGCCGGTAATGATCACCAGAATCAAACCCAGGCTAAATGTCAAACCGCCTACCAGACGAATTAAACCCCAAGGCATATCACCGCCACCGGTAGTGACCGTGGTATAAAAAACAAAGGCGATACCAATATGGATCCCCGCTGTGATAGCCAGCATAAAGGTTTTAAACGGATCTTTGGTCACTTTTTTAACACCCACTTCAGCGGCCATCTCTGCCATCTGAGGCGGAAGGAGGGAATCAAATTGGCTCATTCAATGTATCCACGCAATAACGAAGTGCGCGGATTATAACCTTATTTTACGTGAGGCCAATCACAATTTTTCTCTGAGTAAAATAATATCTTTTGCTGAAACATAATCATCGATCCATCAATCTAAATCGCCGGCTTAGGCTGGCCCCAAAGGCCTAACGTCTCTATGGTAACCATCGATTTGGGGGGCTTATCTATCGCTTTAATTGCAGTTTGTGAATGTTTCTAAAACGATTTATTCGGCGTTACAAGCCACCGGTTAAATCAACAAAGGCACCGGTGGCAAAAGATGATTTTTCAGACGCTAGCCAATAAATGGCCTCGGCAACTTCTTCGGGCAAACCGCCCCGTTGCATGGGAATGTTACTTTTTAGTCTTTCTATACGCTCAGGCTCTCCGCCATCGGCATGCATATCGGTATAAATCAATCCGGGTCGAACACAATTAACTCGTATACCTTCGGCAGCCACTTCTAATGACAAACCTTTTGTTAAAGTGTCGATCGCCCCTTTCGAGGCCGCGTAATCAATGTATTCGTTAGGAGAACCAGAGCGAGCCGCTCCCGATGAAACATTAACGATAACCCCACCTACACCACCACGGCGAGTCGACATGCGTTTTACCGCTTCTCGGCAACATAAAAAGTAACTAGTCACATTGTTGATAAGAACGGAATTGATCCTATCTGCACTCATATCTTCTAAGCGCATCTGTTGCTTTAACATGCCGGCGTTATTTACAAGCACAGAAACAAGCCCAAGCTCTCGGTCTACGGTTTCAAATAATCGTAGAACATCATCTTCTTTAGAAACATCAGCTTGAACGGCGATACATTCGCCACCAAAGGCTTTAATCTCTTGCACTAGAGCATTGGCAGACTCAGCATTAGATTTGTAGTTAATACACACGGCGTAAGCATTTTGAGCAAAAAGCTTTGCGCTAGCAGCACCTATCCCTCGCCCACCGCCGGTAACAATAACCACTTTTTGCTTGCTCATTTTCTATCCTGTAAATGCTAAATCTTCCAATATTCCGAGTGTCTCATTAATTTTCCAACGCTTCCAACTGTTCTGAATAGACAATAAAAGGCAGCGTAACCAAGCGCATTTTGGGTTCCTATACTCAATAGACATTGTGCCGGACCTTAAGCTTTGGTTGTCTGCGGTAACTCATCAGTCTTTTCGCATGCTTAAGCTTCTAAACTGGTATACTCCCGCCTCAGTACGCACAATCAGCCAATCCAAGCGCTGATTTTTATAAGGACAGAACAGAAAAAGATGGCAAAGCTATTTCGAGCGGCCTATGAATATGGCTTAGTATTGGTGGTGGTATTGGCACTGCTGCACTGGTGGGTTTATGTCTACCAGATGGTATTTTTACTGCTTCCAGTGTGCGCCATCTTTCTGCTATTCATCCTGCTGTTACGTCGCCCCAATCCATTTTGGGAAAACATCATCGATAAGATCTGGCACCCCTGGGGGAGCAGCGACCCCAAATCCATGCTGGGGCCATACATTGGCTCACTGGCCTTCTCTACTCTGCTAATTATCGAGCTGGCAATTTACTACGCTTATCGCTTAATCAGTTAATAGCAGCTATCGCAAATTAGCAGTGGCGCTAATAAAGTTGGGCGAGAAAAAGTCTCAGCATGGCTGGAGATTAGGCGAAAACGGACGAGGGAATTTAAGCGCTGTTCAGTAAGCAGCGGCATCGACTTAAGCCAGTGGTGCGCTTATGACCGAGGCCTTGATGATATTGTCGCAATAGGCGCTCTTTACCCACCGCACCGGAAAAGTGTTGTTCAAACTCACAGCTCAAGCTTAACCATTGCTCTGCGGCTATGCCTAAGCGTTGCATTATGGGGCTGGCCTCTAGGCTTAAGTGGCCTCGTTTGTCTTCTCGCACAATACGGCCAGTGCTATCGACCAATTCCAAGTAATGATGCAATTGAAAAGGTAGACCTTGGGGCATGTTGTTTCTGGGGTTACCGACAAAGGGAAACAGTGTTTTAGGTTGGGCTTTCTTTTGTTGTACTGCCTTGGCTCTTAACTTAACACTAGTGTGCTTGGATGATTCAGGCGTTGTTTCCATTTTTGCCCTGATTGGGTTTAAGTCCACATACGCCATACAAGCCATGAGCGCCGCTTCATCGAGTAAGGCTTGAGATTTGAAACGCCCTTCCCAGAATCTGCCAGTACACTTATCTTCTTTATTGGCTTCTCTAGCAATATGTTCATTCAGTTGGCGCATAAACCAACTTAAGTCATAGAGGCGTTGACGGTAAATTTCAGCGGTATCGTTAACGCACTGCAGTTGGCTGGCATCTAGTTGTGCCCGAAGCTCAGGGTTTAAGTACATTTGGGTAAGCAAAGTGCCCTTGTGCAAGCGATGCCAGCGCTCAAGCACCTCTTGTACTGACCAAGCCTCGGCTTGTTGTTGATTCACATGCAATACGATATGGCGTTGTTTCCTAAATCAGATTGAACTAACTCAGCAGTCGCGGATCTGATCTGTATCTGTCGGGTCACCAAACATGGGTAAAGCGAAAGGCAACATCACCAACTGGAAGCTGTACAACAGTGCACTGAAGCAACGCGGCTCATTGACCTTCTGGATGGATGAGAAAGCCATAGAACTATGGAATAACACTGAGCGCAGTGGTCGTCGAGGGCGCAGCCATACTTACAGTGACACCGCTATCGCAACTGCGCTGATGATTAAAGGCGTATTCAAGTTACCACTGCGTGCTCTTGAAGGCTTCATCAACTCATTGTTTCGCCTGCTCAAGGTCGACTTAAAATCTCCCGATTACAGTTGTATAAGTAAGCGAGCAAAGACTGTTGAAGTCAACTATCGCCTACCTAGCCAAGGTCAAGCGGCTCACCTCGTTATCGATGCTACAGGTCTTAAGGTGTTTGGCGAAGGAGAGTGGAAGGTGCGTAAACACGGCGCTGAAAAGCGTCGAGTCTGGCGAAAACTGCATATGGCAGTAGATGCCCAGAGCCATCAGATAGTGAGTGCTGAGGTCTCGATGGACTGGGTTCACGATAGTGAAGTGTTACCCACCTTGTTGAGACCGCTGCGGCGCAAAGTGAAAGCAGTAAGCGCTGATGGTGCCTATGACACACGGCAGAGCTATCAAGAAGTACAACGTAAGAAGGCTGTTGCACTAATCCCTCCACGCAAGAATGCAGGTATGTGGGAAGCGAGTCACCCACGGAACGTTGCAGTAAAAGCCTTGAAGCAAGGTGAGTTGGAAAACTGGAAACGGGACAATGCTTACCATCTTCGTTCACTATCGGAGACGGCGATGTATCGTTTCAAACAACTGCTTAGCGACAAGTTGAGTCTACGTTGTTACAACGCCCAAGTCGGTGAAATCATGGCCGGAGTGTGCGCGTTGAACAAAATGAGCAGGCTAGGTATGCCTGCTCGTCAGCTAGCTGAATAAAGAGGAAAACGCCTTGGGGTTACTGCATTCTTGGCTCTGAATTGATCAACAAGGCCATACGATATGCGTGTGGTTGCTCATCACTGCATAAGCACAGACATCAATAGCAAACACTTCTGCCAATTTTAATAGGTAGTCTTCTACCCACTGGCGGCGGTGTTCATAACTCTTGCCTGTTTGCTTATCTTCAAGCCCGACGAACACAGCGGGAAACACAATGGTAATAAGGCGTATCATCCAAACTCACTTGCGATTTTCGAGGTTGAGGCATAACAAAAACTCCACGCGAAAAATTAGCTTAAGCCTAGAGCAGTGGCGAATATTTCGCCATGATTATGGGTGTTTCAGTTAATTGTACAATTTTAGGTGTCTTAGGCGTTGTTTCCTAAATCAGATTGAACTAACTCAGCAGTCGCGGATCTGATCTGTATCTATATCTGTCGGGTCACCAAACATGGGTAAAGCGAAAGGCAACATCACCAACTGGAAGCTGTACAACAGTGCACTGAAGCAACGCGGCTCATTGACCTTCTGGATGGATGAGAAAGCCATAGAACTATGGAATAACACTGAGCGCAGTGGTCGTCGAGGGCGCAGCCATACTTACAGTGACACCGCTATCGCAACTGCGCTGATGATTAAAGGCGTATTCAAGTTACCACTGCGTGCTCTTGAAGGCTTCATCAACTCATTGTTTCGCCTGCTCAAGGTCGACTTAAAATCTCCCGATTACAGTTGTATAAGCAAGCGAGCAAAGACTGTTGAAGTCAACTATCGCCTACCTAGCCAAGGTCAAGCGGCTCACCTCGTTATCGATGCTACAGGTCTTAAGGTGTTTGGCGAAGGAGAGTGGAAGGTGCGTAAACACGGCGCTGAAAAGCGTCGAGTCTGGCGAAAACTGCATATGGCAGTAGATGCCCAGAGCCATCAGATAGTGAGTGCTGAGGTCTCGATGGACTGGGTTCACGATAGTGAAGTGTTACCCACCTTGTTGAGACCGCTGCGGCGCAAAGTGAAAGCAGTAAGCGCTGATGGTGCCTATGACACACGGCAGAGCTATCAAGAAGTACAACGTAAGAAGGCTGTTGCACTAATCCCTCCACGCAAGAATGCAGGTATGTGGGAAGCGGGTCACCCACGGAACGTTGCAGTAAAAGCCTTGAAGCAAGGTGAGTTGGAAAACTGGAAACGGGACAATGCTTACCATCTTCGTTCACTATCGGAGACGGCGATGTATCGTTTCAAACAACTGCTTAGCGACAAGTTGAGTCTACGTTGTTACAACGCCCAAGTCGGCGAAATCATGGCCGGAGTGTGCGCGTTGAACAAAATGAGCAGGCTAGGTATGCCTGCTCGTCAGCTAGCTGAATAAAGAGGAAAACGCCTTGAGGTTACTGCGTTCGTTGCACTGAATTGATCAACAAGGCCGGTGTCTTATATAATTTTGCTCCAAATCATTGATCTCTGTACAGGTGACACCGAAGGATAAAGTTTAAAATTGGCAATGAGGTAAGTTAATGAAGAAAAAATGACACTCTAATTTTTAGTCTTAACTATAGCAACTTTATGCATTACCAGTGCTGACACTATTCTTTATTTAACGCACCCAATTAAGATTGAACTTGTAACTTTACAACGTTTAAACTTTTTGCATTAAAATTTAATCCAGCAAATGTTTTGCTAAGATTAAAGATTAATTAAAAATTAGAAAAGCCAAAAGGTAGATTATGATAGAGCCTAATTTAGAAGATGTAAAAAAAACGCTAAAAGAGCATGATTTTCCAGTTGACGTCATTGTAGAGGTGACAAATTATTGCAATTTAAGATGTATTATGTGTCCTTACCCCAGCTTAAAACGACCCAAAGGGAATATGGAGTTTTCTGTTTTCAAAAAAATAGTAGATGAAATTTCTGAAATTAGTCCTAAAACAAGAATTTGGTTAGCCATTATGGGCGAACCTCTGCTTTTAGGTAACAAGCTAATAAAAATGATAAAATATGCCAAAAGCAAAAACATTCAAGTAAATCTAAATACAAACGCCATTTATTTAGATGAAAAATTAGGAAAAGACACTCTAGATGCCGGAGTAGATAACATAATCGTAAGTATAGATGGGACATCTGAAGACTCTTATAACAAAATTAGAGTAAGAGGAGACTTTAACAAAGTAGTAGAAAATGTTTCAACAGTACTGGAATACAAAAAACAATCATCAATAGTTAAAACAAAAATTGTTTGTCAGTTCATTGTGATGGAAGAAAATGAACATGAAGTTGAAGAGTTTAAAAGATTTTGGTTATCTAAAGGAGCAATTGTAAAGGTAAGACCTAAATTAGGCTGGGGAGATGCCGTTAAAGCAGATAATTTAGAACAAGTACGAACAGAAATAACCCGCTTTCCATGTGCTTGGTTAACCAGAACTGTTTCGATACATTGGGATGGTACCTTTTCACAATGTGACGCAGATTATGAAGGAAAATATAGCCCAGGAAGTTTGATGAATAGTAGTATTAAAGAAACATGGGACAATAAAATAGCTACGAGAAGACAAAAACATTGGAATAACGATTTTGATTTTGAACCCTGCAAAAACTGCAATGACTGGCTAGCGGGACGCTCCTATTTTTACCACCCTGAAACTAATAAATAAAAACATCTTACAAACAGAAACCAAACATTAATAAAAATATATAGAAGAGGAGACCACTGCTTAAACTGGTATACTCTTCTCACCAAAAATAATTAAATTAGACACCCGTAACAAAAACGCCACACAATAGCACTTTCACCAACACTTAACCTAGACCACGCCTCAAAAAACCAATAAAACCAACAACATCACTCGCAACACGCCGTAGGCTTTAGTGCCTAGGCCCTACTCTCACCCACAAAAAAAGCAGCTAACAAGCTGCTTTTTACTGAGACATAACTATGAGTGTCTCATATAATTATCATATAATTTATCTATCACCGACGATACCAGACTTTCTCTGGCTTTTGGCCTAATTGCCAATCAATATAGTCTTGCGGTGGTCGATCTATATCGATGATATGTTCTAGGCCAAAAGGAATTTCCACACCAAGCCCCAGATATACATTTTCATCATTCGGTTCAATGCAACAAGGTTGGAAATCCAGTATGCCGATAAACTTATCGCCGACAATTTCAGATACGATTAAGTACCCTCGCTCAGATTCAATGTGAATTTCACCAGCTTCATCTTCACACTCGATTTCCAAAATTACTTTAGCAGCATCCCCAACTTTCAGGGCTTTCCCATCGTTTAAGGAAGGAATCCAAAAAGTATCAGGATGATCTCTATGGCATGCTTCTCCGTTTCGAAGCTGCCAGAAATCGTCTTTAAAGTTGGCTAATTCCATAAGTTCTCATGTGATACATGACGCCGCAATAAGCGGACGGATCGTAGTTCCGCTTGGTTGCCTTGTTAAATTTTTATAGCTAGATTAATTTACAGCGCATTACGATCCGTAATTGGAGTGACATTTGCGCTGCCGCTCTCAACTCTTTGCAAAACTTTTTTCGCTTTGAGAACATATTGTTCAGGAACATCTTTAGGGGATGATTTATCGATGGAAACTGTACTCATTGTATTCCATTCTGGTATTCTTGGGTCAGTAGACTCGGCAACTCCGAGACTTATTGGTCCCCAGCCGGACATATTAAATTTTAGGTAATATGTTTTTCCCGGTTTAAGATCTCCTTTTGCTACTCCCCAAGCCCCTTGAATATAGACCATGAAAGTATGTATTCCAGGCTTGGCCTCATATTGCAGTAGTTTTCCAGCACTAAGAGTTCCGATAAATTCATCTCCATCCCAAGCTTCTACCTTTGCCCCATCGCCCAAAAAAACGGCTCTTCGAACAATATTTACCATAGCTACATCTGGCTTTGCCTCGGCTTGGAACTCCACCTCCTTCATATTTCCAAGGCCAGCACATCCTGTGAGACCAAGTAAAACAGCGAAAAAAACAATAACCCTAAATTTTTGTAACACGTAAAGCTCCTCCGTTTATTTAAATTGTCACAATTTAACAGCTCATTTCTCGGGAAACCTGATAAATTTTCCGTTAAATAAATCACGTTAAATAAATCAGACACCCATTCTAAAAACGCCACACACTAACACCTTTTCCCAACGCTTAACCTAGACCAAGCCACAAAAAACCAATAAAACCAATAACATCACTCACAACACGCTGTCGGCTTTAGCACCTACCCCCAACTCTCACCCACAAAAAAAGCAGCTAATAAGCTGCTTTTTACTGAGACATAATTATGGGTGATGTGATGGACGCCCCTCTTACGGCGTCAAATGCGCCAAACTAAAGGTGCAAAGCCTTAGTTAACAAAGGAGCGTCCATCATGAATATTAAAGTTGTTGGCATTGATTTAGCAAAAAATGTTTTTCAAATATGTGTGCTTGGTGACGATAACTCTGTCATTAAAAACAGAAAAGTCTCCAGAGATAAACTGCTGCATGAAGTTCGTCAATTCCCTCCCAATACGCTGATTGCAATGGAAGCTTGTCTTTCATCCAATTATTGGGGGGAACCATTCAAAATATGGGATATCAGGTCAAACTGCTTCCGGCTCAGCATGTAAACCGATGGCGCGTAGACAAAAAAATGATGCTAATGATGCGCTAGCTATCTGCGAAGCTGCTTTTCGTCCCAATATTCATGCTGTGCCAATCAAGACGCGGGAGCAGCGGGATATCAAGGCGCTTCGCACTGTACGCAGTACCTTGGTTGTGCGCCGTACAGCAACGGTGAATCAGGTTCGAGCCTTAGCGGCAGAATACGGCGTGATTTTCCCAAAAGGATTAAAAACACTGCAGGAGCAGCTGCCCGCCACATTGGAAGATGCCGATAACGGCTTATCAACAGTAATACGCGGCCTGCTGCAAGGGCTGTATGATGACATTAAGATAATCTCCCGTGATATCGACTCGTTAACTGATGAGTTAACACGCTTGGCAAAGCATCATCCTCGCTATCAAGCTTTGCTAAAAATTCCCGGCTTTGGTCCCATTGTCACCGCCAGTGTACTCAGCGAACTAGGAACGGGTGAACAGTTTACCAATGGGCGGCAATTTTCTGCGTGGTGCGGTTTTGTTTGGTTCCCCGCCAGCACAGTAGCGGAGGGAAGGCTACATTGATGGGCATGACCAAAAACGGCAACAGAGAACTGCGAACATTGTTGATTCATGGTGCCAGAGCAGTGCTACGGTTTGCAGCTAAGCGTCAGGATGCAATGAGGCGTTGGCTTAACAGACTGGTTGCTCGACGAGGAAAAGTTAAGGCGATTGTGGCACTGGCAAATAAACTCGGCAGGATCGCCTGGCGGCTCATAAGCGGAGATCAAGAGTTTCAGTTAAGCCGGGCCTTTAAAACGGCATGAATACAGAGAAAAAAGAGTAACAGAACTGTTTAATCAACTGATTAGGCAGAAAAAAGAGATATAAACGTCACCCTAGAGTTTGCAAACCTTGATGGAAAAACGGTTATCCGTCCCGGCAAGAGCCTGGGAATGAGACGAGGCATTTTATGCCGTATGGGTGTAAAGGCGGTCGGGTTCGGATCTCATCATGGCGCAGGGCGCATTAATGAATCGCCCTACTTAAAGACGCCGGATATATGTCAGCGAACCGATCTTCAATCAGGAGTTGCAAAACACGGGGCGTCCATATATGTCTTATATAATTAATCATCTAATTGTAGTTAAGATAGCAATTTAGAGTGTTGACATGTTCTTCCAAGCTTTCATTGCCCTTCTGCAAATCGAAAAACCTCTTTCTTTTTAGAACAGCTGCTATTTCGATAAAACTCAAATTCATATTTGGAGTTCTTGTATTAAATATATCATTATCAACATGGAGCAAGAGCTTCCAGAGATTAACTCGGGCCTCTTCCTGATCTTTACTGCCTTTAGCGATGATAATAGAGTAAATTGCAACCAAGGAAGTCAATTCCAACTCATCAGTTAGCTCTTCATATATCTTTAACTCTTCCAGAGTGTTGGATAAGAAAAACTCATCTCGATTGATATGGCTAATTCTTGAAGCGTCGTACATAGAGTCATAGAAAGATATATCATCACTCAAATTTTCAAATATCACCTTATTGTAAAGAGAAACTTTATCTTCACAACTCTCTTTCTCAATCTCCCCACCATTGCTAAAAAAAGGAAGATAAAATAAAGTCGCAACTAACGTTATAATAAAACTATTCACTTTCACCACCGGTGAACCCATAGGAAGTTCATATTAGGACCTCTGCTATCAAATTGAACGTAAGGAACGATTTTATTTCCACTAGACTTAACGAAGTCAATTAAATCAGACACCCATTCTAAAATCGCCACACACTAACATCTTTCCCCAACACTTAACCTAGACCAAGCCACAAAAAACCAATAAAACCAACAACATCACTCGCAACACCCGTAGGCTTAAGCCGCTAAGCCCCACTCCCAGCCACAAAAAAAGCAGCTAACAAGCTGCTTTTTACTGTGCTAATGCTAAGGCTACTAGCAACATTCTTGTTCTATTTGATAGAGCAAGTCGCTAGCGGTTTGGTCGTCACAGTCTTCAAAATATTCATACAGCGGGTTGGTTTGGCTGCCAACAAAATTGAGGTTGTCGCGCTGCATCTTTTTTTGTTCGGCACGTTTGCCAATAAAGTACTGCTGCCATTGCTCACTGCCATTACCGGCGGCAATATGGTGATCGAGCATCTCAATTAAGCGGTCGGCATTTTGGTCGCAATCTATATTGCAAAAGGACACATAGCGGTCACTGTTTAAGTCTGACATGATAGTTCTCTTAAAACGATATTTACCCACCCTGTCGGCTGGGCAAATGCTTCATCGAATCGATAAGTTATTTAGTCTTCTTCGTGCAAAGCAATCACTAGCCCAATAGCTAGATCCAAGCTATTGGTTAAGCGCGCGCAACTGGTGCCATTGGCCATTAGATAAATGTCGAAGTAACTGGCTGCAAGAAAGGGTTCACGCTCGGCCATGTCGTCTTCGCTACATTCAATCACTCGAATATCAGGATGATGTTTTTTAAAGCAGGCCAAGCCCTTTTGGTAATCGGCTTTGTCAGCTATACGAGAGACCAGTTTGTCCAGCTTCGACTGGTTTAGCGGCTGCTCATTGTGCTCATCTTTACAGCCACATTGCTTAGCACTGTGACTAGAACTATGACAGCCACAATCGCCATGCTCCGGCTGATGCGGCTTATCCTCGCCCTTACAGGTGCAAGTTTTGGCTTCAGCCTCGCCGCTATGGCAGCCACAATCACCGTGCTTAGGCTGATGTGGTTTATCTTCACCCTTACAGGTGCAAGTTTTAACTTCAGTTTCACCTACTCCACACATAAAGCAGCCTCCTGCCCTTGTCTTTCCAACAAACGCGCCAACCAGCGTGGCGGCTGATCCATGACCATTTGCAAGCGTTGTAATATGCTTTGGCTAGGCTGAGGAGTCAGTTGTTTAAGCGGCAGAATATCAGCACGACTGACTCGCGCCGCAGCCGGGCCACCAATAGATAGAGTAGCAAGTAACTGGCAATCACCGATTAAATCAATTAAGTAGGTGGTGCGCGCATCGCCGGTAAGATTTTCTACCACCGGGCGAACATCCACCAGCTGATAACCGCTGGCGCTGACTTGATAAATTAAGAAACGCAGACAAGAGCCGAAATGCCCGTCGATACGCTCTAAGTTATTTGAACTTACCGCTAACTGCACCACTGGGCCGCTTAGTTGTTTTGGCGCTGGTATGCTAGGTGCTTCCATGGGGCTAATTTCGTCGGCGCCCAAAATGGCGTGCACTTGATTAAGCTGGCTACGTTCAAGCTGTAAGGCGGTTTGCGCAAATAGCTCACGCAACTTTTTAGGGCTAATCGCGCGTAGTTTTTTCTCTGTTAGCGGCTCACCACAATGCGTAATCAGTAACTGAATAAACTGTTTCAATTCAATATCGGGTACGGCTTTGGCGGCTACCGCTAGCCTTAATGCTAGGGTGTCACTCATAGGCTTGTTCATGATCTCTCCTCTAAACAAAATACGCGCTAAGCATTGAGCTCTAGCGAGGGCTAGGCTCTTCTGGCACGGAAGGTTTTAGGTAAGCTGGGTTTGGCATTTTGCGGTTCAATATAAAAACGGCTGCCATCGCTTAGCTCTAACTCACCGCCCCATTGATCGTCTTGATCAAACTCTAAAGAATTGATAGTTAACTCTAAATCTTTCTTGGCGATGTAGGCTTGTAGCTCACCTGAGCTTTCGCGACTAATAATAAGATTGGGCATGCTTGCTCCTTAACACTGGCTAAAAACTGGCTGGGAGCATGCTCCCAGCCAGACTTTTGAGGATTAACGTACTAGGTCGAAACCGTAGTCTGTTTTACCCATTTCGCTGGTGTCTTCATCAAGCTTAGCCAGCACTTCATTCACTAAGGTGGTCAACATGTACATGCCGCCTTCATAACCTAAAGTGGTGTTGCGGTGTAGATGGTGACGGTCGAAGATGGGGAAGCCCAAACGAATTAATGGAACTTCAAACTCCGCACCCTTGGCCTTGGTATCACGTTGAATGAACTTAGCGTAAGAGTTACCAATCATGAAATCAGGTTTATTGGTGAATACCAATGAACGGAAGTGCCACAAGTCTTTACCTACGTGAATTTCAGCGTTGGCAGTACAAGGTGCTTCAGCACATAGCGCTTCCATTTTCTTGCGCCAACGTTTAGCACCGTTGTGACACAAGATGTGTTTGATTTCACAGCCTAGTTCTTGAAGGAACTTGGTTAAGCCCATTAGGTAGTCTGGGTCGCCATAGATGGAGAAGCTCACACCGTGTAACCAAGTGTGTGAATCGGTCATCATGTCAACCAAACGACCACGCTCTAGCGCAAGTGATTCTGGGATTTCTTTGCCAGTTAACTCAGCAATTTTCACCAAGAATTCATCGGTCCAATCTAGGCCCATTGGGATTTGCAACGCAGGCACTTCGTGCTTCCAAGTACCTTCTACAAACTTCTTAGTTTTCACTAATTGATCAGGTTGTAGTAGTACGGTGGTGATGGCGTTAGGCGCATCTTCCAATTCAGCGATAGTGGTACCACCTGCGTACATACGGTATTCACCGTCGGCAGGCGTATCTAACACTTCAGATGGGTCACTTAGTAGCGAGTAATCTACCCCCATTTGTTGCATCATTTTATGGATAACACGGTAGTTACCAAGGTAGGTTTCAAAACCAGGCACAAAGTTAATTTTGCCATTGCTGCCAACAGTTTTGTCTTCCATCTTGTTTAGGGTGAAGTAGCGTGCGAAGCCTTCAAACATGCCATCCCAGCCAGTAACATGGCTACCTACGAAACTAGGCGTATGAGCGAAAGGTGTTGGCAATTCCTTAGGAATGTAGCCTTCAGCTTTTGCGTTGTTGATGAAGGCGTTTAAGTCATCACCAATAACTTCGGCCATACAGGTGGTAGAAACTGCAATCACTTCTGGCTTGTATAAAGCCAAAGAGTTTTGCAAACCATCGAACATGTTCTTTTGGCCACCGAATACAGCGGCGTCTTCGGTCATAGAGTCAGAAACACAGGCTACCGGCTCTTTAAAATGACGGTTGAAATAGGTACGGAAGTAGGCCACACAACCTTGCGAACCGTGTACATAAGGTAGCGTTTTTTCAAAACCTAGTGCACACAATACTGAACCTAAAGGTTGGCAAGCTTTTGCTGGGTCTACGGTTAAGGTTTTACGAGAGAAGTTAAGCTCTTTGTATTCTTCGGTGGTGGTCCACTCGAATACTTCCTTGACCTTCTCGTCGCTCACCCCTTCTTCATGATCGGCACGTTTGCGTGCCATCATGTCTTTGTATTCTGGCTGTTCAAACAGGGGATAGCCAGGTTTGATATCGTCTACTTGTTGACTCATTTTCTTTCTCCTTTCGCGCCACTCATCTGTGAACAACGAATTGAGTTAAACAATTAAGCGCTGATGCACTCGTCCTGATATTGCAAGCACTTAAGCTGCTTTGGCTTTTTTCCATGGCGGAGTCAATTTGTCCCAGCATGGGTTGTTCAAAGTCATGTCCATGTCGCGAGCGAAGATAGCGAAGCCATCGAAGCCGTGGTAAGGACCTGAGTAATCCCAGCTGTGCATTTGACGGAATGGAATACCCATTTTTTGGAAGATGTATTTTTCTTTAACACCAGCACCAATTAGGTCGGGTTTAAGTTTGTCGGCAAAAGCTTCTAGCTCGTAACCGGTCACATCATCGTAAATCAGGGTGGCGTCTTTCACTTCAGGAACCGTTTTGCTGTAATCGTCGTTGTGACCGAATTCATAACCAGCACCAACAATTTCCATACCTAAGTCTTCGTAGGCACCGATCACGTGACGTGGGCGTAAACCACCTACATACAACATGACTTTTTTGCCTTCTAAACGTGGACGGTATTTGTCAACCACGGCTTGCCATTGGGCTTTGTATTTGGCGATAACTTCTTCAGCTTTAGCTTGAATTTTTTCGTCAAATTTCGCAGCGATAGCGCGTAAAGACTCTTCACACTTGGTTGGACCAAACAAGTTGTACTCCATCCATGGAATCCCGTATTTCTCTTCCATATGACGACAGATGTAGTTCATTGAACGGTAACAGTGAACCAAGTTCATTTTCACTTTAGGGGTGTTTTCTAGTTCAGGTAAAGTACCGTCACCAGACCACTGAGCCACAACACGTAGGCCGATTTCTTCTAGAAGAATACGTGAAGACCAAGCATCACCACCGATGTTGTAGTCACCAATAATGGCTACGTCGTAATCAGTTGTGGCAACTTCTTTATCTTCAGACTTATCTAGCACGTAATCGCGTAAGGTATCGTTAGCAATGTGGTGACCTAAAGATTGGCTCACACCGCGGAAACCTTCACAACGTACTGGCACGATGGTTTTACCGATTTCTTTGCCTTTGGTTTTAGATACCGCTTCGATGTCGTCACCGATTAGACCAACCGGACATTCAGATTGAACTGAAATACCCTTGGTTAATGGGAATAACATTTCTACTTCGTCGATAATGGTGGCTAGTTTTTTGTCGCCGCCAAATACGATGTCACGTTCTTGGAAGTCAGAAGTGAAGTTCATGGTACCGAAGCTATTCACACCAGTGTAACCAGTGTAGTAGTTACGACGACCGGCACGTGAGTATTGACCACAACCTACTGGACCGTGAGAGATGTGAACCATATCTTTGATAGGTCCCATACCACCCCTTTAGAACCGGCGTAAGCACAACCACGAGCGGTCATCACACCAGGTAAAGATTTACGGTTAGCGGTAATACAGCTGCCTTTTTCACTGTCGTTTGCACCAAGGTGCTTAAGACGGTCTTTTTTGGCTTTCTCTGGGTAGACCTCTAGCACCTCATCAATCAGCGCTTGAGTCTCTGCTTGTTTATTTGACATTGCTGCCTCCTATAGCATCAATTTACTCATTATTGAGCAGTGATTAAGCGGTAACTTCTTCAGCTGTTTTACCGATGATGGATTCGTCTTCAACGTCCATGATGCCGAATTCCATTAGCAACTCTTCTAGCTCGTCCATGCTTACTGGAGTAGGAATAACGAACATTTGGTTGTTAATGATTTTCTGAGCCAAAGTGCGGTATTCGTCAGCTTGGTTACATTTAGGGTTGTACTCGATTACTGTCATACGACGGATTTCAGCTTGTTGTACTACGTTGTCACGAGGTACGAAGTGAATCATTTGAGTACCGATTTTTGATGCTAGGGCTTCGATAAGCTCGTCTTCGCGGTCACATTTACGTGAGTTACAGATTAGACCCGCTAAACGTACGCCACCGGTTGCAGCATATTTACAAATACCTTTAGAAATGTTGTTAGCAGCGTACATTGCCATCATTTCACCAGATACCACGATGTAGATTTCTTGAGCTTTGTTTTCACGAATAGGCATGGCGAAACCACCACACACAACGTCACCTAGTACGTCGTAGAATACGAAGTCTAAATCTTCTTCGTAAGCGCCTTCTTCTTCTAGGAAGTTAATCGCTGTGATTACACCACGACCGGCACAACCAACACCTGGCTCTGGACCGCCTGATTCAACACAACGAACACCGCCGTAACCCACTTTTAGTACATCTTCTAGTTCGATGTCTTCAACAGAACCCGCTTCAGCAGCCATTTCCATAATGGTATTTTGAGCTTTCGCGTGTAAAATAAGACGAGTTGAGTCAGCTTTAGGGTCACAACCGATGATCATGACTTTTTTGCCCGCTTCTGCTAGAGCACCAACTAGGTTTTGAGTAGTGGTAGATTTACCAATACCGCCTTTTCCGTAAATTGCACATTGACGAATAGCCATAATATTTCTTCCTTTTAGCTTTGATAAAACGGTTCCCGCTATCACTACTGCGAATACCGTTCCACATTCAACCAAAACAAATAGGTTGTTGTTTTAAAAGGAATTAATATCTTTCGTCGCAAAGAAACCGTAAAAATACAACGAACAAAGCGCGTCACAATGTAGGATTTGTAGCAAAAGTACCAATGTTTGTGTGGTTATATTTCTGAGTGTTGTTTATCCAGCAAATGCATATTTGCACTTGACCCGTGTGTAACACATAGGTTTTATAGTAGTGCTAAGTGAAGTTGTTATGGGTAACACGATGAAAACCTCAGAATTAGCCAAACTAGCCGGTGTCACCGCCGAAACGGTGCGCTATTACACACGCCTAAACTTAATTAGCGCCAGCCGTGACCCTGCTAATAACTACAAAGACTACGATAGCCAAGCGCTGCAACGCCTACGTTTTATTCATCAAGCCAGAGAAATCGGCTTTAGCTTAAAAGAAGTGCAAGCCATATTGGCCTTGGCTAATGAAGGTGATACTCCCTGCCCTACGGTTCGCCATCTATTACAAGAAAAGATCCAACAAACCGAACAACGTTTGCTTAAAACCCAACAACAGTTGGCCATGCTGCAAGATACTTATCAACAGTGGCAATGCCACCCGGATAAGCTTCCCACGGAACAGAGTATTTGCGCCTTGATTGAGTCATGGTCAGCTAAGGAGGAACACAATGAGTAACTTAGTCGTTGACTTAGAAGGCTTATCCTGCGGCAAATGTGTCGCCAAACTAAGCCAAGCGCTACAACAGCAACACCCTGAAGCCGTGCTACAAGTCAGTAACGATAAGCGCCATGCCATTGTTAACCAGCTTGAGGACTTTGCCGAGTTTAATCAATTGATTGAACAAACTGGCTACCGCAGTCAGCAGCGCTCGGCGCAGGCTTATCAGTATTCGCTACAAAACGTAAAATGCGGGCATTGCGTAAAAAAATTGAACAAGCCATACAGGGCGACGATCCAGAAGCGGAACTAAGCGTAGACATACAGCAGCAAACCTTGCAGCTAAGTACGCGTTTATGGCCTAGCCAAATCGAGCAGCGCCTCAGTGAGTTAAACTATTTAGCCGAAGCTCAGCCAGAAACCGAAATTGCAGCGGAAGCAGAAGCAGAAGTAGAAACAGAGGCATCGCCCAAAGCCAACAGCAACGCGTCTCAACACTCCCTGCAGACGATGCAGCAACAAATGCACCTAGCTCAGACAGCTCCCTTACCCGACTTAACCTAAGCGGCGTCACCTGTGCTAGTTGCGTAAATACCATCGAACAAGCCTTACATAAGCTGGATAAAGTAACCAAAGTAGAGATTAACTTTGCCGAACGCACCGCCAGCGTATTTGGCGAGGAATCAGCCGACAGCCTAATTAATCAAATCGAGCAAGCAGGCTACGGCGCCAGCTTAATTGAAGACGAGCAACAAGCCCAGCAACAACGTAGCAGCGACGATAAACAAGAGTATCGCCACAAACTGATGCAAACCGGGCTGAGTTTATTACTCGCTGTGCCATTAATGGGCTACGGCTTAGCAGGCGGAGCCATGAGTGTTAGCAGCCCTGGCCAGCAGGCTTGGTGGTTGTTTGTCGGTTTAGTGATATTGTTAGTGATGTGGGTTTCCGGTAAGCAATTTTTCAGCAGTGCTTGGAAAAGTCTCAAACACCGCCAAGCCAATATGGATACCCTAATAGCCTTAGGTACTGGCGCGGCATGGCTTTACTCCATGGCGGTAGTAATCAGTCCCAGCCTATTTCCTAGTAACGCTCAGCATCTGTATTTTGAAGCCAGCGTGATGATCATCGGTCTGATTAACCTAGGTAAAGCCTTAGAGCTAAAAGCACGGGGTAAAACCTCTTCGGCCATCAACCAGCTGCTGAACTTGCAAAGCAATACTGCGCAACGCCTTGATCAAAACGGCAATACAAGTGTGGTAGCAATTAGCGAGCTTAAGATTGGCGATCAACTGCTAGTGAGGCCCGGCGACAGCATTCCGGTGGATGGCAAAGTGCTTAAGGGCAACAGTACTGTGGATGAGTCGATGTTAAGTGGCGAGCCTATTCCGATTGAAAAAACCGAAGGGCAAAACGTCTCTGCTGGCACCATCAATGGCAACCAGCCGCTAGTAATTAGCGCAGAAAAAGTCGGTAAAGATACGCTGTTAGCCAAAATCGTCGACTTGGTCAGCCGTGCGCAAAACTCCAAACCACCGATCAGCCAATTGGCCGATAAAGTATCGGCAGTGTTTGTTCCCAGTGTAATGATCATTGCGATCATCACCGCTTTAGCTTGGTATAACTTTGGACCAGAGCCGCTAGGGGTAAACATGTTAATCGCCGCGTGTTCGGTATTGATCATCGCCTGCCCTTGTGCCCTGGGCTTAGCCACTCCCATCTCTACCATGATTGGTGTAGGTAAGGCCGCCGAAGCCGGCGGTTTAATTCGCAACGGTGAAGCGCTACAAAATGCCAGTCAGATCAACCTAATTATTTTGGATAAAACCGGCACCATTACTCAAGGCAAACCCCAAGTCAGTCAGAGTCAGTTACATGGCGATGCCACTTCGTTGCTGGCCTTAATTTATGCCATGGAGCGCGCCTCAAGCCATCCCTTGGCCAGCGCCATGGTCAGTTATGTCGAGCAACAACTAGACGACATTCCCACACGCGATGTTGCAGAGCTTAATAACATAAGTGGCTTAGGCCTTAGCGCTCGCTATCAACAGCAAGACTTGTTGTTGGGCAATAGCAAACTGATGCAGCAACAAGGTGTGGAGCTAAGCACTAATGAGCAACAACTAGATGTCAGCGGTTCGCGAGTGTATTTTGCAGTGGACGGTAAATTAATGGCCGAGTTCAGCATCAGCGACCCGCTTAAAGAGGATTCAGCCGAGGCCATTAAAGCCCTACAAACCCAAGGCATTAAAGTGGTGATGCTAAGTGGTGATAATCAGGCCACTGCCGCAGCCATTGCCAAGCAAACTGGGCTAGATGAATTCCACGGTGAGTTATTGCCCGATGATAAATTGTCTTATTTGAAACAATACCAGCAACAGGGTTATCGAGTAGCCATGGTAGGCGATGGAATTAACGACGCCCCTGCTCTTGCCGCTGCCGATGTGAGTTTTGCCATGGGCCAAGGCACCGATGTAGCGATTGAAACCGCCGACATCACCTTAATGCGTGGCTCGCTGCATGGCATCGCCGACAGCATGCGGATCAGCCGTGCCACGTTGACAAACATCAAGCAAAACCTATGGGGGCCTTTATTTATAATAGTTTGGGCATTCCAATTGCCGCTGGCCTACTCTATCCCTTTACCGGCATGTTGCTTAGCCCGATCATTGCTGGTGTGGCGATGTCCTTATCGTCGATTACCGTAGTAAGCAACGCCAACCGCCTACGCACTTTATCGGTACATCAACAGGAGGCACAGCATGCTAATTAATCTATTAGGTTTGCTCGCAATTGCACTGGTTATCTGGTGGTTTTGGGGCACTAAAAACTAGCTAATCGAATAAACCGTAACCACTATGACTCACATAATGGCTATCTAAGGTTAACACATGATAGCCATTTTTATCGCTTACTCATTGTCACCAGGTTTAGCAGCTCAATGGCTAGCCACTTCCCTTTCGATTGTCAGAACATCATTTCACCGAAGCTACTGCTGCTTGCTTATTCCGAACATCCAGCAAGGTTCCACCAGCTAAACCAAAAAAAGGGCTTATTGATGAATAAGCCCTTGTAAGTTTATTGCCTTAATTGGCGCCTAATTAATTTGTCGGCATTGCTCTAGCAGCTGTTCGACTTGCGCTAGTTCACCTAGCTCAGTGCCCGGTCTGCTAGCAGTGGCCGCGCCACAGGCTAAACCGTAAGGTAGCGCTTGTTCTAAGCTTTCACCTTTGCTTAAGCGCCACACCAAACCTGCCACCATGGAATCGCCTGCGCCAATCGGGTTGGCTTCCACGATACTGGGGCTGGCAAACTCATGTAACTGAGCTTCGCTAGCCATTAAAGCGCCAGCTTTACCCAGAGACACAACCAAGTTTTGCGCGCCCATGGCTAACAAGGCTTGAGTCCATGCCTGAGTACTGTTTAGCTCTTCTTCGTCCAGCTCCAGCAGGGCTTGGGCTTCTTCTAAGTTAGGCTTAATTAAGCTAGGGCCAGCAAAAATGCCCTCGCGCAGCGCTTCACCACTGGTATCCAAAACAGCATGCGCCCCCGCATCTTCAATTAAGCTGACTAACTGGGCATAAAAGCTCGTCGGCACACCCTGCGGTAGGCTGCCGCCAAGCACCCACCAGTCGCCTGGCTGCAAGCGCTGCTGAATACTTTCCACTAAACGGGTCAGTTCTGACTCGCTAATAACAGGGCCTGCCTGATTCACCTTAATGTGGCGGGCATTAGCGCCCTCCACAATGGTGACATTGGTGCGGGTTTCCCCGACAATGCTGGTAAATTGGCAATCAATGCCTGCGGCTTCCAGCTCATTGCTAAGGCGTAAGCCCGTAGCACCCCCAACAAAGCCCATGGCGATGCTATCTTGGCCTAAGTTCTTTAGCATTCGCGACACATTAAAGCCCTTTCCACCGCAATCCATTCGTGAATCGATTGCTCGGCTGACAGAGTTAAACTCAAGCTGGTCAACGCTCAGCTCAAGATCGGCAGCAGGATTAAGCGTTAAGGTATAGATCATGCCAACTCCTTAAAGTAATTATCAAACAAGGCTTTTTCTGCTTGTTTGTTCCAAGTATTGCCTTTGCCTAAGGCCGCGGCAACTTCGGGTAACTTTTCAGCTAGTTCGTCTAAGCCTAGTAGTGGTAAGTCTTCTAAGTGAGGGAAGATGAGAATTTTGCCAGGATACTTAGCATCAATCATCGCTTGAATGCCGTCTTTCGCCACCTTCATACCACCAATAGCGGCTACACAAATAGCAGGCGCGATATTACCCGCCACGGTATTGTTCATTACCACGGTTTGGTCATCAATGGTTAAGCCTGAGGTACCAGTGTATTGGGCATTGCTGAGATAAACCGAGCTAAAATCAACTGGCGCTAACGTGCCATTAGGCACCCCGGCAAACAATACCAACATACCGTCGTCTTTCATAAAGGTGGCAGACTCGGCCATGATTTGCGCATTGGGTACACATACCACCACATCATCGGCCCCTTCGCCCTGAGTCATTTGCTTGACTAGCTCTGGAAGCGGCGTATCACTGTTGGTAGGGTTATAAGTGACAAGTTCACAGTTGTTGGCTTCGGTTAGGCTGGCAAAGCGAGCTTCAATTTCGGCCAAACGCTGGTCGTTGATATCGGTCACTACTACTTTACGCGGGCCATCTTTTAACTCAATCGCCCGTTGTACGTGCATTTGCCCCATCGGACCACCCGCACCAACAAACACTGCAAAACCGTCTTTTCTTAAATCACAGCGGTTACGTTGCTCGCCATAGGAGTCGGCGATATCTACCCCGCTATTGCCAATAAATGCCACGTAGTCGTAGTGCAAACGGCCTACATCGGCATCCACTAAGCCATCAAGAGGCTGCTTACCTACCATGTTCATGGTGCCACGACGCGCCACATATTTAGCAATAGTAGTGAGGGCTTTTGCTGATTTAGGCGCTAATACCACTACGTCGTCAAAACCTAGGCCATCGGTGTATTCGTTAACCGCTTGTTCTAGGTTTTCCACCGTGATGTCGTTGCGAATAATCACCTGTTGGGCTTGGCTTTGAGCCAATACTTGTAGGTTTTCTGGTACGTTGGTGAGAATAACCTTAGCGGGCGATGACAAACCTTTAGAAAAACCATAAACGGTATCATCGTCGGCTTGGCCCACTATCCACATTACCCCGCCTTGCTTAGGCTCTAAACGACGACGCTGCGTATACGATGCCCATACACAACCCCAAGGCTCTAGCAATGCCGCTTCGGCAAAGCCTAGCTCTTCAGATACCTTCAGCAAGCAAGAGCCCGCATCGGTATCGAGAATTTCTGGGCCAATTAAGTGATACTGAGTTAATCCACCAGGTACTGTGTAACCATAGGCGGTACTTTTACCGTTTTGGTAAATATCGGGTTGCATGGCGTAACGCTCGCCCACTTTAAACTGGCCGCTGAGCTCGTCACCTACTTTTACCACGGTGAGTGTGGCTTCGTGGCCCAAACGCGTTGGCTCTTTGGTAAGGTCGCGGTTATATAGCTTGGGATGAGAGCTACCTTGATTGATTAGCTTCACATCGGAGAAGCATAGGCCTACTGCGTCCACTCTTACTAAGAGCTGATTAGCAGCTGGCTCTGGCACCTCAAATAGTTCCGGTTGATTGTTCTTACCAATGTTGTCCACGCCAGCACCGTACATATTCCAAGTACTAGTAGCTTTAGGTAGCGCTTGTGCTAAATCTTGATATTTTTCAAATTGACTTGTCATTGTATTACCTACTTAATTCTATAAAGTGTTAAACGAGATCTTGGTGGCTTTGGTACATCGCCATCACCGCTTCTGAGCTGCACATTTGCAGCGCTTTTTCTGCTTTAATTTGTAATTTGCTGTAATCAACCGAACGAATAATGCTTTTCACTGCGGCCACATTAGCCGGGCTCACCGACAGCTCCTCTACGCCAAGGCCCACTAACAAACAGGCGATATTGGGATCGGCCGCCATGTTGCCGCACACACCCACCCATTTGCCGTTGGCGGCCGCTGCTTTTACCGTCATAGAGATCAAGCGCAGCAAACCGGGGTGATAACTGTCGGCTTCACAACACAGCGCTGGGTTTAACCGGTCCATCGCTAATGTGTATTGAGTTAAATCGTTAGAACCGATGGAAAAGAAATCCACATGTTTGGCCAAGGTATCGGCGACTAAGGCTGCCGATGGCACTTCTACCATAATGCCCAGCGGCAAGACGGGGGCGTCTAGGCGCTGTCTAACTTGCTCGGCCAGTTGCGATGCCTTAGACCATTCCGACATTTTGGCCACCATGGGAAACATGATGTGCAAACCGGTTTTGCCCTGCTCTGCTACCTGCCAAGCGGCAGTACGATAAATGGCTTCTAACTGGCGCTCGAACATGGCTGGATGTTTAAACGACAAGCGCAGCCCACGTACACCTAAGAAAGGGTTGTCTTCATGGGGCATATTCATCCACGAAACCGGCTTGTCACCTCCAATATCGGCGGTTCTCACCACTAACTGACGGCTACCCAGTTCTTTAACAATCGCTTTTAATGCCTCGATTTGCTGCTCAACAGAAGGCTCTTCAGGTGCACTTTCAAACAAGAACTCAGTTCGTAATAAACCTGCGCCTTCACCGCCATGTTGTAAGACTTTGCTGGCATCAGAAGGTTTGGCGATGTTGCATACTACATCGATATGGCGGCCATCTTTGGTGACAGCTGGTTCATGTTGATGAGCTTCTTCCAGCTCACGCATTTGCTGCCATAACTGAATATTGCGCTCTGCCTCTGCCAAGGTGTCAGGGTTTGGTTGAATCACCAAACAGGCCGATTGAGGGTCAACAATGGCTAATTGCTGATTGGCTACACCGCAAAGTTTGTCGGCGCCAACCCCTACCACTGCGGGGATGCCTAAGGCGCGAGCTAAAATAGCCATATGACTATTAGGCCCACCCAACTCGGTGGCGATGCCCTTAATCGGTTTGCCTTCTAGACCCGCCGTTTGTGAAGGGCTTAGATCACTAGCGAGTAAAATAAACTCTTGCTCTGGAAAACTGATGGCTTGCTGCTCAGGTAGTAATAAGTCCACCACGCGCTGGCTCACATCTTTTAGATCGGCAATACGCGCTTTTAAGCGCTCGTCGCTGAGCTGGGCTAAAGCTTCAATCTGCTCAGCCAAAGCTTGCTGCCAAGACCAGGCTGCACTATTGCCTTGAGCTATCAGCTGCTCACAGCACTTAACAATAGAGGCATCTTTAAGCAGTTGTTTTTGGGCTTTTAAAATCGCCGCTTCATTGGGCGCTTTGGCTAATAAGGCTTGGTATAGATCTTCGGTTACCAATTCGGCTTGCTGCAGGGCTTCGCTTAAGGCTGCTTGTTCCACTTCGACACCTTGGCCTTGACGTTCTACATGCTGCTGTTGCTCTGTTAATACAAAAATAGGAGCTAACGCTATACCGGGTGACGCAGCCATGCCTTTCAATACCGCGCTTCCAGCGGGTGTTGTCAGTCCGGGTAAACCTTCTAGTGGGTTAAACTCGGCGTGTTGACTGGCTTCTTCATTGTCTAAACCTGCTGAAATCATTGCTGCAAGCTCACTCACCGCTTGCTTCGCTTGCTCGCCTTGGGCCGATACCACAACGCTGTCGCCAAGTTTGGCCCCCATGGCTAAGATAGCGGCCATGGATTTAGCATCGGCGCTGTTTTCACCATTACGCAAGCGAATGTCGGTGGCGGTATAGCTAGCGGCTAGCTCGCTAATAATGCTAGCAGGACGCGCGTGCATACCGGCTTCATCTACCACTTGAGCCGTTTGACTCAGCTCGAAGTCTGGTAATACTTGACTGGCCTTAGGCTGACTTGCTCCCAAGGCTGAGATAATGGCTTGCACATCGTTTGTACTAGCAAGTTGTTGAGATAAGTCCTCATCCATCACCACCGCGGTCAATTTTTGCAATAATGGCAAATGATCATCACCGGTGGCCGCAATGCCCACCGCTAACTTCACCACATCACCTTGCTCGTTCCACACTAGCCCTTGGGGTATTTGAACTACCACCACGCCACTTTTCACCACCAAAGCTTTGGCTTCGTTAGTGCCATGAGGAATGGCCACGCCGTTTAACAAGTAGGTGCTGACTTTTTCTTCACGCGCTTTTAAGGCATCACTGTAGTCACCGTTGACCAAACCTAAAGCCAACATCTGCTGGGCAATAAACTCTAATACCTGCGCTTTAGTATTAAGTTGCTGATTTAAAAAGACCTGCTCTGGCGCTACTCCTAGCGGGGTGCTAGATGGAGCTGGCTCTGGCGACGGCGCTTGCACTACCGTAGCGGTGTCGGGCTGAGAGGCAACTTCTGTCTGTTCTTCACTGGAGGCGAATAAACGCTTTAAAAAGGACATGCTTATCTCATTCTATTCAAATAGTTAAAATATTAGTTTGGGGCTATAACAGGCTGCCTAGGTGGCAGCTCTGCTATAGCTAAGCCACTGCCTTGGCTTATGCTTTCAAACTGGCCACTAGGTCGTCATAGAAGCTGGCATCCATGAAGTTGCCAATGCTGACATGTCGCGCACTAGGCAGTTTTGCTCTAGCCCGTGCTGATAACTCTTGCTGAGTAATCACCATGTCGGCATCCACTAAGTCGTTAATGGCTGCGTTGCTTACGCTAATGTCTAAACCGGCTTCTTTTATCTTGCCGCGCAATACCGTGGCGCCCATCGCTGACGAGCCCATACCTGCATCACAAGCCACCACGATGCGACGCACTTCACCGCCGACCATGGTTGCTGCTGCGGGAATTTGCCCTTTTGACTCAGCTTTATTGGCATCAACCGCTGCTTGAGCTGCTTCTAAGTCGTCGGTTTCTGAGGCATCTTTGCGGATCATGATTGAAGCAATCAGGAACGAAGTGGTGGCCGCTACCGCAATTGAACATAGGGTGAGCACGATACCCATACCGCCTGTAGACATCAGTACTAAGGCAAATACTGAACCAGGAGATGGTGGACCAACCAAAGCGTTACCGGTAAGCATGTTGAAGGCCACACCTGCCATACCACCGGCAATGACCGCTAGGATCAAACGTGGTTTCATCAAAATGTAGGGGAAGTAGATTTCGTGAATACCACCAAAGAAATGAATGATGGAGGCACCATAAGCTGATTTTTGCGCAGCGCCTTTACCCACTACCATGTAGGCCAACAAAATACCTAAGCCTGGGCCTGGGTTAGTTTCAATCATATAGAAGATAGATGAACCAAACTCAGCAGATTGCTCAGCCCCCAGCGGAGTAAATACGCCGTGGTTAATCGCATTGTTTAGGAACAGGATTTTTGCTGGTTCAACAATAATTGATACCAAAGGCAACAATGAGCGTTCAACAATCCAGCCTACACCATCACCTAGTGCGGTGGTCACTACGGTTACGATGGGGCCAATTAATAAGTAAGCCACTAAGGCCATCACCATGCCGATAATACCCAGTGAAAAGTTGTTCACTAGCATTTCAAAACCGGGTTTGATGCGACCGTGTACCCATTTATCGAAGTGAGCAATGGCCAAACCACCTAATGGACCCACTATCATGGCACCCATGAACATCGGGATATCTACCCCAACAATCACCCCCATGGTAGTGATGGCACCAGCTACCGCGCCGCGCTCGCCACCTACCATTTTACCGCCGGTGTAACCAATCAATAGTGGTAACATGTAGAGGATCATCGGTCCGACCAATGAAGCGAGGCTTTCGTTAGGTAACCATCCGGTTGGAATGAACAGGGCAGTAATCAAACCCCAAGCGATGAAAGCGCCAATATTGGGCATCACCATGCTACTTAAAAAGCGGCCGACTGACTGAACGCCAACCTTTAAATTGTTGCTAGACATCTGTCTATCTCCTTATTCCTTTATGTTTTTTTTAATTGTCTAAATTGGACTTAAAGGCCAATTGCAAACTGTCGAGTATCACTCGCTCTTCACTAGTTGTTAGCCAACATTCAATCATCTGTGGATCGTTCATTAGTTGGGCGATCGATGAAAAAACGTAGGACTGAGACTCTCTGAGTTTTTGTAGATTTTCTTTAGGGGGTACAGCTAGTAGAAAAATAATGCGTACATCTTCGTCCGCACTATTCCAGCAAAAATCTGGATTCTGCATGCGCACAAAACAAAGAACCGGTTCGTTTATGTGCTGAGTAATGACATGAGGAATGGCAGTGTGTTGGCCAGCGAAGGTGCTGACGACATTTTCACGCTGAATGATGTCCTTATATAATCCAGATGGGTTGCTGGTTTTTCGTAACAGAAACAATTGTGCACAAATGCCGTATAAAGCTTCGTCTTTTGAGTCCGCTTCAAAATCCAACAAAATGCTTTGCTCTGTGATTAATTTTTGGTTCATTTTCGTCCCTCGCATTACCTTAGTGCGAGTATAGGTAGGCGCGAAAATGTGTCAAAAACCACCAAGCCAAATTAGCTCATATTGCGAGCACTTTTAACATCTATGCAACAGCAGGAAAAATTTTCTCATTTGTAATCATTTGTGAACTTTTGTAATCAAATACACTGTGATCGGGGTAAAAGTTTTCAAACCGTAATCATTTATAATCATTTTTAATCATTAAACTTCAACTGAATTCATTATGTCTGCCAAGCTTCGCCACAACCAAATTCTTCAGTATTTAGAAGAACACACTTTTGCCAGCGTGCAACAATTAGTCGAACTGCTAGATTGTTCTCCGGCAACCATCAGGCGCGATTTAATCGACTTAGACAACGAAGGAAAACTGAAAAAAATCCGTAACGGTGCCGAGAAGATATTGTCACCCAATGCGGAATCGTCGCCTGGCATGGTGGGTTTTTATCCCAACATATCGGATTACAGTAATTACGAGGAATCGGACCGTATCGCCCAGCAAGCCGTTGAACTATGTGAACAACGTGATAACATTTTTGTAGGTGAAGGTCGCATTACCTTTTTAATGGGCAAATACCTGTTGGCCAGTCAGGTGCACGTTTATTCAAACTACTTGCCGCTGCTCACCTACCTGATTTCCCAAGACTACCCCCACTTAGTGGTATTAGGCGGCCAGTACATCAAGAGTCAGAGTTTGCTGGTCTCTCCAGACAACCATAGCTCCTATCAAGGACGTTATCTGATCGTGAGTGGAGACGGTTTAACCGAAGCAGGCTTAACTAAATCAGCCCTACTCACCTTTATGGAAGAAAAGAAAATGTTGCGCTATGCCGATAAGGTGGTAGCGATGGTAGAAGCCGATAAGGTGGGTGTATTTGGGGGGTATCGTTGTTTACTCTGGATGAAATTGACATCGTTATCACCGGTAAACAAGCCGATCCTAAAGTATTAGAGCGCCTTAAAGAGCACAACGTGCAAGTCTATTTGGTGTAGGCTACTCGGGGAAGATCTTCTTATTCCAGCTAGGAATGGGCGTATTGTAAGGATTAATCCGCCACGGACGTGGTTTAGTTTTTTGCTCAATGATTTTGCAGTACAGGCTTAAGTCATGGGTGCGGTAACCCGCTTCAATACGAAAGCTAATTGGCTCTTCCTCTAGCTCAAACCACACTATGTCAGGCTCTGCTACCAGCTGGCAACGGATTGGCTGCTCCACCTGCGAGCTCACCGTGGCCACTAACTGCTCGCCTTCAAGTAAGGTACTCAAGGTGCCGGGATAAGCAACCACGGCACTGCTTAACAGTGCCAGTGCGCTGGCTGTAATCCTTAAGCTTTGTCTCATTTTTGCTGCGTTCTCTTATTTAACCAAGCGACAAAACGGCTATTGGCGGCGCGAATTTCACCCAAGGTGGCCTCATGAGTGGCCAAGTTAGACGATTTGGGTACTGCAATACGCTGTGACGAGTAAATTCCAGTATGGCCACTGAAAAAATACGCCACAAAACAGGCTACCGCAAAATACAATAAATGCTCAGAGCCAAATAGCTCTACTCCCATAATAGTACAGGCTAAAGGCGTATTAGTGGCCGCAGCAAATACCGCAATAAAACCTAGCGCGGCAAATAAATCCACCGGCGCGCCCATCACCCAAGCAAGGAAGTTACCCAAAGTGGCACCAATAAAAAACAGTGGCGTGACTTCACCCCCTTTAAAGCCGGCCGCCAAGGTGATGGCGGTAAGTAGTAATTTCAGTATCCAGCTATACCATTCGGCTCCACCTTCACTAAAGGCACTAATAATACTCACCCCGCCCTCGCGATAAGCGTTCACCCCCAAACCTACGTAATCCTGATGACCAATCAAACTGACAATGGCAATCACAATTAGGCCGCCCACCACCGCGATAAGGTAAGGATTTTTTAGAGTATGTTTAAATAGATCTTTAAAGATGAAGGTGGTTTCGCCAAACAAAAATCCAGCAATACCAAAGGCAATCGAGGCCAACAGCACTTTGCCTAATAACAGCAAATCAACATGGACTAAATGGTGAAATAACATCACATGTTCGAGGAAATCCACTTTATATTGAGTATGCGGGGTGCCCCAAGCGGTACACACTAAATCGGCAAGAATCGCCGCAAATAAGGCAGGGATCACCGAATCAAAGCGGATCCGCCCTACCGCCAGTACTTCCAAGGCAAATACCGTTGCTGCCAAGGGGGTACTAAATAGCGCGGCAAAACCGGCCGCCACACCGGCGCTAAGCAAAATTTGGTAATCGTGGCCGCTTAACTTAAAAAAACGCCCATAGGCGGCACTGCAGGCTCCACCAATTTGCACTGCGGTGCCTTCGCGCCCCGCCGAGCCGCCAAATAGGTGAGTCACCACCGTAGATAGCAATACTAAAGGCGCCATTCGCGCAGGAATGCCCGCCCCCGGCTGATGGATTTCATCGATGATCAGGTTATTGCCGGCCTCGGCATTCTTGCCAAAACGGCGATAAATAAACACCACTAATACGCCAGCTAAGGGCAAAAAATACAATAAATACGGCTTAAGGGCGCGGGTATCGCTGGCCCATTCTAATAGATAAAGAAATAACGCATTTAATGAGCCCACAACCAAAGCTAGGGGGATCAACAACAGCAACCAACGAAGCATGGTTAAGATGGATTGGGGACTATTGCGAAGAGGGCTCGACATTGCACTTCCTAAATTTACACTTGTGACTATTTTCGAGGCGCGAGTTTAACAGAAAAGATGGCTGTTAATCATAACCTTAGCTAACAACATATCGAAGCCACTTTAGCTTGTATAGCTTTTAAGCACAAAAAAACGGGCCAAAAGGCCCGTTATCAACGCGTACTTTAAGTTACTGAGCTAAGGCTGCAAACATCTTGGCGAATTGCTGCATGCCCTCATCAAGGATTTCATCTTCGATGGTTAAAGCAGGTAAGAAACGCAATACGTTGCCGTAGAAGCCACAAGCCAACAATACCAAACCGTAGTCCGGTGCATTAGCAATCAGCGCTTGAGTAAGCTGGGTATTGGCTTGCTCTGGGTCACCGTCTTTACATAACTCGATGGCGATCATCGCACCGGCGATACGCACTTCACTAATGTGCTGCGGGAAATCACCTTTAAGCTGGCCAAGGTAGTGCTCGAAACGCTCGCCAATGTGCTGGGCGCGTGCCACTAACTGCTGTTGCTCGATTTGGTCCAGCACCGCCAAAGCCGCGGCGCAGGCAATAGGCGAGCCACCGTAAGTGCCGCCCAATCCGCCCGGTAATGGCGCGTCCATAAATTCGCTTTTACCCACTACCGCCGATAGAGGGAAGCCGCCAGCAATGCCTTTAGCCATGGTGATCAAGTCAGCTTCAATACCCGCATCTTCATGGCAGAACATTTTACCGGTGCGACCAAAACCACTTTGAATTTCATCAACTATCAAGGCAATGCCGTGTTCATCACACAAGTCGCGCAGTGCTTGCAAGAAACTCGCTGGTGCGGGATAAAAGCCGCCTTCACCCTGAATGGGCTCAATGATCATGGCTGCTACATCTTGCGGTGCAATATCCACTTTAAATAAATTTTGTATGGCTTTCAGGCTTTGTTCACAGCTCACGCCATGGGCCAGCATTGGGAAAGGCACATGGTAGATTTCGCCAGCAAAGGGGCCAAACAAATGTTTATAAGGACTGATTTTGCCAGTTAAGGCCATGGTGAGGTTAGTTCGCCCATGGAAACCACCATTAAAGGCAATCACGCCGCGACGTCCCGTTTTTGCCCGCGCAATTTTTACCGCGTTTTCCACCGCCTCTGCACCAGTGGTAACAAAAATGGCTTTCTTCTCGCTTTCTCCCGGCGCCAGTTTGACTAACTTTTCGGCTAGCGCCACCGCACTTTCATAGGGATTAACCATCACACAGGTATGGCTAAATTTATCAAGCTGCTGTTTTACCGCTTCCACCACTTTGGGGTGACTGTGGCCGGTATTACATACCGCAATGCCAGTACCAAAATCGATGTAGCGTTTGCCTTCTACATCCCAAATTTCAGAGTTTAGCGCCCGCTCCACATACACAGGGTAGATATTGCCTTGACCCCGTGCGATAACGGCTTGTTTTCTTTGTTGCAATTGTTGGTTTGTCATCATCGTCTTCCTTGAATTAAGCGCTTAAGCCGCCCATGCACAAATATTTAATTTCGGTGTAATCGTCTAGGCCATAGTGAGAGCCTTCGCGGCCATTACCGGATTGTTTTACCCCACCAAAGGGCGCTGCAGCATTAGAAATAATGCCTTCATTGATACCCACCATGCCGTATTCGAGCCCTTCTGCGACTCGCCATACCCGGCCAATATCGCGGGTATAAAAATACGCGGCTAAGCCATATTCTGTATCATTGGCCATGGCCAGCGCTTGCTGTTCGTCGTCAAACATAATCAGCGGGGCCACTGGACCAAAAATTTCGTTTTTGGCAATCGGCATGTCGTTGGTAACCCCAGTCATAATGGTGGCCTGGTAAAACTGCGAGCCTGCTGCGTCGGCTTCGCCACCACATAATACGCTGGCACCTTGCTCGACCGAGGCCTTAACCAGTTTGTCAACATCGTGCTTGGCTTGTTCGCTAATCATTGGACCAATCGCTACCCCTTCGGCTAGGCCGTCGCCCATTTTTAGCTCGGCCACCGCCTTGGCAAGCTTTTCGCTAAAGGCTTGGTAAACCCCTTTTTGCACCAAGAAACGGTTGGCACAAACACAAGTTTGTCCAGCATTACGGTACTTAGAGGCAATGGCTCCCTGTACGGCGGCGTCTAAGTCGGCATCATCAAATACAATAAATGGCGCATTGCCGCCCAGCTCCATAGAGACTTTTTTAACCGTAGAAGCACACTGAGCGATAAGCTGTTTACCCACTGCAGTTGAACCGGTAAAGGTGAATTTGGCGACATCGGGGCTCTCGGTCAGCAGCTTACCCATGCCACGCGAGTCTTCGCCCACTACCACGTTAAATACGCCGGCAGGAATGCCCGCCTGTTCCGCTAGTTCGGCCATGGCTAAGGCTGATAGTGGGGTTAACTGAGCGGGGCGCACCACAAAGGTACAACCGGCGGCCAGTGCGGCGGCCGCTTTACGCGCAATCATCGCATTAGGGAAGTTCCACGGCGTAACCGCAGCCACCACCCCAACCGGCTGCTTTACCACCACAATGCGCTTATCGCCGCTAGGGGCAGGAATAGTATCGCCATAAACCCGCTTGGCTTCTTCAGCAAACCATTCTAAAAAAGCCGCACCATAGGCAATTTCGCCTTTGGCTTCGGCCAAGGGTTTACCCTGTTCTTGAGTCAATATGCTGGCTAAATCGTCTTGATGTTCCATCATCAATTCATACCAACGGCGCAGCAATTTGGCGCGCTCATTGGCCGAGGTGGCCGACCATGACTTAAAAGCACTCTTTGCCGCGGCAATGGCGCTGGCTACACCAGCACAACCGGCATCATCTAGGGTGGCAATAACTTGTTGATTGGCTGGGTTAGACACACTGAATTTTTCTTCAGAGGCATACCACTGGCCATTAATATAAGACTGGGTTTTTACCAAGTTTACGTTGTTTATCGCTTCCATTGCTTGTCACTCATTTACTGGCTGAATTGCAGGTAATAGTCATTGAATATCAAAATAAAACGATGTTAAATATCAAACAATAAAACTTTAGTTTGAAGTAGATAAAACTATGTTAGATCCCAGCAATACTAAGCAGCTCAGTGAATACGATCTTCGATTACTTCGAGTATTTAAAGCGGTGGTAGAACATGGTGGCTTTGCCGCTGCCGAGAGCAGCCTTGGTATTACCCGCTCTACTATTAGTGTGCACATGGCCAGCCTGGAAAGTCGCATGAATATTAAGTTATGCGTACGGGGCCGCAGCGGCTTTGCCCTAACAGAGCGAGGTCAGGTGGTTTATCAAGCCTGTTTGAAGCTGTTTTCTTCAATTCAGGAGTTTGGCAGCTTAGTGGATAACCTAGGCAAAACCTTAAGCGGCGAACTGGTTATCTTGTATTCCGACCTACTCGACCAACATAGCATTCACAATATTGGCCGCGCGGTGGCGGCCATTAAGCAACAAGCGCCGCGCTTGTGTATCTTTTTAAATATGGAAACCGTGGCCAATATCGAGGCGGCGCTCATCAATAACCGCGCCCATATTGGCTTTTATCCGGCCTATAGGAAAATCGACGGCTTGATCAGTGAGGTGGTATTTAGTGAGCAGCTGTATTTATCGGTAGCGCAAAGCTCCGAGCTTTATCATGTGAACGACCAAGACATCGATGGCAAACTGCTAGCGCAGTATTCGGCGATCCATCCAGGCATCGAGCTTAATCCAATGGGGCGAGACCTATTAGCCCAACTTAATTTTGGCGCCAAGGGTTACCAGTTTGATAGCCGAGTCGCGCTGATTTTATCTGGTGCATTTATCGGCTACCTGCCTAAGAGTGAGCTAAAACCCTACTTACAAAGCCAACAGATCCGCTTGATCAAACCAGAGCAACTGCACTACCCCTTTGAGCTAAGTTTGGTGCAGAAGATGAACCCCAACGAAAAAGAGAAAGTTGCCCTAGGTATGGCAGAGTTGCAGCGAGTATTCAAACAACAGCCCAAGCCATAACAAGGGGTAAGCCAGCGGCTTAACTCAATAGCTGATTTTGTTTAGCTTGCATGGTGGCAATTATCGCTTGATCGGTGGCTAACATCGCGGTTTTAGACAGTTGCCCTAGCCTTGCGATACTGGCATCGGCAGACTCAAATACTATGCCTTGCTGCGCCGACACCTCATGCCCCGCTATCGCTAAAATTGCCGACTTCACTGCACTACTAGCGCCGGTAGAGACCTTCATAGCACAACCGGCCTTGGCCCCGTCACAAAATACTCCCGACACATCGGCCACCATAGCGTTAATCGCTCGGTGAATGGCGGCCAAGTCACCGCCCATGAGCCAAGTTAGCGCAGCGCAAGCCCCCATTGATGCGGTGGTAGCAGCGCATAAGGCCGACAGTTTGTTTTGCTGCGACTTTACATAAATCGCCACCAAATGGCTGAGCATTAGCGCCCTTAACTGTTGCTCCTCGCTCAACGTTTTTAATTCCGCATAGGCCAGTATCGGCATGGTAGCGGCAATGCCCTGATTACCACTGCCCGAATTGCTCATCGCAGCTAACATCGCCCCGCCCATGCGGGCATCGGAAGCGGCGGCGCCCAAGCTCATCGCTTTAGTCATTAAATCATCGCTTAATAAACCCTTAGCCACTTGCGCTTGTAGGCTCGCGCCTAAGGCCAGCCCATAGTGGCCACTTAAGCCCTCTTCGGCGAGCTGACGATTAAGCTCGGCAGCGCGACCAATAAAAGCAATTTGCGCTAGCGGAACTTGCTCAACAAACACTAGGATGTCGGCTAAGTTTAATTCAGGCGGTATTACCTGTTGCTGGGACACCGTGCTTAGCGCTTCGGCTTGATAAATAAGCTTGCCTTGATCCTTAATATACTCAAAGCGAGTATGGGTCTGAGCAATGCACACTTCCACCTCGCGCCCACCACATCCTGCTGTCACCACGGTATACAGCACATCCTCGCTATCGCACATGCTAAGCGACACTTTATTCTGACTAACAAGTTGTTTGGCTTGAGTTAAAGCGGGCTTTGACACATTGGCTAATACTTGCAAGCCCATGTCGGCATCGCCCCCGGTAGCGCCCAAAGCTGCGGCCATCACTAAACCAGTTTGACCGGTGCCGGGGATGAACACCCCATGCCATTTTTATAGAGATTGGGGCTAACTTGAACGTGCAGATAATCTGGTTGAGCTTGTAAAATTTGCGCAGCCTTAGCACTGGCTAAGGCAACGGTAACCGGTTCGGTACAACCTAATGCGGGTACGACTTGTTGTTGAACCAAAGCGATGTATTGCTGCCAATTTTTCATGAGAATATATGCTTAAAGAAACCTAAACTCAGTGTACCCACCAAGGTGCAGAAAAATATGGCGAGTTTTTCTTAACTTAAGAATTTATTAGAAAGAAAAACTCAATATCGAAATATAATTAGTGGTATTTACTCAAGTGAGCACTACCAGTCGATACCTTGGCGCGCCTTTACTCCCGCTTCAAAGGCATGTTTAACATTTTTTACCTCGGATACAGTATCGGCTATCTCAATGAGTTTACGATGACATGCGCGCCCGGTTACTACTACGCTTTGTTCGGCCGGTCGATTAGCAATTGCGGCCACCACTTCGTCTACGTCCAAATAGTCATAACTGAGCATGTAAGTGATTTCGTCAAGCAATACCAAATAAATGGAAGGATCACTCAACCATTGCTTACAACGCTGCCATACCTCTTGAGCGGCTTGAGTATCCAGTTCACGGTTTTGGGTTTCCCAGGTAAAACCGGTAGACATCACTGCAAATTCCACCTGATGTTGTTCCAATAGATTGCGCTCTCCGCAGTCCCAGCCGCCTTTAATAAACTGGCCAACGCAAGCCTTATAACCATGACCGGTGGCTCGTAGTACGTTGCCAAAACCGGCGGTGGATTTCCCCTTACCATTACCCGTAATGACCAATAGCAAGCCTTTCTCGATTTGCGCTTGCTCGATTTTTTGGTCCACTTGGTCTTTGATCTTTTGCTGTCGTTGTTGATGTTTTTGTTGATCTTTACTCATCCCTGCCTTCTCATTTATTACGCGTAGCAGCTAGTGTAGCCTGAGCGAAACCCGCTAAACCAGCACTGTTTCGCTAGAATACCAATAAACCTTTGGGTATAGTGCCCACTTGATAAATGATGGACGCTTCTATGCTTAAAGATAACCCTCTATTAGCGCAGCTTAAACAGCAAATTAGAGAAACCATTCCCACCGTTGAAGGTGTGGTAAAAGCTACCGAAAAGAACTTTGGTTTTCTTCAGACTGATAATAAAAAAAGCTATTTTATTGCTCCCCCCATGATGAAGAAACTAGTACATGGTGACCGCATTACTGCGGCGCTTCGTGAAGACAAAGGTAAGGAATCCGCCGAGCCAGAAAGCTTAATCGAAGCCGCTCTCGACACCTTTGTTGCGCGGGTTAAATTTGTCGACAAACGCACTAAACTGCAAGTCGACCATCCGCTCATCAATAATCTGCTTAATGCGCGAGTGAAAAAAGATCAAGGCATCACCATCAACGAGGGTGATTGGGTGATGGCCAAATTACTCAAACACGCCCTAAGCGAGCAGCATTTCCAAGCAGAAATCATTAAGCACATCGCCGACAAAGACGATCACTTTGCCCGCTGGAAAGCCACTACCGCCAAGCATGACCTAGCTTGGGACCAGCCCGATGTAGCCGATGAATTGCAGATTATTGATCAAGACTGCGAGCGCAAAGACTTAAGCGAGCAATTGTTTTTTACCATTGATGGTGACAATACCAAAGATATGGATGACGCCATCGCCATTAGCAAGCAAAGCGATCATTGGTTATTGCAAGTAGCGATTGCCGATCCGAGCGCCTACATCAGCAGTGGTAGTCAATTAGAACAAGCCGCCAAACAACGCGCCTTCACCCTGTATTTACCCGCGCGCACCGTACCGATGATGCCCAGCCAATTAGCCAATGAGTATTGCTCCCTGCAGGCTGAGCAAACTCGCCCTGCATTAGTTTGCCAAATGAAAATCGCCTTCGATGGTTTATTACTCGACGGTGCTGATTTCTATTTAGCTACGGTACAATCGAAGCACCGCCTCAGCTATCAACAGGTGTCTGATTTTATTGAGCAAAATAACCAAGACTTTGCTGAACACCCAGACTTAGTTGAAGCCTTGCAGCAGCTAAATATGCTTAGCCAACAGCGCCACCAATGGCGAGCCGAACACAGCTCGGTATTTGGCGACCAAGCCGATTATGAGTTTGTCTTAGATAATAAGGGACAGGTCATCGACATTCTTCGCCAAGCACGGCGCAGCGCCAATAAAATGGTGGAAGAAGCTATGGTAGCCGCCAACATATGTGGCGGACGCTTCTTGGATGAGCGCTTAGGTTATGGGGTATTTAGCTGTCATTCAGGTTTTAAACCAGAAAAACTCGACAGCTTGGTAGAACTACTGGCTAAATTCGACATTACCGTAGAAAAACAGCGTTTAACCGAGCTGGATTACTTTTGCCAATTAAGACGGCAAATTACCGCTAGTGAAAACAAAACCTTAGATCAATTGGTCAAACGTCATTACAACTTTGGCGTTTATCAGCCGCAGGGCTTAGCTCACTTTGGCTTAGGTGAGCCTAAGTATGCCACTTGGACTTCACCGATCAGAAAATACAGTGATTTGCTCAACCACCGCTTAATTAAATCGGTGCTAAAAGGTGAAACCCCAAGCTCGCCACTGGACGATGAGCTAGCCGAACATTTAGTAGATTGCCGTAAGCGCCAACGCATGGCCGAGCGTGAAATGGCCAACTACCTGTATTGCGAGTACTTTGCCGAACAAGATCCTAAGGCCGAACTCGCCGCCGAAGTCACCAACATTAATCGAGGTGGTTTGAATGTTCGCCTAGTAGACAGTGGCGCTTCAGCATTTATCCCTAAGTCGAAACTAGCGGAGAATAAAGAAGATCTGACTATCGATAGTGAAATGGGGAGCTTAAGCACTCCACAGCGACAGTATCAGCTGGGTGACATCATCACGGTGACTATCAGTGAAGTGAAAAAGCTACAGCAAAGCATTGTGGCGAGCCCTTGTTAAAAATTTAATAACAAACCACAAATAAAAAGGCCAGCGTGATGCTGGCCTTTTTTTGTATTAGTTAAAGGCTTAACTGGCTTTTAATAAGTTGAGATAATCGATAGCGATTTCTGCCGCTTCAGTTAAATAAGCGTCTTCTAACTCAATATCCTTTGGCGCGTCTTCAAGTTTTTCAACTGGCTCTAAACCTAGACGTTGTAAACGTTCATTCAAGCGCTCTAACTGCTGCTGTTCTTTCTCATCGCGCAGAGCAATTCGCGTTTTCTCATTTAAGCTAATTGAAGTGGTATCTTTATCTTTACGATACTCCGCAATGTCGCTAATAATGTATTGAAACTCGGGATCATGTTCAATTCGCGCTAGGTGCTTTTGATTTAAAGGCGCTATGTAGGAACTTAAGTCTGCAATGGCATGGTAATCAGCGGCTTTAATTTTATCCCAAGGCAAGGCGTTATCTTCTACACTTTCACCGGTTTCTTCAGGTGGAAGCGCCGCAGGATAAGCAATATCTGGAATCACGCCACGGTGCTGAGTGCTGCCACCGTTAATCCGGTAAAACTTAGCAATGGTGTATTGCACATGGCCTAGTTCGTTTTCATAAAGATCATAAATGCGCCCTAAGCCTCGGTGTTGTTGCACCGTACCTTTACCATAACTGTGTTCGCCTATAACAATCGCACGACCATAATCTTGTAGGGCCGCAGCAAAAATCTCTGAAGCCGAAGCGCTGTAACGGTCAATCAATACCACCATTGGGTCACGATAAGTCACTGAATTACTAGTATCGTTGTTAACGCTGATCCGGCCCAACTGGTCACGAACTTGAACCACTGGACCTTGAGGAATAAACAAACCGGTTAAGGCTGTGGCTTCGGTCAATGCGCCGCCGCCGTTACCACGAAGGTCAACCACTAAAGAGTTAATGCCCTGTTGCTTAAGTTTATCTAGCTCTTTGGCTGCATCTTCGCTCAAGTTAACGTAGAAGCTAGGCACGGTAAGCACCCCTACCTTTTCGCCTTCCAGCTCAAGCACTTCACTTTTGGCAGCGCGGTCTTCTAAGCGCACTTTGTCGCGTACGATATCTACAATCTTAGTTTTACCATCTACCTTACCACCGGCAGATAGCACTTCTAAGCGAACCGTCGTTCCTTTAGGACCTTTAATTAGATCAACCACATCATCCAAACGCCAACCAATAATGTCGACGATTTCGTCTTCACCTTGAGCTACGCCAACAATTTTATCCTCTGGACCGAGCTGGTTACTTAAGGCCGCAGGGCCACCGGGAACTAAGCTACGAATAACGGTGTACTCATCTTCGCCTTGCAATACCGCTCCGATGCCTTCAAGGGAAAGATTCATTTCCATTTTAAAGCGCTCGGCAGTACGAGGTGAAAGGTAACTGGTATGGGGTTCTATGCTACGTGAGTAGGCATTCATAGCGGTTTGAAAAACATCTTCGCTTTCGGTTTGCGCAAGACGTTTAATCGCGCTGTTATAACGCTTAGCTAACACTTCAACGATTTTATCGTGTTCGCGCCCAGCCATTTTTAAACTTAAGGCATCATATTTAACTTTTAAACGCCATAGTTCTTTAATTTCAGCTTGAGTCTTAGGCCACTCAGCATCTCGACGATCAAATTGATATTGTTCGTCTTTAGTAAAGTCCATAGGCTGATCTATTACCTGCAAGGAATACACTAGCTGCTGATAGCGCCGGCGTAGTGATAAATCAAACATGGCATAAAGCGGTTCTAAACGGCCCGCAGGAATGTCTTGGTCGAGGCTATAACGGTAACGTTCAAAACGACGAATGTCTTCTTCCAAGAACAAGCTGCGGTTGCTGTCTAGGTGTTCAATGTACTTATCAAAGATTTTGCTAGAAAGTTGGTCATCGAAGGGCACACTTCGGTAGTGAGAGCGGGTGTATAAGGCACTGATTCGTTTAGCAGCTGTTGCGTGTTGGCTCTGCTGACTTAAAGTTGGTAGCGCATCCTCCCCCAAGATCGGCGTTTGCGCCAACAACAACGTAGAAAAACTAAAGGTTAAAAAAAATAGCCCTAAACGGCTCAAATATTTCATAGGCACCTATCTCATTACCAAATCAATTATGCGACGATGTGTTCAGCTTTAACTTTAACTAACATACCGCTTTTCAGTGTAACTGCAATGCCATCTTTTGTGACTTCAGAGATCTGACCAGGCATAGGTGTTTTACCCACTAATACCCGTACCTCTTTACCGGTTACCAAGTCTTTGCTATCTAGTTTTTCAACTGGCTTTTGCTCAGCCGCGGGTTTAGACGAACTTGGCTTAGGTTTGCTAGTACGTTTGAAATCTGCTTTTGCTTTACGCGCCGCAGGCTTAGCTTTATTCGCCTTTTCGGCTTGTGCCTTTTTATTCGCAAATGCTTTCTCTTTGCTTTCTTTCAAGGTTTTTTGAGCGTGTTCTACGTGCTCTTGCTCGATTTCTGCACCTTCAACACCGTCTAAGTCAACGCGCTTAGAGCCAACTTTAACGCCATGTAGATAACGCCAGCTAGACGTATATTGACGTAGCGCAGAGCGCAATACGGTATTACTCACTTTTTCGTCTTCTTTAAGACGTTCGGCTAAGTCCTGAAAAATACCAATTTTAAGTGGCTTGGCTTCACCTTCTGTAGAGAAACAGTTAGGGAATTGCGTTGCCAAATATTGAATAACTTCTTTGCTATTTTTCAGTTTATTAGTTTGTTCCATGATGACCTTTCTTAATACATCTTTACTGGTACAGCTACAGGGCTGATTTCGGCTATTATAGTGAGCGTATATTGAAAAGCCATTAAAAATGCTCTTCTCCGAGTTTATTTTCCAACAGTTTAACTAAATACTCGATGCCTAACTGGTCGCTTTCATCGAAGCGAGAAGCTTGTGGGCTGTCTATGTCTATCACCCCAAAAAGCTGTCCATTGCGGTAAAACGGCACCACTATTTCAGACTCACTAGCCGCATCACAGGCGATATGTCCAGGAAAGGCATGCACATCGGCCACCCTTAAGGTCGTGGCTTGTTGAAATGCTTCTCCGCACACGCCTTTACCTACAGCAATAGTGGTACAAGCGGGTTTGCCTTGAAAAGGACCTAACAACAAGAGGTCTTTGTTTGAATTGATAAGGTAACTCCCCACCCAATTGATGTTGTCCATTTCTAACCACAATAAAGCCGAAAAATTCGCCAAATTGGAAACCAGTGGCAATTTAGGGTCAAGAATGGCGTCTAATTGTTTACCTAAGGTTTGATAGGCTGCTGATAACTGTTCCACTTATTCACCGACCTGTTCTAACATTGAAACATCAAACTCCTGCCCTTTTAGTACCTTTTGTAGGGCATCACGTTGCGCAGATAAATAAAAACCTAAGTTTTCTGCCTGTTGCTCAGTCAATTCGGGTTCGGCATGATGGAGCATCAACGTGAGTTGATCTGCCACATCCAGCATTTTGTCGTAATTGTCTGCCTCTTTTTTTGAACTAAAAGTCATTTTTTCTACACCGTTACGTTCGACGACATATTTAATAATTACAGCCACCGCTGCCTCCGTTTACTGTTTTTATATACAGGTTAGTATGCATCATTAACATTTAAACTACTAGGGTCTATTAACCTTTCGAAGTTAGAATTTGTTCAAATTAGAAGCCATTTAATTGAGGCGTAGCGAGTAATGTATAGTTACTCTATATAAACGGGCTACAACAAAGAGTAAATGGCTTTTAAATGACCCCTTCGGGCAGCGTGTGTTTGGCTTTTCTACGGTGTTATCGCCTATTTACTTAGAATAACTATGCTACACAGGCTCTGCCTTGTATAAAAGCCAAACACTCAGCAGTAAAAGTTAACGCGAAAGGTCAACAGACCCTAATGCCAAATTTATTCAGCATATCCAGCAAGATTTCGCTAATATAACAAACATGGAAACTCCCGATATATCAAAGCTATCCATTTGCCCCAGCTGCGACTTATTGATCGAAGCAACCCATCTATGCCAGTCTGGGCAGATATTGGTGTGCCCACGTTGTAAGCACCGTTTATGTCGCGGCAGCAAACCTCGCTTTTCTAACCAACTCGCTTTGGCCTTATGTTGTCTGATCATGGTGATTCTGGCTAATACTTACCCCTTACTTAGCTTCTCTTTTTTAAATATTCCGAGTTCTGCCAACATTCTAAGGGGGACAATACTGCTGCTAGACCACGGCTACTATTTAGTGGGGTTTTGTGTTTTTTTAGCCAGTTTTATTGCGCCGATTTTATTATTCAGCTTGGTTTGTTATACCTCATTTTCTCTAAGCATTGGCTGGAAATCGCCAATGCTTGCCACTGCCCTGCACTTCCAAGAAGACCTGATTCACTGGAGCATGATAGAAGTGTACTTAGTCAGTTTTATAGTGGCTTTGGTAAAACTGGTGGACTTTGCCGAAATCCACCTTGGCTATGGTCTTTGGTGTATCTGTATTACCTTATTTTTGTCTACCCGTTTAATTCAACGCCTCGACCCCTCTGAATATTGGGAGCGTTATGCCGACATCCGCTAAACAAGTTGGCTTAAAGCTGTGTGGCCACTGCCACATGGTATTACCCATGCAGCAAAGCCATTGTCAGCGCTGTCATATGCGAGTGCATAGTCGCATTCCTCAAAGCACTCAGCGCTGTTGGGCGTTTATTATTGCCGCCTGTATTGGTTTGTTCCCGGCGAACCTCATGGCCATTACCGTTCTCACTACCCGTGGTGCTCCTCAGTACGAAACCATTATGTCGGGAGTGATTAGTCTGATTAAAGACGATATGGTCAGTATTGCTATCGTGGTTTTTGTTGCCAGCATCGTGGTTCCGGTGATGAAACTACTGGGACTAATAGTAATATTATTAAGCCTGCACTTTCATGTAAATTTAGATAGCCGCCAACGTATTGTTATCTATAGAATCATAGACATAATTGGTAAGTGGTCGATGCTCGATTTATTCGTGCTGTCGATTATGATTGCGGTGTTTGAGCGGAATAACTTGGTCGGTGTAGAAGCTGGGCCAGGAGCCACCGCCTTTGGCGCTGTAGTAATGCTAACGCTGTTTGCCGCTAAGTCTTTTGACACACGTTTAATATGGGATGCCCAAGTTGAATAATGCCAGTGCGCCAGAGATAAAAAAAGAAAAAGTCATCTCCCCTATATGGCTGTTGCCTACCCTAGCTGTATTGCTGGGAGCCTGGTTATTATTTAAAGCTTGGTCGGAAGCCGGCATTAGCATTGATATTCAATTCGACAGCGCTAAAGGCATCACAGCTGGCGAGACCCAGATTTTTTATCAGGGGCTCGATATTGGCGTAGTAAAATCGGTTGAGCTGGCACCTAATTTAGAAGGTGTTGTTGTTAACGCAGAAATCAAAAGAGAAGCAGAAACACTACTCACCGCCGATAGCCAATTCTGGCTGGTTACTCCTAAAGCATCAATCACCGAAATCAGTGGCTTAGACGCCTTGGTATCGGGTAACTATATCGAGTTAAATCCAGGCACGGGCAAGCCCAGTGAACATTTTGTGGCTTTAAATGAGCCACCTAACATCATTCGCGGTAAAGGGCTTAATCTACGTTTACTGGCCGACGACTTAGGTTCACTAACCATCGGTTCTGGTGTTTACTTCAAAAAAATTCGGGTGGGTGAAGTTCAGCGCTATCAGCTCAACCAACAGCAACAAGTGGAGTTTGATATTTTAGTCAAACCGCAGTTTGCCGACTTGGTGAAGCAAGATAGTCGCTTTTGGAACGTGAGTGGCTTTAAAGCCGATATTTCTTTAGATGGCGTGCAAATAGACAGTGAAAGCCTCGCCAGTGTGATTAGTGGCGGAGTCAGTTTTGATAGCCCAAGCCAATCACAACAAGCCGAAGCCGGCCAGCAATTTACCCTCTTCGAGAGTCTTAAAAGTTCGCAGCGCGGAACCCCAATTAGCATTCGCATGCAACAGCAAAACGGCCTGGTAGCTAAACACAGTAAGCTACTCTATCGCGGTAATGTGGTAGGTTTTATTAATGATATCGAGATCAGTGACGACCATCAGCAGTTTCAAGCCAATGCGCTAATAGAACCCAAGTATGAAGACCTGTTTACTGAAAACAGCCAACTGCTGCTATTGCAACCCGATATTAGCTTAAGCGGTGTTAAAAACCTTAGTGCGCTAATTGGTGCCAAACAGATTGAGGTATTCTCCGCAGATGGCCCCTTAGCTAACAGTTTTAATTTAAGCCTCGCGCCTCCCGCCCCTGCAGGTAGCCGAGTGTTTAGCTTAAGTAGCGATGAAATTAATGGTGTCACAACAGGTAGCCCCATTGTCTACAAGGGTTTAACTATTGGCAAAGTAAGTGCCATACAGGTTCAGGATAGAAAATTTCAGCTTGAGGCTTATATCGATGCTGAGTATCGAGAGTTACTTAGCCAAAATAGTCGTTTCTACCAACAAAGCCCCTTAGAAATTGCCGCCGACCTTAATGGTATTAGTGTAGAAAGTGGCGGATTATCGGGTTTTCTTCAAAGTCCAATAATGCTGTTACCCGGCAGTGCCAATACACCGTCTAACCAGCAAAACTTCAAACTTTATCAAAACAAAAAGGCAGCGGAGCTCTCCAAAGGAAAAATCTTAAAGCCGCTCAAATTGACGCTAAATACCGAGTATTTAGGCTCTATCGCCAAGGGAGTTCCGGTGCTTTATCGCCGTGTCCCGGTGGGTGAAGTCAGCGCTTATCAGCTAAAAGCCGATGGACAAATTGACGTTAGCTTGAGTATTGACGGCAGTTATAAGCATTTGATTACCGACAGTAGCCGATTCTGGCATGCCTCTGGTATCGAAGTGAAAGCCAGTTTAGAAGGCTTGTCGGTCAATAGTGAATCGTTAAAAGCCCTAGTGATGGGCGGGGTAAGCTTCGATAACTTTGATGAATTAGCTAAAGAGAGCGTAGCTACTCTGTACCGTAGCAAACACGACGCCACAAGGCGCCACCTTGCCATCGAGCTAAGCACCAACAATAGCGAAGGTATTTATGCCAATATGCCTATCAAGTATAAAGACCAACAAATAGGAAAAATTGACTCACTACGTTTTAGCGAAGATCTAAAAACACTTTATGCCAAAGCCGATCTCGATTTCCCTTACTATCGTGATTTTGCTCGTACAGGTAGCCGTTACTGGCAAGAAAGTGCCACTATTAGCCTAAGCTCAGTGAAAAACCTCGACACATTAGTTAAAGGGGATTTTATTAATGCCCTGCCCGGTAAAGGTAAACCGACGCTTAGTTTTGAACTATTTAAACAAGCGCCAGAAAGTGATCCTAATAGCTTACACATTTGGTTAAGCAGTCGCCATTTTGGCTCCTTAAAAATTGGCAGCCCAGTACTGTACAAGCAATTCCAAGTCGGAAAAGTTGATGATGCCAAGCTTGCTACCGATGGCTCACAAATATTGGCGCGTTTGAGTATCAGCAGTGAATACCGCCACTTAGTCCGCAAAAACAGCGTCTTTTGGAATGCCTCGGGAGTGGATGTGAAAGTCGGCTTGGGTGGCGCCGATATTCGTCTTGATTCGGTAGAAACCTTATTAAGCGGTGGCATTGCCTTTGCCACCCCTGATGACAAGCCTTACGCTAATCCAGCACAGGACCAAGATAAATTTGAATTACAGTCCACTTACCAGGAAAAATGGCTACAATGGAGCCCATCGATTGAGCCATAAACATTGTAACCTTGACTAAAACAATTAATTTTCCAGCCAAATTCATTGAACGTATCGAGCAAGACCTGCCTAGTGATTTGAGTTTGGCTAGCTTTAAAGCCATCTGCCAACAGCCCATGCGTAAGAGTATTCGAGTGAATACCTTAAAAATCAGCGTGCAAGATTTCAAAACCCTTGCTGCACAATTAGCTTGGCAACTTAGCCCTATTCCTTGGTGTGATACTGGCTTTTGGCTAGAACGCCAAGATGAGTCAATATCCTTGGGCAATACCGCCGAACACAACGCAGGTTTATTTTACATTCAAGAAGCCAGCTCAATGTTACCGGTTAGCGCCCTATTTCACTGTTTTGCGCCACAAGCAGACAGCTTAGTGTTAGATGCGGCCGCCGCACCGGGTTCTAAAACTACTCAACTCGCCGCGGTGTTAGCAGGACAAGGTGCTATTGTTGCCAATGAATACTCGGCTAGCCGAGTGAAGGTCTTAGCTGCCAATTTAATCCGCTGCGGAGTGACTAATGCCGCCATCACTCATTTTAGTGCCGAGGTATTTGGCCCATGGATGAGTGAACAATTTGATGCCATCTTGCTTGATGCGCCCTGCTCTGGCGAAGGTACCCTACGTAAAGATCCCTACGCACTAGATAACTGGAGTGAACAGCATGTGGCGGAGATATCGGCGCTACAAACCACTCTATTAGAAAGTGCGCTACAGGCCTTAAAGCCTGGCGGCGTCGTCGTTTACTCTACCTGTACCCTTAATCAGCAAGAAAACCAACAAGTGATCGCAACACTAGCCCAAAATTATCCACAGCATTTTGAGCCAATTAGCTTGGAGCGTTTGTTTGAAGATAGTGCCCGAGCCCTTACTAAAGAAGGTTATCTGCATGTATGGCCGCACTATTACGATAGCGAAGGTTTTTTTGTTGCCGCTTTACGCAAAACCGCTGACTCGATGCCAACTCCAAAGGTTAACAAACGCATAAAACCCTTTGCTTACCAGGCCGCTAGCAAAAAACAGCAAGCGGCTATTCAGGCGCATTTTACTCAACAATTTGGTATTCAGTTACCAGAAAGCCACAGCGTATACCTTAAAGGCAAAGATTATTGGCTACTGCCTAACAGTTTTCTTCGAGTTAAAGATGAGATGCGCTTTGAGCGCGTAGGTATAAAACTAGCAGAAGAGTTTAAACAAGGCTTTCGTACCAGCCACGATGCGATAACCGCCTTAGGCCCCTTAGTCAGTAAAAACCTTATGGAATTAGACCATCAGCAGGCGCACCAATATTATCAAGGCAAAGATATTAGTTACCCCAATAATAACCAAGGCGAACTGGCGGTCAGTTATCAGGGACAAATTATTGGTCTAGGTAAGTGGGTTCGCAACAAAATTAAGAATGGTTACCCGCGAGAGCTGGTGAAAGACAAGGGGCTAGGCTAATGGGGAGCGTCGCGCTCAGCTTGCAAAGTGGCTAAGCGCGACTACACTTAATTACTATTAGCGCAAGGCTCTAACAAAAAGAGCCCTTCCCCTACGCTCCGCTCAAGGACTAGAGTGGAGCCGTTTTTTTAAGGCTTAGCCAAACTGAACAAGTCAAAGAAATTTTGCGTGGTTTGCTCTGCTACTTGCTGCAAACTTATTCCCTTGATTTCCGCTAAGCACTCTGCCACTTTCCGCGTATAGGCGGGTTGATTTTCTTTTCCTCGATACGGAACAGGAGCCAAATAAGGGCTATCGGTTTCAACCAAGATCCGCTCTAAAGGGATCTGCTTAAAGGTTTGCTGTAACTCCTTAGCGGAATTAAAACTAATGATTCCCGAGGCTGAAATGTAAAAGCCCATCTCCATGGCGGCTTCAGCCATTTCTAAACTTTCAGTAAAGCAATGTAGTACCCCTTTACAGCTATCAGCTTGATGCTCTTTGAGCAACTCAAGAGTATCTTCTCTAGCATCGCGGGTATGAATAATCAGCGGCTTGTTGTGTTTTACCGCCAGTTTAATTTGCTCAACAAACACCCGTTGTTGCAGAACTTTGTGTTCTTTGGCATAAAAATAATCCAGCCCGGTTTCCCCAACAGCCACTACTTTGGGATGCTGTATGTAAGCCTCCATTTGCGCTGAGTCGAAGGGCTGATCTTGCACATACAAAGGATGCATACCACAGGAGGCAAACACTTGCTCGAACTGTTCCACCTTCTCTAGCATGGATGGAAATTTTTCTGGTGAAATAGCCACCGCCAAACAGTAATCGACTCCAGCAGATTTTGCCTTAGCCAAGGCATCGGCAACATTCTTATGGTTGTTTTGGTAGTCTAAACGGTCTAAATGGCAATGGGAGTCGACTAACATTTAATATCAATCCTTAAATCTACTAATCAGAGGGTAAAGCTGTTGGCCTAGATTGAGCCCGGGAAATGTTTCCCATTGTTTACAAAGATCTAACCAGTCTTGATAAGCCAATTCAAGCGCTTTTACCGACGCAGCCTTAAAGTTAAAGGTCTCAAACATGGTTTCGCTCACCAAGCCCCTAGCGATACTAATGCTGAGTAATAGACAATGTCCTAACCATTGCAACTTAAGCGGGTCTTTGCTGATCTGCTCTGCCAATTTATTTGGTTGCTGGCTCAACGCCAACTGATATTGCTCGACAAAACTTTGTAATTCACTCAGTTGTTGTTCTCGATAGAAATCGGCTATGGCTAAGGGAGAGCCGTTGCAGAAGCGATGGATCAACGGGAAATACTGATCAAGTCTGAGCTTCTGCTGAACCAGCCACTGTTGTACTTGCTCTATCGGCGGAACATTAATGGTCAATAACTGACAACGGCTAGCAATAGTGGGGATCGGCTTAAATGGCAAATGATTGATTAATATGAAATGAGTATTTGCTACCGGCTCTTCCAAGGTTTTCAGTAAGGCGTTATTGGAAGCCGGATTAAGTGCGCCAATATCAGACAAAATCGCGACTTTATAGGCGCCAAGTTGACTAGTTTGGTTAGCCCAAGCCGTTAAAGCGCGAATGTCATCTATCTTGGGTTTGTCATGGGAAAAATGAAACACACTGCTGTGCGCTCCTGCATCAAACAACTGGCAGCTATGGCAGCGATTACAGGCCTGGTGTTGCTGTTCGCTGCATAATAAGGTTTTGGCAACAAACTGAGCGAGTTGCAATTTGCCTAGGCCTTTTTCACCTCGAATCAACAAGCTCGGTGGCAACTGTTGTTCTGCCAATTGCTTAGACAGTTGTTGCCAACTTTGACGCAGCCAAGGCAAACTCATTTAATCAACATCCTTTAAATATGCCCTGATGGCCGCTTCAATGTCGCTAGAAACGCTAGCCAATTGTTGGCTCGCATCAATGGTTTTTATTTTGTCAGAGGCTGCCGCTTGAGCCAGATACACCTCTCGGCTACGCTCGAAGAAGCTTAAGGCTTGTTGCTCTATGCGATCTAAGACGCCACGCTCGCGGGCTCGGCTTAAACCGAGGCTGGGCTCAATATCCAGATACAGGGTCAAGTCGGGTTCAAAATCACCAATGGCTAGCTGTTTAAGCGCCTGTAGTTTAGCTAAGCCTAACTGCCGTCCTCCGCCCTGATAGGCCTGCGAACTCAGGTCGTGACGATCGCCAATAACCCAAGTCCCCTGCACTAAGGCAGGTTTAATTCGTGTTTCCACTAACTGGGCGCGAGCAGCATACATCAGTAATAATTCAGTACTATCACAGACTTGTTCGTCGTCTACCCCTTGCTTAACAATGTTGCGCAATGCTTCGGCAATGGGTGTACCGCCAGGCTCACGAGTATGAATATATTCAATACCGTGCTGCTCTAGCTGCTGCTGAATAACCGCTACCGCAGTGCTTTTTCCAGCGCCTTCTAATCCTTCAATTACAATAAACTTTCCAGGCTTCATTCTTTTACTTCTTTAAAATATATTTTCTTACGGCTCGATTATGCTCGGCTAAGGACTTGGAGAAATAATGTTCACCGCCGCCTTTGGCAACAAAATAATAATAGCGCGTATGTTCTGGATTTAAGGCTGCAATAATGGCGTCCTCACTGGCCATGGCAATAGGCGTAGGCGGTAAAGCCTTTATCACATAAGTATTGTACGGGGTGGCTTCACGTAAATCTTTGCGGCGAATATTTCCATCATAACGCTCGCCCATACCATAGATAACGGTAGGATCAGTTTGTAAACGCATGCCCTTATTCAAACGATTAACAAATACCGAGGCAATGGTAGGCCGCTCAAACTTAGCCCCTGTTTCTTTCTCAATAATCGATGCCAGTATTAATGCTTGGTAAGGATTGGTTAAAGGCAGATTTTCTTGGCGCTGACTCCACTGCTCTTCTAAGACCTTGTTTAGAGCTTGGTTGGCTCGTAATACGATCTGCTCCGCGGGAGTATCATGTACAAAGAAATAGGTTTCTGGCAGTAACAAACCCTCTAGCTTGCTGTGCTCTAACTTAAGCCACTCGATTAACTGCTGCTCGGTTTTATCACTGGGTTTAATACCTTCTGTGGTATTCAACTTGGCCCAAAACTCAGCGAAGGTTTCGCCCTCAATAAGGCTGACTTTAAGTTGCATCACCCTACCGCTCGCCAGTAATTGTGCTAGCTCGGCGTAACTGAGTTGTTCAGGTAGTGCATAATAACCCCGCTTTATCTGGCTATGCTGAGGGTGCAGCTTAAACCACACTCTTAACCACCAAACATCCTTATCGGCGTTGGCAAACACAGAACCGGCAACCCGATACAAGTTGTCCCCGGCATCCACCGAAACTTGGTCAAGCAAGGCGGTTCTCGGCCGCTGCCATTGCTGGTTCAAATAGTGATCAAACCAGCGATAAGCACCAAAACCCGCTACTAAGGAGATTAAAATAACACTAAAAATAACTTTACGAAGCATGCTTCACCACTTCTTGGAACCACCGACAAACTGGAAACTGGCTATAGCTATATTCTGCGAACTGCTTAACTGGCGCAAATTGCAACAAGGCATTACTAACAAATAGCTCATCCGCCTGATAAAGTTGCTCAATTGCAAACTGTCCTGTTTTCAGCTGATAGGGTGACTGGCTAACAGTATCCAATAAAAATGCCCGTTGGGTACCAGCCACACCAGCCCCCTTAAGATCACTGGTATAAATACAATTATCCTTTACCCAGAATAAATTGGATGCCACCCCCTCAACAACATGATCAAAAATATCACAACAAACCAAATCATCGACTTGTTGGGTATCGGCTTCTTGTTTGAGCAATACCTGCTCTAAACGGTTGAGAGTTTTTAAATGGGCGGTGATATTGCCACTGGCTAAACGCAGCTTAGCGATACCCAAGCGGATGCCTTGCTGACGCCAATCTAGATAATGAGAAGGAAACTCGCTAATACTGGTAAATACAGAAGGGCTAACGTGTTCGGGAAGACTATAACCTCGTCCCCCCAGTCCTCTAGTAACAGTAATTTTAGCCACAGCCAAGGCTTTGTCCTGCAAAGTTTGTTCGAGTTTCGCTTTTATCTTATCGAGCTGAAGAACTGGAAACCCAAGTTGCTGCTGAGCTGTTAGTAAGCGCTGCTGGTGATAAGACCACAACTGGATAATGCCGTTTTCAACCAGCATGGTAGTAAAAAAGCCGTCACCATAACTTAAGCCCCGATCAAGCTGAGACAAACCAGAGTCGTGCAAGTTAAAAATCCTATATATAAAAAAGCCCGATGATAACATCAGGCTTTAATTTGCTATAGCGAAGATACGCGATTAGCTATCAATTTTCTTGAATATCAGTGAACCGTTAGTACCACCGAAACCAAATGAGTTAGACAAGGCGTAATCAATTTTCGTTGCACGCGCTTTACCTACTACATAATCTAAGTCACAACCCTCACTTGGGTTTTCTAGATTAATGGTAGGTGGTGCAATTTGGTCGCGAATTGCCAAGATAGAGATAATCGCTTCAACGGCTCCCGCTGCACCCAATAGGTGACCGGTCATCGATTTAGTTGAGCTTACCAATACCTTATTAGCGTGCTCGCCAAATACCGTTTTAACCGCTTGAGTTTCTGCGATATCGCCTGCTGGAGTTGATGTGCCGTGGGCATTGATGTAATCAATTTCTGAAGGTTCAATGCCTGCATCTTTAATTGCTGCGGCCATAGAACGAGCAGCACCATCACCGTCAGCTGGTGGCGAAGTCATGTGGTAAGCATCACCACTCATACCAAAGCCGACTAATTCTGCGTATATTTTAGCACCACGCGCTTTGGCTGCTTCGTATTCTTCAAGTACGATAACACCGGCACCGTCGCCAAGCACAAAACCATCACGATCTTTATCCCAAGGACGGCTGGCCTTAGTAGGATCGTCATTTCGAGTAGATAGGGCTTTAGCCGCGCCAAAACCGCCCATACCCAAATGGGTTGAGGCTTTTTCTGCACCGCCGGCTAACATCACGTCAGCATCGCCATAGGCGATCATACGAGCAGCTAAACCAATAGCGTGCGCGCCAGTAGTACAAGCGGTAGTAACCGCAATGTTAGGGCCTTTTAAGCCTTTCATAATAGAAAGGTGGCCAGCTACCATATTGATGATGGTAGATGGAACAAAAAACGGGCTAATTTTACGTGGCCCATTTTTTAAGTAATTTTCGTGGTTCTGCTCGATAAGTCCAAGACCACCGATACCAGAGCCTATAGATACCCCAATGCTATCAGCATTTTCCTCAGTAACTTCAATACCTGCGTCATCAAAAGCCATGACACCGGCTGCTACACCGTATTGAATAAACGCGTCCATTTTACGGGCGTCTTTTTTGCTCATAAATTCTTCAACATTGAAGTCTTTAACCAAACCTGCAAAACGGGTTGGGAATGCTTCTACATCAAAGTGTTCAATAGGGCCTATGCCACTTTGGCCAGCTTGTAGTGCTTGCCAAGTTGACTCTGCTGTATTACCTACTGGTGATAATGCACCAATACCAGTAACAACGACTCTACGTTTGGTCACTGAAATGCCTCCAAGGGGGGATTTACATGTCTTAGGGGGATGCAAAATGGGCGACTGATGTCGCCCACTTTTTATTAATCTTGATTATTTAGAACGTAATCAATTGCAGCTTGTACAGTAGTGATTTTTTCAGCTTCTTCATCAGGAATTTCAGTATCGAATTCTTCCTCTAAAGCCATAACTAGTTCTACAGTATCTAAAGAGTCAGCGCCTAAGTCGTCAACGAAAGAAGCTTCGTTTTTAACTTCGTCTTCGCTTACACCTAGTTGCTCGATGATGATTTTTTTAACACGTTCTTCAATTGCACTCATGACAATATTTTTCCTTAGTAAATACGCTTCTGCGTTGTTGCGATAGTGTATTCAAACCGAATTACATTGCAAGTCTAACCGTAGTGGTCTAACCACGTTTTTCGTAGTTATTTTTCTAAAAAACTTGCGATCTATCAATTTTTTGCACATTTTTTAAGCCACTGCTTAAACCATGTACATTCCGCCATTCACATGGATCGTTTCGCCCGTAATATAGGCAGCATCTTCACTGGCTAAGAAAGCTACGGTTTTGGCGATTTCTTCAGCGTCACCAAGACGAGCCATAGGCACCTGCGACAAGATAGCACCACGTTGATTATCGTCAAGTGCTCTGGTCATATCTGTTTCAATAAAACCTGGAGCAATCGCGTTTACTGTGATCCCGCGAGAAGCGACTTCACGAGCTAATGAGCGAGTAAAACCTAGTACTCCAGCTTTGGCTGCCGAGTAATTAGCCTGGCCAGCGTTGCCCATCGTGCCCACCACTGAACCAATGCTAATAATACGACCATGACGTTTTTTCATCATGGAACGTAATACAGCCTTACTCAAACGATAAACCGAAGTAAGGTTGGTACTAATAATATCTTCCCACTCTTCGTCTTTCATACGCATCAGCAAGTTATCACGAGTGATACCCGCATTGTTTACTAGAATGTCAATATCACCATATTTGGCTTTAATATCGGCAAACAGTTGTTGAATCGACTCGGTTGATGTGACGTCTAGGGCTAAGCCTGTGCCATTTTCTCCCAAGTAAGCAGCAATGGCCTCTGCACCTTTCTCAGAAGTGGCGGTACCAATAACCGTTGCACCTCTGGCGACTAAGGTTTCAGCTGTTGCACGGCCAATACCGCGACTTGCCCCAGTGACTAAAGCCACTTTACCTTGTAAAGACATTAAAATATCCTCGTTACTTATTATCTAAAGCTGATTTTATCGATGTTACATCGTTAATTGCGGCCGCAACCAAAGGCTTGTGAATACGCTTCACTAAACCACTGAGTACTTTACCTGGGCCACACTCATAAACGGTGTCGATGCCTTTAGCAGCCATTGCTTCAACCGTCTCAGTCCAGCGAACTGGGCTGTATAATTGTTTAATTAAAGCAGACTTAATCGCTTTAGCATCTTTCTCAATAGCAACATCTACGTTATTGATTACATCAAACTTAGGCTCTGAAAAAGAAATACCTTCAATGTAGCCAGCCAACTCATCTGCTGCAGGTTGCATTAAGGCACAGTGAGATGGCACGCTAACCGGTAAAGGAAGAGCACGCTTGGCGCCGGCTTCTTTACATAATACGTTGGCACGCTCTACCGCTTCTTTGTGGCCTGCAATCACTACTTGGCCCGGTGAATTGAAGTTAACCGCAGTCACTACTTGGTCTTCGGCGGCTTTTTCACAAGCGTCAATAATATCTTGGTTGGCTAGGCCGATAATCGCTGACATAGCCCCTACTCCTGCAGGCACAGCTTGCTGCATAAGCTGGCCACGATATTCAACCAGTTTTAATGCGTCGGCAAACTCTAAGACTCCAGCACAAGTTAAGGCAGAGTATTCACCTAAGCTATGCCCAGCTAACAGTTTAGGCTGTTCGCCACCCAGTTGATTCCATAGGCGCCATAAAGCTACAGAGGCAGCTAATAAAGCAGGCTGGGTACGGCTAGTTTCATTTAGTGATTCAGCAGGGCCGTTAGCAATTAATCCGGCTAAGTCATAACCCAAAACCTCTGATGCCTCTTTAAAGGTATCAGCAACAATCGGGTATTCCTCAACTAATTCAGCCAACATGCCAACGCTTTGTGAGCCCTGACCTGGAAAAACAAATGCTAATTTACTCATCATCTATCCTACTAATTAAAATCTAACTAGGGCACTGCCCCATGCAAAACCACCACCAAAGGCTTCCAATAATACTAGCTGTCCGCGTTGAATACGTCCGTCACTGACTGCTTCATCTAAAGCAATAGGCACAGAAGCAGCAGAAGTATTGCCATGTCTGTCTAAGGTTAATACAACTTTATCTATCGGCATGGATAGCTTTTTAGCTGTGGCGTTAATAATTCTGAAGTTGGCTTGATGGGGAACTAACCAATCAAGTTCACTTTTATCAATCCCGTTTGCGGATAAGGTATCAGTAACAATTTCACTCAAGCGAGTTACTGCTACTTTAAATACCTCGTTACCACTCATGGTCATGTAAGACTCCATTTCACTACCCGACATACCACGACGTGGATGAGGTAGTTTTAAAAGATCTCCGTAACGACCATCTGCATGAATATGGGTAGACAAAATGCCCGGCTGCTCACTAGCGCCAAGTAATACAGCCCCCGCGCCATCACCAAATAAGATAATGGTTGAGCGATCATCAGGATCACACATGTGAGATAGTTTATCGGCGCCAATCACTAAAGCGGTTTTAACTAAACCACTTTTTATGTACTGATCGGCCACACTTAAGGCGTAGGTAAAGCCGGCACAAGCTGCGGCAATATCAAAGGCGGGCACGCCTGGCAGCGCCAATTTGGCTTGAACTTCACAAGCGGCCGCAGGAAAAGCATTTTCACTAGAGGTGGTAGCCAAAATAATCAGGCCAATCTCACTCTTGTCGATGCCTGCTCTTTCTATCGCTAACTCTGCCGCGTAAGCGCCCATATCGGCTACCGACTCATCGTTACCAGCAATTCGACGCTCTTTAATACCCGTGCGGTCAGTGATCCATTGATCACTGGTTTCCACCATTTGCTCTAGATCGGAGTTGGTTCTTACATTACTTGGCAGATAACTACCCGTAGATAATATTTTTGAGTACATAAATGACTTAATGCTTATCAATTAATAAAGATTCTAGTTTGTCGGTAATACGGCTTGGCACTTGCTGCTGTATTTCGGCAACGGCTTGGTGAATAGCTTGTAAAAATGCCGTCTCGTCGGCATGACCATGGCTCTTAATCACAATGCCGCGCAATCCTACCAGACTCGCGCCATTATACTGGTCGGGGTTCAGTTGTTTTAACTGTGATTTTAAGCTTGGCAAAAACAATTTTAATATAAATCGAGCAAACCAGTTTACATCGAACTGGGCTTTTAGTTTGGTAAGAATCAGCTTAGATACACCTTCGGCAGTTTTTAGTGCAATATTGCCGACAAAACCATCACAGACAATTACATCAGCTTTACCACTAAATAGCTGATTCCCCTCAACAAAGCCAATGTAATTAATTGCGTTTGAGTTTTCAAGAAGCTGCGCGGTTTGTTTAACCACATCATTACCCTTTATTTGCTCTTCGCCGATATTAAGCAAGGCCACTCGCGGACGAGTTAATCCCCATACACTTTCGGCCAAGGCGGCCCCCATTACAGCGAACTGCATCAACACCTCTGAGTCACAGCTAGAATTGGCGCCTAAGTCCAATAACAAACAGCCTCTACCATTTTCTTCAGGTAAATGGCTAATCAATGCGGGGCGTTCTATTCCTGGTAGCAGCTTCAAAACGACCTTGGCCATGGCCATTAGTGCGCCGGTATTACCAGCGCTAACACAGGCATCGGCTTGGCCTTGATGAACCAAATCCAGCGCTAAACGCATCGAGGATTGACGGCGCGAACGCAGTGCAGTGATCGGCTTATCATTAGCAGTAACCACTTGGCTAGTATGCATAAACAACAGGCGCGGATGCTGAGCAATACCAAATTGAATCAGTAAGGGGTGTATAAAGTGCTGGTCACCAATTAAGGTAACATAGAGATGGGAGTAATCGTTAAGTGCCTGCGCAACGGCAGGCACTGTAACATGGGGGCCAATGTCGCCCCCCATTGCATCAACTGCAATAGTAAGTTTTTGCAAAATGCAAAAATTTACTTGTTGATAACCTTGTTACCGCGGTAGTAACCGTCAGCAGTAACATGGTGACGACGGTGAAGTTCACCTGAAGTTGCGTCAGTAGTTAATGCAACATTGTTTTCAATTGCGTCGTGTGAACGACGCATGCCACGTCTTGAACGTGTAACTTTACTTTTCTGAACAGCCATTGACCCAGTCTCCTAGTCTTTCTTTTTTAAACTTTGTAACACTGCAAACGGATTCGGTTTAGATTCTTCCTCTACTACCTTGTCGATTTCGCCAAATACTTGCTCGCTCTGCTGAACCTTACATGCTGTTAATTCATGTTTAGGAATGATTGGTAAGGCCAGCAATAGCTCGTCTTCAATCAAATCAGCGACCAAGAAATAGTTGTCTTCATTCAACTGTAGTGGTTCGTAATCTTCAGGTAACGCTTCCACTTGCGATTCATCGCAGACTGGTGAGTAGTTGAATTCAACATGAATTGGATAAGTAAAACTTTCTCCGCATCGTTGGCACTCCAACTCCACCTCAGTTAACGCTTTGCCTTGAACGACAACCAATCCTTGGGGATCGGTTTCAAAGCGCAACCAGACGTCTACATCACTATTCACTTTCAAGCTTGCATCGTTTAATCGGGGTAATCGTTTGACTTCAAGTATGCCTTGATAATCTAACTTTCGTTTAGCCGTCTTAAACGGGTCAATCTCTACTGGTAATTTCACTTTTTGCATAAGGCGCGCATAATATAGTTACGCTTAGAGATAGTCAAAACAATTTCTGCTTTTTTCATGGCTTTAAGCATCGTCACAGCAATAAATTGTGTTTACAATCCTGTAAGCTTCAATTTTGGTTAAAAAACGATGAAAAATCGACTCGTTCTCGCTTCAAGTTCCCCTTTTAGAAAACAGATCCTAGAAAAAATAAGCCCTCATTTTTCATGCTTTAGTCCGGATATCGACGAAAGCCCCAAAAAAGACGAATCTGCACAGCAATTAGTAGTTCGTTTAGCCGAGCAAAAAGCACTGGTGGGCGCCACCGATTATCCTCAGCATTTAATTATAGGTTCTGATCAGGTTTGCTGTATTGATGGAGAAATCGTGGGCAAGCCTGGCAACCACGCCAACGCGGTAAAACAACTAAGCCGGGCAAGCGGTAAAACCATTATGTTTTATACCGGCTTAGCACTCTATAACAGTGAAACTGGGCATATGGACAGTTTGCTAGATACCTTTGAAGTCAGTTTTCGCAAATTAAGTCCTTCGCTTATAGAACGTTACCTGCAAAGCGAGCAACCCTACAATTGCGCCGGCAGCTTCAAAAGCGAGGGCTCGGGTATTGTGTTATTTAAGCATTTGCGCGGCGACGACCCCAACACGCTTATTGGTTTACCGCTAATTAAGCTATGTGGCTTGTTGGAAGGACAAAATTACCCTTTATTATGACGGCTAGCTAAAGTCGTTAGCAGCGCACACGCCATCATCCGTATGCGCTACTTATCGCTTATAGTGGTGTAAGCTGCTCACAAAATTGTTGCAGACTCGCTTCCAGCGGAGCAGTAAGATGCATTTCTTTTTGGCTAGCCGGATGCACAAAGCGAATTTGCCAAGCATGTAAGAATAAGCGTGATAAGCCCTTCGCTTGTGTTTCGGCTAATAAGGCTTTGTCGGTATATTTATCATCACCGGCAATGCTGTGACCCTGCTCTAAACAGTGCACCCGAATTTGGTGAGTTCGCCCAGTTACCGGACTGGCCTTCATTAAAGTCATATCTGCGTAGCGGCGCTCGATACGAAAACGGGTTAACGATGGCTTACCTTCTTGGTAATCTACAATCACAATCCGCTCTCCAGATGCTAGGGCATTTTTTCTTAAAGGAGCATCCACTGTCTTAATCGATTTTGGCCACTGGCCGTGAACCAGCGTTAGGTAATCTTTTTGCACCACTTTTTCGCGAAGCTGACGATGCATTTCACGTAAGGCGCTGCGTTTTTTAGCCACCACTAATAAACCAGAGGTATCTCTGTCGATGCGATGAACCAGTTCTAAATACCGGCAGTCTTGGCGCAAGGAGCGCAGCGCTTCAATTACACCAAAGCTAAGCCCACTGCCACCATGAACCGCCATACCTGAAGGTTTGTTAATCACTAGCAAGCAATCGTCTTCATAAACAATGTGCTGTTCAAGCTGAGTGACTTGATTGAGTTTATTTGAAGGCAAGCTAGTGCTTTCAGATACCCGTATCGGAGGGACTCTCACCACGTCTTCCGCGGCCAGCTTGTATTCAGGTTTAACTCGCTTTTTGTTAACCCGAACCTCACCTTTACGTAAAATACGATAAATACGACTTTTCGGTACCCCTTTCAGGTGTTTTAAAAGGAAGTTATCTATTCTTTGTCCAGCTTCGTCGTCACTTACCGTAACCATCTGAACTGCTTTATTTTCAGTATTCATAGCAAAAATTGTAACATGCTCATAAATAATTTGATGGAAAAATATAGCTTTGCTATATTTGTAAGGCTTAAAGTGCCCGTTTTTAAAGGTTTTCCTTATTTGGCACAGCATTCAGAGCGCATTAATTTGTATATTTTGGCGCTCTTAAAACTAAGATTTTTCATAGCAACCTGATGGGCAATCACAATTATTTGCCTTAAATCAAAGCTATATAGAATAGATTGTTTAGTCCGGCAAGCAAAATCTGCGGGACCTATTATTTATAAAAGCGCCAAAATGCGCCCTAAAGACTAGAGAAGCTAACCGGGAGGTTACCTATACGCTCTGACCAAAACACAGGGTCTGGCCATTTAAGGCAGGTTAATTGCTGTCCAAAAGGTTGTTTTAACAATACAACCCCAAGGCAACAAGAATGAAAAGAATGTTAATTAATGCAATGCAGCTTGAAGAGATGCGCGTTGCATTGGTCGATGGCCAACGGCTATACGACTTAGACATAGAAAGTCCTGGTCACGAACAGAAAAAAGCGAATATTTACAAAGGTAAAATTACTCGAGTAGAACCTAGTTTAGAAGCTGCTTTTGTTGACTATGGCGCAGAGCGACATGGTTTCCTTCCAATGAAAGAAATCGCCCGCGAATACTTCCCTGAAGGCTACGTTTATCAAGGCCGTCCTAGCATTAAAGAAGTAGTAAAAGAAGGTCAAGAGGTCATCGTTCAGATTGATAAAGAAGAACGAGGCAACAAAGGCGCCGCCCTCACTACCTTTATAAGCCTAGCTGGCAGCTACTTGGTACTAATGCCTAATAACCCTCGTGCTGGCGGTATCTCGCGTCGTATCGAAGGAGATGAACGCACTCAACTGAAAGAAGCCATGAACGGCTTGGAACTACCTACAGGAATGGGCTTAATTGTTCGCACTGCCGGTGTAGGTAAATCTGCTGAAGAGCTGCAATGGGACTTAAAAGTACTGCTAAATCATTGGGGAGCGATAACCGACGCTGCCGAATCTAAAGCTGCCCCATTCTTAATTCACCAAGAAAGTAACGTTATTGTTCGTGCCATTCGTGACTACCTACGTCGCGATGTGGGCGAAATCCTTATCGATAACAAAACTATTTTTGAGCAAGCTAAAAAACACATTGAGCTGGTTCGCCCTGACTTCGTAAATCGCGTGAAGCGCTACGAAGGCGAAGTGCCAATGTTCAACCATTATCAGATTGAGTCACAAATTGAGTCGGCCTTCCAACGGGAAGTTCGCCTGCCCTCTGGTGGCTCAATTGTAATTGATCCAACTGAGGCACTGACCTCTATCGATATCAACTCAGCTCGCGCAACCAAAGGCGGAGACATCGAAGAAACAGCGCTGCAAACCAACTTAGAAGCAGCCGATGAAATTGCTCGCCAATTACGCCTACGTGACTTAGGTGGTTTGGTCGTTATCGATTTCATCGATATGACACCAGTGAAAAACCAACGCGAAGTTGAAAACCGCTTCCGTGAAGCTGTGCGCCAAGACCGCGCGCGTGTACAAGTAGGCCGCATTTCTCGCTTTGGCTTATTAGAAATGTCACGTCAACGTCTACGTCCGTCATTAGGCGAATCAAGCACCCATATTTGTCCTCGTTGTAGCGGTCAGGGCACTATTCGCGATAACGAATCTTTAGCCTTATCGATCCTACGCTTGTTTGAAGAAGAAGCACTTAAAGAGAACACTTCTGAAGTTCATGCTCAAGTGCCGGTACCGGTTGCCGCTTACCTTCTAAATGAAAAGCGTGTTGCCATTAACAAGCTTGAGAAACGCCATACTGTTCGCTTGGTGATTATTCCTAACCAACATATGGAAACCCCTCATTACGACGTTACCCGTATTCGCAGCGGCGAAGAAACACAAGAGGCCAGCTACCAATTAACAGCTGAAAACCCTTCTCCTGTTTATCAGCCAAATCAAACAGCAAAAGAGCGTATTGAGGCAGAGCAACCTGTGCTACAAGGCTTTAGCGCGCCTGCTGCCCCGTCTGTGCCTGCTAAATCGGCTAAGCCTGCTAATGCCAATAAAATAAGCAGCGCCAACAGCCCTTCATTCCTAGAACGTATTGTGGCTTTCTTTAGCTCGATATTTGCTTCTGAGCCAGCACCTGAAAGCAAATCCAGCTCGGCGACAAAAGCGAATAACAATAACGACAAGCAGCGCAATAACCGTCGTAACAACCAACAACGCGGTGAACGAGCTGCTAAAGACAAGCGTAACACCAATAACCGCAACCAAGAACGCCCTGAACGCAAAGAGAAAACCGAGCGTAAAGAAGGCCAAACCAACCGTCGTCGTAAGGATCAACGTAATAAGCCGAAGCCTGATAGCAACGACGTGGCGCAAGACAGCAATGTTCCAAAACAAGAACAAGCGCCAAAAGAGCAGAAAATCAAAGAACGTCGAGAACGCCGTAATTTACGTAAAAAAGTACGCGTAGAAGCGGCCGCTAATAACGACACTGCTAGCCAAGCGAAAGTAGAACCTACTCCTCCGCCTGCGCCAAGCAAAGAAAACGCGCCAGTTGAAGGAAATAAAGCGCCAGAGGCTAAGCCAGCTAACGAGGCTTCTGAAGCTCCAGCAAAACCAAAGCGTCGCCGTCGCGCGTCTAGTAATGCCGGACGTAAACGTTTTAACGATTTACCCAAAGCCGAATCAGCCACTGAAGTGGTAGATGCACGTTACCCAGAAGCTGAAGACGCACCGGTTGAAACTAAAGCCGAAGCCCCTGTAGAAGCAAAAGCTGAAGTACCAGTTGAAACTAAAGCCGAAGCTCCTGCTGAAACCAAAGCTGAAGCACCAGTTGAAACTAAAGCTGAAGCAGCAGCTGAAACCAAAGCTGAAGCACCAGTTGAACCCAAAGCTGAAGCAGCAGTTGAAACTAAAGCCGAAGCACCAGTTGAAGAAACAACCGAAGCCCCGGTTGAAGCAAAAGCGGAAGCAGCGGTTGAAACCAAGGCCGAAGCAACGGTTGAAGCTAAAGCCGAAGCAGCAGTTGAAACCAAAACCGAAGCCCCTGTAGAAGCAAAAGCTGAAACACCGGTTGAAACCAAAGCCGAAGCACCTGTTGAAGAACAACCGGAAGCCCCAGTTGAAGCAAAAGCGGAAGCACCTGTTGAAACCAAAGCCGAAGCACCAGCTGAAGAAACAACCGAAACCCCGGTTGCAACTAAAGCGGAAGCGCCTGAAGCGGCTGCTGAGGTTGAAGCAAGTAAGGCTGAAGTTGAAGCAAGTAAGGCTGAAGTTAAACCTAAACGCAGCAACCGCGGTAAATTGAAACCGAGTAAGGTTGAAGGTAAAGGTAATGCGTCAGCAGCCATGGCCAAACCAGCTCCTGTACAGGTCACGGCAAGCAAAACTGAAGAACCTAAAAAAGCCTATGTGCGTAAACCTATCAACGTAGGTAAGCCACGAGCGAGAAACAGTAGCTCTTCAAGTAGCGCCCAAAGTCCAATGGCTAAACCTGAATAACAAGCTGTTATTTACACACAGAAAGGCCAGCTAATAAGCTGGCCTTTTTATTATTTCAATGATTAACCGTCTGTTTTGCTGACAAGTATAGTCTTACAAGCAGAGTAATCAGCGTTAAGACAAACGCTCAATAATGCCGTCGCTGGCTTGTTCAATCATTTCTAATACTTGTTTAAAGCCCTGTACACTGCCGTAATAAGGGTCTGGTATTTCTTGCTCAGCTAAACCACCAGCCGGTAAATATAAATCCAGTTTGGCTAAGTATTGCTCGGGACAGCGCTTGCTTAAATACGCCAAGTTTTTTTGATCAGACGCTAAGATAAGATCAAATTTAGCGAAGTCTTTTTCGCTAACCTTTCTCGAGCGGATCCCTTTGAAGCTATAACCCTTTTTTTCTCCAATGCTAATAGCCCTTGGGTCTGGCTTGTCCCCTTTGTGATAGTCGGTAGTGCCAGCAGAGTCTACTTTAATGTTAAAGCCTCGCTGCTTTAACTTGGTCCTTAACACCGCTTCGGCAGTGGTAGAGCGACAAATGTTACCCATGCACACCACTAGGATCGACTTTATCTTAGGAAGTTTATTCACGTTAAGCCTTAATCTTATTAGCGGCAGCCTTAGCCGCCGCTATGCTTTAATTAAAAAAACTACCCAGGCTGTCGAGTAATTTCTTACTATTCTCATCGTCACCCAAGGCCTTGTTCAACTCTTTGCTCAAGGCTTCTTTAGCTTGACCTTGAAGTAACTTTTTCATGTCTAGATTTATTTCAGGGCTAGTCCAATTACCGCCAATTTTTAGCGGTATATTAAGTCCAGCTAAATCATTCTTGGCACCCTGCCCCTCAAGACTCGCGACCACTTTAACAATAAAATCAAAATCCAAGCTTTCTCTCACTAAATGGCTATTGCCTTGCCCGTCAACACGTAACAACGGCGAAATGAGCTGTGCTTTACTGACTGTTGCTAGGCTGTTACCTAAGTTAACCTCTAATAGTAGTTCGCTAAAGTCAGTTTTTTGCTCTTGCTGAGCCTGTTGTCTGTCCCCACCTTGAAGCTGCGCTTTGGTGGTGCGGATCATTTGTGGAATGTTGATGCCATAAATAGCACCGTCAGTGAAAGATGCGTTTATCGGACCGCTGATATTTTGTTTAATCGCAGTCTGAGTTAAGCCCTTGCCTTGTAGCTTAAGCGTAGACTGTAAGGAGCCTGCGATAAATTCAAAATCTGCCGCATCGCTAAGTAGAGGCCGCGCTTGAACATTAGCAAGATTAGCGTTTAACTTATAAGTGGCGACTTTTCCTTGAGCATTTAAGCTAGCGCTAGTATTAAATTTACCACCGTAAAGCTCGGCGCTAAGCTCATTCAAACGTAAAACCGCATTTTTCAAGCTAAGCTGTTGCTTTAGATTCTCTATGTGCAATTTGCCATGTTGCAGCTTATCTATACTTAGCTGACCATCTAAATTAAATAACTTTAGTGCGCTTAAATCGGGTTCCTGCTCACTCGGTGTTGTGCTTTCTTTATTGCTAGGTGTTTGCTGCTCGCTGCTGCTACTCTGGGTATCAGCAGCTAAGAAGTATTTGCTATCTAATAAAGGAATATGCAGGTCAAACTTGATTAAGGGTAAATCGGCCAATACCACGCTACTAGAACCGTTTAACTGAGTATTACCATCAATATCAACTTTTAGCTCACTCAATTGTGCTGTTTTACTGCTCAGGGTATAAGCGAGCTCAAACTCACTGGCAATGTTCATCTTGCCATTGGGTAGTGATGCGCCTTCTAGGGTTAATGTATTCGTCACACCTTTTAAGGCCAGCTGGTCAAAATCACTAGCTACAAATAACAAACCCTGCAACTCATCTGCTAACTGCAGCTTACCATCGGTGTATTTTAAAGACATACTAAAGGCGTTGTCTTGGTCTAGTTCTAAGCCTTGCAAAGTAAAGTTAACAGGCCCTAAGAGCTGAGTTTTGTTCTGTTTTAAATCGATTAACTGAACGTTAGCATCAGACACATTGATTCCCGATAAACGAATTTGCCAATCGCTAGCGCTGCTTGAAGCGGGCTGTTGCGACTGCGTAGGATCGGATTCTGATGCCGTTTGTGAGCTACCCGCCTGAGTTAAGTCATCTAAGTTGGTCGAGCCATCGGCCTTAGTTTGATAACGTAAGTTGAGGCCAGCAATATTGATATCCCCCACTTCTATGGTTTTGCTAAATAAAGGAAGCAAAGCCACCGACATTTCTGCGCCGTCCATACTAAAAGTATTGCCGTCACCAAATTCAGGAGGGTCGACTAAACGAAGCTTGCCTAACTCGAAACCGATACTAGGGAAAAAACGCCAAGATAAGTCCCCTTCAATAACTAAGTCTCGTCCGGTGGCTTGTTTAGTTTTAGTCACTAGTAACTGTTTAATGTCATCGGTATTGACTAAGGAAACAGCCACTACAATGACCACAACAAAAACCAGCAACAAAGCGGCGATAGCATAAAGCAACTTTTTCATAATTTTCCCTAGTATTAAGTCATAACAACAATAGCTTATACTATTGATCATGAACGAGTGACTTACAAATAGCGCGCTAAATTTTACCTTAAAGGGCTGTGCTCAATGCAGCTATTACGATGCTAACAAATGGCGAATTTTGGCATTAATTATATCGATCGCAATGCGGTTTTTGCCGCCGCGAGGCACAATAACATCTGCGTACTGCTTAGAAGGTTCAACAAACTGCAAGAACATTGGACGAACTGTATTGTTATATTGCGCCAATACCGAATCTAAAGTGCGTCCACGTTCTTTTACATCACGTTGTATGCGACGGGCTAAACAAATATCTAGTGGCGTATCAACGAAAATACTAATGTCTAGTTGCTCACGAATCGCCGGATCGGTGAATAATAAAATACCTTCCAGCACAATAATCTTAGTTGGCTCAACAGTTTTGCTTTCAGGTAAACGGTTGTTCACCTTATAACTGTATTGCGGCTGCTCGATACTAATGCCTTGTTTAAGCAATTTTAATTGGCTGACTAATAAGTCGTGATCCATTGACTTGGGATGGTCATAATTGGTTAACTTGCGTTGCTCTGGCGTCAGATGGCTCTGATCTTTGTAATAGCTGTCTTCGTTAATAACGGCAATGCAGCTATCGCCTAACTCGGCACGAATATCATTAACAATAGTTTGGGAAAATAAACTCTTTCCGGAAGCCGACGCACCAGAAATACCAATAACGACAATATTATGATCTTGATTTTGCATAGAATAAGCCCGATAAATTTGACGCAATTATAAGCTCAAGCTTAGCATTAGTCATCAAGAGCAAGCTGCGAAAGCCCGCTAAAAGCTGATTTAATTGGAGTGACTAAAACCGCTTGTTGTTTCCTTAAGCAATTTAAATTGGGCTAAAAAGCAACTTACAGATTAAAGGCTAGCCAAAGACAAAAAGCGCATTATTACATAGCGTAAGTAAAGGCAGTTAAAGCGAAAATACTTAGCCAAACGGCATCTCCCCCTAGGCATTATCTTTAGCTTAAGGTAACATTGGCTGCCTTGAATTACCTGTTAATTGACTGAGCTTACGTTAAATCCCATGACAAACGAACAACGCAAAATACTGGTCACCAGTGCATTACCTTATGCGAATGGCCCCATCCACTTAGGCCACTTATTAGAATATATTCAAACCGATATCTGGGTTCGTTTCCAAAAGCTGCGCGGTCATCGCTGTACCTACGTGTGTGCAGATGATGCCCACGGTACTCCCATCATGCTAAAAGCTCAGCAACTGGGAATGACACCGGAACAGATGATTGAACAGGTTCATAAAGAACACAGTGCGGATTTTAAAGATTTTCATATTGAGTTTGATAATTACCACTCAACACATAGCCCCGAGAATCGGGCGCTATCTGAAGAAATCTACAACAAACTTAATCAAGCTGGACACATTAAAACAAAAACAATTTCTCAATTGTTTGATCCTGAGAAAAACATGTTTTTACCCGATCGTTTTGTTAAAGGTACATGCCCTAAGTGTGGCAGTGAAGACCAAAACGGCGACAACTGTGACAACTGCGGAGCAACTTACAGCCCTACAGATTTAGTCTCTCCCAAGTCGGTTATTTCCGGTGCCGAGCCTGTACTCAAAGATTCCGAGCACTACTTCTTCGATTTACCGGCTTTCCAAGACATGCTTAAGCAATGGACAATTTCTGGTTCGCTACAAGAAGAGATGTCTAACAAGCTTAATGAGTGGTTTGAGCAAGGTTTGCAACAATGGGACATTAGCCGCGACGCGCCATACTTTGGCTTTAAAATCCCTAATACCGAAGACAAGTACTTTTACGTTTGGTTGGATGCCCCTATTGGTTACATGGGCAGCTTTAAAAATCTTTGTGATAAGCACGACGATTTAGAATTTAGTGATTATTGGAGTAAAGATTCTGATGCTGAGGTGTACCACTTCATTGGCAAAGATATTATCTACTTCCACAGTCTCTTCTGGCCAGCGATGTTAGAAGGCGCAGGTTTCCGTAAACCAAGCAGCGTATATGCACATGGTTACGTAACCGTAAATGGCGCCAAAATGTCTAAATCACGTGGCACCTTCATTAAGGCACGTACTTACCTAGACCATCTTGATCCTGAATATTTACGTTATTACTACGCTGCTAAGCTAAATAATCGCATCGATGATTTAGATTTAAATCTTGATGATTTTGCTCAACGAGTAAATTCAGATTTGGTAGGTAAAGTAATTAACATCGCTAGCCGTACCGCTGGTTTTATTAACAAACGCTTTGACGCCACCCTATCTGCTACGGTTAGTAAGCCAGAATTACTGCAAGAGTTCATCGACGCTGAGCAAACTATTGCCGCCTTATACGAAGGCCGTGAGTTTGGTAAGGCGATGCGCGAAATTATGGCCTTAGCCGATAAAGCCAACCAATACATCGCTGAAGAAGCACCTTGGCAGCTGGCTAAAGAAGAACAAACCCTAGAACGTGCTCATCAAGTCTGCTCTATGGGGATCCACCTATTTAAGATTCTGGTTACCTACTTAAAACCCGTGCTTCCAAAACTGGCGCTAAAAGTAGAACAGTTCCTAAATGTTGAGCTAACTTGGTCAGAGCTTAGCTCTACCTTGGTATCGCACAAAATTGAAAGCTTTAAAGCCTTAATGCAGCGTATCGACATGAACCACGTCGAAGCAATGGTAGACGCCTCTAAGGAAAGCCTGAGCCAAGCTGAACCAGAACCTAAGCAAAAGACCAGCAGCGAAGACGCAAGCAATACTGAAATAGAACCCATCGCCGATACCATCAGCTTTGATGACTTTGCCAAAATTGACTTACGCATAGCCCGTATCGTCAAAGCTGAGCATGTAGAAAAAGCCGAAAAGCTATTACGTTTAGAGCTCGACCTTGGCAATGAAACTCGACAAGTATTTGCCGGTATCAAGTCTGCCTATGCACCAGAAGACTTACAAGGAAAGCTCACCGTGATGGTCGCGAACTTAGCGCCACGTAAAATGCGTTTCGGGGAATCTCAAGGCATGGTTCTAGCCGCAGGTCCCGGTGGAAAAGACATTTGGGTATTAAGCCCTGACGATGGTGCCCAGCCGGGTATGCGAGTCATGTAAATAACAAAGGCGCCTCTGGCGCCTTTTTACTTGCTGTTGTATAGCTTAAAGCTTGCTATATAAGCTTAGCAATACACCACTAATAACTACTAAATCGCGTACAACGCGGCTGCTCTATAGCCACAAACTCCAAGGTCTCAACGCTTTCTACTGAACAATAAGGTGAAGCACTATAAAGAAAGTTTAATAGCTTAAGCAAGTCTTGCTCAGCGCCCTCGGCGTACACTTCCACCTCTCCGGAGTCGAGATTTTTAGCGTATCCCAGCAACTTCAACTTTGTGGCTTCAACTTGAACATGATAACGATAGCCCACGCCCTGAACTCTACCCTTCGCCAACGCTTTTAAACGATACACGGCCTACCCCAATAGCGGTTTGTTTTCCTTGAGTAAAGTATAGTTGAAGCGGGGTGAATACTGAGTACTCGGTTCCAATGCCACCTTGCAATTGGCTAAATCTAAGCAAAAATATCGCTGTAACTGATGTTGGGCGTTAACTTGCTCAACTTCATCAAAACCGAATTGGCTTAAAGTCCAACGTAATCTTTCATCTCGGCAATTACAGATCAAGCTCAACAAACTAAAACCTTGTTTTTGTGCATGCCGGCGAGCCCAATCAACCATCAGTTTAGCCAGCCCCTTACCAGCAAAATCACGGGCAACCGTGAGCTTATGCATAAACAAACTGGCCCGTCTAATACTAACGTCAACCTCAATTCCACCGCTGCGGTTATTTAACACCATCGCCGCGACTGGCTTGCCAGCTACATAACCCATATACATTTCATCTAAGCGGTAATTGGCTAACAACGAATGGGGCGTTATTTGGTCAAACTTCCATAAAGGCTCCCCTCTAGATTCAAACCAGTTAGCGGCTTCCATGAGTAGCTCGCAAAACTGGTAAAGTTCGATGCTAGAAATTGCACGAACCACCAAACTAGGTGTCACCTCACTAGACATATTTACTCCCTTGCAGAAAACAAAACGTGATCCATGACCACTTGTAAACGATATGTTATACAGTATAGGCTTGAGTTAAAAGTAAATACTGAAAATTTATGCCTAATAAATGCCTAAGGCGCTGTTAGTGCACAACGGATTCAATCTAAATTTGCGGCTAAAGATAATGAAAACACCAACTCTCAAGAAAAACGTCCAATAGATACACTAAACCAGCTGCACTAGTTAGCATTATCAACTAAATAAGATACACTAAAAGCCAACTGATGACGCTAAATAAAAATGCGATAATTTAGGCTAAATAGTAAAAATGGCCTCCGCTTTAATCAGCATAACTGAACAACAGGAAGATCAATGGATTGTTGCAACCAGCCAGGCTTAATGCCATTAGAACAAGCCCAAGCAGCCTTGCTTTCTCAGGTTTCTTGCCAAACTCGCGTGGAAACTATCACGCTAGGGTCAGCCTTAAACCGCATATTAGCTGAAGACATAGTTTCACCACTGAATATCCCACCTTTTAATAACAGTGCAATGGACGGTTATGCCCTATGCGCCGAGCAACTTCCCAAAAATGCTACTCTGCCTTTAGCGGCTAAGGTGCTAGCAGGTGATACTCAAGAATACTCATTGGCTGACGGCCACTGCGTGAGAATAATGACGGGTGCTCCGCTTCCTCAAGGTTGTGACACCGTAGAAATGCAAGAGAATACTCAGCAACTTGGCAATAGCATTGTATTTACTCAAGCTCTGAGCCAAGGTAAAAATGTTCGCCGTAAAGGCGAAGATGTCAAACAGGGCGACACCGTCATTAGCGTCGGTACTAAGCTTAATGCCAGCCACATTGGCTTGCTCGCCACGCTGGGAATTAACCAACTGAAAGTACAAAGTCAACTTAAAGTTGCACTGTTATCCAGTGGAGATGAATTAGTGGCGCCCGGCCAGCCACTAAAACACGGCCAAATTTACGATAGCAATCGTTTTGCCATACGCGCACTACTAGAAAAACTTCCGGTTGAGATCATTGATTTAGGGGTCATTCCCGACCGTCAAGCACGACTAAAAAAGGCCTTTCTTGAAGCCAATCAAAGTGCCGATGTAATAATTAGTAGCGGTGGCGTCTCGGTCGGCGAAGCCGACTATACCAAGCTAGTATTAGACGAATTAGGCCAGATTAACCTCTGGAAGTTGGCTATTAAACCCGGTAAGCCCTTTGCCTTTGGCCAACTAAGCCAAGCCTATTTTGTAGGACTCCCTGGAAACCCGGTATCGGCCTTTGTCACCTTCTATAAGTTGGCCATGTTGGTGATAGCCAAAGCCAGCGGCTGGAACTATCAAGCGCCGTTAAAACTGCCAGCTTACGCGGCAAATAAATTGAGAAAATCTCCAGGAAGAACCGACTTTCAGCGTGGCTACGCCGAGCTTAACTCGCAAGGACAATTACAAGTTAGTAGCACCGGAAAACAAGGCAGCGCAATATTTACTAGCCTTAGCCAAGCCAACTGCTTCATTGTATTAGAGCAAGACAGGGCTTCAGTGGAGGCTGGTGAACAAGTGACTATCGAAATGTTTGCCGAACCAGTTGTTTAAACCTTAGGCCAGCCTTGAGTATGTCATTTCACTCAAGGCAGCTTTAGTGGCTTAAGACCACTTCTGTTTGGCTTTAACATCACTTTGCCGCGCATCTAGCCAAGAATCTCCTTGGGCACTGCGTTCTTTTTTCCAAAAGGTCGCTTCGGTTTTCAAATAATCCATGATGAACTGACAAGCAGCAAACGAGGCTTCTCGATGCGGACTATTAACGCCAACAAATACAATTTGCTGGTTCACCTCAAGATCGCCCACCCGATGAATTAAACTGACATCTTGAATGGGCCAGCGCTGCTTGGCTTGCTCAACTATTTTTAGCAATTGGCTTTCTGTCATTCCCGGATAATGCTCAAGATGCAAACCACTCACTTCAGAGCCTAAGTTCATATCCCGAACCAAGCCCACAAAAAACACGATTGCTCCAGCACTGCTGCGCTGCTTTAACAGCTGATATTGCTCGGCGACATCAAAGTCTTTGGTTTGAACCTTAATCATCTACCCACCCGTTACCGGTGGGAAAAATGCAAGCTCATCACCATGGTGCAAAGCCACTGCCTCGCTGACATGTTGTTGATTCACCGCCATCAAGATTGAATTATCGGCGAGGGCCTGCCATTTATCGCCGCGCTCTATCAGCTTTTGCTTTAAAGCTTGGCTAGTTTCACCTTCAGCCAATTCCACTTGTATAGAGGCCTCACCTAACTGTTCTTTTAGGCGGGCAAAAAAAAGTACCTTAACTAACATTTGTCACCTTCATTAGCGATAAACTCCCCCGACTTTCCACCGTGTTTTTCAAGTAATTTTAACTCGCTAATCACAATATCTTTTTGCACCGCTTTACACATGTCGTAAATGGTTAGCGCAGCCACACTTGCTGCGGTTAAGGCTTCCATCTCAACGCCTGTTTGCCCCTTAAGTTTTACCGTGCTCAACACTTTAATCTCACCCGCGGCTTCATCTAAGCTTAAATCAATAGTGACTTTACTTAGCATCAAAGGGTGACACAGCGGGATCAAGTCTGAGGTTTTCTTCGCCGCTTGTATGCCAGCTATTCGAGCACAGGCAAACACATCCCCTTTATGATGTTCACCCGCCACTAAACTGGCCACCGTTTGCTGATTAATTTTGATCAGTGCTTGCGCCTTGGCCATGCGTGTAGTCTCGGATTTATCCGATACATCCACCATTACAGCCTCACCCTTGGCGCTAATATGACTTAATTGACTCATAAAGCTAACCTACATGCGGAACAAAATTACAAGGTCTGTGAGTGCTATTTAACTGCTCTAACAGTATTTTTTGCCAAGCAGTCTTACAGGCGTTGGTTGAGCCTGGGACACAGAAAACCACCGTTTTGTTAGCAAAACCAGCCAAGGCTCGGCTTTGTACGGTAGAAGTGCCAATTTCGGTGTAAGAGATGTATCTAAACAGCTCACCGAAGCCTTCAATGTCTTTATCAAATAAGACTTTTACCGCTTCTGGGGTATTGTCTCTAGCAGTAAAGCCGGTGCCACCGGTAGTGATAACACAATCCACTTTAGGGTCGGCTATCCACTGGCTTAGTACCGCACGGATCTGATAAACATCATCTACCACAATTTTTTTATCCGCTAGGCTATGCCCAGCCTCGACTAACGCTTCAGCCAAGTAGCGGCCAGAGCTATCGGTAGTGTCGTCACGCGTATCTGATACCGTAAGTACGGCAATGTTTAAGAATGTTTGTTTATCGTTGGCCAAATGGCTCATGATTTTTCCTCGATGAGTTGTTGCACTTGCTGCCACTGCTGCGGCGTATTGGTATTAACCAAGGCGCTCGCCCACTGCGAAGGTAAGCTAAGTTCAGTGGCTTGAATAGCATGAAGAAAGGTTTTAATTGATCGTTGTTTAGCCTGCGGATAGTTCAACACGGTTTGCAAGCTAACTCGGTTAGCTTGGGTAGACTGCAAAATAATCGGAAATACGCTGTTTTCACAAAAGTAATTTCCTGGTGCTGCGCGATACTGCTCGAGTAAGTAATCCAATAGCTGTTGATGAATCATCGGCATATCAACCGGAATGAACAAACAGCTTTGCTCGGGCAGCGCCTCTAGGCAACTGGCTAGGCCTGACAAGGGACCTAGCGAGGGTTGTTGATCGGCAATACAGTTAAACTCTGAATAGCTGCCACTGACTAGCGCGGGTGTGGGCAATACCGACTCTAACAACTGAAGCTGCGCTTCCAGCAAACTGCGCCCTTGCCAGTTAAGCTTGGCTTTATCTTGACCCATACGGCGAGATTGACCGCCAGCGAGCACTACACCTGTAATAGTAGCGAAACAGTTTGTGTCCATTCAGTTCAGCTTAAAACGACTTAATAGGCTAATAATGCCTACTAAGCCCGTGAATTAAAAGACTTGTTACCAACAAGTTACTGGTCTTTATCCCATTTGGACAGGATCGCCAAAGAGACGATAGCCACCCCAATAAAGCCCATCACCAATATGGTTGGCATGGCCGCATAACCCAATACGTGCCAAATAATCGATTCTAAGGTACTCATGTATTTTCCTTGTCTTTATTGCCAGCCTTCAACACCACTCATATCCGGTAAACGGTGGGCAATGCCTTTGTGGCAGTCCACACAGGTTTTTTCACCACTGGCTAGAGCATCTTGGTGCTGGGCAACACTACGCGGGCGCTGCTCAGAAAAGTCCATATAATCAAATTCATGGCAGTTACGGCATTCTTGTGAGTCGTTCTTCTTCATACGGTGCCATTCTCGACTCGCCAAATGCTTGCGGCGTTCTTCAAATTTTTCTTGAGTGCTGATGGTGCCCATAGCAAAAGCCACTAGCTCTTTACTGGCCTGAACTTTACGAACAATTTTATCGGTCCAGTTATGTGGTACGTGGCAATCGGAGCAAATCGCCCTTACCCTGAACGGTTGGAATAGTGAATGGTTTCTTGTATTTCAGCCACAATTGGCGCATGGCAGCCAGAACAAAAGGCTTCGGTATTGGTGGCTTCCATACCGGTGTTGAAAGCCCCCAAAACAAAATACCGCCAATAAAGCCCAGCGCCAACACCAGCCCCACCGCGGCTTTACTCGGTGTGCGAAGCTTTCGCCAAAATGCTTTTAATAACTTCATAATCTAGCCTCGGTTAAACTCATGCTTAGCGTAAAGACTCAACACGTTGGTATTGGTTTTCTATTAGCGGTTGCGCATCATTTTGCGGTACATGGCATTGCAAACAGAAGTATCGACGGGGCGACACATCAGACAATACTTCGCCATCTCTTGCCTCATAGTGAGTCACGCTAATTTTGGTGGCACCGCTGTCTCGAGCATTTTTCCAGCTATGGCACGACAGGCATTTATTAGCATTTAAATTCACTTCGTAATGACGAATTTGATGTGGGATCAAAGGCGGTTGGAAAACGTAATCGTTTTCGTAAGGTTTGGCCTGTTCAACCACCTTTTTCATTTGTTGAGCGTCTTGCTGGCTATCTAGCTCAGTGCTACCGCGCAAGGACTGCAGGCCCCCATTAGTGACATAGTCGTTGGCAACAACTGCACCACAGAGCAGCAAACCGCCGATTAACCCTGATAGAATCACTCTCATTTTCATAATAATCTCTCCGCCACCTCGGCAAATAATTCTGAATAAAGCCTTAAACTTTAAGCAACTTCACGGCGCACTTTTTAAAATCAGTTTCTTTAGACAAAGGATCCGTTGCATCCAAGGTCAGCTTATTAGTGAGCTGTTTAGCATCAAACCAAGGCATAAATACCAAGCCTTTTGGTGGCCGATTACGCCCGCGAGTTTCCACCCGTGATTTCACTTCTCCGCGACGCGATTGAATCAGAACTTCGTCACCACGCTTAAGCCCGCGCTGTGCCGCATCTTCAGGGTGCACAAACAATACCGCGTCAGGGAAAGCTCGATACAGCTCAGGTACTCGCCGTGTCATAGAGCCTGAATGCCAGTGTTCTAAAACCCGACCCGTGCTGAGCCATAGATCATATTCTTGATCAGGGGACTCCGCTGCTGGTTCATAAGGTGTGGCGATAATAAAGGCTTTGCCATCTGGCTTACCGTAAAAGTGCACACCCTGCCCAGCTTTAACATAAGGATCGTGGCCCTCGCGAAAACGCCAGCGAGTCTCTTTGCCATCCACCACCGGCCAACGTAGGCCACGTACTTGGTGGTAGGTATCAAAGTCGGCCAAATCATGAGCATGACCACGACCAAAGCTGGCATATTCTTCAAATAAGCCTTTTTGTAAATAGAAGCCAAAATCATGTGATTCATCATTTAATGGCGAATCTATCTGCTCTAATGGGTATTTATCGACTACGCCGTTGCGGAACAGCACATCGTAAAGGGTTTTACCTTGGTACTCCGGCTTTTTAGCCAGCAACTCGGCAGGCCAAACCTCTTCAACTTTAAAGCGTTTAGAAAACTCAACCAGCTGCCAAAGATCTGACTTAGCCTCACCCGGTGCCGTCACTTGTTGATGCCAAAACTGAGTTCGGCGCTCGGCGTTACCGTAAGCACCCTCTTTTTCCACCCACATTGCGGTGGGTAAGATCAAGTCGGCCGCTTGAGCCGTCACTGTTGGATAAGGATCAGATACAACAATGAAGTTTTCGGGGTTACGGTAACCGGGTAAGCCTTCTTCGTTCATGTTGGGCGCGGCCTGCATATTGTTGTTACACATCACCCAATACGCATTTAATTTACCATCTTTCAACATGCGGTTTTGTAATACCGCGTGATAACCAGGCTTAGGCGGGATGGTGCCGTCAGGAAGCTGCCAAATGTCTTCAGCAATTTTACGGTGTTTAGGATTCGCCACCACCATATCAGCAGGCAAACGATGCGAGAAGGTACCTACTTCACGAGCCGTACCACACGCCGATGGCTGGCCGGTTAGTGAGAAGGGGCTGTTACCCGCCTCAGAAATTTTTCCGGTTAACAAATGAATGTTGTAACAAGAACAGTTTGCCCATACGCCGCGCGTATGTTGGTTAAAGCCCATGGTCCAGAAAGAGGTGACTTTAACCTTTGGATCGGCATAATCTTTAGCCAAGGCTTCTAGTTTTTCTGCCGGTACACCAGATAAAGCCGATACTGCTTCTAGGTTGTAATCTTTTAAAAACTCCCGATATTCATCGAAGCTCATATCCACCATCTTGCCAGAATCAGGATTAGCCGCAGCTTGCTGCAATGGGTGTTCTGGACGCAAGCCATAACCAATATCGGTGGTACCACGTTTGAAGTGGGTGTGTTTATCCACAAAGTCCCAATTCACTTTGTCATTTTCAATAATGTAATGGGCAATGTAATTGAGAATCGCCAAGTCTGTCTGGGGAGTAAATACAATGCCATTGTCAGCCAACTCGAAGCTACGATGTTCAAAGGTAGACAATACGTGCACTTTTACATGCGGCGCGGATAAACGGCGATCGGTTAAGCGAGACCAAAGAATCGGATGCATTTCGGCCATGTTAGAGCCCCACAACACAAAAGCGTCGGCAGCCTCTAAATCATCATAACAGCCCATTGGTTCATCGATACCAAAGGTACGCATGAAACCACCCACAGCAGAAGCCATACAATGGCGCGCGTTGGGGTCAATGTTGTTAGTTAAAAAGCCCGCTTTATGCAACTTGGCTGCGGCATAACCTTCCCACACCGTCCACTGACCAGAACCAAACATGCCCACCGAAGTCGGCCCTTTATCGGCGATGGCTTGTTTCCATTTTTCCGCCATCACATCGAAGGCCTGATCCCAAGACACCGGAGTAAACTCGCCTTGTTTATCAAACTTACCGTCTTTCATTCTCAGTAGGGGCGTGGTTAAGCGGTCTTTACCGTACATGATTTTGGAAAGGAAATAGCCTTTAATACAGTTTAAACCGCGGTTAACTGGCGACTCAGGATCCCCTTGGGTGGCCACCACCTTGCCGTTTTGCGAGCCTACCAATACACTACAACCTGTACCACAAAAGCGGCATGCGGCTTTTGCCCAAGTCATTTCGGTTTTCTCTGATGAAGTAATCAGATTGGTGGCACTGGCTGGTAATGTGATCCCCGCAACCGTGGCTGCGGCGCTTACCGCATTCGCTTTAACAAATTGTCGGCGAGTCCATTTCATGATACTTCCTCACTAGCTGATTCAAATTGGTGAAAAACTAAGTTACTGCTTAGCACAGCATCTAACTTAGCGATATCTTCTAAGGTACTAACGATGTTGTGGCGCTTGTCACTCTCAATAGAGACCACGATTTTGCCTTCAGGATTAAAGCCATGTACTTCCACACCGGAAAAATCGCTAATTTGCGTAATAAGCTGCTGAATTTTATCCGGCTTACAGAGCACCACCGCACTACTTATATGGTATTCATCACTCATAGTACTTCCTTAATCTCAATGGCTTGGCTTGGGCAAGCGCTAATACAAGCACCGCAGCTATTACATTTATCATCATCTACCCTTACCTCGGCTCTACCGCCAATTAACGGCCGAATGTTGATGGCAGCTTGTTCACAGTTGTCACTACAACTACGGCAATAAACGCCGTTTTGCGCCAGGCAAGCAGTCTCAAGCACCGCGATACTGTTATCCCAAGCGGCTTGATGCTGCTCGTGAAACAAACCTTCGGGGCACACCGCGGCACATTGATAACAAAAGCTGCACTCACCTTGGGTAAAATCCACAATAGGAAAGCCACCGCTGGCTTTTACAATTATCTTTTCTGGGCAGGCTTTTATGCATTCACCACACTGAGTACAAGCTTGCTCTATTGGCTGCTTCAACCACGGTAGGCGATGATGTTGTTTACTTCTTAAGCTAGGACTGTTACTAAACAGACGCCGTTTAGACAGATCTATAGACATGACTCCCCCACCTACGAGCTTAACCCTAGCTTTAATGGGGTAAAGCGTAGATTCTATTAACATTCAATAACATACCTCTAAAGAGGTGTTTGCTAAAATGATTGACTTAGATCAAGTATAGTGCGTGATATTTATCACGCACTAGAGCTTAGCCGCCGATGGAAGCGAGGTGGGGGGTAGCGCCGGTATTGCCTTGATGAAGGAAGTGGCTAACTTTTTTAGTTTGTAAGGCTGATTCGATACGTTGGCATAATGCTTCTTGCTGCTCTGCTTGCTGCAACAAATCACGAAGCTCAATGCCCTCTTCACCAAACAGACAAAGGTGTAGTTTACCCTGAGAAGAAACCCGTAGTCGGTTACAGGTGGAACAAAAATCTTTGGCATAAGGCATGATCAAACCCACCTTACCAGCGTAATCGGGATGATGAAAAACTTGTGCGGGTCCTGCATTGTGGGCGCGAATTTGTTGTTCCCAGCCCTCTCTTAACAGGTACTGCTTAAACCCAGCGCCGTCGATATGATGCTGGGTAAAATATTCTGGCCGCTCACCCATTTGCATTAATTCAATAAAACGCACTTCCACTGGGCGCTGTTTTATCCACTGCAAATATTTTTCAAAGGTCGCTTGCGCTTCGGCCTTTAACAACACGGCGTTTAGCTTAACGGCACTGAAACCTTGATTTAAGGCTTCATCAATACCGGCCATTACCTTAGTGAAGGTTTTGGTGCCGGTAATCAATTCAAACTGACGGGGGTCGAGGCTATCAACACTCACATTAATGTGGCTTAAGCCTGCTTGTTTCCAGCGCTTAGCTTGAGAAGCTAAACGAAAACCATTGGTGGTCATAGCTAGCTGTTTAATACCGGGTGTATTAGCACAAATCTGCATAACCTCGGTAAGATCCTTACGCAAGCTCGGCTCACCGCCAGTTAAGCGAATTTTGTTAGTACCCAGCTTAGCGAACCCACTAGCTAAGTGCTCGATTTCAGACAAGCTAAGATTTTGCTTAGGCGCATCGCAATGATAGCCGTCAGGCAGGCAGTAATTGCATTTGAAGTTACATTCGTCAGTCAGCGACAAACGCAAATAGAAAAATTTTCGGTTAAACGCATCCGATAACATAAATCAACCTTTCCAAATACGGGAGGCAAAACCATTTCTGCGATTTACCCTGCTTAGTCAGTGCTAAGGGTCTAAACGCCATATCATTAGGACTTAGGTCATTTTAGACTTCGGTGATACTGTCAATGCTATGCAAAAAAATAGTATTTGTTAAGTGCTTTGTAAAAGTTACACTAAATGACAGTAAGCAGATTAATCAAATTGTCGACTTAACAAGGATTTTGAGTTGAAGCTTTATTTCGGGAAACGTTCTATCGCCACCGCCGTTATTCGGCTACTTAGCTTAATGATGGTATTTTTTGCCTTGGTGGCCATGGGCTCGCTTACCACCTTAATCAATAGTTTAAATGATGCAGAGGCCATCAATATCGCGGGCTCTTTGCGCATGCAAAGCTACCGCATGGCCCATGCGCTGAATATTAACGACCAAGCACTAGAAGACAAGATTGCTCGTTTTGAGAGCTCTTTAAATAGTTCGGCTCTACAAAAGGTCGCTAAGCAAGATAATGAAATGAACCAGCGTTACTTAAAGGTTAAGCAACGCTGGCAGCAGCTTAAGCCCTATGTTGTGAATCACGACACGGTCTACTTCGACCATCATGTGGTGGGTTTTGTTGATCTGATTGATCAATTCGTTGCGGAAACCCAATATAATTCTGAGGGAAAAGTCTTTTCACTGACTTATCTTCAAATATTCGCCTTTGTTATTATCACTTTAATCGCCATTTACACCCTTTGGTACATTCAGCGGAATATTTCTAAGCCGATCTATCGGCTGGTGGAAGCGGTACGCCAAGTACAAAGTGGCGACTTCAAAATTTCTATTCCCACCCGTTATGCCAGCATAGAAATGGAAACCCTAGCACGGGGAATCATCTCGATGTCACAAGATTTAGACAGCAGTTATCAAACGCTGGAAAATCAAGTCAAAGAGAAAACTAAAGAGCTGCGTCGCGCCAACCAAGATCTCAACTTCCTTTATAATTTGGAGCAAATTCTTTTTAACAGCACCTTAAACCAGCAACATTTCAAGCAGTCTTTGCAGCTACTCTGCGAAACTCTTAGCATTCGGGGTGCTAAACTACAGCTAAATAAACTGGGTATGGAAGTAAACTACCAAGCCGGTGAAGTTGAGCTATCTCCCCCATTGCCTTGGAGTTAGACCGAGAGCGTTACGGTTACTTAATATTGCCTGAAGTGCCTGAAAGCAGAGCCGCTATTGTTAACAGCTACTGTCGAACCATTACTAAGGTATTACGCTTTGAGCAGGGTTTACTGCAAAAACAAAAACTATTATTGATGGAAGAGCGCGCCACCATTGCTCGCGAACTACACGATTCACTCGCCCAAACGCTGTCTTATTTAAAAATTCAAACCAGCTTATTGCAAAGGCAACTTAAACAATCCCCTGTGACTACCAGCAAAGCCTGGAAATAAGCGAAGAAATCCAATCGGTGCTGAGTGCCGCGTATGTACAACTGAGGGAGTTACTATCGACCTTCCGCTTAACCATAAAAAGCGCCCTATTGGTAGAATCACTGCAAGTATTAGTGGAAGAGTTAGCCAGCCAATATCCGCAACAGATTGAACTGACTACCGATATCGCCAACGACATGGTGGAAGCCAACAAGCAAATTCATATTATTCAGATCGTTAGAGAAGCGATCATCAATGCCTTAAAACACGCTGACTGTGATAAAATTTCAATAACTTGTGTCGGGGATGCGGAGCAAATTACCATCGAAGTTGCGGATAACGGTTTACACGGAAGCAAACTTAAACACCTCGACGAACACTACGGTTTACAAATTATGCAGGAACGCGCTGAACGTCTAAACGGTAAAATATGTTTTGAGCAGTCACTCAGCGGCGGCGTTTCAGTCAAACTAAGCGTTCCAAGAAAAACTCAGTAAGGAAAAGCTAGCGATGAACCAAGCTATCAAAATTGTAGTGGTGGATGACCACCCTTTAATGCGCAAGGGAATTGTGCAATTTCTAAATATAGAGCCGGGATTTGAAGTAGTCGCCGAGGCTGGCAGCGGTGCTCAAGCGGTAGAGATTTGTAGTGAACTCGAACCCGACATAGTGTTATTAGACCTAAACATGAAGGGTTTATCTGGTTTAGATACGCTTAAATTACTCAGAGAAAAAAACATCAGCTCCACCATTATTATTCTTACCGTATCGGATGCTAAACAAGACGTAATTAAGCTAATTAATGCCGGTGCCGACGGCTATTTGCTAAAAGATATGGAGCCAGAGCAATTACATGAGCAACTCAAATTGGCCGCAGCTGGCCAGCAAGTGCTCAGTGATGAACTATTGCCCTACCTAAATTGCCTTCACGAAAGTGACGAATTTGCCAACAAACTCGAGACCGTTACCAAGCGAGAATTACAAACCCTTAATGAAATTGCTAAAGGCGCAAGCAATCGTGAAGTGGCCGACAAACTGCGTATTACCGAGGGCACGGTTAAGGTTCACGTTAAAAGTTTGCTTCGTAAACTGAATGCAAAATCTCGAGTGGAGTTAACCGTTATGTACTTAGAACATATGGCATAAATAGCGCTCCTGTTAAGAGCTAAAGACCAGATCTGTTGCTATAACCCACCGCAGACCAATGATTTATTATTGGTCTGAGTTAACGCTTTATACTGATTGAAGTTGTTCAGCGATATGTCAGCAACTAGTCTAATGCTTAGAGATAAAATCCATCCACTGGGTCATTCATGAACTTGATGAAACAAGCAAACACTACTCAAGATAGCTCTTGTCAGCAATGCCGAGAATCACATCCACTAGACTTTGACTTCAGCATGGCCTTTCAACCGATTGTTCACTACCCCAGTAAACAAATTTTTGGTTATGAAGCCTTAGTGCGAGGATTAAACAATGAACCAGCCTACACCATTATTTCGCAGCTAAGTGAGCAGAACCGCTACCGTTTCGACCAGCTATGTCGAGTTAAAGCCATTGCGCTGGCCGCCGAGCTTAAACTACCGGGCATGCTCAGCATTAACTTTTTACCCAATGCCGTTTATCAGCCAGAGCGCTGTATTCGCACGACCCTTGAGGCCGCCCAAAAGTATCAGTTTCCGATCCAACAAATCATGTTTGAGTTTATCGAAACCGAACAAGTCACCGATACCCAGCACATTAAAAATATTGTTGCGCACTATCAGCAGCTAGGCTTTAAAACGGCCATCGACGATTTTGGTGCCGGCTATTCAAATCTGAATCTGTTGGCTGATTTTCAAACCGACATCGTTAAGTTAGACATGGCACTGATCCGTAACATTGATAGTGACGCTGCGCGGCAAACCATATTAAAACACAGCTTGGCGATGTTTAAGGAGCTGAAGGTAACGGTATTGGCTGAAGGCATAGAAAGCCGTGAAGAAATGCGTTTTTTAAACGCCTGTGGGGTCGAGCTCATGCAAGGTTATTACTTCGCTAAACCGGGCTTTCAAAGCTTACCTCAAGTGGACTTCTCTAAGCTTTAACTCACCCCAGCGCAAGATAAAATAAAGGCACTTATCGAAACAAGTGCCTTAATCATCAATTTATCGCTTTTGCTTAAACTGTTTATTGGTAAAGCGAGTCGCCGCCAGTTGGCTGTTCTTCGCTCCTTTAAAACCACGTTGAGCCGCCCCTCGTCCGCCGCGGCGATTATCTGGCGGCACCAAGTGATGCAGTCCGTTGCCGATTAATTTGCTTAAGCCCATATTATTTAGACCTTCACGAATAATCGGCCAGTTCTTCTCATCATGATAACGCAATAAGGCTTTGTGCAGACGGCGCTGACGCCCCTTCTTGGCTACCGATACCCGCTCGCTGGTATGGCTCACCTTATGCAAAGGGTTACGCTCGGTATGGTACATGGTAGTAGCATTAGCCAAAGGGGATGGATAGAAGTTTTGCACTTGATCCAACTTAAATTTATTCTTCTTCAGCCACAGCGCCAAGGTCACCATATCTTCATCTTTGGTGCCGGGGTGGGCAGAAATAAAGTAAGGGATTAAGTATTGTTTTTTGCCCGCTTCTTTAGAGTATTTATCAAACAATTCTTTAAATTTGTAATAGGTGCTCATACCCGGCTTCATCATCTTCGATAAAGGCCCTTCTTCGGTATGTTCTGGGGCAATTTTTAAATAGCCACCCACATGATGCAGCGCCAACTCTTTCACATAACGAGGGTCCTCAATTGCCAAGTCGTAACGCACTCCAGAAGCAATTAAGATTTTTTTAACACCTTCCACTTTACGCGCTTCACGGTACAGCTCAATGGTGGGCGTATGGTCAGTATCCATGTGATGACAGATAGTGGGGTAAACACAAGATAGACGACGGCAAGTTTCTTCGGCCTTAGGACTTTTACAATTAAGCCGATACATGTTGGCCGTTGGACCACCTAAATCGGATATCACTCCGGTAAAACCAGGGACTTGATCGCGAATTTGCTCAATTTCACCAATAATCGATTGTTGTGAGCGACTTTGAATAATTCGCCCCTCGTGCTCGGTAATCGAACAGAAGGTACAGCCGCCATAACAACCACGCATGATGTTAATCGAGAATTTAATCATCTCGTAAGCTGGGATTTTCGCCTTACCATAGCTAGGATGCGGGATCCGTTGATAAGGTAAACCAAATACCCCATCCATATCTTCGGTGCTTAAAGGTAAGGCTGGCGGGTTAAGCCAAACTATACGATCACCGTGGCGCTGAGCCAAGGCACGGGCACAACCGGGGTTAGTTTCTAGGTGAAAGATACGTGAAGCGTGGGCGTACAGCACCTGATTAACTTTAACCTGCTCATAAGCCGGCAAATTAATATACACATTCTCCCAAGGGCGCTTTTTGTCCATTTGCACCACTACAGGCTTGGCCTGAGCATCACTAGCGACAGACTCGGCCTCTGGCTGCTCTTGGCTGGCACAGTTTTCCTCGGTTTCTGCGTAAGGGCTGGGGATAGGGTCAATTTTGCCCGGTTTGTCCAAATGACTCGAGTCCAAACCACTCCAACCAGCTAAAGGCTGTTTGCGGATCAAGGCGGTACCGCGCACATCATCTAGCTCAGCAATATCCTCACCCTGACTGAGCCGATAAGCCACTTCCACTAGGGGCGCTCAGCATTGCCATAAATCAATAACTCAGCTTTTGCGTCAAACAGAACGGAGCGGCGCACTTTGTCAGACCAATAATCGTAGTGGGCAATTCGACGCAGGCTGGCCTCGATGCCACCTAGTACCACCGGCACATCTTTATAGGCTTCTTTACAACGCTGGGAATAAACAATCACTGCTCTATCGGGGCGTTTACCACCTTCATTGTTGGGCGTATAGGCATCATCGTGGCGCAGCTTTCTATCGGCGGTATAACGATTGATCATCGAATCCATGTTGCCAGCCGTCACCCCGAAAAATAAATTCGGTTTACCTAAGCGCATGAAATCGTCTTTATTGGTCCAATCTGGCTGGGCGATAATGCCTACGCGAAAACCTTTGGCCTCCAGCATACGACCAATCACCGCCATGCCAAAACTAGGATGATCGACATAAGCATCGCCAGTGACCAAAATAACATCACAGCTATCCCAGCCTAGTGCTTGCATCTCCTTACGTGACATTGGCAAGAAAGGCGCAGCAGCACGTTGTTTGTTAACGCAAGTTTCTGGCTTGAATAGAATGGGAGCGGTATGCATATAATTTGGTCTCAAGAAACGAAGCGCGACATTATATACGTAATCTTAGTGCTGAGGAACCGAATTAACAGCTATGTAACATAGCTGTAGAGCGTATAGCTAGCCAAGCCCATAAATTTAAACTAAAATTTTTATCTACATAAGCATTAGTTTGAAACGGATTTCCCCAGTGACGTTACGATTGTTCATCATTTTGCTGCTCAGCCTTGGGCTCATTTCTTGTGCCCAGCGACCTTCATCGGAAATGCTTGCCCAATATAAACGCCCTAGCACTTATCTAGCAGTCGATCCTTCCAGCAACAACTATCAAGACATTCAACGACTAAGAGACTTCCAACCCGAGCGCACCGGGGTATTAGTATTGAATGATGGTTTGGGCGCTTTTGCTGTGCGTATCGCCTTAATCGATAGAGCCAGCCAAAGTATCGACGCCCAGTATTACATGCTAAAAGGTGATTTAACTGGCGACATCTTTCTCGCCCGTTTATTAAAAGCATCCAAGCGTGGAGTTCGAGTTAGACTGTTAATCGATGACATTAATACCGCTAGCATGGACGATAAATTGACCGCCTTAGCCATGCAGCCCAATATTGAACTAAGAGTCTTTAACCCCTTCTACCAACGCGGATTCCGTGGCGGCAACATGCTAGGTGACTTCGGCCGACTTAATAAACGCATGCATAATAAGTCCCTAACCATCGACGGGTTAGCCACGGTTGTGGGGGGCGTAACATTGGTGATGAATATTTTGCCGCCACCGAAGAAGTGAACTTCAACGATTTTGACGCCTTAGCAATTGGGCCGGTAGTAGAGAAAGTCAGTCAAGCCTTCGACTTATATTGGAACAGTGAACAAAGCTATCCGATTGAAGCATTAAACAGTAAAGACGTAGACAGCCATGCTGAGTTTCTCAAATTGGAACAACAACTTTATCAGAACGACGTAAAATCTTTTATTCGCGCACACCAAAGCTATGCTCAGCTATTAGCCGATAAACGCATGGCAGACTTCTTATATTGGTGTGATGGTGACGTATTGGTCGATCACCCGGTAAAAGGGACTGACTACCCACAGGATGTATCCCATAATCTGGCTAAACTGTTAAGCCATGCAGAACAAAGCATTTTGCTTAGTTCCCCCTATTTTATACCAGGCGAAGCAGGTTCCGATGCTCTAGTGGCCCTTGCGGACAAAGGCATCGACATTAGTGTATTAACTAATTCCTTAGCCGCGACCGACGTAGCAGCAGTGCACGCGGGTTACAAAAAATATCGCAAGCGTTTGGTGGAAGGTAACGTATTTATATATGAGCTAAAACCTGACGCGAAACAAAAACAGCGTTTAGCTTTTTTTGGCAAAAGTGCCTCACGGGCCAGTCTACATAGCAAGGTGTTTGTTATTGATGAGGAAACCTTGTTTGTCGGTTCTTTTAACTGGGATCCTCGCTCTATCAGTTTAAATACTGAAATGGGCTTAGTACTTACCTGCCCCGATTTAGGTAAAGAGATTGCACATCGAGTGAAGAACAATCTGCCCTATAGAAGCTACCAGTTAAGCTTAGATAGCAAAGACGATTTAGTCTGGACAGAAGCTTTTCGTGATAAAGCTGCTCGCGTCTACGATAGCGAGCCACAAGCCAGTATCTGGAGAAAATTCCAATCCTGGATAATTGGCCTGCTACCGGTAGAGAGTCAGCTATAAAGCTAATTCTTAGTGATGATGACCACAGCCGCCTGGCGCATGAACATGACCATGAGCCAGTTCTTCTTCAGTGGCTTTACGTACCTCAGTCACTTCGATAGAAAAAGCTAAATCGATGCCCGCTAGAGGGTGGTTACCATCAACGATGACTTCGTCGTCTTCTACACCGATGATGATCACAGACTGTTCGCCTTCATCGGTAGTGGCACGAAATTGCATGCCCACTTCAACTTCAACATCACCGAACATAGCTTTTGGCACAGCCTGAACTAGATTATCGTTGCGTTCTCCGTAAGCTTCTTCAGCGGCGATTTCTGCATCAAATTTGTCGCCTACTTGTTTGCCAATAAGAGCTTGTTCTAAACCGGGTACTAATTGCCCCTGACCAACGATAATGGCGAGTGGCTCTTTGCCTTCCGAAGTATCAAGCTGTTCACCGTTTGCTGTTACGGTGTATTCAAAGATGGCTACGTCGTCTTTTGCGATAATCATTAAAGATTCCTTGGTTAAATGAATTTGCGGTAAACCGCCGAACCCCGATTCTAATAGCTCAGCTAATAAATTTCTATCAAGCTCGGCAAAAGAACTGGCTCTGGGCTACAAACCTTTTAAATATTGCTGGTTAATTGAAGGCGTTAACAAGGCCTGTAATCGGACTTCAGCATCGTCCTCTTGGCGGATTAAATCTTGAAAAAACGTCACTAGCTCCGCATTACTTACACCACTCCAAGTGGTATCAGTTGCGATGTTACGTAAATCCACAAGTACATCACTAAACTTATGCGCCATCTCAGTAATGGCTTGAGTATTCAATACATGTTGCTGACTAAATAAGTGATTATACTCACCCGCTTGTTTATCAATGATGTACTGAGCATCTTTTAAGTTGAGGATCCGCGTACTTTTACTGCAACGACTCAAGCACGACTTGTTAAGTCGCTGCTTTTTGCAACCGCTACTTTGCTGAAACAGACATTGGCGACTACTTAACAGTTGGTTGGGATGAAAAATACTGTAAAAACTGCGAAAGCCCTTAGGTATAACAAGACGCTGCAGTTGTTTAGCATTCAGCTCATTACTTAAAAACGCCCCCTGCCCCTGATAATGTTGTTTAATACAGGCTAGCGCCAAAGAGTTTGCGCTATTCATTTGCGGGCCTGCCACCCAGGCTAAGCCCATTTGCTTGGCCAACTCTGCCACACCTAAATTGTTAGTCACCAATAGCTTGGGCTTCACTTGCTCCAAGAACTGCGCGGCTGCCGCGTAATCTTTATCAATCAACACCGCCGGAAACCACGGATTCAAGTTAGGATATTGCTTAAATATGACAAGCTGTTCATCTAGCTTATTCGACAAGGCATTAGGCAAGGCCCAAAATACTTCTAGTTTGGCTTGCTGGCTTAAAGCGATATCGTGAGTTTGGTTAATCAGCACCGCCAAGTTGGGGCTAGTATTGGGGTCATCTTCCATTCGGTACTGCGGCAGTTGCACCTCTACCGCTTTAGTTTGGTTTGCCTGCAAGTCACTCGGCAGAGCGTTAGCCGAGGCCTGCATGGCGGCAATTTGCTTGCGCATCTGCTGCATCAGCTCACTGTTATGCTGATACAACTCCTGCTTTAGATTATTGATCTGCTCTGGCTGGGTGAGCTGGCGCTGCTCAACGAAATGGCTTAAAGCATTGTTTCTTGGGTTATCAATAAACATGGCTTTACCAATCTCGCCACTTAAATAATTGGCCGTAAAGTCTCGGTTAAACACTTTATATAGATTGCTTAAATCCTTAACTAATGGCTGCCCTTGCTGATAACGGTCTAGCTGCTCCCGCCATTGAGACACCACACTAAACACGTAATGTGAACTTTTGATCCGCCCTTCTATTTTTAATGAATAGACCCCAGCAGCAGCTAGCGCCTCAAGCTCGGCAAAGGCTGAGTTATCTTTGAGGTTCAAAGGAAAGGCACTACCCTGCTCGGTAGTTTGATATTGATCGCGACAAGGTTGGCTGCAACGGCCACGATTCCCCGAACAGCCGTTGCGAGTGGAACTAATATAACAAAGACCAGAAAACCCCACGCAGTAAGAGCCATGTACAAACACTTCAATTTTCATCTGCAGGGTCGCAGCATGACGAGTTAAGGCGGTGATTTCTTCTAGGTTGAGTTCTCTGGCCAAATTAACTCGATTCACCCCTAAGGACTTTAAGGCGTCAATCTGCCCCTCATTATGGGTATTTAGCTGGGTAGATGCGTGGACTTCCACATTCGGAAAATGTTGATGAAGCAAATACAACAAACCTAAATCTTGGGCTATCAGGCCGTCTACATTCAACTTAAGCAAACGATTGAGCAAACGCAGCAAAGCGGGCAACTCACTCTCTAGCAGCATCACATTTAAAGTGACAAATATTTTGCACCGCTGCTGATGAGCTAAGTGACACACCGCTTTAAGCTCGGCCAAAGAAATATTTTTAGCTCGGTTACGCGCATTAAATCGATCTAAACCAAGATAAATAGCATCACTACCTGCGGCAATCGCCGCGTGAATGGCTTCTAAATCGCCGCCGGGGGCCAATAATTCAAAACGAGAACTCATCAATCACACTTGCAAGAGACAAAACAGCGGCTGATTGTAATCATCAATATCAAACAATGCTGAACAATATCGCCTTTGATTAATCTCGGTCAAAAAACCGTTGGCCAAGCTCGCCCTTAGGTCAAGATGATACAACTGGCTAACATCCTTGTTTAAGCCTGCTTACATTTCATTAGACAAAGAAATTTAGAACAGTGTACAGTTTAGGCCTTACGAAAACGCTGTTGGTAATTTAAATGGATCTTTCTGTATTACTTATTTTCATCCCTACTTTTTTCTTTGTCTCAATTACCCCCGGAATGTGCATGACTCTGGCCATGACCTTAGGTATGACCATAGGCCTGCGCCGCACCTTTTGGATGATGATTGGTGAAATGCTGGGCGTGGGCATTGTGGCTGTGCTAGCAGTGATTGGGGTAGCGGCTATCATGCTGCAATATCCACATATTTTTAGTCTATTAAAGTGGCTAGGTGGAAGCTATTTGGCTTACCTTGGAATTCAAATGTGGCGCTCGCGTGGGAAAATGGCGATTCCGAGTGAGTTTTCTGAGCAAAAACAAGTTGGCCGACGCCAACTGGCCATACAGGGCTTTATCACCGCCATTGCCAACCCCAAAGGCTGGGCGTTTATGATTTCGCTGCTGCCCCCGTTTATTCAAGCACAGCATCCGCTTGCCCTACAGCTTAGCTTGCTAGTATCGATAATTTTGCTTTCTGAGTTTGTCTGTATGAGCCTATACGCCAGCGGCGGTAAAACCCTACGGGTCTTTCTCAATAAAAGCGGCAATGTTCGCTTGCTTAACCGAATTTCTGGCACCCTAATGATAGGCGTAGGTATTTGGCTGGTCAGTACTTAGCAGCAAATGATTAAATGGCTTACCGATACTTAGCTATCGGCAGCCTAATCTTCTGCATGAAAAATACTGCAGCCAGCCTGTTCCTTAGCTTGATACATGCGTTGGTCGGCGAGTTTGATTATTTGTTCATCACTGTAATAGCGGGTAGGGCCGGTTTGCACCACCCCCATGCTTAAAGAGAAATGTTGATAATGTTGCAGGAAGTTTTCGATCACTTTTTGGCACACTAAATAGGCATTGTGGGCATCACAGTCAGGCAGAATTAAACAAAACTCATCCCCTCCATAACGACAAGCAGCATCCACTTCTCGAATACTCGCTAACAGGATCTTAGCCACACACTTCAATACTTCATCACCCTTTAAATGACCTTCGCTATCGTTAATCTGCTTAAAGTTATCCAAGTCGATATAAACCAAGCACAGCTTGGATTCGCGCCTTTGCGCCACCGCCAATTCCCGATGCAATATATCGTGCACGGCTCTTAAATTATAAATTCCGGTGAGGCCATCTAAACGAGTTTGTTTTTCTAATTGGCGAGTTCGCTCGGCAACCTTCTGCTCTAAGCTCTTGGCATAGTCTTCCGTTTTACGTTTGGCCAACTCAATTTCACCCACCAAGCTGGCAATATAGGTATCGAATATCAAAGTCGTGTCGAAATAAAATAACTTATCTAAAGCCGATAAGGTCGCGGCAAGTTGTTGCTTATCTTTCAGGTGAACACTGAGTAACTCAAATAACAAATCTTTCAGCGTGCTTACTGCCGACAAGTATAACTTTGGCTCGACCCCAATGCGTTTATGCACCATGCCAATACGCAGCCGATTATTAACGTAGTCTGAATCACATACGCCTAAAAACAAATCGGTGATGTAACGCCGCTGAGCAATACGCAAACGACTTAAGGTTTCAGTATCACCAATTAACGAGGCTATTTCGTCCACTTCAGTTTGAATGTCATAAAAGCGATTAACAATGCCATCGACTTCTTCTTCAATTAAGCCTCGCTGCTTGGCAATTAAGTCTAGTGCCGATTCATCGAGGCCTAATAATCTCATTCTGTTTTGTATCTCTACATCACTAATATGCATCTGCTCAAGCAGCGAGGTATCGGTCAATTTCATACTGCATTCCCTATGGCGAGCCAAGAAAAACATCGACAAGTTAAACTGCCAATCAAAGTGTTCACCGCGCCCAATATCAATAATTCGCACTCAGTAAACAGCACCAATTTAAACTCCAACTCGCTTTTAAGCATAGTCAAAACCGCACACAACAATAAGCGTTTACATAATATCAACAACAGCATATTAACACTCTGCCAAGCTTAAGATGTGAATCAACTTAACTATTGATAAATTAGCCTTTTACTGGGTTTTGCTCAGTATTAAAAATTTAACAAACCTCACAAAGATTGTTATTAACAAGGCCTATGTTTAAGCCTTTCGCGTCTCAGTTTAGCGTCCAATAAATGCAATCTGCACTAAACTTTAGAGCTGATTACATTGGCCATTCCACGCCCATAAAAAACACTCAAATACAGCTACTTAATAGCATGGAACTGAACACTTGTTTAAGTATTAGGCTTGATAATGATCACAATATTATTTAGAGTACTTAATAATTTGATTAGGTAGTAAGTTGTTTTTCATAAAACAAGGATAAGTTCCATGTCAACGATACTGGAAGTGAAAAGCCTGTATAAAGTATTTGGCGAGACGCCACAAAAGGCTTTTCCTCTCATCGACAAGGGCCTAGATAAGGATCAAATTTTTGACCAAACTGGGTTAACTGTCGGTGTTAAAGATGTTTCATTAACCATTAACGAAGGCGAAATCTTCGTTATCATGGGCCTATCAGGCTCGGGTAAATCCACTCTTGTTCGTCTACTTAACCGTTTAATAGAACCCACCAGAGGCAGCGTATTATTAAACGGTAAAGACATTGCCAAAATTTCAGAGCCAGAATTGCGCGAAGTTCGCCGTAAAAACGTCTCCATGGTGTTTCAAAACTTCGCCTTAATGCCGCATATGTCGGTATTGGAAAATGCCGCTTTCGGCTTAGAACTGGCAGGTATAGACCCAGAGCAACGCAATACTGCAGCTAAAGCTGCGCTGGAGCGAGTCGGCCTAGAACCCTACTGCGACTCTTACCCCGACGAGTTATCGGGCGGTATGAAGCAACGGGTGGGTTTGGCTAGAGCACTGGCGAACGACCCCGACATTTTGCTCATGGACGAAGCCTTTTCGGCTCTCGACCCTCTCATTCGTACCGAGATGCAAGACGAATTGATTCGTCTACAAAACGATGACAAACGCACCATTGTGTTTATCTCCCACGATCTCGATGAAGCCATGCGTATTGGCGACCGTATTGCCATCATGCAAGACGGCGTAGTGGTTCAAGTGGGCACGCCCGACGAGATTTTACAAAAACCAGCCAATGACTACGTTCGCTCGTTCTTCCGCGGGGTCAACCCCGCCACTATTTTCAGTGCTAAAGATATTGCCGTGAAAAACCCTGCCGCCGTATTTAAAAAGCATGAACATGATGGCCCGGCCACGGCGATTCAATTGCTCATAGATAACGACCGTGAGTTTGGCATTGTGGTAGACAGAGCTAATAAATTTTCTGGCATCGTCTCACTAGAGTCTTTGAAACTCGCCAAAAAAGAAAACCGCTCACTCAGCAGTGCCATGTTGGAAGACACCATCACCATCGATCCAGAACTCGCGGTAAGCGAGCTGATTACCTCTGTGGCTCAAGTCCCCTATTCGGTGCCGGTAGTTGATGAGCAGGGCAAATATTTTGGTGTGATTACCAAGTCACGACTATTGAAAGTATTAGATAGAGAAGAAGCATGAGCAGCGAACAAAATTCAACAAGTGAAACTGCCGATCCTTGGTCGGCCACCAGCCAAGATGCGCCAGCCGATCCTTGGGCCACGCCCGATACCAGCAGCGCAGCTGGCGACCCGTGGTCTGGCGGAGCCAGCGATACCGCCACCGCAGGTAATGACTGGTTAACCAGCACCGATGTAAGCCAGCCCTTTGATTGGATGGACCCATTTAGAGAGGCGGTAGTGCCTTTTGACCAATGGGTAGAAACTGCATTGAATTGGTTAGTAGAGCACGGACGTCCGATTTTCCAAGCGATTCGAGTGCCCATTGATATTACCTTGCGCTCGTTTGAGACAGCTTTGGTATCCACCCCAGCACCAATCATGTTGCTGATATTGTTCCTTATTGCTTGGCAGCTAGCTGGCCGAAAAATGGGTATAGCGGCGTTTTGCTCGCTGGTTACCATTGGCTTAATTGGCGCTTGGTCAGAAGCCATGGTGACCTTGGCCTTGGTACTCACTTCGGTCTTTTTCTGTTTACTAATTGGCTTACCGATGGGGATATGGCTAGCCCGAAGCGCTAGCGCCGCCAGAATAGTCAGGCCCATATTAGATGCGATGCAAACCACTCCGGCCTTTGTTTACTTAGTACCAATTGTGATGCTGTTTGGTATTGGTAACGTGCCTGGCGTAGTGGTGACCATTATCTTCGCCTTACCGCCGATTGTTCGGCTGACAATTTTAGGCATTCAACAGGTACCAGAAGAGCTAATTGAAGCTGGCCACGCGTTTGGCGCCAGCTCCAAACAAATGCTTTATCGCATCCAACTACCGCTCGCTATGCCCACCATCATGGCGGGGTAAACCAAACACTGATGTTGTCACTATCAATGGTGGTGATTGCCTCAATGATCGCCGTTGGCGGTTTAGGCCAAATGGTATTACGTGGTATCGGCCGTTTAGACATGGGCATGGCATCAGTTGGGGGCTTAGGCATTGTGATTTTAGCTATTTTGCTCGACCGCCTAACCCAAACCATTGGCGTTGAATCTCGGGACCAAAAAACACGTTGGTATCAGTCTGGTCCTGCCGCCATCCTACATTCTGTTTATAAAAGAGTTAAACCCTCTTAAGTACTGCAACACAAGGAGATATGCATGAACACCACATGGAAAACGTTGCTTACCGCAACCACCATGCTTAGCGCGACACTATCAATGAGTAGTTTTGCCGAGGAGCTGCCCGGTAAAGGAATCACCGTACAGCCAGTACAATCAACTGTAGCGGAAGAAACTTTCCAAACCTTGATAGTAAACAAAGCACTAGAGAAGCTCGGCTACACCGTGAGCCCAACTAAAGAAGTAGACTACAACGTAGGCTATACCTCTATTGCCGAAGGTGACGCCACTTTTCTTGCGGTTCACTGGTTCCCGCTGCACGCCGACAAATACACCAAATCGGGTGGTGATGACAAATTCTTCCGTTCTGGCGAATACATCTCAGGTGCGGCGCAAGGTTACTTGATTGATAAGAAAACCGCTGATCAGTACAACATTACCAATATTGGCCAATTAAAAGATCCTAAGATTGCTAAGTTGTTTGATGCCAATGGCGACGGCAAAGCCGACTTAACCGGCTGTAACCCAGGCTGGGGCTGTGAAGGTGTAATTGAGCATCAGTTAACCGCCTTTGAACTGGAAGACACGGTAACGCACAACCAAGGTAACTACGCGGCGATCATCGCTGATACCATTGCCCGTTACAAAAAAGGTGACTCTATTCTGTATTACACATGGACCCCTTACTGGGTAAGTGGCGTATTGGTTCCCGGTAAAGACGTAGTATGGCTAGAAGTGCCATTTTCTTCGCTGCCTGGCGAGCGCGACGATGTAGACACTACCCTACCTAACGGTAAAAACTACGGCTTCCAGATGAACTCAATGAAGATTGTTGCGAACAAAAAATTCACTGAAGAAAACCCAGCTGCGGCTAAGTTATTCGAAGTGATGAAGCTGAACATCAACGATGTGAGTGCGCAAAACATGATGATGAGCCAAGGTAAGAACAAACCTTCAGATATCGAAGCTCACGTAAACGGCTGGATTAAAGCTAACCAAGCCAAGTTTGATGGCTGGATAGCAGAAGCGAAAAAAGCGGCTAAATAATTAAGCCCAATAACCGTACTCTAAGCCCCAGCTTGCTGGGGCTTTTTTATTACAACCAAGTTACTACTGTCTGCACTCAATACTCTAGCAAAGCCAAAACACCCAACTAGCAAGCCATTAACACCAGACGCTCGGTTAAAAGAATCAACATCACTAAACACCAAGCATTACTTTGAGTCCTAAACGTTGTTAATTAGCGAAAGTTAAGCGATGCTTTAATCACCGTTTGTCGCTAACCATTTACAGGAAATACCAATAGTGGATCACCAGCCAGCCCTTGAATTAAATCAACTACGCCCCAGTGAACAAGCACAAAGTGAAGCCAACTCGCCGCTAGCGCAACTCAAAATGAGCAGTGTGTTTTACACCCATGCCCGTTTAAACCAGCCATGGGGGCTTAAAATACCAGCCATCGCCAATAGCACTATGTTTCACTTAAGTCTACATGGTGAAGCGCTGGTAAAAATTGGGGAACACTGCATAGCCTTACAAGCCGGCGATTTTATCCTATTACCTCACGGCCAAGGCCACGAGATAGTGGATAGCAATAACAGCCCTGCAGCCGATTTATTTGAACAGAATTTACAGAGGATCAGCGAGCATTACGAAATACTCACCATTAGCGGAACAGGCCCCAGCAGTACCACCCTGTGTGGCACGGTGCTATTTGACGGCGAAATCAGTCGCGCCTTGTTTAGCTCGATGCCTGAATACATTTTGATTTCTGGCGATTCACCGGCTTATCCCCTAATCAAGACGATGGTGGACGCAATTCAACAAGAAGCCACCAGCCAAGCGTATGCTGCGAGCCTCATCATCAGTAGGCTGGCAGATGTACTTATCTTGCAAAGTATTCGGGTTTGGATAGCCCAAGTCAGTGAAAACCAACCAGGCTGGCTATTGGCCCATACCGATAAACGCCTCGCTCCCGCCATAGCGCAGATCCACGGCGACCCTGCAGCCCCGCTCAACATAGAGCAGCTCGCCAAACTGGTGGGCATGTCACGCACCAGCTTTATTGACTACTTCAAAAAAATCTTAGGCCAACCACCCAAGCAATACATTCAACATTGGCGTCTATCGCTGGCTAGAGAATTACTACGCCATAGCCAGCGCCAAGTGATAGCAGTAGCGCTTGAGGTAGGTTACCAATCAGAAGCGGCCTTTAGCCGCGCCTACAAAGCCAAATTTGGCGAGCCTCCATCGCAAAGCAGGCAGGCTTAAACACCGGCCGTTTGCCAATGCCCAGTAGCTATTGCCTTCGCCACATAATCGGCAAAGCGTCGCGGCTTGGCTGAAGTGGCTTGCTCTATGCCATCACATAAGTGCGCATTGCGCCCATCAAACACCACGGTAAAGAGCTCTTTCAGCAAATCTTGTAAGTCCTGCGGCACAGCTTGCTGCTGTAATAGCTCAAGATAAGCCTCGATGCTCACCTGGCGATAGCGGATCGGCTTGGCCAATTGACGGCTAATTTCATTCACACAATCAGCAAAACTCAGTAGTTCACTGCCCGTCACCTCAAACAAACGATTGCGTTTGGTTTTATCTAACAAACAGCGCAGCGCCACCTCGGCAATATCATCAGCGTCAACAAAGGGCTCAAGCACCTCACCTGCTGGCAACACCAATTCGCCACTGACTATGCCCTCGGCCATAAAGCTTTCACTAAAATTTTGGGCAAACCAGGCCGCGCGAATCACATTCCAGTCTAAACCGCTATTAATTAGCAAATTTTCTGCTCGCTCGGCGCCAGGTTCTCCACGTCCAGACAGCAATACCAAATGCTCTAGGCCCTGCGCCTTTGCCACCTCAATAAAGGCGGCGATGTCGTCAGCAGCTTGCTCTATGGCTAAGTCGGGTTGATAACTAATATAAGCCGCGGTGGCGCCTTTTAGCGCATTAGCCCAAGTATCCCGCTGGCGCCAGTCAAAGGCAGGCTCGGAAGTTCGTGACACCGCACGTACAGCTGCGCCCTGTTGCTGAAGACGCTGATAAATGCGGGCTCCGGTTTTTGCGGTTTTACCAATAACCACGAAATGAGATGAATGTGTCATGTTGTGCTCCTAGTGAATGTTCGAAGCACCATGATGCCCTGATCACTCAAGCAGCGAATGACTACAAATTCAGCATTATTTGCCAAACGTACAAATTACCAACGCCAACCAACCAAAGCTTGCTAGTGAAAGAGCTGTTTTGCTTGAAAGCTATTTATATGCCGTACCACAACGCTTTGCAGGGGCGTCTTTGGCTGTCACGGCGAGCTTCGCAGCGGTCTTAAGTTACCGCTGGTTTTAAGACACATTGGCATGGGCCATCGGCAAGCTTTTACTAGTTTTGTGGCTAACACCAAAGAGCTGAAGTCACATCTAACTACAGCGCAATTAGGCTTGGCTGCTAAGCTTAATTCACCAGTCATAACTAATTTGGCCAGTAACATGCGAACAGAACACGACAGTATGGGTAAGGTGCAGGTAGCAGACGATGTGTATTATCAAGCGCAAACCCAGCGCGCCTGTAACAACTTTCAGTTTTCCGAGCGCCGTTTCCCAAGCCAAGCAATCCACGCTGTGCTCGATATTAAACAGGCTGCTGCGCAAGCCAACGGCGAGCTAGGTTTAATCGAAGCGGATATCAGCGAAGCGATTCAGCAGGCCGCTAAAGCCAGTAAAAACCTAGATTTTGCCAAACATTTTCCAATAGATCTGTTTCAAACCGGCTCTGGCACCAGCTCTAATATGAATGTAAATGAAGTAGTGGCAAGCCAAGCCAGCGAACTATTGGCCGATAAAGTACACCCTAACGACCATGTAAACCGCTGCCAAAGCAGTAATGATGTAATACCCGCAAGTATCCAAATTAGCAGCCTACGGCAACTAGAAGGTTCTCTCTATCCAGCAATGGACATTCTCAGTTCGCGTCTTAAACAACTAGCCAAGCAGCACACCAATACCCTTAAAACAGGCCGCACTCACCTAATGGATGCCATGCCGATAACGCTTGGCCAAGAACTCAGCGTTTGGCAACAGCAACTGAGCCATGCCCAAGCTCAACTAAAACTCAGCGCCCAAAACCTTTATGCCCTGCCCTTGGGCGGCACTGCGGTGGGTAGCGGAGTCAATTGCCATCCCCGTTTTGCCACACTAGCCTGCCACTACTTACAACAACTAGACCAATTACCTTGGACTCCCGCCGCCCTGCCCGCCTTATATATGAGTAGCCAAGATCACCACCTTGCCCTTGCCTCTGCGCTAAAAGGCCTTGCCGTATGTTTACTCAAAATGGCCAATGACTTACGCTGGATGAACTCCGGCCCCACCGCCGGTTTACAAGAAATTCGTTTAAGCGCATTACAACCGGGCTCTTCGATCATGCCCGGTAAAGTGAATCCGGTGATCCCAGAGGCCGTGGCCATGATTGCCGCCGAGGTGATAGGCAACGAAACCAGCATTTGCATCGCCGCTCAGTCTGGCAACTTTCAACTCAATGTAATGCTGCCACTGATTGCCGAGAAATTACTCTCTAGCATCGAGCTACTAAGCCAAGCCTGCAGTGCCATGAGTGACAAAGTATTTGCCGACTTTCAAGTTAACAGCGAATACTTAAATCAAATATTGGCTAAAAACCCAATACTCGCTACCGCGCTAAACTCGGATATTGGTTACGATTTAGCCGCCAAAATCGCCAAACACGCCGATAAAGAGCAAAAAACTGTATTAGAAATAGCCTTAGAAGAAACCGACTTAGATGAAGCGCAGCTTAAAGCGCTATTAGACCCACTAAAATTGGCCAAACCCCATGCTTAAATAAAGCTTGATTGATTCGAGTCCGATACGGCATGTAAAAGGTACGGCCAATCAGCTATACAAAAGAAAAGACGCCTTTAAAGCGTCTTTGTTAAAGGCAGAAATTTAAGCTTTAAAGCTCAACAATCAGCACCTGTGCTTGCTTCGCAGCATAACGACCGGCAGCTTGTTCATTTGCCTGAGCAGCAATTTGCTTAGCTTCTGGTAGCACTAACCAAAGCACTCGGGGTGTCTCAAACAAAGTGCTTTCTGGAGCGCCAGCCGCGTCTAGCTTTTCAAAATTAACAGACACCGTTAATACCAGCTGTTTAGAAGAAATCGCTCGGCCAAACGCCGATCCTATTTGATGCACCGGATACCAGATACTGCTGGGTTGGTATTTGTTGCCCGCTTTTAAGTACAGTGCATAGCCCATTTGCTGATTGCCGGCTTTGCCTCGCTGGTACACCCGCAAAGGTTGCTGTAGGAAGTAACCACCAGAAAAAGGGAAATACTCCTTCACCCGCTCATCATCCACATAACCACCGCACTCTCTGGTATGGGGTAGCGCATGGCGAAAACGGTATTCAAGGCAACCGTATTCAGTCACCAAACTCACCAAGGCTCGGCTAAAGTCTCTGCCTAATAAATATTCTTGGTAATAAGGGCCGAGTTCACTCACTTCGGGGATCACCCGCCGCATCACATCGGAAAACTGCGCACTGTAGGCTATGCTGCTGAGCTGGCCCTGCTCTATGGCGTACTCAAATGGCCGAATTTGTGCCACCTGATAGTTACCCCACTCGGCATAAACAAACTTAGAGTAACTGCCACTGTTAAGTGCCCAAGCGGGCCAAGACACAACAAATCCAATGAAGATTAACGCCAGCTTTAACATGAAAATTCCTTTTTCTTGGGCAAGATATGAACAAGCTCTGACCCATTATGCATTACACAACTTTTAGCGATACAGGACCGTTTCGCTCCATCCTCAACGCCCCCCAAAATCCCTGAACAATTTACCATAATCGCCAAAACGAGAGTCCATCATGCCTAGCTCATAATACTCAAGCCAACGAGCAATAGCGCTATCAATACCAAACTGCTCGTTTTTTAAAGCACTAGCATAAAAATCTGGGTTAGTTGTTAAATCTTCAGCGTAAAATTTCTTACCATGAATACGGGTTTGCTCTAACTCACTGTCGGGCACACTGTTAAGTGAAATAACTCTGTTAAAAACACTAAGTGGTATACGTTGACCAAATACATAACAGTTTCGCTTCCAAGCTTGAGCAATGCACGCCGCTATATCCGCCCTACATTTCCAATAGCCGTATACCCAAGTTTCACAAAGGTGGTATCGATAAATTGCCTCATCGCCAAACTCACCAATTTGCTCTCTCATCACAATGGCGGCGTCATACTCATCATTAAACTCAGAAGTAGTTAATAGCCAACCATCTATTCTTTGTACATTAGTTGCGCTTAATAGAGAATCTAACCAAACGCCAAACTTCTTTGGATGGTTATAAAAATGTTTTAACTCGTAAAGCTCATCCGAGCCCCCTTCAAGCCATTCCGGTTTAATAGCAAATAACTCAGCTGCAGCATCCAATATTTGGGTATCTAAAGCCTTCAGTAGTTCGTTATTATCTTCCACTTGATGGATAGTAAGGCCATGACCAAAGAAACGAGGTATTTGTGCTCGGGCCACTCCGTGGGCTTGAAAGAGATGGATGAAACGGTCAGCAGTATTTGTCAGCCTAGGTTCAGAATTTCGCCACTTGTTGTATCTATCTCTTAACGAAAAAAGCGCTTCTATATCACCAAATCCAATCATTTCTAATGACCTTATTAGCTAAAAACAAGTTAGGCAGATCTATACTATTTGCGATTACGCAAAACATCTATCATCACTTTCTCATGACGCTCAATATTCCGTCTTCCTTGCTCTTCTGGCCCCCATTCATCATAGCTCAACATGATTGCTTGCTTTAAGCTCTCCGCACGATGGTTCTCTTGATAGAAGGATTTTTTACCGTCGGGATAATAATTACTCAATCGAGAGTTGCTACTCTGTGAGATAAGACATAGGTTACCAAAGCGATGAACGTCTTCACCCATCTTGTCTGCGCCGGATGGATCAGTTTGTGGGAAATAATGTTCAACGGAAGTTCGGCTTTGTGAAAACTGAAATCCATCAAAATGCTTCTTAATCTCGATATTGTCTAGACCTTTCCCATCAAATGATTTGCCTGCAGTGAACTCTCTCCACAAGCGATAATCAAGAAGGTTAAATACAAAGTTCTGGACACCAGTCCCTCTATGGAACACTTCTTCATTTAACTGTCCATCTTCTTTGGAAATATCATCTAAGAAGTCATTACTAAGCTTTTCGAGCGCATTAAGGTATTCATTACCATTAACATGCAATTTGCTATTATCTTTCGCCAATTGTCTCAAGATTGCTAGCGAATGATTAAGCCAACGCTTGTATACGTGCGAAGGGTGAGAGACATGAAACATCGCAAGTATCATTCGTATTTTTTCATTAACACTTGGGTTCTGTTCTGAGCTGAAGGAGCTTGGATAATCCGGACTTAAGCTCGAATCATTACCCCTAGAAGTTAACTTTTGCAAACTCCACTTACGCTCTTCAGCGCTCATATCCGGCTTGATGATATAGCTATCGAACAGTATTCGAAATTTAAGTAGTTCAAAGGCAAATTCCTTTGCGTCAACTTTCAATCTCCCTTCTTTTGATATGAACGCATCGAGCAACTTTTTATCATCTAATGACACAGAGTCTCCCGCCACTATCAACTTAAGGACATGGAGCAAGAAGTTTGAAAAGTCGATGATAGAGCCAAAACGTTGCTCTTTCTCTCGCTCTTCGTCATCGTTGTTTGAATGTGAAGATTTGTTCTCGATGATCTTCCGCAGAGTCATCGCACGTTGGACTTCTTTTTGGTGACCTAACTTACTTTGAATAGCGTTAAAACTTGAAGGTATTGTACGCCAATCATTGCCAAAAACTGCTCTGCGATCCTCCGACTTAAAGCCCATCTGTGCGTAACGCTTCATATCAGAACATGCGTCCCAAATCGCCGAAAAGGCATTTGTCTCTTCACCACTTTCTAACGTTGCCATGAACTTAGCTTTAAGCACCTCATGCTTTTCTAGCTGCTCGCCACGGTTATTCATGATCTCAAAATAATGATTAAGATCCGTTCCTTGAGGCACAATGACTCTTAAGATGGTTACTTGATTAAGCAGATAATTACAAAACGCTTGAGCTTCAAACGCCTTATTCAAACCTTTAATTTTAAAAAAACGCTCGATGATATCGTAAGCAGCGTGGATACTTGGCTCTTCTTTCTTACTATTAGCATCATTAAGATAGATATCTTCTAGTGCTCGGGTAGATTTAGGGCGACTGTCAAAACATAAATTCACCTGCAACTCATTTAATTCACCATCATCAAGTGTTTTTAGATTTTTCAAATATGCCAATAAAATCGAAAGCGTCGTGTGTCTCTGCTGACCATCAATGGTTTCATAAACGGTTTGCTGATTGTTTCCTTTTAATTCGCGTTTATAAACAACCAGACTTCCTAAATAATACTTATCTTGTATATTCCTACTCTCACCGTTACCGGATGCATCATAGATGTCTTGAATCAACTGCTCTATTTCTGAAGCACCCCAAGCATAATTACGTTGATAAATTGGAACTACGTATTGTGTATTGCTGTTAAAAAGATCCTTAACCGATAACGGTGCTACTGGTTTGCTATCGCTCATTTAAAGTTTCCATTCATCATGTTTTCAATCGACTGTCGCACTTGTTCTGCGTTTTTAAAGCGAAGCTCTTGTATTGGTGGTGGCTGAAAAGTTAGAACTTGTTGTGGGTGTATCGCCTTGCTTATCACCTTAAACAGCCCTCGTGTTGATCTGGCGTGATTGTCTACCGATTCCATGCCAATGCGCTGCAAATCAAGACGTAAGAAATATGCCCAGCGATAACAAATCTGTGCTGCTTTATCTAACTCCACATCACCGAACTTATCGTAGTAGTACATCACCGCGCACAGGAAAAGATTCCGCACATAGCTGTCTCCTTTACGGTTGCTACCACTGTACTTAGTGTGCTCCTCTAAAAATGAAGCTAACTTTGCATCCTTATCGATAAACAACTTAGAGTGGATAGTCATATAGTGCTGAATGTACTCAAAGAACCGCTTCCCGTTGATCATCACTTGGTCAACTTGGAATGGATAGCCCTTAGTTTGCTTGTCCCATTTTCGCGCAGGATCAGCATTAAAGGTTTCTATCGCGTAATCAAGCGCAAGCATTGCATCGACATAAGCATACTGAGTGCTATCTAGGTTGATGCCTTTGAATACATCAATGTTATGGCGACTGAACTGGATGCCATAGTCGCAGTCAATCCAGCGGCGCATACGGAACAAGAACTCACCCATGATGGTGTGCAAGTTTGCTGACTCATCATCAGGGTTAACGCCCTGCTCCCACAAGCTTACATGGTGCAGACGCTCGGTTTGCTCTGTTGAGTCCATCATTTCACGTAGGTGGTAAGCCTTTAGTAGATCATGAGGGGCAAGCGCTTTACCACGAGCATTTTGCGAATCGAAGAACTGGAACGCTTCGCTCAGGTCATCCAGCGTGACTTGGATAAGCTCGCACTTGTTAAGAATAAAATTGAGTAATTCCTGCTTTTCTACAGGAGACAGACCCGCCACTCGTTCAGAGATAATTTGTGCGTTATTCTTGAGGTTTTCGATACTAACTGATGATCCAAATTCATGCTCAAGAAGAGTCGATGAAATGCTTTTTTCTTCCCCATCAAGAATGGTGCAAAGTAGCGTTAAGGTAAGAAGACGCTGCTGACCATCTACGATATTAAGAGCACTCTTTATTTCCTCACTTTCTAACTCTTTGCCTTGATGCAGTACCACAGTACCAAGCCGATAACATGGCTTAGTGCGGTGGTTAAAAATGTCATCAATCAGTTGATTGACGTGCTTAGGCTGCCATTTGTATGGGCGTTGGTACTCAGGAATTGTGAGTTTTTTCTCCAACAACTGTACAATGGTTTGAGGCTGATTAAAGACAATTCCCATTGTTACACAGCCTGTTCGACGATAGTGTTAGTAAGTTCAAGCTGCATTTCTTGACTGCCACGAAAGCGTTGTCTAAGTTGATCGCAGATTGCAAACAGCTCATGGACTTTTCTAACGATATTTAGTTGCTCATTTTTTGGCGGCACCGCTACAAATAAATCTGTGACATCACTCATTTTTAGATTTGGCTGTAATCCAGAGCCACCAAATCTTTGCTTATAGTGCGAAAGAACTACAGGCGACTGCAAGAACAAAAAAGTAAACCCAGTTGCATCAAGTGTCCTGATTGCTGCAACACGCTGATTAAGCAGGGACTTATTATAGTTTGAGGGACAAATACTTACTTTTAATCCCGAGGAGATATAAGGTCTAGTCAGTGCTAGTATTAAGTCCCCCTCTAAAACTTGATATTGAGAATATGCTTCTGAAAATTCAAATGGTAAAAAGTCGTTAGTCTCGATAAAGCTGTAAACTCCAGCATTGGTAATCTTGATGACTTTAGTGCCTGCCTCATTGTTAAAATCCGCACTTTTGAATGCGTTACCAGCAAACACATATGAGTAATTACCCAATCGTTCCCATTCCCACCCACTCGGCAGTTCAAACGGCTTTTCATCTTCCGTAATTGGCGGTAGCGTTTTCTGTTTTGCGATTTTCTTCTCTTTAATTAGCTGCGCTTTTTCTTTTGCAATACTCTCAAGCAGTTTTGCAGCAGGTTCATCATTTGAATTTTGTGGTACAAGCTTACCCATTACCGCCAGTTGTAGGATGGTTTGTTTTAGCTGGTCGATACTTTCTTCTGTGGTAAACAACATATCGAAGTGCTCTGCAATCATTTGCCAGTTTTGCATTAACTCGGCAGCATCGGCAGAGTTGGTTAGTGTGTCTAACAGGGTTGTTACCAGCACTTGATGCGCTTCAATACTGGCTTCGGTTTGTTGCTCTAGTTGGTCGCAGAGAGTCATTAGTTCATCAACTTTGGCGACGATGCGGTGTTGTTCTTCAGTTGGTGGGACAGGAATAAGACCAGAAAAGAACTGCTTATCGTTAATTGCTGGATAAGCAACACCAGTTTGAACACGTTCAACATACTCGATGAAGCTTGGAGATCTTAGATATCTATACAAGTATGAGCTTGAAACCCCATTAAGCGGATGAATAATCGCAAATGCGGTACTTGCAATCGGTTCAGGGGAAAACTCTCTATCGATCACCGCAATATTTAGCAAGTAAGGTCGAACAGTTGAATAAATAACAGTTCCTTTTTTAACTAACTTTCGAGCCCGAGAGGGTGCATCTGAAGCCTCTAGCACATTAGGTTCTTCAATAAATCCCAGTTCCTTATTGATGGCACTAACATCTACATAAGTGAACATCTGATCAGGCTTCTTCTGACCAAGATCATGACCTAACTCTTCTATTCTCGCCCACTCCCAACCAACAGGAATATCAAAAGGCACAGTGTTGAGATCAATGGAGTCATACTTCCTTGGTTTCTTAATCTTCTTTTCTTTAACCAACTGCACTTTTTCAGCCGCAATTCGCTCAAGCAGCACAGAAGCAGGCTCATCATTTGGATCTTGTGGCACTAACTTACCGCGTACTGCTAAATCCAGAATTAACTCACGCAGTTTCTTAACGCCATACAGCTCTAGCTTTTTGCTGCTGCCACGCCCTGTTGTGGACTTGGTTTTAACGGTTGAAGTCCAAATGTCAATTTGGTCGATAATTGCTCCTGCATTATCGACATTCACGCCATCCATGGCGCTTTCGGTAATCAACTGATTCATAAGTGCTTGGTCTACGCTCATTACTCAGCACCGCCTACAGATGACTTCAGTGCGTTTTCAAGGATACCTTTCAGTTTGTTACGTAGCTCGGCAATTTCTTGTTGCTGCTGCTGATAGTTCGCCAGTAACTCTTCAGGATCATGGCTGACTACTTCGTCCTGATACGGGTTTTTAATATCAAGGTTGAAGTTGCGTTCAATAACTTCTTCAATCGAGACTTTCCAAGCATGCTCGTTTTCTACGCGACTAGCAAAACCGTCTTCCTCGTTACCCCACCAATCGATCTCTTGTTGGAATTCTTCAAACTTCATCGGTTTGGTTTTGCTGTAGTTCTTCACGCCTTCTGGGTAAGGGTGCTCATAGAACCACACTTCTTTGGTCGGTTGGCCTTTGGTGAAAAATAGAATGTTGGTCTTAATGCCCGTGTATGGGTTGAATACGCCATTAGGTAAGCGAACGATGGTGTGCAGGTTACACTCCTCACACAGCATCTTTTTGATTTTGGTTTTAACGCCTTCACCAAACAACGTACCATCTGGCAGTACAACACCCGCTCGTCCGCCGCTCTTGGTATCAGAGCCTTCATCTAACACTTCGATAATCAGTTGTAAGAACAGGTCAGCGGTTTCGCGCGTTTGCAGATCGCTTGGGAAGTTTTTCTCGATGCCATCTTCTTCAGTACCACCAAACGGAGGGTTGGTGGCAATCACGTTAATGTTGCTGTCCCAGCTTGAAAGTGGCTTGTTTAGCGTATTGCCGTGTTTAATTTGTACTGGTACTTCAATGCCATGCAGCATCATGTTGGTGATACACAGTAAGTGTGGGAGCTGCTTCTTCTCTACGCCGTGGATCTGCTTTTGCAGTATCTGGTGGTCAACCGCCGTCTTCACATAGTTGTGTTTTACGTGATCGAATGAACAAGCAAGGAAACCACCCGTACCCGTTGCAGGGTCCATAATGGATTCGCCAAGTTTTGGATCTAGGCGGTCAACGATAAAGCGAGTAACAGCACGAGGAGTGTAGAACTCACCTGCGTTCCCTGCACTCTGTAGGTCTTTAAGAATTTGCTCGTAGATATCACCAAACAGGTGGCGTTCGTTAGAATCGGTAAAGTCAATCTCGTTAAGCTTATTGATCACTTGGCGCAGCAACGTGCCATTTTTCATATAGTTGAACGCGTCACTAAACGCTTCTTTTACCACGAAACCACGAGGGTTCTTATCAATTGGTGCTGTGTAGTTTTTCAGTGTTGGGAACAAGTCATCATTGACGAATTCAAGCAGCTCATCGCCAGTCATGCCTTCAGTATCTGCCGCCCAATTACGCCATAAGTACTGCTCTGGGATTGGTTCTCGGTAATCATCCAACTCAAGCTCTAACTCTTCTTCTTGAGCGTCAAACACTTTAAGAAATAACAGCCAAGACATTTGGCCAAGACGCTGCGCATCACCATCAACACCCGCATCTTTACGCATGATATCTTGGATGGATTTAATAACAGAACTGATAGACATATTGAACACTTTTTATACGCTTGAAATTGTTAGCAATTATACCAGTAAATGCCTCATAAAAATGCGCTAAAGCAGGGAAATACTAACAAGCAGCTACAGCCCGATTCAACATCAGAAGAAATGCTAAACCTCTACCTAAAAATCATTACTGACCATCCTAGATATAAACTAGGAACTATCCTCCCTAAATTCGGAGAGCATAACTATTACGTGATGAACATGGTGAAGCCATGAGGTATTTCGCTGGCTTTAGATGAAGATTAAACACAAAGCAAATCCCACTATTGATTCAATTGACAGTAATAGTGGATAGCAATATAGTCATCATTAAATTTCTGATGATGGAATATTAATGAGCTATAAAACCTGCCCAGTGATAATTGATGTTAAGTTTGACGATGCTAGCCGCCAAGCTATTGATGATATAGCCCATATAATTAAAGTGAAAAAGATTGGCTGGGTAGTGACTCTGGTCGGTCAATTGGGCCTTATCTTTGCCGGAGGAGCAGTAAGAACATCGGCTCCTGGTAACATTGTTGAAAATAGCAACATGTTTAAGGTTATTGCTGCTGACTCTAACCAAGTTTCATGGAGCATATACCAAAGCAACTGGGAGTATTTTTTCAAAAGCTTCTCAGCATTAGATCAACATGCTAACAGCCAAATTGAAAAAATTGCTATGGTGCAGCATTTAAGAACGGCAGCTAGCCCAAAAGAAAGAAGTTTTTGGGCCGCAATTTACAACGGATGTAAGGTAAATAAGTAAAATGAAAAAATCTATTCTGGTGTTCGGTGTTCTATTTGCGTTCAATGCCAATGCGAATACTTCTAGTGAAGTAATTGATTTTGGGAAAGACCTACTACAGACAAGATACCAAGCGTTCGCTGAAAAAATGAACCACTGTGATGAGCAAGCAAAAAATACCGATGTATCAGACGAAACACTCGCTCAACTACGAAGCATCCCCCCTGAAGCAGCATTATCTTTAGCGATACTAAATTATAGGGCCTTACAACAGTGCGCATTGTATGAGTACACCGAAGCACTAAGAACCCTAGTATCTTTAGAGAACACTGAAGCATTTTCCCCCAGCGCCGAAGAAACTGAAAATTTAAAAAGAATGAGATCCTTACTTGTTGCTGACATGAGTTTATATATTGAGAAAGAGTACTCAGATATGTCACCAGAGTTAAAGGATAAGCTAGAAAGTATCGCTGAGCTAAAACGCCCCTTCAACGTAGGCAACACAATAAAATCGGCCTGGCCAGACTCTTTCTAAAATAATTTGTGCACGCGCTTACGAGGCGCGAGTAACTTTCAAAATCAATGTCTACATTTCCTGCAGAAAACTACAAGGCGAGCAACCTTCAAACATGAAACGTAGCTCGCCAAACTTTTTGCAAGGCTAACTTAGTGATGAAGCTGCGCCCTGGGTACTTTTGCAATACGCCAAAAATGAACAATAGTTGTTAGGTATATCTGCAATAGTGAAATTAAATTTGCCTTGGAGCAACCACAAGTCATGCCGACTGGTAAATCGCAGACTCAAGATCTTGTATAGCTTCAAGGTATTCATTTTTACCTCCGAAACCCTTCTTAACGATTTCGCTTAAGCTGCCAATGTCACTAAAAGGGTGAACTTTAAGCACTTGCATATTCTCAATTTCTTGCACGCCAGTATCGGCATATTTGTCCAATAAATTATTTAATACTGCTTGTGCTGTCACACCATATTTAGTGAAATAGTTACGCTTCTTCACGTTTTCTGCTCGTTCTTTGCGAGTTAACGCTGGCTGGTCATAGACCACATGACAAATCATATCGAATGGGTCCATATCTTTACCCACTTCATCTTCAAGCGCATCCCATAAAACACCAGCCTCAGCGAGTTCATCGATAATTGCTTGTTTGCGCTCTGAATCATTCCAACGCTTAATAAATTCATCAAGAGAGGAGAACTGCTTCACTGTAGTTTTACGGGTATAGTCTTTAAATGACTCTGTCACTAGCTTGCCGTCAGAGTCATAATACTGAATGCGCTCAGCAAGCGCTTTTACCGAGACACCGTTAACATAGTATTTTCTAACTTTGTTCTCATCATCCCAGTCATCACTACCAGTTGAACCAGTGTCTGAACTATTGTTGCTGTAACTATGCTCTGGCTCTTGTATCGAACCAAGATCGATATTCTCATCACCGAACGGGCTATCTAATCCGTGATCATCAACGCCAGCCACAATATCGTTTAACACTTCTTCGTCTTCAAAATCTTCTGGCGTTGTCACTTTTACCCGTTCAGGTGTGCCATCAAAACGCTCGTCAGCAAATAGCTCTGTCGCTTTTTTGAAATCAAGAATGGTAAACCAGAGCTTACCGTAGCGATCATCGATACGAGTTCCACGACCAATTATCTGTTTAAATTTTGTCATAGATTGGATGCTTTGATCGAGTACCACCAACTTACAAGTCTTTGCATCAACACCTGTGGTCATTAACTCGGAGGTTGTTGCGATCACTGGGTATTTCTTTTTGGGGTTGATGAAGTTGTCAAGCTGAGCTTTACCGATTTCATCATCACCCGTAATTTTCATTACGTACTTGTCATTTTTCTGCACTTGCTCAGGATTAAGGTTAACCAAAGCACGGCGCATACGCTCGGCGTGATCGATGTCATTACAGAACACGATAGTTTTCGCCATTGGATCGGTACGCTTGAGATAATTGGTAATAGTTTGGGCAACTAACTCAGTACGTTCATCGATGACCATAGTGCGATCGAAATCTTTCTGGTTATAGATTCGGTCTTCAATCACTTCACCGTGTTTGTCAATCTGGCCTTTGGTAGGCCGCCAGCCTTGCAAGTCAACATCGATATCAACACGAACCACTTTGTAAGGAGCCAAGAAGCCATCCTCAATACCCTCCTTCAATGAGTAGGTGTAAACAGGGTCACCAAAGTACTCTATATTTGAAACTTCATCCGTTTCTTTTGGGGTTGCCGTTAGGCCAACTTGAGTTGCAGAGTTGAAATACTCGAGAATTTCTCGCCATGCGCTGTCTTCAGAAGCACTGCCACGGTGGCACTCGTCAATGATGATCAAGTCAAAAAAGTCAGGGTCAACTTGCTTATAGGCTTTTTGTGCTTCTTCTGGGCCTGTTAGCGCCTGATATAGTGCGAGATGAACTTCGTAAGCAGGATCTACTGTACGACCTGTGATTTTGGTCATTGCTGAGCCAAAGGGCTGGAAATCATTAGTTTTAGTTTGGTCAACGAGGATGTTACGGTCGGCTAAAAACAGGATTCGCTTCTTAGCCTTAGCTTTCCATAATCGCCAAATAATCTGGAAGGCCGTATAAGTTTTACCAGTACCTGTCGCCATAACCAATAAGATTCGATTTTGACCTGCCGCTACAGCTTCAACCGTTTTGTTAATAGCTTGAAGTTGATAATAACGAGGTGACTTACCACTACCATCATCGTAATAGTCTTGTGTAATGATTGGTAAGTGTTCTTCTTTGTAGCCTTTCCAAACACAGTATTTATGCCAAAGTTCTTCAGGGGACGGGAAATCCTCTAGGCGGATTTCTGATTCTAGTTGAGTGGGATTGGTTAAATCTCTGAAGATAAAGCCATCACCATTCGAAGCAAATACGAATGGTACTTCTAACAACTCGGCATACTCCATACCTTGCTGCATACCTTTACCTACTTCATGCTTATTGGCTTTTGCTTCTACGACAGCAAGTGGCATGCTTGGTTTATGATAGAGGACAATATCGGCGGATTTTACCTTTTTACGAGCGGCTGCTTGGCCTCGAACAATCACCTTCCCATCACGCAGTTTCACCTCTTGGCGAATTTGCAACATGTCATCCCAACCAGCTTTGTTAATAGCAGGCAAAATAAACTTGGTGATGATATCTGTTTCACTTAGCTTTAATTTGTTAAATGTGCTGGCCATACACTACCTAATGACTAAACGCTTGCCAGTAATATAACTGATAAATATAGCAAAACCGAGATTTACCTTAACTTTACTCTAATACAGCAGGGCTATTTATCGTAAGCTCTTCTAATACATATCTGAGGTATTAAAGCCTATTAAACGCTTTTATAAATGGTTTCGCATCTTGATGAAAACGTATATGACCAGGAGCATTTAACCTTCTTCTCGATTCCTTAAAAGCTGGCATAATGTAGCCCCAATGTGATGTTCTTGAGAAATAAACAACAAAATCTACCGGAGCGTCCCCCCACTTGTTTTCAACCCACGTTGTTTCTTCGGACGTTTCAAGAGACTTCACTTGTATTCGGTAAAAGGAATATCCATCAGAAATAACAACATCTGTTTTCAAACCGTGATCAATCATCGGCAAAAGTACTTCCCAACCGTCTTGAAGTAACCAAGTAGCTGTTTGAGATTCATAAGACAAACTCTTCGAATGACGAATAGTTTCAGTTGCAGGCGTGCAAAATTTAGTTGGCATAACGGTATCCAATATAAAATTGATGCCGTATTCAGTTAAGGCTTTCTGAGTACGGACAGGGCCGCGTTACCGCTGCTTCCCCAATTTATATCACTGTACCGCCTCATGACAGGTATCGAGCAGTATAGGCGGCCTTGCCCTGACGTATCCAGCATTGGACTCGGTCATTAAACTGCTGTCAGGTCGTTATCGACCGTGATGAAATGAGTCTCAAATTTAGCTAAAAGACAATTAAAAAGCAAACAACTAGCTAACCTAAGCTTCTCCTTTATATCCTCAACTAAAAAAATGCTGGTTTTATCATGATTACTGATGTACCTAGCTCATGCCCATATTGGGCATTTTCACCGCTGCATTAAGCACTTCCAAGATACCGTAAATTGAAAGCCTAAGTAACAATATTTGCACGCACAAAAGTATTACTAGCATCGATAGACATAAACAAGTATGGCTTACATATGTGGATGTTAAGAAACACCATTGGTGTGTTTATAGATTATAACCTGCTGTTTTAACTAAAATTAAAAACAAAAAAAGACGTCCTTGGACGTCTTAATTCTTGAAAATGGCGGTGAGGGAGGGATTCGAACCCTCGATACCTTGCGGTATACACACTTTCCAGGCGTGCTCCTTCGGCCACTCGGACACCTCACCGTGATTGAACTTATTGCGCATGGCAATAATGTGGCGCTAGATTACGGATCCCGATAGTTTCGGTCAATAACTTTTTATCGAAAAGCGGGCAAGTGCTGAGTTCTTATACAATTTTTCGTTAAACAATAAAAAAGGAAGCCGTAGCCTCCTTCTTAGATCCAATTCTTGTTAAAGCTTAAATTTAAATACGGTAGCCATTGCTTTGGCGTAAGTAAGCAGCAGCACCTTGTAAGCCCGGTTGTTCTTCGGTAATAACATAAACTGGCACTTTAGCCACAAAGTCTACAAAACGGCCTTTAGCTTCAAAACGCTTACGGAAGTCGCTGTTTTTGAAGAAGTCCATAAAGCGCGTGATAATACCACCAGCTATGTATACCCCACCAAAGGTAGACATATTTAGCGCAAGGTTACCACCAAATGAGCCTAGCGCTCGGCAGAATACTTCCATTGCTTCAACACATACTGGGCAACTTCCGTCTAGGCCACGAGTCGTTACATCAGCGGGTTGAAGGTCTTCAGCCACTTTACCGTGCATGTCCATTAAACCTTGGTAGATATTCACAAGACCTGGGCCAGACAATAAACGTTCTGCCGATACATGACCGTAGCGTTTTTGTAAGAAGGCCAATACATGCGCTTCTTTTTCATCGTTTGAGGCAAACTCGACGTGACCACCCTCACCTGGAATACACACATATTCACTGTCGTGGTGAATCAAGTGAGCCACGCCTAGGCCAGTGCCTGGGCCATATACGGCAATCGGTTCACCGGTTTTGGCAGGTTCGCCGCCAATTTGAATTTTTTGCTCGTCAGTTAAAGTAGGAATAGACATAGCAATACCAGTGTAATCGTTAATCACATGGAAATTATCGAAACCCAACTGCTCTTGTACCTGCTTCTTAGAAAACGCCCAACTGTGGTTGGTCATAGCAATCCAGTCTTTATCAGTAGGACAAGCAATAGCGACACAAGCTTGGGTGACAGTTTCATTCTGCTTCTCGAGGTAAAGAGCAATAACATCGGCAATACTGGGATAGTCCGCACACAAGTATTTTTGTAATCGCCCAATTTCACCCGTTTTCAAATCGACCAACGCTAAACGAATATTTGTACCACCTACATCGGCAATTAAACCAAAACCGGACATTTTGTTTTCCTTCATACCTAGTTCAAAAAAAAGAAAAATATTATTACGCATCCTAACAAACTGACATTAAGATAGCTCTAGTATTGTTAAGTCGACAAATTTTACCGCTTTTGTACTAGAATTTCGTTAGTAAATTACCAAACAGCCTCGTATTTTCAAATATTTTAGACCTAGCTCAAACTATAAAATGCCGCACTGGTCTATTATCACGGACTATTAAGCTTGTTTTAAGTCACGGTCTATGTAATTGTATGATTTTTTCTCCTGTTGAAAAAATATTACATTTGACAACCTAAACATAACAAATGCGCTAACTTTAACGGATATTATGAATACGCTTGAGAAAATAACTAAAAATCTAGAAAACTTCAGCAAATCAGAAAGAAAGGTCGCAGAAGTGATCATTGCTTCCCCACAAACAGCAATTCACTCTAGCATCGCCGCGTTAGCGAAATTAGCCGACGTAAGCGAACCTACCGTTAACCGTTTTTGTCGTCGTTTAGACACCAAAGGGTTTCCTGATTTTAAATTGCACTTAGCGCAAAGCTTGGCCAACGGTACGCCTTATGTGAACCGCCACGTCGACGAAGAAGACGGCCCAGAGGCTTACACTTCAAAGATTTTTGAGTCTTCAATGGCCAGCCTTGAAGCTGCCAAAAACAGTCTAGACCCTAACGCGGTAAATCGCGCGGTGGACTTACTTACTCAAGCTAAAAAGATCTCCTTTTTCGGCCTAGGTGCTTCAGCTTCAGTTGCCCAAGATGCGCTCAACAAATTTTTCCGCTTTAACGTGCCAGTCAGTTATTTTGATGACGTGGTAATGATGCGCATGAGCTGCATTGTGGCCACCGAAGAAGATGTGATTATTTTAATCTCACACACCGGTCGCACTAAAGCGATGATCGATATCGCCATTCTTGCCCAGCAAAATGATTCCACCGTTATCGGTATCACCAGCAAAGACTCTCCGCTAGCTAAAGAGTGTAACTTAGTCTTGTCGATGGATGTGCCAGAAGATACTGACGTTTATATGCCAATGGCTTCACGAATTGCCCAAATGGCCTTAATCGATGTATTAGCTACTGGCTTTACCCTGCGCCGCGGCGAGAAGTTCCGCGAAAACCTACGTAAGGTAAAACAAAGTCTTAAAGATTCGCGCACCGACAAAGCGCTATAACCAAATCAAGGCCAGTATTAATGCTGGCCTTGTTGTTTTTAGTCTTTAGCTATTTACGTAATATTGCTATACCGCTTAGCTGCTTAACCAAGGCCAAACAAAAACGAAAAAAGGGATGCCATTGGCATCCCTTTTCCATTAATTGCACTTAAGCGACATCGGCGGAAGGTACAATCTGCGCATTCTTCCCTTCCAATACTCCAGGTTCAAAATGGTCCACCTGAATGGCTTGGTAACGCAGCTTATCTGCTTCTAGTAAGTCATCCGCCTCTTGCTGAGTCAGAATGTCTTGTTCTAAAGCGGCTTTAACAATCACCGATAACTCTACTTTACGCGGTAAGTTACCGGCCTTTTGCGCCTTGGCAATTTTGCGCTCTAAGGGGCGCACTTTATACATGGCTAAGAAAGCCTGTTCGATGATCGCCACAGCATCGGCTTCATCACCTTGCGTCACACATAATTTGCTTAAACGTTCACGGGCAGAACCCGGCGTCATCATGGTTTCACAAATTTTATGTGCCACATCGTCGTTGGCCAGTTTAAAGCGATTTCCAAAGGGGAATACCACGGTTTTTAATACGCGTGCGACCACTCGGTTTGAGAAGTTTTGGAAGAAGCCTTCAAACGCCAAGCCAATTTCATAAAGGTTGCGCTCTACCGCCCATTTTACAAAGGGCAAATCTTCAGCGGGGCGACCTTCATCTTCATAATGTTTTAAGGTGGCGGACGCTAAGTAAAGGTGGCTGAGTACATCACCAAGGCGAGCAGAAATACGTTCTTTACGTTTTAAGTCACCGCCTAAAATCAACATAGACATGTCGGCACACAGCGCTAAGCCACGACTCATGCGACTAAGCTGGCGATAGTACACCGCTGTCTCGCCCGATACAGGGCTTGAATTAAAGCGCGCGCCACTTAAACCTTGCCACAAACTGGCAGCAAAGTTACCCACGCCAAAGGCAACGTGTTTCACTAACAGGCTATCGAACTCGGCTAAACCGGCTTCTTCATCGGGGTTAGCTGCAGCTTGTAACTCTTTTAATACGTAAGGGTGACAACGGGTTGCGCCCTGACCAAAGATCATCAGATTGCGGGTAAGAATGTTGGCCCCTTCCACGGTAATCGCTACCGGAATACCATTATAGGCGTGGCCCAAATAGTTCATTGCACCTAACTGAATACCACGGCCAGAGTGGATATCCATGGCATCGTCTAATACTGTACGGGCCATTTCGGTCATGTGGTATTTGGCAATGGCGGTAACAATTGCCGGGCTTTGGTCTAAGTCTAAGGCACCCGCGGTTAAACGGCGCGCCGCTTCTAGCTGGTAAGTCATACCGCCAATTCGCGCTAGCGCTTCCTCTACCCCTTCAAAGCGACCAATTGATAAGCCGAACTGTTTACGCACATAGGCATAAGCACTGGTGGTGCGCGAGCTCATGTGGCCCACTGCGGTGCCTAAAGCAGGCAGCGAAATACCGCGCCCCGCCGACAAACACTCCACCAACATCCGCCAGCCTTTGCCAGCATAATCAGCACCACCGATGATCCAATCTAAGGGAATAAACACATCTTCACCGAAGGTAGGCCCATTCATAAACGCTAGGCCCAATGGGAAGTGGCGATCACCAGTGCGTACACCGGGGTGGTCAGTGGGAATTAAGGCACAGGTAATACCCAGCTCTTCTTGTTCACCCAACAAATGCTCGGGATCGTAAAGTTTAAAGGCTAAACCCAGCACCGTAGCCACTGGCGCTAAGGTAATGTAACGCTTGTTCCAATTTAAACGAATGCCCACTACTTCTTCACCGTTAAACTCACCCTTACAGATGATGCCTTTATCGGGAATAGCGCCAGCGTCTGAGCCTGCTTCTGGACCAGTTAAGGCGAAACAAGGCACGTGAGTGCCATCGGCCAAGCCTGGTAACCAGTGGTCTTTTTGCTCTTGGGTACCATAATGCAGTAATAGCTCACCTGGCCCTAATGAGTTCGGCACCATAACGGTAACCGCGGCCGATAAGCTACGTGTGGCAATGGTGCTTACAATAGTGGAGTTAGCCATCGCCGAAAACTGTCTACCACCGTAAGATTTAGGGATGATCAGCGCAAAAAAACCTTCGCTTTTTAGGTAGTCCCATACCGGCTTAGGCAAATCACGTTGATTTTGCACGATATCGAAGTCGTCTAGCATCTTCAGCAAGGTATTCACTTGCTGATCCATGAAGGCCTGCTCTTCTTCACTTAATCGAGCTTTAGGGTATTGGTGTAATTTTTTCCAATCGGGTTTACCGCCAAATAGCTCTCCGTCCCACCAGACAGATCCGGCTTCCATGGCTTCTTTCTCTGTTTGAGAAAGTGGCGGCAAAATTTTCTTAAACACCTTAAACGCTGGGCGTGTCACCAGCTTTTTGCGGGTTTCGGCTATGCTTAGCAGCACCACTAAGGCGGTCACTATCATCAACAGAATCGTCATGGTTCATTCCTTATTTCACGTATTATTTTTATCGTTTTTATTGTTTAAATTGGCGCGCCAACACCTGCGGCCAGATAGGGGATTACTTTTTTAATCAACGCTTCGGTATTTATATCCTCATTAAAATCGGCACTGGCAATTTCTTTTAGCGCAGTACTCGAGGCCATGGTGAACACCACCGTGCCAAGGGTAAAGTGCAGTCGCCAAAAAATATCACTATCACTTAACTCAGGATAGGCGCGCCGTACCGCCTGCTGAAAATGACTCAATACTTCACCGAAGTGATGGGTAATAAAACGACGTAAGTGGCCTTGGCTATCGGTATAGCCTCGTCCAAGTAGCAGTAAAAACATCGCAGTGCCGTGCTTTTTCACCTTATTCATTTCTAATAAAGGATCTAAGAAAGAAGAGAACACTTGCTTCAGGTTAGGCGCCTCATCAGCCTCGAGATGCTGCAACATGGCTTGGTCCACCAAAGGCATAAATTGCTCTAAATAGCGCATCAAAACAGCTTGAATAAGTTCTTTTTTCGAGCCGAAATGATAGTTAACAGACGCGAGGTTCACTTCGGCATGAGAAGTAATTAATCGCAGCGACGTGTCGGCAAATCCGCGCTCGGCAAACAGGCGTTCAGCCGCATCGAGGATCTTGCTTTTGGTTCCTTGTCTCACAATGACACCTTAAAAAATAAAACACCTGTTTAAAATCTACGTTTAAGGGTCGAGGATGTCAATTGCTCAGAGGGGATATTTTGAGAGTGAAACAAAAAACGAGAACTTGATACATTTTTTTAACAAAAATAAATAAGATTTTTTGAAACTTTCTTAAAAAGGTGCGGTCATAATAAATGCCACTGCAATTAAACACTTAAATTGACCGCCCAGCGCTTCCCTGTAGCTGGGCTTTTTTTTGCCTGTCTTTTGGCTTAACCATCAGTTCACATTTAAGTAAGAGAAAATGCGATTAACCACGTAGTTGATCCCTTCGCGGCTTATTTCCATATTACGCCGCCCTTGAGCATCACTGCCCACCTTAGCAAAAGCCTGCAAGCTTAACTGCCACTGATTTGCCTTTAACTGGCTAGAATACAAACTCATCATCAAGGTCGCTTTTTGAAAATGCTCATCACTGTTATCGGTTAAACCCGGCGATATACCAAACAAACTCATTAATTGCTCGTCGCTTAAAATGTTACTAGTGGGTAAAGCAAAGGCCATCCAATAGTCGCAGTTGTCGTCAGCGTTATTTTGGTAATTTAGCCCTAAGCCTCTAAGTTTATTGATTACAGCTTGGTAAAAAGTGTCGTAGGCTTGTAAATCAGAACGCTGCGGATTACGCATAGCGTCTTCTAACAAAGGATGAGGACAAATAGTTTGGCCCTTGTATAGACTAAATCCAGGTTCAGCATTAACCACCACCGTATCGCGGTATTGTTGTTCGCTACGCTGTGGCTCTGTGCTGTCTACCGAGGCGCAGCCACTTAATAGCACCATGCTTAAACTTAGCCCAAGCAGTTTATTCATTTATTCCACCCTTCAAACTGATTACTAATATCAAGCAGCCAACGACTGCTGCTTTTTTACACTGCTTAGCAGTGTAGCGTAAGCCTTTGGCCATCGCACATAAGTTTTTGTTTATTAAGCACCAATGCTTCAATTTTTCACTTAGTTCAGACCTTTTTTCAAAAAGCGGCTGAAAATTATTTATAAAAATTTCGCCACTTGGTGAAAGTTTTTTCGCGTCCAGTCGGTTTGTTTAGTTACAGCTTGTTAAGAGTTGTAAGCAAACCGAAACATACTTATTAAGGAAATGCTATGAAAAACTCAAATATTGCCATCGCTTCAGCCATCACTGGATTAATTGCTCTAGCAGGTATTAGCGCTACTCCTGCAGTAGCTGCAGAAAAAGAGAAATGTTACGGCGTTGCCAAAGCCGGCAAAAACGATTGCGCGACCAAAAGTAGCTCGTGTGCTGGTACTTCTAAAATGGACCATCAAAAAGACGCCTTCGTGGTGGTACCTAAAGGTCTTTGTGACAAACTCGCCGGTGGCAGCACCGAAGGTTAATTATGGATGCGCTGAACCAGCAACTAATGGTTCGGCGCTCCCCTAAGGGCGGCTAAGGAGGCAATATGATAAACGATAAACAATATGGATTGGGTTTGCGTAGCGCCTTTGCCGAGCAGCTAATCAAGGAACAACCCGCGATTGACTGGCTGGAGATCCACGCCGAGAACTATTTTAATCCACATAGTTATGACTATCATCTGCTCAAGCAAGTGGCTGAGCATCATCCTATTAGCATACATGGCGTCGGCCTATCTTTGGGCTCAAGCGATCCCCTTAACCCACAACATCTAGAGAAACTAAAAGCATTAATCGATGATGTTAATCCTTTTATTGTCTCTGAACATTTAAGCTGGAGCAGTGTGAATGGTCGTTATTACAACGACCTGCTTCCTCTACCCTATACCCAAGAATGTTTAGCGCTGTTTATCCAAAAAGTCGACCAAACACAGCAATACTTAGGGCGACAACTACTGATTGAAAATCCTTCGGCATATTTGGCTTACCCGCAAAGCCATATCGCCGAGCCAGAATTTCTCAATCAAGTAGCGCAAGCTACCGGCTGTGGTTTATTGCTCGATATTAATAATGTGTATGTCAGTGCCGCCAATCTCGCTTGGGACGCTGAGCACTACTTTGAGCAGCTTAATGTTGATGCAGTAAAAGAAATACACCTAGCTGGGTTCACCGAAAAAACCATTGGCCAACAACGAGTATTGATTGATAGCCATAACCAGCCGGTGGCAGAGCCGGTATGGCAGCTGTATAAGCACTTTCAGCAGCGTTTTAGCAACAATATTCCCACCATGATTGAATGGGACAGCGACTTTCCTCCATTGCAGCGCTTGCTAGATGAAGTAGCCAAAATCAAAGTGCTCGACCAACAAGTGAAGGAGAGGCGCTGTGCTTAAGCAATTACAAACACAATTTGCCGAAGTGTTAGAGCAAACGCATGCGGCCAGCCGTTTGACGCTGAGTCAGCCCTACTTGAACGCCACTCAAGCGATGCAGATTTACCAAAATAATTACCTGTTAAGCTTAATTGAGGCCTTAACTGCCAGTTACCCCAGTGTGCTTAAGTTGGTAGGCCAAGACTACTTTCATTTCGTAGCCAAACAATTTGTTTTGCAATGTGGTCATGATCAGGGCGACTTAAATTTGTTTGGCGCAGGCTTTGCCCAGTTTCTGACTAAGCAAAGCGATATTAGCCACCTGCCCTACCTGCCTGCAATGGCCGAATTGGATTGGCGAATTGAGCGCTGTGCAGCCCAAGCGTTGGAAACTCAATATTTAAGCCTAGAACTGTTGCAAGCCCTACCCAACCAAGATTTAAGCCAGGCTATTTTGCCGCTGGCGAGCAATCAGATGTTAATGACTAGCCCCTACCCGGTGTTGACTATCTACCACATGTTACAGCAAGACCAAGTTCAGCCCATCGAGCTAGACCAAGCGCAATATCTGCTGTTAAGCAAACAGCTGGATTTTAGCGTTAAGCTAGAACCGCTCACGGAGCTAGAATATGCCTTCCTCGCGCATTGCCAGGAACGCCGCCCCTTGGCTGAGCTAAACCCCAGCTGTATTGCCCAATTACAAGAGTTGCTGGGCAAAGCAATAAGCCAGCAGTATTTAGCTAGTCCTTCTCAGCCAACAGCGGAGTAAAGCATATGTCTGTTTTCTATCAACGTTATCTTAGCGCCGTGGCCGCCATGCAGGCAATACTGATTCCGCTCTTACTGTTGCTCACACGGATATGGGTAGCCGCAATCTTTTGGCGCTCCGGTTATTTAAAGTTCAGCAGCTGGGACTCCACCCTATATTTGTTTGAATTGGAGTACCAAGTGCCGCTATTGCCTTGGGAGCTGGCCGCTTACTTAGGCACTGCCGCAGAGTTAATTTTGCCGGTGTTTTTACTATTGGGTTTATTCACTCGAATGTTTGCCTTACAACTGTTTTTATTCAACATCATAGCGGTCATTTCCTACCCTGCGTTATGGCCGGGCGGATTTTATGACCACCAATTATGGGGTTTAATGTTGCTAATTAATCTGCTGTGGGGCGCCGGCCCCTATTCGCTAGATAAATTATTAAGCCTAAAGTTCGCGCCCAATAAAAAAAGCGGCTAATGCCGCTTTTTACTTAAACCTCAATGTTAAGGCTATTTACTAAGCTGGGCGTCTAGCTCTTCAATTTTAGCCTTCCAAATCGCCGGGCCTTGTTGGTGGGCAGAGTTACCTTCTGCGTCTACCGCCACCGTTACCGGCATATCCTCGACTTCAAACTCGTAAATGGCTTCCATACCTAAGTCTTCAAAAGCCACTACTCGGGCTTTTTTAATCGCCTTAGAGACGAGGTAAGCAGCGCCACCCACGGCCATTAAGTACACCGATTGGTGTTTAGCAATCGAGTCGACCGTGGCTGGACCGCGTTCGGCTTTGCCAATCATGCCAAGTAGACCGGTTTCTTCTAACATCATATCGGTAAACTTATCCATGCGTGTCGAAGTCGTTGGCCCCGCCGGCCCCACCGCTTCATCACGCACCGCATCAACCGGACCTACGTAATAAATAAAGCGGCCATTAAAGTCCACCCCCTCGGGGAAGGGTTTACCCTGCTCAATGTATTCTTTAATCCGTTTATGAGCAGCATCACGACCGGTTAAGATTTTACCGTTAAGCAATACCGTTTCACCCATTTTCCAAGTAGCGACTTCTTCTTTGGTCACCTTATTAACGTCCACTCGGCGCACGTTGTCACCCACATCCCAGGTAATCTCTGGCCAGTCTTCTAACTTAGGCGGTGTTAGCACCGCGGGGCCACTGCCATCTAAGTAGAAGTGGGCGTGACGAGTCGCCGCGCAGTTCGGGATCATCACCACCGGTTTAGAAGCGGCGTGAGTCGGACAAGACTTCACTTTCACATCTAATACGGTAGTTAAGCCGCCCAAGCCTTGGGCACCAATGCCCAATTTGTTGATGCCTTCCATTAACTCTAAACGCAGCGCTTCATCAGCGTTTTCTGCACCTTTCGCTTTTAGCTCTTGAATATCCACCGGATCCATCAGCGATTCTTTGGCCATTACCGCGGCTTTTTCGGCGGTACCACCAATGCCAATGCCCACCATGCCCGGCGGACACCAACCGGCCCCCATAGTAGGCAAGGTTTTTAATACCCACTCGGCCACCGAGTCTGATGGATTTAGCATCACCATCTTAGACTTATTCTCACTACCGCCGCCCTTGGCAGCGACCATAATTTCCACTTTATCACCGGCTACCAAATCAATATGCACCACCGCTGGAGTATTGTCTTTGGTATTCTTACGAGCGCCATTCGGGTCAGCAACAATCGAAGCTCGTAGAGGGTTATCAGGATTGGTATAAGCGCGTCTTACCCCTTCATCAACCATCTCTTGAACCGTTAAATCACTATCCCACTGCACATTCATGCCCACCTTAACAAAGGCGGTAATAATGCCGGTGTCTTGGCAAATTGGCCGCAAGCCCTGAGCACACATACGAGAGTTAATTAAGATTTGGGCAATCGCGTCTTTGGCTGCGGTGCTTTGCTCTTTCTCGTAGGCCTCGGCCATGGCTTTAACAAAATCAATGGGGTGATAGTAAGAAATGAATTGCAGTGATTCTGCGACACTGTCAATGAAGTCTTGTTTACGGATGATGGTCATAAAGTCTCCACGTTCCTTATTTTTGCTGGGGCAAATGCGAGGGAAGCTAAATGCGCTTACCGCAGCTGTTAGGGTTATTGTCGTTATCCTTCATCGGCTATGATACTCTTGCGCCATTAAGGCTGCTATAACCTTGAACGCAGTTTTTACATTTTTTCTACATCAACAAAGCACTTGTTGAATTAACCAGCAATACCACCTATATGATTGTTAGCAAAACTATTTCTCTGAAACCCGTCGAACTATGTGCGCACCTGGCAGAACAGCCTTGGAGCTGTTTGTTACAATCTGCCGCCGAGTCTCACGAAAATAATCACTTCGATATTCTGGTAGCAGAGCCCATCGCCACTCTCAGCTATAAAGACGGTCTTGGCGATATTGAACTGGGCCAGCAGCGCTACCAAAGTCAGCAAGCCCCTTTTGAGTTATTGGCTGATTTGCGCCAACAACTGTTTCCTAAACAACTCGGCCAAGACTACCCCTTCCCTTTTATTGGAGGAGCTTTAGGCCTGTGGTCCTATGACTTAGGCCGCAGCCTTGAAAGCATTCCCCAGCAGCTACCAACCGATTTACTGTGCCCCGACATGGCGGTAGGCTTTTATGACTGGGCCTTAATTTACGATCACCAGCAGCAAAGCGCTTCGCTGATCCAATGGTGCGAAACCGAGCAACAAGGCTTAATGCAATTAGCCCAGCGAGAGCAGTGGTTACATCAACTTAGTAGCCAAAGCGCTCACCCCTTTACCCTAACCAGCACTTGGCACAGCAATACCAGCAAGGCCGCCTATCAAGATAAGTTTGCCCGAGTACAAGAGTACTTACTCAGTGGAGATTGCTACCAAATCAACCTGACTCAACGCTTCGAGGCCAGTTACAGCGGCAGTGAGTTTGCTGCTTACCAAAAGCTAATCGCCGCTAACCAAGCGCCTTTCTCGGCCTTCATGCGTTTACCCAGCTCTTGTATCTTAAGCTTGTCTCCCGAGCGCTTTATTCGTTTAAAACAAGGCGAAATTGAAACCAAACCAATAAAAGGCACTCGCCCGCGTAGCCAAGATCCAAGCCTTGATCAACAGCTAGCCAAAGACCTAACTCAGGCCGAGAAAGACCAAGCAGAAAACCTGATGATTGTAGACTTACTGCGTAACGATATTGGCCGCGTCGCCACGCCTGGCTCGGTGCATGTGCCTAAATTGTTTGCGGTTGAATCTTTCCCGGCTGTGCATCATTTAGTCAGTACCATTAAAGCTACCCTGGCAGAGAGTTACGGCGCCGAGCAACTGCTTGCCGCTTGTTTTCCCGGTGGTTCAATTACTGGAGCGCCGAAGATCCGCGCCATGCAAATTATTGAAGAGTTAGAAGAGAACCGCCGGGCGGCCTACTGTGGTGCTATCGGCTATATCTCGGCGAATGGCGATATGGATAGTAACATTGCCATTCGCACGCTAGTATGCGAACAACAAAAAATCTATTGTTGGGCCGGTGGCGGCGTGGTCAGCGACTCGCAAGTAGATGCCGAATATCAGGAGTTATTTGACAAATTGAGCCGAATTCTGCCCATACTTGAACCATAGCCAACAATAATAAAGGAGCCTTTTCGCGTAATGCCTCGTCATCAGCACTATTTACAGCGCTTTTTGTTGCAACGCCCTAAGGCTCGTCCCAGCGCGACTAATCATATCCCTGCGGCGGTGTTATTGCCGATAGTCAGCTTACCCGGCCACAGTGACAAGCTGGTACTTACCCAACGGAGCGACAAGCTGCGCCATCATCCTTCGCAAATTAGTTTCCCCGGCGGCAAGCTCGACCCACAAGATCCTAACCTAGCCGCCACCGCGCTGCGAGAAACCTATGAAGAAATTGGCATTGCACCGCAGGCGTTTAAGCTAGTCGGCCAGCTTCCGCAGCATCAAACGGTGACCAATTTTGTGATTCATCCCTTTCTCGCTACCTGCAATACACCACTACACTTTAAGTTAAACCAGCATGAAGTCGCGCGAGTAATGCAACTGCCTCTAGAGGCATTTTTAGACTTAAACAACTATCAAACTTATCACTTTCGGCGTCATGGCCAGCAGCAGAAAGCCTACTTCATAGAAGTAGATAACAACGTAGTTTGGGGAGCGACCGCTAAAATATTGCGTGATTTCGCATTTCAATGTTGCTAACAACTAAAAGCAGCTATAATCTCAGAATTAATATCTTAATAACAAATAGCCAGCTAGGCTAGGAACATAAATGGTAAGTATCTTCGACCTATTTTCTATTGGTATTGGGCCTTCTAGCTCTCATACCGTTGGCCCGATGAAAGCCGCTAAGCTATTCGCCGAAAGCTTAGAGCATGACAAAGAACTCAATCGTGTCGATCACCTAAAAGTGGAATTATTTGGCTCCTTAGGTGCTACTGGCAAAGGTCACGGTACTGGTAAGGCAGTGATTTTAGGCTTAATCGGCGAAGCCCCCGAAAGCGTTGATGTGGATAAAGTCGAGTCGATCTTACAAGGTGTTGAACAAAGCCAAGAACTAGCTTTATTAGCCAAAAAAACCATTAATTTCGCCAATCGTGGCGCAATTGTTTTTCATCGCCGCAAGCAATTACCAGTTCACAGTAATGCCTTGAGTTTTCATGCCTATTTAGACAACGGTAAATGCATTTCTCGCACCTACTACTCGATTGGTGGAGGCTACATTATTGAAGACGGTGAACAAGCCAACGAAGGACAATTTGCCTACCCCTATCCCTTTGACAGCGCCGATAGCCTATTACAACAGTGCAAGCAAAGCGGTAAGAGTATTGCCGCAGTGGTGGCGGCCAACGAACAAGTACATTGCTCTTTACGTAGCCTTAGCCAATATACCCAACAGCTATGGGATACCATGCAAAATTGCGTACAACGTGGAATGAACGAAGAAGGCATTTTACCCGGCGGACTTAAGCTGGCCCGTCGCGCCCCAGTACTAAAACGACAATTGTCGGCACAGCGTAACCTTAGCGCCGATCCGCTAAATGTAATGGACTGGGTCAATCTTTATGCCTTAGCAGTGAGTGAAGAAAATGCTGCAGGTGGCCGTGTAGTAACCGCCCCCACCAACGGCGCAGCGGGGATTATTCCTGCCGTATTGCACTATTATCACAATTTTGTGCAGCCCTTAGACCAAGATGCCATTAATCAGTTTTTCCTCACAGCGACAGCGATTGGTTCTCTGTATAAAACCAATGCTTCTATCTCAGGCGCCGAAGTGGGCTGTCAAGGAGAAGTGGGAGTGGCCTGCTCTATGGCAGCGGCAGGTTTAGCAGCGATTTTCGGCGCTAAGCCCGAGCAGATTGAAAACGCCGCGGAGATTGGCATCGAACACAACCTAGGTTTAACCTGTGACCCCATTGGCGGCTTAGTGCAGGTGCCCTGTATTGAACGTAATGCCATGGGCGCTTTAAAGGCGATTAACGCCGCCCGTCTCGCGCTGCGCGGCAGTGGCGAGCACAAAGTGTCTTTGGATAAAGCCATTAAAACCATGTGGCAAACTGGCCGCGATATGAAAACCAAATACAAAGAAACCGCGCGTGGCGGTTTAGCCGTAAACATCATCGAATGTTAATCGCAATTAGTTAGCCATCGCCTTAGATGGCTAACTAACCCTACACAAACGCTGTTGCTGCGGATCCCAGCACCAATAATTACTCGCCGACAGTTCAACGCCACCCCGCCAAAAGCTCGGCATGCTGTCTAGCGACAATCTAGCCTCGCCGGCTAGAATGGCTTGCCCGGCCGAGCTAATTTCAAAATAACTATCCCCATCCCATTGGCCGCTCGAACGGTGATGTATGTGCAGTAAGGGAGTCGCTAAGGACGCCAAGTTGATTAGCTCTTTCGCCAGCCAAAGATCGCCTAGAAAAGGCGCCGCTTCTAGCCGCTGAAAAGTCGCAAACAATTCCGCAAAACTCAGCTTAGTCGATGAAGCTGAAGCCTTTACTTGCTCAGCTTGAAGCTTAAGTTTAGCTTCAACAAGGCTGCGTAAAATCAGCTGTTGGGTCAAAGTGAGTCCACTATTTAACCAAGGATAGTCCTCAGCAAAGCGGCGTAGCGCAGGGCGCATAAAGGGCAGAACGGCCATATCTTGCTGCAACAGTTGATTGATTGGTTCGGGGCTAGCCGCAGCTAGGGCTAACCACAGCTCAGAACCCAGCGTTAATTGCGCAGCGCTGATAGCTTGGCGCTGCGGGTATAGGGCTTCTAGCTGGCTTATCGACAACTCACCCAAACCTCGAAAATTAGCGACTTCGGCATGCTCGCCAATGCAAATAAGCGTAAAGCGGGCTGATAATTCCGGCCGTTTCGCCAAGCTATATAGGCACTCGGCTAGCTGCAGTTGATCGTAGAGATCGTGCTCAAACCATAATACGATTTCACTGTATTGATCTAGCCGAGCCATAGTGTGTTGGCGCTGTTTAAAGTCGGCGAAGAGCTGCTGCTCGCTTATTGAATTAGCGGCAAAGCTGCGACTGGCTTGTAAACTTTGATATATAAAAGCAGCACGCGCTTTAAGGTAGGCTTCGCCTTCGGGAGCAACAATAGGTCCGTCGTGCAAGACATCCCGCCAGCAGAGGATCTCACCCTCAATCAATGATGAAGCGGCTAAGCTTTGACCCACTACATCGCCATTGGTGATGTGTAGTTGCATGCCTGCGCTCCTTATTGGCTTAATTTTACTGATACACCTAGCTGAAGCCGCTCAGCCAAGCAAACTTAGCTTAGCTGCGGTTTAAGCTTTTGCAGCCGGTTTATAACACCGGTAGTTCGATGTTTTTAAACAGTTCATCGACTTCATCTAAGGATTTGGCTTGCACCGCTTTATCAACGATGTCACGCGTCAAATGAGGAGCAAAACGTTCGATAAAGTCGTACATGTAGGTGCGTAAGAACGTGCCCTTTCTAAAACAAATCTTGGTGGTACTAGCTCGGAATAAATGGCTGGCATCGATGGCGACTAAGTCTTCGTCCTGCTGTTTATCGATTGCCATGCTAGCTAATACGCCTACCCCTATGCCCATTCTGACATAGGTTTTAATTACATCGGCGTCGGTGGCAGTAAAGACAATTTTAGGCACCTTACCAGCGCGGCCGAAAGCCTCGTCTAAATCAGAACGGCCGGTGAAGCCAAAGATATAAGTAACTATCGAATGCTTGGCTAAATCATTAATGGTGACCACTTCGCCATTTAAGTGTTTCTTGGCGAGCTCATGATCTTTAGGAACCAAAATACTGCGGTTCCAGTGATAGCAAGGCAGCATGACCAAATCAGAGAAAATATGTAGCGCTTCGGTAGCAATCGCAAAGTCGGCGCTGCCCTTGGCTACCGCCTCGTTAATTTGATTGGGCGTACCTTGATGCATGTTTAAAGAAACATTGGGATAGCGATGAATAAAGCCCTGAATCACCTCAGGCAGAGCATAACGAGCCTGAGTGTGCGTGGTTGAAATATTGAGTGAGCCCTGATCAGGGTGAGTATGCTGGTTAGCCACCGCCTTAATGCTTTCGACCTTGGCCATAATCTCATTGCTGATGCGAATGATTTCTTGACCCGCTGGCGTCACTTGGCTCAGATGCTTGCCGCTGCGCTTAAAAATTTGCACCCCTAACTCATCTTCCAACAAACGAATTTGTTTACTAATGCCCGGTTGAGAGGTGTACAGGCTTTCCGCAGTAGCCGATACATTTAAATTATTGTTAACGACTTCTACGATATAGCGCAACTGTTGTAATTTCATTTACTTAGGTTCTCTGGCTCGACACAAGTAGAACACCAACGCGGTGTTAGTGGGTGCTCTTATTACATTTTTTTATAAGTATATATTCAATCACTGCCAGAATAAAACGCCTTTGATCAGTTATTTATAGCCTTTTTCTCAGTGTGGCTGCTTGCTAGTTGAGCCAAGTAATATTTCACCAAGCCCAAGCTTGCCCCCACGCTCATGTAAGCCAATAGGGGCTATGGCCGTTCAAAGTTTTTACTAAGTGAGACTTCGAACCAGCTGAGCCGAGTTTTGTTTTAGCAAACGCAAGGTTGCACCGGCGCCCATTAATGCAACTAAGACCATGCCGGCCAGTGGCCCTAATAGCCATAAATCCCAACTAAAATGAGTAGCGGCTTTATTTTTACTGCCTTTCAATCATTGCCAGAATAAAACAGGTTTAATCTCGTGCTTTTTCCTTTACTAGCTAAGACTTCGAACCAGCTGAGCCGAGTTTTGTTTTAGCAAACGCAAGGTTGCACCGGCGCCCATTAATGCAACTAAGACCATGCCGGCCAGTGGCCCTAATAACCATAGATCCCAACTAATGGTGGCCTTTATTTCAAATACCAACAGTTGCAATAATACCAATACGGTTTGTGCCGCAGCTGCGGCAATCAAGCCTGCTAATAGGCCGAGAATAACAAACTCATAAATCACCGCGTTACGCAGCAACTTGCCACTGGCCCTAAGGTGCGCAAAATTACCGTTTGTTTACGCCGCTCGGCCAACGAGCTTTGTACCTGAGCGTACAATACTAACGAGCTGGCTAATAACACCACCACTAAAACCAAACGCAAGGCTAAGGCGACTTGATCAACCACTTGCGAAAGTTGCTCAATAAGGGCTTTCACATTAATCAGCACTAAGGTCGGAAAGCGGCTCATAATATCGGCCATCCACTCACCGCTACCATCGGGCAAATAGAACGAGGTTAAATAGCCACTAGGGAAAGACTGAATAATGTCAGGGCTGAGCAATACAAAGAAGTTGGGCTGCATGGTATTCCAGTCGATGCTGCGAAAACTGCTCACCTTAACTTCAAATTGCTGAGAGCCCACCATGAAGCGCAAACTGTCGTTAAGTTTAATATCTAGCCGTTCGGCAAAGTCCTGCTCAACCGAGGCTTGCGCCACACTGCTTGGACTTAGCCACTCACCGGCAACAATTTCATTTCTATAGGGCAAGTTTAGGGTACTACTCAGGTTCAATTCACGCCCAGCTCCGCGCCGCCGCGATGAGTCTTTTTCTGAATACTCACCTTCTCGCTGCTGACTCACGGCTTCGCCATTAATTGCCACTAAACGACCACGTAACATCGGGTACATTGGACTTAGCTCTATGCCCTGTTGGGTAAAACGCTCCGTTAACTGCGGCTTTTGCTGTTCAGAAATGTTGTACATGAAGTGATTAGGCGCTCCTTCAGGCAGTTGTTGCTGCCATTCGCTAATCAAGTCTTGTTGAATCACCCACACCACTAGGGCCAGTTTAATCGCCACAGTAAAACCAATTAACTGCACGCGATTTTGTTTTGCCCGTTTATACAGCGAAGACACTGCGATTTTTAAACTCAAATCACTCAGACGCGTCGCATACTTTTTCGCCAACCATAGCAGTAACTGACTAATCACCAGCAACGCCAGTACCGCTAACACCCCAACGCCTAATAAAATTAAGCTTAGCTTTAAGGAGCGGCTATACAGCAATAACAGGCCAAATACACTCAAGAGCATCCATAGGCCAACCCAAAATGGCTTCACCACGGCATCGTCGCTATTGCGGCGAATCACCCGCAAAGGGGCAATATCAAACAGTTGCGCCAAGGTGGGCAGAGTAAAGGCCACTCCACAGATAATGCCGCTCCCCACCGCCATCGCATAGGGCAGGCTACCTGCACTAGGCAAAGCGATATTGAGTAGCTTTTCGATGTAATGCGCCACTGGCCACTGCAATAGCATGGCCAGTACAATGCCTATCACTATCGATATAAGCATTACCGTGAGTAAGTGGCCTAAATAAATGCGTCTAATTTGCTGCTTAGAGGCTCCCAATACCTTGAACATGGCCACGGTATCGTAGTGTCGCTGGCAGTATAAACGGCTGGCAACAGCAATCGCAGCACTGGCTAATAACACCCCAATCAAACCTGCCAGTAACAAAAACTGTTGGGCACGCTGCAGCGAGTTAGCCAAAGGGGAATTACCGCTGCGTACCGTGATTAAGCGTTGGTTTTCTTTAAGCAGTGGCTTGAGCCAGTCTTCCAAGCGCTCAAGCTGCTCATCTGCACCCGCAAACATATAGCGATAGGCCAAGCGACTGCCAGGCTGCACTACTTGAGTTTTGACCACATCATCAATGCTAATAATCACCCGCGGCGCGGTCATAAATACACTGAAAGGCGCGTCAGGTTCATTAACAATTCGCCCACTCACCACAAACTCGGCTTCACCGATTTCGAGCTTATCTCCAATATCGATATCCAATTGGTAAAATAGGCGTTCAGCCAACCACGCCTCACCTTGCTGGATTCCGCTACGCAGCTGAGCTTCACCAGCAGCTTTTTGCTGGCTAATGCGTAAGCTGCCTTTTAGAGGATAAGCCGAAGATACCGATTTTACGCTGGCTAGTACTAGCTTATCCTTGGCATACACCATAGAGGGGAATAACAGCTGTTCGGCATAGCCTAGCCCAAGCTCTTGAGCCTGCTCGGCCATGGGCAGTTCTACCGGATGGGCACTCCTCACCACCCTATCGGCAGCGATGAAATCACCACTTTTATTGAAGATAGCCTGTTCCATGCGGTCGGTGATACTGGTAAACAACCATACCGAGCTGACCGCCAATACAATGGCTGCGGCAATAATGGTTAACTCGCCGCGACGCAACTCGGCTTTAAATAGGCGCCAAATCAAGCTATTCATTGTTGGCTCCTTAGCTATCGACAATCATGCCGGCCTGCAAACGTATTTGCCGAGCGCAGCGCTGAGCCAATTTTTGCTCGTGAGTCACCAATACCAAGGTGGTTCCCGACTGCTGGTTTAATTCAAATAATAAATCTTCAATGATCTGGCCGTTGTCGCTATCGAGATTGGCCGAAGGTTCATCGGCAAATAACACCTTAGGTTGGCTAATAAAGGCTCGCGCAATCGCCACCCGTTGTTGCTCGCCGCCAGATAATTGATTGGGATAATGATGATGACGCTCGGCTAAACCCACCTTAGCTAACCATTGTTCGGCCAAGTGTTTGGCCTGACGATCACCCTTAAGCTCGGCGGGCAACATGACATTTTCCAGCGCCGTAAGAGCGGGAACTAATAAAAACTGCTGGAAAATAAAACCCACATTATCGCGACGTAGCTCGGCGCGCTGTTCTTCGTCGAGTTGACTCAGGTTTTGCTGACACAAAGTCACATCGCCTTCGCTGGCGCTGTCTAAACCTGCCAGAATGCTTAATAAGGTGGTTTTACCAGACCCAGATGCGCCAACAATGGCCAAGGATTCGCCCTGCTCTACTTGCAAGTCGATGTCCTTCAACAGCTTGAGTTTTCCACCAGGGGTGACAATATGGTGATTGAGTGCACTGGCGTTTATGATTATCTTAGTGCTTCGACTTAAATTAGCTGTGACCATAAAAAGTAGGTGCTCAAAGAATGTTAGTAAAATATAACAGTAAAGTTTTATCGCTGTTAACTCTAGCGGTTTTACTCTTATTTACATTAAATTCAAAGGCTTCTTCAAATGAGCAAAGCGTACTCATTCTAGGAGACAGCCTAAGTGCCGCTTATGGCATGGAGTTAAACCAAGGCTGGGTTTCACTTACCCAACAATATTATAACGAGACATCTCAGGACATCGATCTCATCAATGCCAGTATTAGTGGCGAAACCACCGCGGGTGGTTTAAAACGGTTACCCGCTTTGCTAGAACAGCATCAAGTAGACTGGCTACTGATTGAATTGGGCGGTAACGACGCTCTACAAGGTCACCCTCCAGCCAACATCGCAGCCAATCTAGAGGCCATCATCAACATCGCCAAACAACAACAAATACAAGTCGCCTTAATGCAGATCCGCATTCCACCTAATTATGGCAAACGTTATATACAAACCTTTGAACAACTCTATCCGCAAATTGCCGAGCAGCAACAAGTGCATTACCTACCGTTTTTTATTGAAGATATCGCGCAGCAGCCAGAATTGATGCAGCAAGATGGGATCCATCCAAACCAAGAGGCACAAAGCCTCATTAGCCAAAAAATGCGCGCGCAACTAAAAGATTTATTAGCGAAGAATTAGCCGGTCTGAGCTAAGCGATACTGATTCTGTAACAGTTGCTTTAGGGGATGACTCGGTCTTGCATCACTTTGATGGCCTCGAACTGAGCCAGCGCTTTACGCTCGTCCAATACTAAACCGTCTTCGATGGTCATTAAGGTATAGGTTTGCTCACTGCGCTCCACCACCACGCAACGCGCTTGGCTATGCTCACTCTGCAACACCGCCAATTCACCCAGTTCTAACTGAGACTGCTGGGCCTGAGCAATGCTTTTAAAGAACCAACTTTGCGGCATTAAAGGTTTTAAGAACTGCGCAGAGGCCACGGCATTGAGGCAAATTTGAACTTTAATGGGATCTGACCAAGAAAAAGCTTCTAGATGTTCAAGAAACTGATAATAAAGCTGGGTATGTTCGGCAGTAAAAGGACTGTCTTCTTGAGCATGTTGAACACAACGTTTCTTACATAACTTAGACACAAACAGCATATCTTTGCCCAACTCCAGAGTCATCACTCCTTTATTGTTATCAAATATCCAGTGCCAATGTTTATTAGGTTGAATTAACATTTCTAAAAAGACGCGCTATCCATGTCGAGTTCACTTAATAAACAAATGTACTACGTGAACTCAACAAAGACAAATTAAATTGCTATTTTTTATACAGCCTTACATATTTGCTTAATTAATTCTGGGCCTTTATAAATAAAGCCGCTGTATATTTGTACTAATTTAGCACCCGCTTCCATTTTTTCTTTAGCGGCCATTCCTGAATCAATTCCACCTACGCCAATAATTGGGATCTCAGATTTTAAATAATGATCCAATTTACGAATAACTTCAGTGGACTTTAATTGCAGAGGTCGTCCGCTTAGGCCGCCCGCCTCGCTGGCGTGGTTCATGCCTTCAATCATCGAACGCTCAAGCGTGGTATTAGTAGCGATTACACCATCTAATTTATATTTAAGTAGTGAGTCAGCAATTTGTTCAATTTCTGCTTCTGATAAATCTGGTGCTATTTTGATCAATAAAGGAACATGTTTATTATATTGCTGAGAAAGTTGATCTTTACGCTCAGTTAGATCCTTTAATAGATCCTCTAAGGCTTCGCCATATTGTAATGTACGTAAACCAGGAGTATTTGGGCTAGAAATATTGACAGCGATATAAGAAGCGTGAGGAAAAGCTTTATTCATGCCTATTAAATAATCATCTTTTCCTTTTTCAACAGGCGTATCGAAGTTTTTACCAATATTGATCCCAAGGATCCCTTTATATTGGCTTTTCTCAACATTGTTTATTAAATTATCGATCCCAAGGTTATTAAAACCCATACGGTTAATAATGCCTTCGGCATCTAGCACTCGGAAAATACGTGGCTTATCGTTACCCGATTGAGCGCGAGGAGTGACAGTACCCACTTCAATAAAACCAAAGCCCATTGCGTCAAACGCTTGAATACACTCGCCGTTTTTGTCTAAGCCCGCGGCTAAGCCCACCGGATTAGGAAAACGTAAGCCCATTAACTCAACTGGGTTTTCTGGAATCGTTTGGCGATAAACTCGGTCTAATAAGGTGCCACCAGTGCGTTTAAACATCTCGATAGTAAGATCATGAGCGCGCTCTGGGTTAAGCTGAAAGATCAATTTTCGTGCGAGTGGGTAATACATTTGAACTCCTAGTATAAGACCCCGAAGATGCAGGGCTTCGGGGGCCGTATTTTATACTAGTTTATGGCGCAGTTTAAATTTAATAAGTTCAATTCCCTCAATAATACGGAAAATTTTGCAAACTCATGGCTATTACCAGTCTTAAAGTCGGCTAACATGTGATTCCAACGGTCAAGAACACTGTCGTGAGCCAACAACCAATCGTCAAGCGGTTGTTCGCTTTCCAGTTTTGCGGCCCATTTTAAGGCGCTAATGGTTAACAAACGTTGCTGCCAATCCAGATCCTCTCTAAATGAAGAGCGCGCTAAGGCTTGCCAGTGATTGTCGACGCCCTGCTGGTTAATTTGCTCGAGGAACCAGTGCAAGCCAATTTTGGCTCCTAAGTTAAAGTAAAGCTTTGCAACTTCAACAATATCTTGCTCTGCCTGCTCGGCAATTTCGGTTAAATCTAATACCGAATACAAGGAGTTCATCTTGGCCATAGCACAAGCAATATCGGCGGGAACCTGCTTAGCCTGTAGATCCTGAGACTCTTTGTTAACCAAGGCCACCTCTTCTGCTGCTAGCACTTCCATTAGCGTATCTTGCAGAGTGAGATAACTTGGACGGTAACGCTCAATCTGCTCGGTGATAGAGAGCGAGCGGTCTCGCAAGGTGAGGAAACGTCGCGTAGCTCTGCGCACCATTCTGCGCAGGCTATTCATCATTTTAAGCTGCAATTGTGCGCTAATTTGATTGTCTAAGGCCTCTATTTTCTCAAACAGTTCCCATATGCCAAACACCTCGCAGGCGGTCACATAACAAGTACATATTTCAGCCGCGCTGGAGCCAGTTTCTTCCAATAAACGAGTCACAAAGTTAAAACCTGCGTGGTCAACCACTCGATTCGCCAAACGGGTGGCAACAATCTCTTGGCGCAGCGGGTGCTGCTGCATTTGCTCGCTATAACGTTGTTGCAGTAATACTGGGAAAGACTTAATCAAGGTTTGGCTTAAGTAGGGATCTTCGGTGACGTCTTCTACGTTAAACCACTCTTTTAACACCATTTTTCCATAGGCTACCAGCACCGCTAGCTCTGGCCGAGTTAAACCTTGGCCATTGGACTGGCGTTCAATTAACTCTTCATCGCTAGGCAAGAACTCTAAACTGCGGTCAAGTAAGCCATCACGCTCTAAAGCGTGCATGAAGCGAATCACCTCTTTAGCAGTAGTCGCCCCCAGATGCTCGGTGAGGCTGATTGACTGACCTTGACGATAGGCGTTATCGAGTACGATTTCCGCTACGTTCTCAGTCATATCAACCAACAACTTATTGCGCTGTTTCTCGGTTAAATCGCCATTTGCCACCAGACCATTCAACAAAATTTTGATATTTACTTCGTTATCAGAACAGTCCACGCCACCCACGTTATCGGTGAAATCGGTATTGATGCGCCCACCATGGCTGGCAATTTCAATACGTCCCAGCTGGGTAATACCTAAGTTGCCACCCTCGCCGACAATTTTTGCGCGTAACTGTTTGCCGTTAATTCTTAAGGCGTCGTTGGCTCGGTCGCCCACATCCGCATCAGACTCTGAACTGGCTTTAATATAAGTACCAATGCCACCATTCCAGAACAAATCTACCGGAGCACACAAAATGAGCTTAATTAAGGCATTGGGTGTGACCTGAGTTTCTTTGGTATCAAGCAATTTTTGTATTTGCGGCGTTAAGCTAATCGACTTAGCGCTGCGCAAGAATACGCCGCCGCCTTCGCTGATTAAACTTTTGTCGTAATCGGCCCAAGATGAGCGAGGTAATTCAAATAAACGCTTACGCTCTTGGTAAGACGCAGCAGCGTTTGGTGTAGGGTCGATAATAATGTGCATGTGGTTAAAGGCGGCCACCAAGCAGGTATGCTCAGATAACAGCATGCCATTACCAAATACATCGCCAGCCATATCACCCACCGCGACACAGCTAAAGTCGGTGCTTTGGCAATCGATGCCTATTTCTCTGAAGTGGCGTTTTACCGACTCCCAAGCCCCTCGAGCGGTAATACCCATACCTTTATGGTCGTAACCATTGCTGCCGCCAGAGGCAAAGGCGTCGCCCATCCAAAATTGATATTCTTGGCTTAACTGGTTAGCAATGTCTGAGAAGGTCGCAGTGCCTTTGTCGGCGGCCACCACTAAATAAGGGTCGTCGTCATCGCGGCGCACCACCTGAGCCGGAGGCACGATTTCACCTTTAACGTTATTGTCGGTGATATCCAACAAACCACGAATAAAGATCCGATAACAAGCCTTGCCTTCTTCCAACCAAGCCTCACGTTCACTAGGGCTAGGCAACTGTTTACAAACAAAGCCGCCTTTGGCCCCTACAGGCACAATAACGGTATTTTTAACTTGCTGAGCCTTAACCAGACCGAGCACTTCGGTTCTAAAGTCTTCGCGACGATCCGACCAGCGTAATCCTCCGCGGGCCACTTTGCCACCACGTAGATGCACCCCTTCGACGCGAGGCGAGTAAACAAATATTTCAAACATTGGCACCGGCTGGGGCATGTCTGAGAGTTGACTCGGATTCATCTTAAACGAGATGTAATCTTTCACCTGCTTAGCTTGATTAAGCTGATAGAAATTGGTGCGCAGTGTGGCTTTAATCATCTCAAGATAACGACGAATAATCCGATCATCATCGAGATTCTCTACCCCATCCAATAGAGAGATGAGTTTTTCTTCAATTTTCTGCTCGGTTTTGGGTGCAGGTTTTAAGCTGGGATTAAAGCGCCGTCTAAATAGCTCAAGTAGTAATACGGCTATCTCTGGATAGTTGGCGAAGGTTTCTTCAATATAGCTTTGGCTAAAGCTGCTGCCTATTTGCCGCATGTATTTAGCGTAGGCCCGCAGTAAAGCCACATCTCTGCCCGAGGCTTGTGCGGCTAATACCAATCTATTGAAACCGTCATCTTCTAGTTTACCAGCCCAGATGTTAGCCAAGGCCTGCTGGAAATTGTCCCGATTTTTTTCCATGTCCAAACTACCAGAGCCCACAAATAACATTGAGAAATCCAGTAGCCAATAGACTTTTCCTTCGGAGGTCAATAAACGATACGGTGTTTCCCCAATGACTCGTAAGCCCATATTCTCGAGCATGGGCAAAATATCTGATAAGTATAAGGGTTCGTTTAAGTGAAACAATTTTAAACGCACCGAGTTACTCTGTGCCGCTTCTTCCTGAGGCCGATAAAACAACATACCTAACTGGTGTTCATCACTGAGCTCTTCAAATTGAATAATGTCAGCCACTGCAGAGCCCGGTAATACGTTCTCTTTGTAAGAGCGAGGAAAAGCCGTTTGATAGAGATTGCTCAGCTCAATCGCCCGCTCTTCTCCAAAGTTAGAAACTAATGAATCAACTAGGCGGTCTTCCCAAGTTCGAGCGGCCTCAATGAGGTTAGTTTCTAGGTTGCTCAAGTCAAACTCCTGATTGTAATCCTTAACCCTTACCATGTACTGAGTACGCGCCATCGCCCCTTCGGTGAAGTAAGTTGAAAATTCCACTTCTTCATCTGATTTAAAGTGCTGTTTTAATATGCGCTGGCTTTCAATTCTCAGAGCGGTGTTGTAGCGCTCCTTGTTGGTATAGATCAAACAAGAATAAAAACGCCCGTAGATGTCTTTACGCACAAACAGCTTAACTAAATCGCGCTCCTGTATTTGTTCAACCCCTAGGCCTATTTCCAGCAATTCCTCTTCGGTAGCTTGAATCAACTCATCACGAGGATAGGTTTCCATAATATTGAGTAGCGATTTATACGCATGAGAGCCTTCCGGTAAACCGGAATTAACCATGATACGAGCGAGTTTTTGATTGATGAGCGGAATTTCTAAGGCGCTGCGATTATAGATAGAAGACGCATACAAGCCGATAAACCGATGCTCACCTACTACATTACCTTTATCGTCGAAAATCTTAACGCCGACATGGTCAATATAGGCGGGTCTATGTACTCGTGATTTATGGTTACTTTTATTTAGCACCAAAGGCACACTGTTGGTGGCCAATTCGCGCCCCGCATGGGTATAACTAGATAACGAAACTACCTTGTCACTTTGATACTCTCGGTATAAGCCCAAACAGCCCTTGTCGTCGGGCAATAGTTGCAAATCCCCTTTCACTTTCTTAAGGCTGTAATGGCGATAACCCATCAGGGTGAAGTTATTATCGGCCATCCATGAGAGAAATGCGGTACTCTGCGCCAGCAACTGATCATCCTTCGCTCCCTTGCTGGCCGCCAGATCGGCGGTAACCTGTTTGAGTTTAGTCAGCATCGCTGGCCAATCGTTCACCACCACGCTCACGTCATCTAAAACGGTGTTCAGCTCTTTACTTAAGTGTTGTAAAGCACGCTCATCACTTTGTCGGTCAATTTCAATCATGAACACGGTTTGATTACCGATTTCTTCATGTTTTACATTGTGCAGCGCCAGTACTTGATTATTATCGCCACGCTCAATGCGCATCGGTTGATGCATTAACAAGTGGGTATTAATGCCACTACGCCCTAAAGCCATGCGAATGGAGTCCACCAAAAACGGGGAATCGGGCACTACAATTTCGATAATGGTGTGGGTGGACTGCCAGCCATGACGGCTGAGCTCGGGGTTATATACTTTGATGTGACGATCACAAGTGGCGGTTTGATTTAGGGTATTCCACAAACCCAAGCCCACACCATAAAGGTCACTATCACTGCGATTGGCTAAATCATCACTGCCCATGCCGGAAAAAAGTCGCGCAATAAACTCTTCAGCTAAGGGAGCGACCTTAGGGTCGAGTTTTTGATGAACAATTTGATAGACCTTTTGCAATAAAACGGAGGTGTGTTGCTGCGCTCTTGTCATAACGCATTCCTTATCCTAGTAGAGAATGAGTATTGTTGTTAAACAACAATGGCTTATTGCTTATTGTTAGTGTAGTTGGCTTTATTAATTTATCGAAAAATAAAGCGCGAACTGTTACCAACAATTAAACCACTGCGTTACAAATTTACAACATGGTTAACTAGATTTTTTGAAGTGAAAGGAATTTATTATTGTTATCAGTGGACAACACAAAACGACCGCTTATACCGACCGATGTCAAAAAAGGCAAAAAACGCAGTGCCGGTATTTGGATCCGCCGCCCTTGGTTATCTACAGCAAGAACTGAGCGGGCCGTTCCTCGGTATACCCGCTCAAATTCCTGATAAGAAATGTGCAAATTAAAATAATATTGCTTCATTAAATTAAAACGATATTAGCCCTTTAACTGCTGCAAGCCATTGCTGACTTTCTCGTATAAATCTTTACTAAGCTCATCCAACGCGGCGAGACCTTCAAGTTGTTCAATAATCATCGCTTTACGTTGCTTATCTAACTTCACCGTTTGAATCAGTGGCGTAATTAAGCGCGAAGCCACCTGTGGGTTTTGCTTGTTTAATAACGTCAAGATTTCTGCAAGATAACAGTAACCCGCCCCATCCTTAGCGTGGAAGTGACGCGCGTTATTGTTAGCAAAGCTACCAATTAATGAACGGATCCGGTTAGGGTTTTCCATACTAAAGCTAGGGTGTTCAGTTAAGGCTTTCACTCGCGCTAGCGCATCACCGCCACTAAAGCTGGCTTCAAGGGCAAACCATTTGTCCATCACCAAGCCATCATGTTGCCACTGCTGTTCGTAATCTTTAAACATGCTGTTACGTTGCTCAATAGCCGCGGTATTGGCCGCCGCCATTGCTGCCAGCTTATCGGTCATTAAGCTGCTCTCAAAATAAGCCGCCGCCACTCGCTGTGGTTGACTAAAGCCAACAAACTGTAAACACGCAGCACGGAGTGAGCGCCATGCAATATCGCTATGTGCCAAGCTTTGTTGATCCGCCTCGGCGCAGCGTTGTTCTAACTGAGCAAACGGTTCTGCTAAGGCTAAGGCTAAAGCTTCAATAAAGAAATCACGTGCTTTAGCGATGGCGTCAATATCCACTTCTTGGAAGTTATCGGCAATTTCGTTTTCGCTGCTAATGGTAAGTAACTCTGCCAATAAGCCTCGGTCAATCGCTTGGTCTTGCAGTAATTGCTCAAAGGTGGCGATGATAGCAGGCTCTAGTTCTAAGGCTTGCTGTTGCTGAACTTTCGCCACCGCTTGCTGCATCCATCCGGCGATCAGCTTCTGCATGCTATCCCAACGGGCGAAGGTATTACTGGCATGATTAATCATCAATAACAGCTGTTCGCTGCTGTAGCTATAATCAAGTTTTACTGGAGCAGAAAACTCTTGCAGCAGCACCACACAAGGTTCTTCTGCCACCGCATCAAATACCCAGCTTTGCTGCGCTTGAGTCAGTTCCAATACCTCGGAAACAGGCTTGCCACCGGCTTGCAGCGGAATGCTAGCGCCATTACTGGCCAACAATTCGATGGACACAGGAATGTGCAGTGGTAGTTTCTCTGGTTGATCCGCTGTCGCAGGCGTGCTTTGTGACAGTGTCAGGCTAAACTGTTGCTTGGCTGCATCAAATTGAGTTTGTACCGACACTACGGGTGTGCCCGACTGACTGTACCAGCGCTTGAACAGGCTTAAGTCTTTACCGCTAGCGTCTTGCATGGCGTTAACGAAATCATCGCAAGTCGCGGCCTGACCATCGTGACGCTCTACGTAGGTTTGCATGCCCGCTTGGAAGGCTTGTTCACCCAATAAGGTGTGCAGCATGCGGATCACTTCGGCGCCTTTTTCATATACCGTTAAGGTATAGAAGTTATTCATTTCAATCACTTTATCGGGGCGAATGGGATGCGCCATCGGCCCTGCGTCTTCAGCAAACTGGTGACTACGCAATAAACGCACGTTTTTAATGCGATTGACCGCCCGCGAGCCTAGATCTGAGCTAAATTCCTGATCGCGGAAAACCGTTAGGCCTTCTTTTAACGACAGTTGGAACCAGTCTCTACAGGTAATTCGGTTGCCGGTCCAGTTGTGGAAATACTCATGGCCAATCACCGCTTCAATGCCTAAGAAATCACTGTCGGTGGCACTTTGCTTATTGGCTAATACGTATTTAGAGTTAAAGATGTTAAGGCCTTTATTTTCCATGGCGCCCATGTTGAAGAAATCTACCGCCACAATCATGTAAATATCTAAGTCATATTCTAGATTAAAGCGCTGCTCGTCCCACTTCATGGCGGCCTTTAATGAGGCCATGGCGTGTTCACTACGCTCCAAGTTGCCTTTATCAACAAACAGCTCTAACGCAATTTCGCGTCCAGAGCGGCTGGTAAAGCTGTCTTGTAATAGGTCAAAATCGCCCGCGACCAAAGCAAAAAGATAACTTGGTTTTGGGAAAGGGTCTTGCCAACTCACCCAATGTTTACCGTTGTCTAGCTCCCCTTGGGCTACTTTGTTACCGTTAGACAGCAAATAAGGATAGGCGGCTTTATCGGCGGTTATCTTGGTGCTGTAGGTTGCTAATACGTCGGGGCGATCGAGGAAATAAGTAATACGACGGAAACCTTCGGCTTCACACTGAGTACAAAAAGCAGCTCCCGATTGATATAAACCTTCAAAGGCCTTGTTGGCTTGCGGATTAATCTGCGTAACAATTTCTAATTCAAAACGTTCTGGTAAATCACTAATGCTCAGCTGGCCTTCGCTCAACTGATAATGTTGGTGCTCTTGCTGATTCACCTTCAAACTGAGCAACTCAAGTTTTTCGCCATCAAGCACTAAATCGCCCACCTGCGGGTCTAAGCGTTGCACGGTAGAAACAGCGCGCACGGTAGTGGCGGTGGGCTCTAAATCAAAGTCTAGTGCAACATTTTCTATGGTGTAACTGGGGGCTTGGTAGTCTGAGCGATATTTGGCGATGGGTTGAGCTGAAGAATCGGCCATGAAACGTCCTTAATCAGAAAAAGATAAAATACCGAATGTAATGGGTTCATTGTAAAAGATAATGTTTAGCTCAGCTAACGCTTTCGCCGTGCTCAACAAACAAAAAAGTCGGCTTAAGCCGACTTTTTATTAAACGCTGAAAAATTATATCGACAACCAACCGATGGCGTTTAAAAACACCACCGCGATAGCGATAGGAGAAATAAATTTCACGCTCTTAGAAAACATTTGGAAGGTTTTACTATCTAGCCCCATATGATGTTTCAAGCTATCTGCTTGAATCACCCAGCCCACAAAGATGGTAATAAATAAACCACCTAAGGGCAGTAAGATATTGGCTGTAAGGTAATCCAAAATCTCAAAGAAATTATGCCCCATCGCGCCAGCGTTAATTTGAGCAAAGTCCCATCCGGCAAAGGAGCCAATGGTGCCAAGGCTGAGTAACCATACTCCGCTACCGGCGACTATCGCAGCAACATTACGACGCAAGCCGCGACGCTCAACCAAATAAGCAGCGCTAGACTCTAATAAGGCTAAGGCCGAAGTGAAAGCTGCTACCACCACCATGGTAAAGAACATCGTAGAAACAATGCCGCCTAAAGGCATAGTGCCAAAGGCAATCGGTAGTGAAACAAACAACAGGCCTGGACCGGCACTAGGTTCAATACCATTTGCAAACACGATTGGGTAAATGGCCAAGCCTGCCATTAAGGCCACCACGGTATCGGCAATGGCGATGTAAATAGAAGTACGAGCGATAGAGGTACCTTCAGGTAAGTAGGCACCGTAAATCATCATGATCCCAGAAGATAAACTCAAGGTGAAGAAGGCATGACCTAAGGCCATTAATACACCATTAATGGTGAGTTTAGAAAAGTCTGGGCTGAACATGAAGCTGACAGCGGCGGCAAAGTCACCGGTTACCGCAGCATAAAGCATGATCACCACTAACAATACAAACAGCGCAGGCATTAACCAGCGAACAACCCGCTCTAGCCCTTTAGTTACCCCATTTGCCAATACTACCACAGTACCCACAATCACTAATGTCGACCATGCCAACAGTTGCTTAGGATCTGAAGTTAAGGCTGAGAACAATTCTCCAATTTGCTGCGCGTCACCGCCAGCTGCAGTAACATCACCAGCAACAGATTTAAATACATACGCCACTGCCCAACCGGCAATCACGATGTAGAAGCTCAACACTAAAAATCCAGCTAGAACGCCCATGGCACCAATAAAGGCCCAGTTTTTCGAGCGACCATTTTGCTGAGCCACTTTAGCTACCGCATTGGCTGGAGTCGAGCGACCTTGTTTACCAATGTACACTTCGGCCATCATGACCGGAATACCGATAAACAAAATACAAAGTAGGTAGACAAGAACGAAAGCACCGCCGCCATTCTCACCCATAATGTAGGGGAATTTCCAAATGTTACCCAGTCCGACAGCGGCACCAGTAGCAGCTAGTATATAGGCGAAGTTGCTCGACCAGCGACTGTTCACCGAGGTGTTGTTACTCATGATTTTCTCTTGATGTTGTGTTTGTTATTAACGTCCATTTTTTTAGGGCGCTAATTCAAGCACAAAAAGAAGGGGAATCACAGCCAAAACCAATTTTTATACTATTTTTTTGCTTTACGTCGCTATATACAATAAACAAACCAGTCATTAACCGAGCAAATGCACTGAATAAGCATTCTGAATTTATGAATTTTTTACTATTTTATTAGCTGCCACTGTTGCTCGAGCCAATCTCGTTCAAAGCTCAACACCGGATGAATGATTTGCCGTTTGCGCAGCGCTAGCTGTTCTTCAGCCGTTAATACTACGCCATTAGTTAACAATACGAAGGGGCTATACTGGCCATCTTTTTCGATATAACCCACTAAATTGACCACTCCGTTAACATAACCACTTTTTGCGTGAATATGTCCTTTTAAAGGAGTCTTGGTGAGGCTATGACGATAACGTAGCGTTCCGCTTTGACCTGCAATGGCTAAACGGCTGATTAAGGGCTGTAGTTGCGGATCTTGCTGCCATAGTTGTAGCACCTGATATAGCGCCTTGGCACTGACTAGGTTTTCTCGAGAAAGCCCTGAACCATCGCGAATTTGCAAGCGTGTTACATCAATGCCGAGTTGCTCAAGCTGCCCAATTAACACTTCGCTGGCTACCTCATAGTTGGCAGGGCGCTGCGCCGCAATAGCGAGGGTTTTGAAAATACTGTCGGCATACAGGTTATCCGACTCCACCAACATGGTAGTTAACAGCTCGATTAAGGCAGCAGAGCGGTGAATATAAGACTGAGAATAAGCTTCAAGGCCTGATGTAAACTGCGGTTCAGCATTAAGTTTAAAACCTTGAGCACGTAAACTACGTTTTAGCTTTAAGGCAAAATAAGCGCGTTCATCATTGATCGAAAAGCGCAGCGGCATCATGCTGGCGTTAGCAGGCATACAGCCAGTTAAGCGATAACGATTATGCTCCCCCACCAGCAAGTTTTGCTGACAATCGGCGGTGTCTGCTGCCACGGTGACGATTTGATTATCGATCGCCAGCAACTGGCTATCACTCACATGCAAGCTACTCAGTTGCCCTACTCGGCCGGGTTTAAGATTGCCATATACACAATTGCCATCGATGCTCAGGGCCGTCACTGGCGCTGCGAAACACACCCCAATATCATTCCATACTTGTCCACGGCTACGGCTGTGACCAGTAAAGGCACTATCAATCACTTCTATAGAGCGAACCGTAGTTTGTTTCATATCGTGTCTTAATGCAGCAAGCAATGCGCTTAAGTCTTCTGAGCTAAAGCTTGGATCGCCATTCATCTGCAGCCGCAAATGCAAACCCTTTGAGCCACGCTTAACACTGAGTACGGTTTGGAAACGAAAATCAGCACCTAGGCTTTTAATGGCCGCAGTGGCAGTTAGCACCTTCATCGTGCTGGCAGGCGTGAGTAATAAAGAAGAGTTATAACTACCAGATGGGCCGATGTAGCTAACTATAGTACCGCGCTCGCTTAGCCCGTCCGCCTTTACCGTGCTAGCAAGACTCAACAACAATAAAACAACAGCACGCCAAAACCACCGCATAAACACCCTAACCCACAGAAGCAAAACATCAGTATATAAAAAAGGTGAACCATGGTTCACCTTTTCTATTTTATATCGCATTGACTAAAGCTTAGCGAGCAATCAATTCCAAACGCATCGCACGTTGGCGAACGAAACTGCGTTTCAAATGATTGAAAGTTTTCTCTGGCATACCGCTAGGTAATTCTACCGTTGAGTAGCTATCGAACAACTTCACACTACCAATGTAGTCGCTGCTGATGTTGGCTTCATTGGCAATGGCACCAACAATGTGTTTAGTTTGAACACCGTGCTCGCGGCCCGCATCAACACGGTAAGTATTCATTTCCACATCGGCAGTACGGCGTTTACGCTTAGCACCACCTTCGCCGCGACCACCTTTCTCAGCACCACGTTGACCACGGTGATTTCGCTCGCCACGCTCGCTGCGTTCACCACGACGTGAACCACGTTCGTTATTAAAGCGAGCCGAACGTACCTCTGGGTCAGCAGGTAATTTAAATGGACGAGCCGTTTGCGCTTGGAACAACAAGGCGGTAGCGAGTTCAAGTTCGCTCATACCTAGGTTGCTGGCTAGCTCAGAAGCAATCGCTTGATAATCTTCTAGCTGAACGTTAGCCACCGCTGCAGCAAGTTTATCTTGGAAGCTTGAAATACGTTTCTTCTCGATTTCTTCACGAGTAGGAAGCTGCATTGGCTCAATTTTTTGGCGCGTAACGCGTTCAATGTTGCGCAATAAACGTTGTTCGCGGAAACCCACAAACATGACCGCTTTACCACTACGTCCAGCACGGCCGGTACGGCCAATACGGTGAACATAAGCTTCTGCATCGTAAGGAATATCGAAGTTAACCACTAAACCAATGCGTTCTACATCAAGACCACGTGCAGCCACATCGGTAGCCACTACGATATCTAATTTAGCCGCCTTCAAGCGGGCAATGGTGCGCTCACGCATGCTTTGGTTCATATCACCGTTTAGCGCTGCAACGCTGAAGCCTTTAGCTTCAAGACGCTCTGCAATATCGGTAGTAGAAGTTTTAGTACGAGCAAAGATAATCGCCGCCCCATCATTGTTCACTTCTAAAATTCGCGCTAAGGCTTCAATTTTATTTAAGCCGCCCACTTGCCAGTAAAACTGGTCAATGTTGGAAACGGTTTGTGTCTTGGCCGCAATTTTGACTTCTTTAGGCTCAGACATGTAATTCTTGGTGATATTCTTAATTGCTGGCGGCATGGTGGCCGAGAACAAAGCGGTTTGACGCTCTTTAGGAATATCACGCATGATGCGCTCTACATCATCAATAAAGCCCATGCGTAGCATTTCGTCGGCTTCATCTAGTACCAAGGCTTTTAGTTGGTCAAGTTTTAACTTACCACGCTCGAGGTGATCGATGGTTCGTCCTGGGGTACCCACAATGATCTGTGGTCCACGACGAAGCTCTTTAATCTGTTGGCCGTAATCCGCACCACCATAAATAGCCAATACCCGTAAGCCAGGGATATTACGGCTGAAATCTTTAATGGCATCGGCTACCTGATTAGCCAGTTCACGGGTTGGTGCTAATACCAACATTTGTGGAACGTTTAGCTGAGGATCAAGTTTAGCTATTAAAGGAAGAGAAAAAGCCGCCGTTTTACCGGTGCCAGTTTGTGCCAAGCCAAGTACGTCGTGTCCTTCCAGCAGCAATGGAATGGTCTTTTCCTGAATCGGAGACGGTGTCTCAAATCCAATCTCGGAAATCGCTTTTAAAATCGTTTCAGGTAAAGCAAATTGCTCAAAACTTGAACTGCTGGATTCTGTCATATTTGGCCCACAATTATTTAAAGGATGCGCACTATACGCTTTTGATCACAAAAAGTCTCTTTGATTTTACCTTTTTATGGAAAAACATTGAACAACTTGATAGGCAACAATAAAAAGCCGCTCTAATTGAGCGGCTTTGTTCAAATAATTGCTTACTCAGCCTCGGGGGCTGGGTGTTTGGCGGCGGTTTCTTTGATAAGCGGCTGTAGTTCACCACTACGGAACATTTCCATCACGATGTCACAACCACCAATCAATTCACCTTCTACCCACAATTGTGGGAAGGTTGGCCAATCTGCGTAATTAGGCAACTCGGCACGAATATCTGGGTTTTGTAGTATATCTACATAGGCAAAACGCTCGCCACATTGCATTAGCGCTTCAACGGTTTGTGCCGAAAAACCACAACTAGGGAACTTAGGCGATCCCTTCATATAGATAAGGATTGGGTTTTCAGCAATTTGCTGTTTGATTTTATCAATCGTTTCCATTTTGAACTTCTCTAATATCTGGACTAAGACTATTCTTGGTGTTGAATATATCCTAGCAACATTGCTGAGCAATTTCACCACTTTGCGCTAGATCAATTTTTTTTGCTGATTTTGCTTTTCCCTACTCAACACTAGTGCTAGACTAGTTAGTAAAGTTTTTACTATATAAAAGATTGCGCTGTTACAGCCAATTATTACAAGGAGAGAAACACATGGCATTTACACTACCTGAATTACCATACGCTCAAGACGCCCTAGAGCCACACATCTCAGCAGAGACTTTGTCTTACCACTACGGCAAGCACCACAATACTTATGTAGTTAAACTAAACGGTTTAATTGAAGGTACCGAGCTTGCAGATAAAAGCCTAGAAGAAATCATCAAATCTTCTACTGGCGGCATCTTCAACAACGCAGCTCAAGTTTGGAACCACACCTTCTACTGGAACTGTTTAGCCCCTAATGCTGGCGGCCAACCAAGCGGTGAACTAGCGGCAGCCATTGATGCAAGCTTCGGTTCATTCGACGAATTCAAAGCTAAATTCACTGACAGTGCAGTAAACAACTTCGGTTCAAGCTGGACTTGGTTGGTGAAAAACGCCGACGGCAGCCTAGCTATCGTAAACACCAGCAACGCAGCGACTCCGCTAACTGATGAAGGTGTAACTCCACTATTAACTTGCGACCTTTGGGAACACGCTTACTACATCGACTACCGTAACGTGCGTCCTGATTACCTAAACGCTTACTGGTCACTAGTAAACTGGGACTTCGTTGCTAAAAACTTCGCTTAATCGCGATATTTAGTAAGCAATAAGGGCGCTCTATGCGCCCTTTTTTATCTTCTTTACTTGCTGTCGCTGTGCCCTAAGGCCATATCCGGCGCAATAATATCCCGCACCCGTTGCTTAAGTATTTTCGCCTCAGGAAAACCATTGTCTTGTTTCCTGCACCATACTAACTGGCCATCCACATAGATTTGAAAGCGCCCCTTACTCGCCGGCTTTAAGGCCACCTCGCCAAGCTCTTGCGAAAAGGTAGTTAACAACTCTTGGCTAAGCCAAGAGGCTCTTAATAACCAACCGCATAGGCTGCAGTAATAAATCTCGACTTTTGGCCCTTGATTCGCTGTTGCTTCACTCACCCTTTACTTCCTTTTTTTAGTTCACTGATGTGATTGAGTACCCGCTTCAAAGAGATGGGATACTTAGTGCCCAGTTGCTGAGCAAATAACGATACCCGCAACTCTTCTATCATCCAACGCAAGTCTTCACCTTCTTGGCTATAACTCGCTAAGTTTAGTTGCCCGCTGCGCTCTGCAGCCGTTTCGACTTGCTGCAGGGCGAGGCGATCTTTATGTGGATCTATCGCTAGCTTCTCTAAACGACGTTCAATCGCCTTTAAATAACGCTGCACATCGCCCAAACGCGCCAGCCCTACCTTGCGCACAAAACCTTTGTGCACCAATTGGCCTAGCTGCGCCTTGATGTCGGCATGCGCCATCACTCTATCAAAGCCCACTTTGCCTTTTAACTGCTTAGAGATTTGATAGTGCAAACTAAGAATTTGTTCCACCTGCACTACCGCTGCCAGCGTTTCCTCGGCTAGTTCTGCACGCACCGTGTCACACAGCGCCTTAAAGTCTGTTTCATTATCAATCCGCTGCTGCGCAGAGTACTTATCAATCACCGCCAGACAGCAGTCATCTAACAACACATCCACTCGACCAAAGGGATTGAAGTACAAACCCAGTTTCGCCTTATTCGGCAAATGCTGCTGCAAGTAACTTAGCGGCGATGGAATATTCAGTTGTAGCAACTTACTCAAACCGCGGGTTTGACTCCACTGCGCTTCTTCCTCTTTATCGAATAACTTTAGCGAGACCGACTTACCTTCATCCACCAAGGCCGGATAAGCGGTAAGCTGATAGCCCTGACGCTGCTCTTCTATCACCTCAGGCAACTCACCAAAGCTCCAATCACTAAGCTTAGTTTGCTCAGCAAAGGCGCTAGGGGCCATTTCGGCAATGCTCTGCTCTACTTGGTGTTGCAGTTTTTGCTGCAAACTTTGATAGCTTCGCCCTTGTGCCACTAGCTTGCCAGCTTCATCAATCACCTTAAAGTTCACTCTTAAGTGTTCCGGCACCGCCTCCATGTTCCAGGCATCTTCGGGAATTCTCACTCCGCTCATGCGTAGCAGCTGCTTGGTCAGCACTTCCATTAAATCGCCCTCTGCGGCGGGAATCGCTTGTAGGAAGGCCTGCACATAGTTGGGCACCGGTACAAAGTTACGCCTTAGCGTCTTCGGTAAGGATTTAATCAGCGCACTGATCAACTCTTCACGAAACGCCGGAATTTGCCACTCAAAGCGACTAAAATCCAGCTGGTTCAATAAAGCCAGCGGAATATGGGCGCTGACGCCATCATCCACTTGCCCGGGCTCAAATACGTAGCTTAGCGCCACCGAGACCTGCTCAAACTGCCAACGCTCTGGATACTGCTTTTCGGTAATATGAGCCGCATCATGCTGATACAACATTTGCTTATCAAAGGTGAGTAAATCAGCCTGCTTTTCACTGGCCTTTTTCCACCAGCGATTAAAGTGGCTGGCAGAAACAATGTCCTGAGGCAAACGCTCGGCGTAAAAATCAAACAAGACTTGGTCATCCACCCGCACGTCACGGCGACGCTGCTTTTGCTCTAAGGCTTCAGCATCATCGAGTAATTGCTGGTTAATCTTAAGAAACTGATGTTTAGCCTGCCATTGCCCTTCCACCAAGGCCGAACGAATAAACACTTCTCGCGCTACCATCGGGTCAATTTTTCCGTAATTCACCAAGCGTTTATTCACCAAAGCTACGCCATATAGGCGTACACTTTCGTAGGCCATTACCGCCTGCTGCTTAGTTGACCAATGCGGCTCACTATAAGACTTTTTAATTAAGTGCTCGGCTTGCTGCTCCAGCCATGCGGGCTGGATTTTAGCCACGCCGCGAGCAAATAGGCGCGAGGTTTCTACCAGCTCTGCGGCCACTACCCACTTAGGCGGCTTTTTAGCTTGGCTAGAGCCGGGGAATACCACAAAGCGTGCATTACGCGCCCCAAGAAACTCCCGTTCCTTATCTTTAAAGCCCAAATGACTTAACAAACCGGCGGTAATCGCCTGATGAATAGCATCGTAATCGGCTTCGCTTTGATTTACCGGGTAATCTAGTTCCTTAACCACTGTAGATAACTGGTACACCAAATCTTGCCATTCGCGGATCCGCATATAGGCAAGAAACTCTTGCTTGCAGAGCTTTCTAAACTGGTTACCCGATAGCGCTTGTTGCTGCTCTTGTAAGTAACGCCACAACAGCAAATAACTCGAAAAATCGGAATCTTTATCAACAAAACGCGCATGCTTTTGATCGGCCGCTTGCTTACAGTCGTTAGGCCGCTCTCGTGGATCCTGAATCGACAAGGCTGCACAAATCACCATCATCTCTTGCACGCAGTTAAATTGCTTGGCCGCCACCATCATGCGTGCTAAACGCGGGTCGATGGGAAATTTAATCACTTCCCTACCGCGAGCACTGAGGCTAGGTTTGCCATGGCGTTGTTCCAGCGCGCCTATCTCTTCTAAGAGATTTAAGCCGTCTTTGATATTTCGCTGATCGGGCATATCAATAAAGGGGAAAGCTTCCAACTTGCCCAGCTTTAAGCCCAACATTTGTAAAATCACCGAGGCCAAATTGGTGCGTAAAATTTCCGGGTCGGTGAACTCGGCACGCCCCTCAAAATCCTCTTCACTGTATAGGCGAATACAAATACCTTCGGCCACCCGGCCACAGCGCCCCTTACGTTGATTGGCACTGGCTTGGGAAATCGCCTCAATCGGTAAGCGTTGTACCTTAGAACGGTAGCTATAACGGCTAATTCGCGCCGTGCCTGGGTCAATCACATAACGAATACCAGGCACGGTAAGACTGGTTTCGGCGACGTTAGTGGCTAATACAATGCGTCGCCCGCGATGCGAGGCAAAGATTCTATTTTGCTCGGCATTCGATAGCCGTGAGTACAGTGGTAATACTTCAGTATCTCGATATTGGCGTTTTTGCAAAAAGTCTGCGGCATCACGAATTTCCCGCTCGCCATTCATAAACACCAGAATATCGCCGGGCTTTTCGCGATACAGTTCTTCCACCGCATCGGCTAACCCCTCTAAAACATCTTTAGTTTGTTCACCATCATTTAGAGGCCGATAGCGGGTTTCTACCGGATAAGTACGGCCCGATACTTCTATTACCGGCGCATCATTAAAGTGCTTAGAAAAGCGCTGCGGATCGATGGTGGCCGAGGTTATCACCACTTTTAAATCAGGACGCTTAGGCAGTAGCTGTTTGAGTACCCCTAAAATGAAGTCAATATTGAGGCTGCGTTCGTGGGCTTCATCGATAATTAGCACTTCATATTGCGATAAAAAGCGGTCTTGCTGTAGCTCGGCCAACAGCATGCCGTCGGTCATCAGCTTAATTAAGCTGTCATTTTTTATCTGATCATTAAAACGGATCTTATAACCCACCAGCTCGCCCACGGGGGTATTAAGCTCTTCGGCAATCCGCGCCGCCACACTGCGCGCAGCCAGACGCCGGGGCTGAGTATGACCAATAAAGCCGCGACTACCTAAACCCAGCTCCAAACAAATTTTAGGAATTTGCGTGGTTTTACCCGAGCCTGTTTCACCGGCAATGATCACCACTTGGTTATCTCTTAGCGCCTCATAAATCGTCTGCTTTTGTTCCGCAACCGGTAATTGAGGTGGGTAGTCAATCTTAGGAATGGAACTACGCCGCTGCTCTGCTTTTTCCACAGAGCGCTGCAAAGCCTGCATAAACTTAGCAAAAGGAGGATGTTCTTCACTTAACTGTTGATCGTTAAACTTAGCCAATTGGTTTTGTAAACGATAACGGTCTTTAGCAAGAGCAAGAGATATTTGTTGTTTAAGGGTAGATAAAGCCGACTGCAAGAATAAAGCCTCGTAAGGTTGCATACGAGGCGCAAATGCTAACAACAATCACTGAGAAAACAAGTCTAACTGACGCTCTTATAGCAACTATTCAAATGTTTGCTGATCCCCGCCAGTACCTCTTCGCGGGTAATTAAGCCCAATAATTTACCTTGTTCAATCACGGGATACATTTTGGGTTTCTGCAGCAGCATACTTTGCGCCAGCTCGAAAATACTGGTCTCGGGGCCAACACTTAGCACATCTTTGCGCATTAAATCTTCAACCAGGGACACGGTTTCGCAATGATAAGTCGCTTCCAATAAGCTTTTTAAACAGTCTTGCTCGGAAATCCAACCAATCACATGTTTATGCTCATCAACCACCGGAGCCCCTAATTGCTTGTGCTCAAGTAAGCTACGCACCACTTCGGCAATGGCTTGTTTTGCAGTAAAACAAACTGGGCGGGTTAGCATGTAATCGCGCACTTTCAAATTCTCTGACATAGTTTGCACTCCATTTGTGTGCCTACGCTTAGCTTAGTTGCAGAGGCTAAATTCCTCCAGTCATGCAAGGCTTAAGGGAGCGAGGATGAGTGCTTCGTCTAAGTTAAGAAAGCCCTAGCGTAAATGTATTGCGATGCACGTCACCAATTGGCACCGAGCTTAGCGTTTTATAGCCACTTCGAAGCTGGTTTTTTGAAAGAAACGTGTTAAGAGGGAAAAATTGACTCTACCAACACAGGTGGCCGAAACGTAGTGTAAACCGTCCAGTGCAATGCGTCTTTTAATTGTGCTTAGCCTTGTTATGCTTTGCACTTCTGCAACGTGGCGAAATGCTTACGGAACACTTTAGCTGGGACTCGGAATTGATGCCCAACATCAGTTGTTACCACGAAATCGCCGTAGGCCTCTGGGTTTTCTAGTACCCCTGATATATTCTCTTTAGAAATATTGAATGAGAAGGCTTGGCCAGGTTCCAAAATCACCTTGGGCAATATTTCACCCGTAAACCCCTCATACATAAATTGCATTACTTTTTTTTCTTCTAGAAGCTGGACTTGAAAATTCTTGATAAAAGCTTTGATTATTGAGTGGTTTTCAACTGTAACGCTAATCCCGTGAATCCACCCTTTTAGAGGGTGCTGACACATAACCATTGTCATATGTACTTTTAGCAAAGGCTTGCTGAGCTTATTATTTACAAAGTTCAAACTCAACAAAGTGACGATCAACGCCATCGTAGTTACGATAGGCTCAATCTCAATACTACCTGTGGAATTAAAATTGCTGTCTATCACCCACCAAATAGAAGCGATGAGTGCGATTACATTCGCAAATGCTGCCAGCAAAAATCTAAAATTGTCTTCTACAAACTTCTTATATGGTTCCATGTTCGCCTTAAACATAACATTTTTACTGCGATCTTGCAGCTTTGCCTACCTTACAAGGTAGAAAGCGGCTATGTATCACCGCACCAGCAAATATAAAAACCCGAATAATCATACAGTAAGCAGACTTAAAAGAAATCAAATCCAGATCAAGCTTACTCGCTTTGATAGTCAGAGTTGAGCTTTATAATCCCATCATCTTCGCCGAGTAGCGCAAATGAACAAGGGAGTAAAGTTGAAGTCTGTTCGAGCGTAGTGTTTACTTCAACGCCCTTGTGAGTGCGCAACGGAGGATCGAAGAAGATGCTGGGTGGCCTTTCTTTTGTATACTTTTCTTTGGCCAGCAAAGAAAAGTATATCGCCGTAGGCGAAAGCTTTGCTTTAAAAAACTAAAGCTCAACACAAAAATGAGTGATAAAAACAAGACTAATAACCCTAGTAACAAAATAAGCGCCCCCTGTTTGGAAGAATCCGGTTTACACCCTCGATAGCCAAGATTGCACCTTATACCTCATCATCTTCGCCGAGTAGCGCAAATAAACAAGGGAATAAAGTTGAAGTCTGTTTGAGCGCAGCGAGTTACTTCAACGCCCTTGTGAGTGCGCAACGGAGGATCTAAGAAGATGCTGGGTGGCCTTTCTTTTGTATACTTTTCTTTGGCCAGCAAAGAAAAGTATATCGCCGTAGGCGAAAGCTTTGCTTTAAAAAACTAAAGCTCAACACAAAAATGAGTGATAAAAACAAGACTAATAACCCTAGCAACCAAATAAGCGCCCCCTGTTTGGGAGAATCCGGTTTACACCCTCGATAGTCAAAATTGCACTTCATCCCTTCATTATCGCCGAGCAACGCCGTTGACAAGCGGAAAAGCCGAGCACTGTTTGAGCGCAGCGAGTTGCGCAGGCGCGCTTGGAAATTAGGTGAAAGCTTGGCTTTATACAAAGCATGGCTTTGTAAGCTTGAACACAGGGCGAAGATAATGCAGGGCGAGCTTTCTTTTTGCTTAGCTAAGCTTTGCTCGTTGAAGCTTAATGACGTCGCCGTCTAGGCGAAATCATCCCTAAATTATTCAGACTTAAATCAAAAAGTTCGGGCAGATAGCCCGAACTTTTCATCTACTTAAGTTTATAAGCCACCACATAATCACCGATCGTGGTATTAATAGAGCCGTGCCCTCCGGCTACCTGCACTACCATCTGCTCACCTTTACTATTGAGGTAAGTCATAGGTGTCGCCTGACCACCTGCTGGCAATCGAGCTTCCCATATCTGCTTGCCGGAAGTTAGATCATAACCTCGAATATAATCGTCTAGCGAAGCTGCCATGAATACAACACCACCACGGGTAATCACTGGCCCGCCAATTCCAGGCATACCCAACTTAATTTTGAGTGGCAGGGGTGTCATATCACGAATTGTTCCGTTTTTATGTTGCCAAGCCTTTTCACCGGTATTCAAATCAACGCCTGCAACGTAACCCCATGGCGGTTGTTGACATGGTACTCCCAATGGAGAAAGAAACGGTTTAAGCGACACAGAATAAGGACCACCAGCATTTGAATTTAACCCGTGTTCACCCGTATTCACAGGGCCTTTATCTGAACCATCGTTTGGCACTAGCTTAGATACAAATGCAAGATATAGCGGCATACCAAACATCACTTGCTTTTCTGGGTCAACCGCAACACTCCCCCAGTTAAAGACACCAAAGTTCCCCGGATAGACTAATGTTCCTTGGGTTGAAGGTGGCGTGTATTGACCTTCATAACGCAGTGAATGAAACTGGATACGACAAATCATTTGGTCAATTGGTGTCGCTCCCCACATATCTGCACCCGTTAACTTTTTAGGTTTGAAGTTTAATTCTGAACTAGGTTGGGTTGGAGAAGCGTAGTCACCCTTAATAGTACCTTGAGGAGCAGGAACCTCTTTAATAGGTACAATAGGCTTTCCGGTCTCACGATTTAGGACATAAACGTCCCCCTGCTTGGTCGGTACGACTAACGCCGGTTGTTTTCCTGTTGATGTTTGCATGTCAAACAGCACAGGTTGAGCGGGTGTATCCATATCCCAGAGATCATGATGAATAAACTGCTGTACCCAGGCTACCTTGCCCGTATCAATATGCAATGCCACTACTGAAGTTGAATATTTTTCTTCTTCGGGTGTACGGTACATACCTAACTGATCGGGTGTTCGGTTACCCATTGGCAGATACAATAACCCGAGCTTTTCATCGGCACTGGCAACAGACCAACTATTCGGTGAGCTTTCGGTGTATGTTTCACCCTGAGATATTGGTTTTGTTTGATCAGGCTTAGCTGCATCCCAGTTCCATTTCAGCTCACCAGTATCAACGTCATAAGCGCGTATCACACCAGAGGGCGAATTCACATCATAGTTGTCGTTGACTGAACCACCAACAACAACGACCCCATTTGAGACTAACGGCGGTGATGTCGAATAGTAATAACCTGCTTGCTTAAATGGCATATTACGCGTTAGATCCAATACGCCGTCTTTAGCGAATTCCTCACAGCGAGCACCAGTAGCAGGGTCAAGCGCAATCAATCTCGCGTCAGATGTTGGTAAAAAAATTTTTGCATCACAACGAACAGGATCGAGTTCCTCAGATGGCGAACTTTGCACTTTAGCCGAGCGAACACCTCCAGAGCGAGGTGGCTGGTAAGATACACCTCGACAGGTTTGATGTTGACGCTGCATTTCAGTTGGCACCTTCGCATCGTATACCCATTGTTTTTTACCGGTATCGGCGTCTAATGCAACTACCCAGTTGTGCGGCGTACATAGGTATAAGGTATTTCCAACTTTAAGAGGTGTCGCTTCGTACGTTGTTTCACCTACATCCTGCGGACCTTTCTTATCTCCCGTCTCATAAACCCAGGCCTGTTCCAGCTGTTTGATGTTTTGAGGCGTAATATTATCCAATGGTGAAAATCGCTGCCCCATATTTGAGCGGCCATAGGCATACCAATCAGTCTCTGGAGAGTTACCTAAGTTAGCAGAGGAATTAACTATCTTATCAGGCAAATCTCCCTGTTTGGCAGTTGGATGGTTGAGTAAACTACCTAATAGAAGAACAGTAACAAGTGCCCACACCCCAGAACTTAGCATTCTAGAACGCTTTGGGGTTGAAAATGCAAACAGTAATGGTGTTGCGATAATTAAGAATAATCCAAGTCGAGGCGCCAGCGCCCACCAGTAGTAACCAGACTCATAAAAAGACCAAACCGCCGTCAAAACGAGAAGTGCACTATATAAAATGTGGGTAATTGCTCGGTTTCTCAATCCAAAATAACTACTAGTAAGAAGAAGTAGACCAGCAATTAAGTAATACCAACTGCCGCTAAGTGAAATAAGATATGCTCCTCCAATCGAGAGTGCTAACCCGACAATGGCCGCCAAGGTGGCAAATATCTTCATTGATATCTCCTATCCATTTTTTGATTTTTAGTTTCTCAACCAAAGCAAGTTACATGCAAAAAATGAAACAAGAGGCAAATTAAGCATTGTTTGAAAATAAAAGTTTATATAAATCAAACTATTATGTTTTTATAAAATGAAACGCTAGTAAAATTACGTCATTGAATAAATGTATAATGCTCCACTTCCCTATAAAAAATACTCGTCAAACCGAATACCATGTACATTTTACAAATAAAATGAAAGACAGCTTTGCTTTAAAAAACAGATGAAGACTCCATCAATGCGAAATCATCCTCAACAGTCCCAAACAAAGTAAACGAACGTAGCGCAGCAAAGAATAAACAGGCATAAAAACTGAGTAAATTGGCTAGTAGAGTGGCAACAGCGAAAGCCAGCCGTATTGACGCTCAGCGTAGAAAAAATGTAACTACGATGAAATATGTCGCCTATACCGCTAAATACAGGGGCCAAATGCCCAACATAAAGCTCTCTAAAAAGGGTAAAGCTGCGACTCAGGATGGAAAGTTCGACTAAACAAATGAATTTTTATGGAAGAAATGAAAATATCACCCATTTGGGGAATAGCCTGAAAAATTGATTAACACTAAGCTTGTTTACGATTGAGTCGCTAGCTCAATCACGCGTTTAGTTACCTATTGCTGTGTATTTTTACACAATTCACGCAAGCCCTTTGTTATAAAACAAAGGGCTTTTTTTTGTCTATTTAACCTGCCAACTCAACGTTTCACCGGCATAGAACGGCACTAGCGTTTGCTCGCCCACTAGTACCGACTCAGGCACCTGCCAAGCTTCTCGGCTTAAAGTAATGGTACTTTGATTGCGCGGTAAACCATAGAAGTCTGGGCCATTGAAACTGGCAAAGGCTTCCAGCTTATCCAAAATGCCCAAGTGCTCAAAAATTTCGGCATAAAGCTCAATCGCCGCCGGCGCACTATAACAGCCGGCACACCCACAGGCACTTTCTTTGGCACCTTGCAAATGTGGCGCGGAATCGGTACCTAAGAAGATTTTCTTAGTACCGGTCGCCACCGCCTCTTGCAAGGCTTGCTGATGGCTTTGGCGCTTTAATACTGGCAAGCAGTAGTTGTGAGGTCGCAGCCCTCCGGCTAACAAGTGGTTACGGTTATACATTAGATGCTGCGGTGTAATGGTCGCGGCAATATTATCTGGCGCATTCATCACAAACTCGGCGGCTTCGGCAGTAGTGATATGTTCAAACACAATTTTCAGCTGGGGTAAGTCTGCTACCAGGCTTTTCATGTGTGCATCGATAAACGCGGCTTCACGGTCAAAAATATCGATGTGGGAGTGCGTCACCTCGCCGTGTACCAATAACAATAAACCGTGTTCCGCCATCGCCTCAAATACCGGGCGTAAAGCTTTAACATCGGTCACACCATGGGCCGAGTTAGTGGTAGCGTTAGCCGGATACAACTTGCACGCTTTTACGATGCCGCTGGCCGCCGCCTCGGCAATAGTAGCGGGTGTTGTTGCATCGGTTAAATACAGGGTCATTAAGGGCTCGAACGCGTTACCTTCAGGTAAACATTGTTTGATCCGTTGATAATAAGCCTGGGCATCCTGAGTTTGGGTTACCGGCGGCGTTAAATTCGGCATGATGATGGCGCGTGAGAAATACCTAGCACTGGCGTTGGCGGCAACATTAAGCATTGCGCCGTCACGTAAATGAAGGTGCCAATCATCCGGTCTGGTAATGGTAAGCGTTTGAGTCACAACTATCCCCTGAGTCGATATTACGATGCACGGAAGTCTACCCGAACTTGCTAATCAAGTCTTGTTTAGTCGCGCTAATCGAAGCTGCCCAACTTAAGCTAATAAACTAACTGCCAGCAACACACGATTTGCTTTGGCGAGTAACGAGGAAGGGAAAACGAAACCTAGGCACAAGTCTACCCCCACGCCTAGGTAATCGGGATTAATTAAACACTTCTTTGAACAAGCTATCCATAGCGCGAAATGAACGCGCCGCTGCTTTAGGGTGATAGTCCGCCTTACCTACCGTATTGGCCTGTGGATTGGTAAACGAGTGCACCGCGCCGCCATAAGCAATCAGTTGCCAGTCTACTTTCGCCTCGTTCATTTCTTTTTCAAAGGCCGCCACTTGCTCTGGTGGTACGTAAGGGTCAATTGCACCATGCAGCACTAAAATAGGCGCCTGAATGTTGTTAGCATCGGCAGGATTTGGCGTATCTAAATTGCCATGAAAAGACACCACCGCGGCTAAAGGCTCACCGCCGCGGGCCAATTCCAATACCGCACCACCACCAAAGCAAAAACCAATTGCCGCAACTTTACTTGGGTCGGCATTTGGCGGCAGATTCGCTTTCATCGCGGCTAAGGCCGCTTTGGTTCTTCCCCTTAATAAGGCACGATCACTTCTTAGGACTCCGGCAGCTTTACCCGCCTCGTCAGCGTTAGCCGGGCGCACATCGGTGCCATACACATCGGCCATCATTACTGCGTAGCCCATGGCCGCGATTTTTTTCGCTTTATCTAAAGAACCTGAAGTCGGTCCCATCCAGTTGGGCACCATTAATACCGCTGGCAACTGCTGCTGGCTATCATCGTACACCAAGGTGGATTCAAACTGCTTATCAGCCATTGTATGACTAACGGTTTTGCTCACTATGGCCGCATTCACATTTAAGCACAGCGCCATACCACTAAGTAAACACAGAGTTTTCATATACCGTCCTTTTTTATGGGTGTGAGTTATGCTTAACGTTCAGTGTAGTGGAATAGTTTGTTTCGAATGAAAAATATCCAAAGGAGGCTGTAAACCATGACAAACTCAAGGCTTAGGCACAGAAGCCACGGTATCTAGATAAAACTATGATATGGTTAGCTTGTATCATCATTTCAGTTAAATATTCAGGCGAATGAACGACAACACTTTTTTATTTCACGACTACGAGACCTTTGGCGTTCATCCGGCCAAAGACCGCCCTTGCCAGTTTGCTGCCATTAGAACCGATTGGGATTTAAACCCCATTGGCAAACCAATCGAGCTATTTTGTCAGCCTCCCAATGACTATGTGCCCCACCCTCAGGCCTGCCTAGTAACAGGGATTACTCCGCAAATGGCTATGCAAAAAGGCGTAATAGAAAGTGACTTTATTGCTCGAATTAACCAAGAGTTTAGTCAACCGGGCACCTGTGGGGTCGGTTACAATAGCCTTCGCTTTGATGATGAAGTCACCCGCTATACCTTATTTAGAAATTTTCTCGACCCTTATGAACGGGAATGGAAAAACGGCAATTCTCGCTGGGATTTAATTGACATGGTGAGAGCGTGCTACGCGCTGCGCCCAGAAGGTATAGAATGGCCAACCAACGACGATGGCCTAGTCAGCTTTCGCTTGGAGTTACTCAGTGCGGCCAATGGCCTCAGCCATGCCAATGCCCATGATGCGGTATCCGATGTGTATGCCACCATCGAACTGGCCAAACTAATTAAAGATAAACAACCTAAGCTGTTTAACTACCTACTTAACTTGCGTAATAAGAAAGCCGTAGCCGAACAATTTGACCTGCTTAATAACAAGCCCTTAGTGCATATTTCCGGCATGTTTGGTGCTGCCCAAGGCTGCGCATCGTGGATCCTGCCGCTGTGCTGGCATCCGGTAAATAAAAACGCCATGGTAGTGGTAGACCTTAACAAAGATGCTCAGGTGCTACTGGAACTAAACGCCGAACAAATACATCAACGGCTTTACACTGCCCATAGCGAACTGGCTAGTGATGAAAAACCGGTGCCGGTAAAATTAGTTCATACCAATAAATGTCCAGTTCTGGCGCCTGCCAGCACCCTCAGCCCAGAGCGAGCAGAACAGCTCGGTTTAGATCGCGCACAATGCCGCCAAAGCTTAAACTTGTTAGTCCAGAACAAAGCCGAACTAAGCCAAAAACTTCTACAAGTGTTCAGCATTGAACGTGAATTTGAGCAAGATGACGACCCAGCTTGCGCGCTTTACCGCGGCTTCATTGGTCACGCCGACAAACAACAAATGGAGATGTTACGCGCTAGTGACCCGGCACTTATCAGCAAACAGCAGTTTCAATTTGAGGATCCTCGACTTAATCGACTGATCCTGCCCTACAAAGCCCGTAACTACCCTGAATATTTAACTGAAGCGGAGTTACAACAATGGCAGGCGCATCGACAAACTAGCCTTAGCCAGCAAATAGCCCAGGTTTTTCCTGAGCTAGAAGCCTTAATGAATCAGCATCAAAATGATACCCATAAGGTAAATTTGTTGAAAAATGTCTATAACTACATTGAAAATCTTTAAAAGCGTGACCAAATCATAATTTTATTTTGCTAATGTAGTTATAATTTCGACCGTTTAATTAGGAAGTTAATTAGGTCATGAAAATTCGACACACAACAGCGAGTATTTTTATTCGCGCGGCTTATTTAGCTTTAGGGTTAATCGCCGTGGTTATGCAACCTTGTGTTGCAGAAGACCGTGTCGAACAGCTAAGACCTTCTTCTTTACTACGCCTCAGCGCCGAGCAATTCGCCCTACTGGGTGATGTTTTCGAAAAAGCCTATCAAGATACCGACTTCTCACCCACCTTAACCAACAGCTACTTTTCTAATTCTCAACTCTACGACATGGTCGCCGTACCGGTAATACAAACACCATTTAACGATTTTCGACTTGAACTATTCAGCCACATTTACGACCCTAAATATTCGGTTTATAAACAGCTGAGCGAAAATTCGGTATACCATAATTTGGGGCAACGTCAGTTATCTTACTTAACTAATAAATCAGACATCGCCGTTGGCCTAGGTTTTGTTGCTCCACTCAATGATAAGATGTCGATGAAAACGATTTTGTCTAGTCATGACATTCCAGGCTACGGGGACAGTAAGTTTTCAATAGGCTTAGAATTTAAATACTAAGCCCAGCGTTTAATCGCCGTATATCTTAAAACTCACTTTTTAGTTCAAATACTACCGCGCTATTTACCGCCAATCTTAGCTGCACTTGCAGGTTTTTAGGCTGACAAACAAATTGCTCATCACACCACAATACTTGCCACTGGCTTAAGTCCAGATCCACCAACAACGACAGGCTTTGCTGCGCATCCCAGTTAAACCAGTATTGGCGGACCAACTGACCATTTTGATATTGCTTAGCATGGCCTAAATCACTGCGCTCAAAACGTGCGGCCTCAGGTTGATTCTGCTGCAGTTTCTGCAAAACCTGTTGCTGGCCTGGCTTGAGTTCGAGCAAACGGTCACCAGAAAATACCAGACCACTACTGGCAAGCAAACTCACTCGATGCCAATTATACGCCGCTTGATGAGTTTGCTGCTGAGCGAGATTATTTAGCGTCACGCAATCAGGGTCGTTTTGCCATAAACGCTGATCTTGCCAATTACGGAAGAAGGTCTCTTTAGCGATTTGCTTAAAACGGTCGATGTTTCGTTCAACGTCATCGGCTACTCGCATACCATGTACTAAACCCAAGGAAGGCCACATCGGGGCATTACAACCGAGTATATATGCCTTACCGTCACAGGCCTGATGAATGGTTTGCATACCCATACGATACGCTTCAATTCGCGTTTTATCGCTCTGCGCTCGGTAGCCCTTGGCCAAGGTGCCCCAATAAATCGCATCAAGTTTAAAATAACGCACTCCCCACCGCTGATACATATGGCGAAATACTTTATATAAATAGGCGTTGGCCTCAGGCTGAGTGGTATCTAACACATACCAAGGGGTACAGCGCCACCCTCCATAGGTGACTTTTTCAGCGGCCAAAGGCTGGCCATCTTGGTCTTTAACAAACCACTCAGGGTGTTGCTGGAATAAGCGTGACTCAGCCTGAGCAATAAAAGGCGCGACCCAAATAGCGGGTTCTTTACCCTGTTCTCTAATTTGCTTGCATAAATGCTCAACTCCGCCCGGAAAGCGCTCGGAAGGATGCAACCAATCGCCCATAAACTCTTGGTAACCATCGTCAATAAGCAGATGCTCTAAATACTCATAAGGCCCCACTAATTGCTGCAAATTTTCTGCAATATCGGCGGCGCTGATATCGGCATAGTAGTGATACCACGAGCACCAACCGTTGGGCTTAGTTGGCCAAGTTAGCCGTGGATGATGACGGTTAATAGCGCTAGCAAATTCGGCCAATACCGCTTCCCGGTCGGCACCTTCGCTGACAAACAGATGTTCACTCTCAATGAAGCTGCGCCCAGTCAGCACCAAGGTATCGGCATCGATACCTATCACTAAACGACCATCGGGATAAATTTTAAAATAGCCACTAAAACGCAAACAGGAGCTAAAGCCCAACAAGATGTAACGGCCATTCGTTTCAAGCAGCAATTGATTATAGGCAGTAAAATGGTCGTGATCATCGCTTAAGCGATATTCTCCAGCATCGGGGCAACGGCCAATGGCCTTTATATGCTCTGCTTGACCATAACTTTGGGCTAACATCTGAAAACCTTCGGCATGAAATTTGGCCTGCTGAGGCAGCATACCTGCCAACAAATCCACTTGCCCCAAGCGAATGTTGTGACTAGATAAGTTATCGACTCTCACCACACACTCATTGCCATCCCACTGAGGGGTGTACAGCAACTCATTTCGACTGGGTGATAGGTGCCACTGACGAACCATTTTCAAAACAGAATCAAGCATATAACTATTATCAACACCTTTAGTTAGAATCAAACACGGGATGGCCACAAATAACTAAGACTTCCAGATATCACAGGTAATGGCCTAGCAGGGTGATTATAATCGAAGTGGTAAGCCAATATTCATCAATTGGCACAACGATTGACACATTAAAGGGAACGATTGATATGTCACAAACAGCCCAACAAGACCCTGCATTATTAGAAGCCCTCACTTTGCTTCTTGGTAGCGACACCATCCCCAATAGGCTAAATGCCCAACAAAGCCAAGCGCTCTGCCAGCATTTAGATTGTAGCCCAATAGAATTAGCCGAGCGGATGCTGCCTTTGGCCGCGAGTTTTTCTTTTGCTCCAAAATCCAATTTTCATGTGGGAGCCATCGCGATTGACCAACAAGGGCAACTGTTTTTAGGTGCTAACTATGAATTAGCCTACGGGCCCTTAAGTGGTAGTTTGCACGCCGAACAAAGCGCTATTTTTAACGCACTGAGCCATCAGGCCTCGGCCCTAACCGACTTAGTGATTAATGCCGCCCCTTGCGGTTATTGTCGCCAATTCATTAACGAGCTTGCCGTGGCTAGCCAACTAAAAGTTCACTTTAATCAGCAAAATTACCAGTTTAGCCAACTGCTGCCACAGTCCTTTGGGCCTGATGATTTAGGCGTACAGTCACCGCTAGCCAAATTGAATATCACCAAGGCCGAACAAGCCGTCGATTTTGCCAAGGCTAGCTATGCACCTTATACCCAAGTACAAAGCGCCATGTTCGCTTATCAGGGTGAGCAACGCCTCGCTTGGAGCTGCTATATCGAAAACGTTGCATTTAACCCTTCTATCTCACCGCTTCTCACTTTATTATCGCAGTTAAAATTAAACCACTTAAGCTTGGACAAAGTTGAACGCTTCGAATTATGGGAACATAAAGACAATCAATTCAGCTTTAAGCAAGAATTGGAAAATTTTGCACACCATTCTAATAAAACCATGGTCCACTATGACTACCCTTAATCTAGGAGTATTTACATGTTAGGAACTGCGCTCAGCACTTCTGCCACTAAAGTGTTGTTACTTGGAGCCGGTGAACTTGGCAAAGAAGTCGCCATTGAATTACAACGTTACGGGGTAGAAGTGATAGCGGTTGACCGTTACCCCAACGCCCCGGCCATGCACATTGCCCACCGCAGTTATGTTATTGATATGCTTGATGGCGAGGCCTTAAAGGACTTAGTCTTAAAAGAGCAACCACAGCACATCGTGCCTGAGATTGAGGCGATTGCGACTCAAACCTTGCTTGAATTAGAACAGCAAGGTTTTGCGGTAACCCCCACCGCTCGCGCTACCCAACTCACTATGAACCGTGAAGGTATTCGCCGCTTAGCCGCAGAAACTCTAGGTTTATCTACCTCAGCTTACCAATTTGCTGACACCCTTGAAGAATGCCAACAAGCGGTTGAAAAAGTGGGCTTCCCTTGCGTATTAAAACCGGTAATGAGTTCTTCAGGTAAAGGCCAATCCACCTTAAAAAATGTAGAACAGCTACAAGCAGCATGGGATTATTCGCAACAAGGTGGTCGCACCGGTGCGGGACGGATCATTGTAGAAGGCTTTGTCGATTTTGATTATGAAATCACCCTGTTAACCGTTAGCGCAGTTGATGGCATACACTTCTGTGACCCGATTGGCCATCGTCAAGAAGATGGGGACTACCGCGAGTCTTGGCAGCCTCAAGCCATGTCTGAAGTGGCATTGGCACGCTCGCAAGACATTGCACGCAAAATCGTTAAAGAGCTGGGTGGCTACGGCTTGTTTGGTGTAGAGCTGTTTATTAAAGGCGACGAGGTTTACTTTAGCGAAGTTTCACCTCGCCCGCATGATACCGGCATGGTTACCCTGATTTCTCAAGACCTTTCAGAGTTCGCGCTGCATGCGAAGGCTATTTTAGGCCTGCCCATTAAACAAATTCACCAGTTTGGCGCCAGTGCCTCGGCAGTGATTATGGGCAATGGGACATCCTCTAACTTAGGTTTTGATGGTTTGGCGGAAGCCCTAGATCATGCTAACAGCCAACTACGTCTATTTGGTAAACCTGAAATTGATGGCCAGCGCCGCTTAGGAGTGGCACTTAACCGCAGTGACAGCATTCAGCAAGCTATTCATAACGCCAAGCAGATTGCTGAAAAAGTACAGGTAAAATACTCCTAATGGACTCAGGGGCATTCTCTCTAAACGATGAAGAGTTGGCACTATTATTGGCGCCAAACGCTGCCCCTGCCTCATCAAAACTATTAAGGGTATTGTGGTTTCAATACCCTAGCCAAGCAATTCGTCACTCCATCGAGCATATTTACATAAAAGATTTCGACGAATTGCAACTCCAGCTGCAGCACAGTAACGAGTTTGATGCGCTGATTATTAACAGCCACCAGTTAAGCTCTGAACAACTGGGGCTATTGGCTGATGTGTTAGAAGAACAATCACAAATCTCAGTATTCTTAGTTGGGAAACTGCCCAACATGGCCTTTGATTTGCCGGATTTTGCCTACTGTGCCAGCCCAAATGAGCTACTTGAACAATTCAATTTCTGGTGTGACACCATCAAACAGCAGTATCAAGATTGGACGAATAGCAAAACAGTTTACCGATATAGCCCTAAGCCCAATAAGAACATTGCAGCGGTGTTACAGCAGCTAAACTTCAAGCACAGTCACCCCTGGCATCCATCTTCCACTCGCTCTCTTAGTGCTGCGCAATTGATTATATTTGAGATTGACGATGATGACCCTCAGCTGGTTGAAACGCTAGAAGCACTGACCATGGCGATTCATCGACCGGGAGTGATATTTCTATTTTCAGCACACTCGAGACTTAAAAACAGCATCTTATTGTTTGCGAAACACTACGGCTTAAACCTACTCGCCTCAACGACTGAAGCGGAATTTCAAGCACAACTATTGTTCTTAAGCCGACAATTTTTTCGCCGTTACCGCCACCGATTAAATCAACTCGCACTGAATAGTCAGCACTATCAATATCTAATCAACTCCACCGAGGATAACCGCTTAGTGGGTATTTGGGATTGGCCAGCAAACTCCACCTATAGTGTAAAACAAGCTAAACAGCACTACGCCGTATATTGGCGCCATCACGATGTAGAAGGCTTAATCGAGCATATCGATGAGCGGGTTACGGCCTCATACCGGCATAAATTGTTATTGGTATTTAGTCCTGACCTTCCCACTAGAGAGCTATCTACGCTAATAAGAGTTAAACAGCAAAAAGTAAAACTGGCTTGGCAGCCGGAGTTAATGGCACAGTTAAACAATGCTTATCAGGTGCTCGACTTACTGGATGTTTTAGTGATTACTCTGGATATGTGGGTATTGCTTAACCAAAACAGTGATAATCAATTATTTTGGCAGCAGCTTAAAGATGCTTGCCAGCGACAACAAGTCGGCTTAGCTATATTAGGTGGGCAACTTGATTTGATTAGCGATTGGCGAGATAAGGGCTTCGACTTATTGGTGCATCGCGATGATGAAGAGCCTGTCTAAGCCACTTGATAATAACTAGCGGTAAGAGCCAATTCTTTATTAATGATGGCTTTGGCCATTTTGGCACATTTCCCACATTCAGAAGCTACCCCATGCTGTTTCTTCAAATCAGCCAGAGTTTCGCAGCCCTGATGCACCGCCTGTTTAATTTGCTTATCGGTAATGCCGTGGCAGATACATACAAACATCATTTTACCCCACAATGAAAACTACCGAGATTATATTGCGAACTATTATCATTCGCAATATCTTTTTTTTAAAATTAAACCGGATTATCGATGTCGATGAAATGAGTCTCTAAATCGTACTCTTGGCTTAACCACTCACCCAAGGCTTTCACACCGTAACGCTCAGTAGCGTGGTGTCCGGCGGCGAAATAATCAATTCCCATTTCTCTGGCGGTATGCACGGTGTTTTCAGATATTTCACCGCTAATAAAGGCATCTAGGCCCTGCTCTGCTGCCAAACCTAAATAAGATTGCCCTCCACCGGTGCAGATCCCTACTTTTTGAATCATTTGCTGATTGCAAATATGTAAGGGCTGGCGTTGTAGTACTTGCTCAATACGTTCAGCAAATGCGGCGCCACTCATTGGTTCGGCTAAACGTCCCACCATGGCCACACTGCGCGGATCCCAAGCTTCTAAACCGCGTTTAAGTTGAATCCCCAAACGTTTAGCCAACTGAGCATTATTACCAAGCACTGGATGCACATCTAAAGGTAGGTGGTAAGCATAAAGGTTAATGTCGTGGTTCAACAAAGCTTGCAAGCGACGGCGCTTCATACCAGTGACCACTGGCGCTTCATTTTTCCAGAAAAAGCCATGATGCACTAAAATGGCATCCGCTTTTAAGGCAATGGCCTCATCAATTAAGGCTTGGCAAGCGGTAACACCTGTCACAATACGCTTAACTTCGGAACGCCCTTCTACCTGCAGGCCATTTGGGCAGTAATCTTTAAACTTAACGCTCTCTAAATGTTGATTTAATATGTTTTCTAATCGGGTATTTTTCATAAGGCTTACTCACAAGTATTTCGCATATTGTAAGTAGCCCATGCGCTAGGACACAAGCCCCACAGCCAAAGCAAGTTAAAACAAAATAAATTGTTTAGCGCTTTCAGATTGCTGCATCCAACTAGGACGGTTATTGCGTTTAATCCACTGACGATGTAAAGCACTATAGAATGGCGCTCTAAGGCCAGCTATAGCCACCCAAGGAAAGGCCACCAAGCCCACTAAAAATAGTGCAGTACGGCGAAATAAAAGAACACTGGCAGAAAATTGCTGACTCATATCAAACTCCAACTGGTTAGACCACTAAAGCTTAACCAACAATTGGTAATATAACTACAAAAATAGCTAAAAAATCACCAAATAAGCAAGCGATAAATTAAATGTTTGTAAATTAGCAACAATTAATCAACATTCTCTGTAAAAACTAAGCCCCGCTTTGTTCACCACACTAAGCCTAAAAATAGGGCAAAACACTAACTAACACCCTAACTTAGTGCAATTAAGCTGACTAAGTAATCAAGTCTAAAGATTTCCCCACACTCTAAATAATAAAATAAACCTTTGATATTAAAGAATAAAATAAACACACATAAATCAATATAGCTAATTTATAAATTTTGGCTAAAAAATTGCCTATGTTAGCTAACTGACCGCATGGTCAGATTTAAAAACAAATAAAAGTAAGGGAATACCCATGAAACAAAAAATTGCAGTGGCAACGCTGGCCTTATCAGGCCTATGTTTTGCTGGCCAAGCCAGCGCAGAAATGAACTGGAGCACTTTCAGCTTAAGTTATCTTTACGGTACAGAATATGAATTCACGCCAAACGGTGACATGCAAGTGCTTACCGTTGAGCATGCCAGTGGGCATAGCTGGGGCGACAACTTCTTCTTCGTAGACCGCACTATGCCTAGTAAAGGTGATGCAGGTTTTTACGGCGAGCTTTCTCCGCGTTTAAGCTTTGGCAAACTAGCGGGTAAAGACCTTTCTGTTGGTCCCCTTAAAGATGTATTAATTGCCACCACCATGGAAATGGGTGACGGCTTTACTAACTATCTTTACGGTATCGGTTTTGGTCTAGATGTCCCTGGTTTCCAATACTTCAATCTTAACTTCTACCATGCAAACAACGACGTAGCCGACGATGATGACCAGCTTACTGTTACTTGGGGCGCGCCGTTCAGCATTGGCAGTCAAGATTTCTTAATTGATGGCTTCCTTGACTGGTCGTCAGCCAGTGATACCAACAAATCTGAAATGAACTTTACTCCACAAATCAAATGGAACCTCGGTAAGAACTTTGACACCAGCTCGCCACTTTACCTCGGTGTAGAATACGCGCACTGGAATAACAAATACGGTACCGACATTGATGAACGTGTCGCATCCTTACTAGTAAAATGGCACTTCTAAGCCCTACACACTTGCGCCCCTTTAAAGGGGCGCAATTCTCACTAGCAACTCAAGTGCTCTCGCGGCTACTCATCGGCTGAATACTCTCGCATCATCGCTTCCACTGTTTCCACCATGTTTTGGCTACCACAAAAGAACGGCACTCGCTGGTGTAACTCAGTGGGTACAATATCCATAATTCGATTGAAACCATCACTGGCCTTGCCCCCAGCCTGCTCAATTAAAAAAGCCATAGGATTACATTCATATAATAAACGCAACTTACCTTTGGGCGCCGAAGCGGTAGAAGGATAAATGTAAATCCCCCCTTCAATAAATTTCGATGGAAATCCGACACTAAGGAGCCAATATAACGAGAGGTATAAGGACGCTTACTCGCAGGATCGATCTCCTGGCAGTACTTCAAATATTTCTTCACCCCGGTGGGAAATTTAAGATAGTTACCTTCGTTAATTGAATAGATCACCCCATCACTCGGAATGCGCATATTTTCATGGGACAAGTAAAACACCCCCAAAGAAGGGTCACAGGTGAAACCATGAACCCCGTGTCCGGTGGTATACACCAACATGGTTGACGAACCATATATCACATAGCCTGCCGCCACCTGACAATGGCCGGGTTGGAGAAAGTCTTCTAATACTACCGGAGTGCCGCAGGGGCTGACCCGCCGATAAATAGAAAAAATGGTACCAACAGACACGTTCACATCAATATTTGACGAACCATCGAGGGGATCCATCAAAACCACATATTTGCTATCGGAGCGGGCACTGTCAAAACTGACAAATTCGTCCTCTTCCTCTGAAGCAACACCGCACACCTCTCCCCGGGCTTCTAAAGCGGCTTTAAATTTTTCATTCGCGTACAAATCCAGCTTTTGTTGCACTTCTCCTTGTACGTTCTCTACGCCCGTTGCACCAATAATATCAACCAGTCCAGCCTTGTTGATCTCACGATTCACCACTTTCGCAGCCAAGCGTATTGCACCTAATAGCTGAGTAAGCTCCCCTGTAGCATTGGGAAACTGGTGTTGTTTTTCTATTATGTATTCACCAAGAGTAATCATTGTAATCCCTTATTTAGCTGCACGTTTCCTTGAAAACCTTTTCAGGCCTCAATGTTATTTTGCAAGTATTTACGAAAAATTACCAGCTCACTCAAAATTAGCCCTAAATCAGCAAAAAACATTTGCCAAATGTACAAAAAATAACTACTGTATATCCATACACTGTATAAACAAACAGTACAAAGATAGTTAATTGAGCATGGAGCAAACAATGGCACAACCTATTGAACAACTGCTACAAAGCAACAAAGTATGGCAAGGCAGCCAATGGCAACAAGCGAATATTGATGTTCAGTCAAGTGGCTATAAGCAACTAGACCAACAATTACCCCATCACGGCTGGCCCCACAGTGGACTCACTGAAGTACTGTATGAAAAGCATGGTGTAGGAGAACTACAACTATTGCTTCCCGCTTTGGCAAAGCTAAGCCAACAGGAACGGTGGATTATTTGGGTTGCGCCTCCCTTCATGCCGAATGCTCCTGCCTTACAGCAACATGGAGTAGATATCAGTAAGCTCATCATTGTGCGAGCCAAACAGTGCCAAGATATTCTTTGGACCATTGAGCAAGCCCTAAAGAGTGGCTCTTGTAGCGCAGTTTTAGGCTGGTTAGATCATTTAGATTTGACAGCCAGTCGCCGTTTACAACTGGCCGCTGAGCAAGGTAATTGCCACAGCTATTTGTTCAGGCCACAACAGCAACAGCAACAAAGCTCTAGTGCCAGCGTTCGCCTAGCCGTTAATGTCAGCCAGCGTAGCCAGCAAATTAACTATCACCTACTAAAACGTCGCGGAGCCGCGCCACTGTACAACCAAGAGCTAACGCGACTAAATTAACATTATGAGTCATCATGTATTGGATTTATTTTGAGTTTCCTCAGCTCGCGCTAGACTTGTTGATGCGCGAGCGAGGTAGCCAAGAAGCCTTAGCAATTCACCACAACAAGCAAATAACTCAGGCCAATCTAGCTGCCAAGCAGCTCGGGATCTACCTAGGCTGTTCACTTAACACCGCCTATCAACTCGCACCCCAGCTGCAAGTTTTTCAGCAACAGCAGTCCCAATGCAGCCATTACTTTGCACAACTAGCACAACAGGCCCTCACCTATTCACCACAAGTGGCAAGCCATCCTGATTTTGGCTTATTCATTAGTGGCGCAGGAATGGACGGCATTTACCCCAAACCCTCGCTCCATCTAGAGCAACTCACTCAACATTATCAACAGCAGCAGCTAAGTATGCGCTTCGCCTACGCCAATACACCATTAGCGGCACGTTGGCTCGCTCGTGCACCACAGCTCAATCCAGCCGACTCAGTCAGCACTCCGCTGGCGGAGTTAAATCTCAGTTTAAGTGATTTACCCAGCCAGCAAGTGGCCAGCCTACAGGCCATGGGCTTATACACCATAAAACAACTATGCGCTTTACCTCGCCCAGAGCTGCGTAAACGCTTAGGTGAACACTGTTTATCTTTACTAGACCAAGCTCTCGGCCAGCAGGCTACGCCTCTAGACTTTATTAAAGCCGCACATGTTTATTCTCGGCGCTTTCCTCTACAGGCCGATACCCACAGTGTGCAAGGTCTGATGTTTGCACTAAAGCAAGCTTGCCAAGATTTTCAGCACTGGTTGCGCCAACGCCAGCTATCTAGCAACTTACTGCGGCTGGACTTTGCCTTTCGAGGCAAGCCTCAACAAAGTTTGCCGATTAAAAGTGCCCGTTTATTACAAACCAGCCAAGACTGGCTAGCTCTACTGGCTTTAAAACTAGAGGCTGTAAAGCTCCCTGCTGCGGTACAAGAATTTAGCCTACACTGTCATGCGCTTTATCCCTTAGGGCAGGACGTCAATAGCCTGTTTAAAGCACCGCCGAGCAAAGGCGATCAACTACTGTTTGATCAACTGCATACCCGCTTAGGTGAAGATGTGGTGCACCGACTCAATTGCCACGCCGATTATCGCCCCGAATATGCGAGCCGCTATAGCTCACTGGCTCAGCACACTCCACAAGATTACCCCTTGCCGTTTGCTCGCCCCTGCTGGTTACTTCCACAACTAAAGCCGATTGATATTCGACGCTATACCCTGCTCTCTCAAGCCGAACGCATTGCCAGCGGATGGTGGGACGGCCATAGTATCAATCGCGATTATTATATGGCGCAAAGCCCTGATCAGGGGCTGGCGTGGGTATGCCAAGAAAATCAACAGTGGTTTCTGCATGGTTGGTTTAGCTAATGAGTAACATCGGCTTTGCCGAGCTTAACGCTCAAAGCAACTTTAGTTTTTTATATGGTGCGTCTCACCCAGAAGAATTAGTACAACAGGCCCAGCGCTATGGCTATCAGGCCATTGCCATCACCGATGAGTGCTCACTCAGTGGTGTGGTACGGGCTCACCAAGCCGCCGAAGCACTCGCCATTAAACTGATTATTGGCAGCCAATTTACTACCGAAGAACAATGCCAAGTGGTGGTGCTGGCCAAAAACCTCAGCGGCTATCAACAGCTATGCCGACTGATAACCGAAGCGAGAAGACACAGCTCTAAAGGCCGTTACCAACTGAGCTTAAACCAATTTAAGCAAAATTTAGATCAATGCCTTGTTTTGGTGAAGGCCAATGCAAGCCTGCGCCCCGAACATTTGGCGCAACTTAGCCAACAGCTCAGTCCACTGTATTTATTGCTACATAACGATCTGACACAGCCAACTGAAGTTATGCAGGCCTATCGCCAGTTAGCGAAGGATTTTGAGATTGACTGTGTAGCAACGCTCAATCCCCGAATGCATTTAGCTCAACGAAAAAAATTGGCTGACGTATTAGATGCCATTCGCCAGCACAGCAACGTTCAACAAGCCGGGTTTAAACTCAGCAGTAATGCCGAACGTCGGCTACTGCCATGGCCTCAACTACAGCAGCGTTATTTACATGAAGAGCTACAGCGCAGCTGCCTATTGGCCGCACAGTGTCAATTCAGCCTTAAACAAATTAGTTATCAGTATCCGCAAGATAATGTCCCGGCCGCTTATACCGCGCCACAGTATTTACGCCTACTGGTTGAACGAGGAGCCGAACAGCGTTTTCCTTCATCACTCAGTAGCAAGTTACGTCAGCAAATAGAGCACGAATTAAGCCTGATTAACCAACTTAACTACGAACACTACTTTTTAACCATTTATGACATCGTGGCATTTGCTCGGCGAAAAAACATTTTATGTCAGGGGCGAGGCTCGGCGGCGAATTCCATCGTTTGCTATTGCCTCTATATTACCGAAGTGAATCCCAGCCAAGTCGAGCTGCTATTTGAGCGTTTTATTTCTAAAGAGCGTAACGAGCCGCCCGACATCGACGTGGACTTTGAGCACCAACGCCGAGAAGAGGTAATCCAATATATTTACCAGAAATACGGTCGTGAACGGGCCGCCCTGGCAGCCACTATTGTCACCTATCGCACCCGCAGTGCAATTAACGAAATCGGTAAAGCTCTGGCCATTCCCGAGCCGATTCTTTATCAGTTAAACCAACATATAGATTGGCGAGATAAAACAAGCTCAACCACCACTAAAATTCTACAAGCAGGCTTATTGCCAGAGCACCACGCGCATAACTTTGCCCAGCTAGTAGAACAACTAAGAGGTTTTCCTCGACATTTATCGCAGCACGTTGGCGGCTTTGTCATTGCTCAGGAGCAACTCTGCGATCTGGTGCCCATAGAAAATGCCGCCATGGCGGAGCGCACGATTATTCAATGGGATAAAGACGATCTCGAAGCCCTGCATCTAATGAAAGTGGATGTGCTTGCCTTAGGAATGCTCAGTGCAGTGCGCCGTTGCCTAGATAGCTTAAGTCAACGAGAGCAACGGTCATTCAGTTTAAGTGACATTCCACAAGACGATAGCCGCACTTACGACATGCTCTGCCGGGGCGATAGTGTGGGCGTGTTTCAAGTCGAATCACGCGCTCAAATGAGCATGCTACCGCGCTTAAAGCCGCGCAACTATTACGACTTAGTCATCGAGGTAGCCATTGTTCGGCCGGGACCGATCCAAGGCGATATGGTTCATCCCTATTTACGCCGCCGTAACGGCGAAGAAACCATCGACTATCCCAGCGCGGAAGTACAAGAGGTACTAGCTCGCACCCTAGGCGTGCCTATTTTTCAAGAGCAGGTGATTAAAATTGCCATGGTAGCCGCCGACTTTAGTGGTGGAGAGGCAGACCAGCTTCGGCGCGCCATGGCCAGCTGGAAACGTAACGGTAAGCTGGTTTATTTTCGCGAGAAACTAATCAATGGCATGTGCCAGCGCGGCTATTCTAAAGACTTTGCCGAACGCTTGTTCTCACAAATCCAAGGCTTTGGTGAATACGGTTTTCCCGAGTCGCACTCTGCCAGTTTTGCTTTACTGGTTTATATTTCGGCTTGGTTAAAATGCCATGAACCAGCAGCCTTTTGCTGCGCCTTATTGAACAGTCAGCCAATGGGGTTCTATAGCCCTAGCCAACTATTGCAAGACGCTCAAGCGCATGGGGTTAAAATCCTCCCCATAGACATTAACCATAGCCACTGGGAACATAGCTTAGACTATAGCCAAGATGCCAAAGGAGCGATTCGACTCGGCCTAAAACAGGTGAAGGGATTACATCGGCAACGTTTGAGCACCTTACTGGCCAAACGTCCCCAACAAGGATTTAACCAACTGTTTGAAATTACCTCTTCATTAGATAAAACCAGTTTAGAACTCTTAGCCAGCGCCGATGCTTTTGCCAGTTTAGCCGGACACCGCCACCAAAGCCGCTGGCAAATGAGCGGCAGTGAAGCGCCGCTACCTCTCTTTGCTATGCCTGAAGAAGCCTTCGTCCACCTTAGTCCTCCCAGCGAATTTGCCGATATTCAACAAGATTACCTCAGCACTCAAGTCAGTTTACGCCGTCACCCCTTAGCGTTATTGCGCTCTCATCAGGCATTGAAAAATTGTTACACTCGGGCGCAATTAACTGACTGCCAACACGGTCAATTGGTTAAGGTGGCGGGTTTGGTGGTAGGGCGACAACGCCCCGGCTCTGCTGCCGATGTAACCTTCGTCACCTTAGAAGATGAAACCGGCAATAGCAATGTGGTAGTCTGGTCGGCAAGTGCCAAAGCACAGCGGCAAGTGCTTGTTTCTTCTCGGCTGTTAAAGGTTTATGGTCGGCTAGAACGAAGTGATGAAGTGATCCATATTATCGCTGGCAGATTAGAAGACTGTTCGCACTTACTGGCCGATTTATCGATACGCTCTCGCGATTTTCGCTAGACCATTATTATTCAACCAAGCATGATAGGAACAGCATGTTAGACCCTTATGCGATTAAAATAATTAAGGCCCCTTTAGCCCTTAGCGCCACGCTGCTCGACAAATTAGGTTTAAGCGCAAACCAAATTACCCTCAGTGGTTTTTTACTAGGTTTAACTGCCGTTCCCTTATTGGCCTTGCAACAATATCAACTAGCCTTAGTATTTATTTTATTAAATCGTTTGTTTGATGGTTTAGATGGTGCCTTGGCCAGAAGGCAAGGTTGCAGTGATTTTGGTGGTTATTTGGATATCGTCTGTGACTTCATTTTTTATTCAGCCGTAGTGGTAGGCTTTGCGCTGGCGGATCCGGCCGAAAACGCCCTCGCCGCTAGCATCCTCATTTTCAGCTTCATGGGCACCGGTTCCAGTTTTTTAAGTTTTGCCATTATGGCGGCTAAGCGCCAGATTGAAAGTACCATTTATCCGCATAAATCCTTGTATTACTTGGGTGGACTCACCGAGGGCACTGAAACCATTGGCTGTTTCATATTATTCTGCTTGTTTCCTGAGAATTTCCAGCTTATCGCCTTGATTTTTGCTGCGCTGTGCGGCCTTACCACCATCACGAGGATCCTCGCGGCAAAGGCCACCTTTACAACAGAAAAAAACTAAATACGGCTGCTACATACCATTATTGAATCAACTCACTCTTCTCTATACCTCCCTGTACTGCAGCAGAGTTAGCGATACAGATATAGAGCTTAGGCTAATTCAAGTTCAGGAATACGCTGCGTTGTTAATTTGAGTAAAGCCAAGCAACTTTGCCGCGCTTTGGCCTCATCACCCGCCATAATAGCCTGATATATAGCCGTATGTAGCTTCATCGACTCGTCATCATCTTGAGAAAAGTGACCAGCAAAACCTTGGTACATCACCTGTAATACATTGGCAAAAGGAATATAAAAATTGTTTCCCGTCGCCAAATAAATCAAGCGATGAAACTGTAAATCGGCAGCAAACCACTCGCTTGGCGCATCACTATTCATTAGAGATAGCATCTGCTGGTAGAATTCTGACAATTTCATCCGCTGTTCAGCGCTGGCGTATTTCGCTGCCAAAGCCGCCGCTTCGGGTTCAATGGCTCGGCGCAAGGCCAAAAACTCATTTAATGTTTTATTCACATCGCCCAAACCCGCCATCCAGCTGAGTAACTGCGAATCCAACATATTCCAATGTTCACGGCTTTTAACGCGGGTTCCGATTTTCGGCCGTGATTCTAATAAGCCTTTAGAACTGAGGTGTTTAATCGCCTCGCGCAGCGCAGTTCTACTTACTCCAAATTGCTCACATAATTCCATCTCTGAAGGAATAATACTATTTTGTGGTAATGCACCAGATAAAATTCGTTTCGCAATTTCTCTTGCGACTTGGAGATGTAAGCTACGCGAAGCACCTTCTATCATTGCAAATTCGTTAGCCATAGGGTTCCTTAATACTTTCCTATGTTGGGAAGCACTTATAACACTAATATGTACTTATTTAATTCTGCATAAGCATGAAGCAGACACGTTACCAGATTTAAATTTCTCTGCTAGGAAAAGGCCTATAGCATTTTGAATTTGCTGTACTTTTTTCCGTACACCTAGAATTTAAAGAAGAAAAAACTGTCGCTAATCTGCGACAGCCACGGACAAATAATTAACTCTATAAGTATGACAAAATAGAGGGGTTTTCGACTCCCCCTTCTCAAAAAAGCCAATAAAGTGGTGAAAAGGCGCAAGGATCAAATTGATTGCATCAAGGAAATAAATGAGGCCGAAATCAAATGTATAACATTAATACAAATGTAAAACTTAAATAAGCCAACAGCCACTATAGCAGAATCGGCATATTATGTAGTAAGTCAATTAGAGCTTAAGTAGTATTCCTTATCATCCCAAACTTACGATGATTCTCGCCTAGGCAACCGTCGATAAACCATTTGACGAGTTTCAGGCTCAAAAATAAAAACCGTTAATTATTCGCAGGCCAAACGAGCATTAGCCTGTGGGACGCGCTACTATTTCCATAATTTAGTATTTAGAGTAATGACTATGGACAACCGTTTTACACCAAGGATGGGTATTGCTTTTTTGAGTATCTTGACTCTTCCCTGCCATGCCATTTCTTTTTTAGACCCCATCGACAAGCAGTTCGACATTGGTAGCTACCTAGCTGAAAATGCCTATGGCTTCTTACCCGTGCCGATGATTATCACCGAGCCCGCCGTAGGCTATGGTGGCGGCATAGTAGGAGTATTTTTACATGAATCTGCAGAAGAAAAAGAAGCCCGTAAACAAAAAGCGCTAGCATCATTTGATGGCGGCGCACAACTAATGCCTGCTGGTGTCACCGCGGCAGGTGTAGCCGCTACCCAAAACGGCACTTGGCTAGCCTTTGCTGGCCACCGCCATTCTTGGTTAAAAGACTCTATTCGTTACATTGGTGGTGCTGGCGGCGGTCGTTTTAACATCGATATTTACAGTGATTTAGGCGGCCTACTGCCCAGTGACCGAACAATTAGCTTTGGCACCGAAACCGAAGGGGGAGCAATATTTCAACACGTACAGTTTCGGATTGCCAAAACGCCCCTATTCTTGGGACTAAAGCAAATTTGGTCGCATACCTCATTGTCTTCTGATAACCCAATTGTTGACGCTATATTACGCTCTACGATAGGCGAAACCATGAATAACTCGGGTTTGGGCTTACAGGCTGAATACGACACCAGAGACAATTTATTTTTCCCTAAAAACGGCTACCAAGCCAGCGCAGAATACATGGTTTATAACAAAGCCTTAGGTGGTGACTACAACTACCAAATTCTGCGATTGGATGGACAAATATTCGTTCCCATTACCGAACAGTGGACCATTGCATTTGCTGGCAACTACCAAGATTTCAGCACTAACGAGTATAGCCTGCCGCCCACGGCTCGGCCTTTCATTGAGCTACGAGGTGTCCCCTCATTCCGTTACCAAGGTGACCAAATCGCGGCAGCACAAACTCAAGTAAATTACTTTATTACACCGCGCTGGACAGTTTCTGGCTTCTATGGTCTAGGTTATCGGCAGCAAGAGTCTTTAAAAGACTCGAGCCAAACCGTTGATGCTTATGGTGTAGGTTTCCGCTATCAACTTGCTCGCCGCTACGGCATTCATATGGGGGTAGATTTGGCCGCCAGTAAGGATGACAAAGCCTTTTACATTAGTATGGGCTCTGGCTTCTAAAACACTAGGCATTGCCGCTCACCAAGTGCGGCAATGCCTTGCAATAAAAGCAGCGTTAGACGACTTAACGGGTAAGGAGTTTACGAGGGATGCTACGCGCCCCCTTCGGTGCTTTACCGTTGGCCGCCGCAAAAGCTAACTTCAAGGTGGCATCCGCCACTAATTCTAGCTGCTGCGGTAATGATTGAACCTTAATGGTCAGCATGTTCAATAGAGCGTGATCACCAAAGGTGGCTAATTTCACACGACTGGCTAACTCAGGTTGCTCCACCAACACGTCCATAATACCTTCAAACAAGGTGTAAGACGTTGCCACAATCGCCTCTGGCAGGCATTGTTGTTTAACCCAATTTCGTACAATCGCTGCGGATTCTTCCCGACTAAACCGTTCACCGTATTCCACTTCGGTTTCAATCGGCTCGGCAGCGGCAGCTATCGCTTGATGGAAGCCTTGTTCCCGCTCTTTTGACACCACTAAGTCTTGGGCGGCAGCGACTAGCGCGATTCGTTTGCATCCTAAATCAATCAAGGACTGAGTGAGCTGAAATGCCCCCTCGAGATCATCACTAATAACACTGGCAAAATGCTCAGCATTAAACAATCGGTCTACCGCCACTACCGGAATGCCCTTATTTTGCACCTCTAAATAGTATTCATCCGAGGCGCTTAAGCAACTGGCTACAATCAGCACATCAATCCGCCGGCTAATCAGGCTACTTACAACGGCCTGCTCGTTTTCTGCATCATCATCACTGCTACAAATGATTAAATGATAGCCTTGCTTGCGAGCATCCCGCTCCAACAACTTGGCCAGTTTTGCATAACTGCTGTTCTCAATATCGGGAACCACTAGACCGAAGGTTTTACTAGCCCCTCCTCGCAAGGCGCTAGCAGCATGATTAGGTTGGTAATCATGTTGCTGAACGACCGCCAGCACCCGTTGCTGGGTTTTTTGGCTAATTCGATACTTTTCGGCTTTACCATTAATAACGTAACTTGCCGTCGTTTTAGAGACACCAGCCAGTAAGGCAATTTCGTCCAGCTTCATAATGTCGTCCTGTTAAAACATGCTTTAAAACGATCTCTCGTGATCAAAGTCACTTTTTGTTTACAAATTAGTGAAGAATAATTGCAATACTAGCTGAATCGATTCAGTATGTCATTAATAGTTTGGGTTGCTTCATTTTTGGCATTCAAACTTTTTTTATAAACCAAATGCTGAATCGGTTCAGCCAAGCAAATTCAGCAAACAAAGTGCAATTTAAAGGAGCGCTTCTCATGTTAACGCTAGAACCCAAAGACATTTCGCTTGACCAAACAGCTGAAGACAAACAAGCCGCGATTAAGCTGTTAGCCTCATCTTTAGAACAAAAAGGGCTAATTTCTAACAGCTATGTTAATGGTATGTTAGCTAGAGAAGCGACCAACTCTACTTACTTAGGAAGCGGTATCGCGATTCCTCATGGCACCACCGAAACCCGTGACCAAGTAAAACAAACAGGTGTAGCGGTTCACCACTACCCTCAAGGTGTAAACTGGGGCGATGGCAATACCGTTTATCTAGCAATTGGCATTGCCGCTAAATCATCTGAGCACTTGCAGATCCTTAAGCAACTCACCAAGGTGCTTTCAATGGATGGCGCAGAAGAGCTAATAAAAGAGGCTAAAGATGCCGCAACTATCACCAACCTCATCAATGGTCACACCCAACTAGAAATCGATTTCGACAGTTCATTAGTACTAGAAAACTTCCCAGTGAACAGCATGCTACAACTCAACGCAGTTGCTGCAGGTACTTTGCAAAACAAAAATTTAATTAATAAGCAGGGCCTTAGCGCAGCTTTAGAAAAAGAGCCAACTTACCTAGCGAATGGCGTATGGCTAAACTGTGTAGCCGAGGGTGCCCAGCGCAGTGGTTTGTGCGTAGTTAAAGTTGCCGAGGCTTTTGAATACGAAGATAAAACCGTTAAGTCATTAGTGATGGTGAGCGCAGCCAACCCTTGCTATAGCGGTATTTTAGAAGTACTTAGCCAACAGCTTTATCAAGATCAGCTCACTAAATTGTCGCAATTTTCTCCACAAGAGTTAGTCGCGTGCTTTAGCCAAAAAGAAGCCGTAGTAGTAGCAGAAGATGATGACAATGCCGCGGTATTTGAAATTGTTAACCCCCACGGTTTACATGCTCGCCCCGGTGCTTTATTGGTGGCTGAGGCCAAAAAATTTAAAGCCAACATCAAAGTGACCAACCTAGACAGTGAGACTCCCACTACTGTCAATGCTAAGAGTTTAATGAAGGTAATGACCCTAGGCGTGAAGTACAAAGACAAATTGCAATTTGTTGCAGAAGGTGAAGATGCTCCTCAAGCTCTACAAGCTTTAGGCGCAGCTATCGCCGCTGGCTTAGGAGAAAGCTAAAATGAGCCACAACACATCTGTATTGAGCATAACTTTAAATCCGGCTCTAGACTTAACTGGGCAACTGGAACAACTAAAGATTGGCAAGGTAAACAGCATCACTGAAGCCAACCTTCACCCTGCCGGTAAAGGCGTTAACGTAGCCAAAGTACTCGCAGAGCTTGGTGCAAAGGTAACGGTAAGCGGCTTTTTAGGCCTAGAAAATGCGTCTGCTTTTGAGCACCTATTTGAAAGCCAAGGCATTAATGATGAGTTTATTCGAGTTGCAGGTACCACCCGCACCAATGTAAAAATTGTTGAAGCTAACGGTGAAGTGAGCGATTTAAATTTTCCTGGTTTTAGCGTAGATGCCGCGGACATCGCCAGTTTTGAACAAAAATTGCTCGAACTTTGCCAGCACCATAGCTATGTGGTATTCGCCGGTAGCTTAGCCAAGGGAGTCAGTCCCGAACAATTAGCCGACTGGATCCGCTTAGCTAAGGCTCAAGGTTGCACTGTGTTAGTAGATACCTCCGGCGCCGCTTTAGCTGCCGCCATAAAAGCTCAACCCAGCATGATTAAGCCTAATCAAGATGAGCTAGAAGAATTGTTCCAACAACAATTCAGCAGTGTAGAGGCGATTAAGCAAGCCTGCGAAGACTTAGCTAAACAAGATATACAGCACATTGTTCTGTCTCGCGGAGAACAAGGTTCATTATGGTTACACCAGCAACAATGGTTACAAGCTCAACCACCCAAAATGAAGGTAGTGAGCACCGTTGGCGCCGGTGATACCTTCGTCGCCAGTTTTTGTTGGGGTCTACTCCAACAATTTAATGCCACCGAGCAACTTAACTTTGCAACAGCCATGTCAGCATTAGCCGTTGCGCAAGCCAATGTGGGCTTACCAGCTGCCGAAGAACTCGAGCGGGTATTGCAGCAAACCACAATAACACAACATTAATTAGACCAAGGATATGTTTATGAATACGGTAATGGTAACGGCCTGCCCAAGCGGTGTGGCTAACAGCATAATTACAGCTGGCCTGCTGGAACAAGCTAGCAAAGAATTGGCTTGGACTAGCAGCATTGAATGCCACTCATCAATTAAAGATATGAGCCCCGTCAGTCAAGCTGATATCGATAAAGCCGACTTTGTGGTTGTGGTTGCAGAGCCTGATTGTCACGCTCAACTAGATCTTGGTCGATTTAACGGAAAACCAGTATACCTTGGTCTGCCTAGCGAAGTTATCGCCAACCCTAAAGGCTTTCTAAATGAAGCGCAGTTAAAAGCCGCAACATTTACAGCCCCAGAATATACTGCCGCAGCAGCCCCAAGCAGCGAAGCAGCATTGAAGGTCGTAGGCATTACCGCCTGCCCAACTGGTGTTGCTCACACCTTTATGGCTGCAGAAGCCTTAGAAGAAGGCGGTAAAGCGCTAGGTTACCAAGTTAAAATTGAAACTCGCGGTTCGGTGGGTGCGAAAAATCAATTAAGCGAGGCCGAAATCGCCGAAGCAGACTTAGTGATTATTGCTGCCGATATCGAAGTCGACTTAGCTCGCTTCAAAGGTAAAAAGCTGTATAAAACCTCTACCGGTTTTGCCTTGAAGAAAACCAAAGATTGCTACGCTGCGGCACTGAGCCAAGCTACGGTTTATCAAGGCAGCGAAAGCAGCTCTGCTCCTAGCACGGAAAAAGCTGAAAAAACCGGTGCTTACAAACACTTAATGACAGGTGTATCACACATGCTACCGATTGTTGTGGCAGGTGGTTTATGTATCGCGCTGTCTTTCATCTTTGGTATTGAAGCCTTTAAAGAAGAAGGTACTTTAGCCGCAGCGCTAATGACCATTGGTGGTGGTTCGGCCTTTGCACTCATGATCCCGGTACTGGCCGGTTACATCGCTTACTCAATCGCTGACCGCCCTGGTTTAGCGCCTGGTCTCGTTGGTGGTATGCTAGCCAGCTCAACTGGCGCCGGCTTCTTAGGTGGTATTCTTGCTGGTTTTATCGCCGGTTATTTGGCCAAATGGTTATTGGATAACATTAAACTTCCCGCTTCCATGGAAGCCCTAAAACCCATTTTGATCGTGCCCTTCCTCGGAACACTAGCGGTAGGCTTGATCATGATTTATGTGGTAGGAAGCCCTGTTTCAGCGGCCATGACTGGACTCACCGAATTCCTTAACAACATGGGCTCTGCCAATGCAGTATTACTGGGCATTATCTTGGGCTGCATGATGTGTTTCGACCTTGGTGGGCCGGTAAACAAAGCGGCTTACACCTTCGGTGTTGGCTTATTGAGCACTCAAACTTATGCACCTATGGCTGCGGTAATGGCTGCCGGTATGGTGCCCGCTCTAGGCATGGGCCTGGCAACGTTCTTAGCTCGCAACAAGTTTATTGAAAGCGAACGTGAAGCAGGTAAAGCCTCGTTTGTACTTGGCCTATGCTTTATCTCTGAAGGGGCCATTCCTTTTGCCGCTAAAGATCCAATGCGCGTGATCCCAAGCTGTATGCTAGGTGGAGCCGTAACGGGTGCCCTATCGATGTTATTTGGTGCTAAATTACTGGCTCCTCACGGTGGCCTGTTCGTACTATTCATTCCTAACGCGATTTCACCAGTACTGTTATACCTTGTAGCGATTGCTGCTGGTACCGCCATCACTGGTTTTGGCTACGCCTTAGTGAAAAAATCAGATACCGCTTTAGCTGCTAAAGCTTAAACAAAACATAATGATAAAAAGCCAACTGCCCTTGCAGTTGGCTTTTACTTTTAGCGCAGCACAAATAGCTAATTACAATTCATGAATTGGCCAATATCTTTGGTTTTAAACGGCGACGCTCCACCACTTGCCCTAACGACGCCCCACCAATCACCAGTATCAACGACAGTAAGTGCACTAGCTTTAACTCTACATCACTATATACCAAGGCCAGCATCGCAACCGATAGTAAGGGTGTTAAATACGTTAGCGCGCCAATTTGTCGCGGGTCGCCGTGGCGAATGGCGTAATCCCAAGTATAAAAACTCAAGCCCATTGGCCCTAAACCCAACAGCAAAATAGAACCCATGTCAGCATACTGCCACTGGACCACGCTTTCAGTAGCGCTAACAAAATAGGCCACTAAAGCTAACGCTCCGGAAACTAGGCAAAAGCCAGCCACCGCCGACAAAGGCATTTGCTGGTAGCGACGGTTAGACAAAGTGTAAAAAGCCCAGAGTAAAGCGGCAACAAAAGCTTGCGCATACCCCAAAGCGGCCTGCTCGGAAAAACCAAACGCCAACTCACCTTGCGTCATAGTGAGTAACACGCCGGCAAAGCCAAGCGCGGCGCCCACAATATGCCCGAAATTAAGCCGTGCTGAACCAAATAACGGAGCACCTAATACGATAAATAAGGGCCATAAATACTGGATCATATTGACACTCATTGCCGGTGCCCGAGTAAAAGCATCAAACAACAAATAGTGGTAACCAAACATACCCACCACCGCACTGACCCAAACTTTTATTGGAAACCGCCACTGCCGCCAATAACCAAGGCCTGGTAATGAGGCCACCAGCAAGACCAAGCCCACTAACAACAGTGATGGTAAATGGCTAACACTCAACATCAGTGTCGCCAAAGAAGCCCACATGAGAATGGTTAAATAGGCACTAATGAGCGCTTTATTCATTACTAACTCTTTATAATATTATGCTCTGATTCCGAGCCGATATACGGCTGCTACTCAGCCTAACGTCTATAGCGGAAGCTGCGCAACCCATTATCGCTACGCGCCCCACCTCGCCCTTCTCTTTTCAAGCACACTGGTATTCATATTGCTATCTAAAATTGACTAAGGTGAATGCCCTAGTTTTACAATCAAACACCCTGTTATTCAGCGAAAGCTCTTAGCTACGGTGAGCAAGCGCTAAAGCTTAACTAATTTAAGTGCGCTACTACACACAATGAGGAATTACAAAGAGATAGCTATATATCGAAACAGCAAATACTCAACTAAGTGTTAAAATTAGATCACTCTCTAATTTTGCGAATGCAACATCATGGATGAGTACACGCTGGCATCACATTACTATCTCTTACTCGACGCACTGCCCGAGCACGTCTTTGTTTTCTCTGAACAAGGTCAATATTTAGAGGTTTTTGGTGGGCAAGACAACCACACCCAATTTGACTGCAAAGCCTATGTGGGACAATACCTACATGATGTAATGCCTTTGAAATCCGCCGAACTATTTCTCTCCTATATTCAGCAAGCCATTAAAAAAAATAAAACGGTCATAGTGAACTACCACTTTAATAACGACACTATGATTCGGTTTCCTGACGACATTGAACCGCCCAAAGAGCTATGGTTTGAAGGCATAATAAAGCCCTTGGCTGAGCGCTACCATGACCAAAAAACCGTGCTTTGGACCGCCCGAAATATTACCCAGCGCCACTACTTAGAGAAACAGCTAAAAGCCCTATCTGAAACCGATGAACTAACAGGGGTACTTAATCGCCGTGCCTTTATGAATGCGCTTTATAACAAACGTCAACAATTTCTGCGGGATACTCAAGATGTCAGTTTGTTAATGTTAGATATAGATCGCTTTAAGTCAGTCAATGATAGCCTTGGCCACCAAGCCGGCGATGCGGTGATTAAACATGTGACAGAGCTGTGCCAACAAACCATTCGTCAGGTTGATTCCCTAGGGCGACTTGGCGGAGAAGAATTCGCTATAATATTGCACGATGCCAACTTGGACCAAGCCTACCAATTAGCTAGCCGACTCTGCCAGCGCGTAGCAACCCAACCCTGTATTTGGCAGCAGCAGCCGATTAAGGTCACTATCAGCATAGGCTTATCGACATTCAAAATTGAAGATAAAACGCCTGAGCAAGTCATTCAACGTGCCGATCATGCTATGTATACCAGTAAACATTTGGGGCGAAACTTAGTGTCGATTTTTTCGCCCAATCACCAAGGGCAATTTCCTAAAATATAAGCCACTTCGGCACTGCTAAACATAATTGAAATTGATAGGTAAATGGTATTTTGAAAAACAAATTCTGGCTCATTTCTATATTGATATGCTACTGGGCTTTAATCCATGAAGCCGTAGCGCAAGAAAATGAGCAGTTTCCGGTATTAGCCATTGAATATCCCCCCTTTACCACCGAAGAACATCCTGACGGTGGTCTCTTGATGGCTGAACTTACCGCTAAAACGGCCCCTTATGCGCTACTTCCCAAGCCGATATTCATGCCACTGGTTCGAGTGCAAAGAACCTTACAAGAAGGTGATTGGTGCGCCAGCTTTGCCCCACCCTTGGGTTTCGAAAATTACCCCTCAGTGGCAACAAGCCTTGAGCGCTTAACTTTCCATTTGTACCGAGTGAAACAAAAAGCCCCTTTCCAATGGCAAACATTCAGTGAATTAAAAGGGCGGGAAGTGGCCCTGATACGCAGTATGGAAGGAACCATTGTGACCCAAGAACTGCTGCAATCAGGCATAAGACCTATTTATGTAAACTCACTGGCTCAGGCACTCAAAATGGCAGCTAAGATGCGCGTAGATTACGCGCTAGCAGATGAATACAGCTACCAGTATTACCAACAGCAAGGCGTTCTAGGTGGGCGTTTCTTAGAAGCGTCAGAACAAACTATTTACGAGTTTGAAAGTCGTCTCTGGCTTAACCCTGAGTGTTCTTATAGCAGCCAAATACAAGCCATCTTTTCATCAGCCGCCCCCTAGCTTTGCCACTAGTGAAGGCTAGCTAAACGGGCAGCGAAACCCATAAAGAACAAGCCCAGCGCCCCGTTCCCCAACTTAGCCAGTGTTTTGTTTTGCTTAAAATAGTGGGTTAAAGAGCTCCCCAAGAGGATCAGTATGCTGAGGTAAGTAAAACTACAAAACTCCAAAATTGACGCAAGAATTGAATAAGAAATCCAAGTGCTGTGATAGCTGTTATCGATAAACTGAATGAAAAACGATACGTAAAACAAAATAGCTTTTGGATTAGTCAAACTTAAACTCAATGACTTACGAAATACCTTTTCTGTTTTCGGCTTAATATACTCGCTAGGCTGTGACGTACGCCCCCAATGAGCCCAAATTAATCCCAGCCCTAAATACAACAAGTACCCAGCACCTAGATATCGAATAACGGTAAATAACAAGGGAGACGTTTGAATCAAAGAAGCCACGCCCAGATAAGCCAACAAAATTAAAATGGCATCCCCTATCAATACCCCAGAAGCGGCCCGATAACCCGCCGCAATACCTTGGCTAGCACCAGTTTTTAATACATAGAGAGAATTAGGGCCAGGTGCCAAAATAATCACAATTAAACCGGCTACGTAAGTCCAAATATTAACCACACCATAGCTTTCAAACATCTACACTGTCCTTGCTTAGCCAGCTTACATCCTAAAGTAGCTAAAATAACTCAATATCTTTTATGAGAAAACTAAAACTAAAGTCAGGGAATGATAAAATTTTAGATTAAACAAAAAACCAGTTAAACCCGCTGATATTTTCTACAACACATTACTTAGATCACGAAGCAATCCGCATGGTGGCTGGCTTGGCCCCAAACTCATAGTGGCTATTTATCGTACAAATCTAAAATATCCTCTTATTTACCATCGCGTATTTGGCGACAAAACAGGCGCTTACGGTTTGACAAGTTTGATGGCGAATGTTTAGATCACTAAGTAATTCACACCCATTCAGGTAATAGCTTTCTCTCTATTGGATTGGCGACATGCTATCGACCCTTGTAGATATGCAAAATGCATTGATCACGTCAACACAACAGCGAAAAAGCTGTTTCCCGAAGCAACAAAGCCTTAGCGACCTTAAAAGTCGTATTATGTTATTTAGGAGATAACATGTCAGATAAACATGACAAGTACAGTATTAACAATACTGACTATACCGTTGGACAGGATAATGTCCAACGATGGGGGTTTGATGTTCATAACCCCGTGTTTGGCATTAGTGCCGGACTTATCTTGCTGTTCCTAGTTGGTGTATTGGTTAGTGACGCGGCCAGTGCCAAAAGTGTTTTAGACGGTTTTAAATGGCAACTGATTGGAAGCTTCGATTGGCTGTTTATGTGGTCAGGTAACATTTTCGTTATATTCTGCCTAGGGATCATCGTGTCGCCGTTTGGACGGATCCGTTTAGGTGGAGCCAATGCTAAGCCTGAGCATTCACGACTCTCTTGGCTTGCGATGTTATTCGCTGCGGGCATGGGGATTGGCCTAATGTTCTGGAGTGTGGCTGAGCCAGTTGCCTACATGACCGCTTGGTATAAAACCCCTTGGGTGTTGAGCCAATGACCGAACAGGCAGCACAATTAGCGCTAGGCGCCACCATGTATCACTGGGGGCTGCACCCTTGGGCAATTTATGGTGTTGTTGCACTGTCTATGGCATTTTTCGCCTTTAACAAAGGGCTGCCATTGTCGATTCGCTCGATTTTCTACCCCTTACTAGGTGACCGCGCTTGGGGTTGGCCTGGACACATCATCGATATTCTAGCGGTGCTTGCCACCTTATTTGGTTTAGCAACATCCTTAGGTTTAGGGGCACAACAGGCCGCTAGTGGTATTCACCACGTATTCGGCTTAAGCGGCGGCATAGGTATGCAGATAGGTGTGATAATCTTTGTTACCCTGCTCGCCATAATCTCGGTTATTCGTGGTATCGATGGCGGCGTTAAAGTGCTAAGTAACCTTAACATGATCATCGCTTTGGTATTGTTGTTGTTTGTTATGTTTGATGGCCTATCAATCATTATTCATACCATTCCTCAAACGCTGATGGCCTACGCTGAAAACTTTATTCCACTGAGTAACCCACATGGCCGTCCCGATGAAGCTTGGTTCCAAGGTTGGACTGTATTCTACTGGGCATGGTGGATTTCTTGGTCACCATTTGTAGGTATGTTCATCGCTCGAGTATCTCGTGGCCGCACAGTTCGCGAGTTCTTAACCGCTGTCTTAATCGTGCCTACTCTCGTCACCATTGTGTGGATGGGTGTATACGGTGGTATAGCCTTAGATCAGGTGATCAACAACGTAGGTAGTTTGGCTAACGAAGGCTTAACCGATGTTTCTTTGGCCATGTTCCAAATGTTTGAAAGCCTACCAGGCAGCCAAATCTTATCGGTAATCGCAATTATCTTGGTATTGGTGTTCTTTATTACTTCGTCGGATTCAGGATCTTTGGTTATCGACAGCATTACCGCTGGCGGTAAAATTGATGCGCCGATCCCTCAACGTGTATTCTGGGCTAGCGCAGAAGGCGCCATTGCTGCAGCACTGCTGTGGATAGGTGGAACAGAAGCCATTGAAGCGCTGCAAGCCGGTGCGATTTCAACCGGCCTACCATTCACTATTGTGTTGTTGTTAATGTGTGTCAGCCTAATTAAAGGCTTTAGTACTGAGAAGTTCTAAACTCCAAGCGACCCTGTGGCCTAGCGCCACAGGGTATCTATCGCTACATCGACACTCAAGTGGTGTCTCACCTGAGCCATAAACAATTCTGCTGTTGCTTGAGCATCAACCAAAGCATGATGACTCTGGTAATGAGGCAAACCATAACGCTGCCGACTAGCGGCCAAGCGCAGTGAAAAACTCTTTTTCCCCAGCAAATTTTGCCACCAACTGCGGCTTAGTTGACGATGAATATTGGCTTCTACTTCCATGGTATCAACTAAAGGAAAACGAAATTCCTCATGCAACCGTTTCTTAAAAGCCTCCGCTAAGAAGTTTCGCTCAATCGTCTTGTAATGCACCACCACCACTTTCCCCGCTAGCGCCTCTAGTAAAGGTTCTATCATTTGATTGAGATTGGGCGCATCAGCAATATCACTATGGGTGATGCCATGAATAATCACCGATTCACTATTTAGTGGCGGTAAAGGCCGCACCAACCAATGCTTTGCTTGTTGGCAATAAATTCTGCGCATATCAAAGGGTATCAAGCCAATGCTAACAATATCGTCACGTTGAGCATCAAGGCCGGTGGTTTCTAAATCCAGCGCAACAAAAGGCACTTCACTCAAAGGAGTATGCCCGCCAATCATGCCTTGCTGATAAAAATGCTTTAGCTTGGCATCGTTGGCTTGTTCGGCGCAGCGCTGGTATTCAGTCTGCCAATCCTTCCCCGGTTGACTAAAAGGGAAAAAAGCCGGGAGCTTCCTCAGCTTCATAAGGACTCTCCAGAACGGTTTGAGTGATAACGGTATTTTAAGAAGTTTTGCGCATTGCTGAGTATTTGAAAGGCATCTTTAAGGTGGCGACGTTCAAAATCTGAAAGCGTTTCGGGCTCAATATTGTTATCGGGTTCGTTCCCCGACTCTATATCGATGGCCTGATGGCGGATCCGTACCATTGAAATAAATTCTAATGAATCACGTAAGTCTTGTCCTCTACCTTTAGGCAAAATACCTGCTTCTATCACCTCATCTAAGCGCTCAAATGAGTTTTGCGCGCGTGAACCAATAGCTAAAGCATGTACTCGAATTACATCGCCTAAAGGCGCACTACCACGACGCTTGAGATTTATCGAGTTATTATGCTTGCCATCTTTTTCCATCACAAAGTCTTTAAAGAAGCCCAGTGGTGGAGTACGGTTAAGCGCATTACGAGCAATTGAAGCCAAGAAGCGATTATTACGGCGGGCGCGCCGCGCGATGAAACTTTTAAGTTGCTCGGCCCAATCTACCCTTCCCCATACGCCGTCTAAATCAAAGAAAATACTGCAGTTAAGCAAGGCTTTAGGATCTGGGTTGTCGATCCAATTACTAAAACACTCTTCCCATTGAGCCAAGGTCATTCGCCATTCTGGATTACTGGCCATAATGCCACCGCTACAATGTGCGTAACCGCATTCATTCAAACCATCACAGACAAATTCGGCTAATTGCTCAAAATAACCTTGGTGCAAGTCGCTCTGGTAAGCATCATCTAAAATAAGCGCATTATCTTGGTCAGTCACAATTAATTGCTCATCTCGAGCCATTGAGCCCAAAGCCACAAAGCAATAAGGCACTGGCGGCTCACCCAATAGCTCTTCTGCTAATTCTAACAAACGCTGTTTAAAGCTTCGGCCAATTACCGACATGGCGGAGCCAATCATATGAGAGTTAGCGTCTTCATTCACCATTCGAACGAAACAATCTTGAACTTGGGGTACTAACTGGGCTAACTCTTCGCGATTCTGGGCACGAAAAATCGACTGTACCAATAACAAACTACTCTGTGACTCGTAATGTAAAATATCGGCGATAGACACCACCCCAATAGGACGCTGCTTTCGTACGATAGGAAGATGCTGAGTATTGTTACGCAACATCATTAACATCGCTTCATACACATAAGCATTGTGGTCGAGTGCACTTAAACCAGTGGTCATTACCTCGCCCACTTCGGTTTGATAATCCAAGCCTACGGCCAATACCCGCGAACGAAAATCGCTGTCGGTAATAATGCCAACGATTCGGCCATCATCACTGTCTTCGTCCAGCTGCAGCTCAGGGTCTTCTAACAACAAATACGACACGTTATTCTCATCCATCAGCTCTGCTGCATGCCGAATGCTAATATTACGATTCGCTATCACCGCTTCAGAGTGAAGCAGATTCTTGACCTTTGAGGTGGTCATATCATTAGGGTTAGCCTGCTCTGCAACCGCGTTGCGCATGCGTGCACTATCTTCAATGGCAACAAAGTCCGCAAACTCCTCAAACTCGGTATACAACTGTTCAAAATACTGTTCGGGAATGCAGTAAATAAGGCAGTCTTGCACCGCAGTAGCCGGAAAGCGCACCTGATTTTTTACCAGAAGCCCCATCTGTCCAAACACTTCGCCTTCCGTTAAGCGGTTATACAATTCACCATTGCGACGGTATACCTCAACCACACCGGTGCGAATAACAAATAAATCGTGGATGGGGTCGCCAAAGCGTAAAATTTGGTCGCCTTCGCGGTAGTAGGCCACTTCAACTGTTTGAGCCAGATTATTGATAGTGTCTTGGGGTAAGTGAGAGAACGGGGGATATTGACTAAGAAATCCTGCAATTTCAATTTGTTCGGCTTGCATATCAACTCAGGTGTTAGGGTTTAAACTGAGTCTAACCCGAGATAGCAGAATTATCGAATTATTCGCGGCTAGCAAGCCTATTTTTGATGATTGGCGCCACTGACAACACATTTTGTTAATCGCAGTGCCAAATAAAAATAAACAGAGCAACATGGCTAAAACCCTGTCAGGCTTTGCCATGGCAGCTGGGTGATTAAGCGAAAACCGCTTTAGGTGACTCACCGTATTCATTGTCACCAGGCTTACTGTCAAGCAACATGAAAATAGATAGATCAATCGCCCAGCTAAATAAATCAAGTGAAAACAAGCAGGAAATCCATAATGTTATTTAAATCAACAATAATAAATAACAAACATATTATTTATAATGAAATACCATTTGACCTGGCTTATTACACTTCATTCATTTATTAATCTCTGTTGAGCCAAGTGGCTAGCTATTTATTTTAGCTCCCTCGCACTATGAGCTTGTTCGGGGCTCAAACCACCAATGAAGCAGCTAAACCAAGCATACGGCTAGCTGAGTGAAGCAATTTTTCATATAATGCCCGCACAAATGCTGGGTATTAATTGCCCAACACCACTTTGACTTAGCCACAACAACGCTAGCTAAGTCAGCTAAATGAAGATAAAAGAGAACTTACCATGAGCAATATTCCTCCATGCCCTAAATGCAATTCGGCCTATGTTTACGAAGACGGTTCATTACTTATTTGCCCGGAATGTGCTCATGAGTGGAATCCTAATGAAGAAGTTGTAGACCCTGATGCGTTGGTATTAAAAGATGCTGTTGGCAACTTACTAGCTGAAGAAGACAAAGTGACCTTAATCAAGGATTTAAAGGTGAAAGGCTCTTCTCTTGTATTGAAAGTAGGAACGAAAGCCGTGATTAAACGTTTTGTCGACGGCGATCACGACATCGACTGTAGAGTAGATGGTCACGGCAGCATGATGCTTAAATCGAAATTTGTAAAAAAACAAAGCTAATCGATCAAAGCCTTCAAGGTAAAACCTGCTTATGCAGGTTTTTTTATGCCCGCTCGGTTGCTAAAAAGCCCAAAATCAAACTAGATCAAAGTGCTGTTTGACTTTGCTGGCTACAGTAGCGACTCGCTTGCTGTAGCCGCTTCACGGTATAACTGGATAAATCAAATGACTAAAATACTCTGCTTTGGCGACTCAAATACTTGGGGCTACCAAGCCAATAGCGGGAAGCGTTTTACTCAAGATCAACGCTGGCCTGGCGTGTTAGCCAAATTAATCGGCAAACAAGCGCAAGTTGTAGAAAATGGCTTACCCGGACGTACCACCTATCTAAATGCTATAGAGTTTGGCTTTCGCAGTGGCATTGACGATTTGCTGGCCGAATTACGCCAACAACGCCCAGACTGGCTTATCATCATGTTAGGGACCAACGATTTATTCCCAGCTTTTGGCTTAAGCGCCAAGCAAGTCGCCGCCAATTTAGAAAAAATGCTGAAGGAATTAACGGAGCATTGCGCACAGCAGCAACTTAAGCAACCCAAGATACTGATACTTGCACCGCTAGCCATTAACCAGAGCGGCAGCTTTGCCGAATTGTTTCGAGGCGCAGAACATCATTCGCAAGACTTGAGTGGCTACTACCAACGCTTAGCCGTAGAGCTAAACTGTGAGTATCTTGATGTAGCGAAACATGTAACAGCAAGATTGGAAGATGGCGTACATTTAAATGAAACACAACATCGTGCCTTGGCAAAAGCCCTTGCCCAAAAATTACTCGATGAATGTGACCTATTCTCAACACAACAAACTCTGTAGCCTAGTGCTTAGCTGAACTCGACTAGTAATAGGATTATCTCATGCTTTTTATTTGCTCTGATATTCACGGTGACTACCAAGCCTTACAACTCACCTTAGCCGCCTTCGAGCGAAGTGGTGCTTCACACTTCATTTGCTTAGGAGACGTACTAAACCATGGACCGCGCAACCCAGTGCCACAGCACTACGCGCCACTGAAAGTGGCTGAAGCCTTAAACCAAATGGCGGAACAAATTATTGCAGTAAGAGGAAATTGTGATAGCGAAGTGGATCAAGCGCTGTGTCAGTTTCCCTTGTTAGGCGAGTATAACCAGCTATTAATTGGCAAACGAAAGGCCTTTTTGTGTCATGGCCACAACTATGGTCCAAGCCAGCTACCGCCGCTAGCCGAAGGCGACATTTTAGTGAGTGGCCATAGCCATATTCCTCAAGCCGAGCGTCAAGGCTCGCATTTTCAATTAAACCCCGGCTCGGTATCTATGCCGCGTCAAGACTGGCCTGCCAGCTATGGCTTAATCACCGAGCAACAACTCCAAGTATGCCGTCTAGAACAGCCGGGAATCTTGCTCAGCTGTCAGCTCGATTAACCTAAGCTTTAGGGTTTGTTCAGCAAGTTTATTAAGCGCGATAAGCAAAGCTGAATATACCGCCGTCAACGCTGCTAATATAACCAAGCGATAAGGCCCAGTGGCGACTAAAAGCCCAACGCAAGCCTAAGTCGGCCCCACTTTCTATCGCGAGAATGATGCCACTGCGCTTCACTTTCGGTGGAGACCATCGCTATTGTCTGTCGATTCATCAAGCATGCTAGCGCCCCAATACACACTAAGATCATTGCTTATGCTATAGCTTAAGCCCAATCCTAACAGGCTTAATTCACGCAATACCTATTCGGCATAAGGTCGCTCTAATTGTTGCTGCTGCGACTTAGCATAAGCGAGATAACATCCCCAACGAGCATAGTGCTTAGCATAATGATTTACCGCCACACTGATGCCTAGCATAGCTTCGTCAGCATGCCGATAATCGAGAAAAATAGCGGCCCAAGGTCTAAAGTTCGGCTGCCGTTGTCAGCTTAGCGACGCAAATACCAAGGGCTACTACAACCACCCAAAACAACATGATATTTCTCAAGCACACTGCTTACGTAGCCCAATAAAAATTTACCTCCACATATAAACAAATACTTAGTTTATTGTGTCGAAATCAGTATTGATATCAAATCTTATACTTGTTAACTCAACTTACTTCTCGCGATTTATTACAGCAGCCATGCATTACTATAAACTCACCGCCAAGACGCTAATGATTCGCTTAAGTTTCTTGATAAGCTGTTGATTAAATTCATCACTTGGCTATGCTGAGAACATTCATACTGTTGAGGGTTAGCTAATGTTCCAGTTAACAGGTCGCAAACTAGCGATAATTTTCTTTATTTTATTCATTATTAACTACGTAATTGCCGTTATCTGGAGCAGTGAGCCAGACCGCGTCGATATAAAAAACTATATGACGGAACAAGCCGCCGCCAATGACGAACAAATTGTTACCGGTTACGCTACCACTAGCGCACTGATGTTAGTGGCAGAGACGCTGTTAAACAAACCAGGAGGCTATTTAAGTAACGACAAAATGCCTCCTAGTGTATTTATGGACAACATGCCCAGCTGGGAGCTTGGCGCACTTAACCAAGTGAGAGACTTATCCTTAATCATGCGTAAAGACTTTAGTCGTTCGCAATCACAATCGGTAGAGCATCCACAGTTAAAAATAGCCCAGCCTAAATTTAATATTGATAATACCAGTTGGCAGTTACCCAGTGCCGAGCGCGAGTATCAAGACGCCATCGATGCGCTTAAAATTTACCGCTCTGAACTGGCGAACCCTACCGATCCTAATGCGCAGTTTTATGCCCGTGCCGACAACCTAGTAAACTGGTTAAACGAGGTGCAATCTCGCCTTGGCAGCATGTCACAAAAGCTCTCGGCATCGGTGGGTAGAACCCGATTAAATACCAACTTGGCCGGTGAAGAAGGCGCGGCCCAATCCACCTTTTCTCCTTCTCAGAGCTTAGTAAAAACCTCTTGGTGGGAAATTGACGACGTATTTTATGAAGCTCGGGGAGAAGCTTGGGCTTTGCTGCATTTCTTCCAAGCCATTGAAATTGATTTTAAAGGGGTATTAGAAAAGAAAAATGCCACTGTTGCAGTGCGCCAAATCGTTCGAGAACTTGAAGCCACTCAAGAAACGGTCTGGAGCCCAATGGTATTAAATGGTACTGGCTTTGGTTTAGTGGCCAACCATTCATTGGTGATGGCCAACTATGTATCACGGGCAAATGCCGCTATCATTAACTTAAATAACTTGCTCACCAAGGGTTAATCCCGCCGTAACTCACACTAGGCTAAAGCAGCGTTATAACGCTGCTTTTTGCTCTTTATTAAGCCTAAAACTACCGACAAAGGATGTAAACATGGACAAACAACAAGCGATAGAAGCCGCCACATTTAGACGATTACTGGCCCATTTGGATCAGCACAAAGAAGTGCAGAATATCGAATTAATGAATTTAGCTGACTTTTGCCGCAACTGCCTAGCAAAGTGGATGATGGCCGCAGCCGAAGAAAATGGCGAATCAATGACTTATGAACAGGCACAAGAAAAAGTCTATGGCATGCCTTACAGCGAATGGAAAGCCCATCATCAACTACCTGCTAGCGATGAGCAAATGGCCATATTCAATGCTAAACAGGCGGCCAAAGCCAAACTCAATAACTAAGACACCGTTTACCGGAATAAACGTTTTACTCAGTCGGTCCGTATAGATAACTAACAGCCACCAATGAGGTAAACGCCATGCCTAAGTCAATATGGATAAGAAGCAAAGCCAGCAACAACGCCAAAAGCTTAGTGGCGTTAGGCTCAATACTGGTATTGGCTGGCATTAGTACCTTATACGTACCGGCGATGTTGGTCTCCCTGCTGGCCTCGGTCTTACTCTTTCTCGCTTATTTAGGGATCCGCGTTGGCGTAGAAAAATGGATGCAGCCAGTTTACTCGGTGATACTGTGTTATGACCATCTACAGTTTCACCACCGTTATGGGGGCTGGTGCCTTCCATGGGCAGAGCTGCAAAGAATAGATGTGCCGCGTTTACACGATGGCCTAAATTGGCAAGAAATGAATTACGTTGGGCTAAGGTTAAACCAACCTGACTTTGTGTTAGACAGCTTATCACCGCGGCTCTGTGCCCACTTACTTACCGAGCAGCGAGCGGCACTGCTAGCCTCTTTAAAACGAAGCTGCAGCCATTGCCAAGACAGCCAAGTCAGTGAGCACTTAATTGAAGATGATTATTACAAATCCAGCACTGGTAAAATCTACACCGGCTTAAGTGGTATGTTTGCCAATCGAATGAAAAAACTCCGCGAACTCACCGGCTATGATTTGCTGATTGACCAAACCATTCTCGACCGCGAGGCTAATGATTTTGTGGCCTTAGTGCGCCGCTATAAAAACCAAGCTCTAGTGGAACAAAACTAAAACTTAGTAACGAGGCTGATCGCTACCTTCAACGGTGCGCAATAGCTTCAACGACCACATATATTGCTCAGGTGAACGAAGGATCAGCTTTTCCACTTCCTGATTCATGCGTAAGGTATCTTGAGCCACATCCTGACTGGGGAAGTCTTGCATAGGCGGGTGGATATATAATTTCACCTTATGTAACTCACTATCATAGCCAGCATAAGCAGGCACGACTTTGACATCACACAGTTGAGCCATTTTACCCAACACTGGCAGAGTCGCTTTTTTCGCCGCAAATAAAGGCGTCATTAAGCTAGCCTCTGGTCCAAAATCTTCATCGGGCAAATAGATACAACTATAACCAGCACGAACCGCCTTAATCAGAGTTTTAATACCCGCATCTCGCTCAAAAATCACTCCGCCCAATCGAGTGCGTTGCTTGGCCATTGCCCAATCAACAATGGGATCGCCAGTTTTTTTGAACATGGTGCACATGTCATGGCCATGAATACAGAAATAAGCGCCAATAAAGTCCACCGGGTAGGTATGCGGCAACAATACGATAAAGCGCTCATTGTTAGCCTCAAGCCTATGAATATGCTCTTCCCCATCGATGACCATTCTATTTTGCAAATAGTTTGTGGAACGAACAGTCATCTCACCGGCGCCAAAAATTAACTGCACAAATATTTGCACATTTTTCAGCATTAAGCGCTCACGCTGTTCGGCGCTCATCTCGGGGAAAAACAAAGCGAGGTTGGTATCAGCAATGGCGCGCCGCTTCTTTAAAGCCTTAAGCTTAAATAAGCGATTGGCCACGGCCACCGCTATGCGATCACGTAACTTTACCGGAACAAAAGCCAATAAAATAAGTAGGCCGCCGAGCAACCATGTTCCCCAATACTTAGGGGCCAACCACGCTTTTGAAAAAGAGATTGAAAATGCTTGAGACGCAAACTTAGACATAGCCTACCAATACAGCCTTTAGAATTTATTAAACTGCGCGCCAGTTTACTGAGCTTAAGCGCTAAAGCAAGTAAACTGGACGGGCAAGTTTATATAATCGAACTTCCGGCCTCTAAGCTAGTCGACACAAAATGATCTAACTGCGGCGCCATTAACAATGGCTCATCTTGCCATAAAATCGCTTTACGCATTTTTTGCCTAGCCTCAGCCACCATCGGTTCACTTTCTTTAGAGCGCAGCCAATGTTCTTTACTGGGCCATTGCGAATAAGAAATCCACGTACCATCAGAAGCCTTGTGTAGACGCGAACCTAAGGCTGCACATTTGTCGATGTTATAGTGAATAATTTCAGACCAGCCCTCTTTAAAAGATTGCAGATGCTCTTCATTGAGTTTCCAACGAAACAGTACAACAAACATGGTTTTTCTCCTAGTCATTCACCTCTGTACTAACTATGGCGAGCACCGTAAAAAACACAAGTTAGCCTAGTTAAACTCCGCTAAGTAGTTGTCAATTAGTTGACTTAACTCTCTTTTTCGCGTTTCACTAGCATAGCTGGCTTGTACCGCGGTTAGGCATAAATCGGCAATTTGTTGGGCCGTCCAAGCAAAGGTCTCGGCGCAAGCTTCTAGGTTTGCCAATAAATAACCGCCAAAGTAAGCCGGGTCATCAGAGTTAATGGTTACAGCCAGCCCTTTACTTAACATGTCAGGCAATGGGTGCTCACTTAAGTTAGACACCACTTTTAACTTCACGTTGCTAAAAGGACATACGGTTAGTGGTATTTGGGCCTCGGCTAATTGTGCAACGAGCTCCTCATCTTCCAAACAACGTACTCCATGGTCGATGCGACTCACATCTAAAAGCTGCCAAGCATTTTTCACATTGGCAGCGGGGCCTTCTTCTCCCGCATGGGCAACGCGCTCGAGTCCCAGTTGCTTAGCCATGGCAAATACCCGCTGAAATTTCTCTGGTGGGTGCCCCTGCTCACTAGAATCTAAGCCTACCCCAACAATATCGGATAAATACGGTTTAGCCGCCTTCAGCGTTTGAATAGCCGACTCTTCAGATAAATGACGTAGGAAACACAAGATATACTCACTACTTACCCCTAATTGCTGATAAGCCTGCTGTTTAGCGCGCATCAAACCCTTAATCACCGTACCGATATCTATGCCTCGCTCGGTATGGGTTTGTGGGTCAAAAAAGATTTCCGTATGTAATACATTGTCGCGCTGGCAGGTTTGATAGTAAGCCCAAGCTAAATCAAAAAAATCTTGCTCGGTCTGCAACACTTCAGCACCTTGATAGTACAAATCAAGAAACTCTTGTAAATTATTGAATTGATAGGCTTGTTTTAGCTGTTCTACAGATGAATAAGGTAAGCTGATAGCATTGCGTTCTGCTAAACTAAACATTAATTCAGGCTCAAGGCTGCCTTCGATATGTAGGTGCAATTCCACCTTGGGGATATTTTTCACAAATTGTTTAATATTAAGCATCAGACCTTCCTTTTAACTGCTTGGATAATAACGAATATAATCTATTTGTTGCCAGAAAGTTACTTTTTCTCTAGCGCTTTCTGGCCCCACTACGTTACCCTGATGCTGTAAAAATAAAGTTGTTAAGGAAAAACAATGAGTAAAGCCGTTATTTGCGACATTGATGGGGTCTTATTACACGACAATCAACTGATTGATGGCGCTAAAGCCTTCATCGAACGCTTGCTGGCTAACGACACCAAACTGGTGATTTTAACCAATTACCCAGCGCAAACACCGCAAGACTTACAAAACCGCTTTCAGACTGCGGGTGTTAGCATTCCAGAAAGCTGTTTCTATACTTCTGCAATGGCCACCGCTGACTTTTTAAAACGCCAATCGGGTAATAAAGCCTATGTGATAGGCGAAGGTGCATTAATTCACGAACTGTATAGTGCAGGCTTTACCATCACCGATATTAACCCCGACTTTGTGATTGTTGGCGAAACCAAGAATTACAACTGGAATATGATTCAGCACGCGGCTAGGTTCGTCGCCGAAGGCGCCCAGTTTATTGCCACCAACCCCGACACTCATGGACCCAATATGAGTCCGGCCTGTGGTGCTTTATGCGCCCCAATCGAGCGAATTACTGGGCGTAAACCCTTTGTAGTAGGCAAACCCAGTGCTTGGATTATGCGCGCAGCACTAAACAAAATGGGTGCCCATGCAGAACAAACCTTAATTATTGGTGACAACTTACGTACCGACATTCTGGCAGGCTTTCAAGCGGGCTTAGAAACCATATTGGTACTTTCAGGCGTAAGCAAAGAACAAGATATTGAAATGGTACCCTTTAGGCCAAACTATGTTTATCCTAATGTAGCCGCTATCGACATAATATAATTAGAACGAGTCTTAATGGATATTTCGATACTCATCACAGTTACTTTTTTAGCCGGTTTACTCGCTCATTTAGCGCATTTGCCCCCCTTAATCGGCTTTTTAGCGGCAGGCTTTGCACTACGTGAAATTGGCTTTGAACAGAATGATTTAATTTCTACTGCAGCCGATCTTGGTGTGACCTTGCTGCTATTTACCGTGGGCTTGAAGTTAGATATTCGCACCCTGTTCAAACGAGAAGTCTGGGGCACCGCCAGTGCTCACATGATCACTAATATGGTGTTATTTGTTGGCGCACTGTCGGCAGTTAAGTGGCTTGGCATTAGCAGCATTAGTGAGCTTTCAAGTAACGGCATATTAGTCATCGCCTTTGCGCTGTGTTTTTCCAGTACCGTGTTTGCGGTAAAGGCGCTGGAAGATAAGAGTGAAATGAATGCCCTGTATGGCCGTGTTGCCATCGGTATTCTGATCATGCAAGACATCTTCGCGGTGGTCTTTCTGGCCAGCACTACTGGTAAACTACCTACCATTTATGCACCGCTATTGTTATTACTGTTACCGCTACGACCGTTCCTCTACCGTTTATTAAATCGGGTTGGCCACGGCGAACTACAATTGGTAATGGGCTTCTTCCTCACCTTTGTGGTAGGCGCCCACCTGTTTAGTATGGTGGGCTTAAAAGCCGATCTAGGTGCATTAATTGTAGGCATGTTGCTCGCAGGCCACCCAGCTGCTAGCGGCATGGCTAAAGCCCTGTTCAGTTTCAAAGAACTCTTCCTAGTCGCCTTTTTCTTATCCATTGGTTTATCTAGCGAACTGAGTCTTGAATCGATTTATATAGCGCTATTTTTAGTGCTTGTGTTGGTGCTCAAATCGGCCTTTTACTTGTTGTATTTACTGACCTTTCGGCTACGTTCGCGCACCGCTTTCTTAGGCGCTCTCAGCTTAGCCAACTACAGTGAGTTTGGCTTGATTATTACCGCAGTGGCAGTGCATCAAGGCTGGATAGGAAGCGAATGGATGGCCATATTAGCGGTAGCAGTAAGCTTAAGCTTTTTGGTATCGGCCCCATCCATAAAAACGCCGACATTTTATATCAGTCCTTACGCCCGCAACTAAAGCGCTTACAACGTAAGAAACTGCACTTAGAAGATCAGCCCATTGAACTAGGCCAAATGCAAGTTGTTATACTCGGTATGGGCCGCATTGGTGAAGGAGCCTACGATATGCTGCAGCAATATTACCCCGATTTGGTACTGGGCATAGATACCGACCTAGACAAAATTCAGCACCAAATTGAAAGCGGCCGCGCAGTTATTCAAGGTGATGCCACCGACTCCGATTTTTGGGAAAAACTGGCTCCTTCCAAAGACTTAAAGTTAGTATTGTTAGCCATGCCCCATCACCACGGTAATCAGTACGCGTTAAAGCAACTTAAGAGCGGAGAGTTTAACGCCAAAATTGCAGCCATTGCCCAATTTGCCGACGAAGCAGAAAAGCTGAAACGCCTTGGCGCAGACGAGGTATTCAACTTGTACAACGAAGCCGGTGCGGGTTTTGCGGAGCATGTTCACTCACAACTGATTGCTAACAAAAAAACTGCAGAATAAGCCCTAAATCTTGTAAATAGACTTACAAAAATAGCCAGTTTGTTAAATATTATTAGTTTTCTGGCTTTTTTTGGTAAAAAATATCAATCAAGGCTTGCAATAATTTCTGATATTGGCAAATTGAAGGCAATAAATTGTATATATGCACCTTGTCATCTATACGAGAGCAAACACAAAGAAGTTTAAGGGAAGAGTATGTGTTCCATATTTGGAGTTCTAGATATTAAATCTGATCTCAGTGTATTACGTAAGCAAGCACTAGAGATGTCTAAGCGTTTACGCCACCGTGGCCCCGACTGGTCAGGTATTTACACTTCAAAAAATGCCATTTTAGTGCATGAGCGTCTATCCATTGTTGACGTTAATACCGGCGCACAACCTCTTTACAATCCCGAGAAAACCCACGCCTTGGCGGTGAACGGCGAAATCTATAACCACAAAGATCTGAAGAAACAGCTTAAGGTAGATTTCCAATTCCAAACCGAGTCAGACTGTGAAATTATTCTCGCGCTATACAAAGAAAAAGGCATCGAGTTTTTAGACGATCTCAATGGTATTTTTGGTTTCTGCCTTTATGATTCAGAAGAAGATGCCTACTTAATTGGCCGCGACCACATCGGTATTATTCCGCTGTACACCGGTTACGACGAACATGGTAACTTCTACGTGGCTTCAGAAATGAAAGCCCTAACGCCGATTTGTAAAACCGTTGCTGAGTTCCCTCCTGGCCACTACTTATACAGTAAACAAGGTGAGCCAGTTAAGTACTACAAACGCGACTGGATGGACTACAGCAATGTAGAGAACAACGAAGCCAGTGTAGAAGAACTGAAAACTGCGCTAGAAGCCGCCGTGAAACGCCAGCTTATGTGTGACGTACCTTATGGTGTATTGCTGTCAGGCGGCCTGGATTCTTCAGTTATTTCGGCAATCACCAAAATGTATGCCGATAAGCGAGTTGAAGATAACGACAACTCTGGTGCATGGTGGCCACAACTTCACTCGTTTGCAGTGGGCTTAGTGGGTTCTCCTGATTTAGCAGCGGCGCAAAAAGTAGCCGATCACCTAGGTACGGTGCACCACGAAATTCACTTCACGGTTCAAGAAGGTATTGATGCGCTTAAAGACGTTATCTACCACCTAGAAACCTACGATGTGACCACTATTCGTGCTTCTACCCCTATGTACCTAATGGCTCGAAAAATTAAAGCCATGGGCATTAAAATGGTATTGTCTGGCGAAGGCGCTGACGAAATTTTTGGTGGCTACTTGTACTTCCATAAAGCCCCCAATGCTAAAGAATTCCACGAAGAAACTCTTCGTAAACTTGAAAAACTACACATGTTTGACTGTAACCGTGCCAACAAGTCACTAGCCGCTTGGGGCATCGAAGGTCGCGTACCTTTCCTTGATAAAGAGTTCATGGATGTGGCGATGCGTATCAACCCGGAAGCCAAAATGTGTGCTGGTGACAAGATTGAGAAGCACATTGTTCGTGAAGCCTTTGAAGGTTACCTTCCTGCAGAAGTGGCATGGCGTCAGAAAGAGCAGTTCTCTGATGGTGTGGGTTACTCGTGGATCGACAGCCTTAAAGAATTGGTTGAATTGGAAGTATCAGACCAAGAATTGGAAAATGCGGCCTTCCGCTTCCCAATTAATACCCCTGATACTAAAGAAGCCTACTTCTATCGCAGTATGTTTGAAGAGCACTTCCCACAAGATTCAGCTGCAGAATGTGTGCCTCATGGTAAGTCTGTGGCTTGTTCAACCCCTGAGGCGATTGCTTGGGATGCAAGCTTTGCTAACAACGCAGATCCTTCAGGCCGTGCAGTACAGTCAGTACACAAAGAAGCTTACTAACAGCCAAGCTTAATTAAAAAAAACCGATGCGAATGCATCGGTTTTTTTATGCCTCAGACTAAGCTGAATTAAGCCATGCAGGCTACATAAGCGGTAACAAAAGCGGGCTCCTGAAAGGCTTTTAAACCTGTAGCAGAAAACTCCACCGGTAGCGGCTGCTCTTTCAATACTTGCTTGGCTTGAGTAGCCGAAATCAACTCAATGTTTAGATCACCAATCAACTCTATCGCCGCTTCCAGTTTAAAGCCCACCGCTCCACCGGCAAACTTACCTTTCATCGGCCGCTGCTTAATCGCGACTTTTTCTACTTTGTAGTCGCTCATCAGTTTGGCAAAAGCAAACTGAAACTCGCGTAGATGCTGGGTACTATTAATATTGCTTAGGCTTAAGCGACGCACTCGGCAATCAGGTATTTGAAATAGTCCATCTTCCAAATTTAAAAGACACACTATCACTTCATTACTCTTTATCTCAACACCACATACTTTCATCACTATACCCATTTATATTGGCGTAAACTTGCACAAAAAAGGCCGCATAGCGGCCTCAGTAATCAGCTTAAAATACGATTAGAATGGCATTTTCATGCCAGGAGGCATTTGCATGCCGCCGGTGACTTCAGCCATTTTTTCTTTGCTGTTTTCTTCTACTCGACGCACTGCATCATTAACTGCTGCCGCCAGTAGATCTTCAATCATGTCTTTGTCGTCTTCCATCAAACTATCATCTAACTCAACACGACGTACATTATGGTTTCCTAACATTACGACTTTTACCAAGCCTGCGCCAGATTCACCGGTCACTTCCATTTTGGCGATTTCTTCTTGAACGCGCTGCATGCGATCTTGCATTTGCTGCGCTTGCTTCATTAGGTTGCCCATTCCGCCTTTAAACATAACTACACTCTTCTCTTTAATTAGTTATAACTGCGACATTACATCGAGATTAATGCCGAAAATCAAGTTGTTCAGTGGTATTTAACGCTGTCGTGATCTAACTCAGCAGAAAAACGTTGCTGTAATATCTGAATGTTAGGATCAGCCTGTAAGCTTTCAATGGCCGCGGCTAATTTTTTTTGATGTAACAATTCAGCTAATTCTGCCGGAGTATTCCCGTTAGCATTTTCACCAAACAAGATCTCTAACTCAATCTGCGTTTGTAAACAGCTACTGAGCTGCTGCTTCAACTCCTCGATCGAGCTGGGCTTAGGCAAATGAGAAAAATCACTTTTTAACAATAATTGAACGGTATTTGCTGTCAGCTTATAGAGCGAGTTTCGTGCAATTTGTTTAGCAATAGGACCTAAATCCATAAACTCGACCATCTCAGCCCAAGCTTGATCATTATCTTCGCTGTTAGCAATAAATGTTGCAGTTTCGGGCTCTGCTGGTCGTTCGACAACTAAAGTTTCAACTTGATTGTCAATTAAAGCCTGCTCAGGCGTGGCGACAGTTGTAAGAGCTTTGGTTACTGGGCGAGCCTGAGCGACTGAGGCTTTCGCCTCATCAGACTTTTTTGTGCCCTGCCCTCGCCGTCTCAACTGACTGCGTAACTGTAATAACGACGCCGTGCTGTCTTGTTTTACTGGTTGATGTTGTTGGCTATCGCTAGCGCTGGCTGTAGCACTGGGTTCTACAGTGTCGTTGTGAGCCTTGTTACTGGTTTGTTCAGCATAATCGGCCGCGTAATTGGGTTCTTGCTCGAAGGACTCATCCATCTGTGAGAACTGCGCATAATAATCATCATCAAAAGCACTTGGCTGCGCGGCTGACTGAGTACTGGCCAAAGCGTTTTCGCTATCTGCCGTTACCGCGCTTGCTTGTTGCGAAGGGCTTGGTGATGGGGCATCGCTTGGTGATTGCTGGCTACTTGACTTAGTGCTATTGGCTCGCAATTGATCCTTTAGCTGGTTCAAGTTTTGCGCTCGCTGTAACTGTCGAGGAGCTTCGGTTTGGCTAGCGTCTGAACTTTCGACGGTATCACTTTCTGGCGACTTGGCAGCCGCTAAGCGATAGCCCTGTTGACTGGCCTGCTCTATGATTTCTTGCTGCTCTTTCACTAAGCTAGCATCAAGCTGTTCCGCTTGATCAAGCGATACCTCAAGCTCTGGCTCGCTGGCCTTGTCAACAAACTCAGCGGGCTTAAATGCCAACATTCGTAAGATGGTCATCTCAAAACCGCCCCGAGGGCTTGGCGCGTAAGCCAAATCGCGTTTACCGGTGATGGCTATTTGATAGAGCAATTGAATTAATTGCGCATCCACCTGCTCTGCCAACATTTGAATGGTTTCTTGGTGCTGGCTAGCGGGTAATACTTGAGCCATCGCTACTTGATGGATAATCTCGGCCAGTTGCTGGTGCAAATGCTCGTAATCGGGAGCCATGCTAGCAAGTTCAGATATTTTATTAAATGCCGACTCACTTTGCCCTGCGACCACGTGACAAAGCAGTTGTCTGAGTTGGTGCGGATCCAATACACCCAGCATATTAAGGACTGACTGATATTCCAATTCACCAGTAGAAAGAGCAAGAGCTTGATCGGTTAGACTTAAGGCATCTCGCATACTGCCATCAGCAGCATGGGCTAAAGCTTGCAGAGCGGGCTTTTGATAAGAACGCTGCTCGGCATCTAATATGCGCGCTAATTGCTGACTAATTTGCTCTTCGCTTAGGGCTTTTAATTGAAACTGTAAGCAACGGGATAACACTGTTATCGGCAGCTTCTGCGGATCGGTGGTCGCCAATAGGAATTTGACATGCTCTGGCGGCTCTTCCAGGGTTTTTAACAAGGCGTTAAAACTGTGGCGCGACAACATGTGAACTTCATCAATCAAATAAACTTTGTAGCGCCCCTTGGCAGGGCTGTATTGCACGTTATCCAGCAATTCGCGAGTATCTTCTACCTTGGTACGAGAAGCGGCGTCAATTTCTAGCAAATCAACAAAGTTACCCTGATCTAGCTCTAAGCAATTAGAACATTGACCACACGGCTGCGAGGAAACACCTTGCTCACAGTTAAGGCTTTTAGCAAATAAACGCGCAATCGTGGTTTTACCGACACCACGTGTACCACTAAACAAATAAGCATGATGCAGGCGCTGTTGGTCGAGAGAATTTATCAAACCTGCCAAAACATGCTGTTGAGCAACGACTTGTTGAAAAGTTCTAGGTCGCCATTTTCTTGCCAGGGCTTGATAATTCATTCAGTGTCCTATTCGCCTTCAAACTCAACCAAGCAGGTTGATTCCACACCCAAGGTGGTCAATTTTTTCGCACCCGGTAAGTCTACCAAATTAATGACAAAAGCCGCATAGTTAATCTCTCCTCCAAGTTGGCGAATTAACTTAACTGAAGCCTCGGCAGTGCCGCCAGTGGCAATTAAATCATCAACAAGTAATACCTTATCTCCGGCTTGAATTGCATCGGTATGAATTTCCAAGGTATCCATACCATATTCCAGCTCATAAGTTTCGCTAATGACCTCTCGTGGCAACTTGCCAGGCTTACGTACTGGAACAAAACCCACGCCTAAGGCCACGGCCAAGGGAGCACCAAAAATAAAGCCCCGAGCTTCGGTTCCCACAACTTTGGTGATACCTAGGTTTTCAAAACGTTGCTGCCACTCATTAATCACCAAGGCAAAAGCTTTAGGATCCTCAATTAAGCTGGTGACATCCCTAAACATAATACCTTCCTTAGGGTAGTTAGGAATGGTTTTAATGGCGTTTCTTATATAATCGAGATTTAAACTGCTCATATTGCTTCCATTGTGCAAAAAAAACGCCCAATGATCATGGGCGCTATTTGTAATCCTTAATTATCTCAATTTGCAGCGCTAAAGCAAACCACTGTCAATGAGAAAGGAAGGGCAATATTAAGAGAATATTTGCAATAGAGACAGGCTCATAGGTAGGGTTGGCAACAGTAACGCAACGATAAAACCAAGGAAATACAATGCGTTATAGCTTTCTTTAAAATCTTGTTCCATGGAAAAAAGGTCCTAATAGTAAATTCATTCAATATTGATCTAGATCAATTATACGCTAGAGCCTAAGCAAAAAACACCCACACAAAACAAGGTTATTAAAAAGTGACTCTCTCTTCGGCTATTCACTACAATCCGCTAGCGACCAGCGGAACAAACCGTTAGAATAGCGACCTTTTTGAGTAGATGAAGGTAAGACATGCGTGTTGTTTTAGCACCGATGGAGGGCGTTGCCGATGCTTCAATGCGCCAACTGTTATCCAGTTGTGGAGGCTACGACTGGTGTGTTACCGAATTCATCCGCGTCACCACCGTCTGTCTGCCAGATAAAGTGTTTTATAAGTATTGTCCTGAGCTCCTTCAGCAGGGTTTTATCGACGGCCACACGCCAGTGCGAGTACAACTACTGGGCCAGCACCCACAACCCATGGCAGAAAATGCACTTCGCGCCATTGAACTGGGTTCGCATGGGCTTGACCTTAATTTTGGCTGCCCTAGCAATTCGGTGACCGGAAGTTGTGGCGGCGCATCAATGTTAAAAGCCCCCCAATCGATCTTTGATGTTGTTAAAGCTGTGCGTGAGGCTGTGCCTGAAAAGCACACGGTTTCAGCTAAAATACGTTTGGGTTGGGAAAACAAAGACGATTGTTTTTCGATAGTTCAAGCAGTACAAGAAGCCGGTGCCGATGAGCTTACTATCCATGCCAGAACCAAGTTAGATGGCTATAAAGCCCCCGCCCACTGGCACTACATTAACCAAGTGAAACAGCGTTTCAGTATTCCTATTATCGCCAACGGTGAAGTTTGGGACAGAGCAAGCTATTTGCAGTGTCAGCAAGCCAGCGGCTGCGATGATGTAATGATTGGCCGCGGCGCCTTAACCATTCCTAACTTAGCGCAAGTGGTCCGTGGTCGGCAAGCGCCCTTAACCTGGTTACAAGTGGTTGAACTGTTGATCCGTTATTCTGAACATGAAATCACCAGCGAAAAAGCCAAATATTACCAAAGCCGAGTAAAACAATGGCTACGCTATTTGTCGGCGTTTTATCCCGAGGCGGATCAATTATTTCGCCAAATTCGTGTATTCAAAGATACTCCGTCAATTGTCCAAGTCATTCGACAATATTCGTTGTAAAAAACAAACAGCAGTTTGAATACACTGTATTAGATCAACAAATACTCAATAAAGTTAAGCGCCTAACTATTTAGAGTTTAGCTTTGATTCACATCATATCTCCCACCTCGAGCTCCTGTTTATACTCATATCTCATTTTTTAATTGGGCTAAAATGTGGAAATAAGAGATTATCAGCTGCGTCTTACGCAGCAATTTGAGCAGTTAAAGTTTGAAATAATCTCATTTTTAACTGCTTCAAATAACGCAAGCTTAAAGCTAGCCGCAGAAAAGCTGCAGTTATTGAATAATGAGCAAGTCATCGATGAGCTCGTTAAACTGGAGATCGGAGAGTTAAAAGCTCAGTTAAAACAAATGCAACGCGTTAGCGCAGCACTGTGCCAAATCGACCTAGGTTTATACGGCTTATGCAGTGATTGCGAGGAAAATATCGAACTCGAGCGCTTAAACAACGACCCTAGCACTCAGCGCTGTCAACGTTGTAGTGACAAGCATAGACTCTCCAAACGCAGTGATAGCTTTGCACTTTAAGCCAACAATATAAAAGGCCACTCAATCGAGTGGCCTTTTTACTCACTAAGCTTATTTAGGGGCTTAGAAATTGTAACGAATACCAACAGCTAAGCGGTTATCATCTGTTTTCGCACCAGCGATAGATTTAGTCGTTTTATCTTGATATTCGGTGTACATGATGATGTCGTTCCAATCGTACATCGCACCTACTAGCGCAGTTTTAAGATCGGCTTCTGAAGTCTTGTCTTCTTGGTAGTTCCAACCAGTATAAAGCTGTAGACCCATATCTAAGGTGTAAGCAAAAATACCTTCATGGCCAATGGCTTTATCAGAAACACCTGTTGCACCATCAAACTGAACTTGGTTTTTGAATTCACCATAGGTAACTGCAGTGTAAATTGGACCTTGAACATAGCTAGCAGCCAATGCTGTTAACTTAGCATCACCATCATTTTCAACAGCCAATTTTTCGTCTTCAGTGCGCTTCATTTGGTGATAAGTAGCACCAATATTTAAGCCGAAATCAAAATCGTATGATAAAGCACCAGAATAGCTATAATCGCGCCCTTCGTCTTCATCAGCAAATTGATATTGTGCGCTGATATTTACATTATTGAAGCTACCGTTGTATTGCAAAGCATCGTTAGCCCGAGCTGTGCCTACTTTATCACCATTATCATAGACGCCCATCGCGCTGCCGCCATAGGCCCAAAATACGTCGGTGACACCGGTAACAGTGTAATAAGTAGACCATTGCTTTCCGTAAGAGAATGAACCGTAATCTGCGTGATCAAAAGCTACAAAACCTAATCGGTTAAAGAAAGGAGAGTCACTATTACCATTTGAGTTAACTAAACCGTACTCAAGAGTAGCACGAGCGACTAAGTCTTCACTTAATACACGAGAAAAGTTTAGGTTGATACGCGAAGAGTTATCTTCTGAGCGAAGGTCACGCTCGCCGTCGTTATTGGCTGACTCTACCATTAAGTGAATACGGCCGCCTACAGAAAAGGCATTTTCACCATCATTGTAGATTTCTAATGCTTGTGTTGTACCAGTTGCGAATAATGCGGGGATTGCAATTGCTAATATTGTTTTTTTCAAAGTTCCACTGCCTATATCAAGATTAATCATTCATCTCTTCCATGACCCACCCATACATCCGTGGAGCGGTATCCCTGAGCAGTGAAGTCCATATCACGGACGCATGTTTGCTTAAAACCACAACATAATCAACGTTTTTATCTGTAAAATTGGAACTTTTATAATTTTTTATAAAAAAATTAGATTGAATTGCAAATTTTTCATCTTTTTTGGAGCTATTCGATACAAAGCAATAAGCACTACTGAGTCACTGAAAGCAACTAAACACTAAATATCATCAGATAAGGGATAGAAACTTACTACTCAGCCTCTATATTGAAGAGAAGCTATAAAAGCACTAAACGCTAGACACAAAAAAGCTCGCCGTAGCGAGCTTTAAACTCATTCACGTAAACTTATACGTGAGCATCAATCAACTTTTAGAAGTTGTATTGAATAGCCATTTCCCAGTAGTCGTCAGCGCCTTCTAGACCGTCAACTTTGTATTCAGCCCATGCTTTCATGTTGCTGTTGAAAGCGTATTGAAGACCAATTTTGAATGCGTCAGCAGTATCACCCATGTTACTGATATCGCCTTGTGCTTCTTGTGCAGCATAGCCAGAATATACAGTAGCAGCATCAGCGAAATCGTAAGACACTACAAGGTCGTAACCTTCAAGTTCAGATCCACCTAGCTTAGTTTTAACGTAAACCGCGGCTAAGTATAGATCTTCCCAAGAGTAAGAAGCAGAAAGAGCGTAGTTTTTCTTATCTTCACCAACTGCGAACTGCTCTACGTGGTAACCACCATAGATGCCCAAGCCGAAGTCAAAGTTGTAACCTAGAGTTGCAGCGTAAGATGCATCAAGACCTTCACCAGTTGGAGTAGGAAGCGCATCAGAGTTAGGGCTACCTAGAGTAATGCTGTAGTTTTCGTCTTGGAATTGGTAAGAACCGTAAAGAACGAAACCACCAAACTCACCAGCGTACATGATTTGGCCTTCTTGACGACCATCTTCAATCAAGTCAAACGCTTCGTAACCAACACCACCATTGAAGATATCAGTTGGTGCTACAGCGTAGTAGAAAGCAGTATCAGATTGACCGAAAGTTACTGTACCAGCATCATCGAAGTCAAAACCAGCATAAATGTGACGAGCTTTGAATTGAGTATCATCGTTGTTTTCAGCAGCGATTTGCCACTCACCTTTAGCGATAGCTGACACACCAGGAGCAATTACAGAGCTTACGTTGAAGCCCATACGAGCAGAACCAACACCATCAGTGTCAGTACCGTCATCCATAATTTGGAATTGCATACGACCGTATACGTCAGCAGAAACGCCATCAGCGTCGTAAACATTAGCAGCTTGTGCAGAAGCTGCGAATAGGGCTGGTATTGCTACCGCTAGAATTGTTTTTTTCATTTTCCTGTGCCTTCTTAGCAATTAAACACTTGTTCCTTAAATTCCCTGTGTAACAGTGATTTCTCACTGTACGTTCAATACATTAGCAAGCTGGAAATTTTTTGCAATAAAAAATTGAACTTTTATAAAATCATGTAAAACCCTGTATATACGCGCTTTTAAAGAAGATAAACTAGTGGTACGCACGATAAACGAAGGCTTTAATAAAAAAAACGTGATCTATAGCTAATAGCATTTAAGCGTTTTTTTTGTCTTCAAGATAGCGTTTTATGTTGCTCTGCAACTTAGTTAAGCGCCAACAATACGATAATGCGCCAAGCTAAGTGGTTAACATTACAGAGGAAATTATGTTAACGGAAAAAAACAAAAAGATAATTCGCCAGTGGTACAAGACACTTCAGGAGCAAAACCCTAATTTTATTCGCAGAGCTGCACAAAGTACTTTAATTGCCCACATTGCCAAAACTATTGCTGGAGACATTAACCGCCAGCAACGTATTTTATTAGCCGAAGCAGGAACCGGCACCGGAAAATCGTTGGCCTATTTACTTGCCGCCATTCCCTTAGCCAAAGCCCGTAATAAAAAGCTAGTGGTATCCACCGCCACCGTCGCCTTACAACAACAGTTAATAGAAAGTGATTTACCTTTAGTACATCGAGCCGCTCACGGCGAGTTTTCATTTTGCTTAGCCAAAGGACGTCAGCGCTACTGTTGTGCTCACAAGCTAGCCGCAGCAAGCTCTGCCCCGTTAGCGCTTAACGCCAAACAACAACAGCTAGTTCAGCGTATGGCGATAGCTCTACAGCAGGGTAAGTGGGACGGCGATAGGGATCATTGGCCAAGCCAAATTCCTTGGCAAGTCTGGCAGCATATAGTTGTAGATGGCTTAAGCTGTTCTGTTCAGTCAGCCCGCCATCGCAGCTGCCCTTTTCACAAGGCAAGAAAAGGTCTCAAACAAGCAGACGTGATTGTAGCCAACCACAGTCTATTACTGGCCGATCTCAAAGCCGGTAGCGGCCATATTCTGCCAGCTGCCGAAGATTGCATATATGTCTTAGATGAAGCGCATCAGTTTCCTGAAATAGCACGTGACGCCAGCGCCCAAGAGTTAAGCTTAAAACAAGCCTTAAAAGAACTAGACAATATCAAGCAGCTAGATAAAGACATCGCCACCTTATTAAGTAGCACTAGTACTGCCGCTAGTAGCCTAAAATTGAGAGAGGCCTGCGTTGAATTGGCGCGTTGCTTCAACAAACTACATGATATTGCTATAAGCCAGCAGCACCATTTTGAGCAACAGTATTGGCGCTTTCCCTTAGGGCAAATCCCTCAGGCCATCATCAATCTGGCCAGTAACTACTATAAAGAAGCCAACAAGCTCGCCAATAGCCTACAAACTTATGCAGGCCTGATTCAAGAGGCGGCGAGCAACGGTCAAATGAAATCAGCCCAAGCCGAAGCGCTCCTCAGCAAACTGAGCATGCTGCAAAGTTTGGCTGAATCTTGGTTAGATACGCTGTATAGTTATGCCAATGAGTCCAACCAAAAAGTCTATGCTTATTGGTTTCATAAAAGTGACAAAGACATTCACTTGTGTAGTTCACCCATCGAAATTGGCGGCATATTACAACACCTCCTATGGCAGAACGCCTTTGCGGTTATCGCGGTTTCTGCCACCTTAAGCGCCTTGGGACAGTTTAGTTATTACCTCAATCAAATTGGCCTAGCGAATTTGTCCAGCCAGCAATTAATCAAGTTGCCCTCACCTTTTGACTATAACAAGGTTTCATTAACGGTACCCAAGAGCATTGCCGAGCCCGACCACCCAGAGTTTACCAACGATGTAGTGGACTACATTCTTAAGGCTCAAACTCATCAAGGTGGGATTTTAGTTTTATGTAATTCCTATCGCTTGGTCGACAAGGTGGCTGACATGCTCGAGCAATGCCAGCTCAAGAACCTTTGGGTACAAGGCCAATTGAGTAACCAACAATTACTGGCAAAACACCGAGCTTGCCGAGCAAAAGGTGAAACCAGCACGATTCTGGCTACTATGGGCTTTAGCGAAGGCATCGACCTACCCGGCGACTTACTTACCGACTTGCTGATTGCGAGATTGCCCTTCGCTGTTCCTACAGAACCGGTGATGGCCAGCCATGCTGAATTATTGGAAAGCCGCAATCAAAACCCCTTTATGCTACTCACTTTGCCCAGTGCCAGCAGAAAACTAGTACAGAGCTGTGGAAGACTAATGAGAAAAGAAAGTGATTCAGGTAGAATCGTGCTGCTTGATAGTCGGCTCACCACACGCCGTTACGGCAGTCAGCTTTTGGCTGCATTACCTCCCTTTAAAAGAAGTGACCATTAATGTTGTTGGAACTGGGTTTGGACCCTTCAATTTTAATCCTCATCGTCGGCATCGGTTTTACTGCCGGTTTCATTGATGCTATTGCAGGCGGAGGAGGCTTGCTCACCATACCCGCCTTATTAAGTATTGGCTTACCACCACATATTGCTTTAGGCACGAATAAGCTGGCAGCCAGCTTCGGCTCTAGCACAGCGGCATGGACCTTTTATCGCAAGCAGCTATTTAATCCGGTATTTTGGTTTTGGAGTTTTGTGGCCACCGCCATTGGTGCATTGTTTGGCACCGTCATCGTCGACATTATTAGTACCGAGTGGTTAGAGAAACTATTACCACTAGTGATTATGGCGACGGCGGTTTACACCATTGTTAATCGCAAACAAGCCGACGGCCACGCAGTGCTACCACAAGCAAGCCCTAAGCTTACCAAACAGATGCTAAGCCAAGGTCTTGGCTTAGGGTTTTATGATGGCGTAGCTGGGCCCGGTACCGGGGCATTTTGGACGGTATCGTCAATGGCCTTATATAAGATGAACATCTTGCTCTCATCGGGCTTAGCTAAGGCAATGAATTTCACCAGCAACTTTGTTTCCTTTATTACCTTTGTTTATTTGGGTCATGTGAACTGGGCGATAGGCTTAACCATGGGCGTGAGTATCATGGTAGGTGCGGTTATTGGTGCGCATTCGGCGATCCGCTTCGGTGCTAAATTTATTCGTCCAGTATTCATTACCGTGGTAATGGTGATTGCAGCCAAACTCGCGTGGCAAGCATGGTTCAGCTAGAGCTCGCCAACTTATCGGCCAAGCTGCAACAACTTAAGCTGCAGGCTGAACACCGTGATTTACAGGGTGAGAGAAGCGCCTACGCTAAAACCGCAGTGCTAGATGAACGCTTTAGCTGTCGAAGCGATTTATTTGTCGACTACGTAAACGAGCTTGAACAAGATTTAAAGCACATCGACCTATTAAGCCATAAAACCAAAGATATGGATTTATTGAAGCTTTATTGTGACCGCTTTGTGGGCAAATTCGCCATGCTGCAAGCCAAGATTTCCCAACTTAGCCGACAGCAACAACAGCAAAATCAGCCCCAGCAACAACGCATTCAAAACTGGCAGCGTCGATTAGACCAAGTAATGAAAGCCGGAGACCGCTCAGAACTTCAGCAAAAGCTGGCCCAACAAAAACATTTTGAGCAACAGCTAGAACTAAAACTAGTAGAAAAAAACCAAGTACTTAATCGTAGTAATAACAAGACAGATACTGCTAGACTAAGCGCAGAGATCCTCAGCTTAAAGAAACGTTTAGGTGAGTGTCAAAAAACAACATGGAAACTAGAACAAAAACTTCGTCAGATAGAATCACGCTTTAAGGAGTAATACATGCGATTCTTTGGTAAGGCTTTATTTTTAACATTTGCTTGCCTAAGCAGCTTGCAAGCTTTTGCAAGCAGCTTCTCTACACCGGTGTTTTACGAGATTATGTACCTTGATAAACAATCAATGGGAATGCTTTCTCTAAATAAAAATGAAACCGACCTAAGCGCAGGCGAGCATCAGCTTGTAGTGCGTTATATCGATACAGTTGGCTCAAATAACAATTCAGAAATTATAAAATCAGAGCCTGTAGTCATTAATTTAAATGTTAAAAATGGTCAAGATATTGTCCTAGAGGCAAAAAAACCACGCAGTATTAAACAAGCTCAACGCTATGCCAAAGATCCAAAGTTTACTTTGGTAGACAAAAATGGAACCAGTGTTGAAGCAAGTGTTTATGTTCTGCCTTTCCAACCAGGTATGCAACTTTCAAGAAACTACCTAAACGAAATTGCCGAAATAGAAGCGCAACAAGTGGCTAAAGCTCCGGCGGTTCAGCCGCAAGCTAGCACTGTGGCACCAGCTACAAACAAAGCCCCAGCCAGCAATGCTAATGCAGCGCTAGCGGCGAGCACGGTTGCGGTAGCCGGTACAGCAAGCGCCGTCACCCCAGCGGCCGAAACAGTAGTGATTAATGCCGACGATAGTACCGAATTGCAAATGCTCCAATTTTGGTATCAACGTGCAGACAAAGAAACACGTAAACAATTCCAAATCTGGGCCATCCAACAACAATAATCTTAAACACCCGTATGCTTAGCTCATGCGGGTGCTAGCACTTCCCTGACGAGAAAACCATGTCTCTTGAAACCGCCCCTAAACACATTCAACTCGCCGTAGACCTCATCCAATTACTCGAAGAGAACCAGATTGAGCCAAAGCTGGCCTTACAAGCACTAGCAATAGTGACAGACGACTACGAGAATAAATTAGCCCAACAGGCTACCGCCCAAACCCAGCAAGATAAAAACCCACAAAAACCACAAAAATAAAAACTTAAAGCCACTAAAATTCACATAAGCAAACAACAAAACCATCAACAAGCAACAAATTTGGTTAATATTGCTTTTTAGCTTAAAAACCACTCAGGTGATATAAAGTAAAAGCTGAACTTTTCATGTTCCGCACTATAGAATGCCCGCGAAACTTACCATGCACACCACGGCAATTCACTGTTAAGTGAACGAGGAACTACCAATGAACAAACTTGCTCTAGCGGGCGCGGCACTCATTGCAGCAACATCATTAACCAGCCATGCAGCGGAAATTGGCGACGATGTACACGCAAATGATTTTCACTGGATGCAATTAAACTTAATGCATACCATCGATCAAAAACCACATGACATCGACCAAGGTTATAAAGATACCTATTTGGAATTTGAGTTCGGCGGACGCTCAGGCTATTTTGACTTCTACGGTTATGTGGATGTGTTCGACATTACCAATAGTGAAAGCAGCTCTAAACATGAAACTGGCGGCATGTTCATGAAGTTTGCACCTCGTCTTTCACTCGATGCCGTAACAGGTAAAGACCTGTCTTTTGGTCCGGTGCAAGAACTCTACATTGCCAACCTCAATAACTTTGGCCAACAACAACAAGAACACTTCATTGGTTTGGGTGCCGATGTTGCGCTACCTTGGTTTGGTAAAGTAGGCATGAACCTCTACTCCCGCTACAGCGTGAAAAACTTTGGCAACGAAGATGAAGGTTCATTTAATGGTTTTCAATTTTCTGCCAACTGGTTCAAGCCCGTCTACTTCTTCGACAACGGTAGCTTCATTTCTTACCAAGGCTACTGGGATCACATGTTTGCTGCCAATGGCTACTCCAGTCAAGCTAACCGCACTACCTCGGGCGGACAAACCTATCATGGTATTTATTGGCACTCAGACCGTTTTGCCGCGGGTTATGGCTTGAAATCCTTCTATGATACTTACGGCATGCGTGATGGTTTTGCCGCCTACCCAGGTGGTTCGCCTTTAGAAACCACCGGCTTTGGCCATTACTTCTCAATTACTTATAAGATTTAATTGTCTTATTACGCACCTGCCCATCGCGGCAGGTGCTGTTTCATCTCTATTTCCCTAGTGTTTACGGTACTACCACCTTAATATGACTGCCATCCGCCTGTTTTATCACATCAATCCGGCTAGCGATTTGCTCTTTCATTTCTGATACGTGTGAAATAACCCCGACCATGCGACCTGCGCTTTGTAAATCTATTAGTGTTCGAATGGCTAGGTCTAAAGACTCTTGATCGAGGCTACCAAATCCTTCATCAATAAACAGCGTATCCAACTTAATCCCCCAGCATAAGCTTGAACCACATCAGACAAACCTAAGGCCATCGCTAAGGCCGCCATAAAGCTTTCACCGCCGCTTAAGGTAGCAACCGAGCGAACCTTGGAAGTGTAACTGTCCTCTACCTCCAGCTCTAAGCCCGATGCCTTGTTACCTTTAGCGCGCTGCTCTTTACGCAGCAACTGATAGCGACCTTTACTCATCATCTGTAAACGTTCGCTGGCTTGCAATAACACATCATCAAGCAGTACGCTCAATACAAAACGCTGCAGGCTGATTTTGTTACCGGTTCTGCCATTAGCCACATCGGCTAAGGTACCAATAACTTGGTATTGCTGTTGCAAACGTTGATCGAACAATTCTGCCTGTTGCAATTTCTGCTGAATATTTTGCAGATTGCTTAAACGATTATTGGCGCTATTCCACTGCAGCTCGGCGCGCTCTCGCTCGCCTTTCGTTTGCTCTAAGGCTTGTTCTAAAACGGCTAAGTCTGGCTCTTCTTTGCCTTTTAATTTCAGCTCTACTTGCTCTGCTTGCACCTTCAACTTAGTCACTCGAGTGGCATAGTCATCTATATGGCGCTGCAGCTCATTCATATCAACTTCATCCATAAGCGCTTCATTGTAAGCAATTTCACTAGCAAAACAGGAGTCATCTAACTGCTGTTTAAACGACGCTTGCGCTTGGCTTAGGGCTTGTTGGGCAAGTTTTAAGCTCTGTTTAGCCGCATCAAAGGCCGATTGCTTGGCACTAACTTGCTCTCGACACAGAGCGTAATCTTGCTGAGTTTGCTTAATGGTTTTTTCTAAGTGCTCAAGCTGGCTCGCTTGCAAGTCGATCTCCTGCTGCAATAAAGCCAATTCGCCATATTGCGGTGGTAACTGCTGCTTGGCTTGCTCGAACTGTCCTTGTAATAGATCTAGTTGGCTACGCTGGCTTTGGTAGAGCTCTCTGGCTTTCTCTATGCTTTGCAAAGCATCCTGTTCTTGCTGAGCGAGCGCGTCAAGCTGCTGTTGAACTTGTTTAACTTGCTGCTGTGCTTGCTGGGCCTGCTGCAGCGCCAATTTTGCTTGCTCTAACTGCTCACTGAGCTGGCTGGGCGACAAACTTGCCTGCTCAGCTAATCGCGACACTAGCAGCTGTTGCTGTTGGCTGCGCTCTTGTTGTTTATCCTTAAGCACCTTGTAGTCTTGGCGTGCTTGGCCCAACTTATCGCGCGCGGCTTGCTCTGCGTTTCGCGCCTGCTCTAGCTCTTGCTCGCTCGGTATCGCTTGAGAGCTATGCGCCAGCTGGGGATGATTAACACTGCCACATACCGGGCAGGCCTCTCCAACATTTAAGCGCTGCGCCATCAGCGCCGCTTGACCCTGATGCCAAGCCAACTGCATTTGATTAGCCTGCAACTGCGTGGCTTGATAGCGCTCCGCTAACTGTTTGCCCTGCTCAGCCGATGCAATCAAGGCTTGTTGATCTTGTTCCTGTTGTTGCTTTAAGGCCGCCAGTTCTTGCGCCAAACCTAATACTTGCTCCAGCTCACTGAGTTTTTTCTGCTTATCGGCTTGGGTTTCTGCTTGTTCAGCTAATTGAATTTGTTGCTGATTCAATTGCGTTTTTTGTTGCTGCAGCGCCTGCATCTGTTGTTTAAGCTGTTGCCCTTGCTCGCTCTGCGCGTTTAACTTTTGCTGTGCGGCACTAACCTGCTCTCTTAACTGAGCCACTTTCTCAAGTAAGGGCTTATAACTCTGTAACAGGCTTAATTGCTGGCGAACGCCATTAACTTGTTGTTCTTTTTCAGGTAACAAGGCGTATTGCTGTTCGAGGCTTGCTAAGTTTTGACGCGCTTGATGTAAATCAGACTCGCACTGAGTTTGCAAAATGCTGGCTTGTTTGGCTTCATCAAAGCGTTGAATTTTAAGATCATCTCGCGGCTTCAAAGTCTGCGCGGCTTTGGCTGCTTGTAACTGCTGCTGTTGTAGCTCAACTTGCTTTTGCTGTTTATCCAACTCGCTCAGTTGTTGCTTGAGTTTACTGAGCTCGGTGAAATCGGCCTGCACAACTTTAGCCGAATCTAAGGCCTGACTCGCCTGTTGATAGGCTTGCTCAGCCTGCTGTTTAGCCCTTAAGGCTTGGCTTACCGCGGGTGCCAAATCTGCGAGTTCATCCTCTAGCGCTTGCCCTTCTTGTAAGTTGGCACTGTGTAGAATGCCAGTGCGAATATTTTTTTGCTCCAGTACCGCAGCTTTAATTTCGTCTGCCTGGACTTTCAAACTGTCTTCAATGCGTCGATAGATATGGGTTTGAAACAGTTGACTAAAGATCTTCTCTCGCTCTTTAGAGTCGGCCATTAACAGTTGGCGAAATTTACCTTGCGGTAAGACCATTACTTGACGAAATTGGTCGGCATCTAAGCCGGTTAAACGCTCAATTTCACTGCTTGCTTCAGATACCTTAGAAGCCACCAAAATGCTTTCTTCACCGTTGGAGTCAATCTCAACTAACTGCGCTTCTGGCTTCTGCTGAGTATATCCGTCTCCGGATTTTTTTAAGCGAGCTTGTTCTGGTACACGACGAATACGGTAACGTTGCTGCCCCAACTCAAACTCAAAGCTCACTTCGGTTAAACGCGAGGGCTCGGCTAAATCACAGCGCATTTGCGCCCCTTCACGCTCATCACCAGTTGTTTTGCCATAGAGGGCGAAACATATCGCATCTAATAAGGTGGTTTTACCCGCACCAGTGGGGCCATTTAGCAAAAATAAGGGGTTACGCCCTAGCAAGCTAAAATCAATGAGCTCTTGTTCGGCAAAAGGCCCAAAGGCCGACAAACTTAAACGCAAGGGACGCATTAGTATACTCTCTCGTGTAATTGAGAAATGGTTTGTAGCAGTACTTCTCGCTGTTCATCGGACAAGTCTTCACCACTCACCTGCGAGAAAAAATCGCTGAACATATCAAATTCATCGCGGCTCATATGCTGGCGATTTAACTCTAATTGTTGCTTATTGGCCATCAGCCCGGTGCGCTCTAAATGCAGAACATTAGGGTAAACTTCGCGCAGCTTGCCCATAGCATCGAGTATTGCGGATTTATCCAGCAGTCTCACCATCAAGTAGTCTTGTCGCGCTTGCTCATCTAACTCAGCTTGCAATAGTTCATCTAAATAGCCCTCTATGACCCGTACGTCTCGCAGCGGCCTTAAGGGCAATAATTCAAACTCGGCCTTGCCCTGCGTTATCGTGACTAAACTCACTGACTTAGCTTGGTGTTGCTCGCTAAATGAATATTTTAAGGGCGACCCCGAGTAGCGAATATGTGGTTGCCCCTTATATTGCGGCCCATGTAAATGGCCAAGCGCAGTGTAACTAAACTCACTAAACAAACGAGGAGAGATTTTATCTGCGCCACCAATGCTAAGGGGGCGCTCCGAATCAGACTCATCACCACCATCCAAAAAGCAATGAGCCACCACCACCTTACTTAAACCTTGGCTATCATCTTCAGCCACCTTATCGAGCAAGACTTGCATGGCCTGTTGGTGGCTAGTTAGTTCAAGACCATATAGTTCTCTCACTAAGGCTGGCTCTGCGTAGGGTAGCGGGTAAAACACCGCATCATCACCCTGCTTAGATTTAATGCGTATGGCCTGCGGCGGATTGCTTAAAGGCCCCACTATATATAGCCCGCTTTGCTGCATGTGCTTGGAAGCAAAGGCCAAGCGCTGAGCGCCATCATGGTTACCGGCAATCATAATCACCGGAATGGCTAAGTCCTTTACCAAGCGAGCGAGGATCTCATCCAGTAACTCAATCGCTTGGCTGGGCGGAACCGAACGGTCAAATACATCTCCAGCCACCACCAGCGCATCCACCTGATGTCGCTCTGCTAAATCGACAATTTGGCCCAGCACCACGCGCTGATCTTCAAGCAAAGAGTGATTATGCAGTTGGCGGCCAATGTGCCAATCTGAAGTATGGAGAAATTTCATTCAATATCCGTAAGTAAGCACCGAGAATAGAAGCGATTTTTATTCGAAACAGCCTATTATCACCAAGCCAGCCAGCGATAGCAATTAAACATAAGAGCAGATTAAACAACATACAGATGCTTTAAGTTCAAGCCACAAAAAGCCATGTATTGTGCTCGCTTAGCGCGTCGGAGTCTGGCAACATAAGGCAAAAATAATGTTCAACAACGAGGCTAAACAGATGTCTGAGCAAGGCTCTACAGGTAACGTACTGGCGGCAATTTGTAGTTTTTTCATTCCAGGGCTAGGCCAATTAGTACAAGGGCGGATCTTATCTGCTGCGCTGTTTTTTCTTATCACGGCGGCAGGTTATGCGCTTTGGTGGTTAATTATTCCACCGGTGATTGCGGTGATCGTTCATATTTGGTCTATTGTAGACGCGGCGCGTTATACTCCAGGAGGAATACGATGAGATTAATTGGTGCTTTATTAGTGATTTTTAGCCTAGTGGGCTGTGAATCAACCTATTACTCAGCGATGGAAAAAGTCGGCTATCACAAGCGAGAAATTTTAGTCGACCGTATCGAAGATACTCAGCAAAGCCAACAAGAAGCGCAGCAACAATTTAGCTCTGCTCTAGAGCAACTCAAAAGCCTCACCAAATTTGATGGAGGCGACTTAGAAGCCGTTTATGACGAAACCAACGAGCAATACCTTGATGCCAAAGCTGCCTCAGAAGAAGTGACTGAGCGCATTGAAGAAGTCGATAGCGTTGCCCAGGCTCTGTTTGCCGAATGGCGGGAAGAGTTAGACCAATACCAATCGGCCAGTTTAAAAGCTGAAAGTAGACGGCAGCTCGATACGACTCGTCAGCGTTATGCCAAAATGCTAGCCGCCATGCGCCAAGCCGAGTCACAAATGCAGCCTGTATTAAGCCGACTCAACGATAATCAACTTTATCTAAAACACAACCTCAATGCTCGAGCTATTGGTGCTGTGGGTAAAGAGTTTTCCAGCTTAGAACAAGACGTAGCCGAACTGATCAAACAAATGAGCCGCGCCATTGCCGAGTCTGATAAGTTTATCGCCAGCATGAATTAGTAGCTTGGCCGCTTCCATCACACTGAAGCGGCCAATCTTTGATTAATCTTGCGTTTGTAACACTTCCTTAAACGCAAACATGGCGTTAAGTGCTGCAGGAAAACCCGCGTAAACCGCCATCTGTATAATCACTTCTTTTATTTCTTGTTCCGAACACCCCACATTTAAAGCCGCATGTAGGTGAACCTTTAGTTGCGGCTGACAATTAGCCATTGCAGTGAGTGCGGCTACAGTAATTAATTCTCTCACCTTTAAGTCTAAACCGGGTCGGGGATAGACATCGGCAAAGGGGAACTCAATCACCATACGCGCTAAATCCGGCGAGATATCTTGTAAGCTGTCGATAACCTGCTGACCCGCCTGTCCATCTATTTTATTGAGTTGTTGTAAGCCTAGTTCAAAACGTGATTGTGCCATTACTGCTTGCTCCTTGAGTTAAGTCACATGCTTAGGCTACAACTTCGAGTTTACTCTAAGTCAAGTCACTTTTTGCTGCTGATATAAGCTAATCTTGTGCTGCAGCGCCTGTAGATGGGTACGTTGTTGCTCGATGTGTTGCTTAAGCTGTTGCTGGTGCGCTTCTAACAAGGCTTGACGGGCAGCTAAACTAGTACTGCCCTGTTCACGCAAACGGGCATATTGCAAAATATCGGCTAGCGGCATGGCGGTCTCTTTCAAACGCACAATAAACTCAACCCAAGTTAAATCTTTGCTGCTATATACTCGATGGCCACTACAATTTCGCTGAATGTGTTTTAATAAACCGATTTTTTCATAGTAACGAAGCGTATGTGGGGATAATCCGCTGAGTTCAGAGAAGCGTTGCATATTCATAGCTATTGGCACTCCTTAATTAATCTCTCACAAGCTAACATAACTTAGTCTTGCAATCAGCTAGCCTAAGTCTGGTGGCTAGCATCACCATTTGTAGCGTTCTCAGCACATTGCATCTTGCAAGCCTGATTGATCTTCCGCACAATAAGCGCGCATAAAAAGGAGAGAGTAAACATGGCATCTAAATGGGCGAAACGCTTCGTACAAATGGCTGAACTAGTCGCCTCGTGGAGTAAAGATCCCTCAACTCAAGTGGGCGCAGTTATCACCGAAAGCAACCGCATTGTTTCGCTAGGTTTTAATGGTTATCCACATGGCATCTCAGACAGCGCCGAAACCGACAATCGAGAAATGAAATTGTTGAAAACCCTGCACGCTGAAGAAAATGCCATCCTTTTTGCAAAGCGCGACTTATCGGCTTGTGAGATTTGGGTGACCCACTTTCCCTGCCCTAACTGTGCGGCCAAGATTATTCAAACTGGCATCACCACCGTGCATTGCCCCGAGCAATCGGCAGACTTTCTTTCACGCTGGCAGGATAAAATTAAAGTCAGTGAAGAGATGTTTAATCAGGCTGGGGTTAGCGTTGATTGGGTCGCGGTAAACAGCGACCAATAAGCTCCAACTAAACACCGATTTTAAGCAAAAAAAAGCGACTCCAACGAGTCGCTTGTTGTTTCGCCTTAAGGCTTATTGTGCCACACCGGCAAATACCACCACCACTTTGTCATCACCCTTAGTTCGGCTAAAGGCATAAGGTTGGTCGCTAATCTTATGGTGTTCACCCGCACCAATCGCTACGTGACGATCGCGGAACTGTCCCACTTTTTGCCAATGCTGTAGCAGCGCTTGACGCTCGGCATCTTTTTCAATTTGCTGCCAGTTCATGAATGAACGCGTAGGCGAGTCAAAGGCATCAGTTTGCGGACCACGCGGTCTGGCACTTTCATCACCGTAATACAATTGCACGCCACCTGGCATCATCAACAAGGCAGTACCCGCGCCGGCTTGTAACGGAATATCCTCATAATTTGAGTAGAATAGCTTGGTATCATGCGAACTAATATAGGTAAGCAAGTTAAAGCTTGGGTCACTATTGATGTCTTTGGCGTAGGTCGCATACATTTTTTCGTTTTGCGCCAAACACTGAGACCCACGCAGCGCTGCACTATCGCCGGCATATTCAAAATTAATTAAGCTGTCCATGCCGTTATCGTAGTAGAAGTCGCGGTAAGCACCGTGATGCCACACTTCACCCACCATCCAAAACGGTTTGTCATCAAGTGCTTTGTCGGGGTTGTTGCTCTTCCACTCGGCCAAGGCCTCGGTGGCCGCGTCTTTTAGTTTTGCCCATACCTTAGGCTCAACGTGTTTTACGGTATCGGCGCGGAAGCCGTCTACGCCGTAGTCACGCACCCAATTGGTATGCCACTCCACCAAATAATCCAGCACGGTATAACCCTCGCGCTCTACCGCTTTGGTGTCTTTCTTGTTTTTAAGAATAGGCGGTAAACCCACGTGTTTAGTGCTCTCGGTAAGCAAGTCTGGCAAGCCCGCTAAGTTCATGGTGATGTCATCGCCACCCGGTGCGGTAAAGCCGGCCATGCCGCTACGAACCCAATCGGGTCCCCACCACTTCTCTGCCCACTCACTTGAGCTCCAGCGAATAAAATTGTTGTAGCGGTGCCAGTTTTGTCCTTTGGCCATATCCGGCTGCCAGTCAGTCCATTTTTCTGGAACAGGAGCGCCCGGCGCCATCGCATTAATGCCAAAGGTTTGCATATCGTCCATAGTGGGGTAACCCACATGGTTCATTACTACGTCAACCAGTACCCGAATACCGCGTTTGTGTGCTTCGTCGACAAAACGGCCGAAGTCTTCTTCAGAACCTAAGTTAGGATCAATCTTGGTAAAGTCTAAAGCCCAGTAACCATGGTAGCCGTAGAAGGGGAAGCTACCTTTTTCACCGCCACCAATAAAGCCATGAATCTGCTCAACAATCGGGGTTACCCAAATGGCATTCATGCCAAGATCTTTAATGTAGTCTAGCTTGGCAGTAATCCCGCTGAAGTCACCACCCTGGAAGGTGCCGGTTTCTTGTTTGCCATCGGCCTTACGATTAAAGGGAAAGTCGTTGCTGGTATCGCCGTTATTAAAGCGATCGGTCATGATGAAATAAACACTGGCATTATCCCAAGAAAATGCGCTGTCTTTAGCGTCTGCGGCCTCAAGCAGTAACACCCCACCGCTGGCCGGATCAGGCTGCATGGTGACTTTACCGTTGCTAACTTTTTGGGTTTGCCCAGAGTAGAAGTCTTTTACCACTTGGCCATCACTGAAGCTAGAACTGACATCCACGGTCACCGGCTTGCCGTCCCAGGCAATACAATCTACCGCTGGAGGCTTACGTTTAAAGGTGGAAGCCTCGGCTTTACGAGACACTTGAAGAGTTGGCTTATCGGCATCGCTGTTATCGAGGATCAGTTCATAGTTACCCGCGAAACGAATGTTTAACTCAAAAAACTTATCATTTGCACACTTGTCTAATGCTTGAGGCTTAGAGAAACGCAGCTTGCTGTTATCGGCTGGGCCAAAGCGCAAGCCACACTGCTGACCTTCGTCAGAGATTTGCACTTGGTAGATTTTCTTTTCCAGCGGTAGAGTCACTTTATAACGACTCTTTCCGGCAAATTTTAAACGCTGGTCCACATTCACGCCGCTGTCGGCGTAGTTCATGTACAAGGGTGTTTTGATCATTGCCGCTGACAAATTAGCCGAGCCGCCCGCCATTACCAATGCCGCGCTCAGCAAACCCAGTTTAAAAGCTTTCATTCAACCTCCATGGCATTTCACTCGCAGGCTTCGAGTAAACACCTTGTTCAACTATTTGGAGTGATGAAAACAAAAGCTAGTTAAGTTTTCACTAACAAAGCATGATTATTTATGAATTTTATGACTGACAGCGCTTTCATTTGGTAAAAGCCTCGCTTCACCGCAAGATCGCCACTGATTAGCGCGTGCCCCTTGCTGCACCTAAGATGTTGTTTTATGATGTCGGGTCTTAATTATGCTTATTTGAGCCTATTTCGGGCTGCAATAAACATAATCTGCAAACCGATAAAAGAAACAGTTTTTACGTTAAAAACAGCCGCTTTAAGCTTGACAAATAAACTAAAAAAGCGCGAGTGAGAGCAACAGACAGGGTGTAAAGGAAGCCATGAAAAAAACAATGTACGAAAAGATCTGGGACGCGCATGTTGTCCACGAACCAAAAGGTAGCGCATCTATCCTTTTTGTTGACCGTCACCTCATGCACGAAGTAACTAGCCCGCAAGCCTTTGAAGGTTTACGCATGGCTAAACGTTCAGTTCGTAACCCACACAGCATTCTGGCCACAATGGACCACTGTGTTCCAACCAAAGTCAGCGACCGTGCGACTCTCCCCGACCCAATTGGTAAAAAACAGATTGAAGTCATGGCGCGAAACTGTGCTGACAACGGCATTAATCTTTATGACATGAACAACGCCAACAATGGTGTTATCCATATTGTTGTTCCTGAGCACGGCTTTGTTCACCCCGGTATGGTGGTATGTTGTGGTGACAGCCACACTGCAACCCACGGCGCATTTGGTGCATTGGCCTTTGGTATTGGTACTTCTGAGGTTGAGCACATTATGGCCACTCAGACCATCCAACAGAAAAAATCAAAAACCATGCTGGTTAAAGTCGATGGCGAGCTATCTGAATACGCCACCGCAAAAGACATTGTACTGGCCATTATTGGTAAAATTGGTACCGCAGGCGGTACTGGTTATGTTATTGAGTTTGCTGGTAGTGCTATCGAAGCACTAAGCATGGAAGGCCGTATGACCGTATGTAACATGGCCATTGAAGGTGGTGCTCGTGCTGGCCTTATCGCGCCTGACCAAAAAACCTTTGATTTCTTAAAAGACAAAGAATTTGCACCTAAAGGTGAGTACTGGGATCAAGCAGTAGAATACTGGAAGTCTCTGACCACTGACGAAGGTGCCCAGTACGACGCAGTAGTAGAACTCGACGCCGCAGACATTGCCCCGCAAGTCACTTGGGGAACCTCTCCTGAACAAGTTCTAGCGGTGGATCAGCCTATTCCAGATCCTGCCCAAATCGAAGACTCTATTAAATCTTTAGCCGCTAAAAGCGCTCTAAACTACATGGGCCTAGAAGCGGGTAAGAAGATGACCGACGTCGCTGTTGATGTGGTATTTGTGGGTTCATGTACCAATGGCCGCATTGAAGATTTCCGCGCCATTGCCGCAGTATCTAAAGGCAAAAAAGTGGCACCGGGTGTTCAAGCCATTGCCGTACCGGGCTCTTACCCAGTAAAAGAGCAAGCTGAAAAAGAAGGCATTGACAAAGTGCTGATTGAAGCGGGCTGGGAATGGCGTGAACCAGGTTGTTCAATGTGTTTGGCGATGAATGGTGACTACCTTCAACCTGAACAACGTTGTGCATCAACTTCAAACCGAAACTTCGAAGGACGACAAGGTAAAGGGGGTCGTACCCACCTTGTATCACCAGCCATGGCCGCAGCAGCAGCCGTAGAAGGTAAGTTCGTCGATTTACGTAATTGGAAATAATGTAAACACATTGAGTTATCGATGTGAGTGAAATTTTTGGAGTTAAATATGCAACCTTATGAAAAACACAGCTCTGTTGCCGCAGTAATGAATCGCAGCAACGTTGATACCGACCAAATCATTGCTAAACAGTTTCTAAAAAAAGTGGAACGTACTGGCTTTGGTGTTCACCTTTTCCACGATTGGCGCTACCTAGAAGATGGTACTGAAAACCCAGAATTTGAATTAAATCGCCCCGAGTTTAAAGGCGCAAAAATTCTGATTGCCGGTGATAACTTTGGTTGTGGTAGCTCACGTGAGCACGCCCCTTGGTCGATCGCCGATTACGGTTTCAATACCATCATCTCAACCAGCTACGCCGATATTTTCTTTAGCAACTGCTTTAAGAACGGCATTTTACCGATCGTTGTTGATGCCGCTACCTTAAAAGCATTAATGGATGAAGTAGAAGCAGCACCGGGTATTGAAATCACTATCGATTTAGAAAACCAGCTGATTCAAACTCCTGCAGGTAAAGAAATTGCGTTTGATGTTGACCCCTTCCGTAAAGAGACTTTGTTGAAAGGCCTTGATGACATCGGTTGGACTTTGAAATTCGAAGATAAAATTGCCGAATTTGAAGAAAAACACAAACAACAGCTACCTTGGCTTTGGCCAAGCGCGTAGTTGTACGTCTGGCGCAGCGCCTGCTGCGCCTTTCAAGCCAATCTCTTCACTGCGAGACGTAGTTTATGGAGCAACAACGCTCAATACAGCTCATGGACACAACCCTTCGTGACGGCGAGCAAACTCAAGGTGTGTCCTACTTCCCCCAAGAAAAAGTCAGCATAGGTAAAGCCCTACTTCAATCGCTCAAAGTTGACCGAATTGAAGTCGCTTCTGCGCGGGTATCCGATGGCGAAAAAGCCGCAGTCCAGCAACTCACTGAGTGGGCCAAAGGCGCTGGATACTTAGAAAAAATTGAAATTTTAGGCTTTGTCGACAAAAACAAAAGCGTCGATTGGATAGTAGAATCCGGCGCTAAGGTGATTAACCTACTCACCAAAGGCAGCCTTAACCATTGCACCAACCAACTAGGCAAAACTCTAGAACAGCATATCGAAGACATTCGCCAAACCATCAGCTATGCCCATAGCCAAGGTTTAAGCGTAAATGTCTACCTAGAAGACTGGTCAAATGGCTATGCCAATAGCCCAGATTATGTTTACCAATTGGTTGATGCTTTGCAAAACCAAGGTATTAACCATTTCATGTTGCCCGATACTCTAGGCGTTATGGCTCCCAAAGAAGTACATGCTAGCCTAAGCGACATGATTGAGCGCTTTCCTGGAGTGAAATTTAACTTTCACCCGCACAACGATTACGGTTTAGCCACGGCCAATGCCATGGCGGCAGCCGAAGCCGGCGTTGATTCGATTCATTGCACCATGAACTGCTTAGGCGAGCGCGCCGGTAATGCCTCATTAGCCGAGGTATCGGTAGTACTGAAAGACAAACTCGGCTTTAAACTCAATATTGATGAGACTGAAATTCACAATATTGCCAAGTTGGTTGAAAGCTTTTCTGGAAAACGTTTAGCCGCCAATACCCCGATTGTAGGCGCCGATGTATTCACCCAAACTGCCGGCATTCATGCCGACGGAGACCAAAAGGGTGACTTATACATGACCGAGCTCAGCCCTGAGCGCTTTGGTCGTGAACGTAGCTACGCCTTAGGAAAAATGGCGGGCAAGGCTTCAATTAATAAAAACCTTGAAGCTATGGAAATCGAGCTATCGCCCGAGAATCAGCAAAAACTGTTGAATAAAATTGTCCAGCTAGGTGACCAAAAGGCCACGATTACGCCAGCAGACTTGCCCTTCATCATTGCCGACATCATGGAAAGCAACGACTTTGCGCATATTGAGCTGCTTAATTGCTCCATTACCAGTGGCTTGGATTTAGAATCTTCGGCCAACATCCGCCTACGCATTGGTGATGAAGTGTATAAGAGCTCGGGGCACGGAAACGGCGGTTTTGATGCCTTCATGAAGGCGCTAGAAATGCCACTGCGTAAAGCTAAGCTGAGCATGCCAGAGTTACTTGACTACGAAGTGCGGATCCCGCCCGGTGGTAAAGCAAACGCCCTAACCGAATGTATTATTCAATGGGCCGATGACAAGAAGCAATTCCACACCCGTGGGATTAACTCGAACCAAGTATTTGCCGGTATTCAAGCAGTACTCAGAATGCTTAATGTTCGCTTGCACCAACGTCAAGCATAAAACAACAAAGGCGAGCTGATGCTCGCCTTTTTTCTTTCCGCTAAAGCTACACACTGCCATCTAAGGCCATTTCGGCTATCGATAAGTGCTCCTGTTTTAACAATAACTGAGTAATCGCATCCGCCGACATAGGGCGATAGAAATAAAAGCCTTGGTAAATGTAGCAACCATGATGCTGCAGAAAATCTAACTGCTCGCGCGTTTCCACGCCTTCTGCTACCGTCACCAACTCGAGGTTATTGGCAAGGTTAATAATGGTTGAACATATTTGTCCATCTTCGACGGTGCTGGCACACTCTTCCACAAACGAGCGATCAATTTTAAGCACATCAATGGGCAGGCGTTTCAAGTAATTTAAGGAAGAATAGCCGGTGCCGAAATCATCCACCGATATTTGAATATTCAGTTGCTTTAAGCCCGACATCACCTCAATACAACGTTCAATATCGGTGAGTAATACCCCCTCGGTAATTTCAAACTCCAACTGTTCACCGTCTAGCTGATATTGTTGCAACATCTTACTCACAAACGGCTCTAAGCGGCCTGAAACCAAATGCTTACCGGAAATATTCACCGATACCACTATTTTGGGGTAAGCCAGCTTTTTCCACACAAAGAGCTGCTGGCAAACCTGAGCAATGGCTAGCTCACCCAGCTGAATAATCAAATCTGACTCTTCAGCCAAGGGAATAAACTCGCTGGGCGAAATATTGCCCTCTTGGGGGTGATTCCAGCGCATCAATGCTTCTAAGCCTAAAAGCTTGCGCTCGGCGTTGACCTTGGGCTGGTAAACAATGGAAAACTGCTGATGCTCATTAAGGCCCTTTTGCATCTCTTGTTCATAATCAAAGCTGCGCGCCGCCTTATGGGCCATTTCAGCTTCAAACAATTGGTAGTTATCCCGGCCACGTTGCTTGGCGTAATACATGGCAATATCGGCATGCTGAATTAGCTGCTCAGCTTTAATTTCGGCCACATCGGCGAAAGCCACACCAATACTGGTAGGAATATTAATTACCCGTCCATCTAGCTCTAAAGGCTGGCGCATAATCGACAAAATAGCATTGGCCTTTTTATGCGCTAAATCGATAGTCACTGAGTCGGTAAACAAAATCACAAACTCATCGCCCCCCCAGCGAGCGATAATGTCGCTGGCGCGGGTCACATCCACTAAGCGCTTAGCTACCTCACACAGTAATTCGTCTCCTGCCTTATGGCCGAGGGTATCGTTAATTTTTTTAAAGCGATCTAAGTCCATGAAAAACAGCAATACTTGACTACGCCCTTCATGCTTACGCAAGGCGATTTTATTTAAGGCTTCCATCAAGTAGGTACGGTTATATAACCCAGTTAAGGGATCGCTGTAGGCCAGCTGACGCAACTTATCACGCAATTTTAATTGCCGAGTCACATCGCGAATATGCAAGGTAAACTCGTTATCCATACTGCTACCAAAAGAAGCGCCGGTAATGGTAATTTCCGCAGGAAACTCATGGGCCGAATGACGCGTCAGGGTAATAGAATTGCGGCGGTGGCGAAGCAAGCCCTGAGAGCTAGAGAACTTAAAAGCTAAGCTGCTAGCCACTTCTTGCTGATCTTTGGGTAATACAAACAGCGTAATAAAACTTTTATTAATCACCTGTTCTTTAAGGTAACCAAAAGTGCGCTCGGCGGCGGGATTAAACTCGATAATCCGCCCCTCTAAATCAATGCTAATAATGCTGTCCATGGAGGAATCTAGAATCGCGCTCTTACGTTTTTCACTGGCACGAAAACTCTCTATAGCATCATCCCTTTTGGAAATTTCGCTGTTCACCCGATCAATCACTTGATTGTATTGGCTGGCAATTTGCCCCACTTCCGTAAACGGCTCCACTGGCACGGGATCTGAAAACTGTCCTCTTCGCTGTTGGCTAGCCATAGAGTCAAGCAAGTCAATTAGCTCGGTTGAGGCATGGTGTTCAGACACATTCATGCCTTGTAACTCATCTTCTCGACTGACCCGCAGCGGAATGAAGCGATTAATCAGCCACAACAAAATAAACGAAAGGCTTAAGCTGTATACACCAATGCTGACTATTCCCAACAGCTGAGCGTAGACTTGCTCCGCGCGACTTAAACCAGTGCCAATAAGCGACAAGTCGCCAAACACAGCCACTGCAAAAGTCCCCCATATGCCAGCAAATAAGTGTGCCGGCACCACCCCCAGCGCATCATCTATTTTTAGTTTCTCAAGCCACAGCGTTCCCCAATAGAGCACTAATCCGGCCACTAAGCCCACCACCAATGCGGCCTGAGTCGACATAACATGGCAACCCGCGGTAATAGACACTAAACCGGCGATCACCCCATTTAGAATGTAGCCCACATCAAAAAAACGCCGTGCACGATAATGGCATAACGAACTAACCAAGCCACCAGCAACAGCGGCTAAACAGGTATTGAGAATAATTTTAGGTACATGTTCATTGAGCACCAAGGTACTGCCACCGTTAAAACCAAACCACCCCAACCATAACAACAAGGTGCCTAATACAGACATGGGTAAGTTATTCCCAACAGGCATGGCTTGCTGGTTATCAAAACGGCCAATGCGCGGACCAATAATCACAATAGCGGCTAAGGCTACATAGCCGCCCACCGAATGGACGATGGTAGACCCCGCAAAATCAACAAAACCATATTCCTGTAACCACCCGGCATTACCTTCAATATACACCGATGACCACGCCCAGTGGCCAACCACCGGATAAATCACGGCACTTAACACCAAGGAGATAGTCAAATAGCCAACAAAGGACATACGCTCGGCCACAGCGCCAGATAACAAGGTGGCAGCCGTGCCACAGAACATGGTTTGAAACAAAAAGAAGCTAATTTGATAAGGGCTTTGCTGGTCGCCAAAGAAGAACTCGCTACCTCCCCAGAGACCGTTTTGACTCTCGCCAAACATCAGCGCAAAACCAAAGGCCCAATAAACAAGAACAGCAATAATAAAGTCAGAGATGTTTTTTGCGGCAACGTTGATACTGTTTTTACTGCGGATTTTACCGGTTTCGAGGCATAAGAAACCTGCCTGCATGATAAATACTAAGAAAGCTGTGATTAACAGCCAAGAATATTCCATTCGCCTTCCTTTAGCTTCACCGCAGCGGCCTATAAGTCCACTACTCAAGTACTCTTACCCGCTCATCCTTTGAGCCTTTAGTTATTAACCCTACCAGCAAAATTCGCTAGATCTGCTTAGTTAACCACTAAATAAGTGTAATTATTAAACAATGAGTACCATAGTGAGCCTATACATAGCAAGATTATTCTTCACAAACTGCTGCTAACTGGCTGTAAAGAAAGGAGCTTTGGATTAAAACTGAATAAAACCTAGCGCTAAGGCATAAAATCCAACCCAGCACTTTATTCATCAAGCACCAGCTAAGTCGTAGCGTCTCACGGCACTGAGGTATCGGCTGAGACTACACCAAGGTAAAGATAAAAACTCAGCGCTAAGCGCCAAGGACAGTATGATGTTTAAAGGGTAACAACGACCGACACTGCTGCTGGTAGCTGTCCATGTGAGCTCGCTCTTCCTCGCAGAACTGCGCAATGGCACTAGCAAAGGCGGGATCGGCCACATAATGGGCCGAATAAGTGGTGATGGGCTCAAAACCTCGCAATAACTTATGCTCCCCCTGGGTGCCAGGATTAAACTCAGTTAGGCCTTTAGCTAAAGCGAACTCGATTCCCTGATAAAAACACAACTCAAAATGCAACATTTCAAGCTCTTGAATGCAGCCCCAATAACGTCCATATAAGGTGGATTGATCAAAAAAGAACAAGGCACTGGCTACCACTTGTTGCGCTTGCTCTGCTTGAACAAACAACATCGAACTCCCCATTTGTTCACAAAGCTGTTTAAAAAAGCTCAATGACAAATAAGGTTTATGGCCACGCTTAAGGTAACTGGATTGATAACACTGATAAAACGCCTGTAACTGTGAGTCACTCAACTCATTACCATAACGCCAGTGAATAGCCTCTACCGCTGATTGTGCCACACGCCGCTCTTTGTTGACCATCTTGCGTTTGCGTGAGGTAAAGCGGGCTAGATACTCTTGAAAGTCACGGTAGCCACGGTTAAACCACTGAAACTGCACACCATGACGTATAAGCATGCCTTGCTGCGCCATTTGCTCGGCCAAGGACTCGCTAACAAAATTACAATGCCAAGAGCTTAGTTGTTGTTGCTGACAAATCTGTTTTACGCTATCCACGCATAATGCCAAAGTGGCAGCAGTTAGCGGCGGGCCAAAATGTTTGTCTCCACTCACTGGAGTAAACGGCTGCATCGTTACCAACTTGGGATAGTAGTGAAATCCGTAACGATGAAATGCATCGGCCCACGCCCAGTCAAACACATATTCGCCATAACTATGGGTCTTAATGTAACTGGGCAACAGTATTTGAGCTTGAGTCAATTCAATATGGCAAGCTTGCCAACCACTATTATGGCCAACACAAGCTTGTTGTTCTAAAGCCCGTAAAAAAATGGGGTGACAAAAAGGTGAGCTGGCTTGGTAAGCCACTTCAGGTAAACTCGAATGTAGTTGATAAGCGCTTGTGCCAACTGGGCTAGCTGAAGAAGTGGCCATATCACCTATATACTCAAAGTTAATAAACATCAATTACAACAAACAATTAACATATTGCCAAGTAGAAACACTTAAACCAGCCTAGAGCAGTAGCAATGTAACAAGCCATGCTCTGCAAACTCAGCTTATTCTTTCGCTATGCAAGCTCGCTTCTTCACGCTTTCCCCGCTACCATGCTCTATAAATAAGGATGCTCACTGGAATTCACTGAGCAGCTGGCCCTCTGAATATACAGGGATGTTATGCAAAAACAGTTATTTGGATTACTTGCCGGGTGTTTAATTCTTGGCTCGCTCTATGCGGAAGCCGAGCAAGGCCCACGACTAGTCACTTACCGTGATACCTACATCCTGTTCGCCAAATATAACCCCGATCCAGCCAGTTTAAGTGACTACTCTCCTCGCCTGGCGAGAAAAGTACAAAATTCGGAACAGGCCATCGACAAGCTAGAAGCTGAATTCCAGTTTAGTGGCAAACTTATTGTGGCTGAGAACCTACTGAGTAAAAGAGACTACTTTAGCCTTGCTTATACCCAACAAAGCTTTTGGCAGGTTTACAATAAGCCTTTTTCCGCTCCCTTTCGTGATACCAGCTACGAACCAGAAATAATTTATACTTGGCGACCAAAGCAATTTAGCCTCGCCCAAGATCGCTGGTTATTACGTGCCGCCAGTATTGGCCTTAGTCATCAAGCCAATGGTTCAACCGACGAATTTGACCGCCGTTGGGAGCGTATTTACTTACAATTGGATACCTCCTACAACGATTGGTTAATCAGCTTTAAGCCTTGGCTACCATTTGGCCCAGAGGTCAATAACGGTGGCGACTTTGTAGACTACTACGGTTATGGCGAGCTTAATCTTAGCTACCTATTTGGTGACAGCCAATGTAACCATAGGGTCTCAGCGATGCTGAGAAACAACCTAAAAGCCGACAACAAGGGCGCTGTAGATTTACGTTTTTCTTATTGTTTCAGCCCGGCATTATCGCTCTACGCCAAATACTTTAACGGCTATGGCGAGTCCATGCTCGACTACAACATCCATAACCAAAGCTTTGGCCTTGGGCTTGCGCTAAACCGAATTGGTGATAGCCGAGAAATGATGTCAAACAGCAGCAAGTGGACCTACGGCGGGCTAAGCATGTTTAGGGATAACTACCTATTAGCTTTTAAATACAATGCCAACCCAGCCAAACCTGATCTAGCCAACGGATTACGCGGCAAACAACCCGAAAGCTCAGAAGTGGAATTTCAAATTAGCTTTCGTCTTACCCTACCCTTCCATTTGTTTACCGACAGCGACAACCTCAACTTTGCCTATTCTCAGCAAACCTTTTGGCAAGCTTACCAACGCTCTAGCGATGCGATTAGAGAAACCAATTACGAGCCAGAGTTTTTCTATCAATGGAACGCCACTAGCGCTCCAGAACTTGCACCCATTTTACAATGGCTACGTGTAGGTTTTGTACATGAGTCCAATGGCCAATCAGAACTACGCTCGCGCTCTTGGAATCGCCTGTATGCCGAATTTGGCTTTAACGCAGGACCTGTTGAAGTGGCGCTTAAACCTTGGTATCGGCTTAACGAAGATGCCAACGACGATGATAACCCCAACATCGAAGACTACTATGGTTATGGCGAGTTAAGCGCTAACTGGCAGCTTAATCCCGACCACCGCTTAAGCGTATTAGCCAGAAATAACCTTAAGCGGGACAATAAAGGGGCATTCGATTTACGCTGGGCTTATCGACTCACCCCTGAAATTGCCCTCTACATGAAGTACTTTAATGGCTACGGAGAGTCGTTAATCGATTACAACAAGTCCAACCAAAGCATTGGTATTGGCATTGCGGTTAATCAGTGAGGGCTAGCGGCCTTACTCAACGCGATGGCCGCTAACAAATGAAATAACAATGTCACTAACGCTCTATTGCAGCTGTCTTGACTGTTGTTTTATTAGTTAATCATCTATTTTGGGTTTAATTTATCTGCATGCAGAGCTACAGGTTGAATAGTATTTTTCAACAATAAGCTTATATTGCGGTGAATCCCGAAGCTCTCTAATCGCATCCCATATCGCTTCAGAAAGTGCAGGGTTGTCATGCACGAATTGATGAGAAAGCATCAAGAAATAGTCTTTTGTGGCAAAAGGAGGGGATATTTTGATGATGTCTTTAAACTCCTCACGATGTGACTTTATTTGAAAATCAGTCATCGTTGCTATATCCGCAAAAGCAGCAATCCTTCCCGCTTTGAGCATCATTAGCCCATTCATTTGCGAACTCACTTCATACACCGACACCCCAAGTCCTTCTATCGTTCCAATAACAGCGTACCCTCTTACCGCTCCAATATCTCCATTAAGGTTTGTTAATGCTTGACCATCCCATTGTAGAGGTGAGTCTTTATGTTTATACAGCGCATATGACTGCGACATGATTTTCCTACTCACATCCAGCTGGTCATTTTTCATGGGATAACGACCGATTTGCAAACGAGCAGGCTTGAAGCTAGCGTGAAAAATCCCATCGGCAACATTGGCTTCTACTTCCTTAAGCCCCCTAAGCCAAGGTCTGCGTTTAAACTCTATCTCTATGTTTAATTTACCTTCGAGTAACTTTAAGACTTCTAAAGTGATTCCAGGCTTTCTCCAATCGATATCACTGCCTTCACCTAAATAAAATGGCGGATTAGGTTTTACTTCATAAACCAGCGTGATTTTCTTTCTCGCACTTTCAGCCGCAGATACCGGCAAGCTTAAAAGCAATAAAATGAAAATAAATCTCACCATTATTTGTACATCCATGTTTATTGAAAATGCTAGCGACGACCCAAATGCACTACCAAAACATAGGGATGTGCTGTCTCCTCAACCAAGGTCTGGCGCATCCAAATTGGGGAATTTCCTAGGAAACCCGAATTGTGGATTAACACCGCCACACAGCACGACAATAGACATCCTTTCAGTGGTCAACCACCAATTTGAGAGCGAAGAGGAGTAAGTTCTATGCTTGGCCCTCGACATTGTTATCATGACTTCACCAGCGCTTAAAAAAAACTAAATGACAATACCAAGACCATACTTGCTTAATTGCTGGCTCTTCACTCTTAAGCTCTACAAAGAAAGCGCAAATATAGATAGTCCCCATTAGTGTAGCTCACTTCCCGCTCTTTCCCTTGCTGAAGACTTTATAAAATAAGCATTGGAGCTAACATTTGCTATCACTGCCATTTCAAGTGATTTCTTTTATAAAAGCGCATTATTCAGGCTTGCGATTAGCCTTATTCAGCCCAGTCTAGTCCTCGTTTATAACGATTGCTAAATAACCACAATTAGCCAAGAGATAAATAGAAGAAGCGTTTCCCAAGCCAAGGTTTGGCCGGTAAATTTAATGCTTCAAATAACAAGAATGCCAAGAAAAAAGCCGCTATTGATAAGCGGCTTTCATCTTAATTGTGACACATTGACCGTCGCTGCAAGGCTAACTCGGCTGCATGCCTTGGTTATATTTGTCTAACAGAAGCAAGTTAGCTTGGCGCGCCTTCTCGGCATTGCCAGCCATAATGGCATCATAAATTGCTTTATGTTCTTCAATAAGCGGGCCGCTTTGCTGTGAGGCGCGGTCGATAAAGCTGACAAACATCACCCGCAGTACGTTGGCAAAAGGAATATAAAAACGATTCTCGGTGGATAAAAACACGAGACGGTGAAATTCCATATCTAAGTCAGCCCAAGCGCTTAAGTCTCCATCACTGGATACTGAAGCCATCATCGCCTGAAATACTTCCGATAAGCGCATGCGCAATTCGGCTGTAGCATTACGCGCAGCTAAGGCTGCCGCTTCTGGCTCTATAGCACGTCGTAGCGCTAAAAACTCACGGTAAGCAAACTCGGTATTTTCTAAGCCCAACATCCAATCAAGCAATTGAGGATCTAAAAAATTCCAATATTCGCGATCTCGCACTCGCGTACCAATCTTGGGCCGAGACTCAAGCAAGCCCTTGGAGTTGAGCAATTTAATTGCTTCCCTTAAGGCGGTTCGGCTAACCCCAAATTGCTGACATAACTCCAGTTCGCCCGGAATAATACTGCCCTGAGCTAAGCTTCCCGATAAAATTCGCCGAGCAATCTCTCTAGCAACCTGTAAATGCAGGCTACGAGCAGCCCCTTTTATAGGCGTGAAACCATTAGACATAAATGAATCCTGAAAAATATTGTATTAGCCATAACCATTGAGCAATAACCATGGCTAATAAAACAGTAAAACCCATTAAGTATGACTAATATTACTGCAAATGCTCAATTGCACCTAGCCCCAAACAAGATATATGTTTACTTGCTCGCGATAATTTCATTGCCACTGCGAATAAAACGTAAGGCAAGGCCGCTCCTTAAGCTATGTTTTCTAATTGCAGCAATAACTTAACAATAAAATTTCATTTTTTTAAATATCCAAACAGACACTTAATCTATCCTTACAATGTTCTAAAGCTAGCCAGGCTCCACAATTTATCACTTAGAAACAGACCTATTTAAGGCCAAATAATGCTTCTTAATTTCGGTAAAAATAATACAATATTCGCCCCCCTTATTAGCCAGCCTTCTTTCGGGAAAGCCACAGCTATCTCCCCTAAACCCGCTCACATAAAGATGAGAAAAACCCACAACTCAAATCAGAGGCAATAAAAAACCGGCTTTAAAGCCGGCTTTTCAAGCAAATAAAGAGCAGCTTATAGCTTTATCACCACTCGACCGGTGACTTGGCCATTGGTAATCGCTTCAGCATATTCTGGCACTTGCTCCAAACTGACTTCGCTGCAAGCTTGCTGATAATAGCTATCGGGTAATAACTCAGCTAAACGTTGCCAGGCTTTTACGCGTTTAGCACTTGGGCAATTAACTGAATCAATGCCTAACAAACTCACATTCCGCAAAATAAATGGCATCACTGTGGTGGGTAAATCAAAGCCCCCCGCTAAACCACAAGCAGCAACAGCCCCGTTATAGTCGATTTGCGCTAATACTTTGGCCAACATATTGCTGCCCACAGTATCTACAGCACCCGCCCACAACTGCTTCTCTAGAGGGCGAGCCGCCTCGGCAAATTCAGCGCGGTCAATCACGCGGCTGGCGCCTAAGTCGGTGAGTAATTGGCTGTTTTGCTCTACACGCCCAGTAACTGCGGCGACCTTATAACCTAATTGAGCCAGCAAACACACCGCTACCGAACCCACCCCGCCACTGGCACCGGTAACAAGGATCTCACCAGATTCAGGAGTAATGCCAGCATCCACCAATGCCTGCACACATAACATAGCGGTAAAACCCGCAGTACCGATGATCATCGCTTGTTGGGCCGATAAACCTTCGGGCAGAGGAACCAACCAATCGGCTTTTAGGCTGGCTTTTTCTGCCATTCCGCCCCAATGTCCTTCGCCTACGCCCCACCCAGTGAGAACCACTTTATCACCGCTGGCAAAACGGGGATCGTGTGAGCTTTCTACCTGTCCGGCGAGGTCAATACCAGGCACCATAGGAAACTGGCGCACAATTTTGCCCTTACCTGTAATCGCCAAGCCATCCTTGTAATTAAGCGAAGAGTAGTCAACTTTAACCACCACATCAGCCTCGGGAAGCGCGCTGTCTTCTAGTTGCTGAATGCTTGCCTTAGTTTGTTTTTCGACTTGCTCGAGTACCAGTGCCTTAAACATGGCTCAACTCCAAATAGTGATTGAATTTAGTGATTTAGAGTGTAGCGCGTCTTAGACAAGCGATTAAGTAAATTACCACTAATTGTAAATAATCTTCGTCAAAAGCCGTTTAGAAACAAGCTTAAATGCTACAGCGATAAGTCTGACACACAATAAATGACTCGCAAATCCGAGCTAATACAGTGCAGCTCATCCTGCAAAATTGTCTGCGGCAACGCAAATGCCGGCTGCTGATTGAGCAAAATCTGCGTTTGCTGCTGCTCACCATATTCATGAATAGCGGTGCCGTCGGCTAAAGACCAATAAATATCCATGCTGTTGGCAGTAGCGCAAACCTTCATATTGCAGCTAAGGCTCTGCTCCTGCTCTCCACTATAACGCCAACATTGAAACGCTTGCTCTGCACAGCTGGCTTGAGAGTTGGGGCTAAAACTTAGCCACAATAAAAACACACTAAGCAAATGCCCAGCTGGCATCTTCACCGTTAATTGTTTAATTGTGTTTTTCAACGAAATTCACCTTTGCTAACGCTTAATCAAGCTCATTGCCCGAGGGTTTAATGCCTTTAAAGCTGGCTCTAGGCTTATCGGCCGCAACAAAACGAAACACATTTTCATCGACTTCTCGATGCAGCCTAATATCTAAATAGCTGGTTTGGTTAGCAGCAAACACTTGCTCAATGGCTAAGCCTTCAGAGCGAAACTGGGCATTGTGGTAAAAACTAAATCCTTTATTTGGCCGAGCCAATACCTGAATACCAAAACAGCCATCTTTAATTTGTGACATTTTATCAGCATCAAGATAGTAAACCAAACAGTGTGACTGAGTATTCATTTGCTTGTCGACTAAAAAGCCCTTGGGCAATTGGTTAGGTTTATAAGCCTTTCCGGCCAGTAGCAAAATATCATAGTCATGATGCTCTATGACTTCACCATGCTGATCGCACACTCTAATCACCAACATGCAGTACCTCGCCATTGCTTGTTTTTTTTCTGCCGGAGCCATGGTCTGTTGCTGCTTAGTAAACAGTTGCATCTCGGCGGCCCGCTGTTGGTAAGCGTTAGCGCTGTCTACCTTTAAACAGGCTAACAACTGCTCTACCAAGAGCTGATGTTCAACTGTACCCGCCTTATTGGCCATAATGCCCATTTTACGTCCAGAATGGCTAAATTGACTGAATACCGCCAAAGGAACCGTTTGAGCGACTCGCACCACTTGACTATCGCAGGGGCGAAGTTGATAACATTTGGGCTTCACTTTGGCAATAAGCTGCGGTGATTGCTGTATCGCCAAAAAACGGTAGTTCATATTCGCTCCCGCCACCCGAACCACACCGTCGGACCCCGCTTCAACCAAATAGCTATTGAGAAAGTCATAAAACTTGCTGTCGATGGCCTGACCAATAAACACAAAGGGATAACAGCCTTTAGCCAAATAGTTATAGTTTAGGCTGCGTTGATTCAAGCGCCACTGCCCCTCACTGCCCAAGCTTAACCAATCAAGTACTCTCTGCCCCGGCTCTACTCCTGAAAACCACGCCTTAATTCTACCTACTCGCTGCTTGCCAAGTGCCGCTAAACTCGAGCCATGATTGGCAGGAGCTAGCATCAATAAGTGTTTTAAAGGCAGCGGCTGAGCGCCATTTTCAGAATGATACTTATCCAGCCAATAACGAACCACTGGCCCACCAGTAGAATGGGTAATACAAGAAAAGGGCTGAATGCTTGGCCGATTATCGGGTAAATCTTCTAAGGCTCGTTGTAGTGCGCGCGCAATATCATCCATAGACACTTCATCATGAAAGCTGATGTATTTACCCAAATAGATGTGTTTGATATCGATAGCTAAGCCCACAGCCTTGCCCGCAGTGGCTAAAGATTGCGGTAAATCACCGTAGGTAGATGTATGAGTAACGCTCCAGCCATGCACAAATATGAGTCTCATGCGGTCACATCCCTGATATTAGCTTGCCATGGCTGCAACAACCTCAAACCAGCCACAATTCGAACAACTTGGTTAAAATTAAAACAAACATTAAGCCCATCTTTTAAGACTAGTTGAAGTGGGAAAGACTGGCGATAAGCAAACAAGCTTCGCTGTAAATATGCTCTTAAGGTCGACGTAAGCGCAACACCATGGTCTGAGCCGATAACGGTGCCGGTTTACATTTATATTGAAGCAACCAGGCAGTGCTAAAGTTAAGCAGCATGCCCAGACTGCCGATACCCTCTGGAGAGATGCCGAATAACCAATAATCGACATGGTTATATTGAACCGCTAGAAACTTGAAAAAAACAATATAGAAAAGGCTGAAACCAAATCCCACCAGCATGCCAGCCAATACCGCTGGCCAAGCAATTCGGCGCACAAAGATGCCAAAAATAAGCGCGGGGAATAAGGTACTGGCCGCCAAACCAAAGGCTATCGCTACCACCTCGGTCACTAAAGCTGGCGGTCGCACTCCTAGATACCCTGCGGCAACAATCACCAGCACCACTGAAATGCGAGCGATCTTTAATTCCTGCCGTTCGCTTAAGTTTTTGGCGTAGGTTTGCTTGATTAGGTCATGCGCAAGCGTGCTGCTAATCACCAGCACCAAACCCGCCGCCGTTGATAGTGCCGCCGCTAATCCACCAGCAGCCAGCAAGGCCACTACCCAATTGGGTAAATCGGCCAATTCAGGAGAAGCTAACATCACAATATCTTGATTAATAAACACTTCATTGCGTAGATCTCCCGAGTAAAACAAGCGCTGGTCACCATTATTATCGAACCAACTAACTAAGCTCAATTGTTGCCAATTTTCTAGCCATGTGGGTTGATGCTCCATGGCCACACCGAGCAGCTCGCTGCCATTAATTGATTGAATAATATTAACCTTGGCAAACGCGCCCACCGCTGGGGCAACACTGTATAATAGCGCTATAAAGACCAAGGCATAGGCAATAGAGATGCGCGCATCTTTCACCCGAGCTACGGTAAAAAAGCGGGTAATAACATGGGGCAAGCCAGCTGTTCCCATCATCAAGGCGGCGGCGATGGAGATTCTATCCAATATCACTTGATGACTTTCGGTGAACCTAGAAAAACCCAGCTCAACCGACAGCGCATCCAGTTTATCCAGCAAGTAAACATTAGAATCATTTAAGCTAGCGCCCAAGCCTAGCTGCGGCAACCAGTGGCCAGTAAGACTAAAAGACGTAAAAAAAGCCGGTAACAAGAAAGCAAAAATCAGCACACAATACTGGGCAACTTGAGTGTAAGTAATGCCTTTCATCCCCCCCATACGGCATAAACAAATACGATAATCATGCCTAACAGTACACCTAAGGAGATATCCACATCCAAGAATCGGGCAAATACTAAGCCAACGCCCCGCATCTGCCCGGCCACATAAACAAACGAGATAAACACCGTAAAGACCACCGCGACGATACGCGCACTAGCCCCAAAACGGCGCGCAAAAAAGCCGGCTACGGTATATTCCCCCAACTGTTTTAAGTAAGGTGCCAATAACAAAGCCAACAATACAAAGCCACCGGTCCAGCCCATGAGGTAGACGCTACTGTCGTAGCCCATCAAAGAAATCATGCCAGCTAAAGAAATAAACGAGGCCGCAGACATCCAATTAGCCGCCCCTGCCATGCCATTGGTTAAGGGGTGGATCCGCCCGCTAGCTATGTAGAAGTCAGCCGTGGTATGAGCCTTCGCCCAAACCGCGATAATCAGATAGAGAGTAAAGCTCGACGCGATAAAAACAAATGCCCAGGTTTGAATATCCATGTGTTGTTGTCATACACCCTTGGCTAATACTTCAGTCCAGCCACACAGCAAACGAAACCGGAACAAAGTTAACAAAATGTTACACAACAACTTAGAAGCTTATTAAGTCATTTAAACTTAGACTTTGGTATAGAACCCACCAACCGATTGAACCAGCAGCTTGCAATACTCAACAACTATTTATAATGCACTGTTTTTTAAGGACAAAACATCAACTAAAGGCTAAGTTATCCTTTAGTCTAAACTGGCCCTTAAAAACCCCTAACAAACTCAGGCTTCAGCAATAACACCAAAAAAAAAGCTCTTGCAAAGCAAGAGCTAATGGAAACGTGCTTATTAGAAACCTTCAGCACTACTCCCCTCGATGTAGTGCTTGCCGACCAAAGCTAGAAGGTTCAAGCTACAATTCTAAGTTAGCACGACGCAACAGAATATCAATCAATTATTTTACATATTGTTAACTTTATGTGGACAAACTAACAAGCTGAAGAAACAGTGGTTTTATTAGGACTTAGGGGGATGACTCGCCCTCATGGCTAGGCTAGACGCTGAATTTAAGCGATGAGAAAGGCTCATAAAAAACAACAAAAGGCTTAACAACACCCCCTAACACAGCCACCTAAGCTGACTCAAGCTTGCTAAAAAATTGCTTATTTTTTATTAATTTATTTTTACTTTGGTATAAACTTATTTTAACGCTTCATGAAATCTTTTGTTTCCAAATTCTATCTTTATCTAACAGATAGCTTGTTTTAGGAGGCCTAGGCCATGAGTATTTTTGACCATTATCAACAGCGTTATGAGCAAGCTCAGGAAGAGGAGCTGTCGCTCGACCAATTTCTCACTCTTTGTAAAGAGCAGCCCAGTACCTATGCCAGTGCTGCTGAGCGTTTACTGCTTGCTATCGGCGAGCCAGAAATGGTGGATACGTCTAAAGATCCACGGCTTAGCCGGCTGTTCTCTAATCGCGTTATTGCCCGCTATCCCGCCTTCAAAGAATTTTACGGTATGGAAGACAGCATTGAACAAATTGTCTCCTACTTAAAACATGCCTCTCAAGGCCTAGAAGAACGCAAACAGATTTTGTACTTGTTGGGTCCTGTGGGCGGTGGCAAATCATCTTTGGCGGAGAAGCTAAAAGCGCTAATGCAGCAAGTGCCAATTTATCGCTTAAAAGGTTCACCGGTAAACGACCACCCCTTCTGTTTATTTGACCCCAACGAAGATGGCAATATTCTTCAGCAAGAATACGGCATTAACAAACGCCATCTCAAAACCATTATGTCTCCTTGGGCAGCCAAACGACTCAAAGAATACGGTGGCGACATCAGCAAATTCAAAGTAGTAAAATGCTACCCCTCTATTTTGAACCAAATAGCCATTGCCAAAACCGAGCCGGGTGATGAAAACAACCAAGATATTTCGTCTTTGGTCGGTAAGGTGGATATTCGCCAGCTAGAGCATTTTGCGCAAAATGACCCAGACGCCTACAGCTACTCTGGAGCGCTATGCCGAGCCAACCAAGGCTTGATGGAGTTTGTCGAAATGTTTAAAGCGCCTATCAAGGTGCTGCACCCATTACTCACCGCCACTCAAGAAGGTAACTTTAATGGCACCGAGGGGCTTTCGGCGATCCCCTTTGAAGGCATTATTCTGGCTCACTCCAATGAATCAGAGTGGCAAAGCTTCAAGAATAATAAAAACAATGAGGCCTTTTTAGACCGGGTGTATATCGTTAAAGTGCCTTACTGTTTACGGGTGAGTGAAGAAATTAAAATCTACCAAAAACTGCTGGATAACAGTGAACTTAGCACCGCTAAGTGCGCCCCCAGTACGCTGGAATTACTGGCGCAATTTTCAGTCTTATCACGACTAAAAGATCCCGAAAACTCCAGCCTCTATTCAAAAATGCGGGTCTACGATGGCGAAACGCTGAAAGATACCGATCCTAAAGCCAAGTCTTATCAAGAGTACCGCGATTTCGCGGGTGTAAACGAGGGAATGGAGGGCTTATCCACTCGCTTTGCCTTTAAAATCTTATCCCGCGTATTTAACTTTGATACCAGTGAAGTGGCGGCTAATCCGGTGCATTTGTTTTATGTACTAGAGCAACAAATCGAGCGTGAGCAATATAGCCAAGAAGTGGCCGACCGTTACCTCGAACACCTCAAGGGTTATTTAATCCCTAAATATGTGGACTTCATTGGCAAAGAAATCCAAACCGCATACTTAGAGTCTTACTCTGAATATGGGCAAAATATCTTTGATCGTTATGTCATCTATGCTGACTTCTGGATCCAAGACCAAGAATATCGTGACCCCGATACAGGCCAGCTATTTGACCGAGCCGCTCTCAATGCTGAGCTAGAAAAAATTGAGAAACCGGCAGGCATCAGTAATCCCAAAGATTTCCGAAATGAAATCGTTAACTTTGTATTACGTGCCCGAGCCAGTAACGATGGTAAAAATCCCAACTGGACCAGTTACGAAAAACTGCGTACAGTCATTGAGAAGAAAATGTTCTCTAATACCGAAGATCTGTTACCGGTTATTTCCTTTAATGCCAAAACTTCGGTGGACGATCAGAAGAAACACGATGATTTTGTCGCCCGAATGATGGAAAAAGGCTATACCCGCAAACAGGTACGTTTGTTATCTGAATGGTATTTACGCGTTCGTAAATCTTCATAGATTTGATGGAGGGCGCCTATGGCTCATTTTATCGATCGACGTTTAAACGGCAAAAATAAAAGCGCGGTGAACCGCCAGCGCTTTATTCGCCGTTATAAAAGCCAAATAAAGCGCGCAGTTAACGATGCGGTGAATCAACGCAGTATTCAAGATCTTGAAAACAGCGAAAGCATCAGTATTCCTCATAAAGACATCACCGAGCCCTTCTTCCACCAGGGAGAGGGCGGCCACCGCCAGCGTACCCTACCCGGCAATGACCAATTTGGCACTGGCGACAAAATAGAACGCCCGCCTCAAGGTGAGGGCTCGGGCAGCGGCGATGGTGATGCCAGTGACCAAGGAGAAGGCACCGAAGATTTTCAGTTTAATATTTCCAAAGATGAATATTTGGATATTTTATTTGATGATTTAGAACTGCCTAATCTGCAAGAAACTGACGTAGACAGCATTGTCGAATACAAAACCGCGCGTGCAGGTTTCACCAACGACGGCGTTCCCGCCAACATCAATGTGGTTCGCTCATTGCAAAACTCACTAGCTAGGCGCATGGCAATGGGCGGAGAAAAACGCCGTAAATTACGAGCTTTAGAGCAACAATTGCTAGAACAGCAATCTGATCCCCATGTGCCTCACAATGACATAGAGGCACTGAAAAAAGACATTGCCGAGTTAAAACAAAAGCTCGCCAGCATTCCCTTTATTGATACTTTCGACCTTAAGTTTAATAACTTCGCTAAACATCCCGTCCCCAGTAGTCAGGCGGTAATGTTTTGCCTAATGGATGTCTCAGGCTCTATGGATCAGGCCACCAAAGACATGGCCAAACGTTTCTACTTATTGCTCTATCTGTTTTTGACCCGTAACTACGAAAAAATTGACGTGGTATTTATTCGCCACCATACCCAAGCCAAAGAAGTCGACGAACACGAGTTTTTTTACTCGCAAGAAACCGGCGGCACCATTGTCTCTAGTGCGCTGCATTTAATGGACGAGATAATTGAGCAACGCTACCCCAAAAATCAATGGAATATCTACGCTGCCCAAGCCTCTGACGGTGACAACTGGGCTGATGACTCACCTAAGTGCCGACAAATTTTAGAAAAGAAAATATTGCCACTGACTCGCCACTACGCTTACATCGAAATTACCAATCGAGCCCATCAAAGCTTGTGGCACGAATACGAACAACTCACTGAAATATTCTCTAATTTCTCCATACGGCACATCACCACGCCCGATGAGATATTGCCAACCTTTAGAGATCTCTTCAAAAAAGCAACTGTGTGAGGGCCAAATGAGCAAAAAAGACCTATTGCCCGATGGTCCAGACTGGACCTTTGAAATGCTGGAGCTCTACCATCAAGAAATAGAAAAGGTGGCCCAGCACTACAAACTCGATACCTACCCTAATCAAATTGAGGTAATTACTGCTGAACAAATGATGGACGCCTACTCCAGCGTAGGTATGCCCATTGGCTATCACCACTGGTCTTACGGTAAAAAGTTTATTCAAACCGAGCAAACTTACAAGCGTGGTCAAATGGGCTTGGCCTACGAAATCGTGATTAACTCCGATCCCTGTATTGCCTATTTAATGGAAGAAAATACCATGCCCATGCAAGCGCTGGTGATCGCCCATGCCTGCTTTGGTCATAACAGCTTTTTAAAAACAACTATTTATTCAAAGCCTGGACTGACGCCAGTTCAATCATTGATTACTTAGTCTTCGCCAAAAATTACATTAGCAAGTGCGAAGCCCGCTATGGTGAGCAAGCCGTAGAAGACTTACTCGACTCTTGCCACGCATTAATGAACTATGGTGTTGACCGCTACAAACGCCCCAGCCCAATTTCTCTTGAAGAAGAAAAACTTCGCCAGGAAGCTCGCGCGGAATACTTACAAAGCCAAATCAATGAATTATGGCGCACCATTCCCAGCAAAGGTGAGCCAGCGGAACAACAACACCCGCGTTTTCCAGCTTCCCCCGAAGAAAATATTCTTTATTTCATTGAGAAGCATGCGCCTCTTCTGGAAACTTGGCAGCGTGAAATTGTGCGTATCGTGCGCAAAATAAGCCAATACTTCTACCCACAAAAGCAAACCCAAGTGATGAACGAGGGCTGGGCCACCTTCTGGCACTACACCATTTGCAATCACCTGTTTGACCACGGCAAAGTCAGCGAACGCTTCATTCTGGAAGTGCTGCATAGCCATACCAGTGTGATCATGCAGCCCTCTTATAACAGCCCTTACTTTAGCGGAATCAACCCTTATGCCTTGGGTTTTGCCATGATGACTGACATTCGCAGAATTTGTGAAAACCCGAGTGAAGAAGACCGTCGTTGGTTCCCCGATATTGCCGGTAGCGATTGGCTAGAAACTTTGCATTTTGCTATGCAAAACTTTAAAGATGAGAGCTTTATTAGCCAGTATCTGTCGCCTAAAGTGATTCGTGACCTCAAGCTATTTACCCTTGATGATGATGAAGACAAACCCTATCTAAAAGTGAAGGCCATTCATGACGACAGTGGTTATCAACAAATCAGAGAAGCCTTAAGCGCCCAATATAACCTGAGCAACATAGAGCCAAACATTCAGGTTCACAACGTTAATCTGCGCGGCGACCGCTCCTTGACCTTGCGTTATATTCCTCACCAAGGAATACCGTTGGCTAAAAGTAAACACCAAGTCATCAAACACCTACATCGGCTTTGGGGTTTCGATGTAATTCTAGAGCAAGTCGATGAGCAAGGTGGAGTAAGAGAAATAGCCCGCTGTCCTAACGAGTTGGTAAGCGAAACATAAAATAAGCCACCTTAGGTGGCGTATTTTATGTGCTGTTATCGCTACTTAAAATAAATGGCTGTTGATAATTAAATGGCAAGCAATGGACGCGGCATAGCCCAAGGCAATAACTGGTGTCCAGCGTAAATGACTAATAAAAGTATAGTGTCCGCGAGCCTGCCCCATTAAGGCAACTCCCGCGGCAGAGCCAATCGACAACATACTACCGCCCACCCCAGCGGTTAAGGTCACTAATAACCACTGCCCTAAAGACATATTGGGTTCCATGGTGAGCACCGCAAACATTACTGGAATATTATCCACAATGGCGCTAAGTCCACCCACTGCAATATTCGCGTAAGTAGGATCCCAATTCAGGTACATCACATTAGAGGCCATTTCCAAATAGCCGATGAAGCCCAAGCCACCTACACACACCACCACACCGTAAAAGAATAACAAGGTGTCCCATTCTGCACGCGCCACCCGGTTAAAAATATCAAAAGGCACTACGCTGCCTAGCGCTTTTAAGCGAGCATCATTACGCTGAGCAATCGCATTGACAGCTTTTCGATGTAAGCTTCTCGCTAAAGTTTTACGCAAGAAAAAGCCAAAGAATTGCAAGTAACCCAAACCCATCATCATGCCCATTACCGGAGGCATATGAAATAAACTATGGCCTAGCACAGCTGTAAGAATGGTAATTAAAAACAGTAGAACAATACGCCGAGCACCACGTTTTAACTCCACGGTTTCATTCTCGGCTTCTACTGCATCAGAGGAAACAAACATCGACATAATTAATGCAGGCACAACAAAGTTAACGAACGAAGGCGCTAACAGATCAAAGAACTGACCAAACATCACTAAGCCCTTTTGCCACACCATCAAAGTGGTGATATCGCCAAAGGGGCTAAATGCGCCCCCGGCATTGGCTCCTATCACTATGTTAATACAGGCCAGATTGATGAAACGGCTGTTGCCCTTAGCTACCTTGGTAACCACCGCACACATTAGCAGCGCCGTGGTTAAGTTATCGGCTACCGGTGATATCACAAATGCCAAAGTCCCAGTTAACCAAAATAAACGGCGATAACTTAAGCGTTTACTGACTAACCACGCCCTTAAACCATCAAATAGCCTTCGCTCCTCCATGGCGTTGATATACGTCATAGCCACCAGCAAGAACAGCATTAACTCAGAAAATTCTAGTAAGTTATGGCGAAAAGCTTCGGTAACCAGATGCTCATGGCCAGAGCCACGGTAATAGATTGCGATGAGAAACCAAATTAAACCCGCCGCTACCAATACAGGTTTGGATTTGCGTAAATGAATCACTTCTTCACTCATTACCAGTAAATAGGCGAAAGCAAATATCACAAGAGCGGTATAGCCAACCCAGGAATCGACCAAACTGATGCCTTCGGCGGCGTAACTTGCAGAAGAAAATAACATTAACAACATAGACAACAATATACGCATTCCTTCCCTCTCCTTAGGCAAATGCTCATTTGTTTAGATGGTAATGGGTCAGCGCTAAGAGCCGTAACTTAGCGTTTTTGTATTAGCTTGTTTATTCATTGCCTTAGTGGCTTTTTTTAATAACATGTCCAAACTACATAGCGGACTTTCAACGCTAGCTACCGTTAAGCGTGAGCCTAAATGAAATGAATTAGGAAACGCTTTCCAGAACTCTTGCTCCAAGGCTTGCTGGATCCGCTCTGCGGTGTCTAAGGCTTGATACAGGCCCGCTTCTGGCAAACCAATCAGCAATTGTTCGTTCTCATAGCGTGCTAACAAGTCAATTTTTCGTAGCTGAGTTTGTATAAAAATAGCGAATTTAACCAATAACTTATCAGCTTCTTCAGCTCCTAATTTATCACGGTAGGCAGAAAAATGAGTGACCTTTATCAAAACTATCGAATAGGCATTTTGATAACGAGAACTACGTTCTATTTCTTGATTGGAGAAACGTTTAAATTGCTCAAAGCTCGCTATCTCAAGCAAGTTAGCGGGCGCTTGAATAGGAGGCTTAACATCGGCTTTAGCCGTTTCATTCCGGCTGTCTTGTAGAGAGTTAAAGTGCTGATATAAATACTCTAAGCGCCACAAGCGGTGCGAAAAGTAAACTACTGAAAAACCCAACATTAAAAATAAGCTAACACTTGGCCACTGCGGTGCTAGGGCCAATTGTAAATTACTAAACAAGCCGAGGCTGAAAACACTGCAGGCTAATAATACGGCCACACTCAGCAACATCGGCATATAAACACTCAACAGCACCATCGGTAAACTCAGCAATACCAATAAGCCCGCTCCGCTGGCGAATAAACTGGGGCTCTGCTTAAACAACAACGTGAACAGCATGCCATGCAAACCAAGAGCTGCCACAAATAGCGCATAAGCAATACGGGGCGAGCGCAGCTGAATCCCCAGCGTTAGCGCTGCACCATGAAATACGCTCCACAGCGTAACCAATAATAAATTATACCAAGCTCCCACCAGCCACCAATAATGCAGTACTTGCGCCTGCATGATGTAACCCAGCATGAATAAACAATAACAAGCATAAAGAAAAATGAACCGTTGACGTTGCTTGACCCACAGGTGCTGAGCAAACACATGTTCATGCTTTGAGGAAAAGCCCAATAAGACGGCTTTCCAAGAGCTTAAGCCTTCTGCCAATTGCATAGTTTAAGATGCTCCCTGTCGCAAAATAAAAACAAGCCGATATAAACTAGTGTAGGTGCAAACCTAAGGATACAATAAGGGTTTTAGTTGCCGAGTTTAGAATCACTGTGACCTCTCTTAAGCATACTCCTTATCGCCAATATTTCCCGTCGCTGACCACGAATAACCAACTTGCTTATCTCGATAGTGCGGCTTCAACTCAAGTGCCCGAAGCAGTGCTATCAGCGATGGATAAATATTATCGTCAAGGACATGGTAATGTGCATCGAGCTAGTCACAGCTTTGCTAGATTAGCCACCAATGCCTTTGAATCAGCAAGAAAGTCCATTGCACAATTCATTGGAGCAGAAAGCCAAAACATCATTTGGACCAGCGGCAGCACCCAAGCCTGCAACATACTCGCGCGAGGTTTGGCCCAGCAGCTTAATCAAGGTGACGAAATTTGGATTAGTGAATTAGAACACCACTCAAATTTAGTTCCTTGGCAACAGCTGGCCCAACAACAAAAAGCCAAACTACGAGCCATTCCAATTCTGGAAAACGGTGACTTAAACCTAGCCTACTTTAGAGAAAACCTCTCAGATAAATGTAAAATTGTCGCCGTTTCTCAAGTGTCTAACGCCATTGGCTCAATTCAGCCGGTACCAGAAATTTCGCGACTAGCCCACCAAGTAGGTGCCAAAGTGGTAGTAGATGGCGCCCAAGCAGTTGCCCACTTAAGCGTTGATGTACAGCGCCTTGGCTGTGACTATTATTACTTTTCAGGACACAAGCTTTACGGCCCCACCGGAATTGGCGTGTTATACGGAACAGAGTCTGCATTAGAGCTGTTAGAACCGAGCAATTTTGGCGGAGAAATGATCAGTAAAGTGGCGATTGAGCAAAGCCAATGGAATAGCCTACCTTATCGTTTGGAAGCCGGTACTCCCAACATTGTTGGAGCTATAGGTTTAGCCGCAGCGATAGAGTTTTTAAGCCAATTCCCCAGTCAACAACGGCTACAACACGAACGGGATTTACTCGCCTATGCCTTGCGTAAACTACAACAACATCCAGCAGTTGAACTGGTGGGGCAACCGATGATGCGTACCGGCTTAATCGCTTTTAACCTACGCGGTATTCACCCTCAAGACGCAGCAACCTTGTTTGATCAATACAACGTCGCCGTACGATGCGGCCACCACTGCGCTATGCCTTTAGGCAATAAATTGTCTCCTCAAGGTAGCATTCGCTTATCCTTGGGGCTATATAACGACCAACAAGATATAGACCAAGCCTTAGAAGCCATTGATAAAATCATGGAATTATTTGATGAATAAGACACCGCAAATTGAATTAAATCTGGCGCAAATTGAACAAAACTTTGCCCACTGTCAAGCTTGGGAAGAACGTTATCGGCAACTCTTACTGTTGGCCAAACAATTACAAGCGATGCCAGAACAGTACAAACAGCCACAATCACTGGTGCAAGGCTGTGAAAGCGAGGTATGGCTTCACCAAGATGCTCAACAGCTCTACCTCGACAGTAATGCTCGTATCATAAAGGGCTTAATCGTTATTGTATTAGCCTGTTATCAAGCGCAGCCACAACACCCACAAAGGCTTTTCGAGCAAACCTTAGACTCACTAGGTTTAGCCCACCATTTAAGTGAATCACGAAACAATGGTATTCGCGCCATTTGGCAGGAGATAGAGCAACTAGGCTAGTGCCTATTCCTCACTAGGAATAGTGTAAGTACGGCGTTTTTTAGTTTTGATAATCACTTGAGGTTTGTTGTTACCGGCTTCCTCTCGAACGGCGCGGTACTCACTGCGAGGAATGGTTTTAGGTTTACTCGGTTTAGCCATTGCTTCAGGCTTCGGCTCTACCGCAGGTCGACTAGTCACACTATAAGTAAAACCGCAATCGCGACAAGCCATCAGGGCGGGTTTGTGGCCACCGCATGATGGACATATTTGATTCGAGCTCACTTCTACTTCCTATACTTCAGTTTATTTAGATGAACAGTAGTGTTAAGTGTATTGGATCATATCGAACTAATCACAACAAATTAAACATTTAATGATCTACTTACATCTTTTGCCACAACCGCAGCGCAAAAAGCCTAGCTTGTTAACGCACAGTTTGGCTATAAAACTCGCTAATATACTTACCACCTTTGATATTGGCAATGATACGCAGTTTATAGCTATCTCCCTGATTAGGGATCAAACTACGTAACTCTGTCGGACTTTGCCAATAATAAGGGCTATCTTGCATCCCCATTGGATAAGCAGTGGCTTCATTCGAACTATTCACAATAAACAAGGTGGCACTATCTAAGGGGAAAGTAGAATTTACAATGGTAGTCCCCGCTTCATCGCTAATGTTGATTTGAAAATCTCCCGACTCCAATATGCATTTTTGATTAATAATGTCGCAATGCTCCACGGTCTCCAGCTGATAAATTCTATCTTGCTGTGCATCATGCTCTAGATAGATATCGGAGGCAATATAACCGCCCACCGCTAAAAAAGGCATCACCAATAAAGCGAGTTTGGTATGTCTATTCATTATTACGTCCTGTAATTAAGTACTTATTACATTTGTTACTGTTAAGCACTTCACTATACCGCAGGTTAAGAGCTAACTGCTTCTAAGTGCTTCATAAAAAAGGCTCCATCAGGAGCCTTTTGCGAACCGTAACTTAATTTCGTTGCGGATTAATGGTCATGCGCTGCACCAGCACCATGAGGAATACGGAAATTCTCAACCATTTCCTGAATGTGCTGCGGAGCAGGCCCTGTCACTTTACACATTGCAAAAGCTACCCCGAAGTTCACCAAGGCACCCACTGCACCAAAGGCGTTAGGCGAAATGCCAAAGAACCAGTTTGGTCCCATATCGCCCAAGAACGACGTACCAGGGATAAACATAATGCCTTTATGCTGGAATACGTAAAGCATAGTCACACCAATACCTGCACACATACCTGAAATCGCTGCTGTACCACTCATTTTCTTGGCAAAGATACCCATCATCAATGCTGGGAAGATGGACGAAGCAGCCAAACCAAAGGCCAGCGCTACCGTACCTGCGGCAAATCCGGGTGGATTTAAGCCTAGATAACCAGACACCAAAATGGCCAAGGTCATTACAATCCGTCCCGCCAAGAGCTCACTCTTATCGGAAAGATTAGGCGTAAGCACCCCTTTCATTAAGTCATGAGAAATAGAGGACGATATCGCCAACAACAGACCCGCTGCAGTAGACAATGCGGCAGCGAGACCACCAGCAGCCACTAGGGCAATCACCCAATTTGGCAGGTTAGCAATCGCAGGGTTAGCCAATACCATGATGTCACGGTCAACCTTCACCATCTCGTTGGTTTCTTTGTCGGCTACATACTGAATACGTCCATCACCGTTTTTATCTTCAAACTGCAATAGTCCAGTATTTTCCCAATCTTTAAACCACTGAGGGCGCTCATCATATACTAGGTTGTTACCCGCTTCAGGAACAATAGTGTTCATTAAGTTGAAACGAGCCATCGCGCCAACTGCAGGTGCTACGGTGTATAGAATGGCAATAAATACCAAGGCATAGCCAGCCGAAGAGCGAGCCGCTTTCACGGTTGGTACAGTAAAGAAGCGCATAATAACGTGTGGTAAGCCCGCTGTACCAATCATCAACGACATGGTGTAAGCAAACATATTCAGCGTGCCACCAAGGTTATCAGTGGTGTACTCCTTAAAGCCGAGATCGGTAACGACCATATCCAGCTTATCTAACAAGTAAACGCCGCTACCATCAGCCAAGGTACTACCCAAACCTATTTGTGGAATCGGGTTGCCGGTTAATTGCAATGAAATAAACACAGCAGGAATGGTGTAAGCAAAAATAAGCACACAGTATTGTGCAATCTGGGTGTAGGTAATCCCTTTCATGCCGCCAAGTACCGCGTAAACCCACACTACAGCCATACCAATGTATAAGCCGTTATCGTATTCCACTTCTAGGAAGCGAGAAAATGCTACACCTACCCCTTTCATCTGACCAATGATGTAAGTCAGCGAAGCAATAATTAAACACAATACCGCTACGATTCGAGCGCCTTTGGAGTAATAACGGTCGGAAATAAACTCCGGCACCGTAAATTTACCGTGTTTACGCATATAAGGTGCGAGTAACATCGCTAATAATACGTAACCGCCGGTCCAGCCCATTAGAAAAACAGAACCGCCATAACCTAAGAAGGCAATTAAGCCAGCCATAGAAATGAACGACGCAGCACTCATCCAGTCAGCACCAATCGCCATTCCGTTTTGCACTGGGGTAACGCCACCACCGGCCACATAAAAGTCGCTGGTAGAAGCCGCACGAGCCCACCAGGCAATAGCGAAATACAGCCCAAAAGAGCCAAATACGGCAATATATGTATAGAGTTTTAGCTCGTCCATTTATGACTCCTCAACATGGTATTTTTGATCGAGCTTATTCATTTTGGCGGTGTACCAAAAAATCAAAGCTACAAAGGTATAAATCGAGCCCTGCTGTGCAAACCAGAAGCCTAATTTATACCCTCCTAAACGGATTTCATTTAGCGGTTCAACAAGCAGCAAACCAAAGCCAAAGGAAACCACGAACCATATGACGAGACAGGTAAATATTAGACGCAAGTTTTCTTGCCAATATGTAGTCTGTTCTTCCATGTCACTTCTCCGAGCAAGCTCCTACGAGCATTGCAGTTTATGTGGTAAATGTAACTAAACTGTTAAGACTCAATGAGCGAAATCAATCTCTAACTACAGCCATTAAGCAATCGAAAAAATATTCGCTTTTTAAATCTATCGAAGAAAAAGTTAACAAACCGTTAACAGAACAGGTATTAATCTTTAGTCTAAGCTGTGATTTATTAACTAAAAAATGGGATCTAGGGCAGCTTATTCATAGCAATTCAGCAGCACTTAGCCTATTTCTCAGCGATAAAGACAGCTCTCGACCAGCCTTAGGCAACTGTCACTTCGTTTTATCTGAGGCAAACTTTGGCTAACTGGAGCAATTAAACTAAGTCATCTAGTATCAAATAAGTATTTATAATTTGGGGTAAAAACGGTGACTATAAAACAACTCATTAGCTGCATAACAAGCTTATTAGTGCTGTTCTTAGTGGCTTGCTCGCCTGAGCCTGACGAAATTGTAGTGAACTCGACACCAGCTCCCGCAGCTCCCGCTCCAATGAAAATAATGTTGCTGACTAAATCACAAAGCAACCCCTACTACGTAATGATGGAACAAGGAGCACGTGAAGCAGCCGAACAACTTGGAGTAAACTTAGTCGCCAAAGGAACGCCCAACGAAACCCACGTTGCTCTACAGAAAAAAATCTTGCTTGGCGCCAAAGAAGAAGGTTTTGACGCCATCGTTTTTGTCCCCTCAAAAACCGCCCAGTTGCTTCCCACTATTAAACAGGTACAGGACCAAGGCGTAATATTGGTTAACCTAGACGACAAGATCGATCCTGTTCAAGCAGAAAAAGTGGGCTTAAGCCCCATCCCATTTGTTGGCATTCATAATCAAGAGGCGGCTCGGACACTGGCCAATAGCGTATTACAAGGCCACCCAGAAATTAAAACCGCCTATATTATCCTTGGCCCACAATCATCCTCGGTATCGGAAGCCAGAGCAGCAGGCTATCGCCAAGCATTAATCGCTCAGCAGCGACACATTTTGGGTGAAGCAAGCGCCAATTGGCAATATGTTGAAGCCTACGAGCTAAGCGACAAACTCTTGCAGCAGCACCCCAATATTGATGCTTTCTTCTGTGCTAACGATGTGATGGCAATTGCCATTAGCAAGTTACTGGAGGACCGTGGTAGAAATGACATAGAAGTGATCGGCTATGATGCTATCCCAGAAGCTAAAGCTCTGGTCGAGCAAGGTAAACTAGCCGCAACTCTGGACCAACAATCGGGCCAACAAGGCGCGCAAGGGGTGAGAACAGCAGTCGCCTTGCTTAAAGGAGAAAAGGTGGAAGCCGATAGTTGGGTCACTCCCGAATTAGTCACTAAGCCGCAATAATCAGAGGCATTAAACTTGATAAGGTTCTTTTCAAGCTGGTTTCATAGCGTAAACGGAAGGCTGGTATTCTTCTGGCTCATCGGCAGCTTATTTCCGGTCATGCTACTTGGTGGTTCCACTGCATATATCAGCTACTACTACATCCGTGAACAAGCCATGCGTTTTGCCAGTGAAATAGCCAAAGAGAAAATTCAATCGGTAATTAACTTACAAAAACCCGCGTTTTCGGTAAGCAGTCATATCACCTCTGACTCGAACATGCTTGATACCGTTTTTGCCGATAGCGAAAACTCCTTCATCAATGAAATCAAAATTAACGCACTGATCGAGAACAGCCTAGCCCACTATTTTAGCTTGGACGGGCTTAGCTCTATCTCACTGATCCTCAACGAGGGGCGTAGCTACTCTTTGAGCATTGAAGTCGAAATGGCTGATATTGATTGGCTAGAGTTTCAACATCAGCTCACTGAGTGTCCAAGCTTTTCGGAAAGCCAGCTATGTTGGCCGGGAATTCAAAACAATATCAATAGTAAATCGCAACACAAGAAAGTGATCCCCGCCATAAAAAAAGTCTACCGTCTCAATGAGCAAAGCATGCAAGAAGAACACATCGGCTATTTGTATATGGCCTTTTCTACGCTGTCTTACCGGAAGATGTTAAAACAAGAAAGCGACGATGACTTGCCACTGCTGGTATTGGATCAAAATAACCAAGTGATATTTTATGACCGCAGTGAGCTGACCGGCCACACCGTGCCCAGCAACCTGCTCCCCAAACAAAATGACCTTCCCTACAAAACCAATATAGACGGCCAAGCGTTTTATTTGGTGGGCCACGCTTCAAAAATCTCCGGCTGGCGCTTTCTCATTCTGGTACCCGAGCAACAAATATTGCAGGGCATGTATCAAACCTTAACCATTGCGGGCGCCCTTACCCTGCTTTCATTAGTGTCTATTTTATTTGCTTGGCTAAATGTTAGGCGGCGAGTACTTAAGCCTCTGCAACAATTAAGCATGGCCATGCGCGACACAGCCCCCAGCCGCTCCAGTTACCGAGAGAACCAGCACCAACTTAAAGAAATCCACACCTTGTTTTACTGGTACAACAAATATGTCGACATAGTCGAGCACCGAGACAAACAAGCTGAGCAGTTACGCGCCGCGTACGATGAGCTCACCCATACCCAAGAGCAACTCATTGAGAGTGAAAAAATGGCGGCCTTAGGCAAGCTAGTGGCAGGAGTCGCCCACGAAATCAATACCCCATTAGGGGTGAGCCTCACTTCACTCAGCTACTCCCAAGGATTACATCAAACACTTCAGGAGCAGTTCAGCAACGAAACCCTGAAACGCTCCGATTTAGAAAACTTTCTAGAAAGAAGCCAGCAAGGCGTAGACATTGCCATCAACAACCTCAACCGCGCCTCAGAGTTAGTTAAAACCTTTAAAAAAGTAGCCAGTGACCAGCATGTTGAAGAGTTACGCCGTTTCTCATTAGCCGATTACCTCGCTAATACCGTTACTAGCCTAGCCCCCAAACTAAAACAACAAAACGTGGTAATTAAGTGGACTTGCGATGAGAACATCATGCTAGAAAGCTATCCGGGGCTACTTTGGCAAGTATTTTCTAACCTAGTGATGAACTCACTAATTCATGGCTATGAGCATAAAGAGAAAGGCACTATCAGCATTCAGGTAGAAACCTTGGATGACTGGCTCAAAATTATTTATCAAGACGATGGTTGTGGTATGAGTGATGAAGTCAGAAATAGCATCTTTTTACCGTTTTATACCACCAAACGACACACTGGAGGTACTGGCTTAGGTATGCATATCGTCTACAACATGATCTCGCAAAAGTTGCAGGGCTCCATTAGTTGCGAAAGTCAACTGGGTCAGGGAACCACATTTGAGATTACCCTACCGCTCAACGCCAAACATTAGAAGCAAGACCAAGGCCAGGTTACTCTAGTGGCCTTGACTGAGAATGAGTTATTTATAAGCAAAGCGCTAATTTGCTGCTATCAATCGGAGCCTCTTTAGAAGACATTTGTGCATAGCCATCATCGGCAATCGACACCTCACGTCCATCACTGAGGATTAAATAATACGACAAATTCACCGGGTCAATCTTTAGCTCCCCTTTTAGGAAACAGCCTTCTTTAAATACTACGGTGGTGTCGGGCTGCGAGTAAAAAACGGCATAAACTCGCGGACCAAAGTTAACTAAAGCTATGATCACCAAAAAAGATAAGGCCAACCACTTCATCGTTTATCTCTCATAAAAAAGAGCCGATTGTAGCAGCTTTTAACGTGGTAAACGTAAAAAGCTGCCCAACAAAAGCCTCTCTACTAGAAGAAGTAACGGGCCTGTATCGACATCTCGTCTTGCTTCATATCATTACCCAAGGCATCTTTATAATCGAGGCCAAACTTATATTCCAAGGCCACCAATACTTGGTTGGGATGCCAACCAAAGCCAAGCAAAGCATAACTCAGCTCTCCCTGACTGCCTTCTGTTTTATCTTCTAAGTCGTTATAACCGCCATAAACATGGTATAAGCCCCCTGCATGTTATACATTGCAATCAGTTCAAGGCCGGTGGCCTTATCGGCAACATCGCTAAAAAAGCTAGATAAGTTTTTATACTCACCATACGACCCTGCTACATAGACCCCGTCAGAATCATAAACCAAACCCAACAACCATGATTCAGCAGTATCTTGGCTAGCATCACCCACATAATTAATATTATTACTGTTATAAGCACTTTCTGCGTAAGCTAAGCCCAAAGACAGGCCGAAATCGAAGCCATAAGTACCACTGACTTGATAACCGTAATCTCTAGCCGAATCATCATTCTCAAATTGGTATTGCAAACCTAAATTAAAGCCGCCAAATGAATTTCGGTAGGTAATCGCGTCATCGGCGCGCCCCATGCCCGACTCATCGCCGCCGTTGCGCCCGTCATAAGTGCCTGAGGCATCACCTCCAAACTTCCAAAATTGGTCGGTCCATACTGCAACGTCATAATAGGCCGACCATTGCTTACCGATTCTTATTGAACCGCCACTGTCACTTTGAAAATAAATATTACCCAAGCGGTTATTAAATAAGGGATCGGACTTCTCTACTGAATTAAAGCCCCATTCCAACTGCGCACCCGCTACCCAATTAGGATTTAACGCATGTTCAAAACTAAAGCGGATCCGCGAGGCGCGGTCTTGTAATTCAAAGGAACTATCATTGTCTTCCCCGCTGCCAAAACCCTCCTGATAAAAAGCCTCCACGCCTAAATAACCGCCAATATTGACGCTTGATGAACCATTCTCATAAATGGTTACCGCCGAAACACTGCTCGCCACCGAGCTAAGCACTAAACTTGCCACTAGCTTTTTCATAATCACTCCTTGATTGAGTTTTCATAAACTCTTAACAATCAGTAGAAGGAAATGTGCTACGCGATTTCCTCCCACGTTTCAGCGTAGTAACAAAGCGACAAGGGAACAAATTTAGATGAAAATTTACTCAATAAAAAACCAAGGTCAGCGAATAAATTAACGCTATTTGCTAAATAAAATGCAGTTAGCAAATTTTATTGAGACAAATTCGCCACTTTGCCAAACATTTAGCTAAAATGGCTGCCAACATAACTTTCCAGCCAGTAAAAAGCGATTTAAGCCTAATGGCGATGTCGGAGACGTAAGTGAAACTAAGCCCACGTTTAAATGCAATAAACCAATTGATCACCGAGCCCTACACTCATATTTGGGATTGTTGTTGCGATCACGGCTTTTTAGGTGCCCACCTACTGCAGAAAGGCATGGCCGAAACCGTGCATTTTGTCGATAGCGTTCCGTCTATTTGCCAACAGCTAGAAAACAAATTGGCCCGCTTTAGCCCGCCTATGCAGAACCTCAGTTCACCACAATGGCAAGTTCATTGCGCTGATGCAGCCACACTAAAACTGGCAGATTGTGCTCAGCAACTGGTGATTATTGCCGGTGTAGGAGGAGAGCTTTGCAGCAAACTGCTTGCAGGGCTGCTTGAGCACAATGCACCACTAGACTTTGATATTATTGTTTGTCCAGTGCATGAACAGTTTCAATTAAGGCAATTCCTAATAACTAAAGGCCTTCGGCTAGTCAGCGAGCAAATCGTAGAAGACAAACAACGCTACTACGAAGTATTGCATCTCAGCCGCCATGCTAAACAGCCACTAACCAGCACCGGTAAAATGTGGGATTTAAAACTAGCTGCGCATCAGCACTATCTTGGTAAGACCATAAAACACTACCAACAGCGAAGCCGCAGTATTACTCACCCAGCCTTGCAAGCGTATTTAAAAATACAACAAGATACGCCTCTTACATAGGTTTTAATAAGGCATAAGCCAACAATAAAATGATAAGCCGCTAGACATTAGCATTTGAGCAACATTTTACTTTTCCTATGCTAAAATCATCTCGGTAAAACAGCCAACATCTAGCTAAGCAGCACCTTTGATTAACTAAGTGATAAATTAATGAAATTTCCCGGTCAACGTAAGTCAAAACACTACTTTCCCGTTGAGTCTCGCGATCCGCTTACCAACGAACTTAACCCCGTGTTAAGCCCTCAACATACCCATATCACCGGCATCGACCAAACCTTAGTTGATATTGAGGCTCACGTTGACCACGCCTTTATTGAGCGCCACCAGTTAATGCTAGGTAACTCCTTATTGATTGACGATGAAGCAGCCCAAAGACTCTACCAAGAACTTCAGCAAGGCCAACTGATTACCGCAGAATTTGCCGGCGGAACCATTGGCAATACATTACATAACTATTCAACTTTGGCCGACGGTCGTTCGGTGATGTTTGGAGTAATGAGTCAGAACATTACCGTTGGTGATTACGCATATCGCTACTTATGCAATACCTCTTCGCGAGTCGATCTCAATCATCTACAACCGGTAGCCGGCCCGATTGGTCGTTGTTTTACCCTGATTACCAAATGTGGCGAACGCACCTTTGCCATATCTAGGGGCCACATGGATAAACTCAGCTCCGATTTTATCGATGAAGAATTGGTAAAAACCGGCGCAGCCTTGGCCCTTACCGCCTACTTAATGCGCGCGGGGAACGACCCCATCACCGCCGCGGCCATGCAAGCCATTAACGATGCCACTGCTGCGAATGTGCCAGTAGTACTGACCTTAGGCACACGTTTTCTGATTGAAGACGACCCCAAATGGTGGCAACAATTCATCAGCGAGCATGTTACCGTTCTGGCAATGAATGAAGAAGAAGCCGAAGCGCTAACCGGCGAAAAAGACGTTCTGCTGGCTTGCCAACAGGCCTTAGAGTGGTGTGACTTGGTATTATGTACCGCTGGTGCGCGCGGCTTATTCATGGCGGGTTATACCGATGAGCAATATAAACGGGCCACCACGCATACACTGTTGCCCGGTAGTATTGCCGAGTTTAACCAATATGAATTTTCCCGCCCAATGTCAAAAATCGATTGTTTGCAGCCTCTCAAAGTCTACTCACACATTGCGCCGTTCATGGGTGGTCCAGAAAAAATCACCAATACCAACGGCGCTGGAGACGGCGCACTATCGGCACTATTACACGACATGGCTGCTAATGTGTTTCACCGTAATAACGTGGCACAATCGAGTAAGCACCAGTTTAATGCCTTAAGTTACTCATCATTTGCCCAAATCTGCAAATACGCTAACCGTGTTAGCTACGAAGTGCTCGCTCAACACAGCCCGCGTTTATCACGAGGTTTACCTGAGCGAGAAGAGAGTTTAGAAGAAGTGTACTGGGAACGTTAGCCCCAGTAAGGGGCCAGGCATATCAGCCCCTCATCTTTGCCATTCCAAGACCCTAAATTTTTGCTAAATGTTAGTTGTTAGTCTTAACTTATTATCAAAAGTGTAAGTATCAGAATTTTCGACTAATTATTGAACAGATTGCTTTGCAAGTAGTACCTAAGCACTCTTTGGGGCTAAACTAAATGCACAGATTATGGGGTCGTTTTTCAATTGCTGCTAGGCTTTATCTCACCATGGTAATAGTGGGCTTAAGCTTGCTGGCTATCACCTTAACTTATACCTATCAGCACGAAAAAACCTTAGTTGAAGAGATGGCTAAGCAGCAAATCAAAGTGATGTCTGAAAGCTACTTTGAAGGTTTAAATACACTGATGTTGTCTGGTGCAATGGCCAATAAAAAATTGTTGCACGATAAAATGCTTAAGCAAGACAATATATTAGATATAAACTTACTCCCCTCTGCGCCAATCCAGGCTATGTTTAGGCCCAATAGCCCTGCCGCGAACCTTAGCCCAGACCAACAACAAGCCTTTAGCGGTGACACCGTCTATCGCTACAAACAACAGCAAAATCAAGCTGCGCTACAAGTCCTTACTCCAATTATCATGAGTGATGACCACAATGGCGTGAATTGTTTAACTTGCCACGTCACCAGTAAAAATGGTGACGTGGCGGCCATCATCGACGTATCATTCTCGTTGAATAAAGCCAATGCCATGATTCACCGAGCCTTAATCAATCAAGCCAGTTTGTTGTTTGCCGTGTTTTTTGTTGGCATGTTAATGCTAGCGCTCATTTTTCGTGGCGCCGTCGCCAAGCGCTTATCGCGACTACGTAAACACCTCAACCAAGCGGCCGACAACGCCGATCTAAGCATAGATTTTAGTGACCCCTACAACGATGAAATCGGGGCGCTGTATCGTTCACTCAATTCACTCATCTCCAGTTTTAAAACGAGCTTAAGCCAACTCACCCAAAGTAGCAGCGACTTATACAATACTGCCGAGCGAGTAAAAGATGTAGCCTCATCGACCGAGCATTCGGTAAGCCAGTTAAAATCGGGCACAGCGTCAGTGGCCACCACCATGCTGCAAATAGAAGCCTCTTCCAATGAGGTGAAGAAGAATGCTCAATTTACCACCGAGCGTACTCAAAATGCCGACAAGCAAGTAAAAAGCGGGGCAGACAAAGCCCAGCAAACGCTCAACTACATGCAAGCGCTGGTCAATATTGTTGACCAAGCCAATAGCAACTTACAGGAACTAGGCGAGCGAAGTGAAAAAGTTAACGTAATGGTGGAAAGCATTTCGGCCATCGCCGAGCAAACCAACCTATTGGCATTAAATGCTGCCATTGAAGCGGCTCGCACGGGTGAGCAAGGTCGAGGCTTTGCCGTGGTAGCCGATGAGGTGCGCTCTTTAGCTACCCGCACCCATCAATCTACCGACGAAATTAAAGCGATTAACGAACAACTCAATCAACAAAAAAACCGTATGATTGACACCATGAAACAAGCCGGAGAAGCGGTACATCAATCATCCAATAACATCGATGAACTCTGGTCTATTCTGCAACAAATAGCGCAACAGAGTGAAGAAATCACCGAGCTCAATTCACAAATGGCACTGGCCTCAGAGCAACAAAACGAAGCGGTAGTTGAGGTTAACGCCCACATCACCAACATTCAAAGCATTGCCGAAACCACAGCACGCGATGCCAGCGAAGACAACATCATTAGTGAACGAGTGGTGGCCTTAGCCACCGAACTTAAAAACATGGTCAATAGCTACAAGCTCTAGCAACCGCTAAAGTGGAACGGTGCTTACGGCTTAAGCTTGTTGGTACTGGCTAAGGTAGCGTTGATAAAATGCGTCTTTGGTCATAGGTTTAGATACAATATAACCTTGTACGTAATCACAGGCGACATTTAATACTTGCTGCCACTGCTGTTCCGTTTCCACTCCTTCGGCCACCACTTTAAGCCCCAAATGGTGAGCCATGGTAACAATCGCTCTTACTAAAGCCACACTATCTTGGTCTTCACTTAAGGGCTGAATAAACGAGCGGTCAATTTTCAGCAGGTTAATATCCAATTGCTGTAAGTAAGCCAAAGATGAATAGCCCACCCCAAAATCATCAATCGCTACGTCCATACCTCGGTGTTGTAAGCGCGAGAGCTGGTGCTTAATTGAGTCATCGGTAGTCATCAACACATTCTCGGTAATTTCGATAATGATGCTGTGTGCGGGGATCTCGTACAAGGCTAAGGCATGGATCCAATCATCGATCCACTTTCCGCCATCGTTAAACTGGGAAGGTGAAGTATTAACGCTGATTTGAATATTAGCGCAGCCCTGCTGGTACCATTGCGATACCGTTTCCACGGTTTGCTGCATAATCCATTGGCTTAACTCGCGGATTAAACCTGCTTCTTCAATTACATGAATGAACTCTCCGGGAGACACAACGCCACGCTCGGGATGGTTCCAGCGAATCAAGGCTTCGGCCTTGTGTACCGGCATAGGTTCACTATCTGAATTTAATGCAACAATCGGTTGAAAATATAACTCGAACTGCTGCTCTGCCAAGGCCACACGCAGCTCTTCTAACAAACGGCGTTTATGTTGCGCTTCTTCCTGCATATCTGCAGAGAAAAACTGATAACAATTGCGCCCACGCGCCTTAGAAACATACATGGCCTGATCGGCATGTTTCACCAGCTCATCTACGGTTTGCCCGTTAGCGGGGTAAAACGCCATACCAATACTACCACTCACATAGGCAGTTTCTTGTTTGATAGTGAAACGTTTAGTCAACGCCTGTAATACCGTATCGGCAATGGTGGCTAAGCGCTGTTGTTCACTCACCCCTTCGATAACAATAGTGAACTCATCACCGCCCAAGCGAGCAACCACGTCTTGATCACGCACACAACGGGTGATTCGCTGCCCTGCCTGATTTAACAAAATATCGCCGTAGTCATGGCCTAGGGTATCGTTAACTTCTTTAAAGCCGTCTAAATCAATAAATATCAGACCAAAATGACTCTGGCTCGCCACCAAGCCTTGCAGCTTTTCATAAAAAAAGTGGCGGTTAGGTAAACCGGTTAAGCCATCGGTATAGGCATATTGCAGTAGTTTCTTGTTGGCGGCTTCTAGCTCCTGAGTTCGCAAACTGACCTGCTTCTCCAGCATGCTATCGCGCTGCTCAATAGTTTCGAGCATGCCATTGAAATAACCTGTTAAATTGGCCACTTCATCATCGCTAGACTGCTGCGCGCGCAGACTATAATCATTGGTGCGACTGACTCGCTCTGCCACCTTAGATAAATGCATTAACGGTCGCAGAAAGCCCTGTTTTAAAAACAGAGATAAAAACAAACTCAAGCCAAAAGTAAGTACTAATAAAGCCGCCAAAAACTGCACATAAAAGCCCACACGCTTATCTATATAGCTGTCGTTGGCCCAGATTGTGAGATCCCCATAGACCTGCTCATCCATAATCAATAGGCTAGTCACTTCAATTAAACTATCGGGTCCCTGTTGGATGTGCTGTTGGTAAAGCTCGCTGGTCACATTCACCAACTGCTTTTGAGTATTCGTAATACTGGCTCTTAATACATCTTTCCGCGATAACAAAGACGACAGCATCTCTTGCATGGTGTCTTGGTCGTTAAATAACAGCGCCGCGGTTAAGTTAGGCGCCAGCGTATCGGCTATATTTTGCAGCGCGCGCGTTTGCTCGCGTTTAGCACTAACAAACTCATAAGCGCTTAATACGCCGGTCACCACTGCAGTTGAAAAAATAGCCATGCTCATCAAAATAAACAGCAGTTTTTTACTCAAGGTATTCATACCTAAAAAGGAACTCATGGCTGCTCCTCTTTAACAATTCGACTCAATCTAAGTACCTTAGAACTCATCACGATATTGGCCTTGTTTAACGCATCAGGAGAAATGGCAAACCGCACTTTTCCCCCTAGCAAAAAGAAACGAATATGCCCACCTTGGTGGATAAACTCTTCATCCTCGCCCACCAACATGGTATTGCTTAACAAGGACTTATCCACCCCAAGCCACTGTTGATAAAAGCTAGATGAGACAAACAATAAATTACACTGATTAATGTCTAAGGAATTTAAGTCAACCAAACTGACTCGAATAGGCAGGTCATGGACCGTATGCTCGTGCAATACCCAAGCGGCCTTATCCACAAACTCCAAGTCAGGACTGCATAACTTAAAATACCCAAGCGGAGTGGCTGGCGCTAACCATTCGCTATAACGCGCGAAGTTAAACAAGAAACCAGCTTTAATTGCCTGCTCTTTATCGTTAGCTGTGGCGTGTCCCGTCAGCACTAGTATTAGCACGCATAAACAACGTTTAAACAAACGTTTGAAGAGCATTAAAACTCCGCTATCACACGCAGTACAACACTGCGCTCTATGTAGTTTGCAACGGTAAAAGTCTCAGAGCCAGTGTTATACTCCACATGCTTGCCAGCGAGTAGATTCTTGCCAGTTAATGATAAAACCGCACTATCATGAACTTGCCAAGCCCAACTCAAGTCCAGCACATCATAGTCATCAGCATGATAAGCGTCACTTTTGATGGAGCGAAATAAGCCAAATAAAGCATGACGTTTAGCGACCTGCCAGTCAAACTTAGCAAACCACTGGCGGCTATCTGAATCATCGCCAATCGCCGGTTGAGTGTTAGCTTGTAAGTCATAACGATAACGTAACTGACTATAACCTAACTCAGCCTTCACATCGTGATTGGACTGCCACGCTAACAAGGCTTCTCCCCCAGTCACTTCCAGTTCAGCGTTAGACACCACATCAAACTCCAGCACGCTATTGGCTAAAGCTTGTTGTACTTCGAGGTATTGCCCCATCGCCAATAAACCGCCGAGTTGCGCTAAATCTACAGAATCGGGATTAGGGTACACCGCAAACACATTACGAGATTTGGTATCAAATAACGATACATCAATAGTCCAGGGATTTTGGTTAAAGCGATACCCCAGCTCATAGGATACGGACTTTTCTGGCTCAACCTGCTGATTACCATTTAACACGGTTCGCATGTAATAGTTATCGATAGCCTCTATTCCTGTTTGCAAATAATGTCCCACCCTTGTGCCGTTAATAGCCGTATCGTAATCATATTCGGCTAACGAGGGGATCCTCACTCCTTGCGATACCGCCCCCCACAATACATGGGAGTCATTGGCTTGCCAGCTTAAACGCGCTGCCGGCTGGTGCTCCCAACCAGTAAAGCTATTGTGCTCGGCCTTGTCACCAATACTCAAGTTCAAGCTATCTGGGATAAGCGCAAACTGTAACTGCAAAAACGCGCCATATTGCTCTAAGCGAGTGATGTTGTTGTCGCTACTCATAATCAGGTTAGGAGTGAAAGGCAAATAACTGTTTCGGTAATTTAAGCCCCAATCCAATTGCGCCTTACCGATGAGTGAGTTCATTTGGTAGTCTAAATCGATAGACTGAAAACGCTCATCCAAGAACAACTGTTTGCCTTGTTGTAACATCCATGAAGCCTGTAACATCTGGTTCGAAAAGGATGACAAACGGTGCTCTAAGCGTGCCATCACTCGGGCATCATTACGCTCAAATTGGTCGCTCAATAAAGTATTTTGATTAGTATTAATGTCTAGTGCTTTTAAACTTTGCCCCTGCTCGGTTCGAGTGAAGTTGGCTTGAGTGAGTATTGATACATCATCACTAGGGGCGAAATCAAAACGGGCTCCAACAGTGTGCTGTTTAGCATCGTCTTGCGGCTCCATCTGAATGCCGTGTTTAGATTGGTCTAACTGTTTGCTTGAGGCATAAACACGATAAGCCCCTAACTGACCAAGGTCTCCGCCATAGCGAAACGCCAACTCATAATCGAGTAAATCGCCACCGCCTACCTGCAGCAAACTACCGCGACTATCTAAACTATTTTTAGTGATAATGTTAATCACACCGTTGGTCGCGTTACTTCCCCACAGCAAACCGCCCTGCCCACGAATCACTTCAATGCGTTCAATATCATAAAGCGGCACATCCAGGGTTTCCCAATATACGCCGGCAAAGGTGGGGTTATAAACACTTTGCCCATCCACCATCACCAACAACTTGCTGGTATGCCGACCGGCCACTCCACGAGTTGTAATGGCCCACTGGTTATTATCCAGTTGCCTAACTTCAATACCGGGAACCAATTTTAGCGATTCAGCCACCGTTAAAGCGCCAGAGGCACGAATATCTTCTTTACTCAATACATATAAAGCAGCCGGAGTGGTAAAGGTGGATTGAGCGCGTTTCATCGCCGAAGTCGCTTGCACATCTTCAGCCATCAACGACTCTAAATCTAAGCTTGAAAGTGACTCCTGAGCGGCGACCGCAAAAGTCATAAAAAACAACAACGAACAACAAGTACAGCTAGGTGATTTCAAAGAACAACTCCCTGATCTTCTATCTTTCCTTACACGCTGATACTAAAAGGCTTTATTTGAAACAGAGGAGGGCTACAGGATAAAGCGATGAGTATTAATTCAGCAAAAATTGATGATATTTATCTCCTCCCCATAGATCAAGTGAAACCGTGTTCTAAGAAAAAAATAACTAGTTTATGTACCAAACCCTTAGTTTTTGTAATGACTAAAGCGCTGCCACCTGAAACATATCGCTAACTAGACGCAACTTTGCTTGGCGTTTATTTAAAGTGCTTGTAAGTTTCTGGCCAAAACCAATCTTACTTGACCTAACTATGCTTGCTCACCATAATCACAGCTGTTATCCCCCAGTTGGTCAAAGCAATGAAACAGCAGCAAGATCCCCCGCAAGAAATAGAAGTGGAAGCTCTCGAAGTTATCGTTCAGCAGCAACCCATAGAGCTATATAAAGTATTAAAAATAGGTAATTTGGTAAACGGTGGCGGAGAGGCAAAACTCGCTATTGCCGAAGGCTATGTGGGCCTAAACGGCGAACTAGAACAGCGTAAGCGTAAAAAAGTTTATGCCGGAGACATAATCGAGTTTAACGGCCAATTCCTTTACGTAGTCTGCGACCAGCCTCCAACCGAAGTGGATAACAAGCCGTCCAAGAGCAACAACACTAAGTCTAAAGACAAGTCGACAACTAAAGCACCTAAACAAGCATCGGCAAATAGCAACAAAACCGGCCGCCGCTCGATTAAGTTTTAAATCCACTGGCTCATACTTAGGCTAGCATCTTAAGTTGTAAGTCACCGCTATAGCTTGAAGAAGGCGCTGCTTCTAAAACTCACAATTGGACAGAAACGATTTAGACTATTTGAACTAATAATGTTGCTTCGGATTATTGTGAGTATAGGAAAGTGCTAATTAGGAACATTACAGGGCATTCTTAAAAAGAAAGAGCCGACATTCGTTTTCTGACTCTTTTATCTGCTTTAAAGCGTGCCTGCTGCATGGCGCTTAGCGATGTCTTTGAATAGCTCTAGCATTCCTTGATTAAACAAAAAATCATCACTCATCTCAAAGCTTTGGCATAAATCCATATCAGGGTAACCGCAGCGGCTTAGGTTATCTAAACTGTAACCGGGAATATCTTTACCTATAGAGTGGATGAGCCTAGATATCCCTAACTCCTCGTCACCACAATGCCCGTAATGATGAAAACCTTCACTGGTTTGCGGCTTGCTTGGGTCTCCAGCATTAAAAAAGCGCGGTAGGTTTTCTACAAACCATGCGGCTGCACCAATGGGGAACTCGTATTGCTCTACATAGCGATATGGTTCACCACTAAAAGGGCTAATACCATCATTCCAATAATGAATAATTAACATAGCCCCATCAAAGTAAAGCTGCCAATCACGAACCGTATCTTTAAACCTAACATCAGTAATCTCGGCAATTTTTTTCCAAGCGCGAGGTAAGTTTTCCGGCTGATATACTGGCCATTCTGGCTTGCGAGGCACTGGCACAAAAGTAGATACATCAAATACAGGGGGTTTGTTCATAATTTTAATCCTGGAATTTCGCTAAGTTCTACCAACTGCACTGTGCCATTTACTTCCCAGAGTGAGATCGTGAACATTTTTTGAACGACAGGCGTTCGATTAACACGCTACATTCGCGTACAAAATGTGCAAGCTAACAGCACAAATTTGGAAAATCGACTATTAGAAGCCTAATGTTCGCAAAGTGAGCATTCACGATCTCACCCTGATTTACTTCCGTAATACTGATAGAATTAACTTAATTCAGGAGATGCTTTTTAGTTTATCAAAAAGACCTTCTTTAAGCATGTATCGAGGAATGAGCCAACTTTGTGGTGGTCGATTTGATACGTGGTCTACCCTTGATTTATTCCAAAAATTATAACCCGGTAGGTTTTCTAAACAGCAGTGCATCATTGAGCTAATCCCTATATCTTCACCACTAAACATTCTGTTTTCTGAATTTGTACTTTTATCTCCTTCATTTCCCCAGTAATTATTTTCTATAGTTTTAACGAACCAACATATTGATTCAAAGGGAAATTCAGCTTGTGATATTTTATCTTCTCTGGTAAAGAGGCTTGTATATTTTGACCAATAAACTATGTAGTCTTCAAACTGTATAAGTTTGTGTGTTTCATTTTCAAACATAGGGTAATCTAGCTCAAATAATACCCTAGAGTTCAGAGGAAGGTGTAAAGGGTCTAATATTGGTATATTTTTCATAATAAACTTACTTAATTGGAGTTAGGTTGACTGTTTTCACGATTGAAGAGCTACCTGATTTGGAAGACTGTAACTCAGACAAAAGGGGTAAGTCTTTTTCTATGCTTAAAATTTCGACAACACCGTATTGTCCTCCTCCATTCGCTGTATTTGCTGTTAATCCATTCCCTGTAAACTCTGCGTTTGCCCCTAATTCCGTTCTAACTTCATGCCGAGCTAAAAATTTGTCCGCCTCACTCGGTGGCATACTAGAAGCATATTCATTAATTTGTTTAGGATTAAACTCGTTACCACCAGCATCCCTAAAATCTTTCACTTTAGCGGCATATTCAACTTGATAACTCGAATTCATTGTACTTAGAAGTACGTCGTTATCATGCCCCTCAACATTCTTAGTGACAACATCACTCATCTTGTTCCATGTAGGTACAACAGTATTTCCGCCAAACCGTTCTAAGTTCTCGCCTCGATCAATAATATGCATTACATATTTTTTTTGGGGGTCATACCATGAGCCGTTTCCAAGTACTTTATAGATTAACTCCGGATCTGTATCAGCAGCTTCCAGCTGGTCAAAAGAAGTCGTCCAAGTTGGTACTAATCCACTTTCACGTTGATATGCTAACTGGGCGTCAGGCGCTATATTCTTAGGCTGAACACTAACCAAGAATCTATCATTAGCTGTTGCCCCTGAGTTCGCCAGTTTCATTAACTCGTCATCGCTGTACTTGGGTTTGTATGCAGGTCTACCTGCATTCATTCGTTTTTTGATATCTTCACGAGCTACCTCTAAGCGTTTTTCGACTTCAGCAAAAGAACTAGGGTTCACACGTTTGCGTTTATGGCTCGCTACATTACTTGGCTTTTGTTTACCCGCATCAGTAGACACTTGTGCCCCTGCAGGCTTGGCAATTTGTTGTTCAACTTTTCCACCGGTACGGCCTGCTTTAGTTTTAAATCTGGCTTTTTGTTTTAGTTGCTTAGCAAGCTTTTTAAATAGGCCACCAAGTTTATCTAAATGGCGTACTCGGTTTGCGGCTATGGCAGCGCTTGCTGTTCCCCCGCTAAGGGCCACTAAAATAGCGCTTAGTACAATGTCGAAGATGGCGGCCCCGCCCATTTCTGTCAGCTCGGTGTGGTGCTGCGCTTTGGCAAAATCTTTAACAAATTGGAGTAAGGCTGTTTGAGTTTCACTGTCATCGCTAATAAAGCTGGCAATTTCGTAGGCTTCGCTGAGGTTTTCTTTGGTAATAGAGGCTGGGTCAAAGCCCAGTGCTTTTACGTAGGCCTGATGTTGCTGAGCCGTCCAATTATTGGCAAAGCTGGTCGCCCAACTATCGTTGTCTTCAACATTGTAAGCATCCCAAGCGGCAGTGAAGGCTCGCTTAAGTTGCCCTTGCATAGAACCAAGCTCTATAAGGTTATAGGTAAATTCAGCGGTATCACTAAGCGCACCAACAATCCCAGTTAACAGAGAGCCAATACTCGATGCCCCCTTTTCAAGCGCATTTAGCTCACCATATTCGGCGGCTATTTTGGCGCCCTCTGCTCGCTCGGCGGTAATAATGCTACTGAGTACGGCTGTTATCTCGGCTCGAGTAGCTGCAATGGCGGCGTCATTGGGTTGCTCGCCAAACTCAACATCAACGTTATTGGGTTTAAGGTTAGGTAGATGCGCTAAACCATCAGCATCGAGCATGCCTTTTAATACTGTGCCGTCAGCTAAGGTTGCCTTGTAAGGCAAGTTGGCCGCAGGTGAGCCATCTGGTAATGCGCAATACAAGTCTAAAGCTTCGCGAATGTCTTCAGTTGATTGTCCACCTTGGCCTAAGGGCATTTGAGCTGGCTTAGCGCGAGTAACAACACTCTCTGGCAAAGCTGCTACAGGCATGCCGCCTTCCATATTCGAAGGCGGTGGTGGAGCAAAGTTTGCACCTTTAAGCACCTTAACCTCACCGCTCACAATACCATTACTCAGCCAAGCAATTTTCTGCTGCTCGCTTTTGTGGCTGGCCATGTAATCGCCAGATACCTGAAAGTAGAGTTTGTTTAAGTCAAACTGATAACCCCACATAGGGCTATGGTTTTGCAATAAGGATTGCGCCCAATATGTATCGATATGGTGATGAATCAATTCGCCAGAATTAGGTACATGGCTTGCACGCCTAGGTAAGAACATATAAGACTGGCCAAAGGCATCCACTAACAGAGTTTGGTTAAACTTAGCTTGCTCGAAAGGGTTAGCGTTTGGGTGCATTATTGCCTCTCAAACACGCCATCGATTTCACTGCCTTAAACATGCGGTTCCTTGCTCGCTTATCTGGACAAAATTGACTTAAGAATCAATAAACTCGTGATGCTGTCCACTTCCCCATTAATGAGACAGTTCTAAAGTAGAGTTTTCCAGTTTTGCTCGGTAAGCAGCCGGTGGCAAATTACCGAGACTTTCATGGGTTCGTTCTTCGTTGTAATCCAAACGCCAGAACCAAGCCATTTCTCGGACTTGTTCTAGCGATTCAAATAAATACGCATCCAAAAATTCTCGACGGAACGAGCCATTGAAACGTTCCACAAATCCGTTTTGCTGAGGCTTACCTGGCTGGATATAAACCAGTTGAATATGGTGCTGTTCACACCAATCTGTCAGCCTTGCCGAGATAAGCTCAGGCCCGTTATCGACTCGTAATTGAACCGGTAGACTACGCTCAGCTTTAATTTGCTCAAGTACGCGTACAACGCGCTCTGCTGGCAATGAACTATCTACCTCAATGGCAAGGCATTCCCGCGTACCTTCATCTACTACATTAAGTGTGCGGAAGCGTTTCCCGCAATAAAGTCCGTCATGCATAAAATCTAAGGCCCATTGATAGTTGGCTTTCGCTTCAACCTGTAATGGTTGCGCAATTCGCTTCGGTAATACTCGTTTAACCCGCCGTTTAAGGTTGAGTCCCATTTGGCAATACACGCGATAAACGCGCTTATGATTGAATGGATACCCTTTGTAACGCAGTCGGCCAAAGCACTTCCAAAAGCCCGCTCTGGGGGACTTCTTAAGCTCAGAATTCAACGCATCAATGACAGCAGCATCCCTTTGACGCCAATCGACTAATGGCCGGTAATAACTTGAACGGCTGATGTCAGCCAAGGTACAGGCTTTCAGAATGCTCAAGCCGGCACCGACCAATAATTGGGCACAGCTCCGTTTTTCTGCTGTCACCAGCCCTTTTTTGCGAAGAGTTCCTTCATCGCATGGTTTTCCAAACTGACTTCGGCAAATAACTTTTTCAGCTTCGAATTTTCCTCTTCCAACTCTTTGACTCGCTTGAGTTCAGAAGCATCCATGCCACCGTACTTAGATTTCCACTTATAGTACGTGGCGTTACTCATTCCGTGTTTACGACAGATATCTTCGACCTTCATCCCCGCGTCAGCTTCTTTGAGAATGTTGACGATCTGCGTTTCGGTAAAGCGTGATTTTTTCATGGCGTTCTCCTACGTTAATGAGTGTAGAAAACTCCATTTAAATTTGTGTCATTTTAGGGGAAGTGGACAATGCTATCAGGCTAATAACAAGAGAGTCAATATAAATATTAAAATACTCATTAAGCTTATCGCTAGAGATGAGGTTAATTTGCTGAAAACACGAAGATTGATTTGAGTTACTTTAGTCTTGAAACTCGTAATGGGGCATTAATCTTTTAGACCTTGATGTGCAAAACTAAGCTAATTGTGAAAACAAGATTGCTTGGTTTGCACGCCTTAAATTGCAAAGTGACAGACTGTGCCCTGACTCATCCATCAACCCTGTTTAGTGCGAGCTGAATACAGCGCCAATAAAAACTCACGATTAAACAGGCATAAAAAAAGCTGCTCAATGAGCAGCTTTTCTATTGGCTAAAAGTAAAGCTTACTTCTTAGCGCGTTTCTCTTTTTCTTCAGCAATTACAGCTTCAGCCACGTTTTGTGGACATGCAGAGTAGTGCGAGAATTCCATAGAGAACTGACCACGACCTGAAGTCATAGTACGTAGTGAACCAATGTAACCAAACATTTCAGCTAGTGGTACATCAGCTTTAATGCGTACGCCAGTTACACCAGCTTCTTGGTCTTTGATCATACCGCGACGGCGGTTCAAGTCACCAATTACGTCACCAACGTGATCTTCAGGTGAGAACACGTCAACTTTCATGATTGGCTCAAGAAGTTGTGGACCCGCTTTTGGTACAGACTGACGGTAAGCGCCTTTAGCTGCGATTTCGAAGGCAATTGCAGATGAATCCACCGCGTGGAAAGCACCATCAAATAGCTCTACTTCCATATCTAGAAGTGGGAAGCCAGCCAATGGACCTTCTTCCATCATTACTTCAAAGCCTTTTTGTACTGCAGGCCAGAATTCTTTAGGTACGTTACCACCCACAACAGATGAAGTGAAAGTGAAACCAGAACCTACTTCACCAGGACGGATACGGTAGTCAATCTTACCAAACTGACCAGAACCACCAGACTGTTTCTTGTGAGTGTAGCTATCTTCAATTTCTTGAGTAATAGTTTCACGGTAAGCCACCTGAGGTTGACCAACAACAAGGTCTACACCGTAAGTACGCTTAAGAATGTCTACTTTAATATCTAAGTGAAGCTCACCCATACCTTTAAGGATGGTTTCGCCTGAATCTTCATCAGTTTCCACTTGGAAAGATGGATCTTCTGCCACCATTTTACCGATAGCGATACCCATTTTCTCAGTTGAACCTTTATCTTTAGGTGCAACAGCAATCGAGATTACTGGAGTTGGGAATACCATAGGCTCTAGTGTACAAGGGTGCTTAGGATCACATAGAGTGTGACCAGTTTGCACGTTCTTCATACCCACGATGGCAATAATATCACCCGCTTGCGCTGTGGTTAACTCATTACGCTCATCGGCTTGCATCTCAACCATACGGCCAACACGCTCAGTTTTACCAGTGAAAGCGTTAAGAATGGTATCACCCTTATTCAATACACCTGAGTAGATACGTACAAAGGTAAGCGCACCGAAACGGTCATCCATAATTTTAAATGCTAGAGCGCGTAGTGGCTCGTCGGCAGAAACGGTAGCGTATTGGCCAGTTTCTTCGCCTTCATCATCCATAAGAGGTTGAGGATCAACTTCAGTTGGATCAGGTAGGTAATCAACAACCGCATCCAATACTAATTGAATACCTTTGTTTTTAAACGCCGAACCACAGTAAGTTGGGAAGAAAGACATATCACGAGTACCTTTACGGATACACGCTTTTAGTTGCTCAATAGTAGGTTCTTCACCTTCCATGTAAGCCATCATTAGGTCTTCATCTTGCTCAACAGCAGTCTCAACCAACATCTCACGGTATTCTGCCGCTTTTTCTACCATGTCTTCTGGGATATCGGTAACTTGGTAGTTTTCTGGAAGACCAGTTTCGTCCCAGATGTAGGCTTTTTCTGTTAGTAGATCAACCACACCAACGAAATCTTCTTCAATACCAATTGGTAATACCATTACTAATGGGTTTGCAGCTAAAACGTCTTTAGTTTGCTGAACTACGCGGTAGAAATCAGCACCCATACGGTCTAGTTTGTTAACGAAGATAATACGTGCAACTTCTGATTCGTTAGCATAACGCCAGTTAGTTTCAGACTGAGGCTCAACACCACCAGAACCACAGAATACACCGATACCACCGTCAAGCACTTTAAGTGAACGGTATACTTCAACGGTGAAGTCAACGTGTCCAGGAGTGTCAATAACGTTGAAGCGGTGGTCATTCCAGAAACAGCTTACCGCTGCAGACTGAATAGTAATACCACGCTCAGCTTCCTGCTCCATGAAGTCGGTAGTAGATTCGCCGTCATGTACTTCACCGGTTTTGTGGATCTGACCAGTAAGTTTTAGGATACGCTCAGTTGTGGTAGTTTTACCCGCATCAACGTGAGCAAAAATACCAATATTTCTATATTTTGATAAATCAGCCATTGTTCAACTCTAATCAATTGTTTTTCAAATTCGCGGGGAGTATACCACTACTGTCGCACAAGGCGAGAGGGTGAACTGTATTTGAGCGATTAAATCCGAAATTTATTGCAAAAAAAGCCCTCGTAAACTACGAAAACGTCGCTTAATCGCAGTCATTAAGGGCTTATTAGCTAAAATCTAGTTTTTTCGTAAACTACAGAAAAAATACTTCCCTGCCCAATAAACAGCTTAGTTGGCTTCCCACGCTGTGCAAGCTGAAAATCAGCTACTTTTTAGGGGCTGTTAGCCTTTCTTTTCCATCATCGACCGAAGGTTGGCAAAAGGGTTGGTGGTCGCCAAATCTTGTTTTAGATCGCTTCCCGCTTCAACCGTAGAACCATATTGGGCCACTTCAGTATATTTTGAATGTTCATGGTCGTGGCAATATAAGCACAACAACTCCCAGTTAGACCCATCACTCGGATTATTGGTATGGTCGTGATCAATATGATGCACCGTCAATTCACGCAAATTAGAATAAGGAAATTCACGCGCACAACGCCCACAAACCCAAGGAAAGAGTTTCAAAGCTTTTTCTCTATAACCCTGCTCTAAGCTTGCATAATTACTTGGTATATTCGCCAAAATCATCTCCAATATATAAAGCCAAGCAGACTATAGCACTTGCCGAACATGCTCGACTACCACTAAGCGCCAAATTTAGACGCTTTGAATTATTCTCTACAGTCACTATCAAAAATGGCATTTATCGACCAAGCTTAATAACTGGAAGGCAAGGGACTGCACCATGAATAAAACCCTCACCAAAGTTAGCTGTAATTGTTGCGACTACAACATTACCACCTCCCAGCTCAATGGTTGGTTAGTATTCCTTTATAACGGTGTAGAAGTGCCACTACGGAAAACTCTCGGCTGGTGCCAGCATTGCCATGGCCTTGTTTCCGCTGAACAACTACGCGACAGTGAACTCATTATTCAAGAGATGAGTGAGCTGGCTAAACAGCTTTCAGCAATAGAAAAAACCCTAAAAACCAATTATTGGCAACGCTTATTAAACAGAAAACTAAGGCGGGTGCGACGACGCTCGGTAGAGACCTTACTTAGCTTAGCGGCAGAATTAGACATTGCCAGACAGCGCAACAATCAAGCTAAGTGCATCAGTTGTGGCGGCTTCAATGTGCAAGTCATCGAAGCGAATATCCATATTGGCGAGCAATTTTGGCAGCAAAGCAAGCACAAAAGCTTGGCCACCGGCTTAGTCCATCCTGTATGCGGTGGTGAATTTATTGCAAGTGAACAAATTCAGTCTCAAGCCCCGCTTTCCCAAGCGGCTAACTACCAATATATAAGTACCACAAACCGTTCAGCATAAACTCAGAAAACTAGTGAGAATGGGCTAAAAAGCGTTTAAATAAAATCATGCTGCCACCACAGGGGCTAGACATTTACATAAACAAGAGCGAGTAACAACAAGCATACCAGTAAAACCGTCGCCTTAAGCTGGGCTCGACGCTTTGCCTTGTAATGCTTAGTTTTTAATTGCAGCATTTCTGCTTGAGGTTTTTTGTTACTCAAAACCACCCAGCCTCCTGAATCGAACACTTTATTAGAATCAAGATAACATAGCAGCACCAGCAAAAACTAAAAGCTAGCTTTAAGTCTTAAACACCAGAGTGTTTGTTGCGTCGCATTTATTAACATCAACTAGCGTAAAAACATTAACAAACTCAAATCCCGCTAAGCCTTAATCAAGTTAAGCGATCTTCCTTTGTTTTATCAGTTGAATCGTCTCACATTGAGGGCCGGGGTGGCGAGGTACCATCAAGGCAAATACTAACGAAGCAACGGCAATGCCCGCCCCTATCCAAAATACCAAATCGTTTGAATACAACCAAACCATGCCCAATAGAGCGGGCAATACTACTGCAGCAATATGGTTAATGGTGAAACTAACGCCGGCCGAGCTGGCAATATCGGCGGGATCGGCAATTTTTTGGAAATAGCTTTTCACGGCGATCGCCATGGCAAAAAACAAATGGTCAACAATGTATAGAGCCGCCGCCCACTCTGCTTGATTTACCACGGCGTAACCAGAAAACACCAAAATAAGGCCGCAATACTCAATAATTAGGGTTTTTCGCTCTCCGATACGGCCAATCAAACGACCGATTTTTCTGGCGAACAAAATATTCAAAACTTGATTAACAAGGTACAGCAGTGCGATATCAGAAACCGAATAGTGAAACTTCTCCACCATTAAGAAGCCAGCAAATACCACAAAGATTTGCCGCCTCGCACCACTCAAAAAGACCAAGGTATAAAACAGCCAATAACGCTGCCGAAGAATTAAACGTTTATGCTGCTCATGCTCGGCCGGATAGTGAGGAAAACGCCAAGCAATAAACATCACCGCTAAAATCGTCAAACCACCAAACATGGCATATAAGCTTACATACTGGAAATGGCTATATTCCAATAGGATCCACAATAAGCTATAGGCGAGTACCGCGGCAGCCCCTTTCACCGCGAGAGCTTTCCCCATAAAGGCTGGAGTGTCGGCTTTAGGGATCCACTGCAAGGTTAAGGATTGATTCACCGTTTCAAAGTAATGAAAGCCCACCGACATTAATACCGTCGTAAAATACAAGCCATACACGCTAGGAAAAAAGCCGGTTAAAGTAATGCCAATGGCCAGCACTAAAAGGCTAATCAAGGCAAAGGTTTGCTCTTTTAAGATCAACAATACATATATAGCGGTAAAAGCTAGAAAGCCCGGAATTTCTCGCAAGCTTTGCAACATGCCAATTTCACGGCCACTGAATTGGGCCGCCTCTATGGCAAAGTTGTTCAGCAATACCATCCAAATGGAAAAACTGAACGGCATCAAAAACGCCATCATTAATAGCAATTGTTGCTTAGAAGTTTGCATGCTCGTCCTTGAATATCGTTACTATTAAGCCAGCTCGCTCAATGCTAAGCGCAAACCAAAAAAGGCAAACATTCCGCCGAGGCCACGATTTAACCACTGCTTTAAACGCTGGCTGGCCTGCACTCTGGCGGCGATGGAAGCGCTTAACCAGGCCAAAATGTGACCCCATAAGATGGCATTAAAATTAAATACTAAGCCTAACACGATGAAAGCCAAGGCTTTATTAGGCTCAGCAGGGTCAATAAACTGAGGAACAAAAGCCAAAAAAAACAGTGCCACCTTGGGGTTTAAGCTATTAGTGAGAAAACCTTGGCGAAATATCTTTGAATAAGAACTTGCGTTAAAGCGCGCTGGAGCGTCCACCGTTGGGGAACTAAGCGCCATGCTTATCCCCATATAAACCAAGTAAACACAGCCCACTATTTTTAGTACAGTGAAAGCCGTAGCCGAGCTAGCTAACAAAGCAGAAAGCCCAAAAGCTGCTGCGCTTATGTGAACAAACGTGCCACAACCAATGCCCAAAGCCGCTACCGACCCGGCCTTGAAACCTTGACTAGCACTGCGCGAGGCAACATACAAAGAATCTGGCCCAGGAACCAAGTTCAATAAGATCCCTGACACCACAAACAACCAAAAATCATTAATCCCTAAACCCACGACGCTTCCTTGTTTGATAGCCTTACTATACGGACCACCAAGAATAACATGAAGCAGCCAAAGGCCTCTATTACTTATTAATTCATGATGTTAGTGATGGCTTAAAACTAAAACAGCAAATAAACATACAAAAACTAATGATTTCAGCTACAAGCTGAATAACTCTTATAAAAACAGCACCAGCCCCCCGCTAATAAGTGCCTATTTTATTAGAGAAAAAATTAAAAACCTGAGAAAAACATAATTAAATAGCCAGTTTGTAACTTTAATATCATTAGCATTCTGTTTTTTTTGATAGTAAAAGTCGAATTAAAGGCAGTCAATATGTTAAAAATTATTGTAAATACTGCTAATAAAATGGATGATTTTGCTATCTAAGCTCAAGGTGTGACCAAGCTCTAAAAGACTATAAATCATCTCTCCTATTCTCTATTGGTGTTTTAAATACACACAGTTAGCTGTACTTAAATTTAACCCTACAAATGCCACAACAAAACAATAGAGAACGATTATGCTAAAAAAATTAACCCTAGCGACTGCCATAGGCAGTATAGTGATGTCAGCTTCAGTCATGGCCAGCTCACTTACCGTTGGCTTTTCACAAATCGGTTCCGAGTCTGGATGGCGTGCAGCTGAAACCGCAGTTTCTAAAGTAGAAGCCAAGAAACGTGGTATCAACTTAAAAATATCAGACGCTCAACAAAAACAAGAAAACCAAATTAAAGCAGTACGCTCCTTCATCGCTCAAGGTGTGGACGCTATCTTCATTGCCCCTGTCGTACAAACTGGCTGGGGGCCGGTACTAGAAGAAGCCAAAGATTACGGTATTCCGGTGTTCTTACTCGATAGAGGGATCACTGTAGACGATGACTCCCTCTACATGACGGCAGTTACCGCCGACAACGTTTTAGAAGGTAAAGTTGCCGGACAATGGCTAATTGATACAGTAAAAGATAAACCCTGCAATGTTGTAGAGCTGCAAGGTACTGTGGGTGCCAGTGTGGCGATTGACCGTAAAGAAGGTTTTGGCGAAGCCATTGGCAGCACCGATAACATTAAGATTGTTCGTACACAATCTGGCGAATTTACCCGCAGTAAGGGTAAAGAAGTCATGGAGAGCTTTATTAAGGCCGAAAACGGCGGCAAAAACATCTGTGCGGTATTTGCCCATAATGACGACATGGCGATTGGGGCCATTCAAGCCATTAAAGAAGCGGGCTTGGCACCAGGTAAAGATATTTTAATTGTCTCCATCGATGCGGTTCCAGATATATTCAAAGCGATGATGGAAGGCGACGCCAATGCCACTGTTGAATTAACCCCTAATATGGCCGGTCCAGCCTTTGACGCCTTGTTATCGTATAAAGACACTGGTGCTCAACCACCGAAAAAAATAGTAACCGAATCCAAATTATATTTACCTAAAGATGCACCAATGCAATTAGAAATGAAAAAAGATTTAGGCTACTAATAAATAACAGCCTCTCAGTGGGTGTGATTTATTCGCTGAGAGGCTGGCGGAGTTTTTATGTCTTCAACCAGTGACGGTACCCAAACTATTTTAAGCGCCAAGGGAGTGAGCAAGCACTTCCCTGGTGTAAAAGCCTTACAAAATGTCGATTTTTCTTTAAGAAAAGGCGAGATCATGGCTTTGCTCGGGGAGAATGGCGCAGGTAAATCTACCCTAGTAAAAACGCTAACCGGCGTATATCAACGCGATCACGGCGATATTTTTCTCGAAGGGGAACTCATTTCTCCACAAAATACCGCCCATGCCCAACAATTAGGCATAGGTACGGTTTACCAAGAAGTAAATCTACTACCTAATATGTCGGTCATGGACAATCTCTTCATTGGCAACGAACCTAAAAAATGGGGTTTAGTTGACCGTAAAGCCATGGCTAAACAAGCCGAAGCCATCGTTAAAAGTTACGGCCTTAACTTAGATGTTACTCAAGCACTCAACAATTTTTCAGTCGCTATTCAGCAGGTTATCTCCATCGCGCGGGCTATTTCTTTATCAGCCAAGATATTAATCCTCGACGAACCCACCGCCAGTTTAGACAGTGGTGAAGTGAAAATGCTATTTGGCATCATGCGAGACCTGAGAGATAAAGGCGTCAGTCTAGTGTTTATTACTCACTTCCTCGACCAAGTTTACGAGGTAAGCGACCGCATCACCGTATTGCGCAATGGTCAATTAGTGGGAACTCATGAGACTAAGCAGCTACCACAAATCGAATTAATCAAGCTAATGTTAGGTCGAGAGCTAGAAGACAATGCGCTAAAACGTGCAGGTAAAACCAAATTAAGTGACCAAGCGGTAGTTGAATTTAATGACTACGGTAAAAAAGGCAGTATCGTACCCTTCAACTTAAAAGTGCACGCTGGCGAAATTGTTGGCTTAGCTGGTCTATTGGGTTCTGGTCGAACCGAAACCGCGAAAGTAATCTTTGGCATTGACCCTAACGACAGAGGAACTTGTAAACTCAAAGGCCGGCCGGTAAAAATCAAATCAGCACGTCAGGCCTCCTTGATGGGCTTTGGCTTTTGCCCCGAAGACCGCAAAACCGACGGTATTATTGGTGCAGCCTCGGTGCGTGAAAATATTATTTTGGCACTGCAAGCACAACGAGGTTGGTTTAAGCCCTTATCACGCACCGAGCAAGAAGAAGTATCGGCGCGTTTCATTAAACAACTGGACATTAAAACCCCCAATATCGAACAACCCATCGAGTTCCTTTCTGGTGGTAACCAGCAAAAAGTTCTGTTGGCGCGCTGGCTACTCACCAAACCTAAGTTTCTCATTCTAGATGAGCCCACCCGCGGTATTGACGTAGGCGCCCATGCCGAGATTATTCGTTTAATTGAATCCTTGTGCGCCAATGGACTTGCCTTGTTAGTAATATCGTCAGAGTTGGAAGAACTAGTAGGCTATGCCGACCGAGTCATTGTGCTACGTGACCGAAAACAGGTGGCAGAAATTCCCACGGAAGATCTGTCTGTTCCCGCCATTATGCAAGCGATAGCGATGTGAGACTCAAATGACAGCATATAATACCTCTACCCCAGTCAAGCTTGCTAATAAACGCAAATTTACTCTACCCAAAGGCGCGCCGCAGGTGGCCGCCTTACTACTGTTATTTTTAATTAATGCGATTATTGCCGACAACTTCTTTTCTATTCATATTCAAGATGGTCGCTTGTTTGGCAGCGTGATTGATATTTTTAACCGCGGTGCCCCAGTAGCACTGCTCACCATTGGTATGACCTTAGTGATTGCAACCGGAGGCATCGACCTTTCAGTGGGTGCGGTGATGGCAATCAGTGGCGCAGTATTGGCGAGCATGGCCTCGCAAGATTACTCGCCCGGCATCATCCTAATGTGCGCCCTGCTCTCTGGTGTGGTCTGTGGTTTATGGAACGGTTTATTGGTGGCCGTGTTTAAGATCCAGCCGATTGTGGCCACACTGATCTTAATGGTGGCTGGTCGCGGCATTGCCCAACTAATAACCCAAGGACAAATCGTAACCTTTAATAATGATATTTTGTCGTGGTTTGGCAGCGGTTCTTTCTTATTGCTCCCTACGCCCATTGTATTGCTGATTATCGCCGCCATCTGTATTTGGTGTTTAACCAAGAAAACCGCCCTTGGGCTATTTATTGAATCGGTAGGCATTAACATTAAGGCCGCGAAAAACGCCGGAATCAATACTCCTGCCATTGTGATGAGTGTTTACGCGATTAGCGGTTTAATGGCGGCACTCGCGGGTATTGTAGTCGCCGCAGACATCAAAGGCGCCGACGCCAATAATGCCGGGTTATGGTTAGAGATGGATGCCATTTTGGCGGTGGTTATTGGAGGCACCTCATTAATGGGTGGCCGCTTCAACTTACTACTTGCGTTAGTTGGCGCCTTCATTATTCAAAGTATTAACACCGGTATTCTTCTCTCTGGCTACCAACCTCAGTGGAACCATATTGTTAAGTCGATTGTGGTCTTGCTGGTGCTGGTAATGCAATCACCTGCGGTTATTAAACTCATCAAAGGGAAGCAAAAATCATGATCAAACGTAACTTTCCTTTATTCATTACTATTGGGGTGTTCCTGCTCGGTTACATCTTTTGTGCCATGGAGTTCCCTGCTTTTCTTAGCACTCGTGTGATTTGTAACATTCTCACCGATAACGCCTTTTTGGGCATTTTGGCAGTGGGCATGACCTTCGTTATTCTGTCTGGAGGGATTGACCTATCGGTGGGCTCGGTGATTGCCTTCACAGGGGTATTCCTAGCTAAAATGATTGGCGACTGGGGAGTGGCGCCGCAACTGGCCATAATGATTGTATTGGTGATGGGCATGCTGTTTGGTGGTTTTATGGGCTGGATCATCGATACCCTGAAGATCCCCGCCTTCATCGTGACACTGGCGGGCATGTTCTTCCTCCGCGGCAGTAGCTTTTTACTCTCCGAGCAATCCATTCCTATTCAACATCCCTTCTTTAAGGAATTGTCGCGCACCGTATGGCATATCTGGGGCGGCGGTAGGCTGAGTTTAATGGCGGTCATCATGTTAGTGATTGTGGCCTTGGGCATGTTATTAGCCCACCGTACCCGCTTTGGTAACAACGTGTATGCCATTGGCGGCAACGCTAACTCAGCCGGTTTAATGGGCGTGCCGGTTCGCCGCACCACCATTGGTATTTATATGTTATCTACCTTCTTGGCCACCTGCGCGGGGATCGTCTTTTCCATTTATACCTCAGCGGGTTACCCCTTGGCGGGCATAGGCGTGGAGTTAGATGCTATCGCTGCTGTGGTGATTGGCGGTACGCTGCTTTCTGGCGGAGTGGGTACGGTATTTGGTTCGATGTTTGGGGTATTAATTCAAGGTTTGATTCAAACTTATATCACCTTCGATGGCACCTTAAGTTCGTGGTGGACCAAAATTATTGTTGGCATCTTACTGTTCGGCTTTATCGCCTTACAACGCTTGTTAACGGTAATGGCTGAACGGCGCAAAGAGCTCAACAGCTCGGCAGCATTTAAACCCTTACCCAGCTAAACCACGATGAGTTAAAGACTCGCGTTAAAAAGGCTTCCTCTGTGGAAGCCTTTCTTTTGGCCCAGTCGTGCAACAACTATTTGGGCATTTCCCACTTAACAGTAGCTTGCTTAGCTTGCGATAAGTCCAGCTCTACACGCTGCGAAGCCCAAGCGCTTTGAGTATCATGTACCTCGATATAAACCACCCCAATGGTTTCAGGAATCACTACCGAATCCAGACTACGGGTAAAAGGTTGTTCCTCTACATGGGGATGGAGCAAGACCCGTTCAGCCAGAACCCGCCCCTGCGGATCAAGCACTCGCCACTTATCGGCATAGTGCTCCCAACCGCTATCATCATGCAGTACAGACACAGCAACTTGCCAGCTCTGCGGCGCTTGCTCGGTCATTTCCACTGCGACTATTGTGGCCACACTGGCCCAAGCAGACCCCAGCATGCAACCCAAACCCACTGCAGTTAAGCAAACAGCGTTTATCCTTTTCATATATAGCCCCATTAATTTGGCAACACTTGCTTCAAGCCTAGCAGGCTTCTGGCTAAGGCAACAGTTAACTACGCAGCCAACGCTCTGCATCTTGTTGCTGGTCCATATCGAAAGCTTTAATGCTTAAACCAGGGATCAATTTACCCTCTAACTCACTAATGGTTTGCACCCATTGCTTATCACACAGTACCGCCGCCTTCCTAAAACATCGAATCATTGCAAACATCTCCGGCAAACGAGTAAATTCTACCGCCATGGCACTTAAAGTGGGCATGGCAAAATCTTCAATCCGGTATAACATCACGCCATCTTCTATTCCTTCGGCCTGTTGTTGCAATTCATCCAAAGCCGCTTTCATTTCGTCGCTATCTAACTTGCCACCAAACGCAATATCAAGGCGGTTCTCCGCTACCTTAGTCACTTTAAACATTTGCTTGCTCCTAAATTGTTTATCCTGAATTAAGATAGCCGCAAAAACTAACCAGCTTATTGCGCCAGCTCGCGTTTTATTAAGCGCCAATAAGCCATGGTTAATTTTTCAGCATGTGTCGTTCAATAATTATTCGTTAAGCGCTAATATTTTGTTTTTCAGATTACTTTTAGCTTTTAGTGAACTCAGCCCTATGAATACAACGAGCTTTACCGTATGTTGAGAAAAATTCGAAGCAGTGAGGCCCTTAGTGAAAAAATTCAAGCATGAAGCACAGTTGCTCAAAAAAGCCATTCAGATCGGCGAGGTATACGCACTACAACGTGGCTTCGCCAAATTTCCTCCCGGCATTTCGGAAAAAGACAAAGTGGAAGCCTTGTACATGCTTTTAGCCGAAGACAAGCGCATTACCCCGCTGCCGAAAGACAAGCAAAGCGGACCAGAAATGCGCCATAAACTGGTGATATGGCTGGCCAACCAATTACCGAAAGACCATGAACTCTTAGAAAACTAAACACATGCAGTAAAGCCCATGGCAACGGCTTTACTGCTCATCTAATACTGGCTTAAGCGAGTAATTGCTTGGCCAATTGTTGATGACGACTGATTAACTCATTTAACTGCTCACGAGTTTGCTGGGGATCTTCTATCACCCACTTCCCCGCCACCATTAACTTACTTACCTCGCTAGCACCACATAATACGATGGCCGCTAGCGGGTCATGACTACCAGAAAAGCGCAACTCATCTAACTTATACAAGGCCAAATCAGCCTGTTTACCGGGCGCTAATACCCCAATGTCTTGACGCCCTAGTACCTCAGCACTACCTTGAGTAGCCCAATGCAGAACCTGCTGATGGGTAATCTTACTGGCACCATAACGCAAGCGCTGCTGCAACAAGGAGTGGCGCAATTCCTGAACCATATTCGAGCCGTCGTTAGAGGCTGAGCCGTCTACCGCTAAACCGACTTTACAACCCGCGGCAGCCAAGTCTAGGGTGGGACAAATTCCCGAAGCCAGCAACATATTTGAGGTAGGACAATGAGCAATGCCCACTTGATGCTGCCCCAAGCGCTGGATCTCTTCCAAATTAAAATGAATGCCATGAGCTAGCCAAGTTTGCGGCCCCATCCAATCACAGTGCTCTAAATAATCAACCGGACGCATGCCTAACTTGCGCACACAAAACTCATTTTCATCGATGGTCTCGGCAAGATGGGTATGCAAGCGCAAGCCTTGTTGCTTCGCCAATATCGCCGTTTCACGCATTAAATCTTCAGTTACCGAAAATGGAGAACAAGGTGCCAAGGCCAATTGCAGCATGCTTCCCTCGGCTGCGTCGTGGTAACGCTGGGCTAAACGCAGGCTGTCATCTAAGATTTGCTGCTCGGTTTGCACCACCGAATCAGGCGGCAAACCGCCATCTTTTTGTGACAAACTCATGCTGCCACGAGTTAAGGTAGCTCTTAACCCCAAGCGTCCTACCACCTCGGCTTGAATATCAATGGCCTCACTCAAACCTTGATTAAAAACATAATGATGATCGGCCACCGTTGAGCAACCACTTAGCATTAACTCCCAGCAGGCCAACTCGGTCGCGGCCTCAATGTGCTTATCACTCAAACCACTCCATATCGGATAAAGACTTTGCAACCATGGAAATAGCTCTTGGTTGATCGCCGAAGGCACACAACGGGTCAAGGTTTGATAAAAATGGTGGTGGGTATTAATCAAGCCCGGCAGTAATACCGCATCGCTAGCATCGACAATTTGATCGACTGATAGACTCGCTTGTTGGCCGCCTGCGACACATTCCACAATGCGTGTCCCTTGCACCACCACCCCACCTCGGCAATCTCGCTCTGTGTCTTCCCCACTCATCGCGCCACTAAATACTGCCATAGGGTTGGCTATCCAAATACGCGGTTCATCAGCTAGTTGTGACAAATCTACCTCCTGTAAATCCATATAATTCGCCACTCAGCCTAGTGGCAACTTGTAGTTCAACTGATTTCACTTAACAATTCAATAACTAACGAGCCATTTAACACTTGATTAAGCCACCCTAGCCAGATAAATTTGCTGCATTCACGCCAATTGATAAAAATTTAATGAAACACCAATAATTTGTTGAGCTAGTCAACTTAATGAGCAGGTAACCACACTTAAAGCAAAACTTACGATGTAGGCTCGAACATCGCCAAACGGTAAATATTCAGCCCAACAACGCGCCGCATAAGCAAGCCTTTCATTTACATTAAAGTTATGAAAAACATATTCTTATATAAACTTAAAATATTGCCCTTAGCCTATAATCAGCCTCGTTACCGTAGGGGTAACGATTCACAAATAAAAGAGATAAGAATAAAAACGCAAAAAATCATTGGTATTGCACTGATTGTGATTGGTGCCATTGTGCTGTTAGTTGGTGGCCGACAAATCATGGACGCTATAGAAGCACAGCAACAAACTGAAGCGCCAGAAACACTACTTGGCGGAGCCAGTAACGAGCTAATACAAGAACTAGGCGTGAGCAGTGCCATCGAGCAAGCTAAAACCAAGGGCATTATTTTTATGGTAGTGGGGCTTTGCGGCATCGTAGCGGGTGGCCTATTCGCGAAAAAAGCCAAGCCTAGCCCAGTTACAGCAGCGAACTAAGCTCTGCGTCAACCTTACTAGCTCAAAACAACACTTATTGGTGTGATCCATAGGCAAGCCTATGAACAACAAATTAGACAGCGCTTAGAGTAAATTGAGCTAGACAAAGAAACTTAAGTTTGGGCCAAGCTATACGGTAGGTACGCTATAGCTTGGCCCACTTTTCGTAACCAGTTACACCGCAATAAAAAACAAGGTCTAAACGGCCTAAACATCAATGAACCAGTAGAGAAATGGGTTCTTGGCCTACCAAGACAAAAGATGTTTTTCGTTAGCAACCCACCAGCATCTTGGGGACTATGGCTTTGGCCAATTACACTTCCACATTTAACGATGAGTTGTAGGAAAACATTCGTACCTCATCTCGGGGAAACCATCCCATTTTCTGATAAAACTGCTGAGCATTATTGTTGCTGTGATGCACAAAAAGATGAGTTTTCGATATTCCATAACGGTCCAAAGCACATACAACACTCTCAACTAATTGACGCCCAATGCCTTTTGATTGGTGACCTAAGGATACCGTTAAATGTTGTAAGTAACCTCTACGCCCATCCGTGCCCGCAAGCACGGCGGCAACAATAACATTGCTGTCAACAGCAACAAAGCTCAAACCCTGATTGCGGGCCAAGTAGGCTTCAATATTTTCCTTGGAATCGGCATCTCGAAGAGTCATCCCTTGTGAACGCCTCCAAAGACTGATTACTTCTTGGTAATCAGAAATGGTCATTTCTCGAATTAATAGCACTGAACATTCCAGTAATTATTTAATGCAGCGGTAAGCGTTGAGCAATACCGCCACTCAAGCTAAACCATTACACCGCAAATACAAACCCAAGGCGAAGACAAGCATACTAAGCGTTAGCTAAAAACTTAAGCAATTTGTTACACGCATCTAGGACTTAAAGCCCCAGACGGCATCGATAAGTTTAATCATTAGCTCCTTTGATGCACCGCTGCTGTCGCGCTCGGGGAGATATTCAACAAACTCAGCTCCAATAAACTTGTCACTCGAAGCAATTGAATGAACTAAATACAACGATTCTCTCGCAGTTAAACCACCAACATTAGGCGTCGCACATGCACGGAATAGAGAACCATCTAAGGCATCATAATCAAATGACAGGTAAATACCGTCATACTCGTTCTCTAATCTTTCCATTAAGGTGCCAACTACAGTATTAAAGCCTTTCTGCTCGATACACATCATGTCGAAGTTGGTTATATTAAGTCTTTCAATAAGTTCGTACTCACAGAGCATTAAATCTCTAAGCCCCACATAAAACACATCTTGAGGCTTTAACGCGACATCAGAAGGAACAGACCAGCCATTATGAGCATATTGATTCATTAACAATGCCAAGGGCTTGCCGTGCAAATTGCTGTCGAGAGTGTTGTTGCAATCAGCGTGAGCATCTACCCAAACAATCGCAATTTTTTCACCTCGATTTTTTTGGTAATGGCTTAACGCAGCTTGAATTGTACCTACCGCTATCGAATGGTCACCGCCGATGATAATGGGGACGCGATTATTCATATAACTCCCCAATACTTGCTCCTTGAGGTGGCTAGAATAAATTCGCAAGGCTTCATCTTTGTTACCTTTGGAAATCAAATCATGAACTTCATCGCTGACTTCCACATCCCCTTGGTCAATAATATCAGCGCCCCATCTATCATTTCTGATTTGGATCCAATCGGTAAGACCTACCGATGATATTTCGTTCATTCGTCGTAACCCATCAACCGTGTTTTCTTGGCTTGTCACAAAACCCAGTTGATTGAAGGGGGCTCCGATAATGTCGAAATGGCTTGTCATGGGTACTCCGGTAGTGATTTAATTTTGCATTACACCAGCTCTCACCGGCTTGTTGCGTGCATGTTTTTTGTTTTCCATTGTTGTTTAGTCAGTCGATATAGTCTCACTGGACGCCCATGAAACTCTACTACATTAAAACAAGAAAACCCCGCCTTCTCAGCCACCTTCAGCGATGCGACATGCTCTGGCTCTATAATAGCGACCACTGAGTCAAATAAGCGATTATCGAAAACATACTTGATAACGGCCTTAGCAGCCTCAGATGCAAAACCTTTATTCCAATAATTCTTCGCCAGTCGGTAACCAAGACTGATTTCCTCAACACCGCCGACCGATTCTGGGCCAACACCGCAGAAACCAATCAGTTCAGAAGATTTTTTATCGATAAGAGCCCATGGCCCAACGCCATGTGATTGATAACAAGCTAAACACCATTCAATAAAATGACGAGTGGCGACCTCGTCGCAAACGCCGCGAATCGAGTACTTCATCACGTCTGGGTCACTAAGAATGTCGGTCAATACAAAAACGTCCTCAGGCACCAGCCGTCGCACAATCAAACGGTTAGATTGACAAATTTGCACCGTCGCCTCCTTGTATAAAAAGTCACTATGACGGTTGCTTACTCGGAACGGCGCCGTCCCTAAACCATTACACCGCAAATACAAACCCAAGGTGAAGACCCAAATACCCAGCATTGAGAATCACTCTTAAATGCTTATTGTAAATGGATGGTTTGCCTACCAACGTTATGAGCAAAACCACCAACGCTCACCTTAGTTATACCCAGCTCGCTAGACTCAACCGACGCTGTAATTTTTGAAACACATTCCATTGCCCGACCTTGCTCAAAAGTAAAGTTATTCAAATGTGTGCGACTTAGGTGTTTGCTTAAGTAACAGGCTAAGGCACCACTGGCACTCCCTGTCGCAGACTCCTCAGGAATACCAAACAATGGAGCAAAGTTACGACAACTTGCTGTCAGCATGCTGGTTTGATCGCTCAATTCAAAAGCGTGAATACTGACAACATCATACTTTTTACAGAAGTCACTGGTTAAATTTTGATTCACTTGTATGCTATCGAGATACCCATATGGCACAGGCACTATCATGTCTGCTAAGCCTGTTGAAATGACCTCGATCGGTAACTGAGTAGACTCAAGTATTATCGAATCCAGCCCAATTAAGGCTGATATCTGCTCATAACTAAACGCTCCGCGATACTCAGGTAGCTTCTGCTCCATAACTATATGACCATTTGCCTCTATGGTTACCGCAAGTATTCCTGCTTTAGTTCTTTGGCGATATGAACCTTCGGTTATGATGCCCGCTTGATACATTGTTGAAAACGCAGCTAAGGTGGCGTGCCCACAAAAATCAACTTCGCCGGTTACCGTGAAGAAAGCCAGCGCAAAATCGACCTCGTCATCGCGAGATACAAATGCAGTTTCAGAATAACCAACAGCTTGGGCTATTTGTAATCTTTCGTCGTTGGATAAGTGGTCGGCATGTAGCACCACGCCAGCAGGATTTCCACCGGTTCCATTCTGGGTGAAAGAATTAACCCAAAACGCTTCAACTTCCTTCAATATCAATTACTCCATGGTAGCGCTAAACACAGTTGTAAAAATTTATGGTATGTACTTGGGTCAACGGATGCGATTGGTTAGCTCGCTTTGCCACCTTACTGCTTTAGCTTCGTATTCTTGTATAAAACTATTTTTATAATCAATGTAAACATCTATGTCATGGTTACAAATAGCTGCTCCCGCCCTTTTTATTTCGCCATATTTGAGTGCGACATCAGGAAAAGCCCTTAAATAGTCACGAAATGCGAGATGCCTTGTAGCCTCCGGAGAGTTAGCTAAGAACGCATGAACCTGATGAGTTCGCTGTATTCCGCCTTTTTGGAAATAACGACGGCCTTGAATACCAAATTCGCCCTTAACAACATACCCCAGAGAAACCATCTCTTCAGATTGGTCATCTAAAACGTCTAGACTTTTCACTTCCAAAAGAATGTCGATAATGGGTTTGGCACATAAGCCTTCAACCGACGTACTACCGATATGATGTATCGCATTAATATTGGTTGTTGTTAAAACTGAGCTGATTAGCTGTTTTTCTCTGACAAAATCTTCCCGCCATTGCTGCCGATAATCAACAACTTCAATAATTCTTTGACTCATAACTGTCGATTTACCAAATGCCTGCTTAAGCTGCGAGTAAGGCAAACACCTTAGCTAATCCATTGCAGCAGTAACACTAATTTCACATTGAGCTGAGAGCGCTAACAGCAGAATTCACTCTTAAACACCTTATATGGACCAAGCTATAGGTAAGCACCTACAACCGACATACAGTGTTGAACGGTGCTTTCTTTTTCACCAACTGGTGCAACATAATGAATTGCCGATTCGGCTTCTGCCCGACCTGATAGCTTACTAATAACCCACGCAGCCAAGTACTTTGATGACAAACACCCACCCGCAGTTGCAAGATTTCCTTTAGCGTAAAAAGGCTGCTCTAAAACTGTAACGCCTGACTCAATAACCCAAGGTTTCGTTGTTAAATCGGTACAAGCTGGCACTTGATGCAACAAACCCAATACAGCCATCAACAATGTACCTGAACACTGGCCACCAATTAACTGAGTATCGGGATTAAGCTTCAGCCTTGCTAGTATGCCTCGGTCTTGGGCAATATCACGGGTATGAATACCACTGCCAAATAATACAACGTTTGCATGATTAGCAAATTCTAGCGCTTGTTGAGATTGAATAGTAACTCCATTCATGGACGTAACATACTTAGATGGACTTGTTATTTGCACATTCCAACCGGCACCTTTCATTCGGTTCAAAATGCCCGATGCTATAAACGAATCTAGCTCATTAAATCCCTCAAAAGTTAGTACCGCAATATCCATATTTACTCCTATTTTTGCTAAAGCCTAAACTAAGGGTCTGGTATACAGCTGCGTTTTTTGAATATCTGACAGCGTCTTCCAGCAAGCTGACATCGAGTACCCAGAGAATAGCTTCAATGGCTCAATGCTCCAAAACAACAGCGGCAAGTTGAGTTGCAATCATCTCATTGCAGTTGATGTAGTAACGGTATTCAAGGCTGAGCAATTTAACTTTTCGCTGCGACAGCTCTCAAGCAAGGCGGTGCTTTTCAGGCTATTCCCCTTACTGAAATCGCCTTCCAGCACATCGCAACAGCAGAGATAAAGGCGCTACATGTGCTCTAACAAACTTTGAGGTAAAAGGCAGTTACAGCAAGTTATCACCGCGGCTTGCCTTTTCTACTTGTGCGTGAGTTCTTAGGCTATTTCAAGAACTTGAATTGTACTCAAAGATGGAACGACACAAACCGCCGTTTGCTTAGGTGTTTAAACTCAAACCTAAACCTCTAAGCACAATGTTAATCACATCTTGCTCGGCTTTGGCAAATTCTTCAGCTGATAAACTGCGGCCATGAATCATTCTAATCTCAGTATCAAAATCGGCGTAAAATTGAGTCGTTCCCCATATTAAAAACAATAGCGATAACGGTTCAACCGGAGCAATTTTTCCTTGATCGATCCAGGCTTGAATCAGGCTACATTTGTTTTGAGTCCAATCCACCAATGGGAACTTCAACTTTTCTTTTAAGTTGGGCGCGCCTTGAATGATTTCCATGGCAAAAATCCGAGAGCTTTTCTTATGGCTACGGCTATAACGCATTTTGGAACGAATATAACTACTAATAGTAATAGCAGGGTCAGATTCGGGCGTGGTGTTGGCGAAGGAGTCATTCCATAGCGCCAGTATATCTTCCAACAGGGCGCGGTATAAACCCTGCTTTGATTTAAAGTAATACAAGATATTGGCTTTAGGCAGTTCGGCGCGATCGGCAATCGCTTGTAAAGATGTACCCTGATAGCCGTGCTTCACAAACTCGTTAGTTGCCGCTTTTAAAATTAACTTTTCATTTCTTTTTCTAATTGCCCCACTTTGTGTTGCCACCGCTTTATTCATGCTAACTTATTCTCCTTGTCGGCATTGAAGTATCAGATATGATAACTGAAGTTATTATTCATGATTCATAGTGGAATCACTAGTGTTTACTCATTTTTGCACCAAGATGTGATTAAGCACCATAATGGAACAGCATAAACACCATCTTGCACCAAAAAAAGACGCTATAAGTTACTTTGCACTGTTAACAAATGCATTACACATGGACTTGAACACTTGGTCAGATTTATGCAGTAAACTAGCCAAGTTTTTTTATCGTAAAAATGAATGGACTCAACATGAAACACGACCAGAGCTTGTTGTCGTTATGGCAGGTCACTAAACGCTACCCTGGCGTGATTGCCAACGACAAAGTCAGCCTTGACTTAAAGCAAGGCGAAATCTTAGCGCTGCTCGGTGAAAACGGCGCTGGAAAATCCACTCTTGTGAAGATGATCTACGGTGTTGTACAAGCCGACGAAGGTAGCCTGCTGTGGCAGGGAAAAGAAGTGGTGATCCGCTCTCCAAATATGGCCAGAGCCATGGGTATCGGTATGGTATTTCAGCATTTTTCTGTGTTTGAAACCCTCACCGTGCAAGAAAATATTGAACTCAGCCTCGACCCCGGCGTTGCCACCGATGCGGCCAGTTTACGGGCAAAAATCATCGAATTAAGTGCCAATTACGAGCTAAAAGTAGACCCAGACCGCTATGTACACAATCTCAGTATTGGTGAGCGGCAACGTTTAGAGATCCTGCGCTGCCTGATTCAAGACGTAAAACTGTTGATTCTTGACGAGCCTACCTCAGTACTCACTCCTCAAGAGGTCTCTGGCTTATTTAAGGTATTACGGACTTTGGCCAGCGAAGGCTGCAGTATTTTGTTTATTAGCCATAAGCTAAAAGAAGTCACCGCACTGTGTGACCGCGCGGTGATCCTTCGCGGTGGTAAAGTGAGTGGAGAATGTGTACCCGCCAAGGAAACCCCAGACTCCATCGCCAGAATGATGGTGGGCAGCGAAGCGGTATTATCCGAGCGCTACCATAAAACCATTGGTTCAGACGAAGTTCTGGTGACCAAAAACCTCAGCGTACCGCCAACCAACCCCTTTGGTACTGGCCTGAAAAACGTGAATTTAAGCCTACACAAAGGCGAGATTTTAGGCATTGCCGGTGTCGCAGGTAATGGCCAAGAAGACCTACTTGAAGCGCTCAGTGGCGAAGATACCCGTGCCGATGCGGGTGCAATTTTAATGCATGGCCACAAAGTAGCAAAACGCAACGCTGGCGAGCGCCGCTTATTAGGTATGAGTTATGTTCCCACCGACCGCCTAGGCCAAGGTGCAGTGCCCGAAATGAGTTTGGCCGACAATACCTTGCTCACCAGTGCCCGCAAAGGTTTGGTGAAAAAAGGGCTGATCCTGCCGCACAAGGTAGTAGAACTGGCCAAGTCCATCATTCACCTCAACGATGTGAAATGCCATAACGCCCACTCACAAGCCAAAAGCTTGTCAGGAGGGAACCTGCAAAAATTTATTATTGGTCGTGAAGTCGACCAAAACCCCGAAGTACTGATCTGCGCCCACCCCACTTGGGGGGTAGATATTGGTGCGGCCAGTGCCATTCACCGCCAGCTGATTGAACTGCGCGATAAAGGCGCTGCCATTTTGGTGGTATCGGAAGACATTGACGAGTTATTTATGATTTCAGATCGCATCGCTGCACTCTATGAAGGGCAACTCTCTGCTACGGTACACACCGAGCAAACCAACATTGAAGAAATCGGTAAGTGGATCGCCGGTGGCTTTACTGAAGAGGAGCCAGAGCATGTTTAAAACCCAAGCGCGTTTAGAGTCATCCAAGCTGATGTCTTGGTTATCGCCGCTCATCGCTATTGTACTCACCATGATAGTGTCCAGCTTAATGTTTATAGCGCTAGAGATTAACCCTGCCGACGCTTTTCGAGTATTTATTATCGCCCCTCTTAGCGACAGTTATAACTTGGGCGAACTAATGGTAAAAACCACGCCGCTGTTACTCTGTGCTACCGGTTTGGCCTTGTGCTACAAAGCCAACATCTGGAATATTGGCGCCGAAGGTCAGTTATTGGTTGGCGCCTTAGTGGGCAGTTATGTGGCCTTACAAGCCAATGACCAAAGCGGCTATATGTGGTTAGTCGTCACCCTAGCAGCAGGTGCTGCAGCTGGCATGGTCTGGGCGGGCATTCCTACCCTACTACACCAGCTATTCCACACTAACATTATTCTTACTACCATCATGCTCAACTACATTGGTTTATATCTGCTGTTGTGGGGCGTACACGGGCCATTAATCGACCCCGATGGGTTTGGTTTTCCTGAATCGGCGGTATTTGCCGACTCGGTATTGCTGCCCACCATTATGGAAGAAGGGCGTGCTTCAATCAGCATACTATTGGCGATAGTCTTCGCCATCGGCTCGGGCATTATTTTGTACCGCACGCTACCAGGCTTTCAATTGCGGGTATTTGGTTCAGACCAACCCGCAGCGCGCTACGCCGGTTACTCCAGTAAATTTATTATTTGGAGCGTGATGCTCAGCGCTGGTGCTTTGGCAGGCCTAGCTGGGGTGTCGGAAGTAACAGGCCCAATTGGCCAGCTAATCCCTCAGGTATCGCCGGGTTATGGCTACGCCGCGATCATCGTGGCCTACTTGGGTCGACTTAATCCCTTTGGCATTATCTTCGCCGCGTTTTTCATGGGCACACTGTATATGGGTAGTGATTTAGCGCAAATTGATTTGGGTATTCCTACCGCGATTACCGGCCTATTCCAAGGGGTATTGTTGTTCTTCTTACTCGCCTGTGACTACCTCATTCATTACAAAATTATTTGGCAAGCAAGCGCTAACCCTGCTCAAGCCTCTTCCAGTGATACCAAGCAAGGAGCCGCTTAAAATGGACATGGAACTGTTACAACAAATTCTAGTGGCAGCAATTAAAACCGGAACACCGCTATTATTGGTGGCGTTAGGCGAATTAATCTGTGAAAAATCGGGCGTACTCAACCTAGGCCAAGAAGGCATGATGTTGATGGGTGCCATGGCTGGTTTTGCTGGCGCGTATTTCTCTGGCAGCCTAGCCGTGGGGCTATTATTAGCGATTTTAGCTGGCATGATGATGGCGGGTATTTTCGGCATTTTGTCGCTCAACCTTAATACTAATCAGGTGGCCACTGGTTTAGCGCTAACCATTTTTGGTACTGGCCTTAGCGCCTTCCTCGGTGCCGGTTTAGTGGGCTCAACCGTAGAAGGCTTCAAAGCGATTGCCATTCCACTGTTTAGTGATATTCCGCTACTTGGCCCACTGCTGTTTAATCACGACTTGTTAGTCTATGGCAGCTTTGGCCTAGTAGCGCTGTGTTGGTGGATAGTTAACAAAACCCGCATCGGTTTAACCCTGCGCGCGGTGGGAGAAAACCCCTACTCAGCTAACGCCCTCGGTATTAAAGTGATTAAAGTACGCTACTTAGCCATTTTAACTGGCGGCGCCTTTGCCGGTTTAGCTGGCGCGTATATGTCGTTGTCTTACACCCCAATGTGGATGGAAAATATGACCGCTGGACGCGGCTGGATAGCCCTATCGTTAGTGGTATTTGCCTCATGGCGCGTGGGCTACCTAATGGTAGGTGCTTACTTGTTTGGCGTAGCCTCTATTCTGCACTTGGTGATGCAAGGCATTGGCTTCACCATTTCACCTAACCTATTGGCGATGATGCCTTATATTGCCACCATTGTGGTGATGGTGTTGATTAGCTCCAATCCAATTCGTCAAAAATTGGCGGCGCCGATGAGCCTAGCCAAACCCTTTGATTCGCGACGTCACTAAACCATCATGACTATTAAAGCCCCTCATTTGAGGGGCTTTTTAGCCTTGGTCAGAATAACCAAATAAAGGCCTTCTATTTAAGCCAAGCACTAAACTCGTTATCATGCCAGCTCAACAACTGGAGAGCCAATGACTTACCCGCTGTACCTCGCCCACATCAACGATACCCACTCCCATTTTGATGCCTCTTTGCTGCACTTTCATATCCAGCTAGATGGTGAACATTATCAAATAGATGCGCATTGTGGCGGTTACGCACGCTTGGCTAGCGCAATTAAACAACAACGTAAACAAGCCCAACAACAGGGCTGCCCAAGCCTGCTTCTGCACGCAGGGGACAGCTTTCAAGGCAGTTTGTACTTCAGCCAATATAAAGGAAAGGCAAATGCCCGCCTGCTAGAATTAATGGCTCCCGATGCCATGACCATTGGCAATCATGAATTTGATTTAGGTAATGCGCCGATCTCTCAGTTTATTGATCAGGTTAGCTTTCCGGTTCTGGCGGGAAACATGGATTTATCCATGGAAGATCAGCGCAAAACCTTACCGCTCTCCAACCATAACAACCTCTACCCCTATCAAGCCGAGCAGCAACGGGCTAGCTACCTACTAAAAGATCTAGCTGAAGGCGTAAAACTGGCGATTATCGGCATCACCCACGACCAAATGCACAACATTGGTTGTCCCGATCCCGACTGCCAATTCATCGATGCGATTAGCTGCACCCAAGCCACCGTTGAGCATTTACACCAGCAAGACATTAAACACATTATTGTGTTGAGCCACTTGGGTTATCAGGGCGATGTGGCCTTAGCTAAAGCCGTGCCTGGCATAAGTGTCATTGTTGGTGGCCACTCACATACTTTAAGTGGTGAGTTTCGCCACTTAGGCCTTCCCGAAAGTGCAATGGGCCAGCTATGGCAGCAAGGCTGCCTAATTTTACATGCCGGTAAACATGCCGAATCGATAGGCTTATCTCGCTTAGAATTTACCGCTGACGGCAAGGTAGTTAAATTTGAGGGAGGCGTGCAATTTCTGCTGGGTAAACAATGGCATGCTCGACAAAATGACAGCTTAGTTAGCGGCAAAATCAAGGCGCGCATCGCCGAGTATTTAGCCCAAAGTGAAGGCCTGCGATATCAAGCAGAAGATCAACAGATACAAGAGATCATCAGTCAAGATTATCGTCCTGCCATAGACGCCATGCGCCAGCAAGTAATTTGCCAAGTCGCTCGCCCCTTAGCGCATACTCGGCTCCCCACTAAACTACTGCCTCAAGGCAGCGAAATATCCCCTTGGTATGCCAAGGCTTTTATCAAGCCGCTGCGGCCACTCGCCCCACCGATTTTGCCTTGCATAACGCAGGGGGGTAAGGGTATCGCTCAAGGCTGGCCCTCTCACCAAAGCCGATATCTGTGGCCGTTTATTGCCCTTTGAAATCGCCATTGTGAGTTATCAACTTGAAGGGAAATACCTTGCGCCATTAATCGAAGGCGCCATTAACAATGCCACCAACAATGGCGTACAAGGCACCGGCGATGGCAGCTTTCCGTATTTTTACAAGCTGCGTTATCACTATGAGCCAGACGCAAAACAGGGCCAACGCGTAACTCAAATCGAATTACATAGCGATGCGGGCTGGCAGCCGCTAGATCCACAACGCCACTATCGAGGCGTTTCTTCAGCCTACACCCTAGCAGGAAAAGAGGGCTATCACGCCCTACTCAACAGTTACGAGCATCAAGACCTAGGCATGAGTATGAGCGACAGCTTTGTATTGTTTGCCCAACAACAAGCAAGCTTGGGCTAGCAAGACCAAAGGCCATCGCTAAAAACCCTAAGCATTCGCCGCAAGAGCAGCTTTTAACTGCGATATAGAATATTGGTTAAATACTTGAATGCCCGCCTGCTCTAACAAGGCGGCAGTAACGCCAGCCCCTTTCACCTTGTTGCCGCTAAAGCTGCCATCATATATAACAGTGCTACCGCAAGATGGGCTTCCCTCGGCAAGTAAAGCATATTTAATGGCTAGGCTTTGGCAGATTGTTAGTGTTTTTTCAGCACCAAGAATAAAGGGCTGAGTAACATCACTGCCATCATTATTTAATACCTGGGCACGGCCTTGCAGTACATCTATGCCCTGCCCTTGAACGATCTCTGCAGGCGCTCTTGGAGTGGGTAAACCGGCAGACTGTTCTGGGCAAAACACCACCAGCTCACAATGCGTTTCCAACCAATCAAGATCGGCGCGTTGCAAAGATAAACAGCCCGCGTTATATCTCACTTTATTGCCTAATAAACATGAACTTACCAGAATCTTTTGCACTTACTCTCCCTCACCCAATAAACACAGCAATAACAAAACGCCTGATTGTAAACCTTGATTGAAGCAAGCGTCAGCAACAACAGCATAAATGAGGTTTCCACTTACTGTAAATAATTGGTTAAACTGGGCTTTGTTTAAAACAAACAAGGAAAGTGAGAGTGATAAGAGCCATGACCCACGCCGATTTTGCTGCCTTTTGGCCCAGTTTTAAGGCTATCATTCACGCTCAACAGAGTTACGCCTTTGAGCCCGACATGAGCTTAGAGAAGGCCTACCAGCTATGGTGTGAGCTACCGCTGCTCAGCTATGTCTTTGAACAAGATGGTGAAATACTAGGCAGCTATTATCTTAAGGCCAACGCCATGGGCCCAGGTAAACATATTTGTAATTGTGGTTATATGGTCAGCGAAGCAGCGCGTGGCCAAGGCATTGCTCGGAAAATGTGTGAACATTCTCAGATTGAGGCACAAAAGCATGGCTTTACAGCCATGCAATTTAATTCGGTGGTATCTAGCAATCATGCGGCGGTAAGGCTGTGGCACAAGCTGGGGTTCACCACCATTGGCACTATTCCTAAAGGTTACCAGCATCCCCAATTGGGCATGGTCGACTGCTACATCATGTATAAAGCGCTAAGCCTTGCTTAAGCTTTTACATTTAGCCAATCACTGGCGCATCAAAGTCTTCGGCTTCATCACTATATACGCAGACATTGGAGTCTTCTACTAAGCCACTTTCTGCGACACACTGGCTTTGAAAAAAGTCTGTGATTTCTTTACGTTGGCAGTGTGCCTCAAAGCTGGCCTTATCTGCCCAAATTTCTTGAAAAGCGATGGGATAGCCGCTGCCTTGTGCAAAAGGGTTCTCTATCTGTCGAGTCACTCGATATTGCAAACAGCCATCTTCACGCAAGGTATTGGGCTCCAGTGCTTGCAATACTTTAAACAAGTCATTGAGTTTACCCGGCTTAGGTTTGAACATGGCGATACAATAGATTTTTTTAGACATATGGGCCTCTGTTGATGGTGGCGAGCCTTACTCGCCAGCTTCAGTGTTGTGGTCATTCAAACAGGCATAGTACCTGTGAACTAGCGAATTAGCACTGGTTTCACTTAACAGCTAAACTGATTGTTGCTTTGCATGGCGATTAAGCGCTGATATGCCAGCCTTTGTCGGCTCTCGGAGTCCCCTTCACACCAGTTATATTTAAGGCTTTGCCATAAGGGTTCATCGGCTGATAAGCCTAAGGCCTCAATGTAACTGGCTGTCGCCAACACATATTGAGTTTTGTAAGGCAAAATAATACCTCCCTGTATAGCTTGCTGCGCTAAGGCTTCGGCGTAGTTGGCACACCAAGTATTTAATAAACTACCACAAGCTTTGGCATACCAAAATTTGCCACAGTCTTGCTGCTGATTCAGCGGCTGCGAGCAGGCTAATATGCTTTGCGCGTGTTGCCAGTCCTGAAACCCGACTTGGCGCGCAGTATATAATAAGGCGTGTTTAAGTTGAGGGGCTTTGCCCTTACTGAGACTTACTAGGGGAGAATCGGCAGCTTGGCTGCGCTTGAGTAAAATTTTGCTGCGGATTTTTAATTCTTGAATAGCAGATAACATGCTAATGCTCCTAAATAATTAGCTGTTCCCCGCAAAACAACATTTAGAAACACTATTTGTGCTTAACTAATTTGAAATGATAAAGGGTGAGTTCCTCTTGGCGGGCAGGCGCCCCTTTGCACCTGCCTGCCATTGTTACAAAGCCAAAGCGCTTATACAAGCGGTTAATTGGCTGTTTGTTTCGAGTAAGCGTAAGATTCTCGTTCAGCCGCCACCATTGCTTTGTCTTCTGGAAGTAGCAAACTCAAGATAATAGCCACTAAACCGCCCGAAGTCACCGCAGAACCAAATACATTTTGTACCAACTTTGGCGCCTGTTGTAGCAAGTCTGGCACCAAGGTAACACCTAAGCCCACACCAAAAGACACCGCCATAATTAACAGCTTACGGCGGGTAAGCTCTTCGCTAGCAATAATTTTAATACCCGCAGCCGCCACCGTACCAAACATCACCAAGGTGGCACCACCTAGAACAGGTTTAGGGATCTGTTGCAAAACAGCCCCCAGTACCGGGAACAAACCCAATACCACCAAAATCAGCGCAATGTAGTAGCCAATGTAGCGACTGGCCACGCCAGTTAACTGAATTACCCCATTATTTTGGCTAAACGTAGTGTTAGGAAAAGTATTGAACGTGGCGGCCAACAACGAGTTAACCCCATCGCCCAATACGCCATTACTCACCCGTTTAATATAGCCCTCTCCTTTAATTGGCTGCTTCGACACCGAACAGTTAGCCGTAATATCACCGGCCGATTCAATCGCGGTAATAAAGTAAATCAAGGCAATGGGCAAAAATGCCACCCAGTCAAAACTAAAACCATATTTAAAGGGTACCGGTATACTCACCAAAGGCTGAGAGCCGACAGACGAGAAATCGACTTTGCCCATGAACATGGCGATCACCATACCCACTATTAAGCCAATCACAATCGAAGATAGACGCAACCATGGGTTAGCCGAGCGGTTCAACGCAATAATCACCACTAATACGGTAAAGCCCAAGGCTAGATTTTGTAAGCTACCGAAATCAGGGGCCTTAAAGCCTCCCGCTAAATCAGTCATCCCCACTTTGATCAAAGAAATACCGATAATGGTAATCACAATCCCGGTAACCAAGGGAGTGATAATTCTCTTCATCTTGCTCAAGGCTTGCGACAAGAAAATCTCGATAAACGCGCCTAAAAAACACACCCCAAAAATCAACGACAATATTTCTTCTGGTCCGCCTCCTTGGCTTTTGGCTAGAAATCCTGCTGCTAATACCGAGCCTAAAAAGGCAAAACTGGTGCCCTGAACACAAATCATTCCTGCGCCAACGGGACCAATTTTTTTCGCTTGAATAAACGTGCCGACCCCGGACACAATCAAGGCCATGCTGATTAAGTAAGGGATGTGTTCACCTAAACCCAGCACGCCACCAATGATTAATGTAGGCGTAATTACCCCAACAAAACTGGCCAATACATGCTGTAAGCCTGCGAAAAATGCTTTGGCCACCGGCGGCCTATCATCTAGTTGATAAAGTAAATCCGTTGTTCCTGATACTTCTTGCTCGGTGCTCATGTAACACTCCTTGTTAATTAACTCGCGGCACTAAAATCTGACCACTAAGTCAACTAACAACGCAAATTGCTTGCCAACTCCAATCCAAACTTGACTAATCTCGCTAACAGCAGCCATCTTTAATGGCTCAAAATCAACAAGCTATCAACATCTCGCCAACATTGACTATGCTTGGCAAACAATAAAAATAAACGAACAATGCTTAACTTTGGTGCAGTTACTGGTAGATTTGCACCAGTGCGCACCACATTTGCTCATAATGCGTAACAACAATTATGATAAATAAATACAACAAAACTTGTATTGTCGGCCCTGTTTAAGTTAATTCTATTAAACATGACCAAGTGGCCAGCTTTTTGCTAACACTTAACGAGTATTTACAGCTCAAACAGAAATGGAGTTCTTCATGAAATTAAACAAATGGATCGGCGCAGCGGCATTTGCCGTCAGCTGCTTAGTTGCCCCGCTTAGTCAGGCTGCTGACGAGCCGCTTAAAGTTGGCTTCGTTTACGTAGGCCCCATCGGTGACCATGGATGGAGTTACGAGCACGACCAAGGCCGTATCGAAATGGAAAAATACTTTGAAGGCAAAGTAGAAACCACCTTCGTAGAAAACGTGCCTGAAGGTGCGGATGCTGAACGGGTGATTACCCAATTAGCTAAATCGGGTCACGATCTCATCTTTACCACTTCTTTTGGTTTTATGAACCCCACCATCAAGGTGGCCAAACGCTTCCCTAAAGTACATTTTGAACACGCTACCGGTTACAAGCGTGGTAAAAACGTATCTACCTACGTATTACGTACTTATGAAGGCCGCTATGTTTCGGGTGTTGCCGCAGGCATGAGCACCAAAACCAATACCATTGGTTATATTGCCTCTTTCCCCATCCCTGAGGTAATTCGCGATATTAACTCGGTGTATCTAGGTGCTAAAAGCGTCAACCCTGATGTAAAAATCAAAATTGTTTGGGTAAACACTTGGTACGATCCAGGCAAAGAAGCTGACGCAGCCAATGCCTTAATGGATCAGGGCGTAGATATTATTCTGCAACACACCGACAGCCCTGCGCCGCTTATTGCCGCTGAAAAACGTGGTTTAATGGGTATAGGTCAAGCCTCAGACATGAGCCACTTTGCGCCTAAAGCTCACATGTTCTCGGTGCGTGATGTATGGGCTCCTCACTACATTCGTACCATACAAGAAGTCATGGACGGCACTTGGAAGTCAGAAGATTACTGGGGTGGCTTTGCTGAAGACATTCTACAAATCGTGTCGGTTAATCCTGCGCTACCTGAAGATGTGAAAACCGCTATTGCTGAAACCGAAGCAAAAATTAAATCTGGCGAGTTCCACCCCTTCACAGGTCCTTTAAAAGACAACCAAGGCAATCTCGTTATTCCTGAAGGTAAGACCTTAGATGACGAAGAGCTAGCTGGTGTAATGTGGTACGTAGAAGGTATCGACGCCACCATTCCGAAGTAAAGCAGAACAGTAATACCGAATAAATGGCCCGGCTTAGGCTGGGCCAATCTGGAGAGCCTAGATGAGTTTAACCCTTCCCATCATCGATATTAGCCCCTTAGCCAGCGAGGACCGCCAGCAGTGGCAACCCGTTATTAAGGCTATCGATGAAGCCTGCCGCGATACGGGCTTTTTCTACGTAACCGGCCACGGGATCCCTGCCGAACAATTTGCCAAAGTGCAGCAAATGGCAGGAAAATTATTTGCCTTAGATGAGGCAGAAAAACAGAAAATCAGTATTCAGGACTCAGCCAACCATCGCGGCTGGGGCCAAGTTAGTGCCGAACAGCTCGACCCCAACGGCCCTAAAGATTACAAAGAAACCTTTGATATGGCCTTAGACTTAAGCCCTTATCATCCACAAGTTGCACGTTGTCCCGACTTATACGGGCCTAACCAATACCCCAATATCGAAGGTTTTGTACAGTTGGTGCAGCAGCATTACCAACTGAGTCTACAAGTTGGGCTAAATATTCTTAAAGCCATGGCCTTAGCCTTGGGCGAAGCGGAAAATTTTTTCAGCCAGTATTTCACGCATCCAATCAGCGTACTGCGCTTTATTCACTATCCGCCGCAACAAAAAAGCAGCAATGGCGCAGGCGCGCATACCGACTACGGTTGCATTACCCTGCTTTATCAAGACCACATTGGTGGCCTGCAAGTGCGTGGGCGCAACGGCGAATGGTTTGATGCTCCGCCAGTAGCCAACAGCTTCGTGGTGAACATCGGCGACCTAATGCAACGTTGGACCAACGACTGTTATCAGTCAACTGCACATCGCGTAACTAGCCCAACTGAACAAGCGACTCGCTTTTCGATGCCGTTTTTTGTGGAACCCGATTTCGATACGCCCGTGTCTACCCTAGCCTCATGTTTGGCCGAGGGCGAAGCTAGCCCCTACCCGGAAATCACTGCCGGCGACTGGATTTTATCACGTTTTTCTGACACTTACGCTTACCGAAATAAAGGTAATTAAGACTTACCTTTTTTTAAACCAAAAGTTGACCAATTGGACAACTTTTATGAGAAATAACAGGAGTTGTAATGCTACAACTAATGATCAATGACCAGCAGTTCTACATCAGCGACCAAGCCGCCGATACCATGCTGCTTAATTACCTCCGCGAACAACGCGGCCTAGTTGGCACTAAAGAAGGCTGTGCCAGCGGCGATTGTGGCGCCTGTACTGTAGTGATGGTAAGCGCCGACCCACTTTTGGGTTTACGTTACCAACAAATTAACAGCTGTATTACGCCGCTACACGCTCTGCACGGCAAACAAGTGATTACCGTTGAATACCTTAAACAAGGCCAACAATTACACCCAGTTCAACAAGCTATCGTCGATAAACACGGTAGCCAATGTGGCTTCTGTACTCCTGGCTTTGTGATGTCTTTGTATGCCCTGTCTCGCCAAAGCGAAGCACCAGAACACCCAGAAGAGTTTTTAGCCGGTAACCTATGCCGCTGCACCGGCTATGGTCCGCTGATAGAAGTGGCCAGAGACATCGCCCAGCAAGGCCCCACTGTAGACCACATTCAGCAAAAAGAAGCTGAAGTAAAACAGTGGATGGACGAATGTGAAGGTTTAGACGGAGTAAACTATTGGCAGCCAAGCAGCCGAGAAGAATTAGCCAAAGTTCGCGCAGCTCACCCTAAAGCTCGCTGGGTAGCGGGGGCGACAGATCTAGCCTTAGAAGTCACCCAACAATATAAACAAATTGAGCAAATGATCGATCTCAGCGCGGTTGACGAGCTAAAACAAATCACTCGCATCGACGGTGGCTGGCGCATTGGTGCGGCCCTCAATTTAAATGAAGTACACCAGTTTATGCTGCAGCACTACCCCACTACCAACGAGATATTCTCGCGTTTAGGTAGTTTAACCATTCGCCATCGCGCCACCTTGGGCGGCAGTCTAGGTAATGCCTCACCCATTGGTGACATCGCCCCACTGCTGATTAGCCTGAACGGTAAAGTGGAAGTGGATGATGGTAAACACATCGAGCTGCACGCCGCTGAAGACTACATTACCGGTTACCGACAAACTAAACTCAAAGAAAATCAATGGATCAGTGCGGTACATCTACCAGACTTAGCGCCAAGCGCGAAGCACCAAATCTACAAAGTCAGTAAGCGCTACGAAGATGACATTACCACCGTAGTACTGGCACTGAATATCCAGCTAGATGATCAGCAACGGGTGAGTCAGTGTGTCATTGCCGCCGGTGGCGTTGCTGCAAAATCTGTGCGCCTAACAGAACTAGAGCAAGGCTTAGTGGGCAAAGTATTTGACCTGGCAAGCTTGAAGCAAGTGCAAGCCATGGTGCCTCAATACGTGAAACCCATCGATGATGTGCGCGCCAGCGCCGAGTACCGAGTATTGTTAGTGCAAAACCTACTCAAGCGCTTCTATCTCTACTGTCAGCAACTTCCCACAAGGTTAGCCGCCCATGCGTAAATTAACGACCCAACAGCTTCATCAACGCGCCCCAAGCAAGATTATTGGCCAATCTATAGCCCACGAAAGTGCAGCTAAACAAGTGGCCGGGGAAGCCCTGTTTGTGGATGACCGCAACCTCCCCGAAGGCAGCTTACATGCGGCGGTAATCACCAGTCCCATCGCTAAAGGGAGGCTACTGGAGTTAAAACTCGACCAGCTCAAACAACATCCAGACGCAGTCGCGGTATTCACCGCCGATGATATTCCCGGCCATCGCGACATTGGCCCGATCTTCGGCGGAGACCCACTGCTTTGCGAAGGTGAAATTTCCTTCTATGGTCAAGTTTTGGCGGTAGTGGTAGCGCGCAGCCATCGCCAAGCCTGGAAATTGGCCGCTTGGGCTAACCAAGAGCTTGTCACGGTAGAAGCCGAGCAAAATATCGTGTTGACCGCCCAGCAACGTGGCGACCTTAGCGATCCACAAAGCCTAGTTCGCCCCAGCCATATAATGGGCCAGCCGATTAGCCAAGCTCAACTAGAGCAAAGCGAGTTGGTATTAAGCGGCGAGCAACAGGTAGGCGGGCAAGAACACTTCTACCTTGAAGGGCAAGTCAGCCTCGCCGTTCCCAACGAAGATGGCGGAGTACTGCTGTATACCTCTAGTCAACACCCCGGCGAGTTACAAAAACTCATCGCTGAAGTATTAAACATCGCCCTGCATCGGGTTGATGTAGATATGCGCCGCATGGGGGTGGCTTTGGCGGAAAAGAAACCCAAGCCGCGCAGTGGGCTTGTTTAGCCAGTATGGCGGCGATTCACACCGGCAAAGCAGTGAAACTGCGCCTACCGCGCAGCGTGGATATGACCTCGACCGGTAAACGCCATCCCTTTTATAACCGCTATCAGCTAGGCGTGACCAAACAAGGTTTAATCGAAAGCGCTAAGATGGAAGTGAATGGCCTATGTGGTTACTCGCCGGATCTTTCCGATGCGATTGTTGACCGCGCCATGTTCCATGCCGACAACGCTTACAGCTTAAACCAAGCAGAGGTAGTGGGTCATCGGCTTAAAACCGACATGGTGTCGCACACTGCATTTCGCGGTTTTGGCGGCCCACAAGGCATCATGCTAATTGAGCAAGCAATGCAAGACATTGCCGTTGCTAAAGGCTTAGACGCCCTTGATGTACGTTATAAAAACCTCTATCGTGAAGGCCATGCCACCACCCACTACGGCATGCCAGTTGAGCAACATCAAGATTTAAAAAATCTACTACAACAACTGGAAGAAAACGCCAATTACCGCTCTCGTCGAGAGCAAATTAAGCAGCACAACCGCCAAGATCAGTTGATCAAAAAAGGGCTGGCTCTATGTCCGGTTAAATTTGGTATTTCTTTCACCGCTCAGCACCTCAACCAAGCAGGTGCACTAATTCACATTTACACCGATGGCAGCGTACAGCTCAACCATGGTGGAACCGAAATGGGCCAGGGTCTGCACACTAAGGTGCAACAGATTGTGGCGCAAACACTGGGGATCCCTTTTGATTATGTCTTGGTCACAGCCTCTCGTACCGATAAAGTCCCTAACGCCTCGCCTACCGCGGCTTCTTCAGGCACCGACTTAAACGGTATGGCAGCGCACAACGCCGCTAAAGAATTAAAACAACGTTTACTCGACTTTGCCCAAGAGCACTATCAGGTAAGCGCCGAGCAAATCAGCATAGCAGACGGCCACGTACTGATTGGCGAGCAAAGCATCGCTTGGGCAGAATTAATCCAACAGGCTTATTTGGGCCGAGTATCACTGTCGACCACCGGCTTTTATAAAACTCCGAAAATTTGGTATGACCGCGAGCAAGCCGAAGGCCGCCCCTTCTATTATTTTGCCTTAGGCGCTGCCTGCTGTGAGGTGAGCATAGATACCCTTACCGGCGAAATGACCCTTGACCAAGTAGACATTCTGCACGATGTGGGCAGCAGCTTAAATCCAGCCATCGACATCGGCCAGATTGAAGGCGCTTTTATTCAGGGTTTGGGGTGGTTAACTACCGAAGAATTGGTATGGAACGGTGATGGACGCTTACTCAGCCAAAGCCCGGCTAACTATAAAATCCCCAGCATTGGCGACTACCCCAAGCAAATGAACATCACCTTGTTTGACCAAGCCAATCCCGAGCACAGCATTTTCCGCTCAAAAGCGGTGGGTGAACCCCCTTCATGTTAGCTATCGCCGCTTGGTGTGCCATTTATGATGCAGTAAGCTCAATTAGTGAACATCAATTGCCGGCCCAGTTAGATGCACCTGCGACTAACGAACGCATTCTAATGGCTTGCCAACGCCAGTTTGCATATCTGGAGAGCAAACATGAATAATTGGAATCAGCAAATTAAGCCAAACACTTGGCTAGAAGCCTGCGTACAGCTTAATCAGCAACAGCAAGCTTACTGCCTTGCCACCGTCTTAGCCGAAGTGGGCTCGGTGCCGAGGGCCAATGGCGCCAAAATGGTAATTAGCGAAACAGAGCAATTTGATACCCTAGGCGGCGGACAGCTAGAGTTTGAAGTGATTAAACACGCTCGCCAGCAGCTAACAAAAAGCCAGAGCCATAGCCAAATTGAGCGTTTTTCCTTGGCCGCAGATCTCGCCCAATGCTGTGGCGGCGCGGTACAGGTCTTGTTCGAATACTTCTTAGTAGAACAAGCCTCGGTGGTGATTTACGGCGCAGGCCATGTTAGCCATAGCTTGTGTCAAATTCTGTCACAATTGCCGCTGCATGTAACGGTGGTAGATAACCGCCAAGAATGGCTCGACTCCATCGCCAAGCTAGGGGTAAACACGCTTTATCAGCAACAACCCGAGCTCAGCGTGAGCCAGTTAAAAGCCAACAGCCACGTGCTGATTCTTACCCAAGACCATGGCATCGACTTTGCGGTGAGCTTAGCTGCGCTAGAGCGCTCCGATTTAGCCATGGTGGGGGTGATTGGCTCGGCCACCAAAGCCCAGCGCTTTAGATACCGCCTTAAGGAACAACTTAGCGACCCTTCGCTCAGCGAGAAACTGGTTTGCCCACTGGGCTTACCACAAATTAAGGGCAAGTTGCCGATGCAGGTGGCGGTATCGATTAGCGGACAATTACTGGAAAAACTACAACAGCTTACCACCAGCACCGCCGAGCAAAGCGAACAGCATAAGAAACAGCTATGGCAGGCCAGCAACCAGCTACGCCAACAACTAGAGATGGGAGAGAGCCATGACTAATCCTAAGCTTGATAACTTAAACGCGCTCTCTCAACAACAATATCTGGAGCAACTGCAGCATATTTGTAGTAGCCAGCGCTGGCAGCAGCTTATGTTAAAGCAGCGCCCTATTCGCTCGATGCAGCAGTTTAAACAAGTGGCCGAAGACGCGTTCAAGCAGCTTAACGAAGCAGACTGGTTAGAAGCCTTTGCTGGCCATCCAATGATTGGTGACATGAGCAGCTTGCAAAAAAAATACAGCCAAGCCAAACACTTAAGCCAAGCTGAGCAAGCCCAAGTGGCCGAGGCCCAGCAAGATACCCTGCAACAACTACTAGATTTAAACCACGCCTACCTAGAGCGCTATGGTTTTATTTTCATCATCTGCGCAAGCGGCAAACCCGCTGAAGTGATTTTACAAGCGCTACAACAACGCTACGGACAAAGCCGTGAACAAGAATTAAGCACTGCCGCTGAACAACAGCAGCAAATCAGCTTTTTAAGAATGGAGAATCTATTTTGAGCACACTTAGCTGTCATGTTTTAGATACCAGTCAGGGACAACCTGCCACTGGTATTCCTGTTGAACTATACCGTTTTGGCGAAACTACCCTTTTAGCCAAAGGCGTGACTAACGCCGATGGGCGCTGCCGCTTCGACGAACTAGAGCTCGCGCCCGACTGCTATTGCTTACGCTTTCTTGTGGAAGAGTATTGCCAAAGCCAATTTAAACAGGTGTTTTTCCCCTTAGCCGACGTGGTATTTAATAGCCAGGCCGAACAAGCCCACTACCATATTCCGCTGCTACTAAGCGGCTACAGCTATTCTACGTACCGAGGCAGTTAATATGAGTCACCAACTGCATCGAGGCAGTATTTTACACTTTCCTCGCAGCACCCTTAACCCTGGCGAGCACTATCAATATTGGGAAGATGGTGTATTAGTGGTCAGTCAGGGAAAGATTGAGTTTCTAGGGGCAGCTACCGAGTTTTTTGCCGCTCAGCCTGATGCCGCTCAACTGCCAATTGAGCAACATCAAGGGCTGATTATTCCCGGCCTTATTGACAGCCACGTGCACTACCCGCAGGTGGAGATTATCGCCAGCTATGGCAAGCAACTATTAGATTGGCTAAATACTTATACTTTTCCAGCCGAGCGACAATTTGCTAACGCCGCTTACGCGAGTGCTCAGGCGGTGTTTTTTCTAAAGCAGTTATTCGCTCACGGGACCACCACCGCCAGTGTATTTGCCACGGTGCATCCACAATCAGTGAACAGCTTCTTTGAAGCCGCCGAGCGCTACAATGCTCGCATGATCTGCGGCAAAATATTGATGGATAGGCACTGCCCAGACTTTTTACAAGACACGCCAGAGCAAGGCTATCGCGACAGCAAGCAATTGATCGAGCAATGGCACAAACAAGGCCGTGCCTTATATGCGATTACACCGCGCTTTGCCCCCACCAGCAGTGAGGCACAATTAGCCAAGGCGGGGCAACTGGCCAGTGAACATCCCGATACCTTTATTCAAACTCACCTTTCGGAAAATACCAATGAAGTGCAATGGATTAACGAGCTATTTCCCGACCATTCCGATTACTTAGCGGTGTATGAAGCACATGGTTTGGTGCGTGAACGGGCCCTATTTGGCCACGGTATTCACTTAACCGACCGCGAATATATCGGTTTAGCCCAAGCAGGCGCCACCATTAGCTTCTGCCCTTCCTCTAACCTCTTCCTCGGCAGTGGCCTGTTCAACTATCAACGCGCGCTAGCCGAAGGAGTATCGGTGGCACTAGCTAGCGACGTAGGCGGCGGCACCAGCTTAAGTATGTTTGCCAACCAAGCCGACGCCTACAAGGTATGCCAATTACAACAAACCAGCTTAAGCCCCTTCGAGTCACTGTATTTATGTACTCAGGGCGCCGCACAAAGCATGGGCTTGGCAGACAAGGTAGGCAATTTGAACGTAGGGACAGAAGCCGACTTTGTGGTATTGAACCTCAATGCCACGCCGATGCTAAGCCAGCGAGTGCAGCACAGTAGAAACCTCAGTGACACCTTATTTGCGTTAACAACGCTGGGCGATGACCGTTTAATCGCCAAAACCTATATAGCCGGACAACAAGTTTACCAACAAGGACAGTACGATGTGGCCACAGATATATGAATGGTTAGCCTTATTTATTAAATGGTTTCATGTAATTGCAGGCGTAGCCTGGATCGGAGCCAGTTTTTATTTCGTTTGGCTAGATAACAACTTAGACACCCCTCCCGAGTGGAAAAAGAAAAAAGGCATCAAGGGCGACCTATGGGCCGTGCACGGTGGTGGCTTCTATGAAGTAGCCAAATATAAAGTAGGCCCAGAAGCCATGCCGGAAAAACTGCATTGGTTTAAATGGGAAGCCTATAGCACCTGGCTTAGCGGCACCCTGCTGCTATTTTGGATTTACTACCTACGCGCCGACGCCTACTTAATTGACCCTCAAGTAATGGAGCTTAGCACCTTGCAAGCCGTTGCTTTGGGCGCAGGAGGCATCGCCCTAGGCTGGTTAATTTATGAAGGACTGATGCATTCCCCCTTAGCCAACAAACCGCTAGCCTTAAGCATTTGCTTGGTGATTATTGGCGCGCTGTTCTGTTTTGGCTTTAGCCAATTGTTTAGTGGCCGCGGCGCCTTTATTCACGTAGGCGCTTTAATTGGTACCATTATGGTGTCTAACGTTTGGCTTAAAATTATTCCCGGACAGAAAAAAATGGTAGCCCAAGTAGCCGCCGGTGAAGCTGTTGACCCAGCGCCAGGTTTAGAAGCTAAACGCCGCTCAGTACACAACAACTACCTTACCCTACCGGTTATCTTTTTGATGATCAGTAACCACTATCCGATGATTTACCAACACAGCCATAGTTGGATTATTCTGTGTGCCATTATTGGTTTAAGTGCTTGGATCCGCCATTTCTTCAACTTAAAACACCAAGGCATTCATAAGCCGGTGATTATTGTTAGCGGCGCTATAGGTATGTTGCTATTAGCCCTACTGGTAAGCTGGACTAAGGTTCATAGCAATGCTGCAGTTAGTCCACAGTTGCTATTGATACTGGGCTAAGTCCTCAGCACCAGCAAGTAATGGACATAGTACAGCAGCGCTGCAGCAGTTGTCATAGTCGAACCCCGCATGATGACATCTTCACCGCCGCCCCGGCAGGGGTGATGCTAGATACTTGGCAAGATGTAGAGCGCTGGCAGGAACGTATCATTGCCCGAGCCGTCGTTTCTCAAGATATGCCTTTCTTGAATAAAACCCAGATGACCGAGCCAGAGCGCCAGCAACTGCAACAGCTACTGAGCAGCTCCGAGTAAGTCTTTGCTAGAAACTAAAAAGCTTAAAGCCGCCCTATGAAGGCGGCTTTTTTGTTCCAGTTTGTAGCGAAACAACAAGTGAAGTACTTAATAGCAGCGCCTAAGAAAAGAGAGCTATTAACTAGGGATTGTTGGCCTTACTCTGCTGTTGGTACTTAAGCAATACCTGCCTTGCTATCTCTTGCCCCCACTGCTGTCCTAGCGCTACAGACTCCTGCATGATTTGCGGCTGTACCCTGATTAGCTTTTGCCCCGCGTCGGTTTGATAAAAGCGGTTTATTGCTTGCACGTCGGCCTCGTTTAAATACTTCTGATATATCGGAATGACTCGATTTTCCATTTCGTCGGCATCAACTTCGTCCAGAACGTCGCTCCAGAACGATTCAGGCGCATCTGGCACCATTCGTTTCAACGCTGGCAAAAGCTGTTGCATCATTTGCATGCCCATTTGCCCCGAGCCACTAAGCTGCATCAAGGCCTTAATACTTTCTGGACGTGCTGGCTCAGCATGAATCACCGCAGACTGAACAAATAAGGTCGAGGCCAAGGCAGCCATTGACAAAAACAGTTTCATAAAATCATCCTCTCTTAAAAATCACTACGTACTTAATCGCGAACAACTCGCCAGCAGCCAAGCTGACGAAATGCACAAGCCCGACGATTTAGCCGCTTGAATGACCGCACCACCTAAAATGGTAGTAGAGTCTAATATCGCTAATGCGCTCAACTGCGCATTAATGATCAACGGTAGTTCGGTACAGCCCAAAATTACCGCGTTAGCTCCTGCCTGCTGATATTTGTTAATCAAGAGCTTCATGGTGTCCTTTGCTTGCTCAGTCACAACACCGGAAATCAATTCATTCACTATCGTACTGTGCACAAAGGCCTGCTCGGACTGATTGGAAAGTAACAGTTCAGCATCGACATTCGCAAAAGCATTGGGATTAAGTGAACGATTAAAGGCAAAGGACGTGCCCAATAGCAAGATCTTAGAATAGCCCTTGGCTTCAGCAACCGCGGCCACGGCATCAGCAATGTTAAGCCAAGGAATAGAAATGCGCTGACAAACCTGCTGATATACTTCTGGGGGCTGTTAGAAGGGCAAATCACTAAGTCTGCGCCAATAGCTTGCAACTTGTAGATCGGTTTAACCAATAGCTCCTCCCACTTTTTCAAACGATCATCGCCATAATTCATGTGTTCTTAAAGTAAAAAGCCATGAATGGTAATTTCCGGATGGGTATAACGACCAAATACTTGCTCTAAAGCAGAACAGATATATTTATCGGTAAGCGCAGCACCTTCAGCCGTAACAGCAGCTATGCCTATATGTTTCAATTCTCTCTCCTCTTAACATTTCACGCCTAGCCAATAATGCTCAGCAAACTCAGCCTTAGCTACTTTTAACGCAGCAGTTTCTCAGCAATTCGCCACAACACCCCGCTGGGATCAGTGATACAAAACTCAAGCATTCCCCATGGTTGTTCCACTAATTCCGTCACCTGAACGGAAAACTCTTCAGCAAGATTGGCGTCCACGATGTGCTGATACCACGCTTGCGCGCTTTCCACTAACAGGTGCATCATAAAATTATTGCAATGCTGAGGCTGATAAAAGTCTTGCAGCAAAAACGCACAGGAGCCGGATTTAAAATAAGCCACTCCCTCAAACTCGGAAGCCATCTCAAAACCAAGCCTTTGATAAAAAGACTTAGACAAAGCGAAATCTTTAGCTGGAACAAAGGATTTAATTTCAACTGTGTTTAGATTATTCATCAATATTTTGCCTTACGCTCTTAGCGAGTGAGTCACTACAGCTGATTTCCCCCAGTTGGATAAGCTAAGTACTGAATTAATAAGTTAAGTGCCGCATCAGGCTCATTATTCAAACAGCTTTTCTATACCTTTATCAAAAGTCCCGCGGTACAGTGCCTGCTCTAGGTCGTTGTAAATAAAATACACATCCGAGAAGGAGGTAGGAAGGGCATTAGATTTCGCCACCCGCTTTTTTAATAAGGCCATAGCCTGCTCCAGCGAAACAAATTCATCGATAAAATAGTCGCTATAATCGTATTGATCATAACCCATTACTCGGTACTTTCCGTGACTAGCCTTACGGCTAAATGTATCCACTGCTTACTACTTTCCACTCAATGTATGACTTAAACCACCTGTTAAGAGGCTTGTTTAACCAGCAATTGCGCAGCAATCCTTGCTTGCATAAAACTAGTATCTGCTGGGGTAGACTGCGAAATCCATTGATAAATAGTCAGCTCGGTTTGTTGCTGTTCAAGCGCACCACAAATTGACATGGTTTGTTGGCTTTTAGGGTCAATGCCGGTGAAGGAAAAACTTTGCGCCAAGGCTGAGCCAGCATAGACGTCGATAAATCCAAGCAATTGCAGCGTCTTTTCCTGCTGGCTTAAACTGGCTTTAGCCAAGCCCGTTAGCATATTCACTGCTTGTATTGTGAGCTGGCTCGTTTGGTTTGCCCAAGTCCCCACTAAGGGCTGGGCTTGAGCAGCCTTCGGCTCAGTGCTTGCGAACAGCTTTGGAATGTCAAGCTCTGACGACTCGCTCTGCTTAGTGAATACCAGCTCATCCACATAGTTACCTTTTGAGAATTGTTCAAAAGGTACCGATACCACGATGGTATTTGACAAAGTCATTTGTCCATCAGCCAACAACTGGCCACACATTGAGCCAGCCCAATGCCAACTATCATCGGCTTTATCACCTTGAATACTTCGCCAAAAAATTGAAAAAGCTAAATTCTTCCCTGCCGCTTTAGTCGGTGCGTTGCTTGAACAATTTCCCACTAATAAATACACGCCAGTTGAGCCAGTATGCGAACGGTAGGTGCCGTATATCTGCTGATCCACCAGCGACAACTGCATGCTTGAACCATAACTATTATTCCAAGTGCCATTAATCACATCACTCATTTTTGCCCCTTAACGATTAAAAATGTCTGCAGGTGCTGACTGCTGATTAGAAAGTATCTTAGGTCCATCCGGTTTATTAAATATCCATATGCCAAGGGGAGATAGATTTTGCTGCTCATCTACCTGATACTCATAAACCGTATAGAGATGATCCATCAACACCGAGCCCACCAGTAAAATACCTTCAGCTCCCTCAAGAGCGTTAAATTGTGCCAGTGTTTCACCGGCATCTTGGCCCGCTTCTATCTCACACAAATACAGCTCGCTGGGTATGCTCAGCTCGGTGTAGGGCTGTCCCTGCTCATCGTGCAGCGTAATCACCACCGTTTTATGGCTCTGCTGGGTAAGCTTAAACAGGCTACTCAACACTGCATAGTCACCTTTAAATTGCGAAGAGCCACTGTCTAAAGCGAAAAATAGCTTGCTTCCAACAGCAGCTTCCCCTTTTAGCCCGATACTGGCATTGGCTGTTGTCCACAGGTAACTTGCCTCCGGCTGATAGCATGCCCATGGTAAAAACACGTACTCTAATGATCTGGAATAGGACTGTTCCAATACCCCAAAACCAACATAGGCTCTATCTTTCTCAGTAACAAAAGACATATAGGGTTTATCTTGGCTAACAAGACCGGCTTGAATCAGTTGTAGAAAGAAGTCAAACTCTTCACCAGTTGTTGCTTGTTGTTGGTAGCAGCGCAAAGAGGTGTTTTGTGAAGCTGAGCCCGAGCTGTCGGTTTGGCTACTACCCAGACCTATCCCACCGTCCCAATCCAACTCGGCAAATTCGCTCGAGTCATAACGGCTAGACAACAAAATGCCACTTCTTAAAGCAAGTCCGTTTGCCTCATCAATAGTTAGCACATCAGACCCTAAAGCGGCCTGCATATCGCCCCAAGGACCAAATGATACTTTGCGTGTAGTTTGGCTAATCCATTCAAAGCTGTTTGATGCATCTATTTGGAATTGATGCCCAGCGTAGTGCTGACATTCGCCTTCGCCACACAAAGAAGAAGTCAGCCAATTGAAGTTGCTACCGGTATCAAAACAAAAATAAAGCTGTTGCGCTGGTGAACCCACACCCAGTATGCAATACCAAGGCGTCGCTCCATTATTTTGAAAAGGACCTCGACTCATTTCTATAACCAGCCCAGGCGCATCGTTCCGTGACATCTTATCATCCTAGTTTCACTTAGTGATAAACCCAAAAATATCACTAAAACTTTTGTAAAACTAGCAACTTAACTTACATAAACTACTTTAAATTGGGTTTAGGTGTAAGCCAGTCATATTTAGAATTTTCTGAATCAGCTCTCTCAACTTCTGCACTATATCGAATGGTTTGATTACGCCCGTGGGCTTTCGAATAGTACATGGCCATGTCTGCGCGACTTAAAATATTACGAGAATGGGTATCCTCAGGCAGTACAGTGGTAATACCTAGACTCACCGTGACATGAACATCATATTTATCAAAGGAACAGGCTTGTTGTTGAATTTTTCTGCGGATTTTTTCGCCCACGCGCCAAGCGCTATCTATGTCAGAATCTCTTAAAATAATAAGAAATTCCTCACCACCGAATCGACCAATACTGTCACTGCTGCGCAATTCACTTTTAGCAATTTTAGCGACATGTTTAATGACTTCATCGCCTATGGGATGGCCTAAGGTATCGTTGACCCTTTTAAAATTGTCGATATCAAACATCATCAAAGAAAAGGGCCGTTCAAACTGATGATATTCATTAATGGCTGCTTTAAGGGACAGAGAAATAGTTCGACGATTGGGTACTTGAGTGAGTTCATCAATCTCGGAGAGTGTTTTCAACTTTTGTTCAAGCACATGCTGTTGAGTAACATTTTTTGCCACCCAAAGTACCGTGCGCTGATTTTTATAAAACATTGGCAGAGGTTTGATGATACCTTCAAACCAAATTTCCTGAGGATGAGGGATGTCAGCGGGTAAATCAATCATCTCTTCTTCAGCAAATTTATACTTTACTTTTTGAGTGGCATTTTCGGCTAAAGCTTGAGAAATAAAAGACAAAAACATCTCAGCCATATCTACTGGGGCAATATCGTGCAGCGTCTTACCAATAAATGGCTTGCAATCAAAGCCTGTTGCATTTTCATCCCCCCCAAAAACATCAACATATATGCCGGTTTCCGAGAAAACGAAAATATGGTCTGGCAGCGCATCTAATATCGTGTAATAGCTACTATTTTCGTCCATGATTATCGTCTCTACACTTCATTCAGGCTTCATATTCCGTTCTACCTGTATCAAATTCTTCCTGCTCGTAACTATTACTAGTCAAAATCCAAACATACCGTTTTTTCAAGCATAACAAAACGTAAATTATATTTATTAATCAATAAAATATGTATAAATGTCTTAAGCATAAGCTAAATTGCTGAACCCATCTTACCAAGAAACAATTAGGGCATACCAGCGAGGCTAGTCACAATGACTCAATGTAGGAAATCTAAAGAAGTAATACAAGCGTGCAGCCCACCGACTACTTGGGATTGCTAAGGCTATGAGGGTTTAACTTTAGGGCTACCATTAACCGCTACACATCCGCCATTCCACTACCAACTCATGTGCCCGAGCCGAGTTTTTTTGCGTAGCTATGCGAGGTTTTCTCTAGCTGATAACCCACCGACGGGTAGAACAAATGCGATTCGACTCGGGCAGCGTTAGACTTTACCTCCATACGCGCTAAACCCTGCTGTTTAGCCCATTGTTCCGCGGCGGCCACTAAACCTTGAGCAATACCACTACGGCGATAGTCTGAGCCCACCACCAGCCCCGTAATCTCAGCTCGATGGCCAGCTTCTAAAGATAAACGATGCTCTACCACTAACCAGCCAGCTAGATCTTGTTTGATGAGCGCGACAAACACACCATGACGCTCCGACTGCTCTAATTCAATCAGCCACTGCTTGGTTTCCTCACGACTTACCGCGTAAGACAATTGTCCGGTTAAGCGGGCTATAGCATCAGCAAACTCTGTCTTAGCTTTTACTATTTTATACTGCATGACTGTTCCACTGCTCTTTTACTTAGTTAGGCTTATGCCCAGTGCCAAGCAAGTTTAAGCAGCGCTTGGCGCCAGTAAAGTGATCGTTTAATGACACAATAGGCTAAGCTGAAAACCAGCCACCTGCATAGTAGCAATATTAGACGAGCGTTCTAGACTTAGCAGTGCATCTTGTTGGTCAACTTTAAACGGGCTATTCCAATCAAGCTTGTTTCCTTGAATAACCAAATAAGGAGCCTGCGCCAACACTTGGCCTTGCCCTTGCCAGCACCCCGTATACAAGCAAATTTCTAGCTCACCTTCACTACTCAATAACACTGACGCAGGCGTAAAATCATCCTGTTGGTATACTGCGCAACCCAGCTCAGAACAACGCGCCTCATAGTCATTATGGCAAACCCATAGTTCTGCGCTTACAGCACTCATTAGGCTCAAGCCCAACAATAGGCTTGAGCCTTGGGATAAATTGGGTCTTAACATTCAACACCTTCTGTTCAACATTGGCGAATATGGCAAGTTTAAAATCGCCCCATACCATGGAAAAAGCCACCAAATATCATGCTAACCAAGCCGAAAATAACGCTAATAATCAGTAGTGCCGGAATAGAGGCCACGGCAAATTTAACCATTAAAACCACCATCGACATAAACGGAATTTTGACGTCCACCACTGTTACTTCTGATTTGTTCATTTCATCGGACATAGCCGCTTCCTTTTGCTAAAAATAAACCCATAGTTTACGTTGTAAGCACTAAGCATTCTTTGATATTTATGGCCTTATCAAAATTGTTGGTATTAAATAAAAAACATTTAAACATTAAGGATGAGCTGTGTGAGCCCGCAACTTTACCTACGAAAACCCGAGCGTTGTGATCTAGAAGAACTAAGCGAATGTTATGAAAAGAGTGAAATTTTCCTTCGACCTTGGAGCTATCCACCGAGCAATGTAAGAGCCTATTTAGAAGAGCCCAACCGCTATTTACTGTGTTTGGCTGAGCATGGTGAAATTGTTGGCACCTTCAATATATCAAACATTATTCGCGGTTTTTTCCAATCAGCTTATCTTAGCTACGAAGTTTTTGTGCCTCATCAAGCTCAAGGCTATATGAGAGTTGGCATGCGTTTATTATTAAAAGAAGCCTTTGATGAATTGAACTTACATCGCCTTGAGGCAAATATTCAACCTAGCAACAAGACATCTATAGCATTAGTGGCCAAGGCTGGATTTGTAAAAGAGGGGTTATCTAAAAACTACTTAAATATTGGCGGAAAGGGTTGGAAAGACCATGAACGTTGGGCAATAATTAACCCACGCTGGCGAGGACGTTAGTTCGTTTAGGCGTAAATCTTATAAGAAGAGACTTAACCCCCACGGCTTATACTTAGTGCCTAACCTCCTAGCTACAGTTAAATCGTAGCGCAACAACAGATTGATAAGGAATATTGTTGAGGATCTGGATTTTTTGCTTATGGCTCGCCTTCCCTTGCAGCTTATTTGCCAACCCAATAATGCAAATCGCAACAGTGCGTGAAGCAGACATTCCCCATGCTACCATCACACAAATAATACAAACCTATAAGCAACTTGGCTTTACCGCCCAGCTTCAATACATGCCGGCCCTACGAGCGTTAAAACAAGCCAAGCATAGTCAAGAATTTGATGCAGTTTTGCTACGCGAACCCACCGCTGAAAGCTATTTAACTGAGTATATAAAGATTGATATACCGCTTCGGCGCTTACTACACGTTGCTTATGCCACCCGTCCCCATATGGCGGTTAGTGATTGGCAAAGCCTTAATCACTATCGTATCGCGATTGTGCGCGGCTTCTTATCGATTAATCAGGCCCTAGCCGATCACCAAAAACTTGAAATAGTAAACAGCGTTCATCAGGCCATAAGAATGTTGGAAACGGGGCGTGTTGACTTAGCCATTCTCCCCGATATTTTTGGTAGCTACGAAATTGAACATCATGGTCATTCTCGTGTAAAACCGGTGGCAGTATTAGGCCAAACCTACTTGTACCACTTTATCCATAATAAACATCGCGAGCTCGTTCCGGCGCTAACTCAGGCCTTTGCCCAGCTAGAACAAGTAGAATAAGCCCTGTCGATGGAGTCGAGAGAATGCTAAAATCCGCCTTCTTGCCGCAATAAACTCGATAAAACAAAGATTTATACACCAACGTTTAATTCAAAGCTGAGCCAACAATTGGCTACACCACAAGCAACTTGGATGTTTTTCAATCTTTTCCGCTAATAAAGACTTGAGCCAACAAGCTAATTAACTATACTGCGTCGCTTTGCTAAGAAGGCTATTTTGACACCTTTTACTTAGACTACCTGTGATAGGAGTTCCGTTGAAAGCGATCGTTTTATGCTTATTGCTCATCGTGCCGAATTGGCTTTTTGCTAAACCAGTAATGCACGTATCTTCAATTAATCAAGAAGCGAATTCAACCTTAGTAACAGGGGTTCAGCAGGCTTATGCTCAGTTAGGATTAGATACATCCATAACTCAAATGCCAGCGCTACGCGCGATAAGACAAGCTGAACAAGACCAAGAGTTTGACGCCGTATTGGCTAGAGACGCATCCACTCAAGTTCTGCTTCCTCACTATTTACAACTCGATGTTCCCATTCAACAGGGGCAGATCGTCGCCTATTCAAAGCAACACGGCATAGTGATCAAAAACTGGCAAAGCCTGCGTAACTATCGCCTAGCTATTGTTCGCGGTATTTTAACGGTGAGCCAGCCACTTAGCTTTCACCGCAAACTAGAGGTAGTGAATACGCCTCATCAAGCCATGCTGATGCTGCAGCGTGATAGAGTCGACTTAGCGATATTGCCAAACAACTTTGCTCAACGAGAACTGGATCATCATCACTACCCTCAAATAAAACAAGTGGCGGTGCTAAAGGAATATTCTCTTTACCACTACCTACATGAAAAACATGCGGAGTTAGTTCCAGCGTTAAGTCGAGCTTTAGCGCAAAGTTTTAACCAGCTAAATCTACCGAAGGGTCAACTGACCAACAGCCAAACCATAAACTAAACATTAAGGTCAAAGATTGTCTGCTTCCCCATCATTGCCATGATGAGCGGAGCCTTGGAAAAAAGAGGCTTACAGTTCGAGTAACTGTTTCTTCTTCGCTGTAAATTCCTGCTCACTAATAATGCCTTCCTGGTACAACTGATGAAGCTCGCGTAACTGCTCGGAAACCGGCTGCTGAGAGCCTTGGGTTTTAGGCGTTTGCAACTTTGCTTGCTCGACTTCTGTTAATGGTGGAAGGTCATCTCTGAAAGAAATTAAAGTGTTGTATGTTTTATTGACCACTGCGCCGCGGTTAAGGGCTCTGAAATAGCCGGTATTACCTTGCTCAACTAACTCATAACCCTGTTGGGATTTTAGGTAGGCATAATCTTCACCATGGATGACCTCGGTAATTTTACCGCCGCTAAAGCGAACATAATATACCGTCCAGTCGGTGCTATCGCCGGAGAGAAACTTATACACAGCCTTCTCAGGTACTGCCACTTCTGCTACCCATGCATACCATATTACCTCTGAGCCAGAGTGTGACACTTTATAAAACTTCACCGGGCGGCGAATTTTAAAATCTAAAAACTCAGGATGATGTATCGTCGCAAGTTTACTAAAATCTTGCCTAATCACTCGTTGATAATCGCTGGGATAAGCGCCAAAATCATCACTACGCTTAGCGAAAGTATTGGTGAGATTGCTTTCAACACTAGCGCAGCCCGACAAGCCCACCAGCACACACACTAGCAATAAAAAACTGTTAGATAGTTTAATCATAATTATTCCCTATTTATTACCCAAACATCGACCTATAAAAGGCCATTATTTGAGAAACCGGCCTTACGGGCTAAGGCTATCTCTTAACCCAATTGTCCGATGTTCCATTTACCGCTTCTAATATCTGCGCAACCACCATAATTAACAGATCCCAGCGTTTAAGATGCAGATTTAAATCAATTTAATCTTTCAAATTAACCATCCGGGCTAAATTATCAGAAGCTGAGCAACAACCCACTATGCTTTAAGATCTCTAAAGATATCGAATCTTTACTGGTTGGAAGGCAGCATGGGGAGGCTGGGCTTTATTATTTTCTTTACTCTTAATAAGCGGCCATCTTAACGCCAAAGCGCAGCCCCATATTCCTCTGCTTTGGCGCAAAGTCGGAAACGACATTACTTAATGAGTGCGCCAACATTGGCTATTAGTTGGTGTATATGCACCTACCGGTGTTGAGAGCAACTCAGCAAAGGCACTGTGAATTGAAGCCTATATAACGGAGCTCTTTGAATAACTGGTCGCAAACCCGGCGATTTAGGCCACTAAGCACCCCAGTGGCGTTGCTCCTGAGCAAAGTGCTCCACAGCAAAATCAATAAATACCCTTACCTTCGCTGGTAGAAACTGGCGCTCGGCAAATACCGCGTGAATGCTTTTACTGGGCATCTCATAATCTTCAAATAGTGCTTCTAAGCGCCCTTGTTTAATATCAGGTGCGGCAATGAAGGTGGGTAGGCGGCCAATTCCTAGTCCCTGCAGCATCGCTTCGCGCATCGCCTCGCTGTTATTTACTCTAAAATTACCTTTAACTTCCACAGCCTGGCTTTGGCCATCACGAATAAACAACCACTCTTTAACGTCACGGGAATAAGTAAATTGCAGGCAATTATGTTGCCGTAATTGCTCAAGCTCACTAGGGCGACCGTATTTATCCAGATAGGCCGGAGAAGCGCACAATACGTTATACAGGGGGGCCAGTTTTCGCGCGACCAATGACGAGTCGGGTAAATCGCCCGCTCGAATCGCAACATCAAAGCCCTCTGCGACTAGGTCAACCTGCTTATCGTCCATCACCATATCGATGCTGATCTTCGGGTAGAGTGCTAAAAACTTGGCAATTAGCGGTGCAATATGTAAACGCCCAAAAGACATCGGGGTATTAATCCGCAGGCGCCCTTGCGGCTCGCCTTGTAATTGTGCCACTACATCTTCGGCTTGTTTAGCCGAATGATAAGCTTGAGCAGCGTATTGATAATACTGCTGACCGGCCTCAGTCAAACTCAACTTACGCGTTGTACGTTGTAGGAGCTTCACCCCCAGCTGCTGTTCTAACAGGTTAATTCGTTTACTGACCGCAGATTTAGATATCCCCAAATCACGTGCAGCAGCCGAAAAGCTGGCGCTCTCCACCACCGCCACAAATACCGGAATTGCCGAAAACCCTTCCATAAACCCACCATTGTAAACTTTATCTCAACAGTATATGTCAAATATAACTGATTAACAGAAACAAACTATACGATTACAATGCTCACCTAAGCAACTTGAGACGAAATCATGCAATACCTTTCCAAACTAGAATCGATTAATACCACCCCCTCACAGGTAGAGAGTAAGCTGCCAATTCACGCCTTAATGTTACTAATGGTAACGCTGGTGGCTAGTTCGTTTCCGGTAGGCGCGGCAATTACTCATGACTTGCCGCCAGTCGTCATGATGTTTTTGCGTTTTTTAGCTGCTGCACTGTTTTTTGCTCCCTATGTTTTTGGTAGAAATGGGCTTACTCTACCTCCTGCTAAAGCACTACTAAACTATGCGCTGCTAAGTTTGCCCTTGGTCGGCTACTTCTGGTGTATGTTTGAAGCACTGCGCACCACCAGCGCGCTTAATACCAGCGCCTTGTATACTACTTTGCCCGCCATGACTGCCATTGCCAGCTTCTTCGTAATTAAACAAGCGCGCTGTGGGCGACGCTCTTTAGGCCTGCTCAGCGGCACTATTGGCGCCTTATGGATAGTCTTTCGTGGCGATCTAAGTGCGCTGCTAAGCCTGCAATTAAACGCCGGTGATTTGCTCTTTTTATTTGGCTGTATCTTACTGAGTTTATATAACGCCTTTCTTAAGAAGGTTTATAGCGGTGAGCCTCAAGAAGTGATGACGTTCTGGGTAATTAGCTTTGGCGCCTTAGCCTTATTACTGGTTTCTTTGCCCAGTTTCGGCCAAGTCACTTGGGCAGAAGTTGAACCAAGCACCTATATTGGAGTACTTTACTTAGCCCTATTTACCACCCTATTCACCTTTTTCTTATTGCAACTGGGAACTCAAAAACTGGGACCAACTAAAGTAGCCGCCTATAGCTACCTAACACCAGTCTTAGTGATGATATTTACGGTTGTGTTGGGCACCGAACAACTCTCTTGGCGCTTAGCACCCGGGGCGTTATTGGTGATGCTAGCCATGTGGTTGATTCAAACCCAACCGCGCGCTAAAGCTTGACCGAAGCCAGCGGAGGAACTATGGTGGGGCCGATTTTCCCCCAACATACAGGATGTAAGGTATGCCACAGGCAGATATTGCAAGCTTTATTGAAGTACTGACAAACGACCCACAACAAGTTCGTTTTGAAGATAGTATCGCGTTGATTGACGCCAACTACGATTTTAGCCCTTGTGCATTTAGTAACGGCAGCCAACAAAATGCTGCTGGCGAAAACAATGGTTCATGCAAAGTGTTCGCCTTCGCCCAATTAAATCAGTTGGATAAACAGCAAACGCTGCATATTTTTGGCCAGTACTATCAAGATGTCTTAGCCAAGCCCTATGCTGAAGACCACCAAAATATTCGCCAATTTATTCAAAACGGTTGGGATGGTATTCAATTTAGCCAAGCAGCATTAAGCGAAAAAGCCTAAGCCCGTATTCAACAAAAGCCGCTACTGCGGCTTTTTATTTAACTAAACCTCACCCTGCAGCACTGTCGCGATAAAGGGCAAATTTCTATAACGCTGCTGCCACGGCAAACCATAACCCACCAACAAATCGTCATTAGCTAACTCATAAGCATAGTATTGTGGGCAGGGAATATTCACTCGGCTCGGTTTTACTAACAAGGTGGCGATGGCCAGCGAACTTGGCGAATATTTGCTGAGATAAGTAACTAAGCGCTGCATGGTTGAGCCAGATTCCAGAGCATCATCCACCACCAGCACTGGCTTATTGGCAATACTAAGGGTTTGCTGGTAAACAATGGGGATTGGTTGTCCCGGTCACCCGGCGTATGCGGGCAAGCGATATAGTCCATCGCTAAATCAAATTCCAACTGGCGTACTAAGTCGGCAGTAAAGAGTATTCCACCAGGTACAACACTAATAACGACCACCGACTGGCCTTGATAATGTTGATTAAGTTGCCGAGCCACCTGCGCGACCCCTGCGCTTATTTGCTGCGAACTAAACAGCGTATCGCCTATCACGTGCTGCTGCATATTTGCTCCTTTGCTTGTTCGCTCAACCTGCCATCGCTAATATTATGCGGTGGGAATGTCTAGCTTAACTGACCCTGTACCGCTGGAACATCTTATTAAACGCTCTGTGCTTATCAGCATTAAACCGATAAAACCTATCAATATTAAAGGCAAAACCATAAACGAACTGGCTGCGGCCGCTAAACCAACAAGCGGTGGCATGATGGTGCTCCCCACATAAGCACAGGCCATAGATAAACCAATAATAGCTTGAGAAGCGCGTTCACCAAAACGCTGCGGCGTGAGATGAATAGTATTAGGATAAACTGGCGCACAGCCCAAACCAATCAGTACTAGCCCAGATTTGGCCAGCAATGGCGACTCGGGAAGCATTAACATTAATACTCCCAATAACAGGGTAAACAAGCCACCTCGTACTAATTGATGCTCAGCCACAAATGAGGCCGCAAAACCACAGAAAAAACGTCCAAAAGTAATGCCCAAGTAATACATGGCGGTCCAAAAAGCGGCATTAGCAGCGCTTAGCCCGTGCTCGCTAATCAGATAACTGGCGGCCCAAAGTCCAGCTCCCAGCTCTAGCGAGCAATAACAAAAAAAAGTCAGCAGCTGCCATTTCACCCCTGCTATTTTAAGCGCACTACGGTTACTTAGCGGCTTAACGGGCTTGGCTTGAGCGCCCACTTGAAGGCGCAAGCTCTGCTGCCAAAGAGGCAAAGCTACCAGCAAAACCGCCACCAGCACAAACTGAAGATAGGAAATACTCGCGTAACCGGCCCGCCAACCCAATTGTTGGCTTAAAAACCATGCCATTATCATCGGCCCGAGTGTCGCTCCCACTCCCCAAAATGAATGCAGATAATTCATATGTTTAGACTGGTAGTTCACCGCCACAAAGTGGTTTAAGGCAGCATCAACCGCACCAGCTCCCAAACCTAAAGGAATAGCAAATAGCACTAGTAGATACACATGCTCGGTAATACTAAAACCATACAGTGCGATGGCTGTCATCAATACACTCACCAACACCACTTTACCGGTACCCCAGCGATAGGTTAGACGGGTCGATAACAGACTAGAGAATACCGTGCCGGAGCACACAACAACCGATACCAAGCCGGCAAACTCAATAGCACTATTGAGTTCACGGTGCATCACTGGCCAAGATGAGCCAAGTAAAGAATCAGGTAGGCCTAAGCTAATAAAAGCTAGATAGATAATCACTAACAGCAACAAGGCGGGTTTCTCTCTTAGATAGTTTAGTTTGTCACCTTAGCGGCTAAGCACTCTGGAGCATAGCGGCTTTGCTGTGTATAAATGCAAGCCAGCTAGCAATTCGTTATGAAAGCTCTATCAGGTGTATTCAACACGCTTTAATTCTGCTCGCTAGCTACACTTTGCAGCTTTGCCTGCTGCCAAGCTTGATGACATAGTTCACTGCCATCGGCCTCTAAAGGTGCTTCTATTAACCAACGTAGCGGGCTTACTACTGGGCTAGTGACAAACCGTAAGGTGGTACCAATCAGCCCACCTCGCGCAATGCCCACCTTAAAATCATCAAAACTACCGGAAACCTGAACTGGCGTGGCCAAACCAAATATCTGAGCTCGTTTAGCCTTAGGCCTCAATAGCATGCTTAGCTGCTGTTGCTTAAAGTCAACTTCGGTTTCGCCTAAGACTCGCATTCGAGAGGTATCGGCCAACAAAACGCTTTGCGCCAGTTGCCCATCGTGACTGTCAAACGCAGCCACCACGCAATTTAATACCGACTGTTCTTCGTCGTCTAGTTTAGGTACCACCGCATTGGCCAGGCTTATCACCCAAAAATCCATAATGCCCGCTTCAAACTGCTCTGGCCAAACCGCAAAACCCACCTGACCATTAGCATTTTCAGGCCAGCGGCTCAGTTGTTCAAAGCGACTATTCACATCTAAATGCAAATTAAAGTGGCCATTCATCTCACTGCCCGGCTTAATCCGTCGAGCCAGTAAGCCATAATCGAAGTTGTCGATATCGGCTTTTATTTCACTATAAAAACCCGAATCTAAAGCATTAAGTTGAGCACTCAGCTTAATTTCGCCGCCAGGTAAGGCCAACCATAGTGGCGCTACATTCAGCCGCCCCTCATTGAGTTGCCAGTACAGCTTCCCCTCGCCCAGCCAATCTTCACCCGACTTGACCCGCGCAACATCTAAGGCAAAATCGGCATTTACTCGCCTTAATACTGCCTGGCTTAACAGCGCTTGTGGCGCTTCAGCTGCAAGTGCCGCGTTATCAACACTCTCTTGTTTATGCTTGTTCCGCGCCTCTCCCTGGCTTGGCTTAGGCGGCATAGTTTGTTCTAAACCTTGCCAGTCGCCTAGTTTAAAATCATCCAGTTGAATATTGTTAGCCCGCAAAGCAATCGCTAACTGCGGCTTGGGCTTGGCGGTAATCAAACTGGCAGAACCACTCAGTTCACTGGTGGCCACAGCCAACGCCATCTTGTTCAGCGCGTAGCCTTGCTGATCGATGTGTAGCTCTCCACTGAGTTTAATCGGACCAAACGGCGGCAGTTGAATACCGTGTAAATTATCGAGCTGATTTAAACTAGGACTACTTAGCTGCATGGCTAAGCGTAGATTATTTGCTGAAATGGGCCTGGGCAGCGTGGCCTGAGCGCTTAATTCCACCTTATCGATATTCAACTGCAGATCTATGGGTAACTCGCTGGGGCGCTGAGTAAATTCAGCGAGGCTCAAACTGTTTAATTCAAGCGCCAATGGCAATTGTTTAAGCTGTCCGGTTAAGCTTAAACGCAAGGGTTGCTGAGGACTGGCGGTTAAGCTTCCTTGGTTTAAGGCGACGCTAGCGCGGGCTTGAGTATTGGGATCAACTAAATGCCAGTAGCCACCAATCAGCTTGGCAGAAAGCCGCGTACTAGCGAGTAACTGAGCAGCATTATCGCCACTTAATGATAAATCAAGTTCAGCTCGTTCTAAGCTTAAATCCACCTGCTCGGCAATATTCAACTGTTTTAGTAATTGCCCAACCTTGGGCTGATCACTGGCAATGGAAAAGTCCATTCGTAGCGGCGAGCGACGCAGGTCTAAACTGACATTACCCGCTATTTTACTTTGTGCAAACTCGCCACTAAAAGGAGCGTTTTGCAGCCAGCCGTCTCGGGCGATGGCCTGTAGCTTTATTTGTTCAAAATGATGTTTGCCAAGCACCAGAGTATCGATACCAATGGCTAAGTCGGCATCTTGAATCGCTAGACCTTGGGGCAAGAGCGGCAAATGTATATCGAAGGTGTCGTCAGTCTTAGTAGCATTGACAGTTTGACTTGGGGCGGGCTTAGTCTGCTGCTCAGGAAATAAAGCTAACAACTGGCTAAGATCGAGGCGCTGCCAATCAGAGCGAATATTCAGCAGGCCTTGCTCGCTCTGCTGGTTAGCCCAACTGACGTATAGCTTGCCCAAACTGTCGGCCACCTGTAACTGACTAACATCTAGCTCAGACCCGCCCTTTACCGCCTTTAAGCCAAGCTTTAGCTTTGCTTCACCCTGAGCACTGTTATTCACGCCCAACCATGCTGCCAACAAACCAATACGTGGAGACTCGGCACTAAGCTGTAAACTAGCGCCTTGCTGCCAAAGCCCACTGGGCAGTTCACCATTTAGGTTAAGCTGAACCGCTGGCGAGTTTACTTGCATCCGCACCAACCAAGCTTGCTGTTGTATTAAGGCCTGCAAGGGACTGGTATAAATCTGCGCGCTTAGCGGTACATCCAGCAGCACCCCGTCAACATTAAGCTTCAGCTCTGTAGCTATACTCGCTTCAATGGTCGCATTATTAATATCTAAATGAGTCCCCTTAGGTAGTGTTAAGCGCGCATCTTCAATGCGGTAGTGTAAACGACTAGTCTCTATCAGCTCGGCCAGTTTGCTTCCTTCGGCATTGATCCGTAATACCGAGCGGCCAATACTGCCGGAGCTTCCCGCTAACATAGGAATATGACTCACCAACTTGTCTAGAGGGGATGTCTTAGCGACTAAGCGCACCGAGCCAACTAAACGTTCATCTTTGATATTTGCTTTCAGATTGCCGCTAAAACGGATGTCATCGATCACCGCTTGCAAGGGGGCTTTAAGCTGTTCACCCTCAATTTTCAAACCCACACTTAGCTCCGATACCTGTTGGGCTAAGCCGCTCACTTCACCAATCGATAAAGACAAATCAGCATCTGCTTGGTTGAGCCAATACCGAATAATCTGCAACAACGGTAACTCTTCAGCTTCAGGGGTATGTGTTTGGGCCACCGGTCGACGCGGCTGCTGGCTTGCCACATTATCGCTTTGCGCGAGTTCAACGTCGGCCTGTTTTAACCAAGCGCTCAAGTCTAATTGGTCTATCTCAAGTTTACCGTTTATCGCCACCGGTGAGTGCCCATTAAGCGCCACACTTCCCGATAACTGACTCCCCGCCAAACTGGCCTGTATGGGGGAAAGACTGTACGCTCCCGGCTTACCGTCGAGGCGGGTAGCCAATTTAATTGGAGCAAGATGGGCAAAATCGTCTCCTAATAGGCGCGTAATAGAATCACCATTTTGCCAGTCAAGCTCTAATTCTAAATAGCTGTTGTCTTGTGGCTGTGGAGCCAGTTGCCCGTTTAATGCTAACTTGGCATCCGCCACTTGCATGGCTAATTGAATAGCCCCGCGTGCCCTTGCAGTAAGGGCTCTAGTTGCCAGCGAGAATCCAATTCATAAGGCTCGTTCAACATACTGCCATTGGCCTTCATGGCGAGAGTATCGCTGTCTAGAGAAACTAAGATGAGCTGCTCAAGCTGCCAGTTCAACACGGCTTCTGCGGCTTGGTCGCTGTAGCTTATTCTGGCGTCGCTAATTAGGATCTGCTGCTTGATGTTAAAACTGTAGTTCATCCCCTGCCAAGCCAAAGTTTGGCGCTCAGTCTTCTGGCTATGGGGCTCGCCAGACGCCGGCTGACTGGCCGCTATAGAGCCCCACAATTGCCAGTTATTTTCAGCGGCAGGTGTTTTGATTAAGTCTAGGTGGAAACCATCGAGCAAGATCTGCTCTACCTCTAAATGCCTAGAGATGAGTGGCAGTATATGAATCTGTGCGCTCGCCTTGCGGATCGAGGCAAATATTGGCTCACTAAAGCCTTGTGGGTTGGCTATTTCCACCCCCTCAACGCTAATCGCCGGGCTGAACGATAACTCAAGTTGAATAGGCCCAGTGATACGCACGTCGCGTTGCAGCTGTTGGCTCAGTAAAGTAGTGACTAACTCACGGCTGTCACCTATTTCAACCTTTAAACCAATCATGAGAGCCATAATAGGTAGCAGCAAAATCGCCAGCACCACCATTAGAACAATCATACTTCGCTTTAACCAAGGCTTCATAGTTATCACAACCCGCACCGCGCATATAAAGAAAAAAGCTATTAACGTATGGCTAATAGCTTGAATTTAATATTTATATTGTAGACGGACTAATAGATGCTAGCTGGTTTGATTAGCAATAACATAATCACCGGATAAACCCAGTTTAGTGCCAAGCAGCCTTTGAACAGGACTTCCCTCAATAAAGCTTATGATTGAGGAATTAAGCCCTGCATCAATGCTGGACGCCATTCGCCAGCCTCGGCATTATAGGCACCGAAACCAGAAGCATACTCCCAATACGCCCAGCTAATATTGCGTTTTTCTGCTTCGCGGGCAATAAACGCCGTCCATGCACGTTGATACTCGGCAGCAGCGTATCCGGAGTAAACACCAAATTCCCCCATATATATTTCAAAGCCACGCCCTGGCTGCTCGTTCCAAGCGCTCACTCTGTCAAACAAGGCAATCAGGGGTTGCTGGTCAGATTGCGTGCCCAACCATGGAGTACCTATCCAATCATTAGCGCCAGCCACCCAGCTCGCCCCTTGGTGAGTAAAATGAAACGGTTCGTAATAGTGAACAGTGATAATGGTATTGTTAGCATTCACGCTGGCGGGCAGCTGTAAATGAGTTAAACCGTCGGGGTGTCCCCAATTGGCGGTGCCAATCACTATTTTGCGCTGCTGGTCGCCATTGTTTTGCTGATCGGCCATGTTAGTCCAAATTAAATCAGTTAAGCGAGCAACAATATCATTCCAATCATCATAACCAATGCTGCCATTAGGCTCGTTGAGCAATTCAAACATGACTTGCTCTTGACCATATTCGCTAAGCGGAAAGGCTTGACTTATTTGTTGCCATATTCCGACTAAACGCTTGATATGCACCTCTTGCATAGCCTCACCGTCGTTCATCATGGCTTCATAATGATGCACATTAATCACCACTTTAAGCTGCTCGGCTAGAGTCCAGTCCACCACTTGTTTAACTCGCGCTATGAAATCAGCGTCAATTTGATAAGGCGCATTGGCAGCGGCATGTGCTGTCCAACGAATCGGGATCCGTACTGTTTTAAAACCGGCCTCAGCAATTCTATGTAGATCTTCTTCAACTATCACCCGTCCTTCGGTCCATTCCCCTTCACTAGGCGCTTCTAGATAATTACCTAAATTAATACCACGTCCCAGTTTTGTTTGAGTCAGCCCACCACTGGCGTTCCATTCATACATGTCGGTGTAATAAACATCGTCAAGTTGAACTTGAGCGTCACTCGGGGCGCCGGTGGAACTGCCGCCTCCACACGCAACTAACAACAAACTGGGCACACTTAATAAACATGCCACTAGCAATGATCTCGATACGTCCATAATATTCTTCTTCATAGGCTAATTAATGCCTGCTAGGCTAAGGGATAAGTGCTAGCTCGGCTAGCCTCATTGAGGACAAAATGAAAAGCTTTTGTTGCTCCTCACAACAAAGCTAAAGGCATGAAAATAAGGTCAAATTTATTTCAAGTTCGATAACCGATTCTGTGAGCGCACTAGGATTGACTAGCCACTCTACAAGCACTAAGGCTACTGTTGGTCATAAATGGCCAATTGCTGGTACAACCAAACCGCAGCGTCTACACGTTCGCCGTTTGGCCATTCTATTTGGTAAGGCTTACCACTAAACGAGGATTTACTGGCTAATTTGTCAATAAACATCTCTGCAGTCCATTTTTCTTTAGCTGGGGCAAACCAGCTGTTTTGACCTCGTCGCAATTTCATTCTGAGATGAGCAGCGGCTTCTTGTGGACTATGCTCGGTGCCGTTTCGAATGAACCGCAATTGGGCATTTTCAATGGCGCTTATTAAAAAGTTTATCCGCTGCTGTTGTTGCGGCCAATTGGATTCGGTAGCTTGACTAAACGGCAGAATCAGTAACCAGCAGCTGCACACCAATAGGGCTGCAACGAATAAACGGTTTATGCTCATGCTTTCCTCTTTTTCCATATCGGCTAAGTCTACAAGTGTAAACCGATCTGGGATTAGCTCAATACAGCAATTACCCTTATTTTATTCAAGGATAAGCCCATTAACTAATCTCACTAAAGCGTGGATATTCAAGCCAATACTAGCTATGATTTTTCATAATAACCAAATAATTAGCTGATGGAGCAGAGCTGAAATGCACTATTTTTGGGTACCTTTTTTACCCATGTTGGGGATTATTGTTCCTTTGCTAAGCAATCGACTCAGTCGCAGTGCCTGTGCCTTTGCCACCGCGCTACTTCCGGCGCTGGCACTGGCTTTAATTTTGTTGGATATGCCGTCGGTGCTACAAGGGCAAGCCTTTGTCGATAGCATAGAATGGATCCCACAACTTGGGCTAAGCCTTTCCTTTCGCCTAGACGGCTTATCGGTGTTGTTTAGTTTGCTCATTTTGGGCATAGGCTTGTTGGTAATTTTATATGCTCGCTATTATCTTTCTGAAAAAGACCACATGGGGCGGTTTTACTGTTACCTGATCATGTTTATGACCGCCATGCTCGGCATTGTTATGTCTAACAATATGTTGCAGTTATGGTTTTTTTGGGAGCTCACCAGCATCAGCTCCTTCTTGTTGATCAGTTTTTGGTCCCATAGCAGTGAAGCACGCAAAGGTGCGCGCATGGCACTGACTATTACCGGCGCTGGCGGCTTAGCGCTACTGGCGGGAATTATTCTACTCGGGCAAGTGGTGGGCAGCTATCAGTTAGATGTAGTGCTCGACAGTAAAACGTTGGTGCAGCAACACCCCTATTACTATGCCATTCTGGCTTTATTTCTGTTAGGTGCTTTTACCAAGTCGGCACAATTCCCCTTCCATTTTTGGCTACCCCATGCGATGGCGGCCCCCACCCCAGTGAGCGCTTATTTGCACTCGGCCACTATGGTAAAAGCCGGCATTTTCTTATTGGCTCGTTTTTATCCGGTGTTGGCGGGTAGCGAAGTATGGTTTGTGGCAGTGTCACTAACTGGCTTGTTCACCCTGCTACTGGGTGCTTATACCGCCTTATTTAAACATGACTTAAAGGGCCTACTAGCTTACTCCACCATTAGCCATCTTGGTTTAATTGTCTTGCTGCTAGGTTTGAATACCCAGTTAGCCGCCATTGCCGCGGTGTTTCACATCATTAACCACGCCATCTTCAAGGCCTCGTTATTTATGGCGGCGGGCATTATTGACCATGAATCAGGCTCGCGCGACATGCGTAAGCTAAACGGCCTTTGGAAGTACATGCCCATTACTGCCACCTTAGCTATGGTGGCCTCGGCATCAATGGCTGGAGTGCCACTGCTCAACGGCTTTTTATCTAAGGAAATGTTCTTTGCCGAAACCCTAGACCAAAGCATTTTGGGTTCGCTATCTTGGTTAATTCCCGTGTTGGCCACTATTGGCGGTGCCTTTGCGGTGGCCTACTCCCTGCGTTTCATTCACGATGTATTTTTTAACGGCGAGCCCAAAGGTTTAAGCAAAACGCCGCACGAACCGCCGCGCTACATGCGGGTACCAGTAGAAATTTTAGTGGCACTGTGTCTATTGCTCGGCATCGCCCCTAGTGTGACCATTGGACCACTACTAAATAGCGCATCGCTAGCGGTATTACACCATCCGCTACCGTACTTTAGCTTAGCGATTTGGCATGGCTTTAACGTCCCCTTGTTAATGAGCGCACTGGCGATTGCTGGTGGCTTGGCTATATATCTAAACCGTAAGCCACTGTTTAGATTTGCGGCCTTATTCCCGGTAGTTGACGCCAAAATAGAGTTTGAAGGCGCCATTCAAGCCCTTGTTCGAGCAGCTCAAAAAATCAATGACTATTTGGAATCGGGCTCCTTGCAACGCTATGCATTTTGGCTGTGCTTCTTCGCCTTACTGCTAAGTGCCCCACCGCTGTTTGAGCTTGAATCCAGCCAAGGCCCCATCGCCGAAATGCCGGTTAATGGCGCCATTATTATCGCTGCCATTTTATTAATCGCGGGCTCTTTGGCTACATTGATTTGGAGCCACTTACGACTGATTGCCTTATTAATGTTGTCTTTAGTGGGCTTAGTGGTATCGATTACCTTCGCCTATTTCTCGGCACCAGATTTAGCACTCACTCAACTATCGGTAGAAGTGGTTACGGTTATTTTGCTGCTGTTATCCTTATACTTCTTCCCCCAGCAAAGCCCCACCAGTAAAAGCCGTCCCAGCCACTTTGTACGAGACTTGGCCTTAGCCTCTTTCTTGGGCTGCGTGATAGGCAGCTTGTGTTTTGCCTTGATGACTCACCCGCTCGATAGCATTTCCGATTACTTTATTGCCAATGCTAAAACCGGAGGCGGTGGTACCAACGTGGTGAACGTGATATTGGTCGATTTTAGGGGCTTCGATACTTTTGGTGAGATTACCGTATTAGGTATTGCCGCCTTGGGGATCTACAAACTGATTGCTCGTATGCGCTTATCGATACGCACTAAAGACCACGAAGGGCGGGTTTGGGCTAAAGATAAACACCCACTATTGTTGGCGGTGGTATCACAAAGCCTATTGCCTTTGTTCTTATTGGTTTCTATCTATATTTTCATGCGCGGCCACAACCTACCTGGAGGTGGTTTTATTGCCGGATTAATCACCTCTATTGCCTTAATCCAGCAATATTTGGCTCACGGCGTAGAGTGGATGAGCAAACGTGTCAGCATGAGTTACCACTACTTCATCGCTTTTGGTTTATTAACCGCCGCCTTAACCGGCCTTGGCAGTTGGGCCTTTGGCTATCCCTTCTTAAGCTCGTGGTTTGACTATTTCTACCTCCCTTGGGTAGGTAAGTTTGAGCTCACTAGTGCCATGATTTTTGACTTAGGAGTGTACTCAACAGTGATTGGCGCCACCCTGCTGATTTTGGCTAATTTAGGCAAACTCACCACCAAAGAACGACTCACTGTAGGAGAAAGATAATGGAGTTAATCTACGCCGTGTGTGTCGGCTTCATGAGCGCTTGTGGCATTTTCATGATGCTGCGTGGTCATACTTTTACCCTAGTTATCGGTTTAACCTTATTGTCTTATGCGGTTAACTTGTTTCTATTTGCTAGCGGTGGGCTAAGCATTGGTGCGCCAGCGGTATTAAATGGCAGCGAACACTACGCCGATCCCCTCCCTCAGGCTTTAGTGCTTACCGCGATTGTAATTGGTTTTGCGATGACCGCATTTGCGGTGATATTGGCCATGCGTGGACGAGCCGATTTAGGTAATGACCACGTCGACGGCGAAGAGCCCGTTGATCCTCTAGCTCGGGAGGAAAAAGCCTAATGGGCCTACTCGATCACTTAATCATTTTACCGGTACTCATCCCGTTTTTTGTGGCGGTCATTCTGTTATTTCCCCGTTTCAGCGCATCGCTGCCACTACAACGGGCTGTTACGCTTAGCGCAAATCTGCTGCTACTGCTGGTCGCCTTAAGTTTACTGCTCACCATTCGCCAGCAAGGCGTACAAGTCTATGCGCTAGGAAACTGGTCTGCCCCATTTGGTATAGTGCTAGTTGCCGATGCTTTTTCTGCGCTAATGGTGTGTTTAAGTGCGGTATTGGGGCTGGCTGTGACCTTATACGCCTGTGCAGGAGAAGACAAAACCGGCGTATTCTTCCATCCGCTGATTATGTTTCAACTGATGGGGATTAACGGCGCCTTCTTGACTGGCGATGCCTTCAACTTATTTGTATTTTTTGAAGTGCTGCTGATCGCCTCCTACTCGTTGATGATCCACGGCGGTGGCAAACAACGGGTTCAGGCTAATATTCATTATGTATTTTTAAATTTAATTGGCTCTTCGCTGTTCTTATTTGCCCTAGGCACGCTCTACGGCACCTTAGGCACACTGAACTTTGCTGACATGGCGGATAAGATCCCACAACTAGGAGCCAACGAGCTACTGCTGACTAAATCCGGAGCCTTATTACTGTTAGCCGTATTTGGCTTAAAAGCCGCTATGCTGCCCCTACATTTCTGGTTACCTAAGGCTTACTCAACTACCAGTACACCAGTGGCCGCCTTGTTTGCCATTATGACTAAAGTCGGTATTTACAGTATTTGGCGCGTACACGGCGTAATGTTTGGTGACCAAGCAGGAGAACTGGCCAATATCGCTCTACCTTGGTTATGGCCAATTGCGATACTCACCATTGTTATTGGCGCGATAGCCGTTCTAGCCAGTAAAAGCTTACGAGTGCTGTGTAGCAACTTAGTGATTGTATCGGTAGGCACCTTATTGGTTAGCATTTGTTTAAATAGCCAACAAGCCACCAGTGCAGGAATATATTACTTAGTGCATAGCACCATCGCCTGCGCCGCCATGTTCTTGCTAGCGGGCCTAATACAGCAACAGCGCGGTAAGGCGGAAGACCGTTTTGTCAGTGCTAGAGCCATGCCTCAGGCGGCGAAACTGGGCTTTATCTTTGTGTTGCTGGCGATTGCCTTAATTGGCATGCCACCTTTGTCGGGTTTCATTGGCAAAGCACTGATCTTGCAGTCGGTGTACAGTAGCAGCCACATGCTGTGGGTATGGCCCGCTATTTTGGTATCAGGCTTAATTTCATTAGTTGCATTATCTCGCGCCGGCAGCTCATTATTTTGGCGAAGTAACGGCGAGAAAAACAGCAGCGCATTACAAGCTCACCCTGCGCAGTTTCTGGCGCTAGCCATATTAGTTAGTTTGCTGCCAGTTATGGTCATTTTCGGTGGAGCCGTTACTGAATACGCCGAGCTTGCCGCTGAGCAACTCAATTCAGGCCTCAGCTTGCAACAACTTCATGAGGTAAGTCAGCGATGAGAAAATCCAGAAGCTTCCAATGGTTTCCTACCCCTACCACAGTTTATTACTGTGGATAGTGTGGTTGATTTTACACGATTTCAGCCACGGACAAATGCTACTAGGCGCAGTACTGGCGGTAGTCATTCCTTGGATTGTAGCTCCCTTATCTGAAAAAGAAGCTATAGCGAAAAGCCCACTAAAAGTGCTGCTTTACACCAGCCGCCTGTTATACGACATCATTATCTCGAACTTTGATGTGGCAATACGGGTTTTACAGCCTAATCGTAATCTCAAGCCGGCCTTTATTGCCGTGCCTATCAACATTACAGAACCACTACCTCTAACCATTTTCACCAGCAGTGTATCTCTTACTCCCGGTACCTGCAGTGTGGAGCTATCGGATGATAAACGATGGCTGTATGTTCATGTTCTACACATGGACGATGAACAAGCCTTGATAACTCAAATCAAACAACGTTATGAAGCCCCGCTTAAGGAGATTTTTCAATGCTAAGTTATGCCATTGTATTTGCCAGCGCCTTGTTATGTTGTGCTTTGGCCTTAAACACTTGGCGCTTAATTGTTGGACCAAGCGCGCCTGACAGAATCATTGCGGTGGATACCATGTATATCAACAGTATCGCTTTAATCATTCTATTAGGCCTGTATCAGGGCTCTGAGAGCTATTACGAAAGCGCCTTACTGATTGCCCTGTTAGGTTTTGTTAGCACTGCGGCCTTTTGTAAGTACCTATTACGCGGCGATATAATTGAGTAAGGAATCATAATGTCCGGTTTAGTTGAACTAATAGTGAGTCTATTTTTGGTATTGGGAGCAATTGTGATGTTGATTGGCTCTATTGGACTCGCTAAGTTTCCTGATTTTTTTACGCGTCTGCACGCCCCTACCAAAGCCAGTACCTTAGGCGTGGGTTGTATCCTAATTGCCTCGATGATTTACTTCAGCTTCGACTTAGGTCACCTCACCTTAAAAGAGCTATTAATCTCGGTGTTTTTACTAATTACCGCACCCATCGCCGCTCACATGTTAGCCAAGGCCGGCTTACACTATAAAGTGAAACTGAAAGACAATACCCAAAACCAAGTCTTAAGCCAACGGGCCTACCAACATCAAAGCCCTAAAGACGATGAATAACCAATAGTTTTAATTTTGTTCGCCGAACAGACACAAAAAAGCCAGTCAAAAGACTGGCTTTTTATCGTTAAACCAGCGACTAATTAATCGGCGCTGGCCGCTTTATCTTCGCTAGTGTAAATCATGATAGGATCACTTTCGCCTTGAATGACGGTTTGATCAATCACCACTTTACTGATGTTGTCGATAGAAGGTAACTCGTACATAGTATCGAGCAATACCGCTTCTACGATAGAGCGCAAACCACGGGCGCCAGTTTTACGCTCCATCGCCTTATGAGCAATAGCGCGCAGCGCATCTTCACGGAACTCTAACTCAACATCTTCAAGCTTAAACAAGGCTCCATACTGCTTGGTAAGGGCATTTTTAGGCTCACTCAAAATTTGAATAAGTGCGTCTTCATCCAGCTCAGTTAGCGTCGCTACCACCGGCAAACGACCAATAAACTCTGGAATTAAACCGTACTTAACCAAGTCTTCAGGCTCAACTTTAGAGAAGGTTTCGCTCAAAGTACTCTTATCGGCTTCACCTTTCACCTCGGCACCAAAACCGATACCGGTACCGGTTGTGGCACGTTGCTCAATCACCTTATCTAAGCCAGCAAATGCGCCACCACAGATGAACAAGATTTTAGAGGTATCAACCTGCAAAAACTCCTGTTGCGGATGCTTACGGCCACCTTGAGGAGGAACCGAGGCAACGGTACCTTCAATCAGCTTCAATAAGGCCTGCTGTACACCTTCACCCGATACATCTCGAGTAATTGAAGGGTTATCAGATTTACGAGAAATCTTGTCGATTTCATCAATGTAAACAATACCACGCTGCGCTTTCTCAACGTCGTAATCACATTTTTGAAGCAATTTCTGAATGATGTTTTCTACATCTTCACCCACATAACCGGCTTCGGTTAGGGTGGTAGCATCGGCCATGGTAAACGGCACATCAAGCAGGCGAGCTAAAGTTTCTGCCAGTAAAGTTTTACCGCTACCGGTAGGGCCGATTAGCAGAATGTTACTCTTGCCCAACTCAATACCGTCAGCAACATCACCATTACGTAAACGTTTATAGTGATTGTATACCGCTACCGCCAATACTTTCTTAGCGTGGTCTTGGCCAATCACATAATCGTCTAAGTGTTCTCTAATTTCTTTAGGAACCGGTAAGGCATTGCCTTCTTTTTTGTTTGGCGATATTTCTTTTATTTCTTCTCGAATGATGTCGTTACATAACTCCACACATTCGTCACAAATATAGACGGAGGGACCGGCAATCAGCTTTCTCACTTCATGCTGGCTTTTACCGCAGAAGGAGCAATACAACAGCTTACTGTTATCTCCATCACCCTTGCGCTTATCTGTCATTCGCTAACCTCAAACTTTGTAGCAATCTTAAGCTCTTCTTACAGTGTAAAACAAACTGCCCAGAATGCTATTCTCTCTATGCTCTATCCGTACAGACCGTGCCATAAAAAGTGTTATGCACGACGCGCAAAGATATCGTCGACGATACCATATTCTTTAGCTTGTTCTGCTGTCATATAGTTATCGCGATCAGTGTCTCTAGCGATAGTATCAAAACTTTGTCCAGTATGCTCGGCCAACAACTCGTTCATACGACGTTTTGTTTTAATTATTTCATTTGCATGGATCTCAATATCAGAAGCCTGACCTTGGTAACCACCTAGAGGTTGGTGAATCATCACCTTTGCATTAGGTAAGCAATAACGCTTGCCTTTAGCACCACCCGCTAATAAGAAGGCTCCCATGCTGGCGGCCATACCCATACAAACAGTGCTAATTTGTGGCTTAATAAATTGCATGGTGTCGTAAATCGCCATGCCGGCACTAATCGAACCACCGGGTGAATTAATATAAATGAAAATATCTTTTTCAGGATTTTCTGACTCAAGAAACAACAACTGAGCAACCACTAGGTTTGCCATATGGTCTTCAACTTGGCCAGTTAAAAAGATGACTCGGTCTTTTAACAAGCGAGAGTAGATATCATAAGAGCGCTCCCCTTTAGAGGTTTGCTCAATAACCATTGGCACCAAAGCCGCCATGGGATCGAATGCTGACTGATTTACTTCTTTAGACATTGATGCGCTCTTCCTTAAAAAAAATGGCTCGTATGAGTTACATACGAGCCATTATATGCGAGAAAAAGGTAGCTAAGTCAAATTAGAACTTAGTTTACCCCTTGCTTGTTCATAATTTCATCAAAAGCCACTTCTTTTTCAGTTACTTTTGCTTTATCAAGAACAAACTCAATCGCTTGCTCTTCAAGTACCACGTTGCGAACGTTATTCATTAACTCTTCGTTTTTAGCGTAATACTCAAGCACTTCACTTGGATCTTCGTAAGCTGAAGCAAAAGAAGCAATGTGTGCATTTACTTTCTCATCATCAGCTTTAAGTTCATTAACTTTAATTAACTCACCTAGTAATAGACCAGTACGTACACGACGCTCTGCTTGCTCGGTGAATAATTCATCAGGAAGTGCAGGAGCGTTTTGAGCATTTTCACCAAAACGTTGCATTGCTTGCTTACGTAGTTGCTCAATTTCTTGAGAAACTAAGGCCGCAGGAACATCAATTTGGTTTTGCTCTAATAAACCCGCAAGCACTTGTTCTTTAACGCCGGCTTTTAAGGTTTGCTCTAGCTCACGCTCCATATTTTTACGGATTTCAGCTTTAAGCGCGTCTAGCTCACCAGACTCAATACCGAAAAGTTTTACAAACTCTTCGTTTACTTCAGCAAGTTCAGGCTTCTCAACTTTGTTGATTTTAATATCAAACGTAGCAGCTTTACCTTTTAGGTGTTCAGCGTGGTAGTCTTCAGGGAAGTTCACTTCAATGGTGAACTCTTCACCCGCTTTCTTACCTAGAATACCGTCTTCAAAACCAGGGATCATACGACCAGCACCCATAGCTAGGTCAAAACCTTCTGCTTTGCCGCCTTCAAACTCTTCACCGTCAATCTTACCTAAGAAGTCTAAGTTAACGCGGAATTCGTTTTTGATCATGCCCTTGGTTTCTTTCCAAGTAGCTTGTTGCTTACGTAAAGTGTCGATCATGTTATCAACATCTTTATCGCTAACTGTGGCAACTTTTTTCTCTACTTCAATAGCGTCTAAACCAGCTACTTCTACTTCAGGGAAAACTTCAAAAGTTGCGCTGAAACTGAACTCACCATCTTTAGTTTCACCAGGTTGAAGTGCTGGAGCACCAGCTGGGTTCAATTTCTCTTGAATGATTGCTTCGTAGAATGAACGCTGCATCGCTTGGCCTGTCACATCTTGACGAATAGCCGCGCCGTAACGCTTTTTAATCACGCTTACTGGCACTTTACCAGGGCGAAAACCGTCGATGCGGGCACGACGTGATTCTTGCTTTAGCGCTTGATCAATTTGCTGTTCGATTTGTGCAGCGTCAATCGAAATCGTAACACGACGCTCCAAGCCCTGAGTTGTTTCTACTGAAACCTGCATTTTATTACCTCGGCTATAGTCAGCACCCTGCTGACAATTTACTTACGTAAACAATGGGAATTAGCGGATTGCCTTAGCAAACAGCTGTCCTTGATTAAGGGCCCATAATTTCAAAACGCCGCATTATAGCCATGGATTTAGCCAAGGTCGAGACTGATCACCAGATAATCGCCGATATAGAGTAAATATTTGCTGTTAAGCATACTTAGATGCTTCATTTTGTCGCGAAAGAGGGCAAAAGCCAGCCCATTCAGAACTAGCTTGATAAAATCTAAGCGAGGCCGGAAACACAAAATTCTATACTCCGCGGCCATAAAGAAATTGAAATAAAGAACGATGAAAATCAAGGTTTTACATTAGTCTAGCTGGCAGTTGTTATCATCATTTTAGCTTTACTGGCCGTCACTGCTGCACCCAATTTGTTAGCGCTCTCAAGCGATGTGAGAAGCCAAAGCATCGAGCAAATTAGTGTCAGCGTTAAAGCAGCCAAGGATTTATTAACCTTAAAGTTCTATATACCCGGTTACGTGTCTCGCCCTATTCCTGAGCGCGAAGAACTTATTGATGTAGACATCGACCCAAATGGTACTTTTGAGGAGTTTAATCTCGATAGCCCAGAGCTAAGCTTAAAATGGCGTTATTTAGATAATGCTGACTTTACCAAGCGCATTAATATAGACGACAGCACTGCAGTAGAAGAACAAGGTATCAACTTCACCTATTTGAACTATGACAGAAATGCTAGCGGCAATGTTAGCGATGACGCTTGTTATCTTAGATACACCTAAGCCGCTGACGTTAATACACCACCGCGCAACAAATGAGTAAGTGTTAGCTGTTAGCTTATTGAATGTTATCAACTCTGCAAACCGCAGGCTAAGCGGCAGTAACTAGCTTAAGCACGCAAATAAAAAAAAGCCCCGTCATTACTGACGAGGCTTTTTATAGTGGTCGGTGATGAGAGATTCGAACTCCCGACCCTCTGGTCCCAAACCAGATGCGCTACCAAGCTGCGCTAATCACCGAAACTATGAGGTATTTTTAAAGCGCTACCCACGCTTACACCAATAATGGTGCGGAAGGAGAGACTTGAACTCTCACACCTTGCGATACTAGAACCTAAATCTAGCGCGTCTACCAATTCCGCCACTTCCGCAAACTTTTTTCGCTACATTGCTAGGGCAATGGAGTCGAATAATGGGGTGAGTAATGGGATTTGAACCCACGACAACCGGAATCACAATCCGGGGCTCTACCAACTGAGCTATACCCACCACAAACTTTTATGCTACATAGAGCATGTATTTGGCGCACCCTGTAGGACTCGAACCTACTACCTACGGCTTAGAAGGCCGTTGCTCTATCCAGATGAGCTAAGGGCGCATCTTTAGCGTCAAATAGTTCAGTATAAATACTAAACTTAAAATTTGGTCGGTGATGAGAGATTCGAACTCCCGACCCTCTGGTCCCAAACCAGATGCGCTACCAAGCTGCGCTAATCACCGATGCTCTTGATATTACCAAGCCTAACTTGGTCAAGCGCAAATTTGCGCTGAGATGATACGCTATCAAGCTACGTTATTCATCACTGTTCAACGACAACCTTGTGCCCTTCAACGGAGGCGAATACTACCCACTTGGCAGGTCAGCGTCAAACAGTTTTTTAATGATATTTTCCAATTGCTCACAGCGTAAACAAATTGCTGACTTTTCGACAATGGTCTGCTGCAAAAATCAGCAATTACCCCCCAAACAAACTCTTTCATTAATCGCCAATAGGCATAATTACGCAACAAACTGTTTAGTAGATCATAAGTTTGCAAACATCTTCATAAAGCCCAAGTGTTTGTTAATCCAAATCAAAAGTATAGTAATACTAAAGTAGTAGGCTTGTTTTAGTTTGTTAAATTATCTTCATTTTTCAATATAGAAAGGATTCTTATGAGCGATGTAGCATTATCCATATTAGCCTTAGCAGCAGTAGCTGTAATCGGGCTATGGTTTGGTGGTCTCAAAATTCGCGGCGTTGGTTTAGGTATTGGAGGCGTGTTGTTTGGAGGCCTGTTTATTGGGCACTTCATCAAACTCTTTGGCTGGCACCTCGACCCTCATGCCTTACACTTCATCAAAGAGTTTGGGCTTATTCTCTTCGTCTACACCATTGGTATTCAAGTTGGTCCTGGTTTTTTTGCCTCACTGAAAGCCAGTGGTTTGAAACTTAACCTGCTGGCCGTAGGTATCGTATTTCTTGGTGGCGTCACCGCCGTGGTACTGCATTACGCTTTCGATCTTCCTCTAAATGTGTTTTTGGGCATTTATAGTGGCGCGGTAACCAATACGCCCTCGCTGGCAGCCGGACAGCAAATCTTACAAGAGCTGGGTATGAGCATTGACCAAACCTCGGTGCTAGGTTTGGGTTATGCGATGGCCTACCCTTTTGGCATTCTTGGTATTTTACTAAGCATGTGGATCATTCGTTTTATATTTCGTATTAACGTGGATGATGAAGCCACCAAGTTTGATAACGCGAAGGGGAAGAAGAAACAGCGCTTACAAGATATCAACGTTATTATTGAAAACCCCAACCTCAAAGGACTGGCCTTCGCTGAACTTAGCAAATTAATTGGCGATGAAGTCATCTGCTCTCGAATTAAAAGCAACGGCGAATTGAAAGTTCCCACTCCTGATATGCAAATGCAACTTGGCGACTACCTACACTTAGTTGGCCCCAATAAAATCAAGTTGGAGCAAGCTACCTTAATTATAGGTAAAGAAGTTAACGCATCTCTTTCTACTAAAGGAACACAATTGCGCAGTGAACGAATAGTCGTTACAGAAGAGCGCATATTAGGTAAAAAGCTAAGTGAGCTGGATTTAAAACGTAACTTTGATGTGGTTGTTTCTCGCTTAAACCGCGCCGGGGTAGAGCTTATTGCCAACAAAGATACCATTCTGCAATTTGGTGATATTCTCAACATCGTCGGCCCAAGCGAAGACATCGACAAAGTGGCCAAAAGCCTTGGCAACCTGCGCAGTAAGCTGCAACACGTACAAATGTTACCCATTTTCATTGGTATCGGCTTAGGGGTGCTACTCGGCTCTTTACCTTTAGCCATTCCAAGCCTACCCGCCCCATTAAAACTTGGGCTAGCTGGCGGCCCCTTAATTGTGGCGATTATCTTAGCGCGAATTGGTAGCATCGGTCGCCTATATTGGTTTATGCCCCCCAGTGCCAACTTAGCGCTACGCGAATTAGGCATTGTGTTGTTTTTAGCCGTGGTAGGCATTAACTCTGGCGCCAATTTTATTGAAACCTTGTTTGATGGAGACGGACTTAGCTGGATGTTTTATGGCGCCTTTATCACTCTAATTCCTTTATTAGTGATTGGTATTGTTGGACGCTATATTTTCAAAGTTAATTATTTAAGCCTATGTGGTTTAATGGCCGGCTCGATGACCGATCCACCAGCACTGGCCTTTGCTAACTCCATTCACGCCACCAATGGTGCGTCGGCCTTAGCCTACGCCACCGTTTATCCCTTAGTGATGTGCTTGCGGATCCTCTCGCCACAAATTATTGCAGTACTACTGTGGGTCGCCGCGTAATACAAACCTTAGCCTGCCGCGGCAGGCTATCCATTTTTACCAATAACTACCGCCTTTAGTTACAAACATCACCAGATTGTCGAATTTCACTTCAAAAAAATCTGACATTTATTCGTCTATCATGCGAAAATAGCCCGCTCTAGCCTCGTCAATCACTAGTTAAAGAAGAATCAATGTCTGCACAAATTATTGATGGAAAAAAAATAGCCCAGCAAGTTCAAGAACAGGTCGCTGAGCGAGTAAAGCAAAGAATTGCTGAAGGGAAACGTGCTCCAGGTTTAGCCGTGATTTTAGTTGGGAATAATCCCGCATCACAAGTTTATGTTGGCAGTAAACGCCGCGTTTGTGAGGCTGTGGGGTTCGTTTCTAAGTCTATCGACTTAGACGAAGATACCGATGAACAAACGCTCTTGGCTGAAATTGATAAACTCAATGCCGATCCATTGATTGACGGCATTTTGGTGCAACTACCGCTGCCTGAAGGTATAGACGAAACCAAAGTTATTGAACGCATTCAGCCCGATAAAGATGTTGATGGTTTTCACCCTTATAACATCGGTCGTTTGGCCCAACGAATTCCAGCACTGCGCCCTTGTACTCCCAAGGGCATTATGACCTTAATCGAGTCAACGGGTGTGAGCCCTTATGGCTTAGAAGCTGTGGTAGTTGGCGCTTCAAACATCGTGGGACGCCCCATGACTTTAGAACTATTGCTAGCAGGCTGCACCACTACAACTTGCCACCGCTTTACTAAAGACTTAGAAGCCCATGTACGCCGCGCAGATTTAGTGATTGTGGCAGTAGGCAAACCACAATTTATTCCTGGTGAGTGGATTAAACCTGGCGCAATGGTGATAGATGTAGGGATTAACCGCCTCGATAACGGTAAACTTGCTGGCGATGTTGAATATGAAGTTGCTCGTCAACATGCGGCTTATATCACCCCTGTCCCCGGCGGCGTTGGACCTATGACCGTGGCTACCCTCATTCAGAACACCCTAGAAGCCTGCGAAGAGTTTCACGACCAATAAGAAATTTGGCGAATACTGTCTTTAGTATTCGCCTGTTTCTCTGCAACGTAGCCAAAATTAAGCTAGCTTAAACAATAGAACGTCATCAAGGCTACTCAATGTTGCACCGTTATCTACTGCTCGCTTTACTCACTTTGCCCTGCTTCCCCCGAGCAGAGAATATGAGCTTTGTAACAGAAAATCTACGCCCTTTTAATTACTTAGAAGATGGTCACCTCACTGGCATTTCTGTAGAGCTATTAAAACTGGTTTGGCAGACGATGGGCGAACCGGCTCAAAGCATTCAAGTAAAAACATGGAGCGAGGCCTATTACCTGCTACAACATCGCCCTAATATGGTGTTATTTTTGACCATACGTAGCCCAAGAAGAGAACATTTATTTGAATGGGCCTGCCCAATTACTAGCTCTAATATTCAATTAATTGCCTTAAACTCGCGGAAGCTACAAGTCAGCCATTTAACACCGAACAGCCCACTAAAATTTGCCGCGATGAAAGCTGGCGTTGGTGAACAACTATTGCTTAGCAAGGGCATCAAAGACAGCCGTATCATCACCACAGACCAATTAGATAAAGCGCTGCAATTGTTAGTTCGCGGACGAGTGGATGCGATTCCCTCTGAGCCTGAGGCCATTATGAATACCGCCAACTCAATGGGCTATAACGTGGAACAATTTGAAATAGTTTATAAACTGGGAAACTTGCAGGGCTGCTATGCATTCAGCCAAGGCAGCGATGCGGCTTATTTAAAACGCTTTAGAGCTGCCTTAGACAAAGTAACTAAGAGTGAGCAATACCTCGACTTATTAGAAAAATATCAGCTACAAAAAAAGCAGCCGAAGCTGCTTTCAAATGAACCTTAAACGCTAAGCTTTACGCCATGTGGTACCACCAGCACCATCTTCCAGCACTATACCCATTTGGCTCAATCTATCTCGAGCTACATCGGCAGCAGCCCAGTCTTTATCGGCACGCGCTTGATTGCGAGCGGCAATTAAGGCCTCGATCTCGGCGGTTTCACTATCATGCTCACCTTGCAGGAAACTCTCCACGTCTTGAGCAAGAATACCTAATACCCCACCCAGCTCTAACATTAAGCTAGCCAATTGTCCGGCCTGCTGAGTGTCACTATCTTTGACACGATTAAGCTCTTTAGCCAGTTCAAACAGCACAGGTAGCGCTTCAGGCGTGTTAAAATCATCATCCATTGCCGCTTTGAAAGGTTCTCGATAGGCGCTTGCTAGTTGCTCATCAATCGGAACCAACTCAACTCCACGCAAGGCCGTATATAAACGTTCCAAAGCAGCTCGCGATTGTTTCAAGTTTTCTTCCGAGTAATTTAGCTGACTACGGTAATGCCCCGACAATAAGAAATAACGCACCGTTTCAGGGTCATAAACTTCTAGCACATCTTTAATGGTAAAGAAGTTACCTAAAGATTTAGACATTTTTTCTTTGTTCACCTGAACCATGCCCGAGTGCATCCAATAATTTACGTAATTGGTTTTATGGGCACAGCAAGACTGAGCAATCTCGTTCTCGTGGTGCGGGAAAGCTAAGTCAGAACCCCCGCCATGGATGTCAAACACCTCTCCTAGGTGCTTCATATTCATCGCCGAACACTCGATATGCCAACCTGGACGGCCTTTACCCCATGGCGAGTCCCACATAGGCTCACCGGGCTTAGCACTTTTCCACAACACGAAATCCAATGGATTACGTTTTTCTTCTTCCACTTCAACGCGCGCTCCCGCCTGCAGCATCTCTAAATTTTGCAGGCTTAACTTGCCATAATCAGCAAAACTGCTGACTTCAAACAAAACATCGCCGCTATCTGCTACATAAGCGTGTCCATTGGCAATCAGCTTCTCAATAATTTGAATGATTTCTGGCATATGGGTAGTCACACGCGGCTCGATATCGGGACGTAGCATATTCAAGGCATCGAAATCTGCGTGCATGGCTGCAGTAAAGCGCTCGGTTAGCGCTTCACAGCTTTCGCCGTTTTCCGCTGCACGCTTAATGATTTTATCGTCTACGTCGGTAATATTACGCACGAAGGTCAGCTCATAGCCCGACCAGCGCAGGTAGCGAGCAACAGTATCAAAAGCCACGAAGGTTCGCGCATGACCAATATGACAATAATCGTAAATGGTGACTCCACACACATACATTCCCACCTTACCTTCCACTAAAGGCTTAAACGCTTGTTTCTTGCGGGTTAAGGTATTGTATATCTGCAACATCTAATTGGTTTCCTGTTCCATTTACTAGGGGGGAGCTAAAGTCGGCTATTCTACCACTGCCGTAAAGGAAAAACAGCCGAATTAAGCTTGCTGACTAGTCAGTGTGCATGGGAACGTTTAGAATCGATGCACTTAGCAAAAAAGGGTGAAAAAATGCTTACTTTACATACAAACTTTGGCGATATCGTGGTTAAACTCAATACTGAAGAAGCGCCAGAAACAGCGGCAAACTTCTTGGCTTACGCCAAAGAAGGCTTTTACGACAATACTATCTTTCACCGCGTGATTGACGGCTTCATGATTCAAGGTGGCGGTTTTAAATCTGGCATGGAAGAAAAATCCACCAAAGCGCCAATCAAAAATGAAGCCAATAACGGTTTATCGAATAAAACCGGTACGCTAGCCATGGCGCGCACCATGGATCCTCATTCAGCATCTGCGCAGTTTTTCATTAACGTTAACGACAATACATTTTTAGACTTTAAAACCGAAACCACTGAAGGTTGGGGCTACTGTGTCTTTGGTGAAGTTGTTGAAGGCATGGATGTAGTGAACAAAATTAAAGGTGTAGACACTGGCAACTTTGGTTATGTTCATGCTGACGTACCCTTAGAAGAAGTGGTGATTAACTCTGTGAGCATTACGGAATAAACCCTAGTGCCCACTTACTTCATCTCTGATCTGCACCTCAGTGAAGACAGGCCCGATATTATTCGGGCTTTTCTTGATTTCATGCAACAACAGGCCAGCCAGGCCGATGCGCTCTATATATTAGGTGATCTATTTGAGTTTTGGATTGGTGACGACGACAAAACTGCGGTAGCCAAGCAAGTTGAACAAGCCATAAAAATCCTCACCGATTCCGGCGTGGCCTGTTATTTCATTCACGGCAACCGTGACTTCATGGTAGGTAAAGCCTATGCCAAGCGTTGTGGCATGCAACTACTAGAAGAAGAAGAACTCGTCGAGCTCTATGGTAAAAAAGTACTGATCTTACATGGCGATACCTTATGTACCGACGATGTAGGTTATCAAGAATACCGTGCGGTTACCCAAAAGCGCTGGCTAAGAAAACTATTTCTATTGCTTCCCTTATTTGTTCGTCAGCGAATAGCCAATAAGATCCGTAGCAAAAGCAAACAAGCCAATACCAGCAAATCGTTAGGGATCATGGATGTCAATCAACAAGCCGTTGAACAACGTTTTGCCGATTACCCCATTGATTACATGATTCACGGCCATACTCACCGTCCCAAAATCCATTCACTTGGGCAAGCTCAAGGCCAAACCAAATACCGCGTAGTATTGGGCGACTGGTACCAACAGATGAGCGTACTAAAAATCGAGCCAGACGGGCTAAGTTTAAGTGCCAACCACCAGCTCGAGAAGCTTGAACTAGCTCAATAAATTGACTTTTTGATAGCCAGCAGCGAGCCAATAAATGCCAGCCATTTTTTAATAAAATGGCTAGCTATCAGTGACTAAGCGAAGAAACAAATAATTTACATCAAAAATTAAGCACTTGACGATTACTGACTCTTAGCGCATAACTTATAGCGAATGTTGCATTAATGTTAACAAAGCGAGGCAAGGTTATGTTATTCAGTCATGTTTGGGGACTAGCTTCTCACACCAAGGAAGAGTGGCAAGACATTGATAAGCACCATGAAGGCTTAGGTTCAAGCTTGGCCCATTTATTATTAATGGCTTTAATACCCGCTATTTGTGGCTATTTTTCCAGCGTGCACATTGGCTGGCATATTGGCAATAATAGTTTCTCTCTCACCCATGAAAGCGCCATCTTTATGTCTATTGCCATGTATGCGGCAATGGTCACCGTGGTACTTTGTCTGGCCTACGCCGCATTGTGGATGGCAAAGACCTTTAATACCGAAACCACTTACCAGCAAACCCTAGAGTTGTCAGCATACGTGGCCACTCCTCTGTACATGGTAGGTTTCGCAGCACTCTATCCCGAACCTTGGTTCGTGATGGTAGCGGGCTTAGTTGGGGTAACCTATGCCGTATATCTACTGTATACCGGTGTCCCCATCATTATGCACATTCCCGAAGAACGCGGTTTTATCTTCGCCAGTAGCCTCGTTACCGTAGGTCTAGTTATGCTGGTTACCGTGCTGATAGCCACAGTGATTCTATGGTCGACGGGCACCGGGCCGGTGTTCTCCCATTAAGGCTCATACTACAAATACTAAAAAGCTCGCCTTAGCGAGCTTTTTAGTTGTTTGGCACTTACTTCAAGCGTCGTCTCTTAGCCGCTTGGCTTTGCGCACGGGAGCGATGCTTACGCACTGATTTTCGTATACGTTGACTACTGCGAACCCTGTCGGCCACTTTAATCACGGTATTCTCTTCCTTACTTAACTGAACCAATTGGCGTAAGTAATTTACTTGCTCCAAAGGCAACTCTTGCCAACCACTGCGTGGTAGGCCTTTTGGCAAGGGAAGTAAGCCATAACGCACCCGAATCAGTCGACTCACCTGCATACCTTGTGATTCCCACATACGGCGCACCTCACGGTTGCGCCCTTCACTCAAGGTAACCGAATACCACTGATTGATGCCCTCTCCGCCCTGACGTTTCACTGAAGTGAAAGCAGCGCGGCCATCTTCTAGCTCTACCCCATGGCGTAGATTTCGAATCACCTCGTCATTTACGTCACCAAAAACCCGCACCGCATATTCGCGCTCTACTTCAAAGCTAGGGTGCATTAAACGGTTCGCCAATTCTCCATCGGTGGTGAAAAGTAACAAACCCGAAGTATTAATATCAAGACGCCCTACCGCAATCCATCGGCCATGTTGTAAACGAGGTAGGCGGTCAAATACCGTTTCGCGTCCTTCAGGGTCATTTCGAGAACAAATTTCCCCTTCTGCTTTATGGTAAGCAAGTACCCTGCATATGCTATCTTCGACTTTTTGAATGTCGATGAGCCTGCCATCAACCCTGACTTCAGCCCCTTCTTCGATGCGATCGCCTAATTTGGCCTTTTCTCCATCGACACTGACTCTCCCTGCATCAATTACAGCTTCCATCTCACGACGAGAGCCTAAACCGCTGCGGGCTAGGACTTTTTGAAGTTTTTCACTCATTTTACAAATCCGGATGGTAAAGTGCGCTAAGTCTGAAAGTCTTGCGGCAGTTTTTCAAGTAAAGTTTGGTCTAATTCAGGTAAATCGCTTAAATCTTTCAAACCAAAGTAATCTAAAAACTCTGAAGTAGTGGCAAACAAGGTCGGACGCCCTGGAATTTCCTTATGACCGACACTGCGGATCCAATTACGCTCTTTTAATACACCGATAATATGGCTGCTTACGGCCACCCCTCTAATCGCTTCAATTTCACCGCGAGTAATCGGTTGGCGATAAGCAATCAAGGTAAGCGTTTCTAACATGGCGCGGCTAAACTTCGGCGCCTTTTCAGCCCATAACATAGACAAATAAGGCGCATACTCTTGGCGAGCTCTGAACTGGTAACCCGATGCGGTTTCGGCAAGCTCAATGGCTGAATCTTGATAACGCTGACTCAACTCATCCAGAATCATGTTAACTTGAGTGCGAGCCAAGCCCACCTCGGCCAGTACCGTAGTTTGCAAGTCTTTCACGCTTAAAGGACGACCAGCCACAAACAAAGCGGCCTCAACTAATTTCACTAAATTTGGTTTACTCATGATTCGGCCTCTTCATTGGCCACCAACAGAACCTGAATGGCCATTAAGGGCTGACTTTGCACACATTTGATGTAGCCTTCTTTGATCAACTCCAAAATAGCCAAAAAACTTACCACCAAACCCGCTCGTCCCTCACTCAAGCTAAACAACTGACTAAATTCAACAAAGCGGTGTGCCTGCAGTTTTGCTAAAATATCGCTCATCCGTTGCCGAGTAGACAACTTTTCTCGTTTGATTTCATGATGCTCAAAATTTTGTACCCGCTGGGCAATGCCGCGTAAAGCCTCCAGCAATTGATCCATGGCTACTTCAGGATATATCACATTAACTGGCATATCCTCGGGCTTGGCAATGACCACGGCATGGGTATCTCGCTGGAGGCGCGGTAAACTGTCGACTTTCTCACTGGCATCTTTATAGAGTTCATACTCTTGCAAACGCCGAATCAGCTCTGCCCGCGGATCCGTTTCTTCTTGCTCTAACTCAGGCACCGGCAATAAGGTGCGTGATTTAATCTCCGTTAACAACGCAGCCATCACTAAGTATTCTGCTGCCAGTTCCAGCTTTAACTGCTGCATCGCCTCAATATAATCCATGTATTGCTGGGTAATCGCCAATACTGGTAAATGCTCAATATCGAGTTTCTGTTTACGGATCAAATAAAGCAACAGGTCCAAAGGACCTTCAAATTGCTCAAGAATCACTTCCATGGCATCGGGTGGAATAAATAAGTCTTCGGGTAGCTCTAACCAGGGCTCCCCGTTGACACTGGCAAGCGTTAACTGCTGGGAGGGCGATGCCTTATCTAACATTACTCAAAAGGACTCGTATCACCAGAGCCATAACGTAGAATTTCAGGTTCGTCCTCCGACAAGTCGATTACCGTTGTCGGCTGTTCACCTAAAAATCCGCCATTAACAATCAAGTCGACTTGCTGCTCTAATGCATCACGAATTTGCTCTGGGTCGGACTCGGTGAAGTCATTCCCCGGCAAAATAAGACTCGATGACATTAAGGGTTCCCCCAACGCTTCAAGCATATCTAGTGCAATACGATTATCCGGAATACGAATGCCGATGGTTTTACGCTTAGGGTTTAACAGCCGCCGAGGTACCTCTTTGGTGCCTCTAAAAATAAAGGTATACGGCCCTGGAGTATTATTACGTAACAGACGAAAGGCTTGGTTACCCACTCGAGCGTATTCAGACAGCTCCGACAAGTCTCGACACATTAGGGTGAAGTGGTGGTTTTTATCCAATTGACGAATGCGGCAGATACGCTCTAAGGCTGCTTTATCACCAATATGGCAGCCAATGGCATAGCCTGAATCGGTGGGGTAAATAACCACCCCACCTTGTTTGATCAGTGCGGCCGCTTGCTTCATTAAACGCGACTGTGGATTATCTGGATGTACATAAAAAAATTGGCTCATTACTATCCCTGCTAATGCGTACGCCTAAAAGGCCCTGCAGACTAAAGTGCTTGCCAGCGCAGCCAAATTGGTTGGCACTGGTCAGGTAATTGTAATCCTCGGCCTAGCTCTCGCCAAGTAGAAGGATGATGAAAATCAGAGCCTTGAGAAGCACATAACTGATGTTGCTGTGCAAGACTCGCTAACCATTGTTGCTGATCTTTTGACATTTGTGGCATTGCTACCTCAATGGCATCACCACCAAGCTCAGCAAATTCGGAGACTAACTTACGGATCCATTTATTGGATAAATCATAATGAGTAGGATGAGCCAACACCGCAAATCCCTTGGCCTGATGAATCGTTTCTATGGCTTCGCCAATGCTCATCCAGTTATTGGGTACATAGCCGATATTGCCACGACTTAAGTACTTATCAAACACTTTGTTAAAACTAGTGGCAAGGCCTCTTTCAACTAAGACATTGGCGAAATGAGAACGAGTGATAGGCGCACTTCCTGCCAGCTGTTTAGCTTGCTGATAAACACCATCGATACCCGCCTTGGCTAAGCGCCGCCCCATTTCCTGAGCGCGTAGCTCGCGCTTTTCTCGTTGTAAACTTAACTGTTGCTGTAGGCCTTGATGGGCAATATCAAGATTTAAACCAACGACGTGAATATCAAAGGCATGCCAAGCACAGGAGATTTCTGTACCTGGAATCACTTGCAAATGTTTAGCACTGGCCTGCGCTTGTTCAATACCGGCGGTGGTATCGTGATCGGTGATGGCCAACACATCGACTTGCATATTTTCTGCCCGCATAACAAGCTCTTTGGGACTTAAACCGCCATCGGAAGCAGTAGTATGGCAATGCAAATCAAATCGCATTAAATTTCCTAAATTTTTTCTTGACTTAGTGATGTCATTTACAGTTAACTAAGTTTACCAAAATGACTAGGAATAAACATGACAACTTTTCTTCTAACCAACAAAACTTGGTGGTGGCGCACTCCGAAATAAGCGGGTGTGAGTTGTTGTATTTCCAAATCATTAAACAGAACAACAAAAAGCCCGCTAAACGCGGGCTTTTTTTTATTTGCGCTACGGCCTTAATTAGGAGTAACGAACAATGAGTAACCACCCTAGGGTGCACCTAAAAAACGATCTCATCGATGCCAGCTATGTCGATGACCCATTAAGCTTATATCAAGAGTTGTGTAAGGAGACTCAACACAACCTGTTATTAGAGTCTTGTGAAATAGACAGTAAAGAAAACTTACAAAGCTTAATCTTAGCCGATGCCGCAGTGAAGATAATCTGCCAAGGGCGCGAAGTTCAATTTAACGCGTTATCGACAAATGGTGAGGCGGTTATAGCCAGCATAGCAGAGCATACCGACCACAGCCTAATCACCAACCATAGTACCAAGCAACTCGTTTTAAACTTCCCTCTCCCCACCGCCAACTTAGATGAAGATTCTCGATTAAAAGCTGCTTCTCCAGTTGATGCTCTGCGCATCATCGTTAAGCTTTACGGCGACTTGGCCTACCATGAAAAAGGGGTATTTTTAGGCGGGGTGTTCGCCTACGATTTCATCGCTAGCTTTGAGCAGTTGCAAGAGGTAGCCCAAAGCACTAATAGTTGCCCAGATTTCCAATTCTACTTAGCCGAAACATTACTATTAATAGACCATCAAGAACAAATCACCCACATTATCGGCTCGGTCTATGAACAACAAGAAGCCACTCGGATTGCAGAGCGATTAGCCCATTTAGCTGAACTGTGCGAACACAAAAACCATCAACAGCCCCCCACTGAGATTGACGACTATCAAGGTAGAATTGAAGCAGATATAAGCGATAGAGACTACTGCAATAATGTGGAAATTATGAAGGATTACATTCGCCAAGGCGATATCTTTCAAGTCGTTCCGTCGCGCAGTTTTACCCTTGCTTGCCCTGATACACTGGCCGCTTATCGAGAGCTAAAATTCACTAACCCCAGCCCTTACATGTTCTACCTTAAAGACAGCGACTTTGTGATTTTTGGCGCATCACCCGAAAGCGCTATTAAGTACTCAGCAACCAGTCGTGATGTAGAAATTTACCCCATTGCTGGCACCCGTAAACGAGGCTTTAATTCCGATGGTTCAATTAATAAAGACCTTGATGGACGCCTTGAGCTAGAGCTTCGTTTAGATAAAAAAGAAACTGCCGAACACATCATGCTAGTAGACTTGGCACGTAATGACGTAGCACGGATCAGCGAGCCAGGCACCCGCCATGTTGCAGACCTACTTAAAGTTGACCGCTACAGCCATGTAATGCACCTAGTCTCTCGCGTTGTTGGCACTTTACGTAATGACCTTGACGCTCTGCACGCTTATCAAGCTTGCATGAATATGGGCACACTGGTTGGCGCACCTAAAATTCGAGCGTCTGAGTTAATTCGTCAAGTAGAACAAAAACGCCGTGGTAGTTATGGCGGCGCCGTAGGCTACTTGGCGGGCAATGGCGATATGGATACCTGTATTGTTATTCGCTCAGCCTTTGTTAAAGATCAGCTGGCCCATGTACAAGCCGGCGCCGGGGTGGTGTATGATTCTGTGCCGCAAGCGGAGGCGGATGAAACTCGCAATAAAGCCGCCGCGGTATTAAACGCCATCGCCCGTGCTCACGGTTCAACTTTAAAGGATGTTAGTCATGACTCATAGTGTCTTTCTACTCGATAACTTTGACTCGTTCACTTACAACCTAGTGGACCAATTTCGTAGCCAAGGTTTAGATGTTCGTATTTATCGCAATCATTTAAGCGCACAAGAAATTAAACAGCATATCGATGACTGCCCCAACCCAGCGGTATTGGTATTGTCGCCAGGACCGGGCAACCCTCAGCAAGCAGGCTGTATGTTGGAACTGATTAATTTATGTAAAGGTGAAGTACCCATCATTGGTATTTGTTTAGGTCATCAAGCGCTAGTCGAAAGCTACGGCGGCGTGGTCGGTAAAGCCGGAGAAATCGTTCACGGAAAATCCTCTGCCATTGAACACGATAACCGCTTAATGTTTGAAGGTTTGAGTAATCCCTTGCCAGTGGCGCGCTACCACTCGTTAGTGGCTACATCGATGCCAGAGGGCTTAACTGTGAACGCTCACTACCAAACTATGCCGATGGCGATTATTAATGAACAGGACAAAGTGGTGGGTTTTCAATTCCACCCTGAATCCATATTAACCAGCGAAGGGGCCACACTTCTCGCCCGCAGCTTAGAATGGGCAATCCAAAAGGAGGACGCGTAATGCAGGCTATTTTAGAGCAGCTATTTCAAGGACAAGATCTCAGCATAGAGCAAGCACAACTGGTGTTTAGTCAAGTAGTTCAAGGTGAGGTAGACCCGATTATCTTGTCATCTTTACTCACCGCCTTAAAAATCAAAGGTGAGCAACCGCAAGAGATTGCTGGTGCCGCTAAAGCCCTATTAGCCAACGCTGCTCCCTTCCCTCGCCCAGATTATGAGTTTGCCGACATTGTGGGCACCGGCGGTGATGGTCACAATACCATCAATATATCGACCACCTCGGCTTTTGTTGCAGCAAGCCTAGGGGTGAAAGTGGCCAAACACGGCAACCGCAGTGTCTCAAGTAAATCAGGCTCTTCCGATTTACTGGCCGCATTGGGTATCAATATTCAAATGAGCCCAGAAACAGCGCGCCGTTGTTTAGATGAGCTAGGCCTGTGCTTTTTGTTCGCCCCGCAATATCATGCGGGGATCCGTCACGCCATGCCGGTGCGCCAAACCTTAAAAACGCGTACCATTTTTAATGTACTCGGGCCGCTGATTAATCCGGCCCACCCCACCATGGAAATTATGGGAGTGTATGACCCAGCGCTAATTGCTCCCATTGCTAAAACCTTACAACAACTTGGTATGAAAAAGGCCATGGTCATTCATGGCGCAGGCTTAGATGAAGTAGCCATCCATGGTGAAACCCAAGTGGCCGAAGTCAATGGTGATAGCATTATCGAATACAGCCTAAACCCAGTCGACTTCGGAGTCGAACTTGCAGAGCTAGATGCGATAAAGGGCGGCACCCCCGAAGAAAATAAAGCCATCACCTTACAACTGCTACAAGGCCAGGCCAGCCCTGCTCAACAAGCCGCGGTTGCAGTGAATGTTGCCTTGTTACTAAAATTAGCCGGCAAAACCGATGAGCTAGCAGAAGGAGTGAAGATGGCGCTAACAGAGATGGCATCAGGTCGAGCACTCACCTTAGCAAACCAATTGGCGGAGATGAGCCAGTGAGCCAAGTAGAACCGAAACAAGCCACTATTTTAGATAAAATCGTTGCCGACAAAGAGATATGGTTAGCCGAGCAGATGCAAAGCCAGCCATTAGACAGCTTTATCGAGCAAGTTGGGCCCACCGAGCGTAATTTTTATCAAGCGTTGTCGGGAAAACCTGCCAAGTTTATTCTTGAATGTAAAAAAGCATCTCCATCAAAGGGACTTATTCGCCCGGAGTTTGATCTAGACCTAATCGCTGGTGTTTATAAAAACTATGCTGCCGCCATTTCGGTGCTTACCGATAACAAGTATTTCCAAGGTGAATTTGCTTACGTGACTCAAGTGCGTGAACAAGTTGAGCAACCGGTATTATGTAAAGATTTTTCATCGATGAATACCAAATTTACCTCGCCCGTTATCACAAAGCCGATGCCATCTTGCTGATGCTATCGGTATTAGATGACAACGAATACCGCTTGCTAGCGGAAGTGGCCCACAAACTCAACATGGGCGTACTCACCGAGGTAAGCAATCAAGCAGAGTTAGAACGCGCCATTGCGCTGAACGCTAAAGTCATCGGCATTAATAACCGTAACTTACGCGATCTCTCTATTAGTTTAGAAAGAACCCCCGAACTGGCCAAGCAAATCCCGGAAGACCGGATTATTATCTCCGAGTCAGGGATCTACCAACACCAGCAAGTACGGGAATTAGCTCAATATGCCAACGGCTTTTTGGTGGGCAGTTCACTAATGAGCCAAGATGATGTGGACATGGCTTGCCGTAAGCTCATCTTAGGCGAAAATAAAGTCTGTGGATTAACTCAAGAGCAAGATGTGCAAGCGGCTTATCAAGCCGGCGCGGTATACGGCGGCTTAATTTTTGCCAAAAAATCACCGCGCTGTGTCAGCCTAGCCCAAGCAGAAAAACTAACCCAAGCGGCTCCCCTTAACTTTGTTGGGGTATTTGTGAATGGCTCGGTAGATGAAGTTGCCCAGGTTGCCAACCAACTGCAATTACATGCAGTTCAATTGCATGGCAATGAAGACGAGCACTACATCACTCAACTCAAAGCCAAATTAAATACCAGCCTTGTTTGGAAAGCCCTTGGCGTAAGCGATTCTCTACCACAGGCGCCGAGTAACGCCGATAAGATTTTGTTTGACAGTAAGGTTGCTGGGCAAAACGGCGGTACCGGGAAAAGCTTTGATTGGCAATTATTAGATGAGCACAGTCAAGGTGCGATGCTGGCAGGCGGCATAGGCTTAGATAATATTCAAGACGCCTTAACTTATGCTGCAGCCGGATTAGATTTGAACTCAGGTGTAGAACAAACACCGGGGATAAAAGACCCAGCCAAAATAACAGCTGCGTTTCAACAAATTAGACAGTACTAGTCGTAACGAAACGATTCGTACTTACATTTTTTAACGAATAAGAGTCAACAATGAGTAAATTAAATTCCTATTTTGGAGAGTTCGGCGGGCAGTTTGTGCCACAGATCCTCGTCCCAGCTCTCGACCAACTTGAGCAAGCTTTTATCGATGCCCAGCAAGATCCCGAGTTCTTGGATGAGTTCAATGGGCTACTAAGTGAATATGCCGGGCGTCCAACGCCTCTCACGTTGTGCCGTAATTTGACCGCCGGTACCAAGACGAAAATCTACTTAAAACGAGAAGACTTACTGCATGGCGGGGCTCATAAAACCAACCAAGTATTAGGTCAAGCTCTGCTAGCTAAACGCATGGGCAAAAAAGAAATCATCGCCGAAACTGGTGCGGGTCAACATGGCGTGGCCACCGCCTTAGCCTGTGCCTTATTAGGCCTTAAGTGTCGTGTATACATGGGCGCCATCGATTGTGAGCGACAAAAACCCAACGTATTCCGGATGCGCTTGATGGGTGCCGAAGTGATTCCAGTGCATAGCGGTTCCTCCACCTTAAAAGATGCCTGTAATGAAGCCTTGCGCGACTGGGCTGCCAGCTACGACACCGCTCACTATTTATTGGGCACCGCAGCCGGGCCTCACCCCTTCCCCACCATCGTTCGTGAATTTCAGAAAATGATTGGTGAAGAGGCTAAACAGCAAATCTTGAAAGCGGAAGGTCGTCTACCCGACGCCGTCATCGCTTGTGTGGGTGGCGGCTCTAACGCCATTGGCATGTTCGCCGACTTCATTGATGAAGAAGGGGTTCAGTTAATTGGCGTAGAGCCCGCAGGTAAGGGGATCGATACCGACCAGCACGGCGCTCCGTTGAAACATGGCCGCAAAGGCATGTTCTTTGGTATGCACTCGCTATTAATGCAAGACGAAAACGGCCAAATTGAAGAGTCTTACTCGATTTCTGCCGGCTTAGACTTCCCCTCAGTTGGCCCGCAACATGCCTATTTAAATTCCATTGGTCGGGCTGATTATGAGTCGGCAACCGATGAGGAAGCCTTGAGCGCCTTTCAAACATTAGCCGAAAGCGAGGGGATTATTCCGGCTTTAGAATCAGCCCATGCTTTAGCCTATGCTCTCAAGCTGGCACAACAAGACAAAGAGAAAGAGCAAATTTTGCTAGTGAATCTGTCTGGCCGTGGCGACAAAGACATCTTCACCGTCGCCGATATTTTCGAACAAAAAGGAAGCCTATAATGACTCAACGCTATGCTAATTTATTTGAACGCTTGGCAGCAGATAAACAAGGCGCCTTTGTTCCCTTCGTTACTCTGGGTGACCCAAACTATGAACAATCATTAGCGATTGTAGATGCATTGATTGAAGGCGGAGCCGATGCCCTAGAACTTGGTATCCCCTTTTCAGATCCAGTGGCCGATGGCCCAACCATTCAAGGAGCAAATGTTAGAGCGCTAGCCGCCGGCGTTACCCCGCCGCGTTGTTTAGAGATGCTCAGCACGATCCGTAATAAACATCCAGAAGTGCCGATTGGTTTATTGCTGTACGCCAACCTTATTTACTCTACCGGAATCGATACCTTCTATCAGAAATTGGTCGCAGCGGGCGTTGACTCGGTGTTGGTAGCGGATGTGCCTATCCATGAATCTGCTCCATTTAGAGAAGCGGCAAACAAATATGGCCTACAAAGCATTTTCATCGCGCCACCAAACGCCGATGAAGCCACTCTGGCCAAAGTCGCAGAATATGGTCAGGGCTATACCTACCTAGTAAGCCGCGCAGGTGTCACCGGCACAGAAACCAAAGCCGGTGCTCCGGTGGGCAAATTACTGGACAAACTTAAACAGTATAACGCTCCCCCGCATTACTCGGCTTTGGTATAGCTAACCCAGAACAAGTTAAAGAGACCATCGCTGCTGGTGCGGCGGGCGCTATTTCTGGTTCAGCCGTAGTTAAGTTGATTGAGCAACACCTAGAGCAGCCAGAGACAATGCTAACTGAACTACGAGAGTTTACTCGCTCGATGAAAGCCGCTACCGTTTAACTGAAGATCTTGCTACTATCAAAAGCCGCCTAATTAGCGGCTTTTTTAGTTGACGCGCCTACTGAGGAACTATGAAACAATTTTTCGAGTTTATCCCATTAATCATCTTTTTCGCGGTTTATAAGATGCAAGACATTTATGCTGCCACCTTAGCATTAATCATCTCTACCGCCCTGCTACTGGCAATTTCTTACATTAAGAACAAAAGAGTTGAAAAAATGCACCTGATCTCTTTTGTGCTTATTTTAGTGTTCGGTGGCTTAACGCTAGTTTTACGCGATGACCATTTCATTAAATGGAAGCCCACCGTTATCAACTGGTTATTTGGTCTTGTACTTTTAGTGAGTCAATTTGCCTTCAATAGTCCACTAATAAAGAAAATGTTAGGTAAAGAAATGACCTTGCCTGATCAGGTGTGGTCAAAAGTAAACGTGGCTTGGGCCTTGTTTTTTATTTTATGTGGTTGTTTAAACCTTTATATTGCATTTAGTTTTTCTGAAGCTTTTTGGGTCAACTTTAAAGTGTTCGGCTTACTGGGCCTCACTTTGGTATTTACTGTAGCGACAGTGCTATACCTCTATAAACACCTACCCAAAGAGCAACAACAATCATTATCACAAAAAAAGGACAATTAGCATGTGGTATGTCATTTTCTCCGAGGATGTGGCTGATAGCTTAGAAAAGCGTAAACAAGCACGCCCTGCTCACCTAGAGCGACTTCAAGCTTTGCTTAATGAAGGCCGCTTATTAGTAGCAGGGCCAATGCCTGCGATTGATGCAGAAGACCCAGCAGAAGCAGGTTTTTCAGGCTCAACCGTTATTGCGGAGTTTAATAGCTTAGAAGAAGCCCAAAGCTGGGCTGATGCAGATCCTTACGTGGCTGCAGGCGTGTATGCCAAAGTCACCGTTAAGCCTTTTAAAAAGGTTTTTCCTTAATAAAAAATTGGGCGATATCTTCGCCCTTCCTTCACTGTTTAGTTAATTTCACCCAAATGAGTCATTTATAAATAATGAAACTCACCTACTTTTAATATGTATTTCATCAAAAAAAGGAAAGTGAGTTATGAAATGGTCTAAATATGTTCTGATAGTGCTATTCACCCTGCTAAGTTACCAGCCCGTGTTTGCTGCAGACAGCGGGCAACAGCTTAACTTAAATACCGCGACAGCTGAACAACTAGATAGCCTAAAAGGTATAGGCGCATCCAAATCACTAGCAATCGTCCAATACCGAAACGAACATGGCAATTTTCAAAATGTTGAGCAGATCGTTTTGGTCCCGGGCATTGGTGAAAAAATTTACCTAGACAATAAAGACAAGTTATTCGTAGAACCTAAGCAGTAAACTTTAACAGAAAATTTAACATCCTTTCTAAGAAAGGATGTTAAAACAGACCCTTACACTTCACTAATATTTACCCTCTCAATTTAAAATGTCATGTTCACGTGCTAAAGTGCCAAGCAAATAAGACCTAGCTTCAAGAGAATGAAATGAGCGCCAAAGTACGTAAAGCAGTATTACCCGTAGCAGGGCTGGGAACCAGAATGCTACCGGCTACTAAAGCCATCCCTAAAGAAATGCTCCCGATTGTGGATAAGCCCTTGATTCAATATGTAGTACAAGAAGCGATTGCTGCAGGCATTAAAGAAATCATTCTAGTTACCCACTCGAGTAAAAATTCTATAGAAAACCACTTTGATACCAGTTTTGAACTCGAGGCAACCCTAGAGAAACGGGTAAAACGCCAGTTACTTAACGAAGTTCGTTCGATTTGCCCTAAAGATGTCACCATCATGCACGTCCGTCAGGGGTAGCTAAGGGCCTTGGCCATGCCATTCTATGTGCGCATCCGCTTATCGGCGATGAGCCATTCGCCGTACTACTGCCCGATGTGATTCTTGATGATGCTAGTGCAGATCTGAGCAAGGACAACCTAGCCGATATGGTGGAAAAGTTTAACCAAAGCGGTGCCAGCCAGATAATGGTAGAAGCAGTTGCAAAGCAAGATGTAAGTAAGTTTGGCATTGTCGATATTAATGGTAGCCAGCTATCACCAGGCCAATCAGCCGATATGATAGGCACAGTTGAAAAGCCAAATGTAGAAGAAGCACCTTCCAACCTCGCAGTGGTTGGTCGCTATGTATTGTCTGCGCAAATATGGCAAGAGCTAGCACGTACCCCACCAGGGGCAGACGATGAAATACAGCTAACCGACGCGATCGCCAGCTTGATGCAAAAGGAAACAACACAAGCCTATTACATGGTTGGTAAAAGTCATGACTGCGGCAGTAAGTTCGGCTACATGAAAGCCATTGTTGAATTTGGACTTCGACACCCA